>NZ_JBWVQS010000030.1:0-418 GCF_056642115.1 Aeromonas sp. 130281 | reverse complement strand
GGCACTGTTGTTGTGCCCGGTGGCACTCCAGCCCACGAACGCGGCTGGCGTATCGGCACCGGAGGCGTCGTTGCTCAGCACGTTGCCGCCAAGGCTCCCTGCCAGGTCTTCGGTGACGGTGCCGCCGTTTTCATCGTTCGCCGTCGGGGTGTCATCCACGATGCGCACTATCAGCTGGTCGCTGGCCGTCGTACCGCCCACCCCGTTCACCGTGATGGTCACGCTGTCATCAAACTCCGTCAGCGTGGCTCCCGACTTGCTGTCGTTGTCGATGGTCGCGCTCAGGGTGTAGCTGTAGTTCACCGTGCCGCCACTGGCATTCCCGCTGTAGCTCAGCAGGGTCAGGATTCCCTCGCCGGTGTTGACACTCTGGCTGCCGTTGAAGGCCTGCAGTTGCGCCAGGGTATAGCTCGTGCCC
>NZ_JBWVQS010000029.1:0-476 GCF_056642115.1 Aeromonas sp. 130281 | reverse complement strand
AAAATAAATTTTGGTTTTCGCCAAGAAGTTTCCAAAGCACTTGTAACAAATGTTTGAGAACTACTTTTTAAATCAGCTTTCCAGATTGTTAAAGAGCAAACTTCGTAAAGAAGTCAAAGGCATTGACTGAATATTGCTATCCAATTCATGGCTTTGTCTTCTGACAAACACAGTACGATATGGTGGAGCTATGCGGGATCGAACCGCAGACCTCCTGCGTGCAAAGCAGGCGCTCTCCCAGCTGAGCTATAGCCCCGTAATCGAAGTGGTGGGTCTGAGTGGACTCGAACCACCGACCTCACCCTTATCAGGGGTGCGCTCTAACCACCTGAGCTACAGACCCACTTCGTGTACTGTCTCTAAACTTGAATCAAGGCAATCTGTGTGAACACTCAACAACACGACATCTTAAGGTAAGGAGGTGATCCAACCCCAGGTTCCCCTAGGGTTACCTTGTTACGACTTCACCCCAGTCA
>NZ_JBWVQS010000028.1:0-537 GCF_056642115.1 Aeromonas sp. 130281 | reverse complement strand
GGCAGCCTGAGCATCACCGCCGCCGGCACCTGGACCTACGAGGTGGCCAACGCCGATGTGCAGTACCTGGGCGCCGGGGACACCCGTGTCGAGACCTTCGAGGTGAGCTCGATCGATGGCACCGCCACCGAAACCGTGACCATCACCATCACCGGCAGCAACGATGGCGCCACCATCAGCGGCGATGCCGTCGGTGCCGTCAGCGAGGACGGTAACGACCCGCTGCTGACCGACAGCGGCAGCCTCAGCGTGGCCGACGTGGATCAGGGCGAAGATGTCTTCGATACCGGCAGTGTCACCGACACCACCGTCGGCGGTGCCCTTGGCAGCCTGAGCATCACCGCGGCCGGCACCTGGACCTACGAGGTGGCCAACGCCGATGTGCAGTACCTGGGCGCCGGCGACACCCGCGTCGAGACCTTCGAGGTGAGCTCGGTCGATGGCACCGCCACCGAAACCGTGACCATCACCATCACCGGCACCAACGATGGCGCCACCATCAGCGGCGATGTTCTGGGGGCGGTGACCGAGGACAAT
>NZ_JBWVQS010000027.1:0-565 GCF_056642115.1 Aeromonas sp. 130281 | reverse complement strand
TTTGGTTTTCGCCAAGAAGTTTCCAAAGCACTTGTAACAAATGTTTGAGAACTACTTTTTAAATCAGCTTTCCAGATTGTTAAAGAGCATGTTTGCAACGGCATTCACTTAAAGTGCGCCGAAGAAAACAGAGTTAAGAATCAATTTCTTAACTCTGCATTCTTGTTAGCAAGAAGAGAATTGGCGTCCCCTAGGGGATTCGAACCCCTGTTACCGCCGTGAAAGGGCGGTGTCCTAGGCCTCTAGACGAAGGGGACCCCGAGTCTGCTTTGCAGTGCTTGCGCACTGAGACAACAGGTAGCAGTAAACTGCTATTCACATCCCGTTATCCGGCAGAAGAGGTTTTCTCTCATCCATCCCGAAGGCTGGACAACAGAAGCTGATGCATCACTGCATCAGGTCTTTGCTCTAACTACTTTGAATCAAGGCAATCTGTGTGAACACTCAACAACGTCGACATCTTAAGGTAAGGAGGTGATCCAACCCCAGGTTCCCCTAGGGTTACCTTGTTACGACTTCACCCCAGTCATGAATCACACCGTGGTAAACGCCCTCCCGAAGGTTA
>NZ_JBWVQS010000026.1:0-577 GCF_056642115.1 Aeromonas sp. 130281 | reverse complement strand
GTTGGTGCCGGTGATGGTGACGGTCACGGTTTCGGTGGCGGTGCCATCGACCGAGCTCACCTCGAAGGTCTCGACACGGGTGTCGCCGGCGCCCAGGTACTGCACATCGGCAGTGGCCACCTCGTAGCTCCAGGCCCCGGCGGCGGTGATGCTCAGGCTGCCAAGGGCACCGCCGACGGTGGTGTCGGTGACGCTGCCAGTGTCGAAGACATCCTCGCCCTGATCCACGTCGGCCACGCTGAGGCTGCCGCTGTCGGTCAGCAGCGGGGCGCTATTGTCCTCGGTCACCGCCCCCAGAACATCGCCGCTAATGGTGGCGCCATCGTTGGTGCCGGTGATGGTGACGGTCACAGTTTCGGTGGCGGTGCCATCGACCGAGCTCACCTCGAAGGTCTCGACACGGGTGTCCCCGGCGCCCAGGTACTGCACGTCGGCAGTGGCCACGCTGTAGCTCCAGGCCCCGGCGGCGGTGATGCTCAGGCTGCCGAGGGCACCGCCGACGGTGGTGTCGGTGACACTGCCGGTATCGAAGACATCCTCGCCCTGATCCACATCGGCCACGCTGAGGCTGCCGCTG
>NZ_JBWVQS010000025.1:0-589 GCF_056642115.1 Aeromonas sp. 130281 | reverse complement strand
ACAAGACCATCGACGCCAAGGTCACCACCACCGACGCGGCTGGCAACAGCACCACAGTGACCGATACCGAGGGCTACAGCGTCGACACCCAGGGCCCGAGCGTGCTGGTCAACATCGTGGATGCCGCCCTGAACGTGGCAGACAAGGTATCGAGCGTCACCTTCACCTTCAGCGAAGCACCGGTAGGCTTCAGCGCCGACGATCTGAGCATCAGCGGTGGCACCATCAGCAACCTGGTACAAAGTGCCAGCGATCCGACCGTATGGACCGCCACCTTTACCGCCACCGACGGCTTCACCGGCAGCGCCAGCGTGGCAGTGAAGGATGGCAGCTACACCGATGCCGCCGGTAACCCGGGCAGCGCCGGCAGCGACACCGTCGCCGTCGACACCGCTGCGCCGCTGGCCAGCATCACGCTGGATGGCAACATCACTGCAGATGACGTGATCAACGCGGCCGAGTCCAAGCAGGACATCGCCGTGACCGGGACTGTGGGCGGTGACGTGAAGGTGGGTGACACCGTCACCCTGACGGTCAACGGCAAGCCCTTCACCGGTCTGGTGCTGGCAGACAAGAGCTTCAGCATCAA
>NZ_JBWVQS010000024.1:0-613 GCF_056642115.1 Aeromonas sp. 130281 | reverse complement strand
CAGCGGCAGCCTCAGCGTGGCCGATGTGGATCAGGGCGAGGATGTCTTCGATACCGGCAGTGTCACCGACACCACCGTCGGCGGTGCCCTCGGCAGCCTGAGCATCACCGCGGCCGGCACCTGGACCTACGAGGTGGCCAACGCTGCTGTGCAGTACCTGGGCGCCGGGGACACCCGCGTCGAGACCTTCGAGGTGAGCTCGCTCGATGGCACCGCCACCGAAACCGTGACCGTCACCATCACCGGCAGCAACGATGGCGCCACCATCAGCGGCGATGTTCTGGGGACGGTGACCGAGGACAATAGCGCCCCGCTGCTGACCGACACCGGCAGCCTCAGCGTGGCCGACGTGGATCAGGGCGAGGATGTCTTCGACACCGGCAGCGTCACCGACACCACCGTCGGCGGTGCCCTTGGCAGCCTGAGCATCACCGCGGCCGGCACCTGGACCTACGAGGTGGCCAACGCCGATGTGCAGTACCTGGGCGCCGGGGACACCCGTGTCGAGACCTTCGAGGTGAGCTCGGTCGATGGCACCGCCACCGAAACCGTGACCGTCACCATCACCGGCACCAACGATGGCGCCACCATCAGCGGCGATGTTCTGGGGGCG
>NZ_JBWVQS010000023.1:0-693 GCF_056642115.1 Aeromonas sp. 130281 | reverse complement strand
GAAGACCTGGCAGGGAGCCTTGGCGGCAACGTGCTGAGCAACGACGCCTCCGGTGCCGATACGCCAGCCGCGTTCGTGGGCTGGAGTGCCACCGGGCACAACAACAGTGCCTCGGTCACAGCCCTGAGCACCTACGGTACCTTCGTCCAGAACGGCGACGGGAGCTGGACGTACGTGCTGGACAACAGCCGCCCGGCCACCCAGGCGCTGACGGCGGCGTTCAACCAGAGCTACGACGTCTGGTACACCATGAAGGACGCGGACGGAGACGAGAGCATCGCCAAGCTGACCATCACGGTCAAGGGGGCGAACGACAGCTCGACGGTGGTGACCGTGGCCGCGACCGGTCCGGACCACCTGGTGTACGAGTCGGGCCTCAATCCGAACGGCTCCAATGCGGCGGCCACCACCGAAACGGTGACAGGCAGCTTCACGGTATCGGCCTCGGACGGCATCCTGAACGTGGTGATAGGGGGCACGAGCTACACCCTGGCGCAACTGCAGGCCTTCAACGGCAGCCAGAGTGTCAACACCGGCGAGGGAATCCTGACCCTGCTGAGCTACAGCGGGAATGCCAGTGGCGGGACGGTGAACTACAGCTACACCCTGAGCGCGACCATCGACAACGACAGCAAGTCGGGTGCCACGCTGACGGAATTTGATGACAGCGTGACCATCACGGTGAACGGGGTG
>NZ_JBWVQS010000022.1:0-909 GCF_056642115.1 Aeromonas sp. 130281 | reverse complement strand
CACCAAAGCGAGGTGAGCATGGCGACGGAGGCTCTGTTGCAAAGATTGGCGGCAGTCAGAGGTAGGCTGTCGCTCTGCGCCGATCAGGCGGCTGCTGCGAAATGGTGGTTGAGCATGCCCATGGCCTCCGTCAGCGCCGAGGGCCCAATGCCAAAAGCTCTCTCCACAAGGCGCACCTCGCCCCTGATGCCGGGCTGCAGGCACCAGGGGCGAGCCTGTCCTTTGCGCAGGGCTCGCATGACTTCGAATCCCTTGATCGTGGCATAGGCCGTGGGGATCGATTTGAAACCGCGCACCGGCTTGATCAGTATCTTGAGCTTTCCGTGATCGGCCTCGATCACGTTATTGAGATACTTCACCTGCCGGTGGGCCGTCTCCCGGTCCAGCTTTCCTTCGCGCTTCAATTCGGTGATCGCTGCACCATAGCTCGGCGCTTTGTCGGTATTGAGCGTGGCAGGCTTTTCCCAGTGCTTCAGGCCTCGCAGGGCCTTGCCCAGGAACCGCTTCGCTGCCTTGGCGCTGCGGGTCGGCGACAGGTAGAAATCGATCGTGTCGCCCCGCTTGTCGACTGCCCGGTACAGGTAGGTCCACTTGCCCCGCACCTTGACGTAGGTTTCATCCAGGCGCCAGCTCGGATCAAAGCCACGCCGCCAGAACCAGCGCAGCCGCTTCTCCATCTCCGGGGCGTAGCACTGGACCCAGCGATAGATCGTCGTATGGTCGACCGAAATGCCGCGTTCCGCCAGCATTTCCTCAAGGTCGCGATAGCTGATCGGATAGCGACAATACCAGCGCACCGCCCACAGGATCACATCACCCTGGAAATGGCGCCACTTGAAATCCGTCATCGTTCCGTCCGTCCAATCTCCGCCAAGCATGCTCAAGCTTCACGATTTTTGCAACAGAGCC
>NZ_JBWVQS010000021.1:0-975 GCF_056642115.1 Aeromonas sp. 130281 | reverse complement strand
ACCGACTTCTCACAGCTTATCGCAGGTTAGTACGTCCTTCATCGCCTCTGACTGCCAAGGCATCCACCATGTACGCTTAGTCACTTAACCATACAACCCCAAGAAGTGTCGTCGAAACGACGCGACTTGTTGCTGTACAACAAGGACCAAATAAAATTTGGTTTTCGCCAAGAAGTTTCCAAAGCACTTGTAACAAATGTTTGAGAACTACTTTTTAAATCAGCTTTCCAGATTGTTAAAGAGCATGTTTGCAACAGCGCAAGGCTGAAGAAAACAGAGTTAAGAATCAGTTTCTTAACTCTGCATTCTTGTTAGCAAGAAGAGAAGTGGCGTCCCCTAGGGGATTCGAACCCCTGTTACCGCCGTGAAAGGGCGGTGTCCTAGGCCTCTAGACGAAGGGGACGAAAATCATGTTTTGCGAAGTACACTTCGCAATGATTTTCGTAAAGGCGACGCCGAGCCTGCGAGGCTAGCGGCCTTTAGCGCTGTTCGTTGTTATTGCTAACTTTGAATCGGGTAGCTGCTTGCGCTGCTATTCACATCCCAACCCAACGAACGGGCTTCTCTCATCTGACCGAAGCCAGATAAGCACTGACGCTTGCGCATCAGGTCTTTGCTCTAACTACTTTGAATCAAGGCAATCTGTGTGAACACTCAACAACACGACATCTTAAGGTAAGGAGGTGATCCAACCCCAGGTTCCCCTAGGGTTACCTTGTTACGACTTCACCCCAGTCATGAATCACACCGTGGTAAACGCCCTCCCGAAGGTTAAGCTATCTACTTCTGGTGCAACCCACTCCCATGGTGTGACGGGCGGTGTGTACAAGGCCCGGGAACGTATTCACCGCAACATTCTGATTTGCGATTACTAGCGATTCCGACTTCACGGAGTCGAGTTGCAGACTCCGATCCGGACTACGACGCGCTTTTTGGGATTCGCTCACTATCGCTAGCTTGCAGCCCTCTGTACGC
>NZ_JBWVQS010000019.1:0-2767 GCF_056642115.1 Aeromonas sp. 130281 | reverse complement strand
GGCACTGTTGTTGTGCCCGGTGGCACTCCAGCCCACGAACGCGGCTGGCGTATCGGCACCGGAGGCGTCGTTGCTCAGCACGTTGCCGCCAAGGCTCCCTGCCAGGTCTTCAGTGACGGTGCCGCCGTTTTCATCGTTCGCCTTGGGCACATCATCTTCCACATGAATGAGGAAGCTGCCGGCCAAGATGCCACTGCCACCCGTCGCCTTCAGGATGCTGGTGAAGTCCAAGGTCAGCAGTTCGTTGTCATCGCCGTTACCCTGCGGATGATTCAGCGACTTGACCAGGTTGAACTGATAGCTGCCATTTGAACCAACCTGGAGCGTGAACACAGTCGCCCCATTGGCGGTGGCAGTCAGGGTATCGCCCACTACCGTATAGACCAGCGCCACGCCACCCGAACTGGCCGGGGTCACACCACTGGTATCAGTACTGAGGCTGATGGTCGCGGAGTTATCCGGGCCGACAATCAAGGGAGCAACAGTGCCACTGACGCTACTGGTGACGCTGTCACTGTCGGTGAGGCCAGTTGGCAACTCATCCTCATCGACATACCCCTCCACCGAGCCCGTATCTTCGACATAGAGATGAAGGGTCGCCGTAGCCGGGTCGCCATCCTTGTCGATGAGGGTGTATTGGAAGTCCTCGGTCAGATCGCCGTTCACATTGGCGGGAGCCTGATAACTCCATGCCCCAGTGGAGAAGTTGAAGCTCAGCTTGCCACCCGCTGGGGTGGTGACGGCCGTCAATTGCTGATCGCCATCGAGCACTCCGTCCCAGCTGTAGGTGGTCGCGCCAATCTTGATGGACTGGATATAGCCCGGACCATCTGCACCATAGGCATCGTCATCCCCACCACCCACGACATTGTTAGAGCCGCTGAGCACATTGCCTTGCACCAGGCCGCCTATCACCTGATTGAGCAGGGTGTTGACCAGGTCACTGAAGTTATTTACCCGCAGCGGCATATTGTTCGGGCCGGCATCTAGGTCGACTTCTTCCAGGCGGACATCATTGATCCCATTGCCAATGCCTATGGTGGTGACATTGACCAGCTTGGTATCGACGAAATTGTTCCAGTTAGCTGCCACCGTGTTGGTGAGTGAAGCACCACCTGGGCCGGTTTGTTCATTGGGGTCACCATCGCTGATGAAGACCACCTGGTTGTTCCAACCCGGGAGCGGCGTGTAAGAGATCATGGTCTGCTCAATGGCATCGGTGAAGTCGGTGCTGCCATTGAATGGACGTATACCGCCGGGTTCCTGTGGGTTCAAGGAGTTAACCAGATTAGTGAACGCGGTAACATTGTCGGTCGGCAAATACGCAATGGAGTCACCGGAAAATGCCACTATCTGGATCTTGACCTGGCCGCCAGAGGTATTGAACAGCGCCTGCCCTGCGGTACGTACTGCATCCAGCATGGTATTCAGTTCGTTATTATCGATACTGCCGCTGAAGTCGAGCACGAATACCATGTTGATGTTCTGAGACTTGCCGGCAAGGACGGTAGCGTAGTCATCTTGCGCCACCGGAATATCATCTTGCACATCGATGACGAATGACCCTTTGGTGAAGCCTGCAACTTTGTCGCCATCCCCATCGGTGGCGACCAGAACACCAGAGAAGTCGATCGGTACCGGCAGCAACTCATTGTCGCCATTCGGCAACCCTTCCTTGATGGGATGATCCAGCGGCCCCTTCAGGGTGAAGGAATAGTCACCATCGGCAGCCACCGTCAGGGTAAAGATCACTGTGCCACCCGCGCTGGCAGTCAGCACATTGCCCACCACATTGTAACTCAGCGCCACGCCACCGCTGCTCAACCCTTGTGAGACCAGCGAGCTGACGTTGTTGGACAGACTGAATGTCCCGGGACCATCTGCACCAAACGCCACCAGGGTGTTCAGGCTGCCCGAGGTATCGCTGGCCGTGGTGGTCTGTCCGGCATTTTCATGATTACCTTCGTGAGGTGCGCCGCCCGCCAGGGTCAGAGCATCCTCCTGTACCGAGCCATGCACAGTGGGGCCTTGTCCGTTGCCAGACTGCACAGGGCCATCATCCTCGAAGCGGAACACGCCGCCGGTGCCCAGATCGAGGCTGGCCTTGGCGCTGTCGCCATCGGCATCGGTAACGGTCTGCACCAGGGTCAGCACGCCGCTGTTCAGGGTCAGGCTGACGCTGTCATCATGACTGCCAGTATTGCCGTGCCAGACATTGTCCAGCAGGTTCAGGGTCACGGCACCGGTGGCCGGATTGATGGTGAGGGTGAAGTAGCTCACCCCGTTGGCGCTGCCGGTAATGACATTGCCTACCTGATTGAGCAGGATCTGAGTGCCCTGGCCATTGGCGGCCAGCGGATCAACCGCATAGAGGCCGCTCGCCACATTGCTGCCGCTGAGGGCCAGGTTGTAGCCGATGTTGCCCGCCCCGTCTGCGCCAAAGGCATGGCTGAACTGGGCTTGCACCGTGCCCGCCGTCAGGGTCGCGCTGGCGATACCGTCACCGCCCACGCCGCCCAGTGCTGGCAGACTCTCGTCCACCTTCACTGACCCCAGACTCGGAGCCTGAGTGGCCAGTCCTGCTGTCGGACCATCGTCCTCGAAGCGGAACACGCCGCCGGTGCCCAGATCGATGCTGGCCTTGGCGCTGTCACCGTCGGCATCGGTGACGGTCTGCACCAGGGTCAGCACGCCGCTGTTCAGGGTCAGGCTGACGCTGTCATCATGGCTGCTGGTATCACCTTGCCAGATATTGTCCAGCAGGTTC
>NZ_JBWVQS010000018.1:0-2930 GCF_056642115.1 Aeromonas sp. 130281 | reverse complement strand
AACACTTCTTGGGTGTTGTATGGTTAAGCCTCACGGGTAATTAGTATGGGTTAGCTCAACACGTCGCCGCGCTTACACACCCCACCTATCAACGTTGTGGTCTCCAACGGCCCTTTAGGACCCTCAAGGGGTCAGGGATGACTCATCTCAGGGCTCGCTTCCCGCTTAGATGCTTTCAGCGGTTATCGATTCCGAACTTAGCTACCGGGCAGTGCCACTGGCGTGACAACCCGAACACCAGAGGTTCGTTCACTCCGGTCCTCTCGTACTAGGAGCAACTCCCTTCAATCATCCAACGCCCACGGCAGATAGGGACCGAACTGTCTCACGACGTTCTGAACCCAGCTCGCGTACCACTTTAAATGGCGAACAGCCATACCCTTGGGACCGACTTCAGCCCCAGGATGTGATGAGCCGACATCGAGGTGCCAAACACCGCCGTCGATATGAACTCTTGGGCGGTATCAGCCTGTTATCCCCGGAGTACCTTTTATCCGTTGAGCGATGGCCCTTCCATTCAGAACCACCGGATCACTATGACCTACTTTCGTACCTGCTCGACCTGTCCGTCTCGCAGTTAAGCTGGCTTATGCCATTGCACTAACCTCCTGATGTCCGACCAGGATTAGCCAACCTTCGTGCTCCTCCGTTACTCTTTGGGAGGAGACCGCCCCAGTCAAACTACCCACCAGGCACTGTCCGCGAGCCCGATTCAGGGCCCTGCGTTAGAACATCAAACATACAAGGGTGGTATTTCAAGGACGGCTCCAGCGCAACTGGCGTCACGCCTTCAAAGCCTCCCACCTATCCTACACATGTAGGTTCAATGTTCAGTGCCAAGCTGTAGTAAAGGTTCACGGGGTCTTTCCGTCTAGCCGCGGGTACACCGCATCTTCACGGCGAATTCGATTTCACTGAGTCTCGGGTGGAGACAGCATGGCCATGGTTACACCATTCGTGCAGGTCGGAACTTACCCGACAAGGAATTTCGCTACCTTAGGACCGTTATAGTTACGGCCGCCGTTTACCGGGGCTTCGATCAAGAGCTTCGCTTGCGCTAACCCCATCAATTAACCTTCCGGCACCGGGCAGGTGTCACACCCTATACGTCCACTTTCGTGTTTGCAGAGTGCTGTGTTTTTGATAAACAGTCCCAGCCATCTGGTCACTGCGACTCCCAACTGCTCCATCCGCAAGGGACTTCACTGTCAAGAGCGAACCTTCTCCCGAAGTTACGGTTCTATTTTGCCTAGTTCCTTCACCCGAGTTCTCTCAAGCGCCTTGGTATTCTCTACCCGACCACCTGTGTCGGTTTGGGGTACGATGACTTGTAATCTGAAGCTTAGAGGCTTTTCCTGGAAGCAGGGCATCAATGGCTTCACCACCGTAGTGGCTTCGTCTCGTGTCTCAGTGTTGTGTCTCCGGATTTGCCTAGAAACACCACCTACGCACTTTCACCAGGACAACCGTCGCCTGGCCCACCTAGCCTTCTCCGTCCCCCCATCGCAATTACAAGTCGTGCAGGAATATTAACCTGCTTCCCATCGATTACGCCTTTCGGCCTCACCTTAGGGGTCGACTCACCCTGCCCCGATTAACGTTGGACAGGAACCCTTGGTCTTCCGGCGAGGAGGCTTTTCACCCCCTTTATCGTTACTTACGTCAGCATTCGCACTTCTGATATCTCCAGCATACCTCTCGATACACCTTCGCAGACTTACAGAACGCTCCCCTACCACTCACACATAAGTGTGAATCCGCGGCTTCGGTGCCTGGTTTGAGCCCCGTTACATCTTCCGCGCAGGCCGACTCGACTAGTGAGCTATTACGCTTTCTTTAAATGATGGCTGCTTCTAAGCCAACATCCTAGCTGTCTGAGCCTTCCCACATCGTTTCCCACTTAACCAGAACTTTGGGACCTTAGCCGGCGGTCTGGGTTGTTTCCCTCTTCACGACGGACGTTAGCACCCGCCGTGTGTCTCCCGGATATTACTTACTGGTATTCGGAGTTTGCATGGGGTTGGTAAGTCGGGATGACCCCCTAGCCCAAACAGTGCTCTACCCCCAGTAGTATTCGTCCGAGGCGCTACCTAAATAGCTTTCGGGGAGAACCAGCTATCTCCGAGTTTGATTGGCCTTTCACCCCCAGCCACAGGTCATCCCCTAACTTTGCAACGTTAGTGGGTTCGGTCCTCCAGTTGATGTTACTCAACCTTCAACCTGCCCATGGCTAGATCACCCGGTTTCGGGTCTACACCTTGCAACTAGACGCCCAGTTAAGACTCGGTTTCCCTACGGCTCCCCTATACGGTTAACCTCGCTACAAAATGTAAGTCGCTGACCCATTATACAAAAGGTACGCAGTCACCCCGAAGGGCTCCCACTGCTTGTACGTACACGGTTTCAGGTTCTATTTCACTCCCCTCACAGGGGTTCTTTTCGCCTTTCCCTCACGGTACTGGTTCACTATCGGTCAGTCAGGAGTATTTAGCCTTGGAGGATGGTCCCCCCATATTCAGACAGGATGTCACGTGTCCCGCCCTACTCGATTTCACATCAAGGTTGTTTTCGTGTACGGGGCTATCACCCTGTATCGCCGGCCTTTCCAGGACCGTTCCACTAACTTCCAAGATGCTTAAGGGCTAATCCCCGTTCGCTCGCCGCTACTGAGGGAATCTCGGTTGATTTCTTTTCCTCGGGGTACTTAGATGTTTCA
Organism: Aeromonas sp. 130281; assembly: GCF_056642115.1. NCBI lineage: Bacteria > Pseudomonadati > Pseudomonadota > Gammaproteobacteria > Aeromonadales > Aeromonadaceae > Aeromonas > Aeromonas sp. 130281. Next base: position 214 of record NZ_JBWVQS010000018.1, on the reverse strand, counting down.
GTTCTCCCGGTTCGCCTCGTTGCACTATGTATTCATGCAACGATACCTAGCTTATGCTAAGTGGGTTTCCCCATTCGGAAATCTGTGAGTAATAGCGTCTCTTACCGACTTCTCACAGCTTATCGCAGGTTAGTACGTCCTTCATCGCCTCTGACTGCCAAGGCATCCACCATGTACGCTTAGTCACTTAACCATACAACCCCAAGAAGTGTCG
>NZ_JBWVQS010000017.1:0-15425 GCF_056642115.1 Aeromonas sp. 130281 | reverse complement strand
AAACGCCCCTTGCGGCAACTGTCCAACAAACCACCGTTTTCTGAACAGTCGGCAGGGCTACGATGAAACACAAACAAATGCCCGCAGACGGGCGACAGGATCACGCCTTGCCCTCGGTCAGCGGCGTTTTCGTCACCCAAATGGGCAATTCCAGCGGCAGGGCGATTTCGGCCCGGTCGCGGGCCTGCAATTGCGCCCGCGCCCATTGGCCGTCTCGTTTCATCTCCGCTCGCAGAGGCAGGGGGTGGGTGTGCTCGAACTGCTCCCGGTCAAATGGCACCCCGGCTACGGTCAGCCGCTCAGGCATGGGCCGTTCCTGGCCGTGCTCGCGGACTAACACGTCATCGCCGCGCCGGATGATGTAGTACCCGGTCGCATCAGCGTTCATCCGCTCCGGCGCAGCATCTACGAAATCGGCCCGGTTCTCATCGAATGCCCAGACTTTCATGCGCAACCCTCCCGAATCGACATCAGATGGTGGCAGGAATGTGGCTGCATTGTGGTGAAGTGCCACGCTATTGCCACCGTATGCACACACAGCCGCCACAGTGTCGCCACTGTCTTACCAATATCCCGCCACCATCGTTCCACCATGTCACCACCTTGTTACCGTCATCATTGACACCATGCCGCCACCGTCTTTCCACACTGTTCCCACCATTGCCGGTGGCATCATGGGGTGGGAGTAGAAACAGGGGAGTCCTCTTGTGGCTGTTTGGGATCGGCATCCCTCGCCGCCTGTTCCTGCATAGCCCGCCGCTCCTGTTCGGCCATGCCTTTTGCGCAGGCCTGAGCGAACATTTCCGGCGTCATGCCTTGCTCCGCAGCGGTATCCATGTACGCCGCGAAACGTGCTTTGAGTCCGGCAAGCGGTGCGGCCAGAACGGTCAAGCTGAGGTAGTGCTCGAACTGGGCTGCGTGCATGAAGGTGCGTTCAAACGCCGCCCAGCGAGGATCATCATCGCTGGGCTCCGGCTGAGTGGCGTCAGCCTCTTGCGCGGCCCGCAGTTCCGCTAGACGGTGCTCCAGCGCGGCCATCGACTCTTCCTCGCGCTCGCGCTCGATGCGCTGCTGCTGTAGCCGCTTCGCCTCGGCCTCGCGCTCCTGGCGGGCCTTCTCCTTCTGCAAGGCTTCCAGCTCGGCCAGCTTCGCCAGCGTCGGCTCCTGCTCGGCGGTGATGCGCTGGTGCGCCTGCTGGCGCACGTGCTGCACGCGCAAGCTGGCCTCCTCGATGCGCTGCCCAAGTCGCTGCCACTCGGCGCGGTGTTCCTCGCGCTGCTGTTCCAGCTCGCGCAGCTTGGGCGCATGACCAATGCCCTTGTCGTGGAACCACGCCTGCACTTTGTGCGCCTCCCGCCATGCCTGCGCCTGGTCGCGGGCGCGGGCTGCGGCGCTGCCCGCCTCGGTGTGCTGGTTCTGTAGCGCCTGCCGCTCGGCCTCGGCCTGTAGTACAGCGCGGTCGCGCTCTACCAGGTCGATCACTCGCGGCGGGCGCAGGCGGGCAATCTCCTGGGCCAGCTCGCGGCTGCTCATGCGCTCCAGGCGCTGGCGCTCCTGCTGCGCCTTCTCCCGCTCGGCCCGCTCTCGGGCCTCCCGCTGGGCCTGTTCGCGGCGCTGCCGCTCGGCTTCCAGGTGGATGATTTCGGCGCCGGTATCCGGCACCGCGCGCCGCAGCTCGGCGGCGGCCTGGGCCACCTCGGCGCGGGCGGCGCGAAACTCGATCACCTGGGCGCGACCTTCGCCGCGCCAGGCGCTCGGCAACTGCTTGCGCTCCGGCTCCAGGCCGGTGCCGCGCTCGGCGTGGCTGCGCATGTCGATGCGCTGCTCCACCCCGGCCCGCTCCAGGTGCGCATTGCACATGGCCTCCCAGCGCCCGCGCAGCTCTTTCAGCTCGGCGGCCCGCTCGGCCTTGGTCAAGGTCTGGCCCGCGCTCGGGCCGTAGCCCTTGCGTGCGCCGCCCTTCTCCGGGGCCTTGGCGTTGTACCGCTTGAAGTACTGCTCCGGGTCGCGGTCGATGCCATCCACCTGTCGCTCCGAAAACATCAGGTGGAAGTGCGGCTGCTCGCCACCATCGGCGGCGGTCGGTACATGGAGGGCCCACTGGTAGGCGTGCCGGTCGCCTATCTCCTGGCGTACAAACTCGCGCACCAGCTCGATCCGCTGCGCGGCGCTCAGCTCGCGCGGCAGGGCAATTTCCATCTCCCGGTAGGTCGTGCCGTTCTTGCGCTCGTAGGCGTCGGCGGCCTGCCAGAAGGCAAGCGGGTTGGACTGCGCCCAGGCGGGCATGTTGCCCGCCTCGGTCGCTTCCAACTTTTCGCCGCGCTCTAGGCGGTTGGCGTACTGGCCTTCGCGGGCGATGTAGGCGGCATGAGGCCCGGCCTTACCGGCCTTGCCTACCTTCATGCTCAATCGCCCGATTGCCACCGCCGCCGCTCCTCGTGTTTTTTGCGCCGTAGGCGCTGGGGTGCAGGGGCTTCCCCTGCCGCGCGTTTCTCGGCTTGCCGAGAAACAACTAAGCGCGCCTTCCGTAAAACGGAAGGATACCGCAGCCGTCGCGCCCCGGCCACCTTCCGCGTAAAATGGGAGCCTCCATCACAGAGGGAGACGCACCCATGACACAAGATAAGTGGCTGGCCGAACGGCTGGCATACCTGCGCGGCTTGAAGGCTCCCAGCGATCAACAGCGCCTGCTGCTGATGCTGGCCGACAAGCCCGACCGCACCGCCGACGATGGCCGCAAACTGGCCGCCCTGGTACGCGCCGAGAAGGCCGCCGAACGCGCCCAGAAGGCCCGCGCCGACGCCGCCCGCATCATCAACGCCGAGAGGGCCGCCGAGAGGAAGGCCCGCGACCATGAGCTGTACGAGTCGGCGGGCCTGATGATCCTGGCCGGGCTGATCGATACCAAGACCGGCAAGCCGACCCGCGACCGGGGCGAACTGCTGGGCGCTCTGGTGTCGCTGGCCGAGGCCCAGGTCGATGACGCCAAGAGGGCAGCTTGGAAGGCCAAAGGCGATGCCCTGATGGCCGAGAGGGCGCGGCGATGACGGACTACGGCTATGCCATCGACCCCCGCCCCGCCGAACTGGGCGGCGGCTGGCATCACTCCCCCCCTTTCCCTTTCGGTGCCTTGGTGGCCTTCTCGGCGGCCTCGGCCTTGTCCTGCTGCCGTTGCAGCGCCTCAAGCTGCCCGGCAAGTCGTGCGGCCTGCTCGCGGGCCTCTGCTGCCACCTTGCGGGCCTCGTCACGCTCGGCCTGCGCCTGCCGGATTTCCTGCGCCGCTGCTGCGCGGGCGGTGTCGTGGGCCTGTGCAGCCTTGGCGGCCTGCTGCTCGATCTGCTCGGCGCGGTCGGCGCACGCCTCCAGCTTGGCGGCCAGCACGGCGGCCTGCTGCTCGGCGGCGGTGCGGCCCTGCTGTGCCTCGGCCAGTGCGGCGCGTAGGCGCTCTATCTCTGCGGCCTGCTCCGTCTGGCGCTCGGTCTGCGCTTCGATCTTGAGCCGTGCCGTTGCCACCTCCACGCGGGCGGCCTCTGCCGCCTGCTGCTCGCGCTCGATGCGCTGCTGCGCCTCGGCCAAGTCGGCGGCCTGCTGGGCGGCTTTGCCTGCCAGCGTGTCGCGCTCCGTGGTGAGGACGGCCACCTGCTCGGCCAGCTCGTCGCGCTCGGCCTCCAGCGCCTCGCCTGCGGCCCCAAGTTCGGCGGCCTCGGCCTGCGCTTGCTGGAGTTCTTGCTCTTTCTCGGCCCGCGCCTTCGCTGCGGCCTTCTCGATCTCGCCAGCAATGGCGGCAGTCAGCGCCTGCGGCAACTCCGGGGCCGCAACGGCAGCCACCGGGCGGGCCTCACGCCATTGCACAAGATGCTTGTGGATCGTGTTTGGCGACCCGGTGCCGCCCAAACGCTCCCGGATCGCATTGATGGTGGGCTGTTGCCCGTCGCCCACGAGGGCGTCAGCGGCGGTGAAAACTTGATCCCGAGTGATGCCTTGACGTGCCATGATCCTTTCTCCTTTCGTATCGTATTACTGTATTTCGTATTGATACGATACCATACAGCTATACAGTACGATACACAAGCGGTTTTCGTAACGTACCGCTGCCCGGTCGGCTGCTCGTTTTTGGTGAAACACCGTGCTGACGCCTCGCCTTCGGCTCGTTGTCGGCCAGCCGTCGAACGAAAAGCGGAGCTTTCCGCCCGCCGCCCGGCTCCACTTGGGCAAAGCGGCCAGAAACGGGCCTACAGCGCGTTTTCCGGTCTTGGGGTGGCCTGGGTTATGCCAGACCCCTAAAACGGCCCTACGGGCCGCTGTGGCGCTTCCTGATCGCTTTTCGAGTGGAAAGGGGGGTCAAGGGTCTCCGGGGCGGCCCGGCCCTTGACGCCCTTGGAACGACCCAAGCCTATCGGCAGACGGGAGGAAGAAGCCGAAGGCGCACATCCTCCCGGCTAGCCCCCACGGGCAATGCAGTGCTCCCCTTCCCAGCGGGAAGGGGCGGGGGGGATGGGAGAGTGTCGGCCAGTCTCGGGGCTTGTTCGGAGTGCTGGCCGTTGGCCTGCCTTTCTGAAAAACCGCTTTTGCGGCCTTTGGGTGCCAACTGCTGTTTGTCCAGGCTGAGGCGGTGGGGCTGCGTGCGCGGCTTGTCCGCGCTTGGTGAACGGCTGGCCGCTTGCGGCCACATTTTCAGCCGGAGGGGGAGCCGCCCGAAGGGTGGGGGAACCCCGCAGGGGTGCCCCGGCCTTTAGGCCGCTTTCAGCGTCGATTTTGCGTGGTGGCTTGAGTTATCCACCGATAGGCGCAGCCAATTATCGGTAAATATTTATAGGTTAAAACATTAAAGGCATAACCGTACCGGTTTAGGGGGGGGGCGATTCAGCGTGAAAAGGGGGGGCGATTCAGCGTGGTTTTCGGCACAAGGGGGGGGGCGATTCAGCGTGATGGGGGGGGCGATTCAGCGTGGATAACTTGCTTCATCCACAGGGTTTATCCCCACCCCGGCCCCTCAGCCCTTGTATGCGATGGGGGGGGGCGACCCCAGCAGCAGCACGCCGCCCGTGACGGGCTTGACCTTGGCCTGCGGATAGACGGCTAACACCTTCTTGATCGCGGGCACAAACTCCTTTTTGAAGTCCTTGTCGGGGTCTTTCCCCTTGTACTCCTGCGCGAACTGTTCGCGGATGGCCTTCCAGTGAAGGGTGACGCCTCGCCCCTCAATGCGATGTAGCCGGTGGGCAAGCCATGTGTACACGTCCAAAGCCAGCGCGGAATCAGACAAGGCCATGAGGGCGCGGTTATCGAGCGGGACGGCGTTCTCTACCAGTGAGTTGAAGTAACCATCAGACAACACCAACAGGCCCGGCCAAAGCGCCTGCTGGCCCGTTTCCCTGTTCGCCAGCCAAGCGTCGAACTGCTCCACCGGCTGCCCGTTGAACGTGCGACCCTTGAAGCCTAGTTGCAGGCGGCAGGCTGCAAGGGCGTGCATCTGCTTCCGCAGAGTGGTGAACGATCCGCGCACCCCGCCAGTGGTGGGCTTACCCAACAGTCGCAGAAACTCGCTTGCGCTGCTGCCGATGGCAATTTCGCGGTCTTTGGTTCGCACGGCCTGCGTGGAGATCCACGCCAGCGCCAAGCGTGGCAAAGGGCCATAGGGGACGGGCTGCTGCACAGGCCCCTTGCCCTCATCCAGCCACCCCGCCTGCACGTTGATCCAAGCTGCGCCGGATTGGCGCATGAACTCGCGGCCATCGAATTTGGAGCGCGGCAGGCCGACTTGGCACAGCACCGAATGGGTAAAGGCCATGTCCTCACCATCGGGCGGCGTGCTCATGATCTCCGCCGATGCCTCAATCAGCTTGAGGTCGGATTGTGTCAGGATGCCCGGCTGTTTGCGCTTGGGTGTCGCCTTGGGCTTTTCGGTAGTGACGGCAACAGACACACCGGCGGCAAGCTGGGCCATGACGCGCTGCCGCTCGGCCTGCGCCTTCTCGCGCTTCGCGGTGGCTTCGTCGATCTGCGCCCGGACTCCCGCAACCTGTGGGCTATCGACACCGTGCTCTATGGCTACGCTGGCAAGCGACCGGCGCAACTCAATGAGAGCTTCATCAAGCTGGGCGATGAGAACATCGAACGCTGATACCCAAATCTCTTGATCGTTGGCGGCCATAGCCCCCTCCCCTCTTTATCGTTCCTCGCCCTCGATGCGTAGCCCGCTCTGGAGCATCTGCATCACTGCCAGATTGATGACAGCCGCCCGGCTCTGCCCAATCTGGCCAGCCAGTTCATCGACACGATCCAGCAGCGGCTCGGCAATGGTCAGCGTGATTTGCACCTTGCGACCCTTGCGCACCCGGCGCGGAGCTTCCGGGGTGGCTGCGGCAGCATCCGGCGCACCGGAAATGAAGGCATCCGCCGCCGCTGCGGTAGCGTCTTGCGCGGGCTTCGTCGGTTTCTTTGTAATCGCCATTGAATCTATCTCCACACTTAAAGCATATTGATTTGATATTAAAACAATGCGCTGATAAGTGCATCAAGTTCCGCGCTTGCTTTGCCGTCTTGCGGCTTGATTTCAAGCACACACTGCCCCGCCCCTGCGGCGTTGGAAAACGCCTTGCGGCGGCGTAGCGGGGTCGGCAGGTACTCGAACTGGGGCACCTCGGCCACGGCGGCGGCGGCCTCGGCGTTGTCGGTGGAGTGCTCGCCCGGATCGGCGCAGTTGAGGACAGCAAAGCAGCGCAAACCGTCGCGCACACTGCGGGCCTCATCGACCAGCGCCGCAATGTCGTTGAGCGCCCACACGTCATAGCTGCGCGGCTGGAACGGCACCAGCAGCACGTCAGACAGCACGAGGGCTGCGCGTAGCGCGGTCGAGTCGCGCCCGCCTGCGTCGATCACCACGTCATCGAACTTGGCCGCTTGCTGCTGCACCTGTGCCCGCAGGGTCGGGCCGTCCGGGTAGGTCGCGCAGGCAATGCCCGGCGTGTGCCCGGCCTCGGCACGAATGCTGATTGCTGTCTGCGCGGTGCCCTGACGATCACCGTCGATCAGCCACACATCACGCCCGGCCAATGCGCGGGCGATTGCCAGATTCACGGCAATGGTGGTTTTCCCCACGCCGCCCTTTGTGTTTCCAACGGTGATAATCATCGCCTTGTCACCTCAACTTAATATTAAAAACAGTTGCTATTGTAGTGAAAAAAGGATGCTTGTCAATGCTTGCCGCAGGCATAAAAAACCCCGCACGCAGCGGGGTTCGGTGGCAGGGCAGGGGAGGGCTTAGGCGATCTGGTGGATCTCGTTGTCGTTTTCAGAAGGCGACTGCACGAAATATCAGGAGTCGGCTGCACTGCCAGAACTGGCCGCCTGCAAGGCAGCGTAGAGAGCGGTTTTTCCTACCTTGAGGCGTGCGGCGGCCTCGCGGACATTCAAGCCGTTGGCGACAAGCTCCCGCGCTCGTTGCAACTTGTCGGCAGTGACAACCGGCTTGCGTCCGCCTTTGCGCCCGCGTGCGGCGGCAGCGGTCAACCCGGCCTTGGTGCGCTCGCGGATCAGGTCGCGCTCGAACTGGCCCAGCGCACCGAACACATGGAAGATGAGCCGTCCGCCCGGCGTGGTGGTGTCGATGTTTTCAGTCAACGAGCGGAAGCCGACGCCCCGTTCTTCCAGCTTGCCGACCGTCTCAATCAGGTGCGGCAGGGAGCGGCCAAGCCGATCCAGCCGCCAGACGACCAGCACATCGCCATCGCGCAGATAAGCCAGCGCATCGGCCAAGCCGGGCCGGTCTGCCTTGGCCCCGGATGCCGTGTCCTCGAAAACCCGTTCGCAGCCTGCATTGCGCAGCGCATCCGTCTGCAAGGCGGTGTCCTGTTCCGCCGTCGATACCCGCGCATAGCCGATGAGTGCCATTTCCGCCCATTTGTCCGTTATACCGTCCGCCTATCTTATTGTCCGTCATCCCGTTGCGCAAGATGTTTTCGGACAGGCGTCCGGTTTGGCCGCCTAATGATCGTTTGGCGGACAAGGCGACTGGCATCAGCCGAACAGCTCGCTATGGGAGCCAAGCCGCGCCAGTCGCAGGGTGTCGGCGTCGGACTTGCGGTAGATCAGCAGCAGGTCGGGCTTGATGTGGCATTCGCGGTAGCCCGCCCAATCGCCGGAAAGATCGTGGTCGCGGTATCGCACATCCAGGGGCTGATCGGTCGCCAGCGCGACCAGAACCGGCTTGAGGTCATCATTCGTGCAGCGGACTCCTGATACTGTTCGTTCAATAGACGACTGCACAACAGCCTTCAAACCGCGTTGTCTGGTGCAGTCGTCTTCTGAAAATGACACAAAAACTGTCGTTTTCAGAAGACGGCTGCACTGAACGTCAGAAGCCGACTGCACTATAGCAGCGGAGGGGTTGGATCCATCAGGCAACGACGGGCTGCTGCCGGCCATCAGCGGACGCAGGGAGGACTTTCCGCAACCGGCCGTTCGATGCGGCACCGATGGCCTTCGCGCAGGGGTAGTGAATCCGCCAGGATTGACTTGCGCTGCCCTACCTCTCACTAGTGAGGGGCGGCAGCGCATCAAGCGGTGAGCGCACTCCGGCACCGCCAACTTTCAGCACATGCGTGTAAATCATCGTCGTAGAGACGTCGGAATGGCCGAGCAGATCCTGCACGGTTCGAATGTCGTAACCGCTGCGGAGCAAGGCCGTCGCGAACGAGTGGCGGAGGGTGTGCGGTGTGGCGGGCTTCGTGATGCCTGCTTGTTCTACGGCACGTTTGAAGGCGCGCTGAAAGGTCTGGTCATACATGTGATGGCGACGCACGACACCGCTCCGTGGATCGGTCGAATGCGTGTGCTGCGCAAAAACCCAGAACCACGGCCAGGAATGCCCGGCGCGCGGATACTTCCGCTCAAGGGCGTCGGGAAGCGCAACGCCGCTGCGGCCCTCGGCCTGGTCCTTCAGCCACCATGCCCGTGCACGCGACAGCTGCTCGCGCAGGCTGGGTGCCAAGCTCTCGGGTAACATCAAGGCCCGATCCTTGGAGCCCTTGCCCTCCCGCACGATGATCGTGCCGTGATCGAAATCCAGATCCTTGACCCGCAGTTGCAAACCCTCACTGATCCGCATGCCCGTTCCATACAGAAGCTGGGCGAACAAACGATGCTCGCCTTCCAGAAAACCGAGGATGCGAACCACTTCATCCGGGGTCAGCACCACCGGCAAGCGCCGCGACGGCCGAGGTCTTCCGATCTCCTGAAGCCAGGGCAGATCCGTGCACAGCACCTTGCCGTAGAAGAACAGCAAGGCCGCCAATGCCTGACGATGCGTGGAGACCGAAACCTTGCGCTCGTTCGCCAGCCAGGACAGAAATGCCTCGACTTCGCTGCTGCCCAAGGTTGCCGGGTGACGCACACCGTGGAAACGGATGAAGGCACGAACCCAGTGGACATAAGCCTGTTCGGTTCGTAAGCTGTAATGCAAGTAGCGTATGCGCTCACGCAACTGGTCCAGAACCTTGACCGAACGCAGCGGTGGTAACGGCGCAGTGGCGGTTTTCATGGCTTGTTATGACTGTTTTTTTGTACAGTCTATGCCTCGGGCATCCAAGCAGCAAGCGCGTTACGCCGTGGGTCGATGTTTGATGTTATGGAGCAGCAACGATGTTACGCAGCAGGGCAGTCGCCCTAAAACAAAGTTATGTGTTTTTCTTGCAAGCGCCATGATTAATCAAAACTTTTTTCTAGCCATGCGGCATGGGTGAATTAAAAAACAGTGCCTTAGAGCGTCAATTTGGTACCTTATTTTTGCGATTTTAAGTGGTTGTAAGTTGCTGTTTTTAAGGTGTTTATTTTTCTTGAGAACTGGTTGGTAAATGTTAGTCTTCGACTCAAATAGAAAGAGGGCTAGAAAATGGATAAAACAGACCAGTTATATGTACAAGCAGACTTTTCACATCAAGACATGAGTGGTCAGTATTTTAAAAATTGCAAATTTTTCTGCTGTTCCTTTAAACGAGCGAACCTCCGCGATACACAATTTGTAGATTGTTCTTTCATTGAACGAGGTGAATTAGAGGGGTGTGATTTTTCTTACTCGGATCTTAGAGATGCATCTTTTAAAAACTGCAGTCTTTCAATGTCGTATTTCAAAGGTGCAAATTGTTTTGGTATCGAGTTCAGAGAATGCGATTTAAAGGGTGCCAATTTTGCTCAAGCTAGCTTCATGAATCAGGTATCGAACAGAATGTATTTTTGTTCAGCTTATATAACAGGTTGTAATCTTTCATACGCCAACTTTGAAAGGCAGTGTATCGAAAAGTGTGATTTGTTTGAGAATAGATGGATTGGCGCAAATCTGAGTGGTGCATCATTTAAAGAGTCTGATTTAAGTCGGGGAGTATTTTCTGAAGGGTGTTGGAGCCAGTGTAGGTTGCAAGGTTGTGATTTGAGCCACTCGGAGTTGTATGGTTTAGACCCTCGGAAAGTTGACCTTACAGGTGTAAAAATCTGTTCGTGGCAGCAAGAACAACTTTTAGAGCAATTAGGTTTAATAGTAGTTCCTGACTAAATTTGATGGTTTGAACACACACATAACAAACGCCTCAAGAGGGACTGTCAACGCGTGGCGTTTCCAGTCCCAATGAGCTGTGGTGGTTACGGCTGTTGTGTTTGGGTTTAGTGTCATGCGTTGCCAGCCCCTTAGGCGGGCGTTAGGCATCACAAAGTACAGCATCGTGACCAACAGCAACGATTCCGTCACACTGCGCCTCATGACTGAGCATGACCTTGCGATGCTCTATGAGTGGCTAAATCGATCTCATATCGTCGAGTGGTGGGGCGGAGAAGAAGCACGCCCGACACTTGCTGACGTACAGGAACAGTACTTGCCAAGCGTTTTAGCGCAAGAGTCCGTCACTCCATACATTGCAATGCTGAATGGAGAGCCGATTGGGTATGCCCAGTCGTACGTTGCTCTTGGAAGCGGGGACGGATGGTGGGAAGAAGAAACCGATCCAGGAGTACGCGGAATAGACCAGTCACTGGCGAATGCATCACAACTGGGCAAAGGCTTGGGAACCAAGCTGGTTCGAGCTCTGGTTGAGTTGCTGTTCAATGATCCCGAGGTCACCAAGATCCAAACGGACCCGTCGCCGAGCAACTTGCGAGCGATCCGATGCTACGAGAAAGCGGGGTTTGAGAAGCAAGGTACCGTAACCACCCCAGATGGTCCAGCCGTGTACATGGTTCAAACACGCCAGGCATTCGAGCGAACACGCAGTGATGCCTAAGTCAAACGTTGGGCGCACAATAAGGCTCCTCGCAGAGTTGCTTGAAAGTTGTTACGATTCAAATTCAATCATGAGATAGTCAGCAGATGAGCACTTCCAAGAACGCAGACAAGTAAGCCGCAGCAACCTTCATTTTTCGGTTGTTGCGGCGTTCTCATGAATCCTTTTGCTCTACGGGAGCGCCGCCAAATCCTTTGTTCAAGGAGATGGTTTCGTGCGCTCAAAAAACTTTAGTTGGCGGTACTCCCTTGCCGCCACGGTGTTGTTGTTATCACCGTTCGATTTATTGGCATCACTCGGCATGGACATGTACTTGCCAGCAGTGCCGTTTATGCCAAACGCGCTTGGTACGACAGCGAGCACAATTCAGCTTACGCTGACAACGTACTTGGTCATGATTGGTGCCGGTCAGCTCTTGTTTGGACCGCTATCGGACCGACTGGGGCGCCGCCCCGTTCTACTGGGAGGTGGCCTCGCCTACGTTGTGGCGTCAATGGGCCTCGCTCTTACGTCATCGGCTGAAGTCTTTCTGGGGCTTCGGATTCTTCAGGCTTGTGGTGCCTCGGCGTGCCTTGTTTCCACATTTGCAACAGTACGTGACATTTACGCAGGTCGCGAGGAAAGTAATGTCATTTACGGCATACTCGGATCCATGCTGGCCATGGTCCCGGCGGTAGGCCCATTGCTCGGAGCGCTCGTCGACATGTGGCTTGGGTGGCGGGCTATCTTTGCGTTTCTAGGTTTGGGCATGATCGCTGCATCTGCAGCAGCGTGGCGATTCTGGCCTGAAACCCGGGTGCAACGAGTTGCGGGCTTGCAATGGTCGCAGCTGCTACTCCCCGTTAAGTGCCTGAACTTCTGGTTGTACACGTTGTGTTACGCCGCTGGAATGGGTAGCTTCTTCGTCTTTTTCTCCATTGCGCCCGGACTAATGATGGGCAGGCAAGGTGTGTCTCAGCTTGGCTTCAGCCTGCTGTTCGCCACAGTGGCAATTGCCATGGTGTTTACGGCTCGTTTTATGGGGCGTGTGATACCCAAGTGGGGCAGCCCAAGTGTCTTGCGAATGGGAATGGGATGCCTGATAGCTGGAGCAGTATTGCTTGCCATCACCGAAATATGGGCTTCGCAGTCCGTGTTAGGCTTTATTGCTCCAATGTGGCTAGTGGGTATTGGTGTCGCCACAGCGGTATCTGTGTCGCCCAATGGCGCTCTTCGAGGATTCGACCATGTTGCTGGAACGGTCACGGCAGTCTACTTCTGCTTGGGCGGTGTACTGCTAGGAAGCATCGGAACGTTGATCATTTCGCTGTTGCCGCGCAACACGGCTTGGCCGGTTGTCGTGTACTGTTTGACCCTTGCAACAGTCGTGCTCGGTCTGTCTTGTGTTTCCCGAGTGAAGGGCTCTCGCGGCCAGGGGGAGCATGATGTGGTCGCGCTACAAAGTGCGGAAAGTACATCAAATCCCAATCGTTGAGAGAATGTGGCAAGCTATCGCCCAACAAATCGCTGCAGCCGACCCAAAACCGCTACGCGGTTTCGGTCGGCTGAGCTCAGGCGTTAGCGGTAATTTAACCAGATAGGAGTACAGACATATGAAAATCGTAAAAAGGATATTATTAGTATTGTTAAGTTTATTTTTTACAATTGTGTATTCAAATGCTCAAACTGACAACTTAACTTTGAAAATTGAGAATGTTTTAAAGGCAAAAAATGCCAGAATAGGAGTAGCAATATTCAACAGCAATGAGAAGGATACTTTGAAGATTAATAACGACTTCCATTTCCCGATGCAAAGCGTTATGAAATTTCCGATTGCTTTAGCCGTTTTGTCTGAGATAGATAAAGGGAATCTTTCTTTTGAACAAAAAATAGAGATTACCCCTCAAGACCTTTTGCCTAAAACGTGGAGTCCGATTAAAGAGGAATTCCCTAATGGAACAACTTTGACGATTGAACAAATACTAAATTATACAGTATCAGAGAGCGACAATATTGGTTGTGATATTTTGCTAAAATTAATCGGAGGAACTGATTCTGTTCAAAAATTCTTGAATGCTAATCATTTCACTGATATTTCAATCAAAGCAAACGAAGAACAAATGCACAAGGATTGGAATACCCAATATCAAAATTGGGCAACCCCAACAGCGATGAACAAACTGTTAATAGATACTTATAATAATAAGAACCAATTACTTTCTAAAAAAAGTTATGATTTTATTTGGAAAATTATGAGAGAAACAACAACAGGAAGTAACCGATTAAAAGGACAATTACCAAAGAATACAATTGTTGCTCATAAAACAGGGACTTCCGGAATAAATAATGGAATTGCAGCAGCCACTAATGATGTTGGGGTAATTACTTTACCGAATGGACAATTAATTTTTATAAGCGTATTTGTTGCAGAGTCCAAAGAAACTTCGGAAATTAATGAAAAGATTATTTCAGACATTGCAAAAATAACGTGGAATTACTATTTGAATAAATAAAAAACTACCGCTAACACTGGCTCATAGGCAATGGCGGGTTGAAGTGCAATTTGCAAAGTCGGTAGCCCGCCCGAGCGTTTTCTCGGTTTGACAGGAAAGGCTCACGCAAACCGCCACTGCCCATAGCCCAAACCGTTAGGCCGCATGGACACAACGCAGGTCACATTGATACACAAAATTCTAGCTGCGGCAGATGAGCGAAATCTGCCGCTCTGGATCGGTGGGGGCTGGGCGATCGATGCACGGCTAGGGCGTGTAACACGCAAGCACGATGATATTGATCTGACGTTTCCCGGCGAGAGGCGCGGCGAGCTCGAGGCAATAGTTGAAATGCTCGGCGGGCGCGTCATGGAGGAGTTGGACTATGGATTCTTAGCGGAGATCGGGGATGAGTTACTTGACTGCGAACCTGCTTGGTGGGCAGACGAAGCGTATGAAATCGCGGAGGCTCCGCAGGGCTCGTGCCCAGAGGCGGCTGAGGGCGTCATCGCCGGGCGGCCAGTCCGTTGTAACAGCTGGGAGGCGATCATCTGGGATTACTTTTACTATGCCGATGAAGTACCACCAGTGGACTGGCCTACAAAGCACATAGAGTCCTACAGGCTCGCATGCACCTCACTCGGGGCGGAAAAGGTTGAGGTCTTGCGTGCCGCTTTCAGGTCGCGATATGCGGCCTAACAATTCGTCCAAGCCGACGCCGCTTCGCGGCGCGGCTTAACTCAGGTGTTAACCCAGGATGAGAACCTTGAAAGTATCATTGATGGCTGCGAAAGCGAAAAACGGCGTGATTGGTTGCGGTCCAGACATACCCTGGTCCGCGAAAGGGGAGCAGCTACTTTTTAAAGCATTGACCTACAATCAGTGGCTTCTGGTGGGTCGCAAGACGTTTGAATCTATGGGCGCACTCCCCAATAGGAAATACGCGGTCGTTACCCGCTCAGGTTGGACATCAAATGATGACAATGTAGTTGTATTTCAGTCAATCGAAGAGGCCATGGACAGGCTAGCTGAATTCACCGGTCACGTTATAGTGTCTGGTGGCGGAGAAATTTACCGAGAAACATTACCCATGGCCTCTACGCTCCACTTATCGACGATCGACATCGAGCCAGAGGGGGATGTTTTCTTCCCGAGTATTCCAAATACCTTCGAAGTTGTTTTTGAGCAACACTTTACTTCAAACATTAACTATTGCTATCAAATTTGGAAAAAGGGTTAACAAAGCTATGCAATCGACGGCAAAAAGCTTCGTTCGCTTCGCGCACTACGCCTTTTCCGCGATTGATAGCGACGTTATGTGAATATTGAAATGAGCATTCCAAAGAAAGGAAGTAGAAAAATTATCGTGGGCGAAAATGAGTTTTTGTGGCTCATTAGGTCAAAACTCACATATTCGCAGGACTGTTTAGGTACAGAAATGACTGCGGTCGTTGAACCGGATGCCGGTCCTCACTGATGAAGAAGTGAACACCGTACGGGAATCGTGCCGGCAGCTTGGAGCTATCGGCCGGAACCTCAACCAGGTGGCCAGGGCCTTGAACATCGAGTTCAGGGAAAGTGACAAGCTCAAGCAAGAGGCCATCGAAAAACTGGCCGAACGGATCGACCAGCATTTGGACCATGTGTCTGAGCTGTTCGATAAGACCTGGAGCCGGTGGCACGA
>NZ_JBWVQS010000016.1:0-22318 GCF_056642115.1 Aeromonas sp. 130281 | reverse complement strand
AAGTGAAACGCGGTAGCGCCGATGGTAGTGTGGCATTCGCCATGCGAGAGTAGGACACTGCCAGGCACCCAATACAAGAAACCCCGCTCAATCGAGCGGGGTTTTTTATTGTCTGACATTCTGTGCTTCAGCACCGATTTGCTGATGGTTCAGAGGATGTCCAGGTCATCTGCCCCGGATAAATGGCCCGTTGTTTACCCACTTGCTTACCTTTCTACCTTTCTACTCTTCTACACTCTCCGCCAATCCTGATTGCCCCTGGCTATGCCTCCTGCCTATGTTCACTATTGCCGTAACGGGGAGTGACAAGGCGGGCTGGATCCATAGACTGTGAGTTTCATCGGCAAGGGAGCTGTGTATGTTGGGGATCCACGATCTGGCGTTGTTTATCGTTTCTGGTCTGCTGTTGAACATGATGCCGGGGCCGGACTCCCTGCTCATCATGCTGCGCAGTGGCTCGCAAGGCTGGCGAGCGGGCTCGGTGGCCGCACTGGGCATAGGAACGGGCACCATGGTGCATGTGCTGGCGGCGGCCCTGGGGCTGTCTGCGCTGCTGAGTGCCTCTGCCGAGCTGTTCGCCGTCATCAAGCTGATGGGGGCGCTCTACCTAGTCTATCTGGGGATTTCCCTGCTCAGGCAAGGTGCAAGCTCATCCGTTGCGAGCGAGCCCGGGGTATCGCTGCCTGCGCTCTCCTATGGGCGCATCTTCCGGCAGGGGTTGCTCACCAATGTGCTCAACCCCAAGGTCGCGCTCTTCTTCCTCGCCTTTGTGCCTCAGTTCATCGCCCCCGATGCGCCGCAGAAGGCGCTGGCGTTTATCGTGCTGGGCTGCATCTTCAACCTCAACGGGATGATCTGGTGCCACCTGCTGGCCTTCTCTACCGCCTATGCGAGTCGCAAGGTGCGCCTGCCTGTCCGGCTGGCACGCTGGCTCAATCGCCTGATGGGGGGGCTGTTCGTGGGGCTCGGCGTCAAGCTGGCCGCGGAGTAAGGCGCTCTCAGGAACGTCGGCCATAGAAAAAGGCGTATCCCATCGCTGGGATACGCCCTTATCTGCACTGCAGCAGGATGACTGGAATCAGTTCATGCCGTAGCGCTTGAGTTTCTTGCGCAGGGTGCCACGGTTGATGCCCATCATCACGGCGGCGCGAGTCTGGTTACCACGGGTGTACTGCATGATCACGTCCAGCATGGGGGCTTCGACTTCGGAGAGAACCATATCGTACAGATCAATCACTTCCTGACCGTTCAACTGGGCCAGGTAGTTACGCAGGGCCTGTTGCACAGAGTCACGCAGGGGGCGCTGGGTCGGCTCGGCAGCGTGATTGTGAGTAGTTGTTACCAATGCATCAGAAGTCAGGGTTTGTTCGAACATATTCGGTCGGCTCTTTAGTTATGCGTTAACCTAATCCATCGAAATACATTTCAAGCGCGTTCAACTGTGCGTCTGCACAATCCAGGGCATTGAAGTGCTTACGGAATTCTCGGCCCGTCTCTTCTTCATCCAGATACCAGCCCACGTGTTTACGGGCAATGCGCGCTCCCAGATATGCACCGTAAAACTGGTGCAGGTTGGTAACATGCTCGTTCATCAGGGTGCGAACCTCTTCCCTGTCGGGAGGCGGCAGCTTGGTGCCCGTCTCAAGAAAATGACGGATTTCCCGGAAAATCCAGGGTCGTCCTTGCGCAGCACGGCCGATCATCACGGCGTCGACGCCGGTATAGTCGAGGACATACCGGGCCTTCTCCGGGCTGTCTATGTCGCCATTGGCGACAACAGGAATCGATACGGCCTGCTTAATCGCCCTGATAGTGTCGTACTCCGCTTCACCCTTGTAGAGGCAGGAGCGGGTACGACCATGCACGGCAAGGGCCGCGATACCGCAATCTTCGGCGATTCGGGCGATCTCCTCGCCATTGCGGTTATCCGGATCCCATCCTGTGCGGATCTTCAAGGTGACAGGTACCTCTACTGCATTCACCACGGCCTGGCAGATGGATCTGACCAGATCGGGTTGGCGCAGCAGGGCGGAGCCTGCCAACTTTTTATTCACTTTTTTTGCCGGACATCCCATGTTGATGTCGACGATCTGAGCGCCCTGCTCCACGTTGTAGCGGGCAGCAAACGCCATCATCTCGGGGTCGGCTCCGGCAATCTGGACCGATCGCAGTCCGGTTTCGGCAGAGTGGCCCATTCTCATCCTGGTTTTCTGGGTATCCCAGACATCCGGGTTGGCCAGCAGCATCTCGGAAACGGCCATGCCTGCTCCCAAACGTAAACAAAGTTCACGAAATGGTCGGTCTGTTACACCGGCCATGGGGGCCACGATCAAGGGAGTTTCAAGCGTGTGGGGACCTATCTGCATTCCACGGTTACCATCGGCTTAGGGCGGCGTATATTACGCATTTTTTAGTCAGGAGAAAAGGTTAGTATTTGAGCGTCAGCCATTTTTTTCTGAAAAAAACGTCGCGCCAAGGCTTGCAAATTCAGGAGTGCTTGAAAATCAGACATATTGTCTGGGACCATGGTCAGGGTCAAATGAGTGAGGGACTCGGTGATTTGGCAGTCTCTTTCCGGCGCCTGTTTACGCTATGATAGCGAGCCTGAATCGAGCAAAGGCTCCACACAATTTTATTACAAACATAAATTGGGGATGTATGACGTCAAGGTTCATCAAATTGCTCTGCCCGGGCCTGCTGGGAGCCATGCTGGGCTCGGCGCAGGCGCAGACCGTCAGCTTCACCGAGGCCTGGAGCCGGGTCATCCAGCAGGATGACGGCCTGGCGGCGGAGCAGGCCGGGGTGGCGCGGGCAGAGCAGTTGCGCGAGGCGGCCAAGGGCATGTACCTGCCCAAGGTGGATGTGGGGGCCAGCTATACCCACCTCGATCAGCCGATGGAGCTGGACATGCTGGATCTGAACCCCATCGCCAATCACCCGGAATTCGGCAAGGTGCTGGGCCCCGTCATGCAGGCGCTCAACCTCAGCCCCAGCGACTTCGTTACCCCCCTCACCAAGCAGAACGTGGTGACCAGCTCGGTCAAGATGCTGTGGCCCCTCTTCACCGGCGGGCGCATCGATGCGGCCCAGGACATCCGCCAGGCGCAGGTGAGCGAGGCGCAGCAGTTGCTGGTACTCAAGCAGCAGTCCACCTTCGAGAGCCTCTCCCAGACTTACTTCGGCGTGGTGCTGGCGGCCCAGGTGGTGCAGACCAAGCAGGAGATCGAGCAGGGGCTGGCCCACCATCTGGATCATGCCAAAAAGCTCGAAGCCCAGGGCCAGATAGCCAAGGTCGAGCGACTCTCCGCCCAGTCGGCCTATGACAGGGCACGCATCGATACCCAGAAGGCGCGGCGCAGCCTGGAGATAGCCCAGCTGGCCCTCGGCCACATGCTCAAGCTCAAGCAGGCGGAGCCCAACACCCGGCTCTTCATCAACGAGGGGATGCCGCAGCTCACCCCCTTCGTGGAGGAGACCCTGGCGGTGCACCCCGGCCTCAAGTTGCTGGCGGCCAAGAAGGAGCAGGCCCAGGGCATGATCAAGCTGGAGAAGGGCAAATACGCCCCCGAGCTCTTCCTGTTTGGCAACTACAACCTCTATGAAGATGACTCCATCGTGTCCAAGACCACGCCGGACTGGCTGGTCGGGGTCGGGGTCAGCATGCCGCTGGTGAGCCGCGACGGCCGCTCCGAGACGGTGCAGGCGGCCAAGAGTGCCGAGCTGCAGGTCAATCTGCTGCAGGCCAAGACCCGCCAGGATCTTGAATTGCTGGTCGAGAAGACCTGGCGTGAGGCGGCGCAGGGGCTGGAGGAGTATCATGCCCTCTCCTCGACCCAGGCCCTGGCGGAGGAGAACGTGCGGCTGCGGGACAAGGCATTCGGCCAGGGACTCTCCACCTCCCTGGATGTGGTGGATGCCCAGAGCCAGCTGGCCGGGGTCAAGACCCAGCGCGCCGCCGCAGCCTACCAATACGTGGTCTCCCTGGCCCGCCTGCTGGCGCTCTCGGGGCAGATGAACAGTTTCAATCAATATCAGCATGGTCAGGCGATAGAGGTGAATTCATGACTTCGACCCAGCAGGTCCATCTGTCCATCACTGTGTCGACCGCCAAGGGTCGCCCTTTTGTCGAGGTGAATTCATGAGTCATCCCCCCATCAAGAAGAAGATGAGCCAGGGCAAGCCTTGGTTGCTGCCACTTGCCCTGGTGCTGCTGGTCATCTGGCTGGGCTGGCGTTTCTGGCTGGCCTATCAGCCGGAGCCGGTGCGCCTGCAGGGCCAGATTGAGGCGCAGCAGTACTCTGTCTCCTCCAAGGTGGCGGGGCGCATCGACGAGGTGCTGGTGAAGAAGGGTGATCAACTGGCCAAGGGTCAGCTGGCGTTCACCCTGGCGAGCCCCGAGATCGAGGCCAAGCTGAGCCAGGCCAAGGCTGGTCAGGCGGCCGCTGGTGCCATGGCGCAGGAGGCCGAGAAGGGGGCGCGGGCCCAGCAGATAGCCGCGGCCAAGGATCAGTGGCAGCAAGCCAAGGCGGCCGCCCTGCTTCGTGGCAAGACCTATGAGCGTATCGCCAGCCTGCATCGGGACGGCGTCATGCCGCTGCAAAAGCGTGACGAGGCCTGGACGGCCTGGCAGGCGGCCAAATACAGCGAAGGCATGGCCTGGCAGCAATATCAGATGACCCTGGAAGGGGCGCGGGAGGAGACCAAGGTCGCGGCGCGGGAGCAGGCCAAGATGGCGGCAGGCGGGGTGGCCGAGGTAGAGGCCTATCTGGCCGATACTCGCATCGCCAGCCCGCACGAGGGGGAAGTCGCCCAGGTGCTGCTGCGCAGCGGTGAGCTGGCGCCCCAGGGCTTCCCTGTGGTGACCCTGCTCGACATGAAGGATGCCTGGGCCCAGTTCCATGTGCGCGAGGATCTGCTGCCCCGTTTCCCGGTCGGCACCGAGTTTGATGCCCGCATCCCGGGCCTTGGCGATCAGACGGTGCGCTTCAAGGTGTCCCATGTGGCCGCGATGGGGGATTTCGCTACCTGGCGAGCCACAGACACCCGTCAGGGGTTCGACATGAAGAGCTTCCAGGTGGAGGCGCGCCCCTTGCAACCGGTTGAGGGGTTGCGGGTTGGCATGAGCGTGCTGGTCGAACTCTGATGGGACGCGAATGGCGGCTGCTGTGGCAAGACCCCTTCAGCCGGGCCCTGACCAGCTGGATCCCGCTGCTGCTGATCGGGCTCTTGTGCTGGATCTTCTCGGCGGGGCTGGCGCGGGATCTCAAGGTGGGTCTGGTGGATCTGGATCGCAGCACCCTCTCCCGCCAGCTCGCATTTTCGCTGGATGGCTCGGCCGGGCTCAAGATAGCGCAGCAGTTTGACACCATAGACGAGGGTGCCAGGGCCCTGCGCGGAGGGGACATCTATGCCTTGGTGGTGATCCCCAACCACCTGGAGCGGGATGCCAGGGAGGGCACCCAGCCCAGGGTGACAGTGTTCAACAACGGCCAGTTCATCCTGATCGCCAAGCTGGTCAACGCGGCCCTGGCCCAGGTGGTGGGCACCCTCAACGGTCAGGTGGGCGTGCTGGAGGCCATGGCCGACGGCAAGGGGCTGCCCGGGGCGCTGGGGCAATCCGTGCCCATCGCGAGCCAGGTGACGGCGCTCTACAACATCAACTCCAGCTACGCCCAGTTTCTGCTGAGTGCCCTGCTGCCCGCGGTGTGGCAGATCCTGGTGGTGCTCTATGGCCTCAATGCCCTGGCCCGCACCGATCGACTCGGCCTGGACTGGACCACCAGAGGGGTCTGGTTCGGCCTCTGGCGCACCCTGCTGCCCCATGTGCTCATCGGGTGGGGGTGGGGGCTGGCGTGGAGCCTGCTGCTGTTCAAGGCGCTGGGTTATCCCATGCAGGGGAGCTGGCTGGTGCTGACGTTGGGTCTGGGGCTGGCCTCGGCTGCCTGTGTCAGCATGGGAGCCTTCTTCTACGGCGTCATCCGGGATCCGGCCCGGGCGCTCTCCCTGGCGGGCGCCTACACGGCGCCTGGGTTCGCCTTCATGGGGGTCACCTTCCCGGTCAGCGCCATGGGGGATGTGGCCCAGTTCTGGCGCAGCCTGCTGCCCATCTCCCACTATGTCGAGCTGCAGATAGGCCAGACCAACTACGGCCAGCCGCTGACGGCGGCTCTGCCCCAGTTCGGCGCCCTGCTGCTGTTCCTGCTGCCGCTGCTGCTGGTCGTGCGGCGCTATCAACCCCAGGCCCATGCTGCCCGCCAGCTGGCCACCAAGGAGCCTGAATCATGATGGGTTTCTGGGATCTGGTGCGTCTCGAGTTGCGCACCCTGCTGGCGGACAGGGCCATCATGCTGACCCTGTTTGGCGGCGTCTTCTTCTACTCCTTCCTCTATCCGCAGCCCTATCTGCATCAGCTGCCTCGCGAAGAGGCTGTGGTGGTGGTCAACGATGACGGCAGCCAGCTCTCCCGTCAGCTGGAGTTCATGGCCGATGCGACGCCCCAGGTGAAACTGGTGGCTCGGGTCGACAGCCTGACACAGGCGCGGGAGTGGATGCTGACCGGCAAGGCGAGCGGCATACTGCACATTCCCCGTCACTTCTACCGGGATCTGATGCTGGGCAAGAGCGTTACCCTGGGTTATGCCGGCGACGCCTCTTACTTTCTGGTCTACGGCACCATAGCCGAGGGGCTGGCCCAGGCCGGAGGCACCCTGGCCGCTCAGGTCAAGGTGGCCCGGCTGCTGAGCCACGGCGAGGCGCTGCCCCAGGCCGCCATGGGCTGGAATGCGGTCGGGCTCAACGTGGTGCCTGTGTTCAACCCGTCCATGGGCTATGTGAACTACGTGGTGCCGGCGGTCTTCGTGCTGATCCTGCATCAGGTGCTGCTGATGGGCACCGGCATTCTGGGGGCGACCCAGAACCAGCGAAGCGGGCGAGGGGAGCACGGCTATTGGCAGCAGGCGCCCGTGCTGGCGTTGCTGCTGGCCCGCACCCTGGTGGTGGGGGGGCTGTTCGTGCTGCCGGTGACCTACTTCTTCGGCTTCTGCTTCGACCACTACGGCATAGCCCGCACCGCAGAGCCGGCTGCCTTGTGGCTGTTCACCCTGCCCTTCCTGCTGGCCACCACCTGGCTCGGGGTGGTGCTGGGGGCTCTGTTTTCCCGTCGCGACCTGCCGACCCAGGTGGTGCTCATCTCCTCGCTGCCGCTGGTCTTCCTCGCCGGCTTCATCTGGCCGCTGGAGCTGATCCCGACCCCCCTCAACTGGCTGGCCCAGTGGGTGCCGAGCACGCCGGCCATAGAGGGATTCCTGCGCCTGAACCAGATGGAGGCCGAGTTCAGCCAGGTGTCGCGCTTCTGGTGGCAACTCTGGGGGCTGGCACTGCTTCATGGCGGCCTCGCCTGTCTGCTGCTGCGCTGGCGTCAGCGGTCGCTGCCGGTTGCCAACCCGGTAGCAAGCGATACGGCCGCCAGCCAGGCGAGATAACGCGGCGGCTAGAGAGTGTGAAACGGTCAGCCCAAGGGCTGACCGTTGTTTTATGCGCTGGCTTGGGTTGTGGGTGGGTCAGGCGCGATGGAGCTCGGGATCGCCGATGGCGTAGATCTGCCCCAGCGCAGCCTCGTCGGCCAGCAGGCGCAGCCCATGGGCGGCCACATCGGCGCGGCGCACCAGTCCGTGCACCTCCTTGCCCTGGCTCAGCTCGGCACGGCCGGTGGCCTCCCCATCCTGCAAGCCGGCCGGCCTAAGGATGGTCCAGTCGAGCGCGCTGGTCTGCAGCCAGCTCTCCGCCAGGCTCTTCAAGCGCACCTCGTGACCAAACGCCGCCCTGGCCCGCTCGGGCAGGTATTGCCAGCTGTCGCCGCAGCCGAGGGAGGTCACCAGCAGCAGGCGGGTGAGCCCGGTCTGCTCCATGGCGTCGATGACGTGGCGGTTGCCCTGATAATCCACTGGTTGCGGCTGACGGAAGCTGCCAAGGGTGGAGACGACCCGGGCACCCGGGCCCGCTTGCGCGCAAGCCTGCTGCACGGCGGCCGAGTCCAGCGCATCCCCTTCGATGGCTTCGACTCCCAGGGCGCGCAGCTCGGCGGCCATCTCCGGGTTACGGACCAGGGCCAGGACCCTGTGACCCTGGCGCAGGGCGTGTTCGGTGAAGGCGCGGCCCAGCCCGCGGCTGGCTCCGAAGATGAGTGTGGTTGGCATTGTGCTGCTCCCTGTGGCGAAAGGGTCAGCCTAAAGGGTTGGCACGGCGCTGTAAATGAGAGTTGTTTTTATTTGAAGCGGGGAAATGCGGCGAGCCCGGGCCAGTGGCCCGGGCTCGCACAGGATCAGCCGTTGTAGTGGCCTATGCTGGGGCGACGACTGGGGCCGCTCAGGTGGATATCCACCGGGTTGAACGCCTTGATCGCCTCGAAGCTGAAGTCGCCGATGGCCTGATGCAGGCTCTGGGGACTGTGGTTGGTGATGATGATGACGCTCTTCGAGAGGTTGCGGCGGCGGCGCAGCAGGTGGCCGAGGAAGCTGGACTGGCTCTCCGCCATCTTGGCGCGGTTGGCCGCCACTTCGTCGATGATCAGCAGATCCACCTCTTCCAGGGCGCGGCGGTACTGGTTGCGCTCCTCCTGATCCTGGATGACGTTGAAGAAGAGTCTGTCCACGACGGAGGCCCACTGCTGGAAGATCACCGATTTCTGATGGCGCTCGATGAGCTCGTGGGCCACGGCGCCCGCCAGGGTGGACTTGCCGGTGCCGTAGTCGCCATAGATGAGCATGCAGCCACCGCCGCTTTTCTCCCAATGCTCGAAGCCGCTGATGAAGTAGCGGGCCGTCTCTATGGGGTATTGCAGCGCGGGGTCGCCGGCATCCATCTTCTCGAAGATCCAGTCCGGGTTGAGGTCGGCCTGGGCGATCAGCTTCTGGATCCGCTCCTGGCGCGCCGCCTTCTGCAGTTCGCGCACCTCGGCATTGGCCTTGGCGTCGTACTCCTTGCGCAGGGTCTCGTAGTCGTACTGGCCGCCGCCGGTCTGGGCCTGCAGGCGACGGATGCGCTCGAGCAGGCCGCCCACATGCTGGCTCAGCTCGGGATCGTGCACGCGATGGTCCTGTTTGGCCTTGGCGATCCTGCGGCGCTTGGCCTCGATCTCCTCCAGCTCCTGGCGCAGCGGGTCGTGCGGTTCTGTCATGGAATACTCCTTCTGCTGGGGCTGGGGTGACAAGGGGTTAATAGTGCCTGCTGCGGGCATCCGGGATCAATCATTGTCCGGCTCCTCGGTCTGGGCCAGCCGCTTGGCGGCCTCGATCATCTCCTGCGCCCGCTTGCTCGGCCCCGAATCGACGGGGGCCGGGGTGACCTGCTGATAACCGGCCACCTCGGTCGGCTGGCGCCGTGTGTATCGCCGGCTCTTGAGGGTCCGGATGAACTTCAGCATCCACTGATGCTGGGAGTCGAACACCTCGGGGCGACCCAGCCAGTAGGCGATGAACTCCCCCAGATCCTCTTCGCTGTAGCTGGCATCGATCACCCCGCACAGGCGGGCGAGGGCGGGCAGCTCTTCATCCGGCCGCCAGTGCAGATGCATCTGGAACGGACGCTCCGGCAGCGGGCTGCGCACCCGCTGGCTCAGCAGGGGCAGCTGGAAGGGGCACTGATGGTAGTGCTCACTGTCCGCCTGTACCTCGACCTGCAACAATTCGGCCTCCATCAGCTCATCGAGCAGCTCGGTGAGCTGGCGGGCATTGACCTGATAGCAGAACCCGCTGGGATTGCCCGGATCGACCACCGCCAGGGCGCGCCCGAGTTCGGGATAGTTGAGCCTGGGCAGCCGATTCTCCAGCACCAGCCGGCGCAGCTGCAGGGTATAGAGGCTGCGTGCCGGGTGGGAGAGTCTGGGATGGGCGAGGGCGCTGTATTCGGCTGGCGTCATGGTCTGCTTCACGATCTGGAGTGGGGGGCATTATCCCTCATGGCGGGGTCGCATACAATTCACTGTGCCCATGGATGGCTGCCTGATGATGCCGTGGTGCCCCTTCATCCCGTGGTGAGTGGGGTGCAGCCCTCCCGTTTGGCAGGGAAGCGGCATAAATTGCTGACAAAATAATCAGTCCATTTCAAATGCTTGGATGGCTGACTGGCCATTTGGAGGGGCTGCCCGGCAATATTGGGTGGCGAGATGCCGCTCCCATGATCTAGGCTTAGTGCTCAAATAACCGTTTGACTAATAAGAGCTTTGTCAAGATGTCAAAAGCCGGACTACGGATCTTGGTGGTGGAGGATGAAGCGGTTTTTCGCCACTCGCTGGTCACTTATCTCGAGCATGATGGGGCCTGTGTCTTTCAGGCCGAAGATGGAATCGAAGGGCTCTCGGCAGCCGCACTCTATCACCCCGATATCGTGTTATGCGATCTGAACATGCCCAACATGGATGGGCATGAGGTGATCGCCTGCCTCGCTGCCCGCTACCCCGAGGTGCCTGTCATCGTCATCTCGGGTCAGGACCAGATGGCCGCCATCGAGCGGGCGTTGCGAGCGGGGGCGAGCGACTTCTTCATCAAGCCGGTGGATGACTATGGCCAGATCCGGCGCAGCATAGATCAGTGCCTGACGAGCAACGCCCACCAGAGCCAGCAACTGGAGCTGATGGAGCACATCGACTTCTTCCGGGCCCACGATCTGGCGTCCAGCCGCCTGCTCTCCTGGCTGGCACCACCTGGCATGCAGGAGTGGGGGCCCTGGCAGGTGACGTTCGCCGGCATGGGCAATCTGTTCATTCCCGACACCTTCAAGCTGGACGACAAGCTGCTGGTGCTGGTGATGGAGCTGCCCATCCTGGGGGTGGATGCCGCCTTCTGCGGCGCCCTGGTGCGCTCCTTGATGAACGGGCCCTATCGCCAATACCAGCAGCAGGAGAGCCAGCTGTTGACCCAGCCCCACAGGTTGCTCGACTACCTCAATCTGCAACTGCTGGAGTCGGGTCTGCGCCACTCCTTTTCCATGGCGGCATTGCTGTTCGATCAGGAAGACGGACTGGTGTTTGCCAATGCGGGCCTCACCTCCCCCCACTGGCTGATGCGCTCGGGGGGATTGCCGCTCGGGCTGATGCGCAGCAGCCGCTATGGGTTGCACAAGCGCAGCTGGCACGAGCCCTTCGAGCTGCAGTTTCGCAGCGACAACGGCAGCGCCCTGAAGATGCAGGTTCGTCATCACTGAGGCCGCGCTTTAGAGCCGAAACAAACAGGGCGCCCAATGGGCGCCCTGTTTGCGTTGTGCAGTCCGGACCGGTTAGACGGTGGCGGATTGCAGCTTCTTGTCGTGCTCGTCAGCCTCTTTGGCGGGGCCTTCGGCGCCGTGCATCCAGTAGACCAGGCGGTTCGCCATGGTCAGCAGGATCAGGGCGCTGATCACGGCGGCCAGGGCGATGCCACCGAAGATGGCGATCGGGCCCGCTTCACCGACGAAGGAGCCGATGAAACCGGCGGCATAGTTGGCCAGGGCGACGAAGCCGAACCAGGCACCCATCATCAGGGACGCCAGGCGCAGCGGTGCCAGCTTGGTGACCATGGAGAGGCCGATGGGGGAGAGGCAGAGCTCGCCCAGGGTGTGGAACAGGTAGGCACCGACCAGCCAGAACATGGAGGTCTTGACCGCCTGATCGCCGCCTTGCTCCAGCACGGCACCGATCATGAAGAGGAAGCCGACGGCCAGGAACAGCAGACCCATGGCGAATTTCACCGGGGAGTTAGGTTCCTTGCTGCCGAGCTTGATCCAGATGGCGGCCACGATCGGGGCGAGCGTGATGATGAAGAAGGGGTTCAGGGACTGGAACCAGGCGGTCGGCACTTCGAAGCTGCCGATCATGCGGTCGGTATATTCCTGTGCATACAGGTTCATCAGACCACCGGCCTGCTCGAAACCGGCCCAGAAGATGATGGTGAACAGACCCAGCACCAGGATGACCTTGATGCGATCCACTTCCTGCTTGGTCAGCGGGGCCTTCTGCTCCTTGGAGCGCTGCTCTGCGGCGCGCTGGGCAGCCGGCACACGGCCGATGTCGCCGAGGAAACGCTGGGCCATAGTGGCTTGCACCACCAGAGAGAGCAGCATGCCGATACCGGCGCTGACGAAGGCAGCTTGCCAGCCGTAGGCGGTGGCGGCGGCACCACAGATCACCCCTGCCAGCAGGGAGCCCAGGTTGATGCCCATGTAGAAGATGGTGAAGGCACCGTCACGACGGTGATCACCTTCCTGATACAGGTCGCCCACCATGGTGGAGATGTTCGGTTTGAACAGACCGTTACCCAGGATCAGCAAGCCAAGGCCCGCGTAGAAGACGGTGTTGACCATGTCCGGAAACATGGCGTGGGGCAGGGCCAGGGTAAACTGACCCGCGGCCATGAAGATGGCACCGATCAGGATGGCGCGGCGTTGACCGAGGAAGGTATCGGCCAGCCAGCCCCCGATGATCGGGGTGATGTAGACCAGACCGGTATAGATGCCGTACAGCTTGAGGGCGTCAGCCTGGGTCCAGCCCATGCCGCCGTTGGCCGTCATGTCGGTCAGATAGAGGACGAGCACGGCACGCATGCCGTAGTAGGAGAATCTCTCCCAGAGTTCGGTACTAAAGAGCAAAAAGAGCCCTTTAGGGTGACCTAAAAAGGTCCCTTTGGACGGGTTATTCATTGGAACTTCCACCTGTGTCTTATATTTTTTTAGAAATTTTATGCAAGGGCTAGGAACAAGCCATATTCCTTATAAAACAAGCAGGATTGAATTACAACGAGAGCTTTTGACGATATTTTATCTATCAATGGTTGAATTTTTGTTTATAAAATGAAAATGGGCATCGAATGATGCCCAGTCTTTTATTCTGTATATTGTGTGAATTTTCAGCAATTACAACTGTTTGACGAACTGCTTGAGCCAGGCGGTAAATTCGCCGTCCAGTTCGCGGTGGCGCACCGCATATTCCACGTTGGCCTTCATGTAACCCAGCTTGCTGCCGCAATCGTGGCTGCGACCCTTCATGAAGTAGGCATTGACCTGCTCCTTCTCCATCAGCATGGCGATGGCATCGGTCAGCTGGATCTCGTCGCCCGCCCCGGCGGGGGTCTTCTCCAGCAAGGGCCAGATGTTGGCGGAGAGCACATAGCGGCCGACCACGGCCAGGTTGGAGGGTGCCTCGTCGCGCGGCGGCTTCTCGACGATGGCCTGCATCGGCAGTGACATGCCGGCGCTCAGGGCCTCGCCCTTGATGTCGGCGATGCCGTATTTGTCCACTTCGCTCTCGGGGACGGCTTCCACCATGATCTGGCTGATCTGGTCCGCCTCGAACATGTGCACCATCTCGGCCAGGTTGTCCTGCTTGAGATCGCTCGCCACCTCGTCGATGAGCACATCAGGCAGCAGCACGGCGAAGGGGTGATCCCCGATCAGCGGGCGGGCGCACAGCACCGCATGGCCCAGGCCCTTGGCCTCGCCCTGGCGCACGTGCATGATGGTGACGTCTTTCGGGCAGATGTGCTGCACCTCTTCCAGCAGCTGACGCTTGACCCGCTTCTCCAGGGTCGCCTCCAGCTCGAAGCTCTTGTCGAAATGGTTCTCGATTGAGTTCTTGCTGGAGTGGGTCACCAGGATGATCTCCTTGATGCCGGCGGCGATGGCCTCGCGCACCACATACTGGATCAGCGGCTTGTCGACCACCGGCAGCATCTCTTTGGGGATGGCCTTGGTGGCGGGCAGCATGCGGGTACCCAGACCGGCAACGGGGAGGACGGCCTTGCGAACAACGAGGGGTGTCTTTTTCATGGAATGAGTCCGAGGATACTAAGTGCGCTCATGATACCCGAAGAAAAATAGGGCAGCCACAGGCTGCCCTCAGGATGACAGGGATTCAAACCGGTTACTTGACGATAATCATGTCCCGGTTCGCATCCAGGGTGGCGGGCCCTATGCCGCTCACCTCCGCCAGCTGATCCACAGTAGTGAACTTGCCCTGCTTCTCGCGGTAATCGACGATGGCTTGCGCCTTCTTCTCGCCAACGCCCTTCAGCGCTGCGAGTTCATCGGCACTGGCGGTATTGAGGTTGATCTTGCCGGCCTCCTTGGTGCTGGTGGCCACGGTGGCCGGCTTGGCAGCTGGCTTGTCGGCGGCCAGCAGAGGCTGGCTCAACAGGGGCAGACAGCCCAGCAGCAGGGCGGCGATCAGAGTCTTTCGGTTCATGGCTTCATGTCCTTATGTTGCGTTAATCGCACATTTATCATTAGTCGTATTGCGCCACTTTTTGTCTGTCAGAACTAGCAAGGAATAACTCAGGCTAATCGGCTATAAGCTGGGTACCTCCTCCTCAGTTACACTGGCTAACCATTTGAGCGAGATGTCTTTTCTATGTTCTTACCCGCCATTTCCGCACTGGAGCCCATCGCCCGCGCCGCCGGTGACGCCATCCTGGCCATCTACCGTCAGCCCTTCGCGGTGGAGTACAAGCAGGACGAGAGTCCGCTCACCGCCGCCGATCAGGGGGCGCACGAGGTGATCGTGCAGGCGCTGGCCCGCTTGACGCCGGATATCCCTGTGCTGTCGGAAGAGTCGGACGCCGAGACGATGCAGGCACGGCGCGGCTGGTCCCGCTACTGGCTGGTGGATCCGCTGGATGGCACCAAGGAGTTCGTCTCCCGCAACGGCGAGTTCACCGTGAACATTGCGTTGATCGAGGAGGGCAGGCCGGTCTGGGGACTGGTCTATGCCCCTGTGCTGGACAAGCTCTGGTATGGCGGCAAGGGGGTCGGGGCCTGGCGTGTTGCCGATGACAAGCATGAAGCCATCCAGACCCGCCCCCATAAGGATGGTGAAGCGTGGTGCGTGGTGGGCAGTCGCAACCACCTGTCGCAGGCCACCCTCGACTATCTGGCACCGTTTGGCGAGATAGAGCTGGTCTCCATGGGCAGCTCCCTCAAGTTCTGCATCATCGCCGAAGGGGGCGCCGAGCTCTATCCGCGCCTCGCCCCTACCTGCGAGTGGGACACGGCGGCGGCGCAGGCGGTGCTGGAAGGAGCGGGTGGGTCCGTGACCCAGCTCGATGGCTCAGCGCTTGCCTACAACAAGCCGGATATCCTCAACCCCTGGTTTGTGGCGCGGGCCTGATTGCCGCTGCCAGGGCGTGCAGATGTAAAAAGGCCGGACAGTGTCCGGCCTTTTGCATTCTCGCGCTCAACATGATGCGAACCGGGCCCGGTTCAGAACACCTTCTTGAACGGCTTGATGGTCACCCTGGCATAGACGCCAGCCGCCACATAAGGGTCGGCATCGGCCCAGGCCTTGGCGTCGGCCTGGCTGGAGAATTCGGCGATGACTGTGCTGCCGGTGAAGCCCGCATCGGCCGGGTCCTCGGCATCTATGGCCGGATTGGGGCCGGCCGTCAGCAGGCGCCCCTCATCCTGCAGCGCCTGCAGACGGGCGAGGTGGGCAGGGCGAGCCAGCTTGCGCTGGGGCAGGCTGCCGGCGACATCTTCGGAGTAGATGAGATACCACATGAGAGGGTCCTTTTCTGATTGCGGTTATTTTTTCTGTTCTGCTTTTTGCTCGGCCGGCATGTGGCGATAGAGGTAGACGCCGCTCAGCAGGGTGAACACCAGCGTCATGCCCAGCAGGCCGAAGACCTTGAAGTTGACCCACATCTCCTGGGAGAGGTTGAAGGCCACGTAGAGGTTGAGCAGGCCGCAGAGGGCGAAGAAGCCGACCCAGCCGAGGTTGACCTTGTCCCAGACGCGGTCGGGGGCTTGCAGCTCCTTGGCCAGCATCTGCTTGATGAGATTCTTGCCAAAGCCGTAGCGGCTGATGAGCAGGACCAGGGCAAAGAGTGCATTGATGACGGTCACCTTCCACTTGATGAAGGTGTCGTCGTGGAAGAAGACGGTGAGGCCGCCGAAGAAACCGACCAGCAGGAAGGTAAACAACTGCATCTTCTCGACCTTGCGATACCGCACCCAGCTGTAGAGCAGCTGGAGACCGGTGACGACCACCAGGGCGCCGGTGGCGGTGTAGATGTCGTAGAACTTGTAGACCGCGAAGAAGACGATCAGGGGAATGAATTCAATAAACTGCTTCATGCTGGGCTCTAACCTCAAAATTTCACTCAGTGTACCTGCCCGTTAGGCAACGGCAAATGAATAAGACCGTTCATTTAATATGCAGTTCCCCGCTGCGGGGTCGCCACCCTAAGGATGGCACTGGCTGTCCTATGCCACAGATCCTGGTTGTTCTGCCTGGTCGAACAGCTGGCTGGCAACGAGGCTGCCGAGCCGCAGCTGGTCATCCAGCAAGCCGCGGATATGGCGCTCCTCGATGAGGGGATTGAGCAGGACGGCGCGCAGCAGGGTGAGCGGCTGTGCGCCGTAGCGGCTCACCGCCCGCTGGGTGCGGGAGACGAAGCTGTGCCCCTCGGCACGCTGGGCCTTTTGCAACGCCACGTTGAAGGCGTTGATCTGCTCGTTGGCCGCCTCGTCCAGGGCCTTGCCCTGCAGGTGAGGCGGAATGCAGCGATAGGAGAGCAGGTTCATCACGGGGGCCGACATCAGCTCGAAGGCGGGGTGGGCATCGATGAGCTCAGCCATCCGCCGCGCCCTGTCGTAATTGGCGTCGATAAGCTGGGCATAGCCCTGCTGGCCCAGCAGCTGGAAGGCGGCATCCAGATAGAGCGCGTTGGCGGGACGGGTACCCTCCAGGGTGAAGCGGCCCTGATCGAAGGAGCTGGCGCGAATGGCGTAGGGGGCCTCCCGCTTCACCGTCATCATCAGATCCGGCTGGCGGCAGAGCAGCATGCCGGTACCGAGCGGCACCAGTAGCTGCTTGTGGCCGTCCAGGGTCACGGTATCGGCCTGCGCTATGCCATCCAGCAAGCCCTGATAGCGGGGGGAAAACAGGGTAGGGCCGCCCCAGGCGGCATCCACGTGAAAGTGGATCTGCTCGCGCCTGGCGATGGCGGCGAGCTCGGGCAGGGGATCGATGGAGCCGAAGTCCGTGCTGCCGGCGACCCCCACCAGGGCCAGCACCTTGAGCTTTTGCTCCCGGCATCGAACCAGCGCCTCCTCGAGGGCCGAGAGGCAGAGCCGGTTGTCGGCATCCGTCTCGAGACGCCAGACGCGGCAAGCCCCTAGCCCCAGCAGATCCATCCCCTTGTCGAAGGAGTAGTGCATCAGCCGGGATCCCAGGATCACGGCGCCACGGTAGCCCTGCTCGTAGAGGGAAAACAGATCGTCGCCACAGGCCCGGTTGCGGGCCAGCCAGAGGGCGGTGACGTTGGCTATGGTGCCACCGCTGGTCATGACCCCGAGGGCGGCATCCTTGGCATGCATCTGCGCCGCGTAAAAGCCGTCGTTTTCCTGATAGACGAGGCGGTGCAGCTTGGCCAGCACCTCCCGCTCCAGGAAGCTGAGCAGGCGGGAGGACTCCATCTTCATCGGATTCTGGTTGAGCATCACCAGCAGCCGGGAGAGCTCGGCGGTGAAGGCCGGCAGGGGCGCCGTCATGTGTCCCATGTAGTGGGGCGAGGTGAGATGGGAGGCACCGGGTACTAGGGCGGCGAGACGCGTGAGGTACTCTGTCGTGCTTATGCCGCTGGCGGGCATGGACGACTGATCGAGCTGATGGACGAAACTGTCGCGCTGATAGGGGGCCTGACTGTCATCCGAGTGATGGAAGGTCTCCAGCAGGGCCGTCATGGCCTGGCCGAAGTCAGGATCCGGTTGTGTAAACAGTTCAGTCAGCTTCATCAGGTTCTCCAGACCAGCCTGTCGGGCAGAAAGTACCGGGCGCGCGCCGTGCCGGACAGACACGGCCATCTGCGCGGGTGGCGTCGGCCGCAGAGCATACACCAAAGGGGCGGGGGGAACAGCCACCTCCTGACGGCGGGACTCCTCCTGGCCTGCCCCCTTTTATTTTGAGCTAACACTTGTAGCCTGAAACGTCGACCGCTAGAGTGGATCGGGTTTTGGCTGGAGGTGGTGATGACGGATGTGACGGGGTATTCCCCACGGGAAGAGTGGGCCAATCGTCTCAGCCACGGGCTGGGGTTGCTGCTGGGGATCATCGGCCTGATCCTGCTGCTGCACAAGGGCTGGGATCAGGGTCCCCAGGCCTTGCTGAGCTACGCCCTCTACGGCACCAGCCTGGTGCTGCTCTATCTCGCCTCGACCCTCTACCACAGCATGGGATCGGCGGTGGCCAGACGCCGGTGCAAGCTGCTTGACCACTGCGCCATCTATCTGCTGATCGCCGGCACCTACACCCCCTTCCTGCTGGTGGCGCTCGATACCCCGCTGGCGCGGGGCTTGATGGTGGTGATCTGGGGGCTGGCCCTGGCCGGGGTGGTATTCAAGCTCCTGTTCATCAACCGTTTCAAGCGTCTGTCACTGTTCACCTATCTGATGCTGGGTTGGCTGTCCCTGGTGGTCGTCTATCAGCTTTATCTCCATCTGGATGGCACCGGGCTCCTGCTGCTGGGGCTTGGCGGGCTTATCTACAGCCTGGGCACCCTCTTCTACATGGCCAGGCAGATCCCCTACAACCACGCCATCTGGCATCTGTTCGTGCTGGGCGGGAGCCTCTGTCACTTTGTGGCCATCTATGGCTATGTCGCCTGATTAACCCTTAATTGGTATTTTTGCGCCCATGAAAGCCTGAATTCGTGCGGCATCCCACAGTTGCCCCCTTCGTTTGCTGACAAGCTAGGGTCAGTTCAGCTTGGAAAGGATGCAAAAATGAGTGAGATCGCGCTTTCCATCAGCATGTTGTCGCTGGTGGCGGTGCTGGGACTCTGGCTGGGAAACTGGCGAGTCTATGGCGTTGGTTTGGGGATTGGCGGTGTGCTGTTCGGCGGCATAATAGTGGGGCATTTTGCCGGGCTCTCCGGCCTGAAGCTGGATGAGCAAACACTTCATTTCATTCAAGAATTTGGTCTGATCCTGTTCGTCTACACCATAGGCATCCAGGTCGGGCCCGGCTTCTTCTCTTCCCTGCGCAGCTCGGGGCTCAAGCTCAATGGCTTCGCCGCCCTGCTGGTGCTGCTCGGTTGCGTGGTGGCCGCGGCGCTGCATCAGTTGTTCGACGTGCCGCTGCCGGTGATCCTAGGGGTCTTCTCCGGTGCCGTGACCAACACACCTTCGCTGGGGGCGGGTCAGCAGATCCTGGCGGAGCTTGGGGCGGATCCGGGCTCCACCGGCCTGATGGGGATGGGCTATGCGGTGGCCTACCCGTTCGGAATCTGCGGGATCCTGCTCACCATGTGGCTCATTCGCATGTTCTTTCACGTCAAGATTGACGAAGAAGCCGCCGCGTTCGAGCAACAGGCGGGCAAGACCAAGGAGAGCCTGCAGACCATCAATATCGCGGTGCGCAACCCCAACATGCACGGCCTGATGCTTCGCGAGATCCCGAGCCTGGACGAGGCCGATGTCATCTGCTCCCGCCTCAAGCGCGGTGACGAACTGATGGTGCCCAAGCCCGACTCGCGCATCGAGCTCGGCGATCTGCTGCACCTGGTGGGGGAGCGCCACGCCCTGCACAAGGTGCTGCTGGTGCTCGGGGAGGAGGTGGATACCTCCCTCTCCACCCGGGGAACGGATCTGCGGGTCGAGCGGGTGGTGGTCACCAACGAGCAGGTGCTCGGCAAACGGATCCGGGATCTCGACATCAAGCAGAAATACGATGTGGTCATCTCGCGTCTGAACCGGGCCGGCATCGAGCTGGTTCCGACCAGCCAGACCAGCCTGCAGTTTGGCGACATCCTGAACCTGGTGGGGCGGCTAGATGCCATCGAGGCCGTGACCAGCGTGGTCGGCAACGTCCAGCAGAAACTGCAGCAGGTGCAGATGCTGCCGGTCTTCATCGGCATTGGATTGGGGGTATTGCTCGGCTCCATTCCCTTCTACCTGCCGGGCTTCCCGGCGGCCCTCAAACTGGGTCTGGCGGGTGGCCCCCTGGTGGTGGCCCTCATCCTGTCGCGCATCGGCAGCATCGGCAAGCTCTACTGGTTCATGCCGCCGAGCGCCAACCTGGCGCTGCGGGAGATAGGCATAGTGCTGTTCCTGGCGGTGGTGGGGTTCAAGTCAGGGGCCGGCTTCATCGACACCCTGATCAACGGGGATGGTCCCGCCTGGATGATGTATGGCGTGGCCATCACCCTGATCCCGCTGCTGGTGGTCGGGGTGCTGGCGCGCCACTATGGCAAGGTCAATTACCTCACCCTGTGCGGTCTGCTGGCCGGCTCCATGACGGATCCTCCCGCCCTGGCCTTCGCCAACGGCATGCACCCCACCAGTGGCGCCAGCGCCCTGTCATACGCGACCGTCTACCCCCTGGTGATGTTCCTGCGGATCATCTCTCCCCAACTGCTGGCCATCCTGCTCTGGGCCGGAGCCTGAGTCGACGTGAAATGGGAGCCAATAAGGCTCCCATCTTGATGCTGCCATTTTTGATGATATTGATTTAACTAATTTTATTACCCTTCAAACACCCTTCGTTTTCGGCGCGAATCCAAGCCTCATTTCGGTCTGTTCGTTCGATTTTTCTCACTGGTATCTGGTCGGACTAACGGGCACATTGGAGGCTGGAAATCTATGCCCATTGATATTTCAGGAGAAACCATGAGCAGCAAGAGCATCGTACTGGATCAGGATGTCGTCGTTACCCAATTGCAAGGCAAAGTCTATCTGGTTGCCGCTGACGGGAGCCAGACGCTTCTTTCTGAAGGCGATGTGCTGCCCAGGGATGCCGTATTGCTTGCTCCTGAGGGGGCCAGCTTCCAGGGGGGGGAGACCACCTTCACCCTGAGCCCGAGCAACACTCCCGACTCTGAAGAGCCCCAGCTGGCACGGCAGGGGGATGTACCTGACGACATCGCCGCCCTGCAGCAGGCGATTCTGGCGGGGACTGATCCTACCCAGGCATTTGAGGCGTCGGCGGCGGGCGGGGCACCCGCTGCGGGCAACGTGGGCGGCGTTGCGGGTGCCAGCGGCAACGGCGGCTTCATCACCATCGACAGAACCGGTGATGCCACCATCTCTACCGCCGGCTTTGATTCCGCCAATCCGGACGATCCCGCTCCGCTGGCCGAAGCGCAGGATGACGAGGATGAGCTCCTCGATCTCACCGCGCCCACCATCACGGTATCTGCGCCGGACAACGTCAACGACAGCACCCCGACCCTCACCGGAACCACGGATGCCGCTCCCGGCAGCACTGTGACCCTGGTGGTGACCGACGTCAACGGCAACCAGCAGACCCTGATCACCACCGTCAATCCGGATGGCAGCTTCAGCGTGGATGTGGAGACCCCTCTGCCGGACGGCGGCTATGACGTGACCGCCAGCGTGACCGATCCGGCTGGCAATACCGGCACCGCCACCGACGATGGCAGCGTCGACACCACGGCGCCTTCCGTCACTGTGACTGCGCCGGACAACACCAACGACAGCACCCCGACCATCACGGGCACCACAAATGCCGCCCCTGGCAGCACAGTCACCCTGGTGGTGACCGACGTCAATGGCAACCAACAGACGCTGACGGCCACAGTTCAGCCGGATGGGACTTACAGCTCGAATGTGGTTACGCCATTGCCGGATGGCGGTTACGAGGTGACTGCCAGCGTGACCGATCCTGCCGGCAACACGGGCACAGCCGCCGATGATGGCAGCGTGGACACCACGGCCAACATCACGGTGAGCCTGGATGACGTGAACGGTGCCAATGTGGCCGACGCGCCCATCAGCGGCACCTCCGATGTCGGTGCCAACCGCACCGTGACCCTGGTGATCACCGATGCCAACGGCGACAAGGTGACCGTCACCGCGGTCACCGATACCGACGGCAACTACCGCACCACCGCAGACCTGAGCGGGTTGGCGGATGGCAACCTGACCGTCGTGGCCAGCGTCACCGACGCGGCGGGCAACCCTGCCAGCGCCACCGACGACACCAGCTTGCTGGACACCCAGGCGCCGGACGCTCGTATCACCCTAGATGCCGACATCACGCCTGATGATGTGATCAACGCCGCCGAAGCGGGTCAGCAGATCCCGGTGAGCGGCACCGTGACCGGCGAGTTCAACGAAGGTGACACCGTCACCCTGACCGTCAACAACACCGACTACACCGGCAAGGTGGACGCCGATGGCCGCTTCACCATCCTGGTGGCGGGCAGCGACCTGGCGGCCGATGGCGACAAGACCATCGACGCCAAGGTCACCACCACCGACGCGGCTGGCAACAGCACCACAGTGACCGATACCGAGGGCTACAGCGTCGACACCCAGGGCCCGAGCGTGCTGGTCA
>NZ_JBWVQS010000015.1:0-39673 GCF_056642115.1 Aeromonas sp. 130281 | reverse complement strand
GCTTGATTCAAATTGTTAAAGAGCGACGCAACAGTGTGTTGCTGCGGGAGTGGAATTCTACTCAACCGCCTTCTCGAGTCAAGCCTTATTTTCAAAGGCTTTTCGAGGTTACCGACCGGGTTGTTTGCGTTGCCGCTTGCCCTGTCGATGGAGGCGCATTATAGGGAGCTGAAACTTTCTGGCAAGCCCATTTTTGCAAAAAGTGGCAATAAATCTTCAAAAATAGGCCTTTCTCTAGTTATTCATAGCCAACCACAGCTTTTGTACAAACTTATCCACAGAAACGGGCTCGGGATTGCTAGAATGGCCAGAAAATTGAGGAGGCCAAGATGGACTTGCGACTGAGATCCTATAAAGGAAAACGCCCGCAACTGGGCAAGCGGGTATATGTGGACCCCTGCGCCACCCTGGTGGGAGACATAGTGCTCGGCGACGATGCCAGCATCTGGCCCCTGGTGGCGGCACGGGGGGATGTGAACCATATCCGTATCGGCGCCCGCAGCAATGTGCAGGACGGCACCGTTCTGCACCTCAGCCGCAGGAGCGCCGCGAATCCCGATGGTTATCCCCTGCTGATCGGGGAAGACGTCACCGTGGGCCACAAGGCCATGCTGCACGGTTGCACCATAGGCAACCGGGTGCTGGTCGGCATGGGGGCCATACTGCTGGATGGGGTGGTCGTCGAGGATGATG
Source organism: Aeromonas sp. 130281 (assembly GCF_056642115.1). Taxonomy (NCBI): domain Bacteria; kingdom Pseudomonadati; phylum Pseudomonadota; class Gammaproteobacteria; order Aeromonadales; family Aeromonadaceae; genus Aeromonas; species Aeromonas sp. 130281. The sequence goes on along the minus strand of NZ_JBWVQS010000015.1, from coordinate 38,980 downwards.
TGATGATAGGCGCCGGCTCTCTGGTGCCACCGGGCAAGCGGCTCGCATCCGGCTTCCTCTATATGGGGAACCCGGTCAAGCAGGCACGGCCGCTCAAGCCGGCAGAGATTGCCTTTCTGAAGACCTCGGCCGACAACTATGTCCTGCTCAAGGATGAGTATCTGCAAGAGGCTTGAGGCAGACAGAGAACGAAAACAAGAAGCCCGGCATGCGCCGGGCTTCTCTGCTTATATAGCTAGCCAATAACTGTGGTCGGGATCAGTGGGCCTGATCCCAGTTGTCGCCGGTCCCGGCTTCCACCACCAGCGGCACGTGCAGCTCGGCCGCCGCGGACATCTTCTCCTTGATGAGGGCGATGTACTCCTCCAGCTTCTCCTCGCGGATCTCGAACACCAGTTCATCGTGAACCTGCATCAACATGTGGATGGAGCCATCGGTAATGCCCCGGATCCAGCCATCGACGGCGATCATGGCGCGCTTGATGATGTCGGCGGCCGTGCCCTGCATGGGAGCGTTGATCGCCGCCCGCTCCGCCGCCTTGCGCAGACCGGCGTTGCGGGACTTGATGTCCGGCAGGTAGAGGCGGCGCCCGAACAGGGTCTCGACATAGCCCTGGGCTTCCGCCTGCTGGCGGGTGCGCTCCATGTACTCCAGCACGCCCGGATAGCGCTCGAAGTAGAGATCCATGTACTTCTGCGCCTCGGCACGGCCGATCCCCAGCTGCTTGGCCAGACCGAAGGCACTCATGCCATAGATGAGGCCGAAGTTGATCGCCTTGGCGCTGCGGCGCATGTCGGTGGTCACCGCCTCGAGTGCCACACCGAACACCTCGGCGGCGGTCGCCTTGTGGATGTCCTTGCCCTCGGCAAAGGCGGTCAGCAAGCCCTGGTCACCGGAGAGGTGCGCCATGATGCGCAGCTCGATCTGGGAGTAATCCGCCGCCACCAGCTTGTAGCCGGCGCTCGGGATGAAGGCCTGCCGGATCCGGCGCCCCTGCTCGTTGCGCACCGGGATGTTCTGCAGGTTGGGATCGGTGGAGGAGAGCCGACCGGTCGCCGCCACCGCCTGATGGTAGGAGGTGTGTACCCGCCCGGTCTGGGGCTTGATCATCAGCGGCAGCTTGTCGGTATAGGTGGACTTGAGCTTGGCCAGACCGCGGTGCTCCATCAGCAGGCGCGGCAGATCATAGGTCTCCGCCAATTCCGCCAGCACCTCTTCGGCGGTGGACGGGGCCCCCTTGGGGGTCTTCTTGAGGATGGGCAGCCCCAGCTTGACGAACAGTATCTCGCCGAGCTGCTTGGGCGAGGAGAGGTTGAACTCCTGCCCGGCCAGCTCGTGGGCCTCCCGCTCCAGCTCCGCCAGACGTACTTCGATCTCCTGGCTCTGCTGGTGCAGCAATTTGGGATCTATAGTGGTCCCGAGCAGTTCCATCCGTGCCAGCACCGGCAGCAGGGGCAGTTCGATCTCGGTGAACACCTTGGCCAGCTCAGGCTGTTTGCTCAGTTCGCCCCACAGGGTCTGGTGCAGACGCAGGGTGATGTCGGCATCTTCCGCCGCATAGGGCGCGGCCTGCTCCAGTTCGATCTGGTTGAAGGTGAGCTGCTTGGCCCCCTTGCCGGCGATATCCTCGAAGGAGATGGTCTCGACCCCGAGGTACTTGCTGGCCAGGGAGTCCATGTCGTGGCGGCTGGCGGTGGAGTTGAGCACATAGGATTCGAGCATGGTGTCGAAGGCGATGCCCTGCAGATCGATGCCGTGATTCTGCAGCACATTGCGATCGTACTTGAGGTTCTGGCCCACCTTGAGGCGGGCCGGATCTTCCAGCAGCGGCTTGAGCTTGCCCAGCACCTGCTGTTCGGTCAGCTGGGTTGGCGCCCCCAGATAGTCGTGGCCGAAGGGAACATAGGCCGCCTTGCCCGGCTCGATGGCGAACGACACGCCGACCACTCTCGCCTCCATGTAGTCGAGACTGGTGGTCTCGGTGTCGAAGGCAAACAGTGGTGCCGCCTGCAACTGTGCCAGCCAGCCGTCGAACTCGGCCTCCTCCAGAATGCAGCTGTAGTCGGTCTCGATGGTGGCAGCGGGAGCAGCAGCGCCATCAGCGGCCTCTTCCTGCCCGGCGCTCTCTTCGCCACCGGACTCCAGCTCCTTGATCAGGTTGCGCAGCTCGTACTCCCGGTAGACCGCCAGCAGGGACTCCTTGTCGATCGGGCCCAGCAGCAGCTCTTCGAGACTTTGCTCCAGCTCGACGTCGGTCTTGATGGTCGCCAGCTGGTAGGAGAGGCGAACCTGATCCTCCTGCTCGCGGAATTTGTCGGCAAACGTCTTGGAGCCACGAAAGCCGAGGGCGGCGACCTTGTCGAGGTTGGCGGCGATCTGATCGATGCTGCCTATCCCCTGCAACAGCGCCTGGGCCGTCTTCTCGCCCACCCCTGCCATGCCGGGAATGTTGTCCACCTTGTCCCCCATCAGGGCCAGGTAGTCGATGATGAGCTCGGGGGGCACGCCGAACTTCTCGATCACCCCTTCCCGGTCGGTCTTCACATCCTTCATGGTGTCGATCAGGGTGACATGGTCGGAGACCAGCTGCGCCATGTCCTTGTCGCCTGTGCTGATGAGCACGGGCAGTTGCTTCTCGGTCGCCTGGCGGGCGAGCGTGCCGATCACGTCGTCGGCCTCGACCCCTTCGACCATCAGGAAGGGGAAGCCCATCGCCTTGATCATCTGATGGATGGGGGCAACCTGGCTGCGCAGATCGTCCGGCATGCTGGCGCGGGTCGCCTTGTACTCGGGGTAGATGTCGTCACGGAAGGTCTTGCCCTTGGCGTCGAACACCACGGCCACATGGCAGTCGGGGTATTGCTTGCGCAGGCTGCGCATCATGTTGGCCATCACCCGGACGGCGCCGCTTGGCAAACCGGTCGATGTGCGCAGATCGGCCTGCTGGGAGGCGAAGAAGGCGCGGTAAAGATATGAAGAGCCGTCGACCAAGATAAGGGGATTGCTAGGGGCCATGAAATCGTCCTGCCAGGAATAAACAGTCGCTAGGATGCCACAGGGCCCGCGGCACACCAAGGGGCTGACCCCCTCCCATTCGTGCCACGAACCGCCCCATGACCTGTGGATAACTCTGTGCTCAAAAATGGACGCATGGCTGTACCATGGTGGCAAAGCTGTGGACTAAAAACAAAAAACACATATAAAACAGTGTATTGAGATCGTAAAAACAAACCATGATGCCTTCATCATGATCTCGATCAATGTGGAAAAAAATTCAAGGGGGTCAACGAGACAGGATCCAAAACGAAACAATCCTAGCACAGCAAGATGACTTGACCAGCGGAGGCCGAACGATAACCATACAAAAGTACAACAATCTACCCTGGCTCACATTTTCAACAACGAGGAGTCTGCCATGAAAAAAGTGGCCGTGATCTTGAGTGGCTGTGGCGTGTTTGATGGCGCCGAGATCCATGAAGCCGTCATCAGCCTGCTGGCACTGGCCCGTCAGGGCGCCACCGTCCAGTGCTTCGCGCCCGACGTGCCTCAACTGCACGTCATCAACCACCTGACCGGCGAGGTGAGCGAGGGGGAGAGCCGCAACGTCCTGGTCGAGGCGGCCCGCATCTGCCGCGGCCAGATCCGGAATGTGGCCGAGCTGGATGCGGCCGATTTCGATGCCCTTCTGGTGCCCGGCGGCTTTGGCGCCGCCAAGAATCTGTGCGACTTCGCCGTTCAGGGCGCCAACTGCCAGATCCAGCCCGATGTGCTGAAAGCCTGCCAGAGCTTTGCCGAAGCCCGTAAACCGGCGGCCTATATCTGCATAGCACCGGCCATGATCCCCCTCATCTATGGCGCCGGCACCCTGGCCACCATAGGCCATGACGAGGGCGCCGCCAATGCCATCGAGGCCATGGGGGGCAGCCATCTCAACTGCCCGGTCAGCGAGTTCGTGGTGGATCAGGAACGCAAGGTGATCTCGACCCCGGCCTACATGCTGGCGCAGAACATCGTCGAGGCCGCCGACGGCATAGAGAAGACGGTCAGGCAGTTGCTGGCCCTGTGATCCCCTCCCCTGCCAAAACAAGCGGGCCGCTCAAGGAGCGGCCCGCTTTCATTCCAGTCAGTCAAGACGGGATCAGATGGCATCGCCCATCTGGTCCATCTTGCCCAGCAGGGCGCGCAGACGTTCCTGCCAGGCAACGTGCTCGTTGCGCAGCTGATGGTTCTCGTCTTGCAGCTTGTTGTTCTGCTCTTTCAGCTCGTCCAGCTCCATTTTCAGCAGGGAGATGTTGTCGACGGCGGATTGTACTTTGGATTCGAGTTGCTCAAGGACTTCTAGTGACATATGCATACCTGTATGTTCAATTGCGATGCCCCACAGGGGGCGATTCAAGCGCGTGAAGCCAGCATACCCTGATGCGCTCGGCACAAACAAGCCAGCGCGTTGCAAAATGCGCCCTCCGTGCCGGTATTGCTTAAATATGCGTCGGTTTTTCTCGCAGGCGGCAGGAACCGCGATCCGGGACGCTCGCCGCGGCGTCACGGCCCCCTGCGAACCGGCTCCTCTCCCGCCGCCGGCATCAGCCGTGCAGGGCGATGAAGCCCCCCATCAACAGACAGGCCACCCCGTACATCAGCAGCCCGTAGAGCAGGTTCCAGCGCAGCAGCAGCCCGGCGCTCAGGTTGTAGCGGGAGGCCAGCGCCAGGTTGGAGCCGGAGAGCGGGCTGGTGCCGGTGGCGAGCCCCCACCCCAGCAGGAAGCACATGCCTAGCAGGCTGGGATCCGGTGACAGCGGCCACAGCAAGGGGGCCACCCCCGAGATGCTGATGAGGGGGTGCACGCCTATGATGGCGACCAGGAAGATGAGCAGCAGGGTGAGGGATGCCTCAAGCCAGCCGAAGTGGTTGAACAGCGGCAGGCCGTGACCCGCACCGAAGTCGATGACAGAGAGGGCGCTGTTGATGCCGGCAGCCAGCAGGCCAGCCCCGAGAAACAGCACCAGTTGGCCGCCGATGGCGGGGAAACGCTCCACCACCTGCCGCTTGAGGGCCGCCCCGCGCCCCTGGCTTGGCATGAAGAGCAGCGCCAGCAAGGGGGCCACCAGCGCGATCACCGCCAGGATGCTGAGCCCGGGCCAGAGCCGGTGGATCAGCAGCACCAGCAGCGCCAGGGTCACCGGCAACCCCAGTGTCTGCAGCCTCAGGGGATAACCTGCAAAGTCCGCCACCCCGAGCCGCTCCACCTGCCAGGCCGTCAGACCCATGGCCAGCAGGGCGGCAAGGATGCCAAACGGCAAAATCTGGGAGAGCTGCAGGCCGGGGGCGTAAGTGAGCGCCACTGCCATGGCGACGAAGAAGGGGGACCAGAAGGCCGCGGCGCAGAAGATCCGGCTCAGCACCATGACCTGGCGCCGCTCAAGGGTACCGCTGCGCTCCAGCCGATCGCCGATGATGAAGAGCACCGAGAGGTTGATGACGGCACCGAGCAGATTGAGGCTGGCCATGGTGCTCCACAACCCCTTGCGCCCGGACCAGGAGGCGGTGCCTGTCAGCAGACCCGAGGTGGCGAGGTTGAGGGTGCTGACGGCGGCAAACATGGTGAGCATGTTGATGTTGGGCAGCAGCCAGTCTCCGGGGCTGAGGCTGGCGCCGCGCCACCAGGAGAAGATCAGCAGCAGCAACGCCGCCCCGTAGAGCGCCAGCGCCTGACGACGGGCGGCGCCCACCAGCCAGGGCCAGGTGAGCAGGGAGGCGGCCCAGGCCGCGACGGCGGCCGGCCAGGGGGAGAATCCTAGATAGAGGTGCAGCAGGTTGAGCAGCCACATCCCCAGGATCAGATAGCCTGACCAGCGCTTGACCATACAGCGGCCTCGGTCAGGGGATCAGAGACACTGATCCATGTCCAGGGAGGGTTTGTCGCACTCGGGTCGGCCCACTATCTTGGCAGGCACGCCGGCGACAGTGGTGTGGGGTGGCACCGGGTTGATCACCACGCTGCCGGCCCCTATCTTGGCGCCGACCCCCACTTCGATGTTGCCGAGCACCTTGGCGCCCGCCCCTATCATTACCCCTTCGCGGATCTTGGGATGGCGGTCGCCACTCTCCTTGCCGGTGCCCCCCAGGGTCACGCTCTGCAGGATGGAGACGTCGTTCTCGATCACCGCGGTCTCACCGACCACTATGCCGGTGGCGTGGTCAAACATGATGCCCTTGCCGATCCGCGCGGCCGGGTGCACGTCGACCCCGAACACCACGGAGATCTGGTTTTGCAGGTAGAGCGCCAGCGAGCGACGCCCCTGGCGCCACAGCCAGTTGGCAACCCGGTAGCCCTGGAGGGCATGGAACCCCTTGAGGTAGAGCAGCGGCGTCGAGAAGAGGTCGACGGCGGGATCCCTGTCCTGTACCGCGCAGATGTCGGCGGCCACCGCGGCCAGCAACTCGGGTTCGCTGCGCAGGGCCAGCTCGATCACCTCGCGCAGGGCGATGGCCGGCATGGTGGTGCTGTCGAGCTTGTTGGCGAGCTGGAAGCTCAGCGCCGAGCGCAGATCGCTGTGGTTGAGAATGGTGGAGTGAAAGAAGCTGGCCAGCATGGGCTCCTGGGCCGCCATGCTCTGCGCTTCCTGCTGAATTTTTTGCCACGTCTGGGCAACCAGATCATCCATGTTGCAGCCTACTGTTGTTCAGGGTGAGTGCCTTGTTGTTCTTTTGTCAGCACCGAGATGGGGTCCATGTGGATGATCACATCCATCCGCTCAAAGGACTGACGGACCGCCAGTTCAGCCTCGTCGGCTATCTGATGGGCCTTGACCAGGGGGAGCTGATCGTCAAGCTCCAGATGCAACTGCACGAAGCGGGTCGGCCCGGATTGACGGGTGCGCAGATCATGTACGCCATGCACCCCCTCTACGGCACAGCAGAGCGCCATTATTCTCGCTTGTTCTTCCTCTGGCAACTGACGATCGAGCAGGGCCTGTACCGATTCGTAGCCGATCTGGACGGCTCCCCACACCAGGAACAGACCGATCAGGATGGCGAACAGGCCATCGGCCCAGTACCACCCCTGCCCCGCCAGCACCAGCGCCACCAGGACACCGGCATTGAGCAGCAAGTCAGAGCGGTAGTGCAGCATGTCGGCCTTGATGGCCACGCTGTTGGTCTTGCGAATGACCAGGCTCTGGAAGCTGACCAGCAGCAGGGTCAGCAGGATGGAGCCGGCACTGACCCAGATCCCGGCCTCGAGCCGCACCACGGGGACCTGGTTCAGCATCGACGAGATGCCGTGCATCATCAGCAGCAGGGCAGAGCCCGAGATGAAGGCCGACTGGATCAGACCCGCCAGGGACTCCGCCTTGCCGTGGCCGAAGCGGTGCTCCTCATCGGCCGGCGCCAGCGCGTAGCGAATGGCCAGCAGGTTGATGATGGAGGCGCTCACATCCATGAAGGAGTCGGTGAGGGATGCCAGCAGGCTGGAAGAGTCCGTCATCAACCAGGCGATCAGCTTGCCCAGGATCAGCAGGGTGGCGGTGACGACCGCCGCCGTGCTGGCGAGGGTGACCCAGCGGGAATAGTGTTGGTGGCTCAAAACCGGCTTTCCTCTGACGCGTAAAAACTTATTATACCCTGACCCGAACGTCAGTTTGGCGCGCAAAATCAACGGAGTGACCCCGAATGAACAAAATACTCCTGGTCGACGACGATCTCGAACTGACCCAGCTGCTCACCGAAATCCTGACCCTGGAAGGGTTTGACGTCACCGTCGCCGAGGATGGGGAGGAGGGGCTGCTGCGGCTGGCAGAGCAGGCATTCGATCTGGTGCTGCTGGACGTCATGATGCCCAGACTCAACGGGTTCGCCATGCTGACCAGGCTGCGCAAGACCCACGACACTCCAGTGCTGATGCTGACCGCCCGGGGCGACAGCCAGGATCGGGTCAACGGGCTCGAAGCGGGGGCCGATGACTATCTGGCCAAGCCGTTCGACGACAGAGAGTTGCTGGCGCGGGTGCGCGCCATCTTGCGCCGCACCCAGCATCCCTCCCCCCAGCGCGGCGCATCCGACGAGCTGCGCTTCATGGATCTGGTGCTGCAGCCCGGCCTGCAGCAGGCCCGCTGCGACGATCAGCTGCTGGAGCTCACCGCCACCGAGTTCGGCCTGCTGGAGTGCCTGCTGCGCAGCCCGGGCCAGATCGTCAGCAAGAACCTGTTGTCAGAGCAGGTGCTTGGCAAGAAGCTCGAGCCCTTCGATCGGGCCATCGACATGCACCTGAGCAACCTGCGCAAGAAGCTGCCTGAGCGCAGCGATGGCCAGCCCCGCTTCAAGACGGTGCGTGGCCGAGGCTACCTCTGGCTGGAGCAGGCATGAAAACGGCCCGCACCTTCAATGGCCTCTCCACCCAGATATTTCTCTGGTTCTGGTTCATGCTGCTGCTCGTGCTGGCCGCCGTGGTGACACTGCCCACCCTGGATCCCCGCAACACCATACCCCTGCCCGAGCACGAGATGGCCAGGATGAACAACAACCTGCGGGCGCTGCAGGCCGGTGCCGATCCGCACCAGGATTTCGATCTACAGCAGGCTATCACGACGGCCGGGCTGTTGCCGGTGGACAACGTCTACCTGCGCGACGCCAAGGGCCAGATGCAATCCACCACCCGGCTGAGCAAGTTCGTCATCCGCTTCATGCTGGATGCCGACGACCCGGCCAAGCCCATGCTGGGCAGCGAGCACCAGCGGGCCATCGCCGGCCCCTTCCTGATGCAGCACCACGGCCAGAGCTATCACGTCTACTTCGGGCTCAACGTCGAGAACTCCTATCTGTTCCTGTTCATCCAGATCCTGGATCACCCCATCCAGATCCTGGGCATCGCCATGCTGGTCAGCACCCCCCTCTGCCTGCTGCTGGCCTGGCGGCTGACCCGCCCCATACTGCAGTTGCAGCAGTCTGTCTCCCAGCTGGCGCAGGGCAAGCTGGAGACGCGGATCCCCAACCTGGGACGACGGGACGAGATAGGTCAGCTGGCGGATCATGTCAGTCACATGGTGGACACCCTCAAGCGCATGATCCAGAAGCAGAAACAGTTGCTGTCAGACATCTCCCACGAGCTGCGCAGCCCCCTCACCCGCATTCAGCTGGCGCAGGCGTTGATCCGCCGCAAGCAGGGGGACAGCTCGGAGCTGGCGCGGATCGAGAGCGAAATCGCCAGGCTCGACAAGCTGATCGGGGATCTGCTGGATCTGTCCCGGGTCCAGCAGCATGTGGAGGCCCCGGTGACCCTGCCGCTGGCGGATCTGCTGGAGCCCATACTGGACGACGCCATGTTCGAGGCCAACCAGAACGGCAAACAGCTCAGGCTGCCGCCGCTGCCGACCGAATCGCTGCGGATGTGGCCCGAGCTGCTGGCGAGGGCCCTGGAGAACCCGCTGCGCAATGCGCTCAAGTATGCCCGCGAGTTCATCAAGGTGGATTGGTATCAGGAGGGACGGGAGTGGGTGATGACCATCAGGGATGACGGCCCCGGCGTGCCGGTGGAGCAGCAGCCCATGCTGTTTCTGCCCTTCTTCCGGGTGGACGATGCCCGCAACGCCAAGACAGGGGGCACAGGTCTCGGTCTCGCCATCGCCGCCGAGGCGATCCAGCGTCATGGCGGCACCATCAAGGCCAGCAACAATCATCCGACCGGGCTCGTCATCACCATCCGCCTGCCCATGGCGTGAGCCACCCCTTTTCATCGGCACGGGCGCTGGGTATGCTGGCGCCCGTTTCGCACCACCCCAGCCCCGCATCAGGATCCCGTCATGCTCGACATAGTGCTCTATCAACCGGAAATCCCGCCCAACACCGGCAACATCATCCGCCTCTGTGCCAACACCGGCTACCGGCTGCACCTGATAGAGCCCCTGGGTTTTGCCTGGGATGACAAGCGGGTGAAGCGGGCCGGGCTCGACTATCACGAGTTTGCCGAGGTGAAGCGCTGGCCGAGCTATGAGGCCTTTCTCGCGGCCGTGGCCCCCAAGCGGGTATTCGCCTGCACCACCAAGGGGCGCACCGCTCATTCGGCGGCGCAGTTCGCCCCGGGGGATGCCCTGCTGTTCGGGCCTGAGAGCCGCGGATTGCCGGCGGAGATCATCGAGAGCCTGCCGTTCGAGCAGCGGCTGCGCATTCCCATGCTGCCCCAGAGCCGCAGCATGAATCTGGCCAACGCGGTCGCTGTCTTCGTCTACGAGAGCTGGCGCCAGTTTGGCTATGAGGGATCCCGCTAGCCTCCGTCGGCGCGGTGCCCTTCAGAGGCGGCACCGACCATGAGACCCCGTCAGGCGGGTTCCCGGCCTTGACCCAGCAGGCGGCCGTCACGTTCCAGTTGCCAGCATAGCCAGCCCAGAGTCAGCCCCCGCCCTGTCATCAGCGCCGCCATGGCGGCCCACAAGGCCGCCACGCCCCATCCCTGGCACAGCCACCAGATCGGGAAGAAGCCGGCAAACACCGCCACCAGCATGCTGTTGCGCATCTCGCGAGCCCGGGTGGCCCCGATGAAGACCCCATCCAGCAGGAAGCACCAGACCGCCAGCAAGGGCATGGCGATGAGCCAGGGCAGTTGGCGGTTCGCCTCGGCGATCACCGCAGGGATGTCGGTGATATGGGCGATGAGCTGCCGCCCCCCCAGGGCAAACCCCAGGGCGAAGGCGATCGCGATCAGCAAGGCCCAACCCAGGTTGAGGACTATGGCCTCCCGCAGACCCTGCCTGTCCCGCCGTCCTATGGCACGCCCCACCATGGCTTCCACCGCGTAGGCAAAACCGTCCAGCCCGTAGGAGATCAGCATCAGGAAGTTGAGCAGCACCGCATTGGCGGCCACCGCCACGTCCCCCAGCCTGGCCCCCTGCAGGGTCATGAAGGCGAAACAGAGCTGCAGGCAGAGGGAGCGGATGAAGATGTCCCGATTCAGGCCGAGCAGCCGCCGCACCGCGGGCCATTGCCACCAGCGCGACCAGGCGTTCTGCCACACCTCGGCCGGGAGATGGCGCAGGCGGCGGCTCACCAGCCAGAGCCCCACCCCGAGCGAGCAGTAGTCCGCCAGCAGGGAGGCGGCAGCCACCCCCCTGACCTGCCAGCCCAGCCCCAGCACGAACCAGGCATCCAGCACCATGTTGACCAGGTTGCTCAGGATCAGCAGCAGCATGGGGCTGCGCGCATCCTGCATGCCCAGCAGCCAGCCCATGATGACCAGGTTGCACAAGGCCGCCGGGGCGCTCCAGATCCGCACCGAGACATAGTCGCCGGCATAGACCTGCACCTCGGGGGATCCCCCGCTGAGCCCTATGATGGCAGGCAAGAAAGGCAGCACCAGCAACAGCAGGGCCAGCCCCAGCCCGACGGCGAGGCCGAGCGCCCGCGCCAGGGTGTCCAGCTGCCCCTCGGCGCTGGCGGCGCCCTGGGCCTGGGCGGTCAGGCCAGTGGTGGACATGCGCAGGAAACCGAGCAGCCAGAACAGGAGGTTGATGAGGGTTGCCCCGACCGAGACGCCCCCGAGGAACCAGGCCTGACCGAGATGACCGATCACCCAGGTGTCCACCAGGCCGAGCAAGGGGGTGGTGACGTTGGAGAACACCATGGGCAGGGCCAGGGCAAACACGGCCCTGTGGCGGCGAGGATCCCTCAGCCAGGACGCCATCAAGCTAGGCACAATCGGCGCCAGCGTCTCACTCGTCGGCCAGCCGCACTATGCGTGCGAAGTCGGAGACCATGGTCTGCATGTCCACATGAGGCACCTCACCCGGGGCCACCTTGGGACGGAACATGGCCACCAGCTTGCCCTCGGGGCTGATCAGCACGATCGAGGCCGAGTGGTCTATGAGGTAATCCTTGCGTTCGCTCTCCACGATGGAATAGACGAGGCCAAGGTTGCGCACCAGGGGGAAGAGGGCGCGGTGGGGGCCGGTCGCCGCCTTGAACTCCGGATGGAAGAAGGCGGTGTAGCTCTTGAGGCGAGCGCTGTCGTCCCGCTGGGGATCCGCCGAGACGAAGACCACCTGGCTGCTGGGCGAGATCTTCTTCAGATCCGGGTAGATGGAGCGCAGATCCGCCAGGGCGGTCGGGCAGACGTCGGGACAATAGGTGTAGCCGATAAACAGGAAGGTCCAGTGCCCCGCCAGATTGGCGGCGGTGAAGGGCTTCCCATCCCCATCCGTGAGGGTGAAGGGATTGATGTCGCGCCCTACCGGATAATAATCCGCCTGCGCAGGCAGGGAGGGTTGGCTCCAGTAATAAGCCGCCATTATGCTGCCGACGAAGAGCAACAACAGCAGGGAAAAACGTGGTTTAACCATATAAAACAGAACCTTGCTAGTTCAACCAGCCAGATGGCGGGGCCAATGAAGGGCTATTGTAACCCGCCAGGCCCCGTTTCTGCCTAGTCCCGAGTCCGGATCCCGGTCAGGAAAGGTCCCCATAGGGAGGAGACAACCACTATCTCCCGGCCATGGCGGGGATAAAGAAAAGCCCCACACCGGGTGGGGCTCACACACTGTTCGGGGGACTGGCTCAGGGTCGCAGTCTTCGCTGCCCCTGGGGGCGCCGGATAGTGGCGCGCAGCGGAATGACCGGGGCCGTCCAGGGGGCATCTGGCAAACCTATGTCGTGGTGGCGGCGGAACAGACGAACCAGGCGGACAATCTTGTCCTTGGGGCACCCCAGCCAGATGGTCCAGCCATCGCCCTTGTGATAGACCCAGAGCGCATAAAACCACGTCATCCGACTGCCCTTGATGAATCGGGTGATGGAGGATGCGGGGGTTGCGGTTGCGGCCGGACCCGGATCCCACGGCGAGCTTGAAGCCATACCTGTCCTCCTTGCTCAACAGGCCACGCCGACCAGTGTGACTGCCATCGGGAGGCAGACCAGGCACCGTCGCGTACTGACTGTATTGAGTCGTCCTGCTGCCTGACGACTCTCCCTGTCCCGCACCGCCCCAGCCGTGATGCATCCCTGCTACCCATGCTGACCTGGCGGCACACTCAAGGTCATGGCGATTATCCGGCCATGACACTGCGGGCCTTCTCAAAGGATATATCCGAAATGCACGATGCGTGGCGGTACTGTTTACGGTGGATCCGGGCGGCGGCAATGGCGGGGATCGGGGAGGAAAGGAGATCGGGGAAAACGCACAAACGAAGGGGCCTCCCGCAGGAGGCCCCTTGGCATGTTCGATGGCTACATCCAGTCGGCGTTGCGAATGACCCCGACCGCCAGCCCTTCGATGGTCAGATGCTGGCTGGAGAGATCCACCTCGATGGGGGAGAGCTCCTCGTTCTCCGGCAGCAGCCACACCTGGCTGCCCTTGCGCTGGAAGCGCTTGACGGTGACGTCTTCATCGAGACGCGCCACCACCACCTGACCGTTGCGCACCTCCTGGGTCTTGTGCACCGCCAGCAGATCCCCATCCATGATGCCGATGTTCTTCATGCTCATGCCCTGCACCCGCAACAGGAAGTCTGCCCGCGGGTGGAACAGGGCGGGATCCACCTGATAGTGGCTCTCGATGTGCTCCTGGGCCAGGATGGGCTCGCCGGCCGCGACCTTGCCGATGAGCGGCAGGCCGTTCTCTTCTGGCGCAGCCTCCTCTTCCTCGAGCAGCAGACGGATGCCGCGGGAGGTGCCGGGCATGATCTCGATGACCCCTTTCTTGGCCAGGGCCTTCAGATGTTCCTCGGCCGCATTGGCCGACTTGAAGCCAAGCTTCTGGGCGATCTCGGCGCGAGTCGGCGGCATGCCGGTCTCGCTCATGTTCGCCTTGATAAGCTCCAGCACTTCAGCCTGGCGGGGGGTAAGGGGTTTCATAGCATAGGCACCTGTCTTTTTATACAGCACACTGGCAGTATATACAGTGCTGTGGCCAAGGCAAGGCGTTGCTGATATTTGTCCCCACCTTGTCGCAAAAATCCCGCACCTTCTATCCTGAAAAGGCACTCATCCTACCTCTCGGCGACAAGCCGTCGGTGATTTGCTATGCTCACGCCGCATTTTTTTGGAGAGCAGACGCACATGTCCCTTGGACAGAACATTTCCAGAGCCATCCTGCAATGGCCGGTCAGTGGCTTGGTCAATCACAAGAGCCTGCCGGAAAATCCCATCACGGAGCTCAAGCTGGATCCGGCAAGACCCATAGTCTACGCCCTGAAAACCAGCTCGATCACCGACCTGATGACCCTGCAACAGTGCTGCGAGGATCTCGGCCTGCCCGGCCCCTTCACTCCGCTGGAACTGGGTGGCCAGCTGCTGCCGCGCTACGTCTGTCTGGATCGTCCGCCTCCCCTGTTTGGCACGCGCAACAAGCCGCTGCCCTTCCTGCAGGAGTTCCACCAGCTGCTGGACCTGCACAAGCAGGATCCCGAGCTGGATATCCAGGTGGTGCCCGTCACCCTGTTCTGGGGGCGCGCCCCCGGCCGGGAAGGCGAGGAAGCCTCCGGCTGGAACATCATCAGCAGCCTGGCCCCGAACCGGCTCAAGAAGGCGCTGATCGTGATCCTGAAAGGGCGCGAAAACCTGGTGCGCTTCTCACCGCCGCTCTCATTGCGCTACATGGCGGACAAGCACGGCACCGACGAGGCCATCGCCCACAAGCTGGCGCGGGTGGCCCGCACCCACTTCAGTCGCCAGCAACTGGCGGCCACCGGTCCCAAGCTGCCGAACCGCAACCTGCTGTTCAAGCAGTTGCTGGAGTCGAGCGTGATCCAGCAGGCCATCGAGGAAGAGGCCAGACGGGAGGGGATCAGCCTCGAAAAAGCCCAGAAGCGCGCCCATGGCTACATGGACGAGATCGCCTCCAACTTCTCCTACCGGCTGATCCGGCTCGGGGAGAGCTTCCTCGGCTGGCTGTGGAACAAGCTCTACCGCGGCCTCTCGGTCAACGGTGCCGAGCAGGTGCGCCAGCTCGCCCAGGAAGGGCACGAGATAGTCTACGTCCCCTGCCATCGCAGCCACATGGACTACCTGCTGCTCTCCTACGTCATCTATCACCAGGGCATGGTGCCGCCCCATATCGCGGCGGGCATCAACCTCAACTTCTGGCCGGCGGGCCCCATCTTCCGCCACGGCGGCGCCTTCTTCATCCGCCGCACCTTCAAGGGCAACCCGCTCTACAGCACGGTATTTCGTGAATACCTGAACCTGCTGTTTGCCAAGGGCTACTCGGTGGAGTTCTTCACCGAAGGGGGTCGCTCGCGCACCGGCCGCCTGCTGCCCCCCAAGACCGGCATGCTGGCCATGACGCTGCAGGCCATGATGCGCGGGCTGGACAGGCCGGTCACCCTGGTGCCCGTCTATCTGGGCTACGAGCACGTGATGGAGGTGAACACCTACCACAACGAGCTCAAGGGCAGCCGCAAGGAGAAGGAGAGCTTCCTGCAGGTGCTCGGCATACTGCGCAAGCTGCGCAACTATGGCCGGGGCTTCGTCAACTTCGGCGAACCGCTGACCCTCAACAGCTACCTCGGCGAGCACGTGCCGCACTGGAAGGAGAGCATTGGCCGGGAGGAGCGCCCCGAATGGATGGCCCCCACCGTCAACCAGCTGGCCGAGCTGCTGATGACCCGGATCAACGATGCCGCCGCCGTCAACGGCCTGACCCTGAGCGCCCTGGCGCTGCTGGCCGCCGAACGCCATGCCCTGACCCGGGACGAGCTGCAGGCCCAGATCAACACCTATCTGGACCTGCTCAAGCAGGTGCCCTACAGCCCCCAGAGCACCATGCCGGACGAGGATGCCAGGACACTGCTGGATCAGGCCATGGAGCTCAACAAGTTCGAGGTGAGCGAGGACAAGCTGGGGCAGATCATCAGCCTCGATCGCTATCAGGCGATCCTGCTGACCTACTACCGCAACAACATACTCCACCTGTTCGCCCTGCCCTCCCTGGTGGCGGCCCTGATCGAGCGCTGCGAAGGGATCTCCCGCGGCGAGATCGTCGCCCGCTGCATCGACATCTACCCGCTGCTCAAGACAGAGCTGTTCCTGCGCTACGAAGAGGACGAGCTGCCGGAGCTGGTCGATGCCCTGCTGGCCGAGCTGCAACGCCAGAAGCTGATCGAGGCGCGCGACGGCGGCTACTGGGTCAATCCGGGCAACCAGATGCGCCTGCTGCTGCTGGCCGAGAGCATTCAGGAGACGCTGCAACGCTACGCCATAGTGCTGACCCGGGTGCTGGCCCAGCCCCACATCGAGGCGGAGCAGCTGGAGGCGGACGGCCTGATGATGGCGGAGCGCCTCGGCACCCTGCACGGCATCAACGCCCCCGAGTTCTTCGACCAGAAGCTGTTCAGCACCCTGATCCACACCCTGCGCAGCGAAGGCTATCTGGATCCGGGCTGCAAGCCGGATCTCGGCCGCTTCCAGGCCCTGGCCGACAACATAGTGCCGCTGCTCAGCAACAAGATCCGCCGCACCATACAGGCGGGCAACCGGCTCTGACCTCAAGAAGAGCCAGCCACGAGCAACAAAAAGGCCGCATCATGCGGCCTTTTTTATCGACAGGGGCTGCTCACAGGTAGTGGGCGATCACCCCGAGCAGCACCAGGGCTCCCACATAGTTGTTGTTGAGGAAGGCCTGGAAGCAGGCTTCCCGCTGACGCTCCCGGATCAGCCGCTGCTGATAGACGAACAGCGCCGCCGCCCCCAGCAGACCCCAGTAATAGCCGGACCCCAGCGCCATCAGCTGACCCACCAGCAGCAGAATGAGCAGGGTTGCCAGTTGCAGCACGCCGATGATCCGCTTGTCGTGACGGCCGAACAGGATGGCGCTCGACTTGAGCCCGAGCTTGAGGTCATCGTCCCTGTCCACCATGGCGTACTGGGTATCGTAGGCGATGGTCCACAGCAGGTTGGCGAGAAACAGCAGCCAGGCGACGGGCGGCAGGGCATTGGCCTGGGCCGCATAGGCCATGGGAATGGACCAGGAGAACGCCATCCCGAGCACCAGTTGCGGGATGGGAATGAAACGCTTCATGAAGGGATAGCAGACCGCCAGCAGCAGGCCGGCGAACGACAGGCCTATGGTGAGCGGGTTCAGGGTCAGCACCAGGGCGAACGAGATGAGCGCCAGCACGGCGAACAGGATCAGCACCTCCCGTTCGTCGACCCGGCCCATGGGCAGCGGTCGCCCGGCGGTGCGTTTCACGTGGCCGTCGAAGTTGCGATCCGCATAGTCATTGATGACGCAGCCCGCCGAGCGCATCAGGAAGACCCCCACCACGAACACGGTCAGGATCCAGGGATCCGGCAGGCCGCCAGCCGCGAGACAGAGCGCCCACAGGGTCGGCCACAGCAGCAAGAGGGTGCCGATGGGCTTGTCGATGCGGGCCAACTGCACATAGGCCAGTCCCCGCTCCTTGGTTAACAGCTTCACTCCAGCTCCTTATGCGATGGCAGCGAATGAGACGATAGCGAGGGCAGGAAGAGTTCGTGGACCAGCAAGGGCCACTGCCCCAGATAGAGACGGGAGCGGCGCCCCCAGACGGTGGCGCCCTGGCACCAGGGATTGCTCGCGATCTCGAAGCAGGCCAGTTGCAGGTGATCCCGCCGTGCCGGTGCATCACCGAAGATGCGCTCCCCCAATGGCTGCTCCCCCAGATCCTGCAGGCCGCTCCCTTGCAGCGCCGCCTCGGCAAACAGGGTCCAGCCCAGAATGGCCGGCCCGGCGTCACCGTGCAGGATCACCTCGCGGCAGATCCCCACGGGATCCGCAACGGCCACCAGCGTCTGCTCGTCCGCTCCCAGCGACACGCTGCGATTGCCGAGCAGTTGCACCGAGAGGTGACTATTGTAACGCCGCAGGCGCCGGGTCATGGAGTCGGCCTCCAGCAACCAGGGGCGCAGTGCCTCGGGGGGGTCACACTCTGCGGGTGCCCGCCAGGGGACGAGCTGGATGAGGGGAACAGTCAACTCGGACTTCACAGCTTCACCATCCGGAGATTTCCGTTGTCAGGTTAAAATCCCGTTTATTATCCGTAAATCAATGGCGAATTGTAAGAACATCCGTGCTTGACGGCCCCGATGGCAGCATCAAAAATGGGGCATCCGTCGCTGCCGAGCCATCTAGATGAAGATCTTCAGAATTCTGCTGGTGTTATCCCTGGGTTGTACCCTGTTGAATACCCACGCCTTCGCCAACGAGGAAGCGGCCGCCGATCCGGCCTCCGCTGCCGTCCAGCCGGGATTCGCCTATCACGCGCTGGATCCGGACATCATCACCAACTACCTCGGCGACGGCAAAACCCTGGGCTATGTGCGGGTGACGGTGGAGCTGATGGCCGAAAACGCCGCCGATCTCAAGTTGCTGGAGCAGCACGACCCCCTGATCCGCGATGCCATCATCCGCCTGATTGGCAGCAAGACGGGGGCCCAGATCAAGTCCCTGGTGAGCCGGGAAGAGCTGCGCAAGGAGTGCGAGGCCAAGGTCAACGAACTGCTGGTCAGAGAGACCGGCAAGAAGGCGGTACGCGAGCTCATCTTTACCAAGTATCTTTATCAGTAATGAACCGCGAGCAGGGTGCCGACCGGCAGTCTGCTCTCCCTGCCGCTCCCATTCACTGTCGAGGAAGTCATCGTCATGGGCCACAAGACGCTGTGTGAATGGCGCCGTCACGAGATCCCCGCCGATCTCAAGACACTGCGCAAGATATTGCGCAAACCCAAGTTCGTGTGCGGCAAATGCGCCCGCAGCGCCAATGATAAAGAGTACCTGTGCCAGCCGCTGCGACTGAAGGAGAAAGGGGAGTAAGTCCCCCGCAGCTTGCCGCTCAAGCGTCTGAAGAAGGGGGGCGCCCTATTGATCGGTCCAGCCCTGACGGCCCTGCGCAAACAGTCTGCGGGCCTGGACGTCATTGGGGCAGACACCGCGGTACTCCTCCCCCGATCGCCCGGCCAGATAGAGGTGCTCCGGGCGGCAATACCAGGCCAATCCCTTCTGGCGGCCCTGCTGCCACATGGCAACGTCCACCTTGTCGCCGCACTGGGTCTGGTGGAATGCAACCCTGTCGTCGGCAAACCCCAGCTTGCCATCGGCTTCCCCGACGTCGCTCCACACCTTTTCGCAGGGATCGTCCGAGTTGGAGACACAGCCCCCGAGCAGGGTGGCACAGAGCATGATGACGAGTGAGCGCATAATCATCCTTGGGCGTTGTTTGAGTGGTTTATGGCGTCTCTGGCCTGACGGGCATCCCTCTTCCCACAGCGCCATTTGAGCAGTTCATTCTAACCAGAGCCTCGCCCGGCCACCAAGGGGCATGCTGCCGAACGCACAAAAAATCGGGCGGGCCACCAGGCCCGCCCGCACGCGTTACAGGGAGTCATTGATCGTCGAGGGGGTCATAGTCCTGCCAGCCCTCGTCGTCCAGCTCCTCCAGCTCGTCTTCCCAGGATTCCGGCTCCCACTCATCGTCGAGCTCGAAATCCGGCGTCTGCGTACCCATGCTCATTCTCCTTGGATAGTGCACCGGCCTTCAAAGTCTATCCAGAAAAATGGGGCTCGCCAGTGGTGCCGGTCAGAGCCTGATCAGGGTGCGCCCCGCCACCCGACCCTCGGTGATGGCCTCGGCGGCCTCCACCACCTGCTCCAGCCCGATCTCGGTGACCGCCTGCGCAAAGAAGCTGGCGGGCAGATCCCGCGCCAGTCGCTGCCAGGCCAGTTGACGACGCGCCAGCGGGCACATCACCGAATCCACCCCCTGCAAGCGCACGTTGCGCAGGATGAAGGGCATGACGCTGGTGGGCAGATCGAAGCCGCCCGCCAGGCCGCAGGCGGCCACGGCACCGCCATAGTTCATCTGGGCCAGCAGCTTGGCCAGCACCTGACTGCCGACGGTGTCGACGGCACCGGCCCACAGCTGTTTCTCCAGCGGCTTGGCGGGCTCCAGCAGTTCGCTGCGCGGCACTATGCGGCTGGCACCCAACGCCGTCAGCATGGCGCCCTGCTCCTCGGGACGGCCGGTCAGGGCCGCGACGCGATAGCCCAGCGCAGACAGCAGGGCGACGGCTGTGGTGCCCACTCCACCGGCGGCACCTGTCACCAGCACCTCACCGCTGTCGGGGGTTATGTCCGCCTCTTCCAGCGCCAGCACGCAGAGCATGGCGGTGAGGCCGGCGGTGCCGATGCACATGGCTTGGCGCTCATCCAGCCCGGCCGGCAGCGGCACCAGCCAGTCGGCCTTGACCCGCGCCTGTTCGGCCATACCGCCCCAGTGTCCTTCCCCCACGCCCCAACCGGTCAGTACCACCTTGTCACCGCTCTGGTAGCGGCTGTCGGCCGACTCCAGCACAGTGCCGACGAAGTCGATGCCCGGCACCAGCGGCCACTGGCGCACTATCTTGCCCTTGCCGGTGATGGCCAGCCCGTCCTTGTAGTTGAGGGAGCTGTAGCTCACCGCCACCCGCACCTCCCCCGCCGGCAGCTGGCTCTCGGCCAGTTGGGTCAGAGTTGCCTTGGTCTTGCCATCTTGGTTGTCCAGTAACAGAGCCTTGAACATGCTTGCCTCTCGATGTTGTGACGTCACCCATCAGGTGCTTTGACGCCTTTGCAGTTGAAAATCCAGGGTCAGGGCCAGGCCGGCCACCGTCTCGCCTGCCAGTTTACGCAGGATTCATCTCCGCGACCATGCCGCCCATCTTGCGATAGGGGCTCTGTACCGACGTCAGGGCAGGATAACAGGCCTTCGCCACATCCGAATCATCGAAGCCGCCAACGGCCTGCTGATCACCTTCCTGCCGGTGTTCCTGCTGCCGGTGCTGGGGGATCTCGGCTTTGCCAACACCACCTTCAGCGATGCCGACTTCGGCGTGGTGGGCATACTGCTGGGCCTGATAGTGCGCTGAGGCCGCTTCGACCAGACAGTCAGCAGGCGCGGTCTATAGGCCGCGCCTGTTGTTTGCGGCAGCCTCACCCCATCGACGCCGAAAATATGTGCAAACACAGTGCGTTGGATCGGATTTTCAGCCCACAGCGGCAGCATCTGACGGGGGAGTGCGATATGCTGATGCGCTGACGTTCCACCCGACCTCACCCGAGGCCTCTTCCATGAAATATCTGGTAGTACAAACCAAACAGATAGGAGATGTGCTGATCTCCACCGCACTGTGCAACAACCTCAAGCAGCACGACCCCGCCGGGGAGGTTCACTATCTGGTCATGGATTACTGCGCGGGGATGGCGGAGGGGAATCCCAACATAGATCGCTTGATCGTCATCGAGAAGGCGCGCCGCAACGAGTGGCGCTACATGAAAGAGCTGCTGCTGGACATTCGCCGCGAGCACTACGACGTGGTGATCAACAGCCAGGGCCAGATGATAGGCCTGCTCACCTGCCTCATCTCGAGAGCAAGACTGCGGATCGGCTTCGACTCCTTCCCCTGGCGACTCGGCCACAACCACATAGTGCGCTTTCGCCACGACACCGAACATCAGGGCAACAGCACCCTGGTGGATGACAGGTTCTCGCTGCTAAAGCCCCTGGGGCTCGCCAAGGAGGATCGCAACTACTATCTCTGGCTGAGTGAAGCGGAGAAGCAACGGGGACGGGAGACACTTCAGGCCGCCGGCATAGATCCGGGCAGGCCGCTGATCGCCATGGGGGTCAACTCCCTTGGGCACTACAAGCGCTGGCCCATCGACTGTTTCGCCGAGGTCGCGCGCTGGCTCATCGAGCAGCACCACGCCCAGATCCTGATCTACTGCGGCCCTGGGGAGGAAGAGTACAACCGCAGCCTGAAGCCCTTGCTGCCAGAGACGCTGCAGGCCAGCGTGTTTGACCGCATACAGACCCGCTCGGTGCGGGAATTGGCAGGGCTTATCGCCCACTGCCAGCTGTTCGTCGGCAACGACACAGGTCCGCGGCATATCGCGCAGGCGCTGGACATACCGCTGCTGACCATAGTCTCTCCCCTGGGGCACTCCGCCATTGCCAATCCCGTCTCTCATCCCCGCTATCGATTCATCGATACCAACCATCAGGATCCGCAGCAGGAAGTCCTGGCCGTTCAACACCAGCTGAGCATGCTCTGGGACGAAGTGACGCAGCCCCATGGCAAACCGGAAGAGCCGACCCCCGATCCAATGCCAGTCGGGTAGTCGACAGCGTCGGGGCGTCACTTCCTCAGACGGAAGAACTCCTTCTGCCACTCATAGAGATATCCAGACCACCCCTTGGACTTGGCCCGCAGGAAGATGAGGCCGGATGAGCGCTTCCAGCTGTGCTGGAACCAGTGCGTCATGTAACGCTCCGCAGCGGGCTCAAAGTGAATCGCTTCCCCCTGATAGTTGTAGAAGTAATGAACCGGGGCGATCAGGGCGGCATCGCCGGACTGCGCCAGCTTGTCTGTCACCAGTCTGGTCATGATCTCGGGCCCCATGTACATGGGGGAGGACATGATCTCCTCTTCGTAGAAGCGGACCAGCTCGGACAACATCACCGACTCTTTCCTGGCGTAGATGACAGCGGTGCCGACCAGCCGATCGGACTCGTAGCCTGCGCCAAACGCCACTGACTCGAAGAGCGGGAAGGGATCCTGGTTGATGGTGACATCGGTATCCAGATAGAGGCCCCCTTCCTGGGCGAGGATCTTGAGGCGCAGGTAATCGGTCACGAAGGCCAGCAAGCCCCGTCGATAGCACTCCCGTGCAAAGGTGCACTCCTGGATCCAGCGCTTTATCTGCGGGTCCGTATCCAGCCACAGCTTGTAGTCGTAACCCTGCTTTCGCCAGTCGTCGATGCACACATGCGCCAGAGGAGGCAGCCGGTTGCCCAGCCAGATGGCGTGAATGGTTTTATTGGTCGCGCTCATGACTTGCCCCCGCACTGCTTCATGTTCCACAGGGTCATTCTGATGAACCGGTAGAAGCGGTACAACTCACGGGTCAATTTGAACCCCAGCGGCACCTTCTTCAGTTCGACCTGATTCTGGATATCGCTGCCCATGTCCCGCGGACTATAGATGGCATAGGGGATAAGGCCGGTGCAGATGAGGCCGGTACGATAGGACTCGCCGATGAAGTTGTCGACCGAGCAGAGCCATCGCTTGCTGTGCGCCAGCAGGCGGCGAGCCCCCTGGGGCGAGATGCTGTAACCCGTGGTCCAGCAGGAGTTGTTGTGCCAGAACATCAGCTGCATATTGTCTATGGTGGTCAATGCGGTGGCCGACCCGACCTGGGGTTCCACCTTCACATACTCATACTGCTCATGGACCTTGGGCAGGGTCCCCAGTACCTCTTCAAAATACTGGGTAGGCAGGAAGTCATCTTCCAGAATCAGGATGGGCTCATTGAGTTCGACGCACTTTTCCCACAACAGGAAATGGCTGGCATAACAGCCCTTCTCCCCCGGGGTCAGTGGCCGGCTCCTGAAACGGATCCTGTGCTGGTCATCCGGCAAGGCCTGCAACCGCTCAGGGAGACCTTCAAAGCCATTCACCGCATTGAAAAACTCGAAATCGATGCCTCTGGCCGCCAGGACGGACTCGACGCGACTGCGCC
This sequence comes from Aeromonas sp. 130281, assembly GCF_056642115.1. NCBI lineage: Bacteria > Pseudomonadati > Pseudomonadota > Gammaproteobacteria > Aeromonadales > Aeromonadaceae > Aeromonas > Aeromonas sp. 130281. The sequence continues at coordinate 15,465 of NZ_JBWVQS010000015.1, read as the reverse complement.
GCTCGACGGCCCGCTCCAGACTAATGACGTAAATTTTCATGACCTTCCCTTGCAAACTGCTTCAGTTCTCCATGCAGTGCAACCGAGTAGATGGCGCCCATGAAGACGCTGAATACCCACTGCCCGGAGCGCATGTAGAAAAAGGATTCGAAGTTGTTGATGATGAGCCAATAGATGATGAAAGAGATGGTCAGCATCTTGATGAAACGTGAAGAGCTCGAACAGGACAACACCTGACGGGCCACGGTGAAGAGTGTGCCATAGAGCACCAGGAACCCGGCAATACCCCAGCACACCAGGGTCTCCATGTTGGAGTTGTGCAGATGACGGAACTCCTGGGTGATGTAGTCCGGCAGGGTCTTGGACAGGGTAATGACCAGTGATTGGCTGCCATAGCCGGTGCCGAAGAGCGGGTGTGCCAGGAACCACTGAATGGCCTCCAGCCAGGTCCTCAGCCTGACTCCTATGCTGAAATCCTGCACCTCGGTCCAGTTGCCCGTCAAGATGGCATGCAGATCCCCTTGATGCCCAAAGCCTGACAGCAGCCTCTCCCTGATGAATGGGACCTGATAGAGGGCCAGCACGGTCACCAGCAAGATGGCATAGGTCATGACCACTTTGCGTGTTGGCCAATGCTCACCATCCCCCAGCAAGGGAAGAATGGCCAGGGAGACCGAGATGGCCAGCCAGGACTGGCGGGATTGCAAAATGATGGAGAAGACGCCGAACAGCACTATGCCGAGCAGTATGCCCCCATTGATCAGCGACAGTTTCCTGAATTTTGAGGTGAGCAGCAACAGGGCAAAAAACAGGAAACAGGCCCCCGCGATCAGGGAGCCATGTTGGGCATTGCGGTAATTGAAATCCACCCTGGCACCGTCGAGCCCCGTCTCGAAGATGGAGAAAAAGGCCGAGTGGTAGGCAAAGGTGAAGACCACCCCGACGCAGAAGGTCAGCAAGGTGATGACGATGCGGCGAGTGTCCCCCTTCAGCCAGTAGGCGAGGCCGATGAAGAAGAAGAGGTAGGCCATCGACTTCACCGAAGGGTACTTGAGGGCATAGTCATGGACATAATATCGCGATGACACCCAGCTCAGGCACTGTACCACCACGGCCAGACAGAGCAGTTGAAAGACTCTGTTTTTTATGAAAAAAGCCCTGTCCACATAGAATGCCAGCAGGGTCGCGAAGACGATGATGGTCTGGCAGACGTCGGCGATCAGCTGTATCGAATCCTTGAACAGGGTGTAACCCAGAATATTCAGGAAGATGAAGCTGCTGAACGCCTTGCCATGAAAAAAGCCGAGAAAATCGTGATTCGTCGACAAGGCCTGATCTTTCATCCCGAGCAATGTGTATTTTCCCATCAAGATTTTCTGAAGACATAGTTGCCACGGATCTTGCGCCACAACCCGAACATGTCGGTGCGGGGGAAGATGGCGATCCGGCGGATCTGGAGCGGATCCCGATGCATGGCCCTGGGGCCGCTGTTGGTGGCCACAGCATAGCGGTAGCCGGCGGCACAGGCCTCGGCTTTCGCGCTCTCGTTCAGATCCCCATAAGGGTAGGCAAACGACAGCAGCGGCCGGCCAAGCAGCCGTTCCAGCCTCTCCTTGTTGGCCCGGATCTCCTGGGCCTGCTGTTCGGGAGCCAGCGTGCTGAGGCGCGGGTGCGTCAGGGTATGGCCACCGATCTCCACGTGACCGGAGGCCACCAGCGCCTTGATCTCGTCACCATTCATCAGGGCCACAGGCGTATCGGGGTGGGTCGGATGCTCCACATCCCAGCGATTGTGATCCTCGCCGGTCACTATGTACACCACCGCCTTGTAACCATATTTTTCCAGCAGGGGCAGCATGCGGGTGAGATTGTCCCGATAACCGTCGTCGACGGTGATCATCAGGTACTTCTTGCCGTATTGCAGCCGGTGGATAAACCCTTTCTCTGCCAGATCGGCAAACGTCAGGGTCTCGTAACCCAGCCACTTCATCAGCTTGAGGTGTTTCTCGAACATGGCGATGGGCAGCCAGGTGCCGTGCACCCCCTTCTCGCTCTCCTGCTCGATGAAGCGGTGATACATGATGACCGGCATCTCCCGGCGCAGGGTCTCGACCACGGCATCCTGATAGATGGACTCGAGCCCGCTCACCACCTCCTGCAAGTCATACTCCTGCCGGATGCGCTGGCGCAGGCTGTCCGGCACGCTCTTGCTCGCCAGCGCCGGGGCTATCTGCCCCTTCAGCGCGGCAAAATCGATGGCCAGATCGCTGGGCCCTATGTCGCCGAAGTTGCTGGCCAGCGCCTCGTCCAGATTCTGTTCGGTCACCAGCCCGAGGGCCTTGGCCTCGCCGATGGCAAACGCCGGACGACCGCACAGCAGGGCTTCCATCGCCACCCGGCCGGCGCCGATCACCAGATCGCACTGTGCCAGCAGGGCGGGTACATCATCCACATAGCCGACGAAATCGACCTTGTCCTGGAAGCGGGCAAAGCGCTCCGGCACTCGGGTGCCACTGACGACACGGACTTGGCAGGCGTCCAGATCCAGCACCTCGTCCAGCAGGCGATAGCAGAGCTCCCCCTTGGGGCCGCTCAGTCGACCTATGATGGCGATCACCGGCTTGGGATTATCCGGCGCAGGCACAGGCTGGAATTTGTCGGTTTCTATGCCGTTGCGCAGCACCTGCACCATGGCGGGATCCACCCCCAGGTTGTCGATGATCTGGCGGGCGATATCTTCACAGACGGCAACCGCCCGATAGCCGAGGGCATGGAAGGCCTTGCGGGAGGCATGCACCGGCTGACGGCCATGAACTGTGGTGATCATGGGGGTGCCGGTCAGCTTGCAGGCCACGTAGCTGCTCCAGCCGGAGGCGCGGGAGTGGGCATGGACCAGCTGGATGTGGTGCTTCCTGATGAGATAGATGAGGTAAAACACATGCCAGAAGCGGCGCAGTATGCTGCGTTTGTTGAACCTCAGCTTGAATACGGGCCCTTGCGTGGGCTTGGTCAGGGTATCTGACACGTAAAAGACGTTGTGACCACGCCGGGTCAGCTCGTTGCCGACCGTGGTGGCATAGACCTCAGCTCCCGTGACTTCGAGCTGGGAGAGTGCCATCAATATGTTCATGCAAGCGCATCCGATCGACGGGCGGCCAGGGCCGCCCGTCAGAGGGGGATCAAGCCCGGTTCAACCAGGCCATGTAATCGGCTACGCCTTCGGCGACAGTCTTGAACTCGCCATCATAACCGACGCCACGCAAGCGGGTGAGATCGGCCTGGGTGAAGCTCTGATAGCGACCCTTGAGGTGATCCGGGAAGGGGATGTACTCGATGGCGCCTTGCTGGTGATGCTTGATCACGGCCTCGGCCACGTTCTGGAACGGCTCGGCACGGCCGGTGCCGCAGTTGAAGATGCCGGAGTGCTGCGGGTTCTGCCAGAACCAGAGGTTCACCTTGCAGACGTCGTCCACATAGATGAAGTCGCGCATCTGGCCGCCATCCGGGAAGCCGTCGCAGCCCTCGAACAGCTTGGGATTGTCCCCCTGCTTCACCTGGTTGTTGAGGTGGAAGGCGACGGAGGCCATGGAACCCTTGTGCTGTTCGCGCGGACCGTAGACGTTGAAGTACTTCAGGCCCACCACCTGGGAGTCGATCTCCGGCAACCAGCGGCGCACGTATTGATCGAACAGCTGCTTGGAGTAGCCATAGACGTTCAGCGGCTGCTCGAACTTGGGATCTTCGATGAAGTTGTCGTTGCGGCCGCCATAGGTCGCGGCGGAGGAGGCATAGATGAAGGGAATTTCCCGCTCGATGCAGTAGTGGAACAGATCCTTGGAGTACTCGTAGTTGACCTCCATGATGAACTTGCCGTTCCACTCGGTAGTCGCGGAGCAGGCACCTTCGTGGAAGATCACCTCGATGCCGCCATCCCACTCTTCAAACTCGTCACCGGAGACGATCCGCGCCTGGAACTCGTCCTTGTCCATGTAGTCGGCGATGGTGAGATCGACCAGGTTGACGAACTTGGTGCCGTCGGTCAGGTCGTCGATGACCACGATATCGGTCCGTCCTTGAGCGTTCAGCTGCTTGACCAGATTGCTGCCGATAAAGCCAGCACCGCCAGTTACTACGATCATGGAGTTTGCCTCGCGTACGTTGATGGCCCCGTGTGACTGCCTGTTAAAGCTGTGTATAGTGGGCCAATTTGAAATTGCCGAAAAGTTTATCACGGGCCGCCAGGGGATTCGACCTCGGCGCACAGGGCCCGGCAGAGGGATCAGTGATGAAGACCAGAGACAGGATCATCCACAGCGCCACCGAGCTGTTCAACGATCAGGGTGAACGCAACATCACCACCAACCACATTGCCGCCCATCTCGGCATCAGCCCGGGCAACCTTTACTACCACTTCCGCAATAAAGAAGACATCATCCACTCCATCTTCGATCAGTACGCCCGCCACCTGAGCGAGAGCTTCACTCCGGCCCGCAGCCACGAGATCAAGCTGGAAGATCTGATGGGTTATCTGGATGCCATCTTCTATCTGATGTGGCAGTTCCGCTTCTTCTACGCGAATCTACCGGACATCCTGAGTCGCGACGAACCCTTGCAGCACAAGTACCTCAAGGCCCAGGAGCAGCTGCGCGCCGCCGTGGAGGCGCTGCTCAGAAGCCTGCGCGAGGGTGGCATCATAGACGTCAGCGACGAAGACCTGCCGGATCTCGGCCAGACCATCAAGATGGTGGTCACCTGCTGGATCCCCTTCCAGATTGCCCAGGCGCCCCATACCCGCATCACCAAGCCCTTGCTTTATCAGGGGGTCTTGCGGGTGCTCTTCCTGCTGCGCCCCTATGTCCAGCCCAAGGTGATCGCCCAGATCCGCCAACTGGAGCAGCACTACCACCAACTGGCCCAACCAGCAGGGTGAGATCTGTTTCACAATTGTTGAATATCAGCATAATAATTTGAATTTGTGCGCAACGATTGCAGTAAAATGTTGCCCATTCCAGGGTCTGTCGACGTTTCGTCACGACCGCGACGACGTCAGTCCGTGCACCCCGCACGGCCCAAGATCCTGATAACACAGTCGACACAGTCAATGAGGACCGAGGATGTCTAACGGATTCTATCGTCACCTGGCCGAACAGCTCGAACAGGTCAAGGCGGAAGGGCTATACAAGCAGGAACGCATCATCACCTCGGCTCAGCAGGCCCAGATTGCGGTGGGCGGCGAGCAGGTTCTGAACTTCTGTGCCAACAACTACCTGGGGCTGGCCAACCACCCGGATCTGATCGCCGCCGCCCATCAGGGGCTCGACAGCCACGGCTTCGGCATGGCCTCGGTGCGCTTCATCTGCGGCACCCAGGATCAGCACAAGGCGCTGGAGCAGAAGCTGTCCGCCTTCCTCGGCACCGAGGACAGCATCCTCTACTCCTCCTGTTTCGATGCCAACGGCGGTCTGTTCGAGACCCTGTTCGGCGCCGAAGACGCCATCATCTCAGATGCACTCAACCACGCTTCCATCATCGACGGCGTGCGGCTGTGCAAGGCCAAGCGCTATCGCTACGCCAACAACGACATGGCCGAGCTGGAAGCCCAGCTCAAGCAGGCCAATGCCGACGGCGCCCGCTTCAAGCTGATCGCCACCGACGGCGTCTTCTCCATGGACGGTGTCATCGCCGACCTCAAATCCATCTGCGATCTGGCCGACAAGTACGATGCCCTGGTGATGGTGGATGACTCCCACGCGGTGGGCTTCATCGGCGAGAACGGCCGCGGCACCCACGAATACTGCGACGTGCTGGAGCGGGTCGACATCATCACAGGCACCCTGGGCAAGGCGCTCGGCGGCGCCTCCGGCGGCTACACCTCCGGCAAGAAAGAGGTGATCGACTGGCTGCGTCAGCGCTCCCGTCCCTACCTCTTCTCCAACTCCCTGGCGCCCTCCATCGTCTCGGCCACCATCAAGGTGATCGACATGCTGGCCGATGGCCACGCCCTGCGTGCCCGCCTGAAAGAGAACAGCGAGTACTTCCGCACCCGGATGAGCGCCGCCGGCTTCACCCTGGCCGGTGCCGATCACGCCATCATTCCGGTCATGCTGGGGGATGCCAAGCTGGCCGCCGAGATGGCGAGCCGCATGCTGGCCGCCGGCATCTACGTGGTGGGCTTCTCCTTCCCCGTGGTGCCCAAGGGCCAGGCCCGCATCCGTACCCAGATGTCTGCCGCCCATACCCGCGAGCAGCTGGACAAGGCCATCGATGCCTTCATCCGCATCGGCCGCGAGCTCGGTGTGATTTGATCACATGGCTAGCTGATTAAAACGGGGGCCAAGGTTGGGCCCCATTTTATTACCCTCTGTACCCGGCACAGCGCCGTGAGGAATCTGTCATGAAAGCACTCTCCAAACTCAAATCCGAAGCCGGCATCTGGATGACGGACGTCCCGGCTCCCGAGCTCGGCCACAACGATCTGCTGATCAAGATCCGCAAGACCGCCATCTGCGGCACCGACATGCACATCTACAACTGGGACGAGTGGGCCCAGAAGACCATACCCGTGCCCATGGTGGTCGGTCACGAGTATGTGGGAGAGGTGGTCGCCGTCGGCCAGGAAGTGCGCGGCTTCGCCATCGGCGATCGCGTCTCCGGCGAAGGCCACATCACCTGCGGCCACTGCCGCAACTGCCGCGCCGGTCGCACCCACCTGTGCCGCAACACCATAGGGGTCGGCGTCAACCGCCCGGGCTCCTTCGCCGAATACCTGGTGATCCCGGCCTTCAACGCCTTCAAGCTGCCGGACAACATCCCCGACGAGCTGGCCGCCATCTTCGATCCATTCGGCAACGCCGTGCACACCGCCCTCTCCTTCGATCTGGTGGGTGAAGACGTGCTCATCACCGGCGCCGGCCCCATCGGCATCATGGCTGCCGCCGTCTGCCGCCATGTGGGCGCCCGTCACGTGGTGATCACCGACGTCAACGAATATCGGCTGGAGCTGGCCCGCAAGATGGGCGCCACCCGCGCCGTCAACGTGGCCAAGGAGAAGCTCTCCGACGTGATGGCCGAGCTCGGCATGACCGAAGGCTTCGACGTGGGGCTGGAGATGTCCGGCGTACCCAGCGCCTTCCAGGACATGATCGACAAGATGAACCACGGCGGCAAAATAGCCATGCTCGGCATTCCCCCCTCCACCATGGCCATCGACTGGAACAAGGTGATCTTCAAGGGACTGTTCATCAAGGGGATCTACGGCCGCGAGATGTTCGAGACCTGGTACAAGATGGCCAGCCTCATCCAGTCTGGCCTGGATCTCAGCCCCATCATCACCCATCACTTCCACATCGATGACTTCCAGCAGGGCTTCGAAGCCATGGGGTCAGGCAAGTCCGGCAAGGTGATCCTGAACTGGGATTGAGAAGCCTGGACAACGGCTTGTGGATAGGTGCGAAGGCCCGGTCCGTCACCGGGATCCTGAGTGGAGACAAGTCAGCCTTTTTCACGGCTGAATGCAAAAACCCGGCGAAAGCCGGGTTTCTTTTTGCTCTTGCCTTGCCTGCTGCCCCTGCCGCCGCAGAAACTTTGTTCGCAGATTGCTTAACACTTCACACACAAGCGTTTAAATGCCTGTAACTATTCGGTTATAATCCCGTCGTTTTCTAGGGATAATAAGAGCCTGCTGGGAGTACATGAGCGTGTTGAAAAAACTGAGCTATTTGCTGGCTGCCGGGATGGCGGCCGCCACCCTGTCCGGCGCCGTCCTTGCCGCCGATGAGATGTCGACGGAAGCCATCGCCGAGCGCATAGCCCCGGTCGGTCAGGTCTACACCGCCAAGGATCTGGAAGGTATTGCGACCGCAGCGGCCGCCCCTGCTGCTGCCTCGTCCGGTCCTCGGGATGGCGAGACAGTGTTCAAGGGCGCCTGCTTTGCCTGCCATGATACCGGCGCGGCCGGTGCGCCCAAGCGCGGGGACAAGGCCGCCTGGGAACCACGCATCGCCCAGGGGTTCGACACCCTGCGCAAGCATGCCATCGAAGGCTTCACCGGCAAGGCCGGCATGATGCCAGCACGGGGTACTTGCGCGGCCTGTAGTGACGAAGAGATCGAAAACGCCATTCACTACATGATCGACAAGCTCTAAGTGGTTGAAAGGGCTTCTATAGCAGCCCTTTCAATCCAATCACTTCCGACTACGCTTGTAGATGAGTTAATTCGGGAGTGTTGCATGTCAGTCCAGCCCCTCACACCGCCAGATCCCCCCCCCTTGCTGGCGGTCGTTTCTTCCATCATGGATTTTCCCGCGCCCGGCATCGCCTCTCCTGAGGACTACGCCAGACTGGTAGAGCAGCTGGGCAGGCTCTGCCCCCTGCAGCACTTTGCCATGCTGGGGCTGGCCGATGGCGGCCTGCACTGGTTGTATGAACATCGGCTGCCCGAGGCGTTCAAACAGCAACTGGGGCGTGAAGGGCCCCGTCTCACCGAACAGCTCACCCGGCTCGATGAACATCAGGGATGGTGCGTGCAGGCGGTGGAGCACTATGAGGTGCAATGGCTGCTGGCCCGCGGCGCCCCCGAACAGACCCCGACCCTGAGACTGCTGCTGGAGTGTCTGGCCAAGCGCCTGCACGAAACCCAGACCGGCACCCAGCTGGCGGGGCAGGCATCCCCCCTCATGCAGCGGGATCCCCAATGGCAGCAGAAGATTGAAAAAATCAGCCGTATCATGCGGTTGGCCCACAACCTGCCGCAGCATGCCCTGTTTTCCCAGCTGGAGGCCGTGCTGCGCCAGATGCTGGCCGTCAATGACATGCTGCTGGTCCGCCTCGACAACCTGCGGCTGGATAAACTCTATCCGATACAGCTTGCCTATGATGACGACGTCATCAGGGCCCTGTGCCACAGCACCAACAGCATAGAGCGCAGCGAGGCCGGATTGTTCTGGTACAGCCTGCCCCTGCGCCAGCAGCAGCAGTATTTCGCCCACCTCATCATCAATACTGCCCAGCCCCTGGAGGCCGATGACAGGCTGTTCCTCGACTTCCTGCGCCACCAGTTGACCCTGCTGCTTGAGCTCAAGAGAGTCAGGCAGCAGCTGGATGAACTCAACTCGGAAGAGTCCATCAACCAGCGACTCCAGCAGCTGCGCCAGACCAACCTGCGGTTGCAGAAACGACTCAGGCATCACCAGGAGCTGGAGCGGCGACTCCAGTTCAATGCGCTGCACGACCCGCTGACCCAGCTGCCGAACCGGGCCCTGCTGATGAACCACCTCCATCACGCCATGACCCGTTACCGCCGTTACCAGACGGCCGGCTTCACCCTGATCTTCGCCGACGTGGATCATTTCAAGCAGGTCAATGACGCCCTGGGCCACAGTGCCGGCGACCAGCTGCTGCAGGAGCTGGCCAAGCGCCTGCAGAGCTGCATCCGGCAAAATGACATGGTGGCCAGGCTGGGGGGCGACGAGTTCGTCATCTATCTGGACAACAGCCAGCAGGAGGAGGACGTCAGCCCCGTACTCAACCGCATTGTAGGCCGCATCGCCCACCCGTTCCGGCTTCAGGGCAATGAACTGACCGTGACCGTCAGCCTGGGGGTGGCCAGTGTGTCGGAGCAGACCACGGACATCAGCGAGCTGCTGCACCAGGCCGATCTCGCCATGTACCAGGCCAAGCGCAACGGCCGCAGTCGCATCGTCATGTATTCAGACGCCTGCATGGAGCACTCGGGCTCGCCGGAGGAGCGGCTGTTCAGGGCCTTGCGGGAAGGGCGGATTGTCCCCTACTTCCAGCCCGTGATCAGGCTGTGTGACAGCCGCCTGGTCGGTCTGGAGGTGATGGCGCGCTGGATAACGGAGGAGGGGGAGCTCAAGGATGCATTCGACTTCATTCCTCTGGCCGAGCAGTGCGGCCTCATTCAGGATCTGGATCGCCAGATCCTCAGACGCACCTGCCAGCAGTTGAAGAGCTGGCTGCAGCTCTCGGGCGGCGGCCGCTTCAAGATATCGCTCAACCTGTCCGGCAAGCACCTGGCCAGCCGCGAGCAGATCATGGCGCTGGTCCACATCATGGAGGAGGAGGGGGTGATACCCGGCTACTTCATCTTCGAATTCAACGAGCGGGAGCTCTCCAGGCAGAGTGCCGACTCCCTCACCTCGCTCCATGAGCTCAGGGCCAAGGGGATCCAGATCAGCCTCGACGACTTCGGGACCGGCTTCTCCTCCCTCAATGCCCTGTTCCACTTCCCGGTGGACTACATCAAGGTGGATGACAGCTTCACCCATCGCATGCTGAACTCCCCCAAGGATCTGGCGCTGATCCGCGCCATGCGGGACATCTGTCAGGATCTCGACTTCACCCTGGTGGTCGAGGGCATAGAGAACCAGCAGCAGCTGCAGAAGCTGATCGAGCTGGGCTGTGCCCTGGGGCAGGGGCGCCACATCTCCCCGCCTCTGCCAGGATTCGACATCATACCGCTGCTCGCAGAGCCCCCGGCCTAGCCTTCTCTCAATCCTTCTTGAACAGGGCCCTCAGGTTGGCAACGCCGACCTGCCCCTTCTGCTGGCGCTCCTCCGCCGTCACCTTCTTCTGGTTTTCCCACTCCAGATCGTCCTGGGGCAGCTCCAGCAGGAAGCGGCTCGGCTCGGGGCGCACCGACTCCCCATACTGACGCCGCTCCTTGCAGAGGGTGAAAGTCAGTTCTGTCTGTGCCCGGGTGATGCCCACGTAGGCGAGACGGCGCTCCTCCTCCACGTTGTCCTCGTCGATGCTGGTCTGGTGGGGCAGCAAGCCCTCCTCCATTCCCACCATGTAGACATAGGGGAACTCCAGCCCCTTGGAAGCGTGCAACGTCATCAGCTGCACCTGATCCGCATCATCCTCCCCCTCGTTGCGCTCCATCATGTCCCGCAGGGTAAGGCGAGTAACCACCTGGGCGAGCGTCATGGCCTCCTCCAGCTCGTCCCCCTCCAGCATCTCGGTGATCCAGCGATAGAGGGTGGAGACGTTCTGCATCCGCATCTCGGCCGCCTTCGGGCTGGGGGAGGTCTCATAGAGCCACTCCTCGTAGTGGATCTCCTTGATCATGTCCCGCACCGCCTCCACCGGGTTGCCTCGCAGCGCCTGATCGCCGAGCCGCACCAGCCAGTTGGTGAAGGCCTGCAGGGCCACGAGGCCACGGCCGGAGAGGTGCTGCTCCAGCCCCAGCTCGAAGCTGGCGGCAAACAGGCTCTTGCCGCGCTGGTTGGCGTACTGCCCCAGCTTCTCGAGGGTGGTGGGGCCGATTTCCCGGCGCGGCAGATTGACCACCCGCAGGAAGGCGGTGTCTTCGTCCGGATTCACCAGCAGCTTGAGGTAAGCCATGATGTCCTTGATCTCGGTGCGGGAGAAAAACGAGGTACCGCCGGAGATGCGATAGGGAATGCGGTTGGTCATCAGCGCCTTCTCGAAGATGCGCGACTGATGATTGCCCCGATAGAGGATGGCGTAATCCTTGAACCGGGTGCGGTTCATGAACTTGTGGCCCATCATCTCGGCGGCGATCCGCTCCGCCTCGTGCTCCTCGTTCTTCGCGAACAGCACCTTGACCGGCACCCCGTAGTCGAGCTCGGAGAAGAGCGCCTTGTCGAACACATGGGGGTTGTTGGCGATCAATATGTTGGCGCACTTGAGGATGCGCCCCTTGGAGCGGTAGTTCTGCTCCAGCTTGATGAGCTTGAGGCTGGGGAAATCCTCGTTCAGCAACACCAGGTTCTGCGGCTTGGCACCGCGCCAGGAGTAGATGGACTGATCGTCATCCCCCACCACGGTGAAGCGAGCCCGCTCGCCGACGATCTGCTTCACCAGCTCGTACTGGCTGGTGTTGGTGTCCTGATACTCATCGACCAGCAGGTAGCGGATCTTGTTCTGCCAGCGGGTCCGCACCTCCTCGTTGTTCTTCAGCAGCAGGGTCGGCATCACGATGAGGTCATCAAAATCCAGCGCGTTGTAGGCCACCATCTGGCGGTGATAGCGCTCGTAGAGCTGGGCCATCAGCACCTCTTCCGGCCCGCGGGCGATGCGCATGGCGCGCGCCGGCAGGATGAGGTCGTTCTTCCAGTTGGAGATCTGGGTGATGAGGGCCGACAGCTTGTCCTTGTCGTTGTCGAGCTCCGCCTCGGTCAGCTCTTTCAGCAGCGCCAGCTGGTCGGTATCGTCGAACAGGGAGAAGTTCGCCTTGAGATTCAGACTCTTGTGCTCGCGACGTATGATGTCGAGCCCCAGGGTATGGAAGGTGGAGACCATGAGCCCCCGCGCCTCCTTGCGACCCAGGGTCTGGCCGACCCGCTCCTTCATCTCTCGCGCCGCCTTGTTGGTAAAGGTCACAGCGGCGATGTTGCGCGCGTTGTAGCCGCACTGCTGCACCAGATAGGCGATCTTGTTGGTGATGACGCGGGTCTTGCCCGATCCGGCTCCCGCCAGCACCAGGCAAGGGCCGGAGACAAACTTGACCGCTTCGTTCTGATTGGGGTTGAGCTTCATGGGCCGGATCTCTTGGCTTATGATGAGGGGCGGCATTGTAACAGAGATCCCGCGGGCAGCCGAAACCGGACACAGGATCCCGCCACTTCGCCTTGTGTTTACCCGTCATTTTCCGGATCATGACCGACTTTTCCAGAGGAGATGAGGGGAGCATGAATCAGCAACAGCACGCCCAATTGCGTAGCCAGTTTCCGGCCCTGGCGCAGGAGGTGAACGGCCACCCTCTGATCTATCTGGACAACGCCGCCACCACCCAGAAACCGCAGATGGTGCTGGACGCCATCGCTCACTACTATCGGGCCGACAACGCCAACGTGCACCGCGCTGCCCATGCCCTGAGCGACCGCGCCACCCGCGCCTTCGAGGCAGCCCGCGAGACGGTCGCCCGCTTTATCAATGCACCCCGCAGCCACGAGGTGATCTGGACCCGCGGCACCACAGAAGCGATCAATCTGGTGGCCCAGAGCTGGGGCATGAACGAACTCAAGGCAGGGGACGAGATCGTCCTCAGCACCCTGGAGCACCACGCCAACATTGTCCCCTGGCAGTTGATTGCCGAACGCACCGGCGCCGTAATTCGGGTCATTCCACTGGATAAGCGCGGGGATCTGGATATGGAGGCTTACCTGGCGATGCTGGGGCCGCGCACCCGGCTGGTGAGCGTGGCCCATGTCTCCAATGCCCTCGGCACCGTCAATCCGGTCACCCGGATGGTGGCTGCCGCCAAGGCGGTTGGCGCCCTGACCCTGATCGACGGCGCCCAGGCGGTGGCCCACCTCGAGGTAGATGTGCAGGCCATAGGCTGCGACTTCTACGCCTTCTCCGGTCACAAGCTCTACGGCCCGACCGGCATAGGTGTGCTCTGGGGCCGCACCGAACTATTGGAGCGGATGCCGCCCTGGCAGGCGGGGGGCGAGATGATCGACAAGGTCAGTTTCAGCGGCACCACCTTCAATACCCTGCCCTTCAAGTTCGAGGCGGGGACCCCTCATATCGCCGGGGCCATTGGGCTGGCTGCCGCCATCGACTTTGTCAGGACGCAAGACAGGGCTGCCCTGGTGCGCCACGAACAGGCACTCACCGACCATCTGGTCGCCGGCCTGCGGCAGGTGCCGGGCCTGCGCCTCATCGGTGAACCAGCACAACGGGCAGGCGCCGTCTCCTTCCTGCTGGACGACATCCACCCTCAGGATGCCGCCACCCTGCTCGACATGCAGGGCATAGCGCTGCGAGTCGGCCATCACTGCGCCATGCCGCTGATGGACAGCCTAGGTATCGGCGGCACCCTGCGGGCCTCCCTGGCCTGTTACAACAACCGGGACGATGTGGACGCTCTGCTGGCGGCCCTGCACAAACTCAGTGACTTCTTCTAAGGCAGACAACCGAATGAGTGACCTCGCAACCTATACCCGGATCGGCCTTGAGCCCGACGCCGACAGCATCCGCCAGCAGTTTGCCGCCGCCCAGGGCTGGGAAAACCAGTACCGCCTCATCATCCAGCTCGGCAAAAAGCTACCCGCACTGCCCGGTGAGTGGCAGCAGCAGGAGTATCGACTCAAGGGGTGTGAAAGCCAGGCCTGGCTGAAGGGAGAGAAAAGCGAGGATGGTTGCTGGCACTTCGCCTGCGACTCCGACGCTCGCATCGTGCGCGGGCTCATCGTCATCGTGCTGGCGGCGCTCAACCACCAATCCGCAGAGGTGATTCAGGCCTTTGATATGGAAGCCTATTTCACAGAACTGGGGCTAGAGAAACATTTGAGCCCGTCACGGGGTAACGGGCTCAGGGCAATCGTGCTGGCGATCCGGGAGCTGGCAGTCTAACCCGCCTTGTTCAGTGGTCGATTAGGCTTCGCTAATCGACCCTACCTCTCCATTCCCGGCCTCTTTCTCGGCCCGGGCGCCCCGTTCGGCAATCTTCTTCAATACCCGGGACGCGGCCACCAGACCGAAGGTCGCCGTCACCGGTGTCACCGCGCCAAAGCCGGAGGCGCAATCCATCTTCATGTTGCCGTCGCTGGCCGCCTTGGCCTGACAGGTGCCGCCATTGCCATCGGGATAGCTCAGCTGCTCGGTCGAGAAGACACACTCCACCCCGAACTTGCGCGCCGGATTCTTGCTGAAGTTGTGCAACCGGCGCAGGTCGGAGCGCACCTTGGCCGCCAGCGGGTCCTGAATGGTCTTGGCCAGATCCGCCACTGTGATTTGGGTCGGATCCATCTGCCCGCCGGCACCGCCCGCTACGATCACCGGGATCTTGTTGCGCTTGCAGAAGGCGATCAGCGCCACCTTGGCCTTGACCGAATCGATGGCATCCACCACATAGTCAAACTCCCGCCTGATATGCTCGGCCAGGTTGTCGGCGGTGACGAAGTCATCCACCTCGATCACCTCGCAGTCGGGGTTGATGGCGCGGATGCGCTCGGCCATGACTTCAGTCTTGAGGCGGCCGACCGTGCCCTGCATGGCGTGGATCTGACGATTGGTGTTGGTGATGCAGATATCATCCATGTCGATCAGGGTGATCTGGTTGATGCCGGCACGGGCCAGTGCCTCCGCCGCCCAGGAGCCGACCCCGCCTATCCCCACCACGCAGACCTTGGCCTGACTGAAAGAGCCAAGGGCGCGCTGACCATAAAGACGGGCAATGCCCCCGAATCGCTGTAGATATTCTGCTTTCATACCACCACCTTGCTTGAGGGCGGCCATTATAGCGGCAACCACGGTCAGCGGCGATGATCGGGTGAAAATGGTGCCGATGCGAGGGGGAAATGCGTGCTGTGTCGGCATGCTTGAAACGAAAAAAAGCCCAGTCTTTCGACTGGGCTTTCTAAATAGTGGCGGAGCGGACGGGACTCGAACCCGCGACCCCCGGCGTGACAGGCCGGTATTCTAACCGACTGAACTACCGCTCCGCATTCGGTTAGCTTGCGCTAAATCTTGTGC
>NZ_JBWVQS010000014.1:0-59869 GCF_056642115.1 Aeromonas sp. 130281 | reverse complement strand
GGTCTGCACCAGGGTCAGCACGCCGCTGTTCAGGGTCAGGCTGACGCTGTCATCATGGCTGCCGGTATTGCCGTGCCAGACATTGTCCAGCAGGTTCAGGGTCACGGCGCCAGTAGCCGGATCTATGGTGAGGGTGAAGTAGTTCACCCCGTTGGCGCTGCCGGTGATGACATTGCCTACCTGGTTGAGCAGGATCTGCGCGCCCTGGCCATTGGCGGCCAGCGGATCAACCGCATAGAGGCCGCTCGCCACATTGCTGCCAGTGAGGGCCAGGTTATAGCCGATGTTGCCCGCCCCGTCCGCACCAAAGGCATGAGTAAATTGGGACTGTACGGCGGCACCACTCAACACCGCGCTTGCAATACCATCACTGCCTGCCCCATCCAGGGCTGGCAGGCTCTCATCCACCACAATGAAGCCTGGACGTTGGAGCTCGACGGCCAAGCCTGAAGCCGGGCCATCGTCCTCGAAGCGAAACACCCCACTGGCTCCCAGATCGAGGCTGGCCTTGACACTGTCACCGTCGGCATCGGTAACGGTCTGCACCAGGGTCAGCACGCCGCTGTTCAGGGTCAGGCTGACGCTGTCATCATGGCTGCTGGTATCACCTTGCCAGATATTGTCCAGCAGGTTCAGGGTCACGGCGCCGGTGGCCGGATCTATGGTGAGGGTGAAGTAGCTCACCCCATTGGCGCTGCCGGTAATGACATTGCCTACCTGGTTGAGCAGGATCTGCGCGCCCTGGCCATTGGCGGCCAGCGGATCAACCGCATAGAGGCCGCTCGCCACATTGCTGCCAGTGAGGGCCAGGTTGTAGCCGATGCTGCCCGCACCATCCGCACCGAACGCATGGCTGAACTGGGCTTGCACCACGGCTGCCGCCAGGGTTGCACTGCCTATGCCATCGCTGCCTGCACCATCCAAGGCAGGTAAGCTCTCGTCCACGCTGACCACACCCAGCTCACCGGCCCCAGGGAGCAGGCTCACGCTGGGCACGTCATCCAGTATCACCACATCCAGACTGGCGCTGGTGCTGTCACCGTCGCTGTCCGTCAGCGCGACGTTGAAACTTTCGGTCAGGGCAGTGTCATTGGCTGGCTGAGTGTGAGCCTCGTTATCGCTCAGGGTGTAGCTGTAAGTCACAGTGCCAGCGCCTGTCACCGGGTTGTAACTGATGCCTGTCACCAACAGTTGATTGCCCAGAGGGCTCGGGATCGCCTGCGGGAAGCTACTGATGACCTGACCGTTACTGATGAGTACCACGCCACCCAGAGCCAGGCTCTGGATGCCATCTGCCGCATTGAAGGTGAAGGCGCCGCTCTTGGTCAGGCCTGCAGCATTCGGGCTGCTGCCATCGGCCAATGCGGCTTCACTCAGAACAAGCTCGCCCCCTTCGACCTGCAGCCCGCCCAAGGAGACTGTCTCATCCGTGGGGGTAATGGTGATGGTCAGAATGGAGTTATTGGTGTCGTCGCCATCGGTCACTATGTAGTTGGCCGGCGGCACAGGGCCTGTGTAGTTGAGTGCCGGAGTGAAGGTGTAGGAGCCGTCGGCATTGATGATGAGGGTGCCTATCCCCTCCAATGAGCTCTCGACACCGGCCAGAATGCCGATGTTGCTGCCCCAGCTATAGGAAACAATGGATGTGTCTTGAGGACCATCCGAGTTGCTGCTGTTGATCAGCAGGTTGCCACTGATGGCTTGGTCTTCCTGGGTGACTTCAGATTCATCCAGATCATCGAGCTCATTCTCTGGCAGGAGATCGTCTTCCTGCAGCACATTCTGATCGAGCAAGGCATCATAGCTGGTATCGAATCCGGCCTCGGCTATGGTCGCATCACCGATACGATCGATGACGACAAAGCCACCGTTGCCACTGGCCCCCGCGACCCCGCCGATGCCGCCCCCCCCACCTGCGGCAGGCGCCCCGCCGGCTGCGGCGGCTTCAAAGTTCTTAGTCGGGTCGACCCCTTGCAGGATGGATTCTTGCAAGGCCGCAATTTCTGGAGGGAGGTTGCTGTTCTCGGCCGATGATGAGGGTTGCCCTTCCGCCGGTGTATCTGTCTCGGCAGGGGCGGCTGCGGCCTGTCCGGGGTTGTCATCGTAGGGTGCCAACATCAATTTCGCATCGTCGGCAATATTGAGCTTGGCGCCCGGTTGCAATATCTCGCCAGGCTGGAGAGGACGGCTGCTGCCATCGGCAAGCAGGATCTGAACATTGCCTTCCACGGAAGAGACGACGACGGTTTTGTCGATGATTTGGGTGCGCATATCCATTGCTCCAGGGTGACAGATCTTGATGCCTACACTCTAGATGCGCGTTCAGCGGGCTTCAGTTGCAAAAATGTACAACATTGAATCTGTTTGGCTTCATCCGATGCAGCGAATCGAATGAATGTTTTTTACACAGATAAATCAATAAACTAACAACTCGTCTTTCAGGCTTTCTGTATCTCCATCGCAGAAAAGCACCTTCATATATTCTAAATGGATATAAAAAAGGGCCCCATTGGGACCCCTTTCAATATGATTGCCTGATTCACGGCAGTGGGAATGCCGGATGAACGAAGCCCTGGTAACCGTCTATGTGCAGGTTGGCCAGCACCTCGACCTGCTGCTGATCTTCCACTCGGGTGGCGATGGTCGTGACACCCGCATTGTGGGCTGCCCGGCAGACCGCAGCCAGGAAGGAGGTATCGGCGCCCGGTTCCATGACCTGGCTGGTATAGCCATGATCCACCTTGACGTAGGCAGGAGCCAGCTCCTCGAGATACCCCAGGGACTGGAAGTGACGACCATAGTGATCGACCCCCCACAGGAAGCCCTGCTCTCGCAGCACGTCGACCAGGTTGGTCACATGCTGCTTGTGTTTCATGATGGCGGCCTCAGGGATCTCGAACAGCAGCCTCTCCTTCAACTCGCCGTTCACGGCCAGATAGTCTCTCAGCCAGGTCAGGAACTCATCCGAGCAGAGCGACCCTGCGGTGATGTTGACCGCCAGCACCAGCTCGGGTTGCTGCCTGAACAAGGGCACGCAGGCTTCCAGTACGGCCTTGTCAAACTCGGCGCCCATCTGGAACTGCTCTATGGCGGGCAAGAACTGGCCTGCAAAATAGTCGGTCCCATCGCGCGAGATGGAAGCAAACAGCTCCGCATGCAGGCGCGTGCCATCATCGAAGCGGCAGGCAGGCTGCGCCTTGAAGCGCCACAGGTTTCGGGCCATTGCATCCTGTACCAGATCACGCCAGGCCAGACGCCCCATCAATCCCTGATCCGAGCCCCCTTCCATGACGACGGCACCCCGCCGCTCGTTACGCGCCTTGCCCAGCGCATTGTCCGCCTTGGTCAGCAGGGCGGAGAGATCATCATCGCCATCACGGCCGGCAATCCCGACGACCGAGAGCGCACCGCTCTCACCCATGGGATTGACCACCAGATCGGCGATACGGCTATTGATAAGCTCCGCCAGATCCTTGAGCTGCGACAGATCATCCGTAGGACAGAGCAGGGCATATTCGGTGGCCGAGATCCGGGACAGCGCCGCACCATCCCAGCCGTCCAGCAACTCCCTGAGCACCTGGGCGATGGACTTGACCATGTTGTCCCGCGCGGCATAGCCCTCCTCACGATAGAGATCGTCCAGCATGTCGACGGCCACCAGCATGACGCCCCCCTGTCCCGCCTCGGCGATCCAGGCATTGACCTGCCCCACGAAGTAGGAGCGGTTGCCGAGCCCGGAGACCGCATCCACATAGACGCGAGCGCGCAGGTTTTCGGCTTCATCGGCCTGCTCCTTGAACTGCACCGCCAGCTTGCTCGAGAGGGTGTTGATGGCCTGCACCACCTGTTTCAACTCGCGGCTCTTGGGCTCGGGAATGGCGTGCCCGAAGTGGTGCAGCTCTATCTCGACCGCCTGCTCGCAGATGAGCTTGAGCGGTTTGAGCAGGTAGTTGAGTGCCCGCATCAGCAGTATGGTGGTGATCAGGAAGCCCACCAGGAACCAGGTCGCCAGCTCGCTCATCCCCTTCCAGAGCTCGTAGTAGGCCTGTCCCGGATGGCCCACTATCTTCAGCTTGCCCAGTTGCAGCCAGCCCGAGGTCAGAATGGATTCGTTGGATACCTCAGGGAAGAGGCCCAGCCCGATAAACCACTGCGGCACCCCCTGAATGTCGCTGCTGTTTTCCAGCTCGATGACATCCTTGGAAGCCAGCAGATCGAGGCGGACCAGCCGATAGTAGCCACCGTCGAACACGGCCTTCATGACGGATTCGGCACTCACCTTGTCCCCGTTCTCCAGATAAGGCGTCAACGCCAGACCCAGGGCGGTGGAGGTGTTGATGACTGTGGTCTCCTGCTGTTGCGCCAGATAGTTGCGGGTCGAATTGAACTGTACCCAATAGGTGGCGGCAAACAGCAATCCGAACAGTAACAGCATGGTTGCCAATAGTTGTCTGTAGAGCGTCATAGGTTAATCATCCAAATTCACCACAGGCCGAGCCAATCGCCCTGAAGTCATGCGATTGCGTAAGTCAGTCCATAATCCCAAGCGGGATGATTGCCCGGCCAGTTCCCCTTGACCACGCGCCTTCATCAACCACAAGTGACTACCGTTAAAGCTGTAAATTGGCACCAGATCCGCCCGCTGACTGGCCGGGCGAATGGCACCGACAAGGTTGTCCAGAATGAGAGGCACTGATGCTGGCGTCTCATAATAGGCAACAACCATATGAAACTGGTTATAATCCAATGCCTTGACATATACCATCCGCATTTTTTCATCCGGAATGCCAAGTTCCAGCAGCGTAAAGTATTTGGAAATGCTGAAGTCTTCACAATCTCCGCCAGCCGCACCCAAAAACTCCAGCGGGGTCGCCCAGTAATCCTTCTTGTGCCACAGCTTGATGTCATCGATAAACCGCATCTGATTGAAAAACTGGTTCACTTTCTCCAGTTTCTGCCGTTCCGTCAGACCCGCAGCCCGGTTCTGCATGGCCAGCGTGCGCCAGCTGGTGACCCGCTTGCCTGCACGAGAGCCGTAGGTCTCCTCCGCCCGCTTGACCAGCTTCAGATCTTCCGACGACAAGGGCTGGCTGGCGCTGAGCAACAGAGGGATAGACAGCAGCACCAGCCACAACAGCTGGAGCCGCCAACGCTGCACGGGGCGGATGAGCCATGCTGGCCAGAAGAGCCCGCGGCTCCCAGCCTTGCACCACGATGTCACATGTTTCCCCTGCGGCATGCCATTGCAATCTTCAGTTGAGAGCCAAACGCATAAAAGAATGACTGCAGCAAGCTGCAGCCATTTCTTCTGACTGATATGGCATCAGCACGATGACCATCAGTTGTTGTTGGCCTGCCAGTCAGCGGGCTGCTGTACATTCATGGCATTGAGCAGTCCCCCGGTGGCATTGAGGATACGGTAATCCGCCAGCAGGGCATCATACTCGGCCGTGATGTAGCTGCGGCGAGCCTCGAACAGTTCGTTCTCCGTGTTCAGCACGTCCAGCAAGGTCCGTTGCCCCAGACCAAACTGCTTCTTGTACGCCTGTACGGTGTCGTAGCTGGCGTCCACGTGCTCTTTCAGGAAGACTTTCTGCTTGGCCAGCGACTCCTTGGCATTCCAGGCGAGACGGGTCCCCTCTTCCACCTGACGGAAAGCATTCAGGTGAATGTCTTTTGCCTGGGAATAGAGTGCCGAGGTGGCCTTGCTTTCAGCCAGATCGGAGCCGCCACGGAACAGGTTGTAGCGCATCCGGACCATGGCGGTGAGATCGTCGTTGCGTCCCTTGACCGCATCGATGTCCTCGTTCCAGTTCTGATCCACCTCGAAGGCCACGTTCGGGTAGAACCCGGACTTGGAGCCTTCATGCTGATACTTGGCCTCTTCGATGTCTTGCAGGGAGGAGAGCAGGGTCGGGTGAACCTCGGTGGCCGTCTTCAGTGCGTCCTCCAGGGTGGCAGGGATCAACTGGCTGTTGGGGGCCGGTTGTACCAGATCCTTGGGCACCTCATTCACGACACGGATGAACTCGCTCTCGGCATCCCGATAGTTGTTCTCCGCGGCCGCCTGGTTGGAGTAGGCACGAGCCACACGACCATCGATCTGAGTCTGGTCCGCCGTCGAACCCAAACCTGAGTCTGTCCGTTTCTGGATGTCACTGCGGATCTGCTCGTGGGTTTCCAGGTTCTGCTTGGACAGCTCCAGGATCTCCTGCTGGCGCAGCATGTTGAGGTACACCTCGGCCACCCGCAGGGCTGTGTTCTCCGCCTCGGAGATCATGGCCAGACGCTGGGCCTGGGCGGCAGCATCGGTCCGGGCCACGTTGCTGCTGACATCGAAACCGTCAAACAGCATCTGGCGCAGACTGATCCCGGCTTCCTTGCGGGTCATGGAATCATCGATCGTCTGCGAGTTGGCGGGCGCCGCACGGGTCGAGGGGCTGTCGGTCTTCTCGTAGCCAACGCCGCCACGCAGATCGATGGTGGGATAGTAGCCGCCCTTGGCTCCATCATGCTGGTACAGTCGTGCCTGATAGAGATCAAAAGCTTCCTTGATTTTCGGATGGGTAGCCAGTGACTGTGCCACTGACTGTTCCAGTGTCTGTGCCTGGCTCAGGCCCGGGAACAGTATGGTGCCACTAACCAGCATGGCAACAATCGTCTTCTTCATGGTATCTCCAGTCATGTTGTTTTTAGATTGTTGGCTTATCGTTCTCTCAGTGCCGACTGCTTAGCCCGCAGGATGGGCTTGAGCAAGTAGTCTAGGACACTTTTTTTACCAGTAATAATATCTGCACTGGCTAACATACCGGGGATGATGGGAAGTGCGTTAAGCTCATCGCCCAGATAACTCTTCTCGGTACGCACCCGAACCAGATAGAAGGAGTTGCCCTCCTCATCCTGGATCGAGTCGGCGCTTATCTGCTCAACCTTGCCATGTAAACCTCCATAAACAGTGAAATCATAAGCAGTTATCTTGACCACGGCCTCCAGTCCGGGTCGCAGGAAGGCGATGTCTTTGGGGGAAACCTTGGCTTCCACCAGCAGGGTATCCTCCAGCGGCACGATTTCCATCAGATCCATGCCCGGCTGCACGACCCCCCCCAGGGTATTGATCTTGAGCTTCTTGATGGTGCCCTTGAGAGGCGCTATCACGCTGGTCCGATCGACCCTGTCCCGCAGACCGACCTGGCCCTCGGACAACTGACTCAGCTTGCCCTGGCGTTCATTGAGCTCGGTCTGGGAGTCCGCTCGGAACTTCAAGGCGATGTCATTGCGCTTGGAGATGGTCTCCCGCAGCACCGAGTTGAGTTTGGGGATGAGCAGGCGGTTGGCTTCCAGCTCGCCCTGCATCTCGTTGACCTGCCGCTCCAGTTTAATTAGCTCCACTTGAGGAACTATACCCTCTTTTGCGAGAGGCCGGCTGATGTTCAGCTCCTGGCGGGCCAGATCCACGCTACGACTCACTGTCCTTATCTTGGCATTGAGCTCTATGGTCTCCTGCTCCTTCTGCTCGATCTGCTGACCGAGTATGTAGAGCTGGTTGTTCAAGTTGTTGAGCCGCTCGTCCTGGACCGATTTTTCACGGGCCACATATTCCGCAAAGACGTTCTCGAACCCTTCGGGGAAGTCGATGGGCTGCTTGTCGATGACCACCTGCTCACGCCAGCCGAGGTTGGGTTCTCTCTTGACCACCACACTGCGGATCTCGGCACGCAGACGGGCGATGTCGCCCTTGAGGATCACCAGCTCCTGTTCACGCTCGCGAAAATCCGACTTGAAGCGGGTATCGTCTATGCGCAGCAGAGGCTGCCCCTTTTCGACTATGTCCCCCTCCTTGACGAAGATCTCCTTGACGATCCCCCCTTCCAGGTTCTGGATCACCTGCAGCTGGCGAGATGGAATGACCTTGCCCTGACCGACGGTGACCTCGTCAAGCTCGGCCCAGGCGGCCCAGATGATGGCACTCATGAAGAACAGGAAGCAGGCCCAGAGCAGCACCTTGGCGCGGGTTGGCGTGCTCAGCAAGACGGCGGCGGCACCGTCGTCGACATACTCGAGGTGCTCGGAGGCGGGCAACACTGTGTCTGGTGCCGTTTTCTTGAACCAGTTGTTAGCCATTGGCCGTCTCCTGTACCCGCACCTTGCCTTCCTTCAGTTGTTGCAGCACCGTCTCCTTGGGGCCGTCAGCCACTATCTTCCCCTGCTCCACGACGATGACCCGGGAGGCCACATCCAGCATGGACGTCTTGTGGGTGATGAGGATCAGCGTGGTTTCAGGCCCCAGTCTGGCCAGCTCCTGCTTCACATGCATCTCTGACTGGTTGTCCATGTTGGACGTTGGCTCATCCATCACCAGGATGGGCGGATCGTTGAGCAGGGCACGGGCCAGCAAAATGGCCTGACGCTGACCACCTGAGAGCTGACGCCCGCCCTCGCCTATCTGCCGGTCCAGCCCATTGGGATCCCGATTGGTAAAGTTGGTGACGCCGGCCCGCTTGGCGGCGCGCACGACCCGGGCATCATCCACCAGCGGGTTGCCCAGCATGATGTTGTCCCGCACCGAGCCAAAGAAGAGGGTCACATCCTGCGGCACACAGCCGATGTTGCGGCGAATGGCGGCCGGTGGCAGCTGATCCAGCTCGAAGCCATCGAGGCGTACCAGACCGTCTGTCGGTCGGTAGAGCCCCATCAGCAGCTTCTCAAGAGTGGTCTTGCCCGCCCCGATCCGTCCTATGATGGCGACCTTTTCGCCCGGCTCGATGCGCAGGTTGATGTTGTGCAGGGTGCTGCTTTCCATGCCCGGGTATTTGAAGGAGACGTTTTCGAACTCGATGCGGCCCTGGATGATGGGGTGGTGAATGTACTGCTTGCCCTCCTCCTGCTCGCCAGGCGTCATCATGATCTTCTCCAGGATCTCCAGGGCGGACTTGGCCTGGTTGTAGCGGGTCGACAGCACGGAGAGCTGCACCATGGGCGCGATGGCGCGGCTGGACAACATGACGGCGGCGATCATGCCCCCCATGGTCACCAGCCCTTCGGAGATCTGGTAGACCCCGACAATCACCAAGCCCACGGTCACCACCTGTTGGATGTAGCTCGCCAGGGAAGACATGGAGTTGGTGATGCGACGGGTCTGCACGCCCCAGGTAGAGATGTGGGACACCGCCTGCTCCCAGCGGTGCTGGAACATGCTCTCGGCGCCGAAGATCTTGACGGTCTCAAGGCCGGAGATGCTTTCGATCAGGTTGGCGTTCTTCTGGGAGGCCAGACGGGAGCCCTCCTCGATGGACTGCTTGAGCGGTGCCTGGATATAGAAGCTGTAGGCCACCAGGATCAGCATGGCGACGATGGGCACCACCACCATGACGCCGGCAAACAGCCAGATGATGAAGAGGAAGAACACCGCAAACGGCAGATCAATCAGGGTCGACACGGTGGCGGAGGTGAAGAACTCCCGCACCGATTCAAACTCCTGCAGATGCTTGGCGAACGCCCCCGTCGAGGCCGGGCGGGACTCCATCTTCATCCCCATCACCTTGGCAAAGATCTTGGCTGACAGCAGCACGTCCGATTTCTTGCCGGCAATGTCGATGAAGTAGCTGCGCAACTGGCGCATCACGAAGTCAAAGGTGAACACTACCATGGCCCCGACCGCCAGCACCCAGAGGGAGTCGAACGCCAGGTTGGGCACGATCTTGTCGTAGACATTCATGGTGAACAGGGGACTGGCCACCGCAAAGAGGTTGATGAGGATGGAGGCGATCAGCACATCGCGATAGATGCCACGGGATTCAAACAGCGTGCTCCAGAACCAGTGACCATCCCGGGTCTCCAGCACCTTGGGGGAACGTTCATCGAACTTGAACTGCTTCTTGACGAAGAACAGCCGGCCGTTGTACTCGTCACCCAGCTGGGCAGTGCTGACCCACTGCGCCGCATCACCGGCCTGGGGGAAGATGACCTTGGCCTGGCTCCTCTCCTTGTTCCACTCCAACAGGATGCAGGCGCCGCCCTGCCGCGTCTGCAAGACGCAGGGCAGCAGCAGGGGAGAGATGTTTTCGAGTGGCTGGATCACCTCACGGGCGGACAAACCGCCACGCTCGGCAGCGCGGCTGAAGAGCGCCGTACTCAGACGGCCCGAGACCAGTGGCAAGCCCGTGGTGAGGGCATCCTGACTATTGGGTACGCCATAAAAACGGGTCAAAAAGACTAGGCATTCCAATAGTTCATCTATATGGCTGGTTTCTGCTTGCATAGCATCCTGTCAAAACATGATTCAGACGGTTGTCGCAGGGAAATCATCACCCGGAACCTGGTGGCGACCTGTGAATGCAGAGCAGATCCCATCATCGCGAACCGACAACCCAATTAGCGCACTGGGCAGTGGCATCGAATGCCATCGCCAGACTCACACATCGTCAAGCCGGGGAGAGAGGAGCCACGCACGTCATCTGATGACGGCAAGGAGTGCGAGATATCCTGCCCGGTCCATTAATTACTAAAGAGTTATTGATAACAATATCTTTTTCAAGCCGACCATCTTATCAAGGCGACTTGAACGAAACTATACTGCAAAGACTGAATTTCATCTAATAACCCTCTGTTTTTTTAATGAAATTAGAGTCGTCACTCATTAAAAGGAGCGAGCGAGAAGGGTCGGCCCAGGGCATGCCCCTGGGGGCCTGAACGAGTCAGCTCAGCGGCAATCTCGGCCATGGCGGTCCAGCGATTCTCGCACCAGGCTGGAGCCAGCAGGGTCGGACGGCGCGCCGACGCCGAGATGCGGTGATAGACCACCTCGGGGGGCGTGTGCTGGATCATGGCCACCGCCGCCTCCACATAGTGTTCCAGGGTCAGCACCTCCAGCCGCCCTGCCTGCCACGCCTTGCCAAGGGTGCTCCCTTCCACCACGTGGAGCGGATGCAGCTTGATCCCCTCGACCCCGGTCGCAACGATGCGATGCAGGGTCTCCAGGCTATCCATGGGCACCTCGCCGGGCAGGCCAACGATCAGATGGGCACAGACCTTGATGCCGCGCCTATGGGCCCGCTCGACCGCGTCGGCATAGGCGGCGTAGCCGTGGCCCCGGTTGATGCGCTGCAGCGTCTTGTCATGGGCGCTCTGCAGCCCCAGCTCCAGCCACACCTCGTAGCCACGGGCCTGATAACCCGCCAGCAGATCCAGCACCGCATCCGGCACGCAGTCGGGCCGGGTCCCGACACAGAGCCCCACCATGTCGCTGACCGACAACGCCTCCTCATACATGCGTTGCAGGTATTCCACCTCGGCATAGGTGCTGGTATAGGCCTGAAAGTAGGCGAGATAGCGTTTGGCGCGGGTCACTTCGTCCCGGCGTGCCAGCAGTTGTTGCACGACAGAAAGCTGCTGGGTCGATTCGTCGGCAAACGAGGAGACATTACAGAAGGTGCAGCCGCCGCGGCCCAGGGTGCCGTCCCGATTCGGGCAGGTGAAGGCGCCGTGGATGGAGAGTTTGTGGATCTTCTGGCCATGACGCTGCTTGAGATCCTGGCCGAATGTATTGATGAGTTCGTGTAACTGCATGACACCTCCGATATGAGCTGTCATTGTACTGGCAGAGGCCCGTCCCCAGGCTGAGCTGGATCAAGCCGCCCCGCCCCCAAAAATCATATAAATATTCACATTGCGTGCGATAAATACCCACAGACAGGGTTTTAAGGTTACTTTTGGAAACCACAAGCCTTCGACAATGAGGGAGAAGTGGAGCAATTACCCCTCTCTAACCGGCTGTTAGCACTGCAAAAATATCGCTTAGCCCGCATCCGGATAAATGCAAGACTCAGGATTCTGAAATGTGATCCCCGCCCGCCCCCGACGGAATGGATTGGTAAAATTACTACAGTCAGGTGACGCGAAGCAGTCAACCACCAAAACCATCATTGTCAGCTTAATAAACCAAAGAAAATTAATTCAATAGGTTTTTGTATAGCAAAAACCGAATTTAGTCTCTGAAACCCGCATTTTGTTATGGCGGTGTAACATTGCAAACAAGCGGGATGTCCAATTGACCTTGCTCGAAAATCCCATTAGTTTGGAGATTCGCCACCTCAGGCGGACGGAACCACAAGAGCCAATCGCAATTTATGCAGTCTGTTGATGACAGTGCGATGGAAGGCCGAGCAAGGGAGAAATGCAATGTCACTATATGATCCAAAGCTGGAGAGGGATAACTGTGGCTTCGGCCTGTTGGCCCACATGGAAGGGGAAGCCAGCCACAAGCTTGTCCGTCTCGCGATGTCAGCCTTGGCTCGCATGCAGCACCGCGGCGGCATCTCCGCCGACGGCAAGACCGGCGATGGCTGTGGTCTGCTGCTGCAAAAACCGGACAGCTTCTATCGCGCTGTCGCCGAAGAGAAGGGATGGCACCTGGGCCGCAACTACGCGGTGGGTATGCTGTTCCTCAACCCGGACCCCGTATTGGCCCAGCAGACCCGCGACATCATCGACGAGGAGCTGGAAAGAGAGACCCTGAGTCTGGTCGGTTGGCGCAAGGTGCCCATCGATACCAATGTGCTCGGTCCCATCGCCAAGGCGTCCCTGCCCAGCATTGAACAGGTCTTTGTCAACGCGCCTCCCGGCTGGGTCGACAAGGATCTCGAGCGCCGCCTCTATATAGTGCGTCGCCGCATCGAGAAACGCATCAGCGACGACTACTTCTATGTGGTCAGCCTCTCCAACCTGGTCACCGTCTATAAAGGACTGTGCATGCCGGTGGATTTGCCGCGCTTCTATCTGGATCTCGCCGACATCCGCATGCAGGCCGCCATCTGCGTGTTCCACCAGCGTTTCTCCACCAATACCAGCCCGCGCTGGCCGCTGGCGCAGCCATTCCGCTACCTCGCCCACAACGGCGAGATCAACACCATCGCCGGCAACCGCCAGTGGGCCAAGGCGCGCAGCTACAAGTTCGCCACCCCGCTGATCCCGGATCTGCAGGAGGCCGCCCCCTTCGTCAACACCACGGGCTCAGACTCTTCCAGCCTCGACAACATGCTGGATCTCTTCCTGGCCGGCGGCATGGATCTGTTCCGGGCCATGCGCCTGCTGATCCCGCCTGCATGGCAGAAGCACCCGAACATGGATGACGACCTGCGCGCCTTCTATGACTTCAACTCCATGCACATGGAGCCCTGGGACGGCCCGGCCGGCATCGTCATGACCGACGGCCGCTACGCTACCTGCGCGCTCGATCGTAACGGCCTGCGCCCGGCCCGCTACGTCATCACCAAGGACAAGTTCATCACCCTAGCATCCGAGGTCGGCACCTGGGACTACACCCCGGACGAAGTGCTGGAGAAGGGCCGGGTCGGCCCGGGGGAGCTGTTCGTGGTGGATACCAGCAACGGCAAGGTGTGGACCAGCTTCGAGATCGATGACGATCTCAAGAGCCGCCACACCTACAAGCAGTGGATGGACAAGCACTGCAAGCGACTGGTGCCGTTCGAGCAGATGGATGACGCCAGCACAGGCGCCCGCGAGTTCCCGGACGATCAGCTCAAGACCTATCAGAAACTGTTCGGCTACTCCTACGAGGAGCTGGATCAGGTGATCCGCGTGCTCGGCGAGAACGGCCAGGAGGCGGTGGGCTCCATGGGGGATGACACCCCGATGGCGGTGCTCTCCTCCAGCCAGCGTACCCTGTACGACTACTTCCGCCAGATGTTTGCCCAGGTGACCAACCCGCCCATCGATCCGCTGCGGGAAAACCACGTGATGTCGCTGGCCACCTGTATCGGCCGCGAGCAGAACGTCTTCAACGAGACCTTCGGCCACGCCCACCGGGTGTTGTTCCAGTCGCCTATCCTGCTCTACTCCGACTTCCACCAGCTGCTGGCACTGGAAGGGGAGCACTACCGTCATGCAGTGCTGAGCCTCAACTACCAACCCCAAGAGGGGCTGCAGGCGGCCCTGGAGCGGCTCTGTGCCGACGCGGCCGACAAGGCGCGCAATGGCACCGTGCTGCTGGTGCTCTCTGATCGGGACATCAGTGCCGACACCCTGCCCATCCCGGCCGCCATGGCGGTGGGGGCGGTGCAGCGCACCCTGGTGGACAACAACCTGCGTTGTGACGCCAATATCCTGGTGGAGACCGCGAGCGTGCGCGACCCGCACCACTTCGCCGTGCTGCTGGGCTTTGGCGCCACCGCCATCTACCCCTATCTCGCCTACGAGACCCTTGCCAAACAGGTCGAGGAAGGGGTGCTGAAGATGAGCCTGCGCCAGGCCATGCTCAACTACCGCAACGGCATCAACAAGGGACTCTACAAGGTGATGTCCAAGATGGGCATCAGCACTGTGGCGAGCTACCGCTGCTCCCAGCTGTTCGAAGCCGTGGGGCTGTCCAGCTCCGTGGTCGAGCTCTGCTTCCGTGGCGTCTCCAGCCGCATCCAGGGGGCCGATTTCACCGACATCCAGCAGGATCAGGTCAATCTGGCGCGCCAGGCCTGGCTCGGTCGCAAGCCGCTGACCCAGGGCGGGCTGCTGAAGTTCGTCCACGGCGGCGAGTACCATACCTACAACCCGGATGTGGTGCAGACCCTGCAGGTGGCGGTGCGCTCCGGCAACTACGCCGATTACAAGGAGTACGCCCGCCTGGTGAACGAGCGCCCCGTCGCCACCCTGCGCGATCTGCTCGTCCTCAAGCAGGGCACCACCCCGGTTGCGCTGGAGCAGGTTGAGCCCGCGGCCAAGCTGTTCCCCCGCTTCGACTCCGCCGCCATGTCCATCGGCGCCCTCGGCCCCGAGGCCCACGAGGCGCTGGCGGTGGCCATGAACCGCCTCGGCGGTCAGAGCAACTCCGGCGAAGGCGGTGAAGATCCCAAGCGCTTCGGCACCGAGAAGAACTCGCGCATCAAGCAGGTGGCCTCGGGGCGCTTTGGCGTCACCCCCCACTACCTGATGAACGCCGACGTGGTACAGATCAAGGTGGCCCAGGGCGCCAAGCCCGGCGAGGGTGGCCAGCTGCCCGGTGACAAGGTGACGGCTCAGATAGCCAAGCTGCGCTATTCCGTGCCCGGCGTGACCCTGATCTCCCCACCGCCCCACCACGACATCTACTCCATCGAGGATCTGGCCCAGCTCATCTTCGACATCAAGCAGATCAACCCGGACTGCCTCGTGTCGGTGAAACTGGTCTCCGAGCCCGGCGTCGGCACCATCGCCTGCGGCGTGGCCAAGGCCTATGCGGACTTCATCACCGTCTCCGGCTACGACGGCGGCACCGGCGCGAGCCCGCTCACCTCGGTCAAATACGCCGGCTCCCCCTGGGAGCTGGGCCTGGCCGAGACCCAGCAGGCACTGGTGGCCAACGGCCTGCGCCACAAGGTGCGGTTGCAGGTGGACGGCGGTCTCAAGACAGGCCTCGACATCATCAAGGCGGCCATCCTCGGCGCCGAGAGCTTTGGTTTTGGCACCGGCCCCATGGTGGCGCTCGGCTGCAAATACCTGCGCATCTGCCACCTGAACAACTGCGCCACCGGCGTCGCCACCCAGGATGAGAAGCTGCGCCGCGAGCACTTCACCGGCCTGCCGGAGATGGTGATGAACTACTTCAAGTTCATCGCCGAAGAGACCCGCGAGCTGATGGCAGAGCTCGGCGTCACCCAGCTGACCGACCTCATCGGTCGTACCGATCTGCTGGAAGCCCTGCCTGGCCTCACCGCCCGTCAGGCCAAGCTGGACTTGTCCGGCATCCTGGCAAGCCCGGTGGCACCGGCAGGCTCCAGCCTGTTCAGCCAGCAGCACAACCCCACCTTCGACAAGGGGCCGCTGAACCTCAAGATGGTGGACGACCTGCTGGAGGCGGTAGAAAACATGAGCGGCGGCGAGTTCCGCTACGACATCCGCAACACCGATCGCTCCGTGGGTGCGCGCCTGTCCGGCGAGATAGTCAAACGCCACGGCAACCAGGGCATGGCCGCCGATCCGGTCAAGGTGCACTTCAACGGCACCGCAGGCCAGAGCTTCGGCGTCTGGAACGCCGGCGGCCTCGAGATGATACTCACGGGTGATGCCAACGACTACGTGGGCAAGGGGATGACTGGCGGCAAGCTGGTGGTCAAACCCCACGTCGGCGTGGCGTTCAAGTCCCACGAGGCGGCCATCATAGGCAACACCTGCCTCTATGGCGCCACCGGCGGCAAACTTTACGCTGCGGGTACCGCTGGCGAGCGCTTCGCGGTACGCAACTCAGGCGCCCTCGCGGTCGTCGAGGGGATTGGCGACAACGGCTGTGAATACATGACCGGTGGCATCGTCACCGTGCTCGGTACCACTGGCGTCAACTTCGCGGCCGGCATGACTGGGGGCTTTGCCTACGTGCTGGACGAGTGCGGCAACTTTGCCAAGCGTACCAACCCCGAGCTGGTGGAACTGCTGGACGTGGCGGATCTTGCCATCCATCAGGAGCACCTGCGCGGCATCATCACGGCGCACCTCAACGAGACAGGCAGCTCGCGCGCCGAGGAGATCCTGGCCAACTTCGACTCCTATGTGCCCAAGTTCAGGCTGATCAAGCCCAAGTCCAGCGACGTCAAGTCCCTGCTTGGTCACACCAGCCGCTCTAGTGCAGAACTCAGAATCCAGGCGCAATAAGGAGGGAACCCTATGAGCCAGAACGTATTCCAGTTTATCGATGTCCAGCGGGTCGACCCGCCCAAGAAGCCGCTCAAGATCCGCAAGATCCAGTTTGTGGAGATCTACGAGCCCTTCAACCAGGCCCAGGTCGGCATGCAGGCGGATCGCTGCCTCGACTGCGGCAACCCCTATTGCGAGTGGAAGTGCCCGGTGCACAACTACATCCCCAACTGGCTGAAGCTGGCCAACGAGGGGCGCATCCTGGAGGCGGTGGAGCTCTCCCACCAGACCAACAGCCTGCCGGAGGTGTGTGGCCGCGTCTGCCCGCAAGACAGACTCTGTGAGGGTGCCTGCACCCTGAACGACAGATTCGGCGCCGTGACCATAGGCAACATCGAAAAATACATCACCGACAAGGCGTTCGAGATGGGCTGGCGCCCGGATCTCTCCAAGGTGGTGAAGACCGGCAAGCGGGTCGCCGTCATCGGCGCCGGCCCCGCCGGCCTCGCCTGTGCCGATGTGCTGGCGCGCAACGGCGTCACCCCAGTGGTGTTCGACAAGTACCCGGAGATCGGCGGTCTGCTGACCTTCGGCATCCCCTCCTTCAAGCTGGAAAAAGAGGTGATGCAGCGCCGTCGCGAGATCTTCGAGGGGATGGGGGTGGAGTTCCGTCTCGAGACCGAAGTGGGCCGTGACGTCACCTTCGCCGACCTGCTCGGTGAGTTCGATGCGGTCTTCCTCGGAGTCGGCACCTACAAATATATGAAGGGCGGCTTTGCCAACGAAGAGGCACCGGGAGTCTATGACGCCCTGCCCTACCTCATCTCCAACGCGAACCGCTTGCTGGGCTTCGAGAAGGCGCAGAGCGATTACATCGACTTCGCCGGCAAGCAGGTGGTGGTGCTGGGCGGCGGCGATACCGCCATGGACTGCGTGCGCACCGCCATCCGCCAGGGGGCCGATCGGGTGATCTGCGCCTACCGCCGCGATGCTGAGAACATGCCGGGCTCCAAGCGGGAGGTGAAGAACGCTCAGGAGGAAGGGGTGGAATTTATGTTCAACCTCCAGCCCATCGGCGTGGAGCTGGACGCCCAGGGCCGCACCTGCGGCATCAAGGTGGTGAGCACCGAGCTTGGCGCGCCGGATGCCAACGGCCGCCGTAATCCCGTGGTCATCGAGGGCTCCGAACAGGTGCTGGCCGCCGATGCGGTGGTGATGGCGTTCGGCTTCCAGCCCAACCCCCAGCCCTGGATGGCCGATCACGGCATAGCGCTCGACAGCCGGGATCGCATCAAGGCCCCCGAGCAGGCGGATTATGCCTTCCAGACCAGCAACCCCAAGGTGTTCGCCGGTGGCGACGCGGTGCGTGGCTCGGATCTGGTGGTGACCGCCATCTACGAGGGTCGCAAGGCCGCCGAGGGGATCATGGACTACTTGTCGGTGTAAGCTGCCGACCGAGTCTTCCCAGGCAGACAGCCCCGCTTATGCGGGGCTGTTTTTTTATGCCTGACTCTCGGTGATGCGCCCTAGCGTCTCACCACCAGAAGCTCCCCCTTGCCCACCGGCACCAGCGAGGTCAGAAAATCGGGATCGCGCCTCACCTGCGCCATCCAGTCCCTCATCTCGCACTCATGGGAGATGGCATTGTCCACCACCAGCAGGCCGCGAGGGGCAAGCTGGCGCCGTATTTCGGGCCACCATCCCTGATAGTGCTGGCGATCGGAGTCCAGAAAGATGAGCTGATAACCCGCCGTCGGCAGGCTGGGGAACAGGCTGCCGGCCTCCCCCGCCAGCAGGGTGATCCAGGAGCTCAGTCCCGCACGCTGAAAGTTGGCCTCTGCCAGAGAGATCTTATTCTCATCCCGCTCTATGGTGGTGACCCGGCCATTCAGTCTCTTCACCGCTTCGGCCAGCCAGAGGGTGGAGTAACCGTTTGAAGTCCCTATCTCAAGCACCGCCTGCGCGCCCCTCGTCTGCACCAGCAGCGCCAGCAGTTCGCCGGTGTCACGGGTGATGTTGAGCATCTTGCAGCCCCGGGATGGCTGCGCCTCGTCATGTTGTTCGCCAAAGCGCTCCAGCTCCCGTTTGAGTTGTTCCAGATCCATGTTTCCTCCTTGAAAGTCATCCAGGCTGACCCGGCACTGCCCATGGCCTGCGCGGTTCAATCGGTGGCGGGGGGCAGATCCCCCAGCAAGTAACGAGGGCCGCTTCCCTGGCTGGCGGCCCTGTCCTCAGGGTTGTAGAGGGCGCAGTGCTCCAGCGACAGACAGCCACAGCCGATGCAGGCCGTGAGCTTGCGTCTCATCAGTTGCAGGGCGGCTATGCGGCTGTCCAGCAGCGCTTGCCACTGACCGGCGATCCGCTCCCAGTCGCCGCGATCCGGCGTGCGGCCATCGGGCAACCCGCTGAGGGCCGCCGCTATCTCGTCGAGGGTGAGGCCCATCCCTTGCGCCACCCGGATAAAGGCGATGCGCCGCAACACATCCTGGGGGTAGAGACGTCGGCCGCCTTCGCTGCGCAGGCTCTGGATCAGCCCCTTCTGCTCGTAGAAGCGCAGGGCGCTGGCGTTCACGCCGGCACGTTTGGCTATCTGGCCTATGGCCAGCCATTTGCGATCCATCTTCGTCCTTGATCTCAAGTTAACTTCAACTTGCATAATCCTGTCTCCCCCGACAAAAGGAGTCAAACGCTAATGGATCATCTCTACGCCCTGCTCGATGCCAACCAGTCCTTCGCCCTCAATGGTCGCGGCACCACCAACCACTGCCCCATGGCGTTGCACGCCCTGCACGAGATGGGGGCCAGCCCCCGGCAGTTGCAGCGCTTCTTTACCCACTGGCAGACCACTCAAGCCCTGCCCGCCGGGGTGGACAACCAGGGCGAAGAGGAGGAGACCCGCTTCGTGGCACTGCGCCAGCAACTGCTAAGCCGATTCGCCGAAGAGGGCTGGCTGCCATGCTTCGAAGAGCTGCTGGCGCAGCGTTTCTCCCCGGCAGGCGGCGCCTTTCATCCGCTTATTCGCTTCGCCTGTGCACTGGAAAACGGCCACTTGGGGGAGCAGGCGGCGGCGCTGGCCGCCTGGCAGTGCGAGGCGCTGATCCTGCCTGCCGGAAAGGGGGCCCCCTGCCGGGACGTCACTCGCCTACTGGCGGGGCTGGCGGCCCATTGGGAGGGGTCGCGCTGGGAGGGAGAGTGGATCACCGCCCGCCTGCGGCAGGTGGCGGCCGATCCCGACTGGCCGATCTCGCTGCCGCAAAGCCTCGTTGGCGGGGAAGATGTGCTGGCACAGCTGGCCGAGGCCGCCCTGCCCCTCTACTGGCAGACCGGCAACTTCACCGTCTTGCATCTGGTGACCGGCAGCCGGGCAGCCGCCATCGTCGCGCGCCACCTGCCAGCAGCGCACAAAGCGCCCTGGCAGAGCCTGATGTGGCAGGCGGTGGCCGCCGCCTACATCACCGTCGGTGCTCCCAGGTTGCAGGCCCAGCGCTGGCCGGATACGGCTGGGCTGGATTGGGCGCAGGTGTTGCCGCGGGCTATCGAGAGCCTGGACGACCATGTGATCAAGCTGGTGCACTGCTGCTGGCGGGAGCAGGCCCGCTCGCCCCATTATCTGGCGATCGCCGCCCGCGCAGTGGGGCTGCTCGGCGCGGGCGCGGCCTCTCCCCTCCCCCAGGGCGCCTCATAGTGCAGGCGGCGAGCCGCGGTGGATCCTGGACCAGAGTCGGCTCCCCTTCCGCCATTCTCGCTGGCGGCTGGCCATCAAAAACCCCGGCACTGGGCCGGGGTAATGAGGGAGGCATGAGCCTCAGGGCTCAGATCAGGCTCAGCCTTCGGCCAGGAGCGCCAGGGCGGGCTGGGCATTGCCCGGCACCAGCCGGTAGGCCTTGTGGTGCTTGACCAGGGTGCTCTTCTTGTCACCCTGGCTCAGCAGCAGCCCCAGCTTGAAGGCCGCCTCGGCCAACTGCTTTTCATCCCCGCGCACATAGAGGGTAAGAGGCTTCACCAGCTCCCCCCCCTCGATATGGCCCTGATACTCGCTGGCGGAGATGACCAGGCTGGACTGGCCCTGGCTCAGCAGCCGCTGCCTGGCGCTCAGTTCGCTGTCGGTAAACACCAGCCAACCCGCGCTCTCCAGCTCGGCGACCAGGGTGGCGAGCCTGGCGCCCAACTGCCCGGGCTCTGCCATGGCCCGGCCATACTGGCAGACGATGCGCGACAGCAGTCCCTTGAGATCGGCCCCGGCCCCCAGGGTGCGACCCAGCTGCACCCAGGCTTTCAAGTCCTCCATCACCAGGCGGGAGAAGCGTTTCTCCTTGAGGGAGTCCGCCATCCAGGTGCAGAGGAAGTGGCTCTCTTGCGCCGGGGTACGCTTGCCCGCCTTCTGCTCTGCGGTGCGGGCCAGCTCGGCCAGGCTCTGGGTGGCCATGTCGAGCAGGGCCTCATTGTAATCTTGCGGGTTCTTGACTGGCGGGGTCATCGCACGTCCTCTGGGTGATCGGTAAACAGCATCAAGGCGCCAACGGCGCCTTGAGTCGGGAGCCAAGGCTCCCCTGCATCATCTTGTCCGCTTACTTCGACTGGCGAGGCTTCTTGGCGGCCGCCAGACGCTTGAGACGCTGGCCCTGCAGCTTGGCCTCGGCCATCACCTGGGCGGCGGCGTTGTCTTCCCGCTGCGGGCGCTTGCCGAAACGGCGACGCTCCTGCAACTGCTTGATCAGCTCGTCACGGCTGCTCACCTCGTAGCCCGGCACCATGATGCGGCGGATCTTCTGGCCGATCAGCGCCTCGATCTCCAGCAGGGTGCGCTCCTCCTCGCGACTGACGAAGGAGACGGCCATGCCGCTCTTGCCGGCGCGGCCGGTGCGGCCGATGCGGTGAACGTAATCTTCCGCCAGGAACGGCAGATCGTAGTTGACCACGTACTGCAGATCCGGGATGTCCAGACCACGGGCGGCCACTTCGGTGGCCACCAGCACCCGCACCTTGCCTTCCATGAACTCGCGCAGGGCGCGGCGACGGCTGCCCTGGGCCTTCTCGCCATGGACCACGGCGGACTTGATGCCGTCGAGGTTCAGCTCTTCCACCAGCACGTCACAGCTCTCGCGGGTACTGGCGAACACCAGCACCTGTTGCCAGTTCTGCTTGCCGATGAGCTCGGAGAGCAGCTCGCGCTTGCGCTTCTGCTCCACCGGATAGACGGTGTGGCTGACGGTGTCGGCGGTGGAGTTCTGCTTGTTGACGCTGATGATCTGCGGTCTGTCCAGCATCAGGTTGGCCAGCTTCTTCACGCCGTCGGAGAAGGTGGCGGAGAACAGCAGGTTCTGACGGGTCTTGTTCACAGCCTGCAGGATCTGCTGCACATCGGCGCTGAAGCCCATGTCGAGGATGCGATCCGCTTCGTCCAGCACCAGGGTCTCGACCCCGGAGAGGCTGAGGTTGCAGGCGGTCAGGTGCTCGAGCAGGCGGCCCGGGGTCGCCACTATGATGTGCGCACCGGCCTTGAGTTTGCGGGCCTGCACATCCTGCTTGCCACCGCCGACCAGGGTCAGCACGCTGATGTCCAGATACTTGGCGAAGTCGTTGATGTTGCTCGCCACCTGGGCGGCCAGCTCGCGGGTCGGGGTCAGGATCAGCACCCGGGCGTTGGAAGGCTGGGCCGGGGCCGGGTTATCCACCAGGCGTTGCAGTATGGGCAGCGCAAAGGCCGCCGTCTTGCCGGTCCCGGTCTGGGCGCTGGCCAGCACGTCGCTGCCACGGCGAATGGTCGGGATCGCCTGCTGCTGCACAGGGGTCATCTCCTGATAACCGCACTCTGAGACGGCACGCAAAATCTCGGGGGCAAAATCGAACGATTCAAATCTCATAATGGGTTCCTGTGTTCCAGCTGAGCTGTAGTTGGCTTAAGTGGCCTGGGCCGGCGTGTGGCACGGCCTCGGCGAGGCTTGGGGCCAAGGACGGCTGGGTCTGACATGACGTCAGAAGATGAGCCGGAAAATGGCGGGCGCGAAGTGTAACAGATAGGCATCAGGATTTCCGCCTCAAATGGCCTGTATTTTTACGCCACCGGGGCGAGCCGCCTGACCGGGCGACTCGGGGAGAAGGGACGGGCGGCAGGCCCGTTCCTCTCTCAACTCAGCGCGCTCTCTTGGCCGAGCGCCTGAACAGCCGCATGCCGATGGCGGCCACGGCGATGACGAAGAGGGCGAAGGAGGTCACCAGCAGGCACTTGGTCAACAGTTCATGGTGGTCAGCCAGCAGCGGCGTCGCCATCATGAACTTGCCGACCATGCTGAGGGCCAGGGCCCAGAGGAAGGCGCTGGCAAAGCTGCTCATGGCCACCCGCAGCAGGTTCAGGCGGGAGATCCCCATCAGCATGGGCGTCAGCACCCTGACGAAGGGAATGAAACGGGAGACGAACATGGCCCAGAAGCCATAGCGATCGAGCAGCCGGGAGGCGCGGGGCAGGCTGCCTTCCGGGATCACCCGCTCCACCTGTCCCATGAAGCGGGTGCCGTGGAGCGCATGGCCCTGCCAATACGCCATCACGCTGCCGATGCCGGCGGCCAGGGGCAGATAGAGGAACACCACTTCGGGCCCGAGCACTCCCATGCCCACCAGACCACCGGCCAGCAGCACCAGGCTGTCCCCCGGCAGCGGCAAAAAGACGAAGCTCGATTCCAGAAAGAGGATCACCACCAGACAGGTGACGAGCAGACCGACAGCCTGCAGTTGTATTAATTGCTCAAAGTCCTGATGCCATATGGCAAGCAGCATGTCCTGCATCTGGTATGACTCCCATCATCGTAATGCGCATCCGTCATGACGGCCCAAAGGCCCGGTCTGGCCACCCCTCCCTGGTACCACCCCCATAAGTTCCTGCGGGAGGCCCGTTATACACCCGGGGAACTGAACAATAAATTAATGTCTGCCATTTATGTGGATACGCCGGCATCCTGCTCCGGCAACCCGGTGCGCTGGCGGCAAGGTTGTCTCGCCACCAGATCCCCCTCGGGTCTGCGCCGTAAAATGGCAAAGAATATAGTCAGTTGGCACCAAGGCGGGCTGCCATGACGGTAGAAAAACCGTTACAGTGTAAGGACTCCTCAGTGGACGAGGAGGTCCATGGAGCTAGGTATGGCGCATCTCCCCTCTTCTCATCTTCATGCAGGCATGCTTCTGCTGAGCGGGCTCGGACTCTTCAGCCAGACAGCCTTGGCCAATGACGGGGCCCTCGTCCAGCAGCGGGCCAATGCGGTCGTCTCCCTGATGAGCTTCACCGTGGTGCCGGACATCACCGCCAGCAACCTGGACATAGGGGGCGGCACCAACGAAAGCTCGGCCCTGACCATCACCCAGCTCGGCGGAGGCGCCACCATGAGCGAGGGCTTCCCCATCTATCTGGAGGGCACCCTGGGCTACAGCCGCTACGATCCCCAGTTCGTGTTTACCGACGGCAACGAGAGCCGCACCATCCCCACCAAATGGAACAGCCTGAGCGCCACCGGCGGCATCGGCTGGGACTTCAGCCTGCACCGCGACCGCTTTGGCGGCAACCTGGTGCTGCGCCCCATCGCCAACTTCACCCTGGGCACGGTGGCGAGCGATCTGCGCATCGGTGCCGCCTTGCTCCAGTACAGGACGGGCAGGAACCTCGACTTCCTCGACGGCGGCCGGCTCAATGTATATGGCCTGGGGGGATCCCTGATGCTCGACTACGAGCTCTTCTCCAAGCCACAGGACATAGATGTCGAGCTGCGCTACTCCTATCAGCATCTGCAGAGCTTCACCGGCACCGCCGACAGCATCACGGGGCAGGCCGAGGCGGAGAACCTCGGGCTCTACCTGCGGCGCCGGGCTCCGCTCTTCACCTGGACCCTGCTGGATCGCCCGCTGCGCTATGTGCTGGAGGGCGCCAGAACCGAGTACCTGGGAGAGCAGCGCGGCCTGCTCGGCTTCAACAGCCTCAACTCCCTGGGCCTTGGCCTCGAGCTCGACAGCAGCAAGTACGACATCTTTATCACCCGCACCCGGCTGGTGGCCCGCTATATGTTCAGCCACAACACCAGCGGCTACTCCATCGGCCTGGCGATGAGTTTCTAATGGCGCAGGATCCCGCGAAGGAGACAGCAT
Source organism: Aeromonas sp. 130281 (assembly GCF_056642115.1). Lineage (NCBI taxonomy): Bacteria > Pseudomonadati > Pseudomonadota > Gammaproteobacteria > Aeromonadales > Aeromonadaceae > Aeromonas > Aeromonas sp. 130281. The sequence goes on along the minus strand of NZ_JBWVQS010000014.1, from coordinate 35,122 downwards.
GATGAACCTGACCCAGGAGCAGATTGACGACCTGCTCGCCACCTTGCAGGCCCGCTTTGAGCAGCACCCGCAGCGTCACGAGGGGTTCCCCTGGTCACAGGTGCGCGCCAGGCTGGACACCAACCCGCAGTCGTTGCTCTCGCTCCACGAAATGGAGCGCAGCGGCGGTGAACCCGATGTCATCGGCCAGGACACGCGGACCGGGCAGTTCATCTTCTGTGACTGCAGCGCCGAGAGCCCAACCGGGCGCCGAAGCCTCTGCTATGACAACGCCGCGCTGGAATCCAGGAAGGAGAACAGGCCGGCGGGCTCTGCGACCGAGATGGCCGAGCAGATGGGCATCACGCTGCTGACGGAAGCCGAGTATCGAGCGCTTCAGACGCTCGGCTGCTTCGATGCCAAGACATCGAGCTGGATCGAGACCCCAGAGGCGATAAGGGAACTCGGAGGAGCCCTTTTCTGCGATCGCCGCTACGACAGCGTCTTCCTCTACCACAATGGCGCCCAGTCCTACTATGCCGCCAGGGGCTTTCGCGGCAGCCTGCGGGTCTAGGTAGAAAGTGGATATCCAACTGCGAACGGCTGACTACCGGCCAAGGCCCGGAAACTTTAACGATATGGCGACGACCCAATGGCAATAAAGCCCCCGATCTTTTCCCCCCCTTGCACCAGATCGCTCTGGCAAGCGCGTTTCGGGGAAAAATAGCGTGATGAACAGCCCAAATGGCGATTTCTACTACAACCTTTTTATATTGAACTGTTAAAATATAATCAAATTTATAATCACTTGAATTTTATTAACGGAATATTTCAAAGGATTGAAATATATGACTCAAGAGGCAAAAAAAGATTTTGTATTTAGAAGGCATATGTCAATAGGTGAAGTCGATGCCGAGAATGACTCAAAATTTCTTAAAGAATGTTTCGTTGAAACAGGGGACTACGATGTATTAGAGGATATAAGTACATCGGAGTGCATAGTCCTTGGCCGGACAGGATCGGGGAAGAGTGCACTTCTTGAACGCTTAGAGGAGTGCTGTGAGCAGACCATAAGAATTGAGCCTGATGAACTAGCACTTAGACACATATAAAACTCAACTATATTGACTTTTTTTGAAAGCATAGGTGTAAACCTAGATATATTCTATAGTTTACTATGGCAGCACACACTTGCTGTTGAATTAATAAAAAACAAGTTTTCAATTGACTCACCGTTAGCAAAAAGAAATTTCTTTGATAAATTATCTGGATTAATCTCCGGAAACAGGAAGAAACAGCAAGCTCTAGAATATATCGAAGAATGGGGAGATAAATTTTGGCTAGACACAGAAACAAGAATCAAAGAGTTTACTGATAAGCTAGAAAGATCATTAAAATCCTCTGTCGGTAATAACATCCCTGGAATAAATTTTTCTGCTGAAGGAAGGGCCCAACTGAGTGAGGAACAAATTTCTGAAGTAATCCACTATGGAAAGCAAGTAGTAAACAGTGTTCAAATAGACAAACTATCTAAACTTCTAAACCTACTTGCAGAGGACATATTTACTGATCCACAAAGAAAAACATACATATTGATTGATAGGTTAGATGAAAATTGGGTTGAGGATGAACTAAGATATAAGCTTATAAGAGCATTAATAGAGACTATTCGTAAGTTTAGAAAAATTGAAACTATCAAAATAGTAATAACCTTAAGAACAGACCTACTCAACCGAGTATTAGAAAAAACTAGAGACTCTGGTTTTCAACGAGAGAAATATAATAGTTTGTTTTTACCTATCTCTTGGTCGAAAGACAGTTTGAAAGAATTAATGGATTCTAGAATTAACCTATTACTCAAATATAAATATACCAATTCAGAAGTAAAGTTTGATGATGTCTTCCCTAATAAGATAGATAAAACGTCCCCCATTGATTATATTTTAGATAGAACATTACTGAGACCAAGAGATGCCATTGTCTTTGTAAATGAATGTTTTAATGGTTCACAAGGAAAAACCCAAATTACAAATACAACTGTCTATGCGGCAGAGAAAGCATATTCGCTAAGTAGAATGGAATCGCTACAGTACGAATGGTTCGTTGAACATCCTGCCCTAGATAAATACATGGAAATACTTAGCCACAAAAGCAATCGCTTTAAGGTTAATGAGTTAACTAAAGATAATCTCGAGTCGTTGATACTGCAGCTTATGGAATTAGATAAAGACAATGCAGATATTGTAGTAAAAAGTGCTCATGATTATTACCAAGCGATATATCCTGAAGCGAATGGACTGTTAATCAGATTCACTCAAAATTTATTGTTCGTATTGTACAAAGTTGGTGTGATTGGAATAAAGCTTGATGGTGCAAGTCCCGTTGTATGGGTTCATGATAAAACCCAAGACCTCACCCCTGCAAAGATCAAAAATACATGTGTAGCTTATATCCACAAAATGTTGTGGCGAGCTTTGGCAATAGATAAAAATGGATAGATTTTTGTGCGCCTTTTCTTCAGATATTCAAAATATCCTCTAATAAGCAAGAGGTTTTCCTGTATCCAAACCTACAGATCCATACATGTTTTGCGAACAAGGGCGGCCACTTGGCCGCCCTTGTTGTTCTGATTGTCAGCGAATGGTCGCCATCTTTCTGACGCAGGCCTGCTCCCTGTCATCCACCCGCTTGGCGAACCAGGCGGTGGTGAGGTTGCGGGTGATCTTGGGGCTTTTCAGCTGGATGCCGGGCAGCACGGCGCGGGGTTGCCGCTTGCCCGCCTGCTTGTCGGCCAGGGTAAAGACCCGATGATAGAGGTCGGTCTGGGCAAAGTCGGCACTGTCCCCCTTGAGCAGGCTCTGGTGGATGGCCTGCTTGCTCATGTTGACGCGGCTGGCGATGCTGTGCACCGCGAGCTCGGTCTTGCCGGGCAGGTCGGAGTCGTAGCGGACCAGATCCCCATCCAGGGCCAGGGGCTTGCCGCTCACCCGGCTCACCGCGGCCTGGAAGGCGGCGTTGCGGCTCGCATACCAACCCGCATTGAAGTCGGCAAAACGGTAGAGGGTGTCCGGATAGTCGGCGGGATAGCCGAAGATGTGTTTGGTGCCAAACCAGATGCCGCCGCGACGGGTGAACACCTCGTGACGGATGGACTCCTTGACCGGATAGGGGTAGCCGCGGGCGTTGGCCTCGGCGAAGGCGATGCTCACCTGCATGGGGCCGCCGGTGCGCACCGGATTGAGGTTGCCAAAGAGCTGCCTGCCCATGGGCACGCTCCCTATCATGTCCTCGAAGATCTCGCTCATCTCCCGCTCGGTGCGAAGGGCATCGATGCGCGCGGCGTAGGATTTGCCTGTAGGGGACTTGATGGAGAGGGCGGTGCGTACCACGAACTCGGGGATGAGCAGCTTGGCCGCCCGGGCATTGATCTCCTTCCAGGCTATCTTGCCAAGGCCGGGCACCACGGGATCCGCCTGATAGGTGGCCTCCTGCTCCGCCACCGCCAGCACCGAGCAGACATTGTGATCGCTCACCGTCAGCCCCTGGGTGCTGAGCGCCGTCACCACGTCGTTGGCCCAGCCCGGCTTGTCTTGTACCTGGCGCGGCAGGAAGCGCACTATGCGGCTCTTCATGTCCGCAGGCTTGCGCGGCTGCATGGCCCTGGGTTGCTTGGCGATGACGGCGGCCTCCTCGGCTGTAGGAGCGGTCGGTTCACTGGCGCAGCCCGCCAGCACGGCGGCAGCCAGCAGTGCACAGAGGCGCCAGGGGGCGAAGGATAAGGGGTGAGAGGGGATCATGAGGGCTTCCGATAAAGTGCGGGGGCGGGCCCCTCATCCCGGATGAGGGGCCCCGAATGCAAACAGGTGGTCATTGTAGTGGATGGCGCGGGCAATCTGAAGGCAGCAGGACGGCCGGGGCCCAGCGCTGCGGCACCCCCTGGCGTCATCACGCCAGCTCGACCCGGTTGCGCCCCAGGTGCTTGGCCCGGTAGAGTGCGAGATCGGTGCGCTTGACCAGTGTCTCGACCGTCTCCCCCGCCTGACCGATGCCGACGGCGATGCTCACGGTGAACCTCACCTCGTCGCAGGCGACCAGGGCCTCGGTGGCGGCTCTTATCTGCTCCGCCAGCGCCCGGGCCTTGTCGCTCAGCATGCCGGGCAGCCAGATGGCAAACTCCTCGCCACCCAGGCGCGCCACCACCCCCTCCGGCGGGCAGTGCTGACACAGCAAGGCGCTGAACTCCTGCAGCACATTGTCACCTATGCCGTGGCCGTAGCGATCGTTGATCTGCTTGAAGTGATCGAGATCCAGCAGCAGCAGCGGCGTCCCCTGATCCAGATGGGCCTCCAGCACGGCGCGAAACGCGCGGCGATTGGAGAGACCCGTCAGTTCGTCGGACATGGCGAGCGAGGCCAGCCGGGTCTGGACGCCATACATCTGTTGCACCATCAGCAGCACGCCCCAGGCCGTGGCCAGCATGCCGAGGGTGCGCAGGCTGTCCTCGACGGTGGAGAGCCACCAGGGCTGGAAGTAGGCCTCGTCCACCAGATCTATGGTCCCCGACACCAGCCAGCCCCCCAGACCTGCGCAGAGAAACAGGTAGGTGCGGTTCGAGATCTGGGCACACTGCACCACCCAGAACATGAACAGCAGGGTCAGCACGTTGATGGCCTCGGCCAGGGCGCCGATGGTGTAGAGGTTATGTTCGGGCAGGCGGGCGAAGCTCGCGGCATCCAGGCCCCCCGTCAGCAGCAACAGGCAGGGCAGGATCAGCAGGGCGAGGCGGCGACCAGGGGAGAGCGAGAAGAACCGGGCGGGGTGTACGGATAACCTGAGGGGAGTCTTCATCATTGTTATGGCTCCAAACCTGCACTTCCTCTGTCCCAGACGGCTGCACCCAGCCGCCAGCTCCCGATGAACCGCAAGGCCAATCCTGGTTGCGCGGCGCTCGTATTGTGAACCGACTTTTCCATAAAAAACAATCCCCTCACCACATTGGTGAAGGGATCCTGGTGTCAATTTGCGCTGTGCGCCGCCCCGTGATCGCCGGCTACCCCCCGGCACAGGCGGTGCGAAGGGCGTCCTTCACGGGGCTGGCCTCATCCTAGTCACGCCCACCCCTCAGGCGCTCTGGCGCAGGGTGCGGATCTGGGCGGCGCCATTGATCACCGCCTGCAAGGAGGCGTTGACCACGTCACGGCCTATGGCCACCCCGCACATCCGGGTACCGTCGACGCTCAGCAGCACATAGGCGGCGGCGCGGGATTCGGTGCCGGCGCTTAAGGCATGTTCGGAGTAGTCCAGCACGTCTATGTGCATGCCGGTCTGGCGCTCCCAGCCGTTGACCAGGGCCGTGATGGCCCCCTCCCCCTCACCGCAGAGCTGCAAGCTGCCGTCCGGCGTCTGCAGCTCGAGGCGCAGGGTCTCCTGGCTGTCGTGACCGAGCTGGAAGCGGCCGATGCGATAACCGTGCAACGGCTCGAGGTAGTGCTGCTCGAACAGGGCGCGGATCTGCTCCGGGCTGATTTCGCTGCTGCTCGCCTCGGCCTGGGCCTGGACCCGGCGGCTGAAGTCGATCTGCAGCCAGCGCGGCAGTTGCAGGCCGAGGTCGCGCTCCAGCAGATAGGTGACCCCTCCCTTGCCGGACTGGCTGTTGATGCGGATCACCGCCTCGTAGCTGCGGCCAAGATCGGCGGGATCGATCGGCAGATAGGCCACATCCCAGTAGGCATCGGGCTTCTCGGCCGCCAGGGACTTGCGGATGGCGTCCTGGTGGCTGCCGGAGAACGCCGTGTAGACCAGCTCGCCGGCATAGGGGTGGCGCGGGTGCAGCGCAATCTGGGTGCAGGCTCCCACGGTCGCGACTATGGCGTCCATGTCAGAGAGATCCAGCTCGGGATCTATGCCCTGGCTGTAGAGGTTCATGGCCATGGTGACGATGTCCATGTTGCCGGTGCGCTCGCCGTTGCCAAGCAGGGTGCCCTCGATGCGATCCGCTCCCGCCAGCACCGCCAGCTCGGCGGCGGCCACACCGCAGCCCCGATCGTTGTGGGTGTGGATGGAGATGCTCACCTCGGGGCGCGCCTTCAAGTGGCGGCAGAACCACTCCACCTGATCCGCAAACACGTTGGGGGTGCTCACCTCCACGGTGGCGGGGAGGTTGAGGATCATGGGGCGGCAGGCCGATCGCCACTGGTCGATCACGGCGTCGCACACCTCCACCGCAAACTCCACCTCTGTGCTGCTGAAGCTCTCGGGGGAGTACTGGAAGCTCCACTCGGTGCCGGGGTTGCGGGCCGCGTACTCCCGCACCCAGCGCGCCCCCTGCACGGCGATCGCCTTGACCCCTTCCCTTCCTGAGTTGAACACATAGTTGCGCTGGGTCGGGTTGACCGAGTTGTAGACGTGGACGATGGCCCGCTTGGCCCCCTTGAGGGATTCGAAGGTGCGAGCGATGAGATCTTCCCGGGCCTGCACCAGCACCTGGATGGTGACGTCGTCGGGAATGAGATTGCGCTCGATGAGTTCGCGCACGAAGTCAAAGTCCGGCTGGGAGGCGGCCGGGAAGCCCACCTCGATATGCTTGAAGCCGACATGGGTCATCAGCGCCCACATCTGCAGCTTCTGAGCCACCGTCATGGGCTCGACCAGCGCCTGGTTGCCGTCCCGCAGATCCACGGCGCACCAGAGCGGCGCGCGCTCAAGCACCCGGTTGGGCCACTGTCTGTCCGCCAGAGCGATGACGGGGGCCGGGCGGTATTTGCGATGATCGAAGCTCATATTCAGATTCCCTTGGCAGATATGCTGAGGCGCCAGACGACCGGGCAGGTAACAGAGGGGCAAGGAGGGGGAGCGGGCTGGCGCGATAACGCTGACCCTGACTGGCGGTGCGGCGGTTACCCCACAGCCGGTTTCCATTGGTCCCTATCGGTGGAAGGGGCCTGCCAGGCTGGCGCGATAACGCTGGCCCTGATCCTCTCGCAACCCTCTGACACTGAATGCTTGCCGGTGCGGACGATCTTGTTTGCTCACGCATGTGATGAGAAACCAGTATAGGGAGGCGTTCGGGGTGAGTGATTGCGAAGATTGTTTTCAATGGCACCAAATAGGCAACTTATGATTGCATTAAACCAATTTAAGGGTGTTTATCACCCTTCCTTCTCGCTGTTTACGCCACCCCGTGCATGAGGAATCGATGCGCCCGGGATCCGTCGCCCCCGCCAAAAGAAACACCCCGCCATCGCTGGCGGGGTGTTGTCAGGCTTGCATCCAGGGCTGGAAGCCGCCCTGGCCGCGCACACCTTAGCGGTGCTTGACCTTGTGGTGCAGCTCCTGCACCGAGTTCACGTTGGCGGTGGCATCGACGCTGATGGCCATGCAGGTGGCGAAGGCCGCGTGCAGCGTGGTGGTGTAGGCCACCTTGTGCTGCAGGGCGCCGCGGCGCAGCTGCTTGGAATCCTGAATCGCCTGACGCCCCTCGGCGGTGTTCACTATGTAGGTGTACTCGCCATTCTTGATGCGATCCAGAATGTGCGGACGGCCTTCATGCACCTTGTTCACCAGACGCGGGTTGATGCTCGCTTCACCTAAGGTCACCGCGGTGCCGTGGGTGGCGTCGAGGTCATAACCCAGCTCCAGCAGCTTGGCGGCCAGGTTGACCACCCGCTCCTTGTCGCCGTGGCGCACGGAGAGCAGGGCGCGACCTTCGCTCGGCACCTGGTGGCCGGCACCCAGCTGCGCCTTGGCATAGGCCTCGGCGAAGCTGCTGCCCACCCCCATCACCTCGCCGGTGGAGCGCATTTCCGGCCCCAGCAGCGGGTCGACACCCGGGAACTTGGCAAAGGGCAGCACCACTTCTTTGACCGAGTAGTAGGGCGGGATGATCTCGGTGGTGAAACCTTGATCCTGCAGGCTCTGACCGGCCATGACCCGGGCGGCGATCTTCGCCAGCGGCGCGCCGGTGGCCTTGGAGACGAAGGGCACGGTCCGGGCGGCACGGGGGTTCACCTCGATGAGGTAGATCTCGTTGTCCTTGACCGCGAACTGCACGTTCATCAGGCCGACCACGCCGAGCTCCAGGGCCAGCTTGCGCACCTGCTCGCGCATCTCGTCCTGGATGGCCTTGGACAGGGTGTAGGGCGGCAGGGAGCAGGCGGAGTCACCGGAGTGGATACCGGCCTGCTCGATGTGCTCCATGATGCCGCCGATGACCACGTCCACGCCGTCACAGATGGCGTCCACGTCCACCTCGGTGGCGTCGTCGAGGAAGCGGTCCAGCAGTACCGGCGACTCGTTGGAGACGCTCACGGCTTCCGCGAAGTAGCGGCGCAGATCCTGCTCGTCATAGACGATTTCCATGGCGCGGCCACCCAGCACGTAGGAGGGGCGAACCACCAGCGGGTAAGTGATGCGGGCGGCAACCTGCACCGCCTGCTCCAGGGCAGTGACGGTGCCGTTTTCCGGCTGCTTGAGGCCGAGGCGCTCGACGGCGGACTGGAAGCGCTCGCGGTCTTCGGCACGGTCGATGGCGTCCGGGCTGGTGCCGATGACAGGCACGCCGTTCGCTTCCAGGGCACGGGCAAGCTTGAGCGGGGTCTGGCCGCCGTACTGGACGATGACGCCCTTGGGCTGCTCGACCCGCACGATTTCCAGCACGTCTTCCAGGGTCACCGGCTCGAAGTAGAGACGGTCGGAGGTGTCGTAGTCGGTGGAGACGGTCTCCGGGTTGCAGTTGACCATGATGGTCTCGTAACCGTCTTCGCGCAGGGCCAGGGCCGCGTGCACGCAGCAGTAGTCGAACTCGATGCCCTGACCGATGCGGTTCGGGCCGCCGCCGATGATCATGATCTTGTCGCGATTGGTCGGCGCCGCTTCGCACTCCTCGTCATAGCTGGAGTACATGTAGGCGGTGTTGGTGGCGAACTCGGCGGCGCAGGTATCGACCCGCTTATAGACCGGGAAGATGTTGTGGCGGGCACGGGCCTTGCGCACCTCGCCCTCGGCCACGCCGAGGATCTTGGCCAGACGGGCGTCGGCGAAGCCCTTGCGCTTCAGGGTGCGCAGGAAGTCGGCGTCCAGGCCAGCCATGCCGCGCTCTTTTACCTGCTCTTCCAGCTTCACCAGCTCTTCAATCTGCACCAGGAACCAGGGGTCAATCTTGGTCAGCTTGAAGATGCCGTCCATGGAGAGACCGGCGCGGAACGCATCGGCGATGTACCAGATCCGATCACAACCGGCATCCTGCAGCTCGTGGCGGATGCGGGTCAGGGAGTCGGGGGTATTGAGATCCACCATGGGGTCGAAGCCGGTCTTGCCGGTCTCGAGGCTGCGCAGGGCCTTGTGCAGGGACTCCTGGAAGTTGCGGCCAATGGCCATCACTTCGCCCACGGACTTCATCTGGGTGGTGAGACGGTCGTTGGCACCGGCAAACTTCTCGAAGTTGAAGCGCGGGATCTTGGTGACCACGTAGTCGATGGCCGGCTCGAAGGAGGCCGGGGTACGACCGCCGGTGATGTCGTTCATCAGCTCGTCCAGGGTGTAACCGATGGCGAGCTTGGCGGCGATCTTGGCGATGGGGAAACCGGTCGCCTTGGAGGCGAGCGCGGAGGAGCGGGAGACCCGCGGGTTCATCTCGATGATGACCATGCGGCCATCTTTGGGATTGATGCCGAACTGGACGTTGGAGCCGCCGGTCTCGACGCCGATCTCGCGCAGCACCGCCATGGAGGCGTTGCGCATCAGCTGGTACTCCTTGTCGGTCAGCGTCTGGGCTGGCGCGACCGTGATGGAGTCACCGGTGTGGATGCCCATGGGGTCGAAGTTTTCGATGGCGCAGACGATGATGCAGTTGTCGTTGCGATCCCGCACCACTTCCATCTCGTACTCTTTCCAGCCGATCAGGGACTCATCGATGAGCAGCTCCTTGGTCGGGGAGAGATCCAGGCCGCGCTCGCAGATCTCGACGAACTCTTCGGTGTTGTAGGCGATGCCGCCACCGGAGCCGCCCATGGTGAAGGAGGGACGGATGATGCAGGGGAAGCCGACCATCTGCTGTACCTTCCACGCCTCTTCCATGTTGTGGGCGATGCCGGCGCGCGGGCACTCCAGGCCGATGCTCTTCATGGCGATGTCGAAGCGACGACGATCTTCCGCCTTGTCGATGGCATCGGCGGTGGCACCGATCATCTCCACACCGAACTCCGCCAGCACGCCGTGCTTCTCCAGATCCAGCGCGCAGTTGAGGGCGGTCTGGCCACCCATGGTGGGCAGCACGGCATCCGGACGCTCTTTCTTGATGATCTCGCGCACCACTTCCCAGGTGATGGGCTCGATGTAGGTAGCGTCCGCCATCTCGGGGTCGGTCATGATGGTGGCCGGGTTGGAGTTCACCAGGATGACGCGGTATCCCTCCTCGCGCAGAGCCTTGCAGGCCTGGGCGCCGGAGTAGTCGAATTCGCAGGCCTGACCGATGACGATGGGGCCGGCGCCGAGGATCAGGATGCTCTGTAGGTCGTTACGTTTTGGCATGGCTCTCTTTATCCTCTTAGGCGCGATACTGCTTAATCAATTCAATAAAGTGGTCGAACAGACCGGCACAATCGTGGGGGCCCGGGCTCGCTTCGGGGTGACCCTGGAAGCTGAAGGCCGGGCGATCGGTGCGGTGGATGCCCTGGAGCGACCCGTCGAACAGGGAGACGTGAGTGGCACGCAGGCACTCCGGCAGGCTGTTCTCGTCCACCGCAAACCCGTGGTTCTGGGCGGTAATCATGACGGTGTTGTCGTCCAGGCTCTTCACCGGGTGGTTGGCACCGTGGTGACCGAACTTCATCTTGACCGTCTTGGCACCGGAGGCCAGACCCAGCAGCTGGTGACCCAGGCAGATGCCGAACACCGGGGTGTTGGTGCCGAGGAAGGTCTTGATGGCCTCGATGGCGTAGTCGCACGGCTCGGGGTCACCGGGGCCGTTGGAGAGGAAGATGCCATCCGGGTTCATCGCCAGCACCTCGGCGGCCGGGGTCTTGGCCGGCACCACGGTCAGGCGGCAGCCACGGTCCACCAGCATGCGCAGGATGTTGCGCTTGACGCCGAAGTCGTAAGCCACCACGTGGTACTTGAGCTCATCGGCCGCCGGGGTGACGTGCCCCTTGCCGAGCTGCCAGCTCCCTTCGCTCCAGGTGTAAGACTCGGAAACGGTCACTTCCTTGGCCAGATCCATCCCCTTGAGACCGGGGAAGGCGCGGGCCTGGCTCAGGGCATGGGCTTCATCGAGTTGCTTGCCGGCCAGGATGCAACCGGCCTGGGCACCCTTCTCCCGCAGGATGCGGGTCAGTTTGCGGGTGTCGATGTCGGCGATGCCAACGATGTTGTGGGACTTGAGGTAATCGGAGAGGGATTGCTGATTGCGGAAATTGGAGGCAAGTATCGGAAGGTCCCGGATGATCAATCCCTGCGCGTGGATTTGACTGGACTCTTCATCTTCGCTGTTGGTGCCGGTGTTGCCTATATGGGGGTAAGTGAGGGTGACTATCTGACGGGAATAAGAGGGATCGGTGAGGATTTCCTGATAGCCCGTCATCGACGTATTGAAAACCACTTCACCAACGGAACATCCCTCGGCGCCTATCGACACGCCTTTGAACACAGTTCCATCTTCCAGCACTAGCAATGCAGTGTGATTCAAGACAACCTCCAGTTATTTAGCTTTAAATTCAGCAATTTACCTGGGTGTTGCGGGTCCGGACGCTGTTTGAAACAGGGCTCAAACCCGGCAGATTTCTGGCAAATTGGGCGCATTCTACTTAAAAACGATCTCATTTCAACGTCTTTTCTCGTTTGAAATGCATCTAAATTCAATAAACAAGCAACATTACCCATTATCTATGCACTAAGGCGCTTTGCAACCCCCTCCCCAAAAAGAAAAGCCAAAACCCGAAACAAAAGCACCCACCCATGCCACCTGGCAGACAAAAATCGATATTTTATCTTTAATAAACAGACGAATATGAATTTAAAAAACAAACAACGAAAGCCAAAAAGTGCCATTTGGCGATAGAAAACTGACTACGAAAAATAGAAAACGTTTTTCTTTGATTGCATTTTTAGTCTGTTTAGCCTGGTGTGAAAAAAGCGGGCTACAGGGAAGATTGAGACCCGTTCCCGTTACCCTCTGATGACATTTTTGTCGCAGGAGTGTGGCGAAGAAATGGGAAGGGGGCGATTTAGGCAGGTTCACCACAAAAGTGGTGCTTAACGCTTGTTTTTACAAAAACCATAAACAAAACCCCGGCGAGCCGGGGTCTGACAACCAGATCGGGGAGAGGAGAGCCCTGGTCGGGCTCCCGCTGTGCCCTATTTGAGGTCGAGTACGTCCTGCATGTTGTAGAGACCCGCCCCCTGCTGGCCGAGCCACTTGCCCGCCCGCACGGCGCCATTGGCAAACGTCAGGCGGCTCGAGGCCTTGTGGCTTATCTCCACACGCTCGCCGATGTCGGCAAACATGACGGTGTGCTCCCCCACCAGATCCCCGGCGCGGATGGTGGCAAAGCCGATGGTGTTGCGATCCCGCTCCCCGGTGATCCCCTCGCGGCCATAGACGGCGCACTCCTTGAGATCCCGGCCCAGGGTTTTCGCCACCACTTCCCCCATGGAGAGCGCGGTGCCGGACGGCGCATCCACCTTGTGTCTATGGTGCCCCTCGATGATCTCGATGTCGGTGTAATCCCCCATCACCTTGGCGGCCTGCTCCAGCAGCTTGAACACCAGGTTGACGCCAACCGAGTAGTTGGACGCGAACACGATGCCGATCTGCTTGCCCGCCTCGTGCAGCGCGGCCTTGCCTGCGTCATCAAAGCCGGTGGTGCCTATCACCATCTGCTTGCCATGGGCCAGGGCGAAGGCCAGGTTGGCCAGGGTCACCTCGGGGCGGGTGAAGTCGATGATGAGATCAAACTCGTCCCGCACCTTGTCCAGGCTGTCGCTGATGATGACCCCAAGCCGACCCAGGCCATTGAGTTCACCCGCATCCAGGCCTATCACGGCAGAGCCGGGTCGCTCCAGCGCCGCACCGACCACCACGCCCTCGGCGTTGGTGATGGCCTCCAGCAGCACCTTGCCCATACGACCATTACAGCCCATCACGGCCACACGGATCGGATTGTCCATCTCCACCCTCTCATCTCTTTATTATGGAAAGAGACCGTTTTACCAGCCCGCGCCGGCTTTGAAAAGCCTTCCGTGGCCGTCGGCTCGGCGCCGCCATATCAACAACAAATTATGATTAACTCCGAATATTTGACGGATTTAATCAGTGCATCAGAATCACAAAAGAAAAAGGCCTATCCATCTGGACGTCTATCTTGACCAGATGCCCCCGACTCACTACTGTAAGCCCCCCATAGCGGCAGGATGCCTACCCTGTGTCCGAACATATCCGGGCCAACACAGGCTGCGACAGGAGGTCATTGTTCAAGTTTCGAGGAACACATGATCCAGACCCAACCCAGTGCCAGAGCCCTGCTGCCCCTTCTGGTCTTTCTTGCTCTCTTCATCGGTACCGGCACCTGGCTGACCCTGCAGGGGGTCGAGTTCGCCTTCTACCAGCTGCCCGCCCCCGTGGCCGCCCTGCCCGCCGTCATGCTGGCGCTGATGCTGGGCAAGGAGGGCTTCAACAAGAACCTTGAGACCTTCTTCAAGGGGGTGGGTGACAGCAACATCATGGCCATGTGCCTCATCTATCTGCTAGCGGGCGCCTTCGCCACCGTGGCCAAGGCCACCGGTGGGGTGGATGCCACCGTCGCCCTCGGCCTCTCCCTGATCCCGGGCTGGTTCCTGCTGCCGGGGCTGTTCCTCATCTCCGCCTTCATTGCCACCGCCATGGGCACCTCCATGGGCACCATAGGGGCAGTGGCCCCCGTGGCCCTCGGTGTCGCCCAGGCCACCGGCATCGATCCCGTGCTGATGGCGGGCACCATTCTCTCCGGCGCCATGTTCGGCGACAACCTCTCCATCATCTCGGACACCACCATAGCGGCGACCCGCAGCCAGGGCTGCGAGATGAAGGACAAGTTCCGCGAGAACGTCAAGATTGCCGCCCCCGCCGCCGTGCTGGTGATCCTGCTCTACCTGCTGCTGGGCTCCACCGGTGAGGCCCCCGCCGCCAACGCCAGCGCTGATCTGCTCAAGGTGATGCCCTACCTGCTGATCCTGGTGCTGGCGCTCGGTGGCATGAACGTCTTCGTGGTGCTCGGCCTTGGCATCCTGGCCGCCGGTGGCGTTGGCATGATCGGAGGCTATCCCCTCGGCCAGTTCAGCAAGGACATCTACCAGGGCTTCACCAGCATGCAGGAGATCTTCCTGCTCTCCATGCTCATCGGCGGCCTCGGCGCCCTGATGGAGCGCCAGGGAGGCCTTGCCTGGATCAGCGCCCGTATCGCCGCCCTCATCGCCCGCTTCACCCGTGCCCACGACGGCGAGCAGAACGAGAAGGCGGCCGAGCTCGGCATCGCCGGCGTGGTGGGGCTGACCAACCTCTGCACCGCCAACAACACGGTCGCCATCATAGTCGCGAGCAAGGTGGCCCGGGATCTGGCGGATCATCACGGGGTCACCCCGCGCCGCGCCGCCTCCATGCTGGACATCTTCTCCTGCGTGGTGCAGGGCCTGATCCCCTGGGGCGCCCAGGCGCTGCTGCTGGGCTCCATCTTCGCCCTCTCGCCGCTGGCCGTGGTCAGCATGAGCTTCTACCCCATGGCGCTGGCCCTGGCCGCCATCGTGGCCGTCTTCCTCAAGCACCAGACGGGCGCAGTGGCCCCGGCCGCCCAGCGCGTCTGACATCTGACCTTCGGGCCGCCTCGCCGCGGCCCTGCCATCGACTTTTCATCCCGTCAGCCCCTTGCTAAGGTAGCCCCAGCCCATCCTCGTCAAGGAGCCCCCATGCCGGATACCCAACCCGAACGCCAAAGCTTGCGCCAGCTCATACGCCAGCGCAGAAAGAGCCTGAGTCAGGCCGAGCAGCAGGCGGCGGCCCAGCAGCTGGTCCTTCGCTTCCAGCAGCATACCGAGATCCTGGCGGCCAGACGCATCGCCCTCTATCTGGCCAATGACGGCGAACTCGATCCCCTGCCCGCCATTCACTGGCTCTGGAGCCAGCGCAAGGAGGTCTACCTGCCGGTGCTGCACCCCTTCACCCCGGGTCACCTGCTCTTCTTGCGCTACACCGCCACCAGCCCCATGACCCGCAACCGCTATGGCATCGCCGAGCCCGAACTCGATGTGCAGCAGGTGCTGCCCCACAGCATGCTGGATCTCATCTGCACCCCGCTGGTGGCCTTCGATGCCGAGGGCAACCGGCTCGGCATGGGGGGCGGCTATTACGATCGCACCCTGGCCTGCTGGCACGAACACGGCCTGGGCCCAAGGCCTCTGGGGCTCGCCCACGACTGCCAGCAGGTGGAGTCCGTGCCCCAGGCGCAGTGGGACGTGCCGCTGCCCCAGATCATCACCCCCAGCCGCAGCTGGCACTTTGGATGACCCTGACGGGGAACACAGCCCCCTCGGTTCAATAAACAGGCAAACGATTTACATCTTGGGGCTTTTTGACCCGGAACGTGACCGCCATGGTCGCTCTGGGCAGGATGCTTGGATATAATGCGCCCGCTTTTTCCATAAGGATCCATCATGACTCAAGATGAAATGAAGAAGGCGGCCGGTTGGGCTGCGCTCAAATACGTGGTACCCGGCACCATAGTCGGGGTGGGCACCGGCTCTACCGTCAATCACTTCATCGACGCACTGGCGACCATGAAGGACGAGATCAAGGGCGCGGTATCGAGCTCCATCGCCTCCACCGAGCGCCTCAAGGGGTTCGGCATCCCGGTGTTTGACCTCAACGACATCGATGCCCTCTCCGTCTACGTGGATGGCGCCGACGAGATCAACGGGACCCGCGACATGATCAAAGGGGGCGGCGCCGCCCTGACCCGCGAGAAGATAGTCGCGGCCGTGGCCGACCAGTTCATCTGCATCATCGACAACACCAAGACAGTCGAGGTGCTGGGCCAGTTCCCGCTGCCGGTGGAGGTGATCCCCATGGCCCGCGAATACGTGGCCCGCGAGATCAGGAAACTGGGTGGCAACCCGGTGTGGCGTGAGGGTGTGGTGACCGACAACGGCAACATCATTCTGGACGTCAAGGGCATGGCCATCACCGACGCCAAAGGGCTGGAAGTGCAGCTCAACGCCATCGTGGGCGTGGTCACCAACGGCCTGTTCGCCCATCGTGGCGCCGACGTGGTACTGATCGGTACTCCGGATGGGGTCGTCACCCAATAAGGCATCTGCCATGGTCGGCGTGGTATTGATTGGCACGCCAGAGGGCGTGGTCACGCAATAAGGCTGACAGCGGGAGGGCTCGCGGGGTCACCAGACCCATTATTGCCCCCACGAATGGACAACGGCGCCTGATGGCGCCGTTTCTATTTATGGCTCAATGGGTTGCACCAGGCAGGCTGCAAAAAACGTTGATAACTTCAAAGAATTTGACTTTCGTCACAAATATTCCCTCTCCCAAACGTTTTTGCTACTTTACGGTTTTCTTCACACCGCAAGCCTGAACGCATTTTTCAAACAATAGAGGGAACGTCATGACAGCCAAGTTTTCGCTGGACAAGGATAAGATCAAAGTACTGCTGCTGGAGGGGGTGCATCCCAACACGGTAGAGACCTTTCGGGCAGCCGGCTACACCAATGTCGAGTATCTGAAGACCTCACTGTCGGAAGAGGATCTGATCGAGCGCATTCGTGACGTGCATTTCGTGGGCCTGCGTTCACGCACCCAGATCACCGAGAAGGTGCTGGATGCCGCCGGCAAGCTGGTCGCCATCGGCTGCTTCTGCATCGGCACCAACCAGGTATCCCTGGATGCCGCCCACGTGCGCGGCATTCCCGTCTTCAACGCCCCCTTCTCCAACACCCGCTCCGTGGCCGAACTGGTGCTGGGTGAGATACTGCTGCTGCTGCGCGGCATCCCCGAGAAGAACGCCAAGTGCCATCGCGGCGTCTGGGAGAAGCTCGCCAACCGCAGCGTCGAAGCCCGCGGCAAGAAGCTCGGCATCATAGGCTACGGCCACATCGGCACCCAGCTTGGCATCATCGCCGAGATGATCGGCATGAAGGTCTACTACTACGACATCGAGAACAAGCTCTCGCTGGGCAACGCCATCCAGGTGCCGAACCTGGTGGAGCTGCTCAACATGTCTGACGTCATCAGCCTGCACGTGCCGGAGACCGCCTCCACCAAGGATCTCATCGGCGCCGAGCAGCTGCGCATGATGAAACCGGGCGCCATCTTCATCAACGCCTCCCGCGGTACCGTGGTGGACATCGATGCCCTGGCCGACGTCATCAAGAGCGGTCACCTCTCCGGCGCCGCCATCGACGTCTTCCCGAGCGAGCCCAAGTCCAACGACGAGGAGTTCCTGACCCCGCTGCGCGGCCTGGACAACGTCATTTTGACCCCCCATATCGGCGGCTCCACCCAGGAGGCCCAGGAGAACATAGGTCTGGAAGTGGCCAACAAGCTGGTCAAGTACTCAGACAACGGCTCCACCCTCTCCGCCGTCAACTTCCCGGAAGTCTCACTGCCGGGCCACAAGGGCTCCAGCCGTCTGCTGCACATCCACCGCAACCAGCCGGGCGTCATGAACCAGATCAACCAGATCTTCGCCGACGAGGGGATCAACATCGCCGGCCAGTACCTGCAGACCAGCAGCGAGATCGGCTATGTGGTGATCGACGTGGAAACCGAGCACAGCGAGAAGGCGCTCTCCCGTCTCAAGGAGATCAACGGCACCATACGTGCCCGGATCCTGCACTGATGCCCTGAGCCCGGCGCCAGGCCAGCAAAAAGCCCGTCTAAATGACGGGCTTTTTTATGATGCGGAGCTTGGATGTTATCAGTCTCTTCTGCTCCCTTCTCCCCTCGCGGGAGAAGGGCTGGGGATGAGGGGGAGAAGAGGTCTCCCTCACCCTGCCCTCTCCCAAAGGGGGGGGGAAATACGTGATAGAAAATGAGGCCTAACCTACCACCAGCCCAGCAGATTGCGGCCAATCAAGGCGCCCCACACCATGGCATTGAGGGCCAGGGCGATGAAGACGGCGGCGGAGCCGAGATCCTTGGCGCGCCCCGACAGCTCGTGATGCTCGGAGCCGATGCGATCCACCACCGCCTCGATGGCGGAGTTGAGCACCTCGACGATCACCACCAGCCAGCTGATGCAGATGAGCAGCAGGATCTCGTTGAGGGAGTTGCCGAGCCAGCCGGCCAGCGGCATCAGAGCCAAGACAAGCACCAGCTCCTGACGGAAGGCTGCCTCGTTAATCCAGGCCGATTTGAGACCCTTCATGCTGTAACCGGTTGCGTTGATGATGCGGGTAACCCCGGTCGCGCCTGGCTTTGCCACGATAACTACCTCATTTGAAATGGCTTTTAGGCTCACATCCTATCAGAGCCTCCCAAGGTTTCCATCGGGGGATTTTTGCTTTATTTTATCCCCTTGCATTTTGGCATCCCGCCCCCCTTATTCACTCGAGAATAGAGTCGTATGTCCATTCACACCGATGAATTGCGCACCCGTCGCCTGGAGTCCCTGATCACTCCGAGCGAGCTGGCGCACGCCTTCCCGTTAAACGACACCGTCGCCCAGAACCTGCTGGATGCCCGCCACGATGTAGAAGCCATTCTGGCCGGTGAGGATCAGCGCCTGCTGGTCATCGTCGGCCCCTGCTCCATCCACGATCCGGCCGCCGCCCGCGAATACGCCCAGCGCCTCAACACCCTGCGCGAGCAGTATAAAGAGAGTCTGTGCATTGTGATGCGCACCTACTTCGAGAAGCCGCGCACTATCGTCGGCTGGAAGGGGCTGATCAACGATCCCCGCCTCGACGGCAGCTTCGACGTGAATGAAGGGCTGAAGCTGGCCCGCCAGCTGCTGGTGGACATCAACGAGATGGGCATGCCCACCGCCACCGAATTCCTCGACATGGTGACCGGCCAGTACATCAGCGACCTCATCACCTGGGGCGCCATAGGCGCGCGCACCACCGAATCCCAGGTGCACCGCGAGATGGCCTCCGCCCTCTCCTGCCCGGTGGGCTTCAAGAACGGCACCGACGGCAACACCCGGATCGCCATCGATGCAGTGCGCGCCGCCCGCCACAGCCACATCTTCTACTCCCCGGACAAGGACGGCAAGATGACCATCTACCGTACCGCCGGCAACCCCTATGGCCACGTGATCTTGCGTGGCGGCCACAGGCCGAACTACGACACCGCCAGCATAGACGAGGCCTGTGAGGCCCTGGCCGACGTGGGCCTGCCCGAGCGCCTGGTGGTGGACTTCAGCCACGGCAACAGCATGAAGGATCACCGTCGCCAGCTGCTGGTGGCGCAGGATATCTGCGATCAGCTGCGCCGCGGCCGCACCGGCATCGCCGGCATCATGGCCGAGAGCTTCCTGGTGGAAGGGCGGCAGGACGTGGAGAACGGCTGCGCCGTCACCTTCGGCCAGAGCATCACGGATGCCTGCCTGTCGTGGGAAGACACCGAGACTCTGCTGGCCATGCTGGCCGAAGCGGCCCAGGTGCGGCTGGAGAAAACCCGCCAGGGTTAACGGCTGCGTCATCCTCCTTGGGCCAGAGCATCACGGATGCCTGGCTGTCGTGCGTGGGAAGACACCGAGACCCTGCTGGCCATGCTGGCCGAGGCGGCTCAGGTGCGGCTGGACAAGCAGAAAGCCTGAGCCACCGCTCAACGCGCTATCTACCCATTCAAAGAGCCAGGCATCACGGATGCCTGGCTCTTTTCATTTCCACGGTGACTCCCTCGCCCTTGGCTTCACTCAGCCTCTGCAGGTTATCAATGCTGTATCCGCAGCATAGGGATCGGCTCCCTTCCCCCACTTATTTTAAAAGAATGGGAGAAGGGCTGGGGATGAGGGGGAAGCCCGCCTCACAGGCTCGGCATAAACCAGGTGCGGCCGGCCGCCTCGACGCGATCCGTCTTGATCTGGAACACCCGCTCCAGCAAGGCTTCGTCGATGACCTCCACACCCCCCTCGCTCACCACCCGACCCTGTTGCAGGCAGAGGATGCGATCCGCCCAGTCGATGGCCAGGTTGATGTCGTGGATGGCGATCACCACCAGCAACCCCTGCCCGGCCAGCTGCTTGAGCAGCCGCAGCAGGGCCAGCTGATGGTGCAGATCCAGTCCCGCCAGGGGCTCGTCCAGCAGCAGCACCCGCCCATCGGTGTTGAGGCCTGGCCACAGTTGCAGCAGGGTGCGGGCGATCAGCACCCGCTGCTGCTCCCCGCCAGAGAGACGGCTGAAGTCCCGCGCCAGCAGGGCATCCAGCTCCAGCGCGGCGCAGATCTCGGCCACCGCCCTGCCCTGTGCCTCGGGCAACCCCTCCTCATCCAGTCCCAGGCTCAGCACCTGGAACACCGGGATATGGAACAGCTGGGGCTGACGCTGGGGCAGCATGGCGCGGCGCCTGGCCAGCTCCGGCCAGCTCAGGTCAGTGAGCACTTCCCCTCCCAGCAGCACGACCCCTTCGGCGGGCAGAATGCCCGCCAGGGCGCCGAGCAGGGTCGACTTACCGCTGCCGTTGGGGCCGAGCAGGGCCACCAGCTGGCCCCCCGCCCAGGCGAGATCCAGGGGGGAGAGCCGCGCGGGGATCCCGAGGGCCCGCGCCTCCAGCAGCCAGAGGGGATCGGGGGAGGAGTTAACGGGAGACATCGGCATCTTGCCTCAGCAGCAGGTAGATAAAGAGCGGCGCCCCGACCGAGGCGGTGATGACGCCGATGGGCAGCTCACCGGCATGAAGGGCCGAACGCGCCACCAGATCGGCGCCAAGCAGCAGGGCGCCGCCGCCGAGCGCCGAGGCGGGCAGCAGGAAGCGCTGATCGCTGCCGCCGCACAGCCGCAGCAGGTGAGGCACCACCAGGCCGACGAAGCCGATGACACCGCACAGGGACACAGCCACCCCGGTGAGCAGGCAGACCGCCAGCACCAGCCGCACCCGCATGCGGTCCACGTTCATCCCCATCAGCCTGGCCTGGGTCTCCCCCAGCAGCAGCTGTTGCAGCGCCCGGCCCTGCCAGCAGAGCCAGCCGAGGGTGAGCGGCAGCACCAGCCACCACCAGGCGAGCTGCTGGCTGCCATAGGAGAGGCTGCCCATCATCCAGAACATGAATTCCCGCAGTGAGCCGTCGTCGGCAAAGTACATCAGCCAGGTCATGGCCGCATTGGTGAGGATGCCGATGGCCACCCCGAACAGCAGCAACCGGGTGTGGCCGAGCCGGGCCCGGCGCGCCAGATGGATGAGCAGCATGGTCACCACCAGGGCGCCGCCGAAGGCCGCGAGGGACAGCCCCCAGCCCGGCAGGTAGACACCGAGGGACTTGGCCACCGCCATCGCCACCATGGCGGCGAGGCCAGCCCCGCTCGAGACGCCGAGCAGGCCGGGTTCGGCCACAGGGTTGTGCAGCATCACCTGCAGCACGGCGCCACCACAGGCGAGTGCCGCTCCCGCCAGCAGGGCCAGCAGGGCGCGCGGCAGCCGCAGCTCCAGCAGGATGCGCAGCTCCAGCTCCCCCAGGGGTTGCCAGGGCAGCAGCACGAACTCCCCCAGGGCAAGGGAGAGCAGGAAGAGGGAGAGCACGAGCAGCGATAGGGCGAGCAACCAGTGGCGCTGCCAGCGCTGCTGGCGGTGGATGAGAGCGAGATACACGCGGGATCCCCGAAATGAGACAGGTGCTGCCCCCGAACCGGGGGCCAGCAGGAAAGCTGCATGATAACAGCGCGTTACCACCCAAGGTCAAGGCTGGTAAGGCTTGGCCAGCGTCGCTATCTCGCCGCTCTCCACCATGGACTGCAACGCCTGCGCCAGTGCAGGCCCGAGCGCATGGTGGGGTGAGTGCTTGCTCATGCCCAGGTAGAGCACCACGGGGTGGGGCGGGCGGTAGTCCGCCTTGATGAGGCCGGCGTCGTTGCGCTGACTCAGGGCGTAATCCACCTGGCAGTCGGTGCCTATCATCAGGGGCAGATGACCCCGCTCCACCATGCGCTGCAACTGATCCTCGGTGGGCACCCCGTGCTTGTCGAGCTGGCCGTCGTCGTCGAAGGGGGCGAAATAGGCGGAGTTGAGCACATAGCCTATCTCCCTGCCGCGCAGATCCTCGTAGGTTTTCAGGGTAGCCACCGCCGCCGCCTTGCCGTAGAAGGCCGGCCTGCACTGGTAATAGGCAGGTTGCAGGTAATCGATGAAGGCCGCCCGCTCTTGCGTGTGGGCCAACCCTATCATCAAGTCCGCCTGACCTGTCTGCATCTGCTTGAGTGCCCGTCCCCAGGGCACCCGCTTGAGGGTGAGCACTATGCCGCTGCGAGCCTGCAGCTGGCGCAGAATGTCGATATCCAGACCATGGAACTCGTCGTTCTGCGCGAGCATGCGAAACGGGGGCCAGACATCGGTCACCACCGTCAGGGTTGGCGCTCCGTTCGCCATCGCGGTAACGGGCGTCATACAGGCAAACAACAGACCAAGCACTCCCCAGCTTGTCTTGCCCATCCAGTTTCAACCTTCTGTTGCCACATCCTTGTGGGTTAAAAATACCCTCAAGCCCCACTTATGGAAACCCGTGGAGTCGAGATAAAATGCATTGATTTCAAAGGAGAACCTAATGAACCCTATCATCACCAGTATCGGTCTGCTGATCTGCAGCAACGTCTTCATGACCTTCGCCTGGTATGCCCATCTCAAGAGCATGAACCACAAACCCTGGATCATCGCCGCCCTGGTGAGCTGGGGGATCGCCCTGTTCGAGTACCTGCTGCAGGTGCCCGCCAACCGCATCGGCCATACGGTGCTCTCGGTCGGTCAGCTCAAGATCCTGCAGGAGGTGATCACCCTCACCGTGTTCGTCCCCTTCTCCATCTTCTATCTGAAGGAGGACCTGAAGTGGGACTACCTCTGGGCCGGCCTGTGCATCCTGGGCGCGGTGTTTTTTGTGTTTCGCGAGAAACTGACCGGTGCCTGAGGCTGTACACTCAAGCACATTGCTCCCCCTATTTCTTTGAGTGACGAGGCAACACATGGAATTGCGAGACATGCTACAGATCCTGGCCAAGCAGGATGGCTCCGACCTCTATCTCTCCACCGGCGCCCCCCCCTGCGCCAAGTTCAACGGCGCCCTGCGCCCCCTGAACGAGGTGCCGCTCGAGCCGGGCGAGGTGGCCAGGATAGCCGCCGAGCTCATGGACTCGGAGCAGAAGCAGCAGTTCGAGAAGGAGCTGGAGATGAACCTCGCCATCTCCCTGCCCCAGATAGGCCGCTTTCGGGTCAACATCTTCAAGCAGCGCAACGAGGTCTCCCTGGTGGCGCGCAACATCAAGACCGAGATCCCCCGCTTCGAGGACTTGAAGCTCCCCCCCGTGCTGCTCGACACCATCATGGAGAAGCGCGGCCTGGTGCTCTTCGTCGGCGGTACCGGCTCTGGCAAGTCCACCTCGCTCGCGGCCCTCATCGACCATCGCAACCGCAACAGCGGCGGCCACATCATCACCATCGAGGATCCGGTGGAGTTCGTCCATCGCCACCGCAAGAGCATCATCAACCAGCGGGAGGTGGGGGTGGATACCCGCAGCTTCCACGCGGCCCTGAAGAACACCCTGCGCCAGGCGCCGGACGTCATCCTCATCGGGGAAATTCGCGACCGGGAGACCATGGAGCATGCCCTGGCCTTCTCCGAGACCGGGCATCTGGCCATCTCCACCCTGCACGCCAACAACGCCAACCAGGCGCTGGACCGCATCATCAACTTCTTCCCCGAGGAGCGCAGGCCCCAGCTGCTCAACGATCTTGGCAACAACCTCAAGGCCTTCGTCTCCCAGCGGCTGGTGAAGACCACAGAGGGCGGCCGCCGGGCGGCGGTGGAGGTGATGCTCGGCACCCACACCATTCGCGATCTCATCAAGCGCGGCGAGTTTGGCGGCCTCAAGGAGATCATGGAGAAATCCAGGGCCCTTGGCATGGTCACCTTCGACAGCACCCTGTTCGATCTGGTGGTGGAGGGGGTGATAGACGAAGAAGAGGCGGTCAAGAACGCAGATTCCCAGAACAACCTGCGCCTCAAGATAAAACTCTGGCGCGAGAAGGGGCAGATAGGCAACAGTGCGGCGGCCAGCGGCTGGAGCCTGGAGCCCACCAAGGATGATAACAACGATCTCTTCTAGTCAGGCGCGGCCCTCCCCCGCCACACCCGGCCGCCGTCGCGGCCGGGTGTTCAACAAGAGCACGGCGGGTCCCTCTCCCTTCGCGCTGCCCTCAGTCCTTTATTCGACCACACACCGAACCCTCCCCTGATGGGCAATGGCGCGCGCTCACATAAATGACAAAAAAATCAGTTTGAATCCCCACCCGGGTTGAAAACCCTTTCAAGAAGGCCTCAAAGGAGGCACCATTGAGGAGGTATATCAATAAAGGGGTATTCAATGTTGTTACAACCAGCCAACACAGCAAGGTCCAGACAGTTATTGAACGAGACCATGGCGTTGGTGTTAGCCGGGGGGCGAGGCAGTCGGCTCCAGCAGTTGACGGACAACAGGGCAAAACCGGCCGTTCATTTTGGCGGCAAGTTCCGCATCATCGACTTCGTCCTCTCCAATTGCATCAACTCCGGGATCCGCCGGATCGGCGTGGTCACCCAGTACAAGTCCCACAGTCTGCTGCGTCACCTGCAGTCGGGCTGGTCCTTCCTGCGCTACCAGATGAACGAATTCATCGAGCTGCTGCCAGCCCAGCAGCGCATTGACGAGGTCAGCTGGTATCGCGGCACCGCCGATGCGGTCTACCAGAACATGGACATCATTCGCGAGCACGGCCCCAAATATGTGGTGGTGCTGGCGGGGGATCACATCTACAAGATGGATTACGCCGCCATGCTGCTCGATCACGTCAACCTGGGCAGCCGGGTGACGGTGGCCTGCATCGAAGTGCCGCGCCAGGAGGCCAGCGCCTTCGGCGTGATGGCGGTGGACGAGAGCCGCAAGATCAACGCCTTCGTCGAGAAGCCCGCCGACCCGCCCGCCATGCCGGGCAAACCCGACACAGCGCTGGCCTCCATGGGGGTCTACATCTTCGATGCCGACTACCTCTATCAACTGCTGGAAGAGGATCTCGCCAACCCGCAGTCCCACCATGATTTTGGCATGGACGTGATCCCGCGGGTGGTCAAGGAGGGCACCGCCTATGCCCATCCGTTCAGCCTCTCCTGCGTCGGCTGCTGCCCGCAGAAACGCCCCTACTGGCGCGATGTGGGGACTGTGGACTCCTTCTGGGAGGCGAACATGGATCTCGCCTCGGTGACCCCCGAGCTCGACATCTACGATCAGGACTGGCCCATCTGGACCAGCCAGAAGATGACGGCCCCCGCCAAGTTCGTGCAGGATCAGAACGGCCAGCACGGCATGACCATCAACTCCCTGTTCGCCGGCGGCACCATAGTCAGCGGCTCCTTCATCGTGAGCTCTGTGCTGTTCAACAACGTGCGGGTCGACTCCTTCTGCACCCTGGATCAGGCGGTGATCTTCCCCGGGGTCGAGATAGGGGCCGGCTGCCGGTTGCGCCGGGTGGTGATCGACAAGGGTTGCCGGTTGCCGGAAGGGCTGGTGGTGGGGGAGAACGCCTGCGAGGATGCCCGCCGCTTCTATCGCTCCGAGCAGGGCATAGTGCTGGTCACCCAGGCGATGCTGGCCAGGCTGTGATGGCCCGAGCGGCCCTCCCGCCATGTCGGCAACAGACAAAAAAAAAAGACCCGCCAGTGGCGGGTCTCTTGTTGTCAGCTGACGCTCTCTGGCGACAATGCGCTCAGCGCTGCTGTACCAGGCCGATCCGGCCGGGTTCGCACCACTCGAACATCACCTCCTCGCTCTTGCCGCAGCAACTGCCGCCGCACACCCGGGTCTCCCGCTTGGTGACGCGGCCCTTGCGCATCCAGACGCCGAGCATGGCCTCCACCGCATCCTCCGAGGTGTGGAAGTGGCGGGCCAGCTCCCGCCGGCTCACCCTCTGCTGCGCCGCCAGATAATCACCCAGCTCTCGCAATATCATGGCGTGACCTCCTCTTGATGGGGACATCCCCTCGCTTGCGCCCTCACAGGGTCACCACCTTGCGGGCGACTATGTCCCCGTGGCGGCGACCGAACCACCACAGCAGCGCCAGGGAGAGCCCGTAGCTCAGGGTCCAGAGCAGGCTCTGCTCGGGGTGAGCGGCAAAGGTCGCCAGCTGGTAGAAGAGGGTGGCGCACATGAAGGCCATGTAGTTGCACCAGGCGGCGGTGAACAGGGCCCACTGACGACCGGTCTCCCGCACCAGGGCGCCCATGGCGGCGGCGCAGGGCATGTAGAGCAGCACGAACAGCAGGTAGGCGAAGGCACCGGCCGCCCCGTCGAAGTGGGTCTGCATGTTGCCATAGGTGGAGGTATCCACCTCCTGGGCCTCGGCGGCCGCCTGCTGATCGGCCAGCTCCCCGACCTTGAGCCCCATGGGATCGGCGGGGTCGATGTCCGCCAGGTTGGCGGGAATGGTGGCCAGCGCCTCCTTCAGGCTGCCGAGCAGGGAGTATTCACTCTCCTCCTCGTCACCGGTGCTGCCGGCATAGAGGCTGTTGAGGGTGGCGACCACCGCCTCCTTGGCGAAGATGCCGGTGAGGATGCCGACCGTGGCCTGCCAGTTCTCCTCACGTATTCCGATGGGGTGCAGTACCGGGGTCACCGACTGGCTGATCTTGCTCAGCACCGAGTTCTCCTGATCCTGGTTGCCGAAGCTGCCGTCGGTGCCCAGCGAATTGAGCACGCTCAGCACCGCCACCATCAGCACTATGGTCTTGCCCGCGCCGAAGATGAAGGCCTTGAGTTTTTGCCAGGTGCGCAGCCCCACATCCACAGGACGGGGCCACTCGTAGTCCGGCATCTCCATCACCATGGAGTCGCTCTTGCCCGGCAGCAGGGTGCTGCGCAGGAAGAGGCCGGTGAGCACGGCCACCAGTATGCCGAGCAGGTAGAGGCCAAACACCAGGTTCTGGCCCGACGCAGGGAAGAAGGCCACCGCGAACAGGGCATAGACCGGCAGCCGGGCGCCGCAGGACATGAAGGGCGCCATGGCCGAGGTCATCAGCCGCTCGCGCTCCGACCCCAGAGTGCGGGTCGCCATCACCGCGGGCACGGTGCAGCCAAAGCCCATCAGCATGGGGACGAAAGCCTTGCCGGGCAGCCCGAGGCGACGCATCAGGGCATCCACCACGAAGGCGGCGCGGGCCAGATAGCCCGAGCTCTCCAGCACGGCGAGGAACAGGAAGAGGCAGCCCACCACGGGGATGAAGGTCGCCACCGTCTGCAGACCGGCGCCGACGCCGTCAGCCAGCACGGCCCCCAGCCAGTCGGGGGCCGACACCAGCCCCAGCAGGTGGTGCACTCCGTCCACGAACAGAGCGCCCCCCAGGATGTCGAAGAAATCGATGAAGGCGCTGCCCACCTTGATGGCGAACATGAACATCAGGTACATCACCAGCAGGAAGAAGGGGATCCCCACCCAGCGGTTGAGCAGCACCCTGTCCAGCCGCTCGCTCTGGGCGACGGTGAGCTTGCCCTGTTGACGGCACGCCTGCTGGCACCAGTGGTGGATGTGGCCGTAGCGCAGATCTGCCAGTTGCAGATCGATGTCCTGGGCGTGGTGGGCACGGCTCACCACGTTGTCGGCCGCCGCCTGCTGACCCGCCGCCAGCGTCTCCTGCATGGCAACGTCTTCCTCCAGCAGGCGCAGGGCACGGCCGCGGTCACTGAGGTGGTGGGGGGCGAGCAGGGTCTCGAGCTCGGCGATGTCGCCTTCCAGCGGCTGACCGTAATCGAGCACCAGGGCGGGCTGGGGCTGGCCGATGAACTGGTGGATCTGCTCCTTGAAGGCCGCCACCTGCTGGCGATTGTGGGCCGAGAGCGACACCACCGGGCAACCGAGCGCCTGGCCGAGCAGCCCCTCGTCTATGGTGATGCGGCGTTTTTGCAGCAGATCCATCTTGTTGAGCACCACCACCATGGGCAGGCCCAGCTCCCGCAGTTGCAGGGTGAGATAGAGGGAGCGCTCCAGGTTGGCGGCATCGATGACGTTGAGCAGCAGGTCCGGCTGCTGGCCCTGCACGAAGCGGCTGGCGATCTGTTCGTCCAGGCTCGCCTCCTGATTGGCCAGGGAGTAGATACCGGGCAAGTCCATCAGGGTGTAATCCTGCCCCTTGGCGGAAAACTCGCCCATCTTCTTGTCGACGGTGACCCCGCTCCAGTTGCCCACCTGCTGGCGGGCACCGGTCAGGGCGTTGAACAGCGAGGTCTTGCCGCTGTTGGGGTTG
This sequence comes from Aeromonas sp. 130281, assembly GCF_056642115.1. NCBI lineage: Bacteria > Pseudomonadati > Pseudomonadota > Gammaproteobacteria > Aeromonadales > Aeromonadaceae > Aeromonas > Aeromonas sp. 130281. The sequence continues at coordinate 6,693 of NZ_JBWVQS010000014.1, read as the reverse complement.
CCTACGGTTACCAGGGAGTAGTTCATACCGGTTCGACCTCGATTTGCTGGGCCAGGCTCTTTTGCATGGAGAGGCAGATGCCCTGGCACTGGATCTGGAGCGGATCCCCCAGGGGGGCCGCCCGCAGATAGAGGATCTCGGTCTGGGGCAGGAGCCCCATCACCATCAGCTTGCGTCGCAGGGCGCGGCCAAGCTGGTTCATGTTCTTGATACGAGCACGCTGCCCCGGCGACAACTCTGTGAGTACCATGACGGGCTCCTGAAGTTAAACAAGAATAATTCGCTTTTAGTGGGGAGGATTATAAGCTGTGCCCTCAACATTTATTTGCGTAAAATCAAACTCCGCTTAGCTAACCGACAAAGTATTGCCATGAGTCACGACAACAACAGCCGCCTGGTCTACAGCACGGACGGCGGCATGATCAAGGAATCCGCCCCCATACAGAGCGCCTCCCCCTTCCCCGCCGACGGGGTCGTGCGCATCCGCCGCGAGACCAAGGGGCGCAAGGGCGCCGGTGTCATCACCATTCACGGCGTGCCGGCCGAACAGCAGAAAACCATCGCCACCCTGCTCAAGAAGAAGTGCGGCACCGGCGGCGGCCTCAAGGAGGGGATCATCGAGATCCAGGGGGACAAACGGGACCTTATCAGGGCCGAGCTGGAGAAAGCCGGCTTTCAAGTCAAGCTGGTGGGCGGCTGATCCCTGCCTGACACTCGCCCTCGCGGAGTCGAAGGTCAAGGGTCGAGGAGCCGAAACCTGGCCAGTCGCTCTCGTCGTGCCGAGTCCATTGAGGTACAGCCCGGGCCTCGGCCCTCCCTGAGCGCCCCCTCCCTGACGAGCACCTTGCCTCCCCCTTTTATCGCCGGGCAATGGGGCAGATAAAAAAGCGGCGGGATGACCCGCCGCTGTTCTCCCCGTCTCTTCCTGTTTACGGGTTGTCGATATCAAGCCTGTGGTTGCTCAGCAGGTAGTCGATCACCTGGGAGGCAGTGCTGCTCGCATCCCCCGTCAGGGAGCCGAAGCTGTGGTTCATCAGCACTATGTCCTGCGCCACCTGATGGGTGGTGGTGTCCTGCACCTGCAGATGGATCCCGTCTGTCTCCTGCACCATGGAGAGCAGGCTCTTCAGGGAATCCATCGTCTGGCTGCCATCCTGATCCAGCAGATCACTCAAGTCCAGCCTGTCGCCCTCCCCCTGATTGAAGTCAGCCACATAGTCCAAGGTCACCTTGCCGGCCTCGAGGTCCCCCTGCAGCCAGGCGAACGTATCGGCGCCACTGCCGCCGTGCAGCAGGTCGCTCCCTGCCCTGCCCACCAGGATGTCGTTGCCGGCGCCCCCCTGCAGATCGTCGTCCTCCATGGTACCTACCAGGGTACCGCTGGCGGCGCCACCATAGCCAACCTTGACGCTGCCATCCGCCTCCCCGGCCAGAAGGAAGTCCCCTTCCGAGTAGTGGCCAAGCAGCCGGAGTGCGGCACTCTGGGTGCCGTCGCTCACCGTCAGCAAGCCGCCGGTGCCATCGGCACTGGCGCTGTAGCTGAGCCGGGTATCGGCGCCGAAGATCAGATCGCTCAGCAGCAGCCCGTCCTCCTGCTCCAGGCCGAGGATAGTGCCAAGCGACATGGCATCATCCGCCTCGACCGCCAGGGTACCTGCCCCGTCACCATGGAAGGCCACGCTGCCAAGCCGGGCCGCCCCGCCGAAGGCGAGAGTCCCATCGCCGTCGATGGTGGCACTGCCGCCGCCCGTCACATCCCCGAGCAGGCGCAGATCGCCACCGTTGGCCCACAGGTGTCCGCTGTTATCCAGCGCGCTGGCCACCGTCATGCCCTCCGCCCCCGTCGCTGCCAGGGTGCCGCTGTTGTCGATGACGTTGTTGCCGGTATCCAGCAGCAGGGCATGCAGGCCGTTGGCCAGGATGAGGCCCGCATTCGCCAGCATCAGCTGCCCGCCACCCAGCTGGCCGGCGCCCGAGATGGTGTTGTTCTCGTTCACCAGGCGTGACTGCGGCGAGCTGCCGACGATCAGGTTGGTCGGGTTGTCTGACAGCACCACCTGACCACCGCCGCGCAGAGTGAGGTGCTCGACCAGCACTTCCAGACGGGTTGTCTGGCCGTGAGAATCGAGGAGAACGCTGCCGCTGTTGTCGAGGAAGCCCCCCAGCGGCAGCATGGCGCCATCGTGCAGCATCATGGTGCCGCTGTTGCTCATCTCTGGGGCCAGGTCGAACACGAAGTTAGCCGCCCCCAGCGCCCCGGCATCCACCCCGCGCAATGTGATGCTGGAGTCAGGGCCCAGGGTGATGACGGCATTGCCCTGACCATCGCCTGCGATCTGCAGGCTGGCGAAGTCCAGGCCTGTGCCAAACCCGATCAGATCCAGCCGGTCGGCCGCCACATCGAAGCCATAGACCTGGTTGTGGGCGATGGGCTGGGCGAACACGAAGGTATCGGCACCGGACGAGCCGCTCAGGTTGTCATCCTGGGACAACGCAAAGATCGGCGAGCCGGGGGCGTAGGCTTCGACATTGTTGGTGATCATCACGAGTCCTGTGTCGCCACTGGCGTCGGTCCAGGTTTGCGACATCTGCAAAGAGACGGCGCCACTGAAGTCATCTGTCGTGGTAATTGTCAGCGCGGTTACGTCGTCTGTTTGCACCGACCAGGTTCCATCGCCGTTATCGGTGCCCTCACTGATACCCCAGCCCGCCGGTACGCCGGAGATGTTCACCGTGATCAGCCCTACATGATCAGCAGGATTGCTAAGCGCGAGATTGATCGGCTCACCCGCAATACCGGCCGGAGCCACATTGGCCTGGCTGATGTCAGTCAGCGTCACCCCGGAAAGCTGAATCAGCGTGTATCCGCCGGTATTCCCATTGGAGCTCGTAGTTTGCTGATAGACGAAACTGTGCGTGCCAAAGCCGCCGGAAGTGGTGAATGCAATGGTGGAGCCTGCGCTGCCAATGTCGCTCGCCAAGAGATATTGCATCGCAGCGGCGAGACTGCCTGCGGAGGTGACGGCCAGGAGCTGGCTATCAGCGTTATCGTCACCGTAGAAGGTTACGATGCCATTGGTAACATTGTGCCCTTCGACGGTGTTGCCCCCGATCATCAGCGAGGTATCTGTTCCATTGACGTCACCAGTATCTGCCGCAGCTTCTACGACAGGCAGGTCGAGAATGTCGCCCGAACCACCAGTGACGAAACCGTTTATCACGTCGTAGCCCGAAATGGTCCCAGTGTCCCCTGAACCTCCTATCGTGACAGCGGTGTCTCCGGTGTTGAATATGAATGTATCGACACCGTTACCGCCATCCAGACTGTCGGCGCCTGCTCCGCCCGTCAACACATCGCTACCATCCCCGCCGGACAAGCTGTCGTCACCTGCTCCGGCCGTGATGATGTCGTTGCCATCGCCGCCTGCCAGGATGTCGTTGCTAGCATCCGTGGCGACCTGACTGGTGGTGACTGACGGTGATGGTTGATCGGTCGGCAACGAGCCGGACGTCACGACCGCTGCGCTTGGCGATTGCACGGTAGAGCCATCCACAATAACGGCCCCGCTGATCGTGGCACTGGTGTTGATCGTGATATCGAACGTGTCGTTAGACGTGTTGTTCGTGACAGTAAATCCTGCGCCAGTCAGCACGGCGAGCAGGCTGGCCTGTGCGTCGTCGAAGCGCGACGTATCGTTGCCCCCAGAGTTGCTGCCGTCGCTCGAATAGGTAGTCCCATTGATCGTGATGCGGATGATGTCGTTAGTGTCGAAGTCGCCGGGATTGCTGAAGTCGACGCGGTACACCCAAGGCGTCAGAACATCGGAGCCGTTGTTGGTCGCAGTCGTGATCGTGAAGGCATTGGTCGTGTCCGGATTACTGGTCAGCGTCACGGTATTGCTGCTGAGGTTGGCCGCCCAGCTCACACCTTTGGCCGCCAGGCTGTTGGCCAGCGTAACGCCGCTCACTGACACGGCTTTCAGCGCATCGTAGACCTGCTCGGCCGTCCGCCCCGTCGACAGCACCGTATGACTGTAGGTCACCCCGTCCACCGTGATCGACACCACATCGCCGGTGTCGTATCCGCCCGCGTTGAAGGTCAGTGTCGTCACTTGTCCTTGAACCACCTCGGTGTCCATCAGCACGTCGTTATCCGTACCACCGTCGATGCTGTCGGCACCATAGCCACCTTCGATGGTGTCGTTGCCCGCTCCCCCCGAGATGGTGTTAGCGCCTGCATTGCCCGTCAGCGTGTCGCCAAAGGCCGAACCGATCAGGTTCTCGATAGCCGCGAGCGTGTCGCCCTGGGCATCGCCACCGCTGCCAGTGCCAGTCGCAAGGCTGACCGTGACCGCCGCTGCACTACCTGTGTAGCTTGCGGTGTCGCTGCCTGCTCCACCATCGATAACGTCCGCACCTGCACCACCGGTAAGCACGTCGTCGGCGTTGCCGCCAGACAGGCTGTCGTTGCCCGCACCAGCTGAGATGGTGTCATTGCCATCGCCGCCTGCCAGGGTGTCATTGCTGGCTGAACCAGCAGCGACCTGACTGGTGGTGACTGATGGTGACGGTTGATCGGCAGCGGCGCTGCCAACCTGTGTATTGACGACTGAGCCTGAGGTGTCATCGCTGGTGGATGTCGCATTAATCACGACTGACGAGGGCATCGTAATCGTGAATGTATTATTCGAGGTGTTGTAGGTCGCTGTGCCGGCGCCCAGCACCGCGTTGATGTCCGCCACTACATCGGCGGCGGCGTTGTCGAAATTCGTATTGGAGTTAAAGGTATTCGTGGCATAGGTCCCCACATATGGCGTGCCAGCAATCGTGATAGTGATGTTCTCAGTCCCTGCAGCACCGAAGAAGCTGCCAACACTGTCGTTGAAATCAACCGTGTAGATCCAGGGAACGCCGACATCGGCACCGTTGTTGGTCCCAGTGGTAATAGTGAACGCGTTGTCCGCGCCCGGATTACTGGTCAGCGTCACCGCATTGCTGCTGAGGTCCGCCGCCCAGCTCACGCCCTTGGCCGCCAGGCTGTTGGCCAGCGTGACGCCGCTCACCGACACGGCTTTCAACGCGTCGTACACCTGCTCAGCCGTCCGGCCCGTCGACAGCACCGTGTGGCTGTAGGTCACCCCGTCCACCGTTATCGACACCACATCGCCAGTGTCATATCCGCTGACGTTGAAGGTCAGCGTCGTCACCTGGCTCTGGACCGCCTCGGAGTCCGTCAGCGTGTCATTACCCGCACCGCCGTAGAGGCTGTCTGCACCGTCACCGCCGTTGATTGTATCGTTGCCGTTGGAGCCAACAATGATGTTCGCCACGGCACTGCCAGTCGCAGTGAGCGAACTGCCCAACCCCGAGGCATCAAGGTTCTCGAAGTTCGACTGGGCCAGCACATCAGCCACGCCACCAATCGAGACGATCTGATCGGCCACGGAAAGATCCGCAACCACCACTCCGCTTCCAGGTACGGTACCATTGAGCAGCAGCGTGTCGTTGTCTGAACCAGCGTCGATCGTGTCCACATCACCGGTCGTAACCAGCATTGTGATCCTGTCATTGCCCGTGCCACCAAACACGTTGTCAGCCCCACCACCGCCGGTCAGCGTGTCACCGTCAGCCCCGCCGAAGATGCTGTCCGCTGCAGTGCCGCCCGTCAGAGTGTCGGCACCACCGAATCCGTACATCGCGTTCGGCGACCCTGCAAGCGGTGCGAAAGCTGTATCACCCGCACTTGTGCCAAGGTAGAGCCCCACAACCGCTGCTGTGGTGCTTCCATCTGTAACCTGCAAGGTCCCCGAAACGCCCCCTGCCTGCTGAGTAGGCGTCAGTGTCGTAGTCGTACCATTGTTGACTGGCGGGTTGCCAAACGCAGCGGCAAACGGGCCCGCCAACGTCAGAGCATCACTTACATCGACATCATTGGCTGTAAAGCTGATCGAGCTCTCCGTAATCACCAGCCCCGTCACGGTCGGCGCGTCATTGCTGCCGGTGATGACCACGGTGACGGTCGCGGTGTCACTGCCGCCGTCGTTGTCGGTCACGGTCACGTCATAGCTGAAGGTGACCGTCTCGCTCAGGGCCAGGAACTGGGTGGCAGCATTGGCCACCGTGTAGTCCCAGGAGTTGCTGTCGGCGGTGAAGCCGCTGGTCAGCGCACTGATCTGCGCCGGGCTCAGAGCGCCGCCGCTCCACACCGCATCGGCGTTGTCGCTGACGCTGACGTTGTGGAGGTTGCTGGTGTCGACGTCGCTGAAGCTCAGCACGCCGCTGTCGGTCAGGTCCGGCGTGACCGCATCCTCGGTCACCGCCCCGTCGGTATCGACGCTCAGTACCGGCGCGTCGTTGGTGCCGGTGATGGTGATGGTCACGGTTTCGGTGGCGGTGCCATCGACCGAGCTCACCTCGAAGGTCTCGACGCGGGTGTCCCCGGCGCCCAGGTACTGCACATCGGCGTTGGCCACCTCGTAGGTCCAGGTGCCGGCGGCGGTGATGCTCAGGCTGCCAAGGCCACCGCCGACGGTGGTGTCGGTGACGCTGCCGGTGTCGAAGACATCCTCGCCCTGATCCACATCGGCCACGCTGAGGCTGCCGGTGTCGGTCAGCAGCGGGGCGCTATTGTCCTCGGTCACCGCCCCCAGAACATCGCCGCTGATGGTGGCGCCATCGTTGGTGCCGGTGATG
>NZ_JBWVQS010000013.1:0-68335 GCF_056642115.1 Aeromonas sp. 130281 | reverse complement strand
AAGACTGAATGATGGTGGGTCGTGCTGGATTCGAACCAGCGACCAATTGATTAAAAGTCAACTGCTCTACCGACTGAGCTAACGACCCATCTGTATCATTTTTAAAGCATGGTGGTCGTTACTGGGCTCGAACCAGTGACCCCCTCCTTGTAAGGGAGGTGCTCTCCCAGCTGAGCTAAACGACCTGGGGCAAGACTGAATGATGGTGGGTCGTGCTGGATTCGAACCAGCGACCAATTGATTAAAAGTCAACTGCTCTACCGACTGAGCTAACGACCCATCTGTATCATTTTTAAAGCATGGTGGTCGTTACTGGGCTCGAACCAGTGACCCCCTCCTTGTAAGGGAGGTGCTCTCCCAGCTGAGCTAAACGACCTGGGGCAAGACTGAATGATGGTGGGTCGTGCTGGATTCGAACCAGCGACCAATTGATTAAAAGTCAACTGCTCTACCGACTGAGCTAACGACCCATCTGTATCATTTTTAAAGCATGGTGGTCGTTACTGGGCTCGAACCAGTGACCCCCTCCTTGTAAGGGAGGTGCTCTCCCAGCTGAGCTAAACGACCTGGGATTCTCTGTGGTCAAGATTGGTGGGTCGTGTAGGGATCGAACCTACGACCAATTGATTAAGAGTCAACTGCTCTACCGACTGAGCTAACGACCCATCTTGAACCTGTCACCAACCGCATGTGGCGGACGGTGTTAAAACATGGTGGTCGTTACTGGGCTCGAACCAGTGACCCCCTCCTTGTAAGGGAGGTGCTCTCCCAGCTGAGCTAAACGACCTGGGATACTCTGTGGTCAAGATTGGTGGGTCGTGTAGGGATCGAACCTACGACCAATTGATTAAGAGTCAACTGCTCTACCGACTGAGCTAACGACCCATCTTGAACCTGTCACCGACCGCATGTGGCGGGCAATGTTAAATCATGGTGGTCGTTACTGGGCTCGAACCAGTGACCCCCTCCTTGTAAGGGAGGTGCTCTCCCAGCTGAGCTAAACGACCTGGGAATGCTGTCTTCACCCGTTGTGAAGAAATGGTGGGTCGTGCTGGATTCGAACCAGCGACCAATTGATTAAAAGTCAACTGCTCTACCGACTGAGCTAACGACCCTCACCACGACCAGTTCCGAGCGCACTGCTGCACCGGCTCTGACGGCGGCCTATATTACGGATTTATCATCCTGGCGCAATAGAAAAATCTTAAATTAAATCTGTTTGTTCACTGCGCATACAAAGCAGAGCCGTATTTACAAGACTGTTACGAAAACAGTGACATGCAGCAATGTTACAGCTTAGCCAGACTCTGTTCAGCTAGCTTGGCTGACGTGGTGTCGGGATAGCCCTTGATCACCTGCTCATAGAAGGCCTTGGCTTCCGCTTTCTTGCCGTCGAGCTGCGCCAGCATGCCCAGCTTCAGCAGGGCATCGGCCCGCTTGGGCGACTTGCTGTACTTGTTCGCCACAGTGGAGAACTGGCTGGCGGCACCGGCTCTGTCACCCTTGTTGAACATCAGCTGGCCGAGCCAGTAGTGCGCATTGGGAACATAGCTGGAGCTCGGGAACTGCTTGATGAACCCTTCGAAGGCAGGAATGGCCTTGTCGTAGTTCTTCTCCTTGAGCACCATGTTCACGGCGGCGTCATAGGCCTGGTTCTCGTCCTGATTGGTCGAGTAGTTGGCCGCGGCAGCGGGTGTCGTGGCGCCGGCTGCCGGGGTCGCGGGCGCTGCGGCGGCAGGCTGGCTGTTGGCCACCTTGTCGAGCTCCTGATAGAGCTGGCGCTGACGCTCTTGCGACTGCTCCATCTGGTAGGTCTGCTGCTCCAGCTGACCACGCAGTTCGGAGACCTCCCCTTGAAGGGAGTCGACCTGTTGCTGCAGCTCGGCCTGCAGGCGCAGACGGGCATTCAGGGTGCGCTCCAGCAGGGCAACCCTGTCTTCCAGGCTACCGGTAGGCACGATAGCGCCGTTGTTGCCGCTAAGGACAACCCCACCACCCGAGTCACCGCCCAGATCGCTGACAGGAGCCGCCGCATGCGCATTCAGAGCAACCAATACGGCCAGCGCAACAACAGCTTGCTTGTACACAGATTTCATTCGGATCAAACCTTAGCGTTTAGTGCAAATAAAACGGCCAGCGCCATAGTCGCTCGCTTATACAGATTTCATTCGGATCAAACCTTGGCGTTTAGTGCAAATAAAACGGCCATCGAAATGGCCGCTTGCATATAAACGAACTTCGTTCGGTTCAAACCTTAGTAAACCAGGACCGCACGGCGGTTTTTGGCAAAGGCGTCCTCGGTGTGGGACAGATCCAGCGGCTTCTCTTCGCCATAGCTGACGATGGAGAGCTGCTCGGCCTGCACACCCAGGGTTTGCAGATACTTGGCAACGGCCTTGGCACGACGCTCACCCAGGGCGATGTTGTATTCCGGAGTACCGCGCTCATCGGCGTGGCCTTCGATCAATACCTTGACGCTCGGACGCTCACGCAGGTAGCTGGCATGGGCATCCAGCAGGTCGGCGTACTGACCCTGAATGTCGTAACCATCGTACGGGAAGTAGATCACGTTATCGCGCTGCAGAGCTTCGAACTTCTGACGCATCTGCTCTTCCGGGGACAACATGCCGTTGGCGCCACCGGTTTGTACACCGCCCATGCCGTCGGTCATGCCAGACTCGGCGCCAGCGGCGTCGGAGTCGGAAGAAGAACTACAGGCAGCCAGGGTGAACAGTGGCAGTGCGATGGCCAGACCCTTGAGCAGTTTATTGAGTTGCATGCTATTTCCTTAAACCTTTATAACAAAACAAAAAACAATCGATTTTTTTATCAATTCAAGAAGGGCGACCAAGCTGGTGCACGAATTTCACCGCTACTGGTCGGAAGCACTGCCTTGAAGCGACCATCGGTCGACACCAACGCAAGACTCTTACGACCCTGATAGATGGTGGCATAAATGATCATGCTGCCATTGGGTGCCACACTTGGCGACTCGTCCAGAGCACTCTGGGTCAGTACCAACATGGCTCCGTTCTCCATATCCTGGCGAGCGATGCGATATTGTCCCTGAACCCGGGTCACCATCACCATGGACTTGCCGTCCGGCGTGATGGATGCCCCCTGGTTGGAATCCCCTTCCCAGGTCATCCGGCGAGTGACGCCAGTCGCCAAATTTACGCTATAAATCTGGGGTTTGCCACCACGTTCAGAGGTGAACAGCAAAGTTTGACCGTCCGGCATCCAGGAGGGTTCGGTGTCTATGGTACGGTTATTTGTGACTCGAGTGAGTTGCTTGCTAGCAACATCAACAACATAGAGATCAGGCTGCCCATCTTTGGACAAAACAATAGCCAAACGGCGACCATCTGGTGACCACTCGGGGGCACCGTTGATGCCGCGGAAACTGGTGATCAGGCTGCGTTGCTGGGTATAGATGTCCTGCACATAGATCTCGGACTTCTGGTTCTCGAAGCTCACATAGGCCAGCTTGCTGCCATCCGGCGACCAGGCCGGTGACATCAGCGGCTCGCGGGAGCGCAGCAGGGTCTTCTCGTTGTAGCCATCGTAATCTGAGATCCGCAGCTGGTACGGGAACTGGGTACCCTGCTGGACGGAGACATAGGCCAGACGGGTCAGGAAGGCACCACGCTCACCGGTCAGACGCTCGTAGACGATGTCGGAGATGCGGTGGGCGAACTGGCGCATCTGGGCACCCGGTATGGTCGCCATGCGGCTGTCGAGGATGTAGCCGTTCGCTTCGCCGCCCTGGGTTTTGGCCAGCTGGCCCTTCAGCACGTCGACCAGCTCGAAGTTGATCTTGTAGGTGCCATCACCGACCGCCGCGATGGAACCGACCACCACGGCCTCCACACCCTGGGACGCCCAGGGGGCGAAGTTGATCTCGCCGCTGGTGCTCGGGGTCTGCGGCATCTGGCCACGGGCCAGCGGCTTGAACTTGCCGCTGCGCATCAGGTCGTTGGAGACCACCTCTGCGATGTCCTGTGGCAGTTGACCATTGCCTTCCCACTTGAAGGGGGCGATGGCGATGGGGCGCGCACTGTCAATACCGCCGGTGATGACGATGTCCAAGGCCGCCTGAGCGCTCTGGCCTAGCAGAAGGCAGCCAACCAAAGCAAAAAACACTTTTCTTATCATGGCTTAAATACTCTGTTCCAATAAAAATGAGAGGTGAAATTCCTTTATCAGCAGATGCTGCCAACCACGGTCAATGACCCCGTTTTATCACGTCTAGATGCTAGGTTCTAACTTGAGGTTAAGTTCCTTCAACTGCTCGAATACCGCAGGATCCTTCGGCACCGGCAACTGATTCGCCTTCAGCACAGCCGCCTTGCCGGAGCGGCAGACCGCCGGGTCACCCTGGCCGTTGTCCACCGAGATGACGAAGCCGGTACTGGCCAATTTGACACCGATAGTACAGGTTTTGCCCCGCATGGTGGGATCCAAAATCATGTAGCGCTCGACCGTGGCGGCGATGAGGGCGGCATATTTCTGGGCTTCCCCCTGAGCCGCAGCCGATGCGGCCTGGCTGCGGGAACTGGCCTCGGCCTCCAGCTGCTGCTGCATCATGGCTTCCATCTCTTTCTGCAGCTTGGCCTCCTCGGCCGCCTTGCGTTTGCGCTCCGCCTCTATCTTGGCCTTCTTGTCAGCCTCGGCCTTCGCCTTCTTCTCTGCGTCAGCTTTTGCCTTCTTTGCGGCTTCATCTGCAGCCTTTTTCTCTGCCTCAGCCTTGGCCTTCTTCTCGGCTTCCGCCTTGGCTTTCTTCTCGGCCTCGGCCTTGGCCTTCTTGTCGGCTTCAGCCTTCTTGGCCGCATCCGCCTTCGCCTTGGCTTTCTCTTCGGCCTGCTTCTTCTCCAGCTCTTCTTTCTTTTTCTTGAGCGCCAGCGCCTTGGCGAGTTCCTCTTCCTGGCGCTTGGCTTCAGCCTGCTTGGTCTTCTGCGCCTCCAGCTTGCGGGCCTCCTCGGCCTTCTGGGCCTGCTCTTCCGCCTGCTTCTGCTCGGCTACCTTCTTCTGCTTCTCGGTCTCGGCCTTGCGGGTGGCCTCTTCGGCCTCCTTGCGCTTGGTCTCGGCGATGCGCAGACGCTCCTGCTCCTTCGCCAGCTCGCGCCGGGCCTGATCGGCGTCTTCCTTGTCCTTCTCTTTCTGCTGCTGGGCAGCCTTGGGCTGAGCTTTCTGCTGCTGGATCTGCTGTGCCTGTTGCTCCAGGAACTCGCTGTCCAGCATCACCGCATTGACGATCTGTCCCTTCGACTCGGGGCGCTTGGGCTTGCTGAAGTCGACCCCGACCAGCAGTATGATGCCGATGATCAGATGCAGCAGCAGCGACGCGACGAGATAACCGGAAATACCACGCTTCACATCCATCTCCGTCAGTTCACCGGATCCGTCATCAGGCCAACCTGAGGCACACCGGCTTTCTTGAGGGCCACCATCAGCAGGATCACCTCTTCGTAACGCACGGACTTGTCACCCGCCACCACCACGGGAGCGTTCTGGTTGATGGCCAGATAGCCCATGGCCTTCTCGGTGATGTATTGCTGCATCGCCTCGGGCGTGCCGCTTGGCACTGGTTCGTCATCCGCCTCACCGGCCTTGATGACGTACTCACCCTCGGTGTTGACGCTGACGATGAAGGGGGGCTTGGCGTCCTCGGGCAGTTGCTCGGACTCCGCCTGGGGCAGGTCCACCTTGACCCCTTGCGTGATCACCGGCGTCACCGCCATGAAGATGATGAGCAGCACCAGCATGACGTCGATATAGGGCACCACGTTGATCTCGGCGACCTTCTTGCGCCGGATCCGCTGATAGGTTTGCATTTACTTGTCACCCTGCTGCTGTGCAATCTGACGGTTCAGTATGGTGGTGAACTCGTCCATGAAGTTGGCGTAGGCGTTCTCCAGCTTCTCCACCTTGTTGGTGAATCTGTTATAGAAAATAACCGCGGGAATGGCCGCGAACAGACCCATGGCGGTGGCGATCAGCGCCTCCGCGATGCCCGGTGCCACCATCTGCAGGGTCGCCTGCTGCACCTGGCCCAGGGCGATAAAGGCGTTCATGATGCCCCATACGGTACCAAACAGGCCGATATAGGGGCTGATGGAGCCGACGGTCGCCAGCACTGGCAGGTTGGATTCCAGCTCGTCCACCGCACGGGACAGGGAGACGCGCATGGCGCGGTAAGTACCGTCCATCACCGCATCCTGGCCACGGGCACCGGCCTTGAGCAGGCGGGCATACTCCTTGAAGCCGGAATAGAAGATGTCTTCCATGCCTTCGATGTCATCGCGGCGGGAGGAAGACTCCTGATAGAGACGGTTGAGGTCGACGCCGGACCAGAATCTGTCTTCAAACTGCTCCGAGGCGAGGTTGGCCGCCTTGATCACCTTGGAACGCTGGATGATCAGCGCCCAGGAGACGACCGACATGCCCATCAGGGTCATCATGACCAGTTTCACCAGCAGGCTGGCTTGCCAGAACAGACCAATAAACGAAATTTCAGCGTGCACTTAACAGCACTCCCTTGATTTTTTCAGGTATTGCAACAGGTTTCATTTGCGGATGACTGACACAGGCAATCTGTACCATGGCCTGGGTGATCAGTCGTCCATCAGCCGCCAGGATCTGCTGTGAAAAGCGCATGGAAGCACGTTTCACTTCAGTCACTTGCGTCAATACGGTCAGCTGTTCATTGAAGCGGGCCGCGGAGCGGAAATCGATCTCGGTGCGACTCACCACGAAGGCGATCCCCGCCTGCAACAGGACATCTTGCTCGATGTCGCCGGCGCGCAGGAACTCGGTGCGAGCCCGTTCCATAAACTTGAGATAATTGGCGTTGTAGACGATGCCTCCGGCGTCTGTGTCTTCGTAGTAGACACGTACCGGAAACTCAGAGACTTCCCCCATAAAAATCTGTGATCCATTCGACAGTCAGATGGGGGGCTATCATAGCGCAGGGCTGAATAGGAAAGAAGCAGGGGGAGACAGGGAAATCCCATCTCCCCCTGTTTTTTATGGCAGGCAATAACGGCCGATCCGCCGGGGGCAAAACCACGGCCGCACTGCGGGGTACAAAAGCAGAGGGAGGCAGAAAATGTCTGGCCTCCCTCTGTGTTTATGGCAGGTAATAACCGCTGGTCAGCCAGAGCCCGTACAACAGGCTTGGCAAGGCGAGCCAGGGGAAAAACAGCAGGCGCCCGACCAGGCTGCGAGGGTGGAACCCCAGTCCGTGCATGACACCGCAGCAGACCGCCCACATCAGCCAGGGGGCCAGCCAGAGACCGTGGTCACTGGTGTTGGCGGCCACCAGATTCGGTGCCTGCAAGATGGCGACGCCCAGCAGGGCCGCCGCCAGCAACATCAGACCTTGCCATGGCTGGCGCTCCAGGGGAGCGGCCAGCCGGGCGAGCCTGTCACTTGTCTTCATCGATCTGACGATCCAGGTTCTCGGTGTGCTCCAGCCAGAGCGCATTGATGATCCCAAACGCACAGGCCAGCAACAGCCCCAGGATCCAGGTGAAATACCACATATCAGGGCACCTTCTTAGTAGAGCGATTGTTGGTTGTCTTCGATGTGCTTGTTGCTCACCCGGCCAAACATCTTGATGTAGGTCCAGATGGTGTAAGCCAGCACTGTCGGTACGAAGACGACTGCGACTACCGTCATCACCTTGAGGGTGTTGAAGGAGGCGGTGGCATCCCACATGGTCAGGCTCTGGGACGGCTCCAGGCTGGAGGGCATCACGAACGGGAACATGGAGAAGCCCGCGGTCAGTATGATGCCGGCAATGGCCAGGGAGGAGAACAGGAACGCCATCCAGCCCTTGCCCAGCTTGGCCGCAAGCGCGGTCAGCAGGCTCATCACCAGACCCAGCACGGGGGCGGCAATCATCCAGGGGTAGAGGTTGTAGTTCTGCATCCAGGCACCGGCCTGCACCACCACTTCCTTGTGAAGCGGGTTGGTGACGGCGTCGGTGGCGACGGCGCCCACTATCACATAGCCATCCATGCCGCTCACCCAGACACCGGCCAGGGCAAACAGCACCAGGGTCAGCAGGGAGAAGATCATGGCGGCGGTGCGGGAGCGGGCCAGCACTTCACCTTCGGTCTTCATCATCAGCCAGGCAGCGCCCTGGGTCACTATCATGAACAGGCTCACCAGACCGGCCAGCAGACCGAACGGGTTGAGCAGGCCGAAGAAGTTGCCGTGGTAGGTCAGCATCAGGAACTGGTTGAAGCTGAAGGGAACCCCTTGCAGCAGGTTGCCGAAGGCCACCCCGAAGATGACGGGGGGAATGGCACTACCGGCGAACAGCGCCCAGTCCCAGCTGGTGCGCCACTGGGCGCCTTCCTGCAGGGAGCGGTACTTGAAGCCGACCGGACGGAAGAAGAGCGCCATCAGGGTCAGGATCATGGCGATGTAGAAGCCGGAGAAGGCCGCCGCATAGACCATGGGCCAGGCCGCGAACAGGGCACCGCCCGCGGTGACCAGCCAGACCTGGTTGCCTTCCCAGTGCGGCCCCATGGTGTTGAGCATCACCCGACGCTCCACATCCTTCTTGCCGACGAAGGGGAGCAGGGCACCGACCCCCATATCGAAGCCGTCGGTGATGGCGAAGCCGATCAGCAGCACGCCGACCAGCACCCACCAGACCAGACGCAACATTTCGTAATCAAACATGGGTTACTCTCCTTATGCCTTGCTCTGTTCGAAGTGGTACTTGCCCGTCTTCAGGCTGCTTGGGCCCAGACGCGCATACTTGAACATCAGGTACATCTCGATGATCAGCAGTACGGTGTAGAACAGGCAGATCCCGATCAGGGAGAACCAGATCTCGGACGCAGGGATATTGGATGCGGAGACTGAGGTCGGCAGCATCTCGGCGATGGTCCAGGGTTGGCGACCGTACTCGGCGACAAACCAGCCTGCCTCGATGGCGATCCAGGGCAGCGGGATGCCGTACAGCAGCGCCTTGAGCAACCACTTGCGCTCACCGATCTTGTGGCGAGTGCTGTCATAGAAGGCCAGACCGATCAGCACCAGCATCAACATGCCGCAGGCAACCATGATGCGGAAGGCGAAGAACAGCGGCAGCACCTGTGGGATGGAGTCATCCACGGCGGCCTTGATCTGATCGTCGGTGGCGTCGGTCACGTTGGCGGTGTAACGCTTGAGCAGCAGACCGTAGCCCAGATCCTGCTTCACCTCGTCGAAGCGAGCGCGGGTCTCGTCTGACTTGTCGCCGGATTGCAGCTTGGTCAGCAGATCGTAGGCGGTCATGCCGCTGCGCACGCGCACTTCATGCTCGCTCTTCAGATCCTTGAGACCGGTCACCTGACCGTCCAGGGAACGGGTCGCTATGATGCCGAGGGCATAAGGGATCTTGATGGCGTAGTCGGTGCGCATCTCTTCCTGGTTCGGAATGCCGAACAGGGTGAAGGACGCGGGGGCCGGCTCGGTGTTCCACTCTGCCTCGATGGCCGCCAGTTTCACCTTCTGCACTTCCCCGGTCTCGTAGCCGGACTCGTCACCCAGCACCAGCACGGAGAGGATGGAGGCCATGCCGAACGCGGCCGCGATGGCGAAGGAGCGACGGGCGAAGGCCACATCACGATTCTTCAGCAGGTAGTAGGAGGAGATGCCCAGCACGAACATGGCGCCCGTGGTGTAGCCCGCCGCCACTGTGTGGACGAACTTGACCTGCGCCACCGGGTTGAACACCAGATCGGCGAAGCTCACCATCTCCATGCGCATGGATTCGAAGTTGAACTCGGCGCCGACCGGGTTCTGCATCCAGCCGTTGGCGACCAGGATCCAGAGGGCGGAGAGGTTGGTCCCGAGTGCCATCAGCCAGGTTGCCGCCAGATGCTGGCGCTTGCTGAGGCGATCCCAACCGAAGAAGAACATGCCGACGAAGGTGGACTCCAGGAAGAAGGCCATCAAGCCTTCGATGGCCAGCGGGGCCCCGAAGATATCGCCGACATAGTGGGAGTAGTAAGCCCAGTTGGTACCGAACTGAAACTCCATGGTGAGCCCGGTGGTAACCCCAAGGGCAAAGTTGATACCAAACAACTTGCCCCAGAACTTGGTCATGTCCCGGTACACTGTGTTGTTGGTCATCACATAGACAGACTCCATGATCGCCAGGAGGAAGGCCATTCCCAGCGTCAGGGGTACAAACAGGAAGTGATAAAGGGCCGTCGCAGCGAATTGGAACCGCGATAGGTCTACCACATGCTCAGCAATCATGATGTTTCCTCACCGATTATTGGCACGGCTATTTTAAGTTTTAAGGACAAAGCTTCCATTGGAAGTCCCCGAATGGTCGATCACCCCTCGCGGACTGACCGGATTCGACTGCCACCACATTAACAACAAGGCAATATAGAGGAACAAAAAAAGCTAATGTTTAACATCTGGTAAACATTAACTGCAGTTCTATTCTCGCCTATAATGATGGCTGTTTTATATCATCTTTATTTGATTGAAATCAATGTAAACCCATCATCAATACATGCCTTTTCAAGGCAACTTACAAGCCGTTTCCCATTAATTTTGGGAGCTTGCTCACAAAAAACATTAAACCGTAAATACTTGATTTAAATCAATTTTAACTCTCGTCAAAATAGTTTCAATTCTGTTAAACAAATAGACGAGATGAGCAGGCAAGCCCTTATCAATCCGATATTTCAAGAATGGTGCAGGCCATCATGAAATCAATTTAAAACCAACAAAAACACATGTTTATGCGGATAGAGTCATCTCGCAAAGTCATTAATTTATCTAATCCGAAACACATAGATTTTCTTGTTTGTCCGGCCCGGCAAGAGCTCCTACAATGCGCCTCGCAGTGAGGGCACACCTCTGGATACAGGCCGGTCATTCCGGGTTCCCGGTACGTATTCGATGAACATTTCGAACCTGTTTGTTGGGATTAATGATGAAAAAGTTTGTTGCCAAGACCATCCGTTACTACAAGCTTTCGTTCGTTCAACTCTATCAAATGAACCGACTCTGAGGCCTCGCGACGGCTCCTTTGTTTTTTCCCGACCGGTCTGCAGACGCACTCACTGTCTGTGAACATCCATCCTGAATTGTCTTTGCCCACCGCATCCGCCGTGGGCTTTTTTTTGCCCGGATAATAAAAAACCGCCCTTGGGGCGGTTTGTCGTTCAAAAGGCTGCTTTTACTGCTCATCTGGCCGTTGCAGGCCAAAGTGCGCATAAGCTCTCGGTGTCGCGATCCGCCCTCTGGGTGTACGTTGCAGATAGCCTTGCTGGATCAGATAAGGCTCCAGCACGTCCTCTATGGTGTCCTTCTCTTCCCCTATGGCGGCGGCCAGGTTGTCGAGCCCCACGGGCCCCCCCATAAACTTGTCGATGACGGCCAACAATAGCTTGCGGTCCATGAAGTCGAACCCCTCGTTGTCCACATCCAGCATGTCCATGGCGCGGGCCGCTATGGGTCCATCAATGCGACCATCGGATTTCACCTGGGCGAAATCCCGCACCCGTCTTAACAGACGGTTAGCAATCCGCGGGGTTCCCCGGGAGCGGCGAGCCACCTCCAGCGCCCCGTCCCCCGACATGTCGAGCCCGAGGCAGCGGGCGCTGCGGGAGACGATGTCGGTGAGATCCTTGACGTTGTAGAACTCTAGGCGCTGGACTATCCCGAAGCGGTCACGCAACGGGCTGGTCAGGGAGCCCGCCCGGGTGGTGGCCCCGATCAGGGTGAAGGGAGGGAGATCGAGCTTGATGGAGCGGGCGGCAGGCCCCTCTCCTATCATGATGTCGAGCTGGTAATCCTCCATGGCCGGATAGAGCACCTCCTCCACCACGGGGCTGAGGCGGTGGATTTCGTCGATGAACAATACATCGTTCGGTTCGAGGTTGGTGAGCAGGGCGGCGAGATCGCCGGCCTTCTCCAGCACCGGGCCCGAGGTGGTCTTGATGTTGACCCCCATCTCGTTGGCCACGATATTCGCGAGCGTGGTCTTGCCAAGCCCGGGCGGGCCGAAGATCAGCAGATGATCGAGGGCCTCCCCGCGCTGGCGGGCGGCCTCGATGAAGATCTCCATCTGGTCGCAGACGTGATCCTGCCCGGTGTAATCCGCCAGCTTCCTGGGCCGGATGGCCCTATCGATGACCTCGTCCTCGCGGGCGGCACCGGCCGAGATGAGACGATCCGCTTCAATCATGCACTACCTCACGCTCTGCATCCCCGCGGTCACAGTCCAGTGACCCGGGATGGTCCGCTTGCTTCATTGTCATCCTCACACCAGGCTGCGCAGGGATTCACGGATGATGGCTTCCACCGACATGCCCTCGCTGGCCACCTTGGCCACGATCTGGCTCGCCTGCTGCGGCTTGTAACCGAGCGCCACCAGGGCGCTGGCCGCCTCTTCGCTGGCATCGGGGGCGCGCAGCTGGCTCTCCTGGGCGGGCAGGCTGATGGCGGCAGGGGAGAAGAGATCGTGGCTGACCCAGCCCTTGAGGCGGTCTTTCATCTCCACCACCAGCCGCTCGGCGGTCTTCTTGCCCACACCGGGCAACTTGACCAGGGAGCTTATCTCCTCGCGCTCGACGCTCATCACGAACTGGGTGGCCGTCATGCCGGAGAGGATGGCCAGCGCCAGCTTGGGGCCGACCCCGTTGGTCTTGATCAGCTCGCGAAACAGCGCCCGCTCCTGCTTGTGGTTGAAGCCATAGAGCAGCTGGGCATCTTCGCGCACCACGAAGTGGGTGTGAATGACAGCTTCCTTCCCCAGTTCCGGCAGATCATAGAAGCAGCTCATGGGCATGTGCACTTCATAGCCCAGGCCCCCCACTTCGATCAGCACCTCAGGGGGTTGTTTCTCGATGATGACGCCTCTCAAGCGACCGATCATGTTCTCTTCCTCGCCACGCAGACTCTTGCAAATTGGGTCATAGCATAAAGAATAACTGGATAAGTATCCAGCATAGGCCTTGTCCCGCGATCTGCCGCTCCCCCTCCCCTGCCCGGGGGGACAAGGCCTGCGCCAGCGCGGCCCTTCCCCCCTGCCTGGCTGAATTTAGCCCTTGGGCCACGGGGCTCGGCCTGTTAAAATTCCGCACTTGAAATTTTCCAGGGCCAAGGGCCCGAACTAGCGAAGGTCTACCGCGATGCGTACCAGCCAATATCTGCTTTCCACTCTCAAGGAAACCCCCTCCGACGCTGAAGTCATCAGCCACCAGCTGATGCTGCGCGCCGGCATGATCCGTAAACTGGCCTCCGGCATGTATGCCTGGCTGCCAACCGGTCTGCGGGTACTGAAAAAGATCGAGAACATTGTTCGCGAAGAGATGAACAATGCTGGTGCCATCGAAGTTTCCATGCCGGTGGTGCAACCCGCCGAGCTGTGGCAGGAGTCCGGCCGCTGGGATGACTACGGCCCCGAGCTGTGCCGCCTGACCGACCGTCACAACCGTCCCTTCGTGCTGGGCCCGACCCACGAAGAGGTGATCACCGCCCTGGTCCGTTACGAAGTGAACAGCTACAAGCAGCTGCCGCTGAATCTGTACCAGATCCAGACCAAGTTCCGCGACGAGGTGCGTCCCCGTTTCGGCGTGATGCGCGGCCGCGAGTTCCTGATGAAGGATGCCTACTCCTTCCACATCGACAAGGCCTCGCTGATCGAGACCTACGAGAAGATGCACGCAGCCTACTGCGCCGCCTTCACCCGCATGGGGCTGAACTTCCGCCCGGTGCAGGCCGACACCGGCTCCATCGGTGGCACCGGCTCCCACGAATTCCAGGTGCTGGCCGAGAGCGGTGAAGACCTGATCGCCTTCTCCGATACATCAGATTACGCCGCCAACATCGAGATGGCCGAAGCGTTGGCACCAGCCGGTGAGCGCGCCGCCGCCACCGCAGCCCTGACCAAGGTTGCCACCCCGGCCGTTCACACCATCGACGAGGTTGCCGCTTTCCTGGCCGTGGCGCCGACCGCCATCGCCAAGACCCTGCTGGTACTGGCCGAAGCGGACGAGCACGGCAAGCAGGCGGTCATCGCCCTGGTACTGCGTGGCGACCACGAGCTGAACGAAATCAAGGCCGAGAAGCTGCCGGGTGTTGCCAACCCGCTCACCTTCGCCAACGACGAGCAGATTAAAGCTGCCGCCGGTTGCGATGCAGGCTCCATAGGCCCGGTCGGCTTTGCCGGTCGCATCATCGTCGATCGCAGCGCCGCCCATCTGAGCGATTTTGTTTGCGGCGCCAACGAGACCGGCTTCCACCTGACCGGTGCCAACTGGGATCGCGATATCGCTACCTATGAAGTTGCCGACCTGCGCAACGTGGTGGAAGGCGACCCCAGCCCCTGCGGCCAGGGCAAGCTGCTGCTCAAGCGCGGCATCGAAGTGGGCCACATCTTCCAGCTGGGTACCAAGTACTCCGAAGCCATGAAGGCGAGCGTGCTGAACGAGGGCGGCAAGTCCGTCACCATGGAGATGGGTTGCTACGGTATCGGGGTTTCCCGCCTGGTGGCCGCCGCCATCGAGCAGAACAACGACCAGTACGGCATCATCTGGCCGGAGGCCATAGCCCCGTTCGAAGTGGCAATCGTGCCGATGAACATGCACAAGTCCGAGCGCGTGGCCGAGCAGGCGCAGCAGTTCTACGCCGAGCTGAAGGCCGCCGGTGTGGACGTCCTGTTCGACGACCGCAAGGAGCGTCCGGGCGTGATGTTCGCCGACATGGAGCTGATCGGTGTGCCGCACGCCATCGTCATCGGCGATCGCGGTCTGGACAACGGCGTGGTGGAGTACAAGTGCCGCCGCACCGGCGAGAAGCAGGAAGTGGCGATCAAAGACATCATCGCCATGCTCAAGGCCAAGCTGGGTCGCTGATAACCGCCGACACCACCTTTCGCTTTTCATAAGAAAGCCCCGAGTGCCACGGCACTCGGGGCTTTTTATATGGCTTTCAGCCATGATGCACAAAAATGCGTCTCCAGCGTGAACCAATGAGATAACTGTATTGCCCTGTACACGGCACGGCTGATTTCCTAGACTGACGCTCTTTACCCAGCTTGCCCGAGAAGTTATGTCCATCGCCTCAGCCAATACCGTTGTCGTGCTCGACTTCGAGACCACAGGGCTTTCACCCGGACAAGGGGATAGAGCCATCGAGATCGGTGCCGTCAGAATCAAGGATGGCCATATCAGTGAGCGTTTCTCGGCATTGATGAATCCGGGCTTCAACGTGAGCAGCTTCATCGAGCAATATACCGGGATCAGCAATGCCATGCTGAAACAGGCTCCCCCCTGCAACGAGGTGATGGCGGATTTCGTCGACTTTATCGGTGATGACAATCTGGTCGCCCACAACGCCTCCTTCGACAAGCGCTTTCTGGATGCGGAAATAGAGCGATTGCCGGCGCAATACTGCGGGCAGTTCGCCTGTTCCCTGCTGCTGTCGAGGCGCCTGTTTCCCGATGCCCCGGATCACAAGCTAGGTACCCTGGTGCAATACCGGTGCCTGCCCAATGACGGGGTGTTTCACCGCGCCCTGGCGGATGCCGAGGTGACGGCCCACCTCTGGCTTGCTTTGTTGGAAGAGCTGGCGTGTCGATATGGCATTATCGACCCGGATTTTGAATTGCTGCTGACCCTTGGCAAGAAGCCAAAACAGGTGATCCCATCCTTCCTGCGGGAATATGCGGCTCGGAAATAATATGTGCCGACATGCATCATCACTCATTCATGCCATGTCGGCATTAAATTTACCCGCCTTCAAATCCATGATGGCCCGGCGTAAAGACAGGCAGGCAAGAAGATAATTTAGCACTGCACATCAATGAAAAAAGCGCGCCTGATGGCGCGCTTTTTATTTCTGTGTGCCCCGACGATGGCAACCGGATGAAGAAGCCCGCCTCAGGCGTTGCGACCGATAAAGAGATCGGTCACGTGGCAGCTGCTTCTCGCCTCCAGCGCGTCGAGCATGTAGGCCGCCGCATCTTCCGGAGTCATGAAGCCGCTCGGGTCCACATGATCCGAGTTGTCCCAGAATTCGCTGCGGATCCCGCTCGGGTAGAGGTTCACCAGCCGCAGGGGCGAGCCTTTCAGCTCGGCTCGCAGGGACTCCAGAAAGCCGCGCATCCCCCATTTGGAGGCGCAGTAGAGGCTCTCGTTGGCCTTGCCGGTCTGGGCCGCGGAGGAGAGCACATTGGCCAGCACCCCGCCTTGTTCGCCGATGAGGCGTACCGTCTGCTGGGCCACCAGTATGGTGGAGACGAGATTGCTCTCCACCACCCGGCGCACCTGCTCGGCGGTGTAGACACCGACAGGGCCGAATTCCCCGACGCCGGCACAGTGGATCACGAGGGAAGGCAAACCGCCCCAGGCCACGGCGGCACCGAAGGCCATCTCCACCTCTTCGTGGTGGGACAGATCGGCGGCGATGCCGACCACGGCGCTGCCGAGCCGCTGTTCCTGCTCCTGCAACTTGTGATAACGGCGCCCCATCATGGAGACCCGATGACCGCGCTCAACCAGTCCGATTGTCAGAGCGCGCCCAAGGCCGGAACCCGCGCCAGTCACTATGATATGGCCCATTATCTCTCCTTCCTCACCCTTGCCCGTCAAACACGTCCGGGTGGCCCATCGCCACCCTTCGGCAGATTAGAAGGTGAATTCGCCACCGATGAACCAGCCGTCGATGCTCTGGTCGACACGGTCGAAGTCCATCTCGGCCTCACGCCAGCCGGCACGGATCTTGAGCGGCACTGTGGAGAACTTGTAGGAACCACCCAGACGGTAGTCATAGTTGTCCGCATCCTGCACGCGCAGATCACCAAAGGCGGCAAAGCCGGTACCCGGGATGCGCACTTCACCACCGGTGTAAGCCATCAGCACGTCCTTGTCGTAGGAGTAGTGCTGGGTGTTGAAGTCGCCATCGTAGCGACGACCGGTCAGACCCAGATCGAGCTGGAACAGGTCGTTGTTCATCAGGCGGTAGTAGAGGCTCAGATCATAGGCCAGCAGATCGTTGCTGAAGGAGCCGCCGCTGGTGCTGAAATCGGACATCTCGAACTTGGCGTTCGGCAGCAGGAAGATGCCGTGCTCCAGTTGCAGGTAGCCGCTCCAGTTGTAGTTGTCGTCATAGCTGCCATCGGCACCGACACCGCTGACCTGGCCGCTCCCCTGGGAGTTCCACATATCGGCACCCGCCGCGAAACGCCAGTCATCGGCGGCCATGGCTGCATGGCTGAACAGGGCAATCAGGCTGCCGGCAATCAGGGTCTTCTTCATTACATAGCTCCATTATGGACTGGAAAGACCATCATTTTACCCGGTGAGCAAGGAATACCTAGAGTAAAAAGCTGAACAAGCGTCCATTAATGTCAGTGCTGCATGCCCTTCATCGGCTCGACCGGCTTCACCGGCAGACTCAGGCTCAGGGTCTGACCATCGTCCAGGGTCAGGGTCAGGGGGAAGGGCCTGTCCTCAGAGAGATCCCGCACCTCGAACAGCATGATGTGGAGGCTGCCGGGTTTGAGGACGGCTTCCCCCCTGGCCGGGATTTCGATGCTCTCCACCTGGCGCATCTTCATGACGCCGTTCTCGTGCAGATGGGTGTGCAGCTCGGCACGGCCCGCGTCAGGGGAGGTAGCAGCAGTCAGGATCACCGGCTTGTCCGCGTCATTCTTGAGCACCATGAAGGCCGCCGTGTTGGGCGAACCCGGGGGGAGCAGGCGCACATAACCGTCGACGGCCTCGACCTTGGCCAGCGCGGGGGCGGCCAGGAGCAGGGCCAGGCTGGAATAAAACGCACGTTTAAACATGGTTGAAATCCTTTTATGATGTTGTTAAACGAAGCGAAGCTTACCCCTATGGCAAGCTTTTGGCAGCCCCCGAACACAAGGATTCAGACATGGCCCTCACAATTCTGGCCGAGCAGCAGGATGGCTTGCTCCTCCTGACCCTCAACCGGCCGGACAAGCGCAATGCCCTCAACACAGAGATGTACCTGGCCCTCACCGAGGCCTTTCAGCAGGCCGCCCAGGACGAGAGCGTGCATGTGGTGTTGCTGCAAGGGCAGCAGGAGTGCTTCACCGCGGGCAATGATCTCGCGGACTTCATGGGCAAGAGCAGTCTGGACGCGGATGACCCCATCCTGCAGTTCCTCCACACCCTGGCCGACTTCCCCAAGCCGGTGATCGCCGCCGTAGGCGGCCCGGCGGTGGGCATAGGCACCACCCTGCTGCTGCACTGCGATCTGGTCTATCTGGGGGAGAACGCCCGGCTGCAACTGCCCTTCGTCGAGCTGGGGCTGGTGCCGGAGTTTGCCTCAAGCCTCTTGCTGCCCCGCGCCGTGGGGCACCTCAAGGCGGCGGAGCTGCTGTTGCTGGCCGAAGCCATCGATGCCGACGAGGCGCTGCGGCTAGGGCTCGCCAACCGGGTGCTGGCGGTGGAGGAATTGCTCCCCTTCGCCCGCGAGCAGGGGCTGAAGCTCGCGGCCAAAGCCCCCAAGGCACTGCAAAAGAGCAAGGCGCTGCTCAAGCAGGAACTCAGACAGGCGGTGCATTTCGTCATCGATCTGGAGGCCCGCGCCTTCTCCCTCGCCCTGCAAGGGGAGGAAGCCCAGAGCCGCATCGCACGGCGGCTCGGGCGCACAACCGCTAGTTGAGGCGAAAGCGCCCTATCAACTCGCAGCCCTGCACCTTGTCCTGCACCTGGATCAACCTGGCGATCTCGGGGTTGGGGTGACGCTTCAAGAAGGAGAGCAGGGCGGCGCGGCAGCAGCCCAGCTCGCTGATGAGGGACTCGCACTCCCGGTTCGGGCACTGGGGCACCAGGGCGGTGACCAGCTCGGAGGCGAGCTTGAGGTAGCGCAGCTCATAGGCGGGCTCCTCCATGGCGCGCCAGAAGTCGGCCATCCGGTGACAGGTGGCGACCCGCATGCTGGCCAGTTCGTCCAGATCCCCGGACGCCAGCTCATACACCTCCCCCAGGGCCTGCTGATAGAGGCAGATGGCCGTGCCCAGTGCCCCCATGCCCAGGGCATTCTCCGCCTCCAGCATGTAACGCTGCCAGTTCTGATTCGTCATTGTCCTCTCTCCTGCCGATACGAGTGGAGCCTGTATCATGGCTAATCGAGAATAAATATCAACCAGACCCTTTGTGCAGGTTTTGACCAGCAGAGCCCCTCTGCTTGGCATTGCCCTCCCCATCCCTTACCATCTGACCTCTTCTGTCGGGAACCCCTCCTCATGCAACGACCCCGTTCATCCCAGGCGCTGGGCTGCTCCACCCTGTGCGTGCCCCGCCTGCTGGTCTGGATCCATTAGCTGCGCCAATCCGCGCATCCAATACCTATCCATTCAACGAGGAACACAGCCATGACCCTCTGCCAGCATTGGTCGCAGGTCGAGTACCTGCACCTGACGGTGACCAATCCCAACATCTGCCTCAAGGGGCGACACAGCTACTACTCGGGCGCCTGGGATGGCCCCTTCGAAGAGGAGGCCGTGCGCTACCTGCACGGCGACCGCTGGAGCCGCTCAGCCGACACCGGCTGGGGCCCCATCTGGCACATAGACAGGCTCCATCTCGGCGACTATGTGCAAATCGCCGCCGGGGTGAAGATCATCATGGGGGGCAACCACACCCACAACACCGACTTCATCAGCACCTATCCGTTTGCCGAAGTGGCGGTGCTCAAGCGCAGCTACAGACCCGCCGGTGATACCCGCATCGGCAATGACGTCTGGATCGGCATGGAGGCCATGATCATGCCGGGGGTCACCATAGTGGATGGCGCCATCATAGCGGCCCGGGCCCTGGTCAATCAGGATGTGCCGCCCTATGCCATGGTGGCGGGTACCCCGGCCAGGGTGGTGCGGATGCGCTTTGGCGACGACGAGATTGCCCGGTTGCAGGCGCTCGCCTGGTGGGATTGGCCGGATGACAAGGTGCAGGCCCTGCTGCCGCTGATCCAGCAAGGAGAGGTGGCCCTGCTGGAACAGGCCGCCGCCCGCTGGCAAGGTGCCGGTCAGGGAGAGTGACGAGGGGCGCCTGGGCGCCCCTTCCTGATCCCGCGTCAGCTGCCGCTGCGTGGCGGGTTGAGGCGGCACTGCTTGCCGGGATAGCCGGGCAGGGCACTGGCCTTGCTGTTGCAGGCCAGGCGCTTGGCCTCGGCGAGGCGATCCGCCAGATTGGCGGCATTGACCGGCTGCCAGGCCATCTGCTGGCCGAGCCAGCTGGCCCAGGCGAACTCGACGAAGTAGACCTGATCCTGCTTGCTGAAGTAGCCCGCATCCTGCAGCAGGCCCGCCAGGGTGCGGTAGGGATAGTCCGGCAGCTCGCCGATATGGCCGGGCAGCTGTTCCGGGGTGAGCGGCTGACCCCGCTCATCCTTGAGCCAGGCCCAGTGGTTGTTCTGCATCTGGCTCCAGAAACTGGCCCTGTCCTGCAAGCGGGCGATCACCTTGACCCTCACCGCCTTCACCCCCTGTTGCCACAGCGCCTTGGTCAGGTGGTGCCTGTCCACCAGCCAGTAGCCGCCATCGGGGGCGATGACCACGGGTATCTCTTTCTTTTTCATCAGCTTGTCGAGCTGCTTCTCGCTCTTGTCCGCCAGCTCTGCCACTGTGGTATCGACCTGCAACTGCCCCACCCCGCCCTGAGTCGGATGCAGTTGATCTATGCTCACCTCGCACCAGCTCCCCACCTGGCTGGTCTGCTCGCAAGGGGCCAGTGCCCAGGCCCCCTGGCTCAGCACACAGGCCAATAACATCCATACTCTCATCGCTTGCTCCTCTTGCCCGCTCTCGGGGCGGGCGTACATAGGGTTGTCGTCCCGGATATCATGGGACTCACTCTGGCGGTCTGACCAGCAAAGGGGATATCATGATTCCCCGTCTGCCGGCGATGAATTCTCGCCGAGTTTTCTCCTCGCTTCACACAATTTGAAGGATTCGCCATGAAAGGATGGAGCCCCCTGCTGGCCCTGCTGGGCTGTGTCTGTGCCCAGGCCGCCGATGTGCCGGCCGGCACCCAACTCGCCGCCGAACAGGCCGTCGTGCGTCATCTCAAGGACGAACCGACCAGCCTGAGCCCGCTCAAACTGGTCGGTCTGCCCGAGCTGCAAGTGCTCAGAGACCTCTATGAGGGGCTCTTGACCCAGGGGGCGGACGGCAAGGTGCTGCCCGGTGTGGCCGCGAGCTGGGATAACGAGGGGAACCAGAGATTCACCTTCCACCTGAGGCCGGATGCCCGCTGGTCCAACGGGGATCCGGTGCGCGCCAGCGATTTCGTCTACGGCTGGCGCAAGCTGGTGGATCCCAAGGAGGCGGCCACCTTCGCCTGGTTTGCCCAGCTGGCCCATTTCGACAAGGTGGACGAGATAGTCGAGGGCAAGCTGCCTCCCGAGGCGCTCGGGGTGCAAGCCCTGGATGAGCACACCCTGCAGGTGACCCTCTCCCAGCCGGTGCCCTACTTCCTGAGCCTGCTGACCCACCCCAGCCTCTCCCCCCTGCACAGGGCCAGCATGGAGCAATACGGCAACCAGTGGACCCAGCCGGGCAAGCTGGTGGGCAACGGCGCCTTCGTGCTGAGCCACAGGGTGGTGAACGAGAAGCTGGAGCTGACCCCTAACCCCTATTACTGGGATCGCGCCCATACGGTGCTGACCCGGGTCACCTTCGTCCCCATCAATCAGGAGAGTGCCGCCACCAACCGCTATCTGGCGGGGGATCTGCACATCACCGAGTCCTTCCCCAAGGAGCAGTACCACAAGCTGATGAAGCAGATCCCGGGGGAGGTCTATACCCCGGAGCAGCTCGGCACCTATTACTACGCCTTCAACACCCAGCGGGCCCCCCTGAACGACGTGCGGGTGCGTCAGGCGCTCTCCTACACCATCGACCGGGCGCTCATCGCCGACAAGGTGCTGGGCACAGGGGAAAAACCCGCCTACCACTTCACACCGGATGTGACCGCAGGGTTCGTCCCCAAGCCCAACCTGCTCTCCACCAGCAGCCAGCAGGCGCTGGACGAGAAGGCCAAGGCGCTGCTGAAGGAGGCGGGCTATGGCCCGGACAAGCCCCTCAAGCTCACCCTGCTCTACAACACGGCTGAAATTCACAAGAAGATGGCGCTGGCCATCGCCAACCTCTGGAAGCAGAAGCTGGGGGCCCGGGTCGAACTCACCAATCAGGAGTGGAAGACCTACCTCGACAGCCGCCAGAGCGGCCAGTTCGAGGTGATCCGCTCCTCCTGGGTCGCCGATTACAACGATCCTTCCGCCTTCCTCGGTCTGTGGGGATCCCACCACAGCGGCAACATGGCCCGCTTCGCCAACCCCGGTTACGACGCCCTGCTGACCCGGGCGGCCAGCAGCCAGGATCCCGCCGAGCGGGCACGCCTGTTCGATGAGGCCGAGACCATATTGCAGGAGGAGGCGCCCATCGCCCCCATCTACCAGTACACCAACGCCCGTCTGATCAAGCCCTGGCTCAGGGGCTATCCCATCAACAACCCGGAAGACGTGGCCTACAGCCGCCAGCTCTACCTCGTCAAGCACTGATCCCTCGGGGCCAGCCCGGCTGGCCCCCTCTTCCCGCTGTACCCATTCAAGTTCCCGGCATAAAATGCCGCCTCTCTTCGTCCATCAGCCCGTTAGATAGATCTCCCTATGCCTTGTCTGCTCCTGCTTGCCCTGTTGTTTGCTCTCCCCGCCAAGGCCGCCGATGAAAGCCAATGCCGCCAGGCCTTCCTCGAATGGATGCTGAGCCAGCAGAAACAGTTCAGCGATCGCAAGGCCAGCAAGATGGAGCGGCGCAACGCCGAGCGAGCCATCGATCAGGCCCGTGACGAGTTCGCCAAACAGGAGAGCTTCTGCCAGGCCATGGCCTGGGTCTCCCGCGACCAGAGCCAGGATCCCCGCTTCAAGCCCCGGACGGGGGAGATCCACGACTTCACCCCCCGCAGTTGACCCCGCCCCGACGTCGCCCTTCATCTACTCCTTTTTTCAGTCGTCATAGTGTTGATTTATTGACCCAAGCCAAGATAACCACTTGGGTCGCCCCTACAATGAAGCCGTAACGACAACACACAATAAAAACAAATTTATCAGTTACTTGGCTCATTCAGGATGCGCACATGACCACTACCCGGCAAGAAGGGGAGATCCGTTTCCCCGATCACATATCATTGATTTCGACCACGGACCCCAGCAGCCACATCACCTATGCCAACCAGCACTTCTGCGACGT
Source organism: Aeromonas sp. 130281 (assembly GCF_056642115.1). Taxonomy (NCBI): domain Bacteria; kingdom Pseudomonadati; phylum Pseudomonadota; class Gammaproteobacteria; order Aeromonadales; family Aeromonadaceae; genus Aeromonas; species Aeromonas sp. 130281. Next base: position 45,083 of record NZ_JBWVQS010000013.1, on the reverse strand, counting down.
GGCCGGCTACAGCGCCACCGAGATGGAAGGGGTTCCCCACAACCTGGTACGCCATCCGGACATGCCCAGGGCCGCCTTCGCCGACATGTGGCAGCGGCTGCAGCAAGGCAAGAGCTGGATGGGACTGGTGAAGAACCGTGCCAAGAGCGGCCAGTTCTACTGGGTCAATGCCTATGTCACCCCCATCCTCAACGAACGGCAGCAGATCATCGAATACCAGTCGGTGCGCACCCGCCCGCAGGATCATGACATCGCCTGGGCGGAGCGGCTCTATGCCCGGATCCGGGCGGGCAAGGCGCTGCCCTGGCAGAGTCGCTTCACCCTGGAGCCGGGGCAACTCGGCCTGCTGCTCTCGGGCACCGCCCTGGTCGGCATGGGGGCCAGCCTGATGACGGGTCAGGCCGCCTGGGGTGGCCTCACCCTGCTCTGCCTGCTGGCCCAGATGGGGCATGGCTGGCATCTGCAACGGCGGCTGGCCCGGCTGCTGGCCATGGCGGGGGAGGAGCTGGGCACGCCCCTCTGTCAGGTGCTTTATGCCAGACGTCAGGACAGCCTGGCGGCCATCGAGCTCTTGCTGCGCATGAAGAAGGCCGAGCTCAGGGCCGTGGTGGGGCGCAGCGCCGACACCAACCAGCAGATACTGCAGGCGGCGGAGGATGACAGGGGGCATATCCAGACCATAGACACCCACCTGCAGCAGCAGCGGGCCCAGAGCGAACAGCTGGCCGCCGCCATCACCCAGATGAGCCAGTCAATCCGCGATGTGGCCGACAACGCCCACCAGGCCAACGCCCTGGTGAGCGAGGTGCAGCAGGTGTCAGCCAGCGGCCAGCAGGCGCTGGCGACCACCCGCGCCTCGGTCAACCGACTCCACCAGGAGCTGGACGCCAGTCAGGGGGTGTTGGCGCGCCTGACCCAGGACAGCCAGAAGATCAGCGGCATCCTGGAGGTGATCGGGCAGATTGCGGATCAGACCAACCTGCTTTCCCTCAATGCGGCCATAGAGGCGGCCCGGGCCGGCGAGCAGGGGCGCGGCTTTGCTGTGGTGGCCGACGAGATCCGGGCGCTGGCCCAGAAGACCCGCAGCTCCACCGGCGAGATCAGCGACATGATAGGGGCGCTGCAGCAGAGCACCCGGCAACTCTCAGATGGCATGACCCAGGGGGCCCAGACCTCCGCCCTCTGCCAGCAGCACATGGGCGCCACCGCCGAGGTGCTCGACCAGATCAACCAGATGCTGACCCAGGTGACCCACACCAGCGACGAGATAGCCCAGGCCGTCAGCCAGCAGGCGGACGTGACCAGCACCCTGGATCAGGGCATTCACCAGATCCACCAGTTGGCCAGCCACACCGCCGACAACAGCAGGCAGGCCCTCGATGGCATCACCCTGCTGGTGGAGCGGCTGCAAAACCTCTCCCGCCTGATCAATCAGTTCCACGACTGAGCTTGCCCCCGTGTAGCAAGGCGCGTCTGCGGACGCGCTGCCCTTTCCCCTCCCGACGCGCCGCAGACCCCCTTCATCTTCTTGTCACGAAAACCCAGGTAAATGGATCCCGTTCCCCAGCTCCCGGCGAGCCTCGACAAGGATCCCATGATGCCCAAGCCTCTCGGTTATGCCGCCCTGCTGAGCCTGTTGCTGCTGCTCCATCTGACCTGGCAGGAGCCCTCTTCCGGCGGGCCAGGGCAAGGGTGGGAAGATGCGTTGCGGGGCAGCCTGAGCCGCCACCTTGCGCGGGCCGAGGCCAGCATGAACCTGGCGCTGTGGCTGCCAGCGGAGCAGGGGGCCCGATATCAGCAGCAGTTGGCCGAGCTGGAGCAGCAGTTGGCGGCAAGCCGGGACACCATGGGCGCCGCACGCTGGCAGCAGCACAGGGCGACGGTGCTCGGTCAGTGGCGACGCGACTTCTTCGGCCAGGAGCAGGCCCAGCGCTGAGTGACCCCCATGAGCCGGGTTCATTGTCGGCTCAGGAGTCATGGAAGAGGAGAGGTTGCGTCAGGCCTTACCCTTGAACTGCTTGACGCTGCGCTTGGCCTGGGTGCGGCGGTTGGCCTGCTTGTCCCGGGGGGCCCGCTTGCCCTCCCCGCTCGCAGGCTGGTCGGTGACCGGGAAGCCCTCAAGCTCCTCCAGCGGCAGCGCGCGACCGGTCAGGGTACGGATCGCCGCAAGCGTCTCGGCCTCCCCGTGGCAGACCAGGGAGAGGGCGAGGCCTTTCTGCCCGGCACGGGCGGTGCGACCGATGCGGTGCACATAGACGGGGGCATTGGCAGGCAGATCCAGGTTGATCACCACCGGCAGCGCCTCCACGTGGATGCCCCGCGCCATCAGATCCGTGGCCACCAGCACCCGCACCTTGCCCCCCTTGAAATCGGCAAGCGCCTGCTCCCGCGCCCCTTGATCCTTCTCGCCGTGCAGGGCCGCCACCGCGATCCCCGCCTTGGCGAGTTTTCTGGCCACGGCGTCGGCATCGTCCCTGGCGCTGATAAACACCAGCACCTGGGACCACGCCTGCCCCTTGAGCAGGCTGATGAGCGCAGGCACCTTGCTGCTCTTGTTGACCAGATGGAGCCGCTCCTCGATGTCGTCGGCCACGCTGTTGCGAGGATCCGCCTCCACCCGCACCGGCGCGTTCAGCAGGCCGATGGCCAGGGTCTCGAGCTCGGGGGGCAGGGTGGCGGAGAAGAGCAGGGTCTGCCGCTCGGTCGGCATGGCATTCATCAGCCACTGGATATCGGGCCAGAAGCCCATCTCAAGCAGGCGATCCGCCTCATCCAGCACCAGGGTGCGCAGGTGGCTCAGTCCCAGCAGCCGCTGGGCCAGCAAGTCCCGCAGTCGCCCCGGGGTCGCCACCAGCAGTTGCGGCCCCAGGGCCAGCTCGGCCTGTTGCTGCTCCTGGGCCACCCCGCCGCACAGGGTCAGGACACGCGACCCCAGCGCCTCGGCCATCCCTTGCAGCGCCGCGCTCACCTGGGTCGCCAGCTCCCGGGTCGGCACCAGCACCAGCCCCTGCACCCGGTCGGATGCCGCGTCCAGCCCCTGCAGCAGTGGCAGGCCGAATGCCAGTGTCTTGCCGCTGCCGGTCCGGGCCAGGGCCAGCAGATCCTGGCCCGCCAATGCCGCCGGAATGGCGAGTTGCTGGATGCGGGTCGGGGTGTGCAGCTCGGCAGGCAAGGCGGCCAGCAGAGCGGGATCGAGGTGGAGTTCGTTAAAGGTCATGGGGCTACGCGGCAGGAAGAAGTGGGAGGCGAAGTCTAGCCAGCCTGACCCCATAAGTAAAAGGCCGGTGAGAAGAAGCAGGGGGATATGGGCCGGCGAGTCTGATCACCTCAACCTTGGGGGTCACTGCGCCCGCAATAAAAACGGCCTGCATCGGCAGGCCGTCGGCAATCAGTGCAAGACGAAACTTACAGGGCGGCCAGGGCGGCGGCGTAGTTCGGCTCGTCGGCCACTTCGGCCACCAGTTCGCTGTGCAGCACCTTGTCGTGCTCATCCAACACCACGATGGCACGGGCAGCCAGGCCTACCAGGGGGCCGGAGGAGAAGGCCACGCCGTAGTCCTGCAGGAAGGAGACGCCACGCAGGGTGGAGAGGTTCACCACCTTGTCCAGACCCTCGGCGCCGCAGAAACGGGCCTGGGCGAACGGCAGATCCGCGGAGATGCACAGCACCACAGTGTTGTTCAGGGCGCTGGCCTGCTCGTTGAACTTGCGCACCGAGGTGGCGCAGGTCGGGGTGTCGACGCTCGGGAAGATGTTCAGGATCTTGCGCTTGCCGGCGAAGGTCGCCAGGGTCGCATCGGACAGATCGCCAGCAACCAGGGAGAAGGGCTTGGCCTGCTCACCGGCAACGGGGAAGTGGCCGGAGACGGAGACGGGGTTGCCTTGCAGGGTGACGGTATTGCTCATGTTAGGTCCTTGATTATCGATGGGGGATCCAGGGTTCCCAGTATAGGCCCAGCGGCAGGGGACAAACACCCGCTAACAAGAGGGATTTGTTGCCATCCTGTCTCGTCCGCCCCGCCGAGGCGGGAAAGAGAAGGTCTTGACCTTGGACTTAACACCAAGGTTTACACTGGGTTCAGACATAGGCGATCCCGCAGGGGCGGGATCCACTCAAGAGGGACTCATCATGAGCAAATCCTGCTGCAGCCATTCCCATGCCGCCCCCATCAAGGCCATCGGCAAGGCCGCCCCCCATCAACACGAGCACGGGCACGACAGCCACTGCTGCGACAAGGTCGCCTCTGCCAGTTGTTGCGCCAGCCCGGCGCCCCAGGATCACCAGGCGCACGGGGTCGACGAGGGGCCCGGGGATGAAGACCCCCCCAGGGGCCATGACGCCGGAGCCAAGCCCTCCCATTCGCACGACCATGAACACCGCGCCCATGGCGCGGCGGCCGAGGGCCCCCTGCCCGCCCCGACCCGCGACAGTCGCCGCCACAGCTGGCAGGTGCTGGGGATGGACTGCCCCAGCTGCGCTCGCAAGATAGAGACGGCCGTCAACCGTGTCGAGGGTGTTACCCAGGCTCGCGTGCTGTTTGCCACCGAGAAGCTGGTGGTGGATCTCGCCCCCGGCCTCTCCCCCGACCCCGTCACCGCCGCCGTGCTGGCCGCAGGCTTCCGGCTCAAGGGCAGCACTCAGGCGACAGAGCGCGATGACAAACGGCTCAGCCCCCTGATGACGCTCCTTGGCAAGTATTGGCAGCCCCTCTCCTTGGCCGCCCTGATGGGGGTGGCCGCCCTGCTGCCGGCCCAGCTCGGCCAGCCGCTCTTTACCCTGGCCACCCTCTGGGGGCTCTGGCCCGTCGCCCGCAAGGCCTGGGCATTGACCAAGAGCGGCTCTCCCTTCGCCATCGAGACCCTGATGACGGTGGCGGCGCTCGGCGCCCTCTTCCTCGGGGAGACCGCCGAGGCGGCCATGGTGCTGCTGCTCTTCATGCTGGGGGAACACCTGGAAGCCTATGCCGCCGGCCGTGCCCGCGCCGGGGTCACCGCCCTGATGGCCCTGGTGCCCGACCAGGCGCTGCGCATTCGTACCACAGTAGAAGGTGACGTACGGGAAGAGGTGGCCGCCGAGATGCTGCGCCCCGGCGACATCATCGAAATCGCCCCGGGCGCCCGCCTGCCCGCAGATGCCCGCCTGCTCGACCCCCTCGGCGCCTTTGACGAGAGCGCCCTGACCGGCGAGTCCATCCCGGTGGAGCGCCGTCAGGGGGACAAGGTGCCGGCCGGCAGTCTGGCGGCGGATCGGGTGCTGCGCCTCGAGGTGGTCTCCGAGCCCGGCAACAACGCCATCGACCGCATCCTGCACCTCATCGAGGAGGCCGAGAGCCAGCGCGCCCCCATAGAGCGCTTCATCGACCGCTTCAGCCGCTGGTACACCCCGGCCATGATGCTGGTCGCCCTGCTGGTGATGCTGGTCCCGCCGCTCGCCTTCGGCCAGGGCTGGGACGAGTGGATCTACCGCGCCCTGGCGCTGCTGCTCATCGGCTGCCCCTGCGCTTTGGTCATCTCCACCCCGGCGGCGGTCACCTCGGCGCTGGCCGCTGCCACCCGGCAGGGGGCCCTGATCAAGGGCGGGGCGGCCCTGGAGCGGCTGGCCCAGATCGATACCGTGGCCTTTGACAAGACAGGCACCCTGACCCTGGGCAAGCCGCAGCTGACCGAGCTTGTCAGCCTCAATGGCCGACCGGAAGGCGAACTGCTGGCGCTGGCCGCCGCCATAGAGCAGGGTTCCCACCACCCCCTGGCCCGCGCCGTGGTAGCTGCCGCGAGCGAGCAGGGGCTGACCCTGGCCAACGCCCGGGATCTGCGTGCCCACCCCGGCATGGGAGTGGAGGGGCGCATCGACGGCGCCCTCTGGCAACTGCTGGCCCCGAGTCGGGTCTCCTCTGTGGACGAGGCGCTCGAGGCACAGATCGCCGCCCTGGAGCGCCAGGGCAAGACGGTGATCCTGCTCTGCCGGATGGGGGAGACGCCCAGTGCCCTGCTGGCGCTGCGGGATCAGATCCGGCCGGACGCGGCTGCGGCACTGCAAGAGCTCAACCAGCTCGGACTGCAGAGCATCATGCTGACCGGGGACAACCCCCGTGCCGCCGAGGCGATTGCCAACGAACTCGGCATGGGCTGGCGCGCCGGCCTGCTGCCGGAAGGCAAGGTGGAGGAGATAAGCCTGCTCGCCAGCAGCCGCAAGGTGGCCATGATAGGGGATGGCATCAACGACGCCCCCGCCATGAAGCGGGCCAGCATCGGCATCGCCATGGGGGGCGGCACCGACGTGGCGCTGGAGACAGCCGACGCGGCCCTGACCCACAACCAGCTCGGCGGGGTCGCCGCCATGATCCGGCTCTCCCGCGCGGCGCTCGCCAACATCCACCAGAATATCGCCCTGGCGCTGGGACTGAAGGCCATCTTCCTGGTCACCAGCCTGCTCGGCATCACGGGCCTGTGGATTGCCGTGCTGGCGGACACCGGCGCCACCGCCCTGGTCACCGCCAACGCCCTGCGCCTGCTGCGCAAGCGCTAAGCCAGCCGTTAACGGCACAGCAAACGGCCGTCCCCAGCGGGACGGCTTTTTATTGCCCGCCCCCCAACGGCGACAGAGAAAAAGCGCAGCTGCCGGTCGGCAGTCGCGCTTTGCTTACTCTCTCGGCTTATCCCACCCTTGGCGAGGTGGAATTCAACCCTGGGCTGCCGAGTCAGTCCCGGGCTCGATAGGAAGGCTTACTTGGGTGTGCACTCCTGGACTATGACGGTGCCCACCTCGCCCGAGGCCTTGGTCGGATCGACCTTGACCAGGAAGCTCCACAGACCCTGGGACAGGGTCATGCTGTTGTTGCCCATGCCGCCATCGCCGTGCTGCAGCGGATAGGACTGCTCTGGCTCCAGGGCAATCAGGGTGCCACCGGCATCCTTGACGAAGAACTGCTTGCTCCAGTTGCCGTCATCGTTGGCAAACTTGAAGTCAAAGCTGCCCGCGTAGTTGAAGGCGGCCTGATAGATGGCGAGGTTGCCCTCCATCCCCTTGTAGCTCAGCTGGTAAGCCGGTTGCGCGTTCCAGTCGCTCAGGCTGCCGCGAACATAGAGCGGGAAGCCCAGCGGGTTGCCCGCCACCGTATCCAGCACCTTGCAGCTCTGCACCGGCTCGGTGTAGCTGACGCTCAGGGTGGGCTTCTCCTTGTTCATGGCGGTAAACACGAACTTGTAGGTGCCCGCCTTGGCCAGATCCAGCCCGATATTGCCGGTATCCCCACCCTTGCAAAGGGTCAGCGGCGTGCCCACCACGAGCTTGTCACCGGCGTTGCAGCTGCCGTAGTTGATGGTCCAGCCTGCGTCGGCCACCTTCAGCTCTGTGTTGCCAAGCTGATCCGTCGTCACGTCGGCGCTGAACTCGTACATGAAGTTGCTGGTGAAGGTCAGCGGGTTCTTGTCCCCGAAGCTGGTGTCCAGGAAGCCCTTCATGAAGAGCGCGGTGTCACCGAAGGGTGGCAATGTGCTCAGATCCGTCTTCTTGCCCACCGGCAGGCCCGCGCCCTGGGCGCCACTCTGCGGCTTGACGAAGACGGCGGCAGACCAGGCTCCCAGCGTCAGCTGGCCGTTGTCGTAGGCGGCGCCACTGGCGATGCTGTCGACCCCGCGATGTTTCCCGCTCAGCACCATGCCGGAGAGATCGATGGGCTGATCGTCGCCGTCACGGAAGTCGCCGATGCTCTGGGGGGCATTGGTGGCGTTGATCATCACCACCAGACCGTCGATGGCGGGATCCAGATCCGCACCGGCCTTGCTGCCATCATCCACGCTCATCACGATGAGGCCCGGGATCTGCTCAGGCCCGGTGTTGCGGAAGTCGACCCGCTTGATCACCTCGGACCCGCTGCCAAGGCGCAGCAGACGGGAGGATTGACGCAGCTCGGAGAGCTCCTGGTAGAAGCTCACCATCTGCACCATCTCGGCCGAGCCCGGCTTGGCGTGCTGGCCGAGCACCTGCTCGATCAGCGCGTAGTTGGCCTCGTCCTTGTCCTTGCGCGGCAAGCCCTTGTCGAAGTTGTTGTCCCCCAGGCTGTAGTCGACGCGGTTATACCAGTCACCCGAGTCGTAGCTGTCCCGCTCCATGGACTTGGAGCGCAGCAGTTCGACCCCGGCGTGGGTGAAGGGGATCCCCTGCCCCAGCATGGCGGTGGCCAGCGACACCCCCTGCATCCGCACCAGATCGGCTCCTGCTGGCGCCTTGTAGACCAGGTTGTCGAACAGGGTCTGGTTGTCGTGCTTGTCGACGTAGTTCTGCACTTCGGTCGGATCCTGGGCATAGCCCGCCGGTTGACCGTTGTAGTCGATGTCGGCCCCCTTCTTCGGCACGCCGTCCTTGTCGGTCAGCACGAACTCCTTGAGGTTGCCCGCCATGCCGAGGCGCACCAGGTCGGACTGATGCAGGGCGGTGGCGAGATCGACGCCGTCCACCTCGTTGACATCCACGAAGGCGCCGTTGCCGAAGCCCTGGGTCTTGCGGATGGCGTCGCCGCCGTCGAACGGGCTGCCGCCGCGCACCGCATCCCGCAGCCGGTCGGAGAAGGAGCCGATGCCGGTGCCGGCCAGGTGCTTCTGGGTCGCCTGCACGAAGCGCTTGTCATCCTGCACTTCGCCGAAGTTCCACCCCTCGCCGTAGAAGTACATGTCCGGATTGACCTTCTTCACCTCGGCCAGGGCCTGCACCATCTGATCTTTCGGGTGGTGGCCCATGAGATCGAAGCGGAAGGCATCGATCTTGTAGTCCCGCGCCCAGGTGACCAGGGAGTCATCCATCAGCTTGGCGAACATGGCGTGTTCCGGCGCCGTGTTGGAGCAGCAGGTGGAGTTCTCCACCGAGCCGGTCTCCGGATTGAGGCGCTGGTAGTACCAGGGCACTATCTTGTCGAGCACGGATTTGGGGCCGAGACCCGCCTCGTTGGTGTGGTTGTAGACCACGTCCATCACCACGTTCATGCCGATGTTCTGCTTGATGGCCTTGACCATCTCGCGGAACTCCTTGATCCGGACCGTCCCCTCCGCATTGGTGGCGTAGGAGCCTTCCGGCGCTGTGTAGTGGTAGGGGTCGTAGCCCCAGTTGAAGGAGTCGACGCCGCGCAGATAGCCGTACAGCTCCTGCACTACCGGGTTCTCCTTGCTGTCGCTGGCCTGCAGATCTTCCAGCACGGACGCTATGGTCTGGCCGCCGCCGCAGTGGCTGGCAAACCTGGAGTTCTTGACCTCGGCATTGACCTCGCACAGCTTGCTGAAGTCGTCGCTTATGTTGGCCACCTTGGCCGGATCCTCGTTGACGGTGGCGATGTCGAACACCGGCAGCAGGTGCAGGTGGCTGACGCCGCTCTTGGCCAGGGATTTCAGGTGGGTGACGGGGACGCTGTCCGTGTCGGTCAGCCCCAGGAACTTGCCGCGGTGCTCGGCCGGGGTGGAGTCGTCGTTGCCGGTCAGATCCCGGACATGGGCCTCATAGATGGTGATGTCGGCGGGATTGGCCTGGCTGTGGGGGGCCTTGAGGCTGTCCCAGCCCTCGGGCTTGAGGGCAGGATCATCGAGATCCACCACCTGACTGAACTCGGAGTTCATGGCCAGGCTCAGGGAGTAGGGATCGGTCACCTGGTAGGATTCCAGCTTGCGACTGACCGGGTGATAGACCTCGACGGCATAGCGATAGTACTTGCCCACCAGGTCGCCGCCCCCCTGCAGGCTCCAGCTGCCGCTGGCCTCATCCTGTGTCATGGCGCGCTCGCCGAGGGAGTTGTGCTGCTCGTCAAACAGTGCCAGCTTGACCGACCTTGCGGTCGGTGCCCAGAGCCGGAAGGTGACATTGCCCCCCTCCACCACGGCGCCGTAGGCCAGCTTGGTGGCAGCCTCGGCGTAGAGGGCATCGAGGGCCCCGGCGCTCTGCACCAGGGTGGCCCCCTGCAGGATGCCGTCCGCATCGGTGCCGATGGCCACCAGCTCACCCTTGAGCAGGGGCTTGAGATCTTTACCGGCGGGCAGGGCGAAGGCGGCCGCATCCTTGAGGTGCGGGTACTTGGCCTGCTGCTCGGCACTGAGGCTGGTCGGGGTCAGCTTGAGGTAGGGGAAATCGAATACCCCATCGCTGTTGGCGGTGATGGTGCCGGACTCTGTGTAGTAGAGGCGCACATAGGGCTTGTCCTTGCCCCCTTGCCAGATCAGGGTGTTGCCGTCGATGAGGTGGGCACTGGCCCCCGCCACGCCGAAGGCGGCGGTGAAGGCCTCGGCACGGCTGCCGAAGATCTCGTTCTTGCCCGCGACTATGGCCACGGTGCGATCCGGGTGATCGCTGAAGATCACCTTCATGTCGCTGCCGGTCAGGTTCGCCAGATCGCCGTTGCGGGCGATGAAGTTGATGCAGCCCTCCATCTTGGCCAGCGGCACCACCCAGGCCGGGCCGAAGCTGTCCGCCGCCGCCGGGGTCTTGCTGACGTCATCCCAGCCTGTGTTGAGTCCGCCCTCCGACGTTGCGCCGCAGGCGTCGTTGTTCCACAGGTGCAGGCTGTGGCTGGCGAAGGGACCTGTGATCCCGCGCGCCGCGCTGCTCTGGGTATCCACCAGGGCGACCACGGCCTGGTCGGGACCGGCCACCAGCAGCTCGGCCGGGGGCTGGACATTGGGAAGGCGCGCGACGGGCTCATCCTGGGGGGTGGGAGGGGTGGAGGGTGAAGAACTGTTGTCGTTACAGCCTGACAAAAGCGCGAGCAGTGAGGCTGTTACCAGCGCCACCTTGGTCTTTTTCATATCCATTTTTTTATAATTCCCGCTGTAGTTGGTCTCGATACTCGAGGTACCCGGTCGTAGCCGAGCGATGCCATATTAATCAGCGGAGATTGTTGTAAATGTGAGCGACTGGGCAAAAAAAACCAACCCGATTCAACAAGATAACGTTTTCATAACGAAAATTGGATCGCGCTCACAGACTCGCCCCCGCTTTGGGCCCATACCAGCAAAGAGAGGGGTTCATGCCGGAAAAATCAATTTCCGATCAAATGGATAGCAAGGAGCCATGGCCTATGAAACGGATCGAGGAGCAGGCAAAGCGGCTGGATCAGGAGTATCAGGGAATTGCCCAGCTGTTCCACCAGTTCTGCCAGCAGGCCGGGGGACTCGCCGAGCAGTATCACTTCTTCAGCTGGCCCGATTATGAAGAGACGCCGCCCCTCTGCCGGGCCTTCACCCTGCTGGGCGAGCCCCGCGAGCTGCGCCTGCGCTGTCAGCCCGGTGAGCGGGGAACCCTGGTCGGCATCATCCAGATCCTGGATGACGAGGGAGAGACCCACGCCAGCCTGGGTTTTCGCGCCGATGGTCACTTGCTGCTGGAACCCGGTCGACTGCTGGATGACCCCCCGGGGTTGCTGCTCAAGTTGATGCTGGGCTCCCTCTGGCAGGATCAGGCCAAGGGGGAACACGAGCGCCCGCCACACTGAGGCCGGGCCCCGGGGCCCGGCCTCATCCCTGCGCTATCTCTATGGTCAGATGCACCAGCTCCTCGTGGATGGCGAGGCGCTCGCGGATCGCCTGTGCCGGGATGGGAACCGCCATCCGCAGGGAGAGCACGGCCGCATACTGCACCTGCCCCACCCGCCAGACGTGCAGATCGCGGATCTCGGCGTCAGGCAGCTCGGCTATCACCTCGCGGATCTCCGCCACCAGGGGAGCGTCCATCTCCGCATCCAGCAACACCCGCCCCGTGTCCCGCAGCAACCCCCGGGCCCAGACCGCCACCAGCACGGCCCCCACCATGCCCATCAGGGGATCCAGCCAGTCGGCGCCCCACAGCATGCCCCCCACCAGCGCCAGGATGGCCAGCACAGAGGTCGCCGCATCCGCCAGCACATGGAGGTAGGCGGCACGCAGGTTGAGATCCTGATGGCCGTGACCCTGGGTGTGAGCATGGGAGTGAGCATCATGGTCGTGACCGTGGTGATGATCGTGATGATCGTGATGATGAGCATGACCGTGGTGATGGCCGTGATCGTCCTTGAGCAGCCAGGCGCAGGCCAGGTTCACCAGCAGGCCGACTGTGGCGATGCCGATCGCCTGCTGATAATGGATAGGGCTGGGATCCAGCAGCCGGGCCACCGACTCGAACAGCATCAGGCCCGCCACCCCCACCAGCAGCAGGGCGCTGCTGAAGCCTCCCAGCACCTCTATCTTCCAGGTGCCGAAGCTGAATCTGTGATCCCGGGCGAAGTGGCGGGCGGCGCGATAGGCCACGACGGAGAGACCGAGGGCCAGGGCATGGGAGCTCATGTGCCAGCCATCCGCCAGCAGCGCCATGGAGTTGTAGAACCAGCCGCCACCTATCTCCGCTACCATCATGACGAGGGTGAGCAGCACAGCCCAGCGGGTCTTCTGTTCCGCCAGCGGATTCCCTTCATGAACGACGGGTTGCTGGCAGTGGGATGAAGCGAGGGATGACATGGATTTCTCCTGAGAGCGACAATGCAATATACTATACCCCAGTATAGTTTTATCGTGCGAGAGGATCCTGCATGTCACACACGGTTCACGACAAGAAGAAGCTGCTGGCCAGGGTCAGACGCATCAAGGGACAGACCGGTGCCCTGGAGAGTGCCCTGGAGCAGGAGACCGACTGCGCCGCCATCCTGCAGCAGATTGCCGCCATCCGCGGCGCCGTCAACGGCCTGATGCTGGAGGTGCTGGAAGGCCATATGCGCGAGCACCTGGGGGCACCGGAGGCGACCCCGGCCGAGCGGCTGGAGGATCTGGATCAGGTGGTGAGGGTGCTGCGCTCCTACCTGAAATAAGGGCGCCCGGGCAAGCCGGGCGCAGGAGTCAGTCGAAGTCCGCGTAGGGGGTCAACGGCCGGGGCGGCATGTCGAGATCCCCCTGCCAGGGCTTGAAGGTGTAGCGCAGGAAGAGGGTGGCATGACTGGGGGCATAGTCATCCGCCTGCTGGATGTCGATCCGCCCCCCGATGCGCCAGTGCTCGGTCAGGCGGTGCTCCACCACGGCATTCAGGGTATAGCCGAAGCCGCTGCTGCTGCCCCCCTGCACCGGTTCGTTCCTGTCCGGCAAACCGGCGGGCAGCAGGCCTTCCAGGGGGTAGCGACGGCTGTCGTCGGTGCGGGAGCGGGACCAGGATCCCGAGCCTCCCAGCTCCCATGACCAGTCGGGGGTGCGCTGCCGGTAGCTGACCGGCACCGAGATCGAGAAGTACCCTTGCGGGCTGTAATAGCCCCCCTGCCCCAGGGTATAGCCGCTCAGATCCTGCTGGTAATGCCACAACATGCTGCTCAGCCCCACGCTGGCCCGGCGGTTCGTCTCGTTGATGAGCTTGTAGTAGCCGCCCCCCATGAGCCGGGTGCGCCAGTTGTCCGGCACGTTCTTGCCCGTCAGCAGGTGTTGCTGGGCACTGCCCCAGAAGCCGACGGCCCCTCCCAGATCATGGCTGAGATCGAGGCGAACCCCGTTCGCCCGCACCCCGCCCCAGCTGATGCCGGTCCCCGGATCCACAGTGCCCGCATAGGAGAGCAGCGAGCTGCTGACGGGCCGCCGGGAGAGGGTGAGCCCCCACCCCAGCTCGCGCCAGTCTCCCGTGACCGTCGCGCCGCCGACCCAGTCCACCACCTCGAAACCGAGGGGCGTGGTACCGAGATCGAAGGCCCAGGCCCCCTTGTGCCAGCCCGCCGCCAGTGTGGTGCCCCGGCTCTGCTGGTGCTCCCCTCCCCGGCAGTCGCGGGCGGCGCAGGTGCCGAACTCCTCCCGATAGGGGGAGGCCGGCAGCTGGCCCGCATCCATGTCCACCAGCTCGAGGCGGCCAAAGGCGGTGCCGCCGGCCAGGGGGGTGTCCAGTTGCATCATCTGGGTCAGGGCCCGCAGATCGGAGACGCCGCCGGTGCCGCTGGATCCCCAGTAGTCGCTGTCGAGGGAGACAGTGGTCTGGCTCTGCCGATAGTGACTGTCCAGATCACCGCGCAGCCCGGAGGCCAGCCACTCCTCGCCGTCGCGGCTGCGGGCAAGCGCGGTCAGGGCGCCCCCATCCAGATCCTCCCCGGGGGCCAGGCCCGCCGCCACCAGTCCCTTGCGATCCCGCGCCAGGGCGCCCTCGGCGTCGCCGTTGGCGAAACGCTGACGGGCGGCATCCCGCCAGAACAGGGCCGTCTGCTGGGAGGCTGGCTGTGTCGACACCAGGGGCTCGTAGCCGGTGAAGATGGCCCGGGCCGTCTCCCCCTCTCCCAGCGCCTGATAGAGGTTTGCCACCCGGCGGTAGTAGTTGAACTCCTCCGGGGGCAAGGGGCTGACCGGCCAGGCCGGCAGCCAGTGGCGAGCCTCTGCCGGATCGCCTCTGGCCTGCGCCAGTTCTGCCATGCCGAGCCTGGCCTCGGGGTGCTGGGGGGCGTGCGCCAGCACAGCGCGGTAATGGCGCTCGGCCCCGGTGACGTCCCCGCGCTCCGCGGCCCATTCGGCCAGCATCAGGGTCACCTCGTCATCGGGCTGTAACGGCTGCAGCAGGCGTTCGGCGCCCGCCTCATCCCCCTGCTGGTGCAATTGCCTGGCGTTGGCCAGCAGCTCACCACGGGCGAGGCGGCGATCCAGCGCCTGCATGTCCGCCGACCAGCGCGTGGCCGGCACCTCGGCCAGCACGGCGCGGGCCTGGGGCGACTGATCCTGCCCCGACAGGTAGAGGGCAGTGGCGTAGCGCAGGCTGTCGTTCTGTGGCTGCGCCGCCAACCGCCCCCGCAGCAGCCGCTCCCCGCCTGCAACATCCCCGAGTCGGGCCTGGGTGGTGGCCACCCGGTAGGCCAGCCAGACATCATCCGGCATCAGCCGCAGCGCCTCCTGGCGCTGGGCCAGGGCCTGGGGCAGCTTGCCGGCCTGGTCGAGCTGATCGGCCTGCTCCTGCAACAGCTCGGCCTTGAGCCGCTTGCCCTCGGCCTGCATGGCCGGGGTGCCGTGTTGATCCAGCAGGGCCAGCGCCCGCGCCGGATCCTGCCCCTTGTAGAGATCGAACAACCGGGCCAGGGCCCGATCACGAGCTCCCGGCATGGCGAAGGCCTTCTGATAGGCAAGCTCGGCCTCGCCGTCGCGATGACGACCCCGCTCGCTGTCCCCCAATCCGAGCCAGGCCTCCGGCTCCTTGCCATCCAGGGCGATGGCGCTGCGATAGCGGGTCGCCGCCACCTCCCATTGCTGCTGCTCCAGGGCCTGGGAGCCCTGGTTGACCAGCAGCCAGTAGCGGTTGGTGGCCAGCAGGCTGGCCCACTTCTCCTTGTCGGTCACATCGGGATGGCGCAGCACCCGCTCGAACTGGGCGATGGCGAGCGCGCGCTGATCGTTGCGGGAATAGGCCTGACCCAGGGCCCCCATAAGTTCGGGATCCCCGGGATTGGCGGCGAGGGCCCGCTGCAGTTCGGCTATGGAGGCTCCGCCGCTGGCGGTACGGGCCAGTGCCAGCTGTCGGGAGCGATAGGCAGGAGAGGCCCACTGCGCCTCCTGGGTGGCGAGCAGCGCCTCGGCCTTGTCGGCCTCCATCTCGGTACCGAAGAGGACTATGTATTGCTTCAACTCGTCGATGCTCCGGGGCCCGACCGGCATGGCCTCGATGTCCGCCAGCCAGATCTCCGCCGCCTCCCCGCGGCTGTTGTCATCCTTCGCCATCTCCCGCAGCAGCCCCAGGGCCTGCTGGCGCCGACCGTCGGCCAGGTAGTGGCGGGCCAGCCCGCTGCGCACCCGTGGCTCACCCGGATATTGCCGGTTCAGGCTCTCCAGCGAGGCCATGCCCTTCGCCTTCATGGCGGGCATGCGCATCTGCAGCAGGGCATATTCCACCGCCACGTCGAGATTCGGGGGCAGATCCCCCACGAACAGGGAGCGATAGAGGCGCTCGGCCTCCTCCAGCCGGCCGGCATTGGTCAGCAGCCGCGCCTGTTGCAGTTGCTGGCGCTGGGCCGAGTCGCTCAGGGCGAGATTGGCCATGCCCTGGCGGTAAATCGGGGAGTCCGGCGCCAGCTTGCCGAGCCGGGCCAGCAGCGCCTTTGCCTCCCTGATCTTGCCCTGACGCAGGGCCTGGCGCGCCTGGGCCGCCAGCAGCTCCGGGTGATTGGGCTCCACCAGGGAGAGGGAGTAGAGGCTGTTGCTGACGAGATCCTCACGCCCGCTGGCCTCCCCTATCCTGACCTGCTCGAGCAGCCAGTCCACCGGCTGCACCGCCCCCAGCGCCAGGTTGCCGCTCATCAGGCAGGCGAGCAGGCAAGCCAGGGTCAATCTGCTTGGCATGACTCGCTCCAGCCTGGCTGCAGGGTGCCGTCCGCTGCGAAGCGATAGCGGCCCTGATCCCAGCCTGCGCCAAACAGGGTCAGGACGCTGCCGTAATAGGCGTCGGCCTGCTCGCCATGCTGTTTCACCTGCTCACGCAGGCTGGCCAGCATCGGCTGCCCCTGGGAGAGGGGCAGCAGGGCGGCGGCAAAGCCGACCGGTCCCCGTCCCTGGGTCTGGCCACTCTGGGTGTCGACCCGCTCGGGGACGACGCCAAGGGCCGCCGTGCTCTCCAGCATGGGGGCGAAGTGCGCCACCAGGGGCCCCTTGGCGGGATCCTCGTCGTTCAGCATGCCGAGCCAGAGGTAGACGCGGATGGCGTCGTAGCTGCCCTGGGGCCCCTTGTCGGCCGTCACCTGCCACCCCTTTTCCCCCTGCCAGTCCACCCAGTCGGGGGCAAAGCCACGGGGAGCGCTCTCCTGCAGCAGCCTCGGCAGTTGTGCGCGCATCTCGCGCCAGGGCCCCTGCAGCGCCGCGAAACGGGCCAGCAGCTGGGGCGGCAGGTAGCTCGGGTTCAGGGTCCAGCGCCCCTCCCCCGTATAGCCGTGGGCGCCGGGCAGCAGCACCGGGCCCAGACCGGGGACGGTGGCGACCTCTTCCCGGGCGATGCGCCGCAACAGCAGGGTGCCGATGGACTCGTAGCTGTGGTTGTCCCACAGGCGCCCCGCCTCGAGCAGGCTGTAGGCTATCCAGAGATCCGAGTCGGACGCGCTGTTCTCATCCAGCACGCCCCAGCTGCCATCCTCCTTCAGGCCCCACAGCCAGGATGGCAGGAAGCCGGTCAGATCCCCCCGGGCGAGCCGCCGCTCGGTCCAGTCGAGCAGGCGGGCGAAGGTCTCCCTGTCGTTGTTGACCAGGGCGAAGAAGAGGCCGTAGCTCTGGCCCTCGGAGGTGGTGATCCGCCGACCGTCGGCCGGGTCTATGACCCTCCCCTCCTCGCTGATGTAGTGCTGGCGAAAATGCTGCCACGCCGGCCAGTCACAGGCCGCCAGGGCAGGCAGGGTACACAGGGCCCAGAGCAGCAGGGCACCACAGGCTTTTTTCATCTGAGTCATCTCTTAATCTTCCTTCAGGCGGCTACGGCTGGCACCGGCCAGCAGCACCCGCAGGCCCCAGCCCAGCACCAGCATGCAGAGCAGCGTCAGTCCGGCGAGGCGCAGCGGGTACTCGGCAAACAGCTGCCAGACTCGCTCCCACCAGGGCAGATAGCCCACCTCATAACGCTCCCCGACCTCCAGGCTCTTCACCCCGGACTCACGGATGATGGCCACAGAGCCCGCGACCTGGCCGCGCAGGGTGGCGTTTTGCAGGGTGTCGTTGAGCAGCCTGACCCCGGCCGGACCGTCGGCCAGCAGGGCCACCAGGCTGCGCTGTTCGTGGGTCGGTGACTGCAGGCCCAGGATGACGGCGATGGCGCGGTTGCCCGTCATGCCGACCCTGGCCTGGGGCTGGCGATCGGCCATGCTGTGCAGCAGATCCCCCTGATGCTGGCGGGTCGGCTCGTTGACCCAGCTGCGGGTGGCCTGCAGCAGGGCGTCTGGCGCCAGATCCCCCTGAAACTCCTCGGGCAGGGTGCCGATGAGCAGGGTATCCAGATCGGCGGTGCGGGCCTGCTCCCAGTCATCCAGGACTCGCAGGGAGAGGGCCGGATAACCGGTCTCGGCCCCGATGGCCCCCGCCGCATCGAGCAATGTGGTGATCTGCGCCGGGTGCGCCCTGGCGGGCATGACCACCTGACTGTCGGCAAGATCCGCCATCCGGCTGAACGGGAAGCCCGCATAGGCGAACGCCTTGAGGTTCGGCATCTCGATGAAGTGGCGATAGCCGCTGAAGTCGATGGTGGAGCCCTCGTCGATGCGCACCTGATGGGCGGGGGGCAGCACCAGATCGCAGCGACCGTTCTCATTGCCCCCCTTCATCTCCCTGGCATATTCAAACGAGAAGCTCAGGCTGTTGGACTGGGTAGTCTTGAGCCCGGGCATGCGCAGCACAGTGGCGTCGTCATCGGCGGCGAACCAGAGCGGCAGGGTGAGCAACTGCTCGCTCTTGGCCTCACCCGGCTCGAGCGGGAACGACTTCATGAACTGGCCGTTGACCGCCACGTCCAGGCGGGAGCCATCCCGCTGGATCGGTGCCGTGTTGTGGTACTTGAGATCCGCCTTGATGCCATTGGCGCCCAGCAGATAGAGATCCGGCGGCAGCCGCAGCGTCAGGCTCATGGGCCAGAGCCGGCTGCCCGTCGCCTGCAGCTGGCCCGGATAGTCCGTCAGCTCGTCGAACCGCATCTTGCGATCGAGCCGCACCCAGTTGGGAGCATCATAAGGCTGGCGCGGGGCCAGGGGTTTCACCTCGTCCACCAGCACGCTCTGGCCGCGCAGCAGCACCTCCCCCTGGGCCAGCCCCTTGGCCGCGGTCAGCAGATCCTGCTGATCCCGTCCCAGGATCAGCAGCAGCTTCACATAGGGGTTGTCGGGAGAGCTGATCATGTCGATGGTGGGCCCCTTCACCTTGGGGTAGTCGACCAGGAAGTCGGGACGGGCGTCGTTGGTGGCGAAGATCACCCCGTTGCGATCCGGCAGCTGGTTGATGAGGACCGGGAAGTGCTGGCCCCGCCACTGGGCCTTGGTGCCGAACCAGGAGGCCAGCACGGCCGCCGCCTGCTGTTGCAGGAGCGGAACTGCGCCGCTGAACACCATGGGCAGGATCAGCTTGCCATTGTCCCGCACGTCGAGGAACGGCATGGGGAAGAAGGAGAGCTCGTTGCGCACCGGCAGGGTCTGCAGTTGCAGGCTCAGCTTGCTGTCCCGGTTGACGTTGAGCCACAGGGTATCGCTCGCCGGGTTCTCGCACACCTTCTGGTAGTGGCCGACGAAGCTCACCTTGATCCGGTTGAAGTCCTTGGCGTAGCGGGGATCCAGCTCGATGCGGGCATGGGTACGCTCCCCCATCTGCTCCTTGGTGAGGGCGGTGACCCCCATCAGCTCGTCATTGAGGTAGACCTTGATCTGGGAGAGCAGCGGCAGCAAGGAGGGGGACGGAGTGAAGTCGAGATCCAGGCTGGCCCGGGTGACCACCTCGTCCCGCCGCACCGTGAAGTCCGCCTGACCGTCAGGGGCATTGCCACGCAGGGAGAGGGTGCCCGGAGAGGAGGACATCTGTTCGAAACTCAGGTCCTGACTGCGCACCGGTGCGGGCACCGGCGGCAAGGGGCCGCTGGCCTCGGCGGCCAGCGCACTCTGCGTCATCAGCAGGAGAGGGATAAGGTAGCGTTGTGGTTTCATCATCCTTTCACTGTCTGTGTGGTCGGAGCCCCGGACCGGAAATCCGGCGAGACGCGACGTGGAACGAAAGAGAGCAGCCAGCGAGCCAGCTTCTCAAGCAGGATACAAACAAAGCCGATGGGTGAGGTGCGCGCCAGGCGCCAGTAGGCTCCCCAGCCGAGCAGCGTGATGTCGAGCAGGCTGTGGAGCGGGCGATCCTTGCCCAGGCGCTGCTGCCACAGGGACCAGGTGTCGGCCCGGGCGAAGGTGCACTGGATGAAGGCGATGTGCTGGGCCTGCTCCATGGGCTCCAGCTCCAGCCCCAGCTTGCGGCCGAACACCCGCTGTACCTTGGCGGCGAAGGCCTGCTCCCGCTGGCCGTGGCGCAGCAGCAGCCAGACCCTCTCCTTGTCGGCCAGGGGCAGGGCGTCCTCGAGCAGGACGCCGACCCCGCCATTGGAGTAGTCCTTGACGGTGCAGGGGTAGAGGTGGCCGTTGGCCAGCTTGATGGCCGCCGGCATCACCATCTCCACCCTGGGGTTGGTGCGCACCTGGCGCGACTCGAACGCAACCGCCAGCGCCCCGCCCAGTATGGTCATGTTGTAGAGGGTCCACAGCATGCTGAGGATCAGGGTCAGCACCTCGTCGGCCGGGCCGGTGCAGATGCGCCAGATGCCGAAGCCCAGCCCGCACAGGTTGAGCAGGATCAGGATCAGATAGGGCCTGGAGACCGACAGATCCAGATACACCTCCTCCGTCATGCCCCCCTTGGCGGTGACGTTGAACTTGCCCTTGTGGGGGGCAAACAGCGCCACCGTGGTCGGCCTGGCTATGTACCAGGCCAGCACTGTCTCGTAGACCTCCCCCCAGAAGGAGTGGCGCACCTTGCCCTGCAGCCGGGAGTTGGTCAGGGCGCTGTGGAAGATGTGCGGCAGCATGTAGAGGGCGATGGCCGCCGCCGGGGCATAGATGATGTAGGCGTGCAGGATCAGGAAGGCGAGTGGCGCCGTCAGGAAGATGAGGCGCGGTATGCCCGACAGGAAGTGCAGCATGGCGTTGAAGTAGCAGAGCCGCTGCCCCAGGTTGAGCCCCTTGCCAAACAGGGGGTTGTCCAGCCGCAGGATCTGCACCATGCCGCGCGCCCAGCGGATACGCTGCCCTATGTGGGCGGAGAGGCTCTCGGTAGCCAGCCCCGCCGCCAGGGGGATGCGGATATAGGCGGAGGTGTAGCCAAGGCGGTGCAGCCGCAGCGAGGTGTGGGCATCCTCGGTGACCGTCTCCACCGCGATGCCGCCGATCTCGTCCAGGGCAGAGCGCTTGATGACGGCGCAGGAGCCGCAGAAGAAGCTGGCGTCCCACATGTCGTTGCCATCCTGTACCAGGCCGTAGAACAGCGCCCCCTCGTTCGGCATCTTGCGAAACCGCTGCAGGTTGTGCTCGAACGGATCGGCGGAGAAGAAGTGATGGGGAGTCTGCACCACCCCCAGCCTGGGATCCCGGTAGAACCAGCCCACCGTCATCTGCAGGAAGGAGCGGGTCGGCAGGTGATCGCAGTCGAAGATGGCGACCAGATCCCCGCTCGCCTGCCTGAGCGCGTAGTTGATGTTGCCGGCCTTGGCGTGCTCGTGGGTCGGCCGCGCCACATAGCGGATCCCCGCCTCTTCGGCGAAGGCGCGAAACGACGCTCTGTCCCCGTCATCGAGCAGCCAGACGGTCAGCTTGTCGGCGGGCCAGTCGAGGGCCAGGGCCGCATAGACTGTACCCTTGACGATGGCGAGATCCTCGTTGTAGGTGGGGATCATCAGATCCACGCTGGGCCACTGTGCCGGATCCGCCGGCAAGGGCGCCGGGGGGCGATTCAGCGGCCAGGCAGTCTGCCAGTAGCCGAGCAGCAGCACTATCCAGGCATAGGTCTCGGCGGCCAGCAGCAAGAGGCCGCAGGTGAGGCTGACGGGATCGAACCAGTCCAGGGTGGAGGTGTAGCGCCACCAGATGTAGCGGCAGGAGACGGTGAGGGAGAGCACCATCATCATCAGCATGGGGTAGCGGCCCGGCACGGCGCGCAGGATGAAGGCCATCCCCATCAGCATGATGACGAACACCAGCTGGGCCTCGAGGGTGAATGGCTGGGTGATGCAGAGCAGGGAGAGGGTGCCGGCCACTGCGCACAGCAGCACGCTCTTCCAGCGCGCCTCCCTGGGGGTGGCCCTGGCCGCCGCCAGCCCCTTCTCTTCCTGCCGGATCAGGAAGCGGCCGAGGGCCTGGGTGCCCCACTGCCAGGCGCGCTGCCAGGAGGCGGGCCAGCGCAGGGGAATCGGCCTGGGACGGCGCACTATGATCCAGAGACTCTGCAACAGGATGCGCAGGGGATCCCCGACCCGGGGCCGAGCCAGCTGGGGATAGAGCCCCTCTGCATGGCTCAGCACCCACTGCCAGCCATGGCGCTCCAGGGGGAACAGGGTCCAGGCCAGCAGCCACACCAGGGTCAGACCGGCGGATCCCAGCCGGGAGCCGCCCTGGCGGCGCAGCCCCTGGTAACGCTGGGAGCACCAGAGGCTCGCCGTCGGCGTCAACAGCCGGGCTAGCATGGGTCGTCGCCCCCGGCGCCCAGGCACCAGCTGGCCAGGGAGGCCAGCTCGTGGGCGATCAGGCTGGTGGGGGCATAGCGGCCCACCGGCTGCTTGGCGGCCATGGCTTCGGCCATCGCCTCGTCCCGGTGCAGCCGCAGGCCGAGCAGGGGCAGGCCGGCCGCCTGCCAGAGATCCAGCAGATCCTGCTGCAGGGCCCGGCGGCTGCTGAACTGGGTCACCAGCAATCGCTCCCCCGCCGCCCAGGCATGGCGATGGAGTCGCACATGGCAGTTGGCATCGGCATTGACTATGGTCAGCAGCCGGCAAGGGAGCGCGGGAACCGGGCCCAGGGGCAGATCCAGCAGCACCAGATCATAACCGTCGAGGGCCTGCAGCCACCCCCCTGCGGATGCCCCCGGCTGGCCGCCATGGGGCAGCAGATCCAGCCCCTCCTCATAGTGATAGAGTGCCGAGCGCCACTCCCGGGCCGGATCCGCCATCCGGCTCCAGCCCCTGGCATCGGCATGGGGCAACCCCAGATGGATGCCAAGCAGGTTGTCATGGCACAGATCCACCGCCAGCACCCTGGCCCCCTGCTCCCGGGCCGCCAGCGCCAGGCCGGCGACGAGGGAGCTGGTGCCCACGCCGCCACGGATCCCTTGCAGGGCAACGCAATTCATTCAGGCCCCCTCATCTCCAGTTCCGCCAGCAGGGGGAAGCGCTCGCGCAAGGCGACGAGCCGCTCCCTGAAGGCGATGTCCTGATAGGAGAGGCTCACGCCGAAGGCCTGCTGCACCATGGCCACATCGCTCATCATGCCGCCTTCGACCGGCACACCGAAGGGGGTGGGCGTCACGGGTCGCCGTTCACTCTGCATCTCAGCCTCCGGTGTCATAGGGGATAGGGGACCCAGTCCCCCTCCCCCAGCTTGATGTGGTACTTGCCCTGATATTCGAGCACGACCGAGCCCTGGTTCTCCGAGACCGCTGGCGTCTCGGGCAATCCCTTGAGCAGCCCGTCCCAATCTATGGTGGCACTGCCGAAGGTGTTGCCGCCGACCAGGCGCGAGATGAGCTCAGAGATGGCCAGGAAGCTGCTGGGGGTATCTATGGCCTTGGTCGCTCCATGGCCGCCCTTGGCACCGATCAGGGCAACCCCGACCGGCACCTGGGTGATGCTGGGACTGGGGATGTCCCGCAGACCGGCCATCTGCATCTTGTCGCCGGCTATGGCCGCCCCGTGCTCCGGCACCAGGATCACCGCCACCTTGCGACCAGACTGCTCCAGCGAGGTGAGGAACTGATCCAGTTGATCGAGCAGGGTCTGCAGTCGCGCCTTGTAGGGGGCAATCTGGCGGGTGGCCGCGTAGCGGTTGCCGTCGTGCAGGGCGATGAGGTTGAAGAAGGTCACATTGCGTTCCGCCTTGCTCTTCTGCCGCTCACTCAGCCAGCGGGCGAACAGGGCATCATCCCGATAGATGGGTTCCCCATCGAAGGAGGCGAGATCGTGGGGCATCCCCTCCTTGCTCATGAGGGGGACATCCAGGCTGGCATACTGCTGCAGATCCTTGAGGTAGTTGCCGAATGCCCCCGAGTGATCCATGGCGACCTGCTTCTCAAACCCGAGCTGGGCCAGGTTGTCGAACAGCAGGCACTGGCTGGGCGCTGTCGTGTAGAGCCCCTGGTGGCTGGTCTGTCCGCAACTGGCCCGCAGCAGCCGGATGGAGCTCGGGCCGCTGTAGGAGGTGGCCGAGTTGAAGTGCTTGAACATCAGGTCCAGGTGGCGACCTATGGGGTGAGCCATCAGATCGCTGGCCGTCACGTCGCTCCAGGCCAGGGAGCAGATGTTGATGATGAGCACGTCGAAGGGGGCCGCATCCGCCGGCAACTGCTGCGGGAAATGCACGACCCTGTCCCGCTCCTGCGCGTAGAAGCTGTCGAGGTAGGCATTGAGATTCTGGTTGGTCGGCGGGGCGCTCTGATCCAGCTGCTCCGCCATGGATACCTGCTTGTCCACAGGCTCAGCCGTCGGCTCGCGGCCCTTGTCGGTGCTGGCGACCTGGGTTGCTTGCGACGCAAAGGGATCCCCCACCAGGGGCGAGAGCCACAGCCAGAGCAGGGCCAGCAGGATCCAGGGGGTAAAGCGCAGCCACTGGGCGATGAACAGATAGAGGGTCAGCATCACGAAGCCGGCGCCGACCATCTCCCAGTTGATGAAACGGCCGAGCAGCTCAAGCCAGTAATCCAGGGTGAAGGAGAAGACCTGCGCCCCCTGGGCGCGAATGCTCTCCATGCCCGGCAGCCAGGTGTCGTGATAGAAGATCCCCACCCCGACAGGCAGTGCCAGCCAGTGCCGGATGCGCCGCAGCCCAGCCCGGGGCAGGGGGAAGATCAGGAAGGCGGCAAACACCAGATTGATCAGGGGATGGAAATTGAGGTAGCCCGCCCAGAGCAGGGCAAACTTGGCAAGGAAATAGATATTCCAGCCACCCAGGCCGTGCCAGTCCAGCCAAGGGGAAGAGGCATTAGAAACGTGTCGAGTCATCGGCGATGGGTCACCCGTTATGGTGGGGCCCCGCAACGGGACCCAGGCACACTGCAATGTGTTGTCAGAAAATTCTCGGTTTATTATGCAACTAATCACTTGTCTCAGGTTGCCCTGCATAAGATGCGGGCAACCGGGTGACCGTCATGATTGAGCGCCAGATACAGGATAATGTTATCCAAGTGACACTATAAAAGGCATCCTCAACGACCAAAATGGGGGGATTAATTTTATGGCTGGCCTTTTCTGCAGGAACCACACCGCCCGCTTGCTACGACAACAGCTGTCATCCTTGCCGCCATGCCGAACAACTTGAGGCCACTTCCAGATTACGCCATGATAACGGCCCCGGCCCAGGGCCGGCGAAAATTGGACAGTCAACTTCAAGGACCCCCCATGTTTGAACACGTCGATGCCTATGCTGGCGACCCCATACTCACGCTCGTCGAGACCTTCCACAAAGACACCCGCGAGCAGAAGGTGAACCTGGGGATCGGCCTCTATTACGACGAGCAGGGCCGCATTCCGCTGCTGCCCTCGGTGCAGCAGGCCGAAGCCCAGCGCGCAGCCGCGCCGGCGCCGCGCCCCTATCAGCCGATGGAAGGGGCCGCCAACTACCGCACCGCGGTACAGCACCTGCTGTTTGGCACCGATCACGAGGCTGTCAAGGCGGGTCGCATCGCCACCATCCAGACCATAGGCGGCTCCGGCGCCCTGAAGATCGGCGCCGATCTGCTCAAGCGCTACTTCCCGACCTCAGAGGTGTGGGTCAGCAATCCGACCTGGGACAACCACAAGGCCATGTTCGAGGGGGCCGGCATCAAGGTGCACGACTACCCCTACTACGACGCGGCCACTGGCGGCGTGCAGTTCGACGCCATGATCGACTGCCTCGGCACCCTGCCGGCGAAAAGCATCGTCCTGCTGCACCCCTGCTGTCACAACCCGACCGGGGTGGATCTCTCCCGCGCCCAGTGGGACCAGGTGATCGCCCTGGTGGTCGAGAAGAGCCTGATCCCCTTTATGGATATCGCCTATCAGGGCTTCGGCGACGGGCTGGAAGAGGATGCCTACGCCATCCGCGCCATGGTGGCCGCCGGCGTCAGCTTCTTCGTCAGCAACTCCTTCTCCAAGAACCTCTCCTTCTACGGCGAGCGCTGCGGCGGCCTGTCGGTCATCTGCCAGGATGCCGAAGAGGCGAGCCGGGTCCTGGGCCAGATGAAGGCCACGGTGCGCCGCAACTACTCCAGCCCCCCCACTCACGGTGGCCAGGTAGCCGCGGCCGTGATGAGCCAGCCCGAGCTGCACGCCATGTGGGTCGGCGAGGTGACCGAGATGCGCACCCGCATCAAGGCCATGCGCCAGAAGCTGTTCGAGGTGCTGAGCGCCAAGGTGCCGGGCCGCGACTTCGGCTACTTCATCAGCCAGCGCGGCATGTTCAGCTACACCGGCTTCACGCCGGAGCAGGTGGACCGCCTGCGCGAAGAGTTCGCCGTCTATCTGGTGCGCTCAGGCCGCATGTGCGTGGCGGGCCTCAACAGCCGCAACGTCGACTACGTGGCGGACGCCATGGCCGCCGTGCTCAAGGGGTAAGCCCCATGCCCCGCTTCGGCGGGGCTTTTTGTTTGCTCCGGCTGGAGGGGCAGACGCCCCCCTCATCCTCGCCCGCACGGGCTTCATCCCGGGAGGTTTCATGGATCTCATCGCGCTCTCACGCCTCGGCGGACGCCATCTGGTGACCCTGCACCTGCTGCTGGACACCCAGAGCGTCACCCGCAGCGCCGAGCGCCTCTGCACCACCCCCTCCACCGTCAGCAAGACCCTCAACCAGCTGCGGGAGCTGCTGGGGGATCAGCTGCTCTACCGCCAGGGCAACCAGCTGTTGCTGACCCCCTTTGCCGAGCGGCTCGGCCCCAGCCTGCGTCGGCTGCTGAGCGAGCTGAACGGCCTCACCAGTCCGGAGGGCTTCAACCCCGCCAGCTGGCAGGGGGAGCTGAATCTGGCGATGCGGGAAAGCAGCATGATCTGGCCCATGGGGCCCGTGCTGGGGAAATTGATGCGGGAGGTGCCCGGGCTGGTGCCCGTCATCTGGAACAAGGATCAGCAGGGACTGGCGGCGCTGGCGGCGGGCAAGCTCGACTTCGTGATCCTGCCCCACGATCAGAGCCAGCCCCTGCCCAGCCAGCCTGGCCTGGTATGGGAGACGCTGCGGGAAGACAAGCTGGTCTGCCTACTGCGCGCGGATCATCCGGCGCAGGATCAGCCCTGGGATCTGGATGCTTACTTAAGCTGGCGCCATATCGTCATTCGCGACAGCGAGCTGGCCGACCCCTTCTTCGAGCAGAGCCTGGCCCAGCGCCAGGTAAGGCGCCAGATTGGTGCCACCCTGCCGGACTTTGGCAGTGCCGCCGCCCTGCTGCGCCAGAGCGATCTCATCCTCACCGCCATCGACGGCTGGGCCGGGCAGGCCAGGCCGTCCGGGCTGGTGAGCCGGCCCGTCCCCTTCGATTACGGCGCCGTGACCCACAGCCTGGTGTGGTACGGCCCCCTGGGGGAAGATCCCGCCCTGCACTGGTTCCGCCAGCGGATCCTGCAGCTCGCACGGGAGCTGGATGCCTGAGAGTGCCGGGCGGCTCAGGGCTTCTTGGTGTAGATGGGGCTCGGGAAGGAGGCGACGTTGTTGCCCAGCTCAGTGATGCGGGCTGCCCCCTGCTTGCGCACCTGATCGATGCGCAGCACCTGGTGCATGGGGATCAGGGTGCGGTTGACGTCGGCAAACTCACTCTTGAGCTTCTCGTGGCTGGGATCGACGATGAGCGCCGTGTGGTTGTCCCACACGAAGTTCGCGATCTCGATGAAGCCAAACAGCTGGCCCTGATTCACGTCCCTGACATAGACCTCGTAACGCTCGTTGTGACAAATAAACTGCACTCGATATATGGCGTTGGCTTCACTCATGGGTATCTGTTGATGGTGGGCGGTTTTCCCATTCTAGCCGCCACGTTGCGCGCACCAAATAGACAGACTTCACAGTTGCGTCATATCGGGTCTCAGGAGGCAGAACATTCGGCGCCCGTCACAGCGGCGGCAGGGAAACAGGGCCAAATCCTTTCACCTTCAATGCGTTGGACAACCTTTCAAGCTCCTCCATGGCGGCCTCCTGCCAGAGCGTCGCCTCTCCGCGCACCCCGTGATGGCGAAAGCCGTTGAGACGAATGGGGACGGTCCCCAGGCTTTGCAGAAAGCTGGCCAGGCCCGCCTCCAGCTTGCCATCGGCATCGATGAAATCAGTGCGCCCCGGCACCTGGAGCAGCCGCACTTCCGCCAGCTTGCCCGCCCGCGCAAGCAGTTGCAGCGACGCCAGCACCCGCTCGCGGCCCTGACCGGTGAGCGCCTGGTGCGCCGACTCGCGCCACCCCTTGAGATCGATCATGGCGCCGTCCAGCACCGGCAGCAGCCGCTGCCAGCCCGTTTCGCCAAGGGATCCGTTGCTGTCGAGCAGGCAGCTCAGGTGGGCCAGATCCGGCGCCCCCTTGATGGCCGCAAACAGGTCGATCACGAACGGTAGCTGGGTGGTCGCCTCGCCGCCGGAGACTGTGATGCCGGTGAGCAGCGGGCCGTAGCGACGCAGCAGGACCAGCACCTCGGCCACCGACATCGGGTGGGTCTTGGGGCTGGCGCTGCGGGGACAGGCATCCAGGCAGCGATCGCAATGGGTGCAGAGCGACGCCTGCCAGCGTACTCGGCTCTCGCCAGGGCGGCCCTCGACCAGCGTCAGGGCGCCGCTCGGGCAGCCGGGCACGCAGTCGCCACAGTGATCGCACAGCCCTATGGTGTGGGGGTTGTGGCAGCCAGGGCAGCGAAAGTTGCACCCTTGCAGGAAGAGCACCAGCCGGTTGCCCGGGCCGTCCACGCAGGAGAAGGGCAACCAGCGGCTGACCCTCGCGGTGCGCGCCCCCTTGTCATCCTCAGTAGTCACACAGGCTTGCCTCAAGGCCCAGCACCCTCGGCGCCCGCTGGCGGATCCCGGTCAGCTCGCTCGCCTCGGCGCCGAGGCAGGTGGTCTGCAACCGCGACCCTTCGGCGGCGAAGCGGGCCAGGTCGCTCTTGCGGATCATGTAGCCGGTCACCCGCACCAAATCGCTGTCCGCCACGTTGGCACTGAATTCGCGCATGCCGAGGGCGAAGGCCCCCTTGCAGAGCTGCAGCAGCGCCTGCGGGTTCTGGCGTATGGTAGGATCCAGGGTCAGGATCTCGCTGATCCCGGAGTGATAAAAACCGTGGTGCGGGGCCAGGGCCAGCAGGTGGCTGGCGGGATCCGGCTCCTCCCCATAAGGGATGCGCACCCCGGGGGTGACCCCCTTGTCCAGGCTGAGCCCGCCCTGGGAGTGCAGCAGGGCACGCCCGCCCCAGGCGTGGGGCTGGGGCCGGGCCGTCACCCAGGCCGAGAGCCGGGCCGAGATGCGATGGCCGAGCTGGTTGGCCCCCTCGTCGTGGCCATAGCGCCCGGGCAGCCCCTCTTTACCCATCAGCAGGTTCACCGCCTCCGCCATGCCAAAGATGCCGAACATGGGGACGAAACGTGCCTCCTCGATCAAGCCCTCCTCCACCAGGAAGCTGGCGAAGAAGCCGGACTCTTCGTGCAGGAAGGCGGCCCTTGCCTCGATGAGCCGGGAGGCCTGCTCGCAGTAGTGGGGGAGCCAGCGCGTCATGAACTCCTCGAGGTCGGCGCTCTGTTCGGCCATCCCCTTGAGGGAGAGGCGCACCAGGGTATTGGCGCCGCCCCCGAGCGGCAGGGCGTTGTAGCAGCTGACGATGCCAAAGCCGCGCTCGTCGAAGGTCTCCCTGTGGATCGGGTAGTTGACTATGTGGGGCTTGCCGCACAGGGCTATGTTCTGCACCCCCTGCATCAGCAGGCTGTCAGGGGTCGATGCGGGATCGTGAAACAGGCTGAGGTTCGGCGCCACCTGCTTGAGTTCGCCGTCGATGCGCAGGATCAGGCGGCAGATCCTGTTGTCATCCGGGCCTATGTTAACGTGCATGAAGGCATCCGGCAGCACCCTGTCCAGGTAGATCCAGAAGCCTTTCAGCTTGCGATACAGCGTCTCGTCATCCAGCTCCCCGACGAAGGGCAGCAGCAGGTGATCGAGGCGCCCCAGCCAGACCGGCATGCCGGTGACCGAGGGCACATGGTGATAGAGGATGCGCAGGGCATCGAGCGCCTCGTCGAAATCCTGCGGCGGTGCCAGCTCCAGCCAGGCCGAGCCCTGGCGCAGGAACTTCTGGTAGTCCGGCAGCACATAGCGCGGCTTGTAGGGGGCATGTCCCTCGAACATGTCGCACAGCACCCCTTGCGCCATCGCCTCGCTCACCTCGGCAGGGAGCGCGGGATAGGGCAGCGCATTCTCGGCGGCGAGCGCCAGGGCATGGCTCTTCTGAGCGGGTGAGAGCAGGGGGTCGCGCACTATGCGCTGGCAGCTGGCGGTGAGGGACATAGGAAACTCCTTGGCGGATGATTCCTAAATCCTCACACTCGAGAGGCCTTTTTTGAAGTGACATTCATAACATAACGGATGTCTCATAGAGACATCCGTTAGGCGGGATCACGGCTCAACCCAACCAGGGCAGCAGCGCCGCCAGCCCCCCCTGCCAGCGCAGCAGGAAGAAGCCCCCCATGCCGACCACCACCACCACTAGGGTCGGCAGTCGCAGCAGGGTCAGCACCGTCACCAGCAGGGTAGCGGCCAGGTAGTCCGGATCCCACTCCAGTCCCTTGCCCGGCTCATAGCTGAAGACGATGGGTAGCCAGATGGCGGTCAGCACCGACTGGGCCGAGAAGCTGAGGAAGGCCCCCATCTCGGCACCGGGCTGATAGCGGGTCAGCCGCGAGAAGAAGGCGAAGCGGTTGAAGAAGGTGATCAGGGCCAGCAGGCCTATCATCAGCCAGCCCATGGTCATCTCCTCATCCGGTGCAATACATAGCCCACCACCATGCCGGCCAGGGCCGAGATGATGATGTGGATCTCCGCCAGCAGCGGCTTGGTGAGCAGCGCAGTGCCGCCGCTCACCACAGTTGCCGCCACCATGGGCAGGTTCTTCATGGCGGGTATGGTCATGGCGATGAAGGTGGCGGCGATGGCAAAGTCCAGCCCCATCTTGTCCAGCCCCTCGATGTACTGGCCGGCGGCGATGCCGAGCAGGGTCGCCAGGTTCCAGAACAGGTAGAACACGAAGCCCGCGATCAGGGCATAGGCGGGGTTGAAGACGCCGTGGCGCTCCCTGTCCTTGAGTGCCACCGCGAACATCTCGTCGGTCAGGAAGAAGGCGAGGCTGGCACGCCAGCGCAGGGAGAGCGGCAGCACGTCCCGGCGGAAGGTGAAGCCGTAGAGCAGATGCTGGGAGGTAATGACCATGGTGGAACCCATGATGGACAGCAAGGGGGTGCCCGCCCCGAACAATGTGGTGGCCGAGAGCTGGGCGGCGCCGGCATAGACCAGCAGCGACATCAGCTGGGCCTGCACCGGGCTCAGGCCCGCCTGCAACGCCAGGGCGCCGCACAATATCCCCCAGGGGATGACGGAAATGGAGAGGGGGAGAATATCCAGGGTGGCGCGCCACCAGAGCACACCCGTGCGCTCGGGCGCGGGGAGGCTCGTTCCTGACATCATGGGATCATCCTTGTGACTTCCAACGCGAGCCGGAAAAACTAGCACGGCGCGGGATGGGCTGTCACGCCATCCAGGGCGGAAATAAAACGCCCGCTGGGCAGCGGGCGTGAGGGGCGAGGATCAGGGCTCGATGATGATGGGGGTGCCAGGCTCGACGGCGTTCCAGATCTCGTCCATCTCGTGGTTGAGCACGGCGATGCAGCCATTGGTCCAGTTGGACGGCTGTACCCTGCGATCCCCCATGCGGTTGAGCTGACCATGGATCATGATCATGCCGCCCGGGCGCACGCCCAGCTCGTTGGCACGCTTGATGTCGTCCAGATTCGGGTAGTTGATGTGGATAGCCTTGTAGAAGCCGGAATTGCTCTTCTTGTAGTCGAGGGTGTAGCGCCCTTCCGGGGTACGCTGATCCCCTTCCTGCTGCTTGTGCCCCTTGGGAGCAGGACCCAGGGCGACCCAATAGCGCTTGACCGGCTTGCCATCCTTCATCAGGGTCAGGCTATAGCTCGACTTCTTGACCACCACCATGTCGGCGGACAGGGTGGCAAAACTCAATGCGGGCCACAGCCCCAGCAAACACAACAATACGGCTCTCAATTTCCATCCCTCGACAAGCCTTCAGGGCTTTGTATTTAGCTAATCATCTGAATGTCGCCACTCTCTGGCGGCGAGCGAGCGCCATGATATGGGATCGCCGTGAATACTCAATATATCCAGAGAAACATATCTGTGGCCCGCCTCGCCAGCGCTCAGCCAAAGCCTCTGCGCATCACCATAATTAATAGCCAAAACAGATAGATGGCGCAAAAAACAGACGCATCTTGCGCACCGCCCACAACCGCGGCAAAGATCTCGCCTCAACTAACTTGCTTCCCGCTGAAATGAACAAGCCCTGCCGATGGGCAGGGCTTGCTGGTCGAGGCGCGCCTCACCGGGCGGCAGCGGGCTCGCCCTGATGATGCTGGCGGATCCAGGCCTCGAAGTCGGCCAGCATATGGGTCTCCGACTCGAGGTTGTCGGCTATCAGCTCGGCGCCGTGCATCACCCGGATATGGGCGTCGAGGGGCGTCCCCTCCCCTGCCGGCGGGCGCTGGCTCGCCGCCGTCATGCAGGCTGCGGCCGTCGCCCACGCCTGCGCCACGCTCTGGTTGCACGCCTTGGCCAGGGGAGCGGCGCTGAAGCCTTCCCCAGTGAGGCTCCTGAGCGTCTCATCGTGGGTCATGCCGTTGCCCGGCCCCCAGTAGTGGGCGGCCAGATCCGGCCCTATGCGCGGGTTGTCGGTGAGGTAGCCGTCGCGCTTGAGGAAGTAGGCACGGGTCTGCTCCACCGCCATCAGCGCCAGCAGGTAGCCGTGATAGGCGCAGGCCGACTCCTGATTCAGCAGGTGCGGAATGGCCAGCAGCGGACGCGGACTCTCCACCCCCAGGATCTGGCGCTCCCAGCGGCGGGCCAGCGCCAGCACAGCCTCTGGAGTGCGCTCGCTCTCGGCCATGGCATAGAGATCCCGCTCGAAGTAGGCCACCAGCGCTATCTGGCGCTCGTTGAAGGCCCGAAACGGCTGGCGCGCCTCGATCATCCCCTTGATGAGCTCGTCGGGGATCGCCTCCCCCACCGCGTTCCTGGCGTAGCCCTTGAGCCAGTCGGCGTCGTCCAGCAGGCTGTCGCAGAACATGGACTGGGTCTCGGCATAGGCCATGGAGGTAGGCGGAAACTCCTGGGAGAAGCAGGGGGCGTTGCCGGTGACGTTGGCAAAGTGCGCCGCATGGCCCCCCTCGTGGAACAGGGTGTTGAGGCCGCTCCAGCCGCTGCCCACCTGGGCCGGATCCGCCAGGCTGGTGAAGTTGACCACCGCCGGGACCCACTCCCCCTCCTGCCAGAAGCTTGGCACCGGGCCATGGCAGAAGCCGTTCTCGTATTTTCCCTCCCGGGTCAGCAGATCCAGGGTCAGGGTGGCGCCGCGATACTGGATGCCGAGGCGGCGGAAGCTCTGGACCCAATCCTTCAGCGCCCGGGAGAAGGGCACATAGGGGTCGAGCTGACGGGTCACGTCTCCGCTCACGCTGTAGCGCAGGTTGTGGGGCAGCAGCGCCGCCTCCCCCTTGGCGGCTTTCAGCTCCGCCAGGCTCTGGTGCACCCGCTGCTCGGTGCGGGCGATGAAGTCGTCGAGCACGGCGAACAGCTGCTCCGGGCTCATCTGCTCGTTCTTGTGCACCTTGTAGTCGAAGTAGTCCCGATAGCCCATGGCCCGGGCGAAGCGGTTGCGCAGGGCCACCACCTCGAGAAAGCCGTTGCCGACCACCCACTGCTCCAGGGTGTGGAACATGGCGAGCGCACTCTGGCGCACCGCCTCGTCGCTACTTGCGGCCAGCGCCGTGCTGGCGGCGGGCAGGCTGCCGGCCACTTGTTGGCCCTGTTCGTCCAGCAGGGTGAGCTTGAGCCCCTTGCGGCGGGCGAACAGATCCGCCTCGGCGGCCACCAGCTCGTCCATCAGGGCGGCGGCGGCCGGATCTTCGATGACGTTGCATTCGAAGAAGGCTATCCAGCCTCCCAGACCGCGCTTGAGCTCTTCTTCCTCGGCCTGGGGCAGCATCTCCCGCAGCACCGGCAGACGAGCAGGATCGGCGCAGAACGCCTTGTAGGCCTGCTCGGCGGCGGTGAAGCCGGCCTGATCGTCGCTGATGCCCATGTAGGTGGACCAGAATAGATCCTCCTTGCGCCTGTGTACTCGCAGGTAGTCGGCGTTGAGCTGGTTCAAGTAATTCCTGGCAATGGAACTCATAAATTCCCTCTTGTTATGGGGCGGCCACGGGGGCGCCCACTCCTTTTTGGTGAAATGCCAACTCATTCACACTTCCTGCAAATAGAGCCGGCAAATGGTGCGCCGGGATGCGCCAGACCACGCTACCAAAAGCGAGGGTTTCTGTCTGCTGGCTATACTGGTTGCCAACACACTCAATTGGCAATCAACCATCACAACCTCTTGAAAGTTAAATAAATGTTAAACACAAAACAATCAAGGCCAGCCAGCTGACTGGCCCTCACCAGATCCGCACGGGAAAGAAGGAAAAGACTATGTTCAAGCTCGGTGATATCGCCGTGAGTCGCAAACTGATGCTGCTGCTCTCGGTGGCGCTGGTCGGCTTCATCGCACTGCTGCTCATCTCCGCCAGTGCCCTGCATCGCAACCTGATGAGTGAGCGGGAAGCCAGATTGCAGGCGGTGCTGGATCTCGCCATGAGCCGGATCCAGACCCTGGCCGCCACCCTGCCCGCCCCAGAGGCCCAGGCACAAGCCAAGGCCATGCTCGACAGCATGCGCTTCGATGGGGACAACTATCTGTTCGTGCTGGACGAGGATCGCAGGGTGGTGGTGCACCCTGCCAAGCCCGAGCTGGTCGGCCAGCAGATGGGCGGGACGCCCGCCGAATCCCACTGGCAGCGCATGGTGGATCTCGGCAAGGGCGGCCATCAGGGCCGCCTGGAGTACCAGTGGCTCTCCCCCTCCGGCGAGGCGGCCCAGAAGATGTCCCTGGTGGCCGGCTACCAGCCCTGGGGCTGGATCCTGGGCTCGGGCGTGCTGCTGCAGGACATAGAGGCCACCATCTGGTCCCAGTATGAGCTGATGGGAGGGGCCACCCTGCTGGTGATCCTGCTGATGGGGTGGCTTGGAGTGGCCATCAGCCGCTCCATCGTCAGGCCTCTCGCCGAGATCAAGGGGGCCATGGCCCAGGTGGCGGCCGGGGATCTGGTGGTGAGCATCCCGGTGCATGGCAAGGATGAGCTGGGGGCCGTCGCCACCAGCACCAATCAGGGACTGGACGCCATTCGCCGCGCCCTGCTGGAAGCCAGCCAGGGGGCCCGCAACGTGGCGGATGCCGCCCTGCGCATCGCCGCCTCCGCCGAGCAGACCAACCAGGCGGTCAACAGCCAGCGGGATCAGCTGGCCCAGCTCGCCACCGCCATGAACGAGATGAGCGCCACCATCTCGGATGTGGCGGGCCACGCCGAGAACACGGCCCGCGACACCCGGGACGCCACCAGCGAGGCCGGGCTCGGCAACGAAGACGTCCACGCCAGCGTGCACGGCATCCAGGCGCTCGCCACCGAGGTGGAGCAGGCCACCCATCAGGTCAATCGACTCAAGGAGGGGGTGATGCAGATAGGGGAGGTGACCGCCGTCATCAGCGCCATCTCGGATCAGACCAATCTGCTGGCCCTCAACGCCGCCATAGAGGCGGCCCGGGCCGGCGAGCAGGGTCGCGGCTTCGCCGTGGTGGCCGACGAGGTGCGCCAGCTGGCCAGCCGCACCCGCCACTCCACCGAGGAGATCCAGAGCACCATCACCCAGTTGCAGCAGCGGGCGGTTACCGCCGCCAGCGCCATGGATGCCAGCCGCAAGCTGGCGGAGAGCAGCGTCGGCCAGTCCGAGAAGGCGGGGCAGGATCTCTCCCTCATCGTCAACCACATCCAGCACGTGAGCGACATGGCGACCCAGATAGCCACGGCGGCGGAGCAGCAGAGCATGGTGGCGGAAGACATGAACCGCAACGTCAACGGCATCAATGACTCGGCGCTCGAGATGTCCCAGGCCGCCTCCCAGCTGGCCCAGGAGAGCGAGCTGCTGGCCGGGCTGTCGCGCAGCCTGGACGAGCGGCTGGCGGTGTTCAGGCTCGGCAATGGCCTCCCCCGGGATCTGGCGCCCGGTCAGGCCCCGCGCCCCTCGCCCTCCCACCGCCCAGACCAGTACCCGTACCACTGACCGTCTGACACAGTCCCATCCCCTGCCGGCCTCGCCGGCAGGGGATTTTTTCATTGATGAAAAATGTCGCGATTTTGCATCTTTTGACAGAGCTGGCGAAGCAAAACCCAACTTGATGAATTAAATATAATTTTAAAAACAGAGTGTTAAGTGATTGCTCTACTCCGATGAGGTCAAGCTGTAAAGATTTACACTTAATAATTTAATCAAAAGAAGCCATCATGGTGGCGCCGTCCTCAAGGGCGGCACCCTGACCCTTTATGTAGTCATTTGGCAAACTGGTTGAAAGGCCAGGACGCAAAGCCTCCGGTCTAAAGACATGTCGTCCAGGATAGCGGGGTTGCCACACCCAGGTGTGTCACGGGGAATTCCCCTGCCAACTTGACTGCCCACATCACCGAACAGAGGAATGTATGGCAGCAAAAATCCAACTCAATCATGTGGCCGCGGCGCTGGCGCTGCTGGCCAGCGGCGGCGTGCTCGCCCACGGTTACATCAGCCAGCCGGAAGGGCGCAACTATCTGTGCAAGACCGGCGGCAACAGCCAGTGTGGCGCCATTCAATGGGAGCCCCAGAGCCTGGAGGCGCCGTCCGGCTTCCCCGATGGCGGCCCCGCCGACGGCCAGATCGCCTCGGCCGGGCATCCGCAATTCGGTGAACTCAATGCCCAGACCAGCGATCGCTGGACCAAGCGCCAGGTGCAGGCCGGTCCCTTCGCCATCGGCTGGACCTTCACCGCCAACCACGTGACCCGCAACTGGCGCTACTACCTCACCAAGCAGGAGTGGAACCCGAACCAGCCCCTGACCAGGGACTCCTTCGATCTCAATCCGTTCTGCGTCATCGACGGGGGCATGGTGCAACCGCCCAAGCAGGTCACCCATCAGTGCACCCTGCCGGCGCGCACCGGCTACCAGGTCATCCTCGGGGTCTGGGAGGTGGGCGATACCGCCAACAGCTTCTACAACCTCATCGACGCCCAGTTCGATGGTGGCACCCAGCCGCCGCTGACCTGGAGCCAGGGCGGGACCATCTACCCCTCCACCGATCTGGTGGTCGGCGACAAGGCCAGGACCCGGGTATTCGACGCCAACGGCGAGCGCACCGATCTGCAGACAGTGCTGACCATAGGCTCCGCCGAGCAGGGTCAGAAGAACAACTGGGCCCATGATCTGGCCGCCAGGATCAACGCCGAGCAGAGCCAGATCCGCGCAGGCCAGCAGGGCACCGATGGCCAGTTCAACCCGGTCTACGGCCAGAACCCCGTCTACCTGAAGGCGGGCAGCAACCTGCAGCGGGTCGAGGTCCAGCTCGAGCAGCAGCAACCCCCGGTGGGCAACAGCATCAGCGTAAGCGGGCTGGAGAGCGAATACCTGCTCGACAACGGCAAGGTCACCCTCAACTTCACCGTCACGGCCGAGGGGGATCTCGCGGTCACCAACACCCTGTATGACCATGGCGGCGCCGCCAAGGGCCAGACCGGCGCCGACATCAAGGACAGCAGCCAGAGCTTCACCATGGCGGTCGGCGGTCTGAGCGCCGGCCACCACCAGCTGGTGATCGAGGGCAAGCCGAAGGCGGGCGGTGCCCCCCTGCAGCAGACCCTGGACCTGATGTTCAAGGATCCCGCCAGCGGCGGTGACTACCAGTACAGCTTCCCGGAGGGACTCAAATCCTATG
Organism: Aeromonas sp. 130281; assembly: GCF_056642115.1. NCBI lineage: Bacteria > Pseudomonadati > Pseudomonadota > Gammaproteobacteria > Aeromonadales > Aeromonadaceae > Aeromonas > Aeromonas sp. 130281. The sequence goes on along the minus strand of NZ_JBWVQS010000013.1, from coordinate 7,280 downwards.
CTGCGGGCACCAAGGTGCTGCAGCCGAAAGATGGCAAGATCTATCAGTGCAAGCCCTACCCCTACAGCGGCTGGTGCACCATCTGGACCAGCACGGCGACCCAGTATGAGCCCGGCGTGGGCACCAACTGGCAGGATGCCTGGACCCTGGTGAACTGATCCCCCGCAAGCAGAAGAGGCCCGAGCGGCCTCTTTTTTGTGCCTGTCATCCGGGCTCCCGGTGCCTCTCTGCACCCTGGGCCCCAGTCGGAAAAATCCCATGACGAAACACTACTATGACCCCCTGAGCCGCCTGCTGCACTGGCTGATGGCCGCCGTCATCCTCTACGCCACCCTGGCGGGCTACCTGATGCACCTGGTGATCGACAGCCACCCCAGGCTGTTTCAGTTTCTGTCGGTGTTGAACATGTCGATGGCGACCCTGATCACCCCGCTCTTCCTGCTGCGCTGGGGCTGGCGGCACTGGCGCGCACCCCTGCCCGAAGATCAGTCCCAGCCTCACCATCCCGCCGCCAGACTGGCGCACGCCCTGCTCTACGGCCTGATGTTTGTGGTGCTGCTGAGCGGCTTCCTGATGCTGGAGCAGGGCTACTCCCTGTTCTGGCTCTACCCGGTCGCCAACCCGATCGGCTCACCGGAGATCAACGCCTTCTTCTTTGGCGTCCACCGCCTCGGCTGCCTGGCGCTGGCTGCGCTGGTCCTGCTGCACGTGGCCGCCGCCCTCTACCATCACAGGATCAAGGGGGATCGCACCCTGTATCGCATGCTGGGCCCCCAGAGCGAGCGCTAACCAATGAGCGAGGCTCTGGGCCTGGCTGAAGCATCGAATAAGCAAGCAGGGAGCCAAGGGCTCCCTGCTTTCTCAGACCATGCGCCCCATTCAGATCTGGTAGTCGAGCAGGGGCTCGTTGCTCATGGCCCTGGCCTGGATCTCCGCCAGCGCCAGCTCGGGGTTGCAGAGCTGGATGAACTGCCAGGTGAAGTTGTGCTGGAACTGCCCCTGCTTGAGGCCGATCCAGGCGGTGTGCGGCGCAAACAGCCGGCTGCCGTCGAGCTGCACCAGCCCCTTGTCCCGCTGGGGATCGAACGCCATGTCCGCCAGTATGCCCACCCCCATCTCCAGCTCGACATAGGTCTTGATGACGTCGGAGTCCTGGGCGGTCAGCAGGATCTGCGGATGTATCCCAGCCTCGGCAAAGGCCTCATCCACCCGCACCCGCCCCGTCAGGCCCGCCTGATAGGTCACTATGGGCCAATGGGCCAGGGCCGCCAGGGTGAGTTCCCGCTCGGCGGTGAGGGGGTGCTGCTCCGGCACCACTATGTTGTGGTGCCAGCGGTAGTAGGGAAACGCCACCACCCCTTCGCTCTTGTCGAGCTGCTCGCTGCTGATGCCGATGTCCACTTCGCCGGTCTGCACCAGCCGCACTATCTCCTCCGGGCTGCCCTGACGCAGCTCCAGCTGCACCAGGGGGAACTGCTCGCGAAACGCCTTCACCACACGGGGCAGGGCATAGCGCGCCTGGGTGTGAGTGGTCGCTACCAGCAGCCGCCCCGAATCCCGGTTGGCGAAGGTGCTGGCCAGTTTGCGGATATTGTCGGCGTCCCCCAGGATGCGCTCGGCGATCACCAGCAGCTCCTTGCCCGGCTCCGTCATGCCGAGCAGCCGCTTGCCGTAACGGATGAAGAGCGCGAGCCCCAGCTCCTCCTCCAGCTCGCGGATATGGCGGCTGACCCCGGACTGGGAGGTAAAGAGGGCATTGGCCACCTCGGTCAGGTTGTAATCCCGCCGCGCCGCTTCCCGGATAATGCGTAATTGCTGAAAATTCACCTCATCGCCTCCTGCGCTGAGTGGCGGTGGATGCTGCCACCGTCCTCTTGTTATTGGGTGGCCGGATCAGAGTCCGGCTGCAAGCCTGAAAAGAGTCTCGTCTTGGGCGCTCGCCCTCAAATCTGGTAGTCGGGATAGAGCTGCGCATGTCGGGCCACCAGACGCACCCCCTGGCCGGGGGCGAAGGCACGGGCCGCCTCCTTGCTCAGCTCGGCCTCGTAGTGAGCCCCCCTGGTCTCGCCATCCCCGCGCAACTCCACCCGGATCCGCGGCCCCATGGGCAGCAGACGGGTGATGGTGGCGCTGATGCCACCCGGTGCATCCGCCGGCAGTATCTCCAGCTCGTGGGGGCGCACATAGGCGATGGCCGCACTGCCCTGTGCCAGCTGGGAGCTGATGGGGCCGCCCAGCTGCTGCTCACCTATGCCAAGCCCCTGCCCGGCCACCCGGCCGCGGAACAGGTTCACGCTGCCGAGGAAGCTGTGCACGAAGGCGGTGGCGGGCTGGTCATAGACCTCGGCCGGGGTGCCGATCTGCTCGACCCGCCCTGCGTTCATCAGCACCACCCGATCCGCCACCTCCAGCGCCTCCTCCTGATCGTGGGTTACGAACAGGCTGGTGACGTGCAGTTCGTCGTGCAGCTCCCGCAGCCAGCGGCGCAGCTCCTTGCGCACCTGGGCATCGAGGGCGCCGAACGGCTCGTCCAGCAGCAGTACCTTGGGCTGCACCGCCAGGGCGCGCGCCAGGGCGACCCGCTGGCGCTGGCCACCGGAGAGCTGGGTCGGATAGCGCTCGGCCACGTGGCTGAGCTGCACCAGATCCAGCAGCTCCTTGACCCGGGCGCGGATGCTGGCTTCATTCGGCCGATCGGAACGTGGCTTGACCCGCAGGCCAAACGCCACGTTCTCGAACACCGTCATGTGCCTGAACAGGGCATAGTGCTGGAACACGAAGCCGACGTTGCGCTCGCGCACGTGGAGATCCGAGGCATCCTCGCCGCGGATGATGACGTTGCCACTGTCGGCCTGCTCCAGCCCGGCGATGATCCGCAGCAGCGTGGTCTTGCCGCAGCCGGAGGGGCCGAGCAGGGCGACCAGCTCGCCGTCGTGAAAATCGAGGTTGATGTCGGCCAGGGCCGCGTACTGATTGAAATGCTTGTTGAGTCCTTGTACCTGAATGCTCATGGCTGCCTCTCTAAACCGTTAAACCGGATTCATGGTTATACGGGCTGGCCTGCCAACAGGCAGACCAGGCCATATCAATGGGACTGGGTGGGCTGAGCGCGCAGCCGGGCCAGCAGGGTCTCCCCCAGCAGGGTGAAGATCCCGAACAGGGCCAGCAGGCTCGCCACCGCGAAGGCGGCGCCGGTCTGGTACTCGTTGTAGAGGATCTCGATGTGCAGCGGCAGGGTGTTGGTCTGGCCGCGAATGTGGCCGGAGACCACGGAGACGGCGCCAAACTCCCCCACCGCCCGGGCGGTACAGAGCAGCAGGCCGTACATCAGGCTCCAGCGGATGCCGGGCAGGGTGACCCGCCAGAACATCTGCAAGCCGCTCGCCCCCAGCATGATGGCGGCTTCCTCCTCTTCCGGACCACGGGCCTCCATCTGGGGCAGCAGCTCGCGCACCACGAAGGGCACGGTAATGAAGGTGGTCGCCAATATGATCCCCGGGGTGGCGAAGATGATCTTGATGTCGTGCTCGCTCAGCCAGTCGCCGAACCAGCCGCGGCTGCCAAACATCAGCACGAACATCAGGCCCGCTATCACGGGCGAGACCGAGAACGGCAGATCGATGAGGGTGATGAGCAGTTGCCGGCCCGGGAAGCGGAAGCGGGCGATGGCCCAGGCGGCCGCCAGCCCGAACAGCAGGTTGAGGGGCACGGAGCAGAGGGTCACCAGGGCGGTCAGGCCGAGGGCGCTCAGGGCATCCGGCTCGCTGATGGCATGCCAGAAGAAGGCGAGGCCCGGGCTCAGGGCCTGGATAAAGACGGTGGCCAGCGGCAGTAGCAGCAAGGCGGCGAACCAGCCCAGCCCGACGCTGATCAGCAGCCACTTCACCCAGGCGGGCTCACGGGTCACGGCAGGCTGGCGTACCTGAGTGGCAGGCACTCCATCGAGGGCCAGATCCAGGCTTGCGTTGGATGCGTTCATATCCGGCTTCCTCCGATACGTGCCCAGCTCCAGGCCTGCAACTTGTTGATGATCAACAGCAAAACAAACGAGATCAGCAGCATGACGGAGGCGATGGCCGAGGCACCGGCATAGTCATACTCCTCCAGGTGGCTCATGATCATCAGCGGCGCGATTTCCGACACCATCGGCAAATTTCCGGCGATAAAGATGACGGAGCCGTACTCCCCGACCCCGCGGGCAAACGCCAGGGCGAAGCCGGTGAGCAGCGCCGGGATCAGGGTCGGCCACAACACTCGCGCGAAGGTCTGCCAGCGATTGGCCCCCAGGCTGGCGGCGGCCTCCTCCTGTTCGGTCTCCGCCTCTCGCAGCACGGGCTGCAGGGTGCGCACCACGAAGGGCAGCCCGATGAAGGTGAGGGCGATCACCACCCCTATGGGGTTGTAGGCGAGCTCGATGCCAAAGGGGGCAACCCACTGACCTATCCAGCCGTTGGGGGCGAAGATGGCGCACAGGGCAATGCCGGAGACAGCAGTCGGCATGGCGAACGGCAGGTCGATGAGCGCATCCACCAGGCGGCGACCGGGGAAGCTGTAACGCACCAGTACCCAGGCCAGGATCAGCCCGAACAGGCTGTTGAGCAGGGCGGCGACAAAGGCGGCCCCGAAGCTGAGGCGAAAGGAGGCGAGCACCCGGGGGGAACTTATCACCTGCCAGAACTCGGCGGCCGTCAGGTTGTTGACCGCGAACAGCACCAGTGCCGAGAGGGGCAACAGCACCAGTATGCTCAGGTAGAGCAGACTGAAGCCCAGGGTCGGCCCCAGACCAGGGAGGACGGAATAAGAACTTAATCGCATAACACATCCGTTTGTTATAAAAACTTTCGATACGCTGATTCTGCTCACGACCGCCAGTGACAACAAACACCAATAACGCCTTTGCTAAGCACTTTTTTATCTAACAACGGCAAACCAGGGCCTTTAGAGCGATAAATAGAAAAAAAGGTCTTTTATATAAATAAAAGACCTAACAAACGGAGCGGTGAAACCTGAACTGTGGAGACAGTCACTATGGGATCAGGGTGGCGAGCCTGTCTGATATCTTGCGGGAACTCTCCTTGTCATATGGGCAGCGGGTCAGCGGAAGCTGAGGGCAGCCCGCCTGCCCCATTCGGTCGAGGCGGGATCCACCACCATCTCGGCCCTGTGATGAAGGGTGTTCAGCAGGTTGAGCCCCTGACGCCACTCCCCGTGACCGGACTGGGCATTGATGTGGCCCACCTCGCCGGCGTCGAACAGCGGCACCTGCCACTGGCGACTCCAATATTCGGCACGTTCGAAGCTCATCCAGGGATCGTTGCGGCTGGCGATGAGCTGGGCGGACACCTTGATGGAGCCCGCCAGCGCCTCGTCCGGGATGCCGAAGCGGGCCGGATCCGCAGGTGCCACTATCAGGATGGAGGAGACCTTGTCCGGTTGCAGCCGGGCGGCGGCAATCGCCGTCAAAGCGCCGAAGGAGTGGGCCACCAGGTGGACCCGGCTGCGGCGGCTTCTGAGCTTGCTCGCCAGCTTGGCGCTCCAGACCGTGAGGTCCGGCTTGTCCCAAGGCAGACCCAGCATCCGCTGCCACTGGGGAAATTGCTGATGCCAGCGACTCTGCCAGTGATCCGGCCCACTGTTGTGCAGACCGGGAACCAGAAGGATCTTGTTCATCATGGTGCTCCTATCTGTTGTCACAGGGACCCGTCACGTTAGCGGCCCGGTTGGTAAATCTGGTCGAACAGCCCGCCCTGGGCGAAGTGTTTCTTCTGTGCCTTGTCCCAATCTCCTTCCAGATCCTTGACGGTAAAGAGCGCCAGCTGGGGGAACTGGGCCGATGTCTCCTTGAGGATCGCCGGGTTGCTCGGGCGATAATGGTACTTGGCGATGATCCGCTGCCCCTCGTCGGAATAGAGGTAGTCAAGATAGCCCTTGGCGACCGCTTCGGTGCCGTGCTTCTTGGCTACCTTGTCCACCACGGCAACGGGGGGTTCGGCCAGGATGGAGACCGAGGGCACCACGAGCTCGAACTTGTCGCTGGTCCCCGGCTGATTGAGCACCAGCAGGGCTTCGTTCTCCCAGGCCAGCAAGACGTCGCCGAGGCCCCGCTCGATGAAGCTGGTGGTGGCACCCCGGGCGCCGGAATCCAGCACCTTCACGTTCTTGAACAGATCGCCGACAAACTGCCTGGCACCCTCTTCAGTGCCGCTCTTCTTCAGGGCATAGCCCCAGGCAGCCAGATAATTCCAGCGCGCACCGCCGGAGGTCTTGGGGTTGGGGGTCACGATGGCGACATCCTTGCGAACCAGATCGCCCCAGTCCTTGATCTGCTTGGGGTTGCCCTTGCGCACCAGGAAGACGATGGTGGAGGTATAGGGAGACGCATTGTTGGCAAGGCGCCCCTCCCAATCGCTGGCAGTAAGACCCGCCTTGGCCACGGCATCGACATCATAGGCCAGCGCCAGGGAGACCACGTCCGCCTCCAGGCCATCCACCACGGCACGGGCCTGCTTGCCGGAGCCACCGTGTGACTGGCTCACCACCACATCATCGCCCGTCTTGGCCTTCCACTCCTTGGCAAAGGCGCTGTTGTATTCCTGGAACAGCTCGCGGGTCGGGTCATAAGAGACGTTGAGCAGGCGCACCTCGGCCGCATTGGCCTGGCCGAGTGCCAGCAGAGAGAGCAGGGTCAGGGCGGTCATTCGCAATTTCATGGTGATACTCCATATCGTTGGGTTGAGTACAGAATGCCGCCTTCCACATATATCAGGAAGAAAGAAAAAGCGCTTTGCTTATCTCTTTTACGCATATTAGGTCAACCACCAACCCACGTTAACAGCCTCGCTCAACCCCCTCTATGCCCCTGCTCGCCCAACTCGCCCCTCATCACCGTCAGATCGCAGGCACGAAAAAGCCCAGTCTGTTGACTGGGCTTGCTGACTCGCGTGCTGAAGGTGCATAGCAAAAAGGCCTTCCCGTGAGGGAAGGCCTTTCAAATTAGTGGCGGAGCGGACGGGACTCGAACCCGCGACCCCCGGCGTGACAGGCCGGTATTCTAACCGACTGAACTACCGCTCCGCATTCGGTTAGCTTGCGCTAAATCTTGTGCCGCTTATCTGAGGTGTCATCCTCTCGGCCAACGTCGTGATGTGCACGGCGCTGTTTAATTGGGTGCCTGGCAGTGTCCTACTCTCGCATGGCGAATGCCACACTACCATCGGCGCTACCGCGTTTCACTTCTGAGTTCGGCATGGGATCAGGTGGTTCCACGGCGCTATGGCCGC
>NZ_JBWVQS010000012.1:0-72361 GCF_056642115.1 Aeromonas sp. 130281 | reverse complement strand
TAGCACACACAGTGCGGTCTTTACCGGTTAGTGTGCTGATATGGCTCAGTTGGTAGAGCGCATCCTTGGTAAGGATGAGGTCCCCAGTTCGACTCTGGGTATCAGCACCATGAAAACGAAAGCCTCCCTGAAAAGGGAGGCTTTTTTGTTTTTACCATTCAGTTCATTGAAATCTGTCTGGCATCGAGATAGAAGCGGGCCTGCCCGGAAGCCTCTATCTGAATGGCTGCGACCAGCTGTTCGTTCCGTCTGTACTCCCACTGCTCGTCGATCGCGGTCAATGGGGGCTTGTTGATGCCCAGCGTCTGCAGATACTCGTGAAACAAGCCTGCGCTGCCGATCTCGGTCAATCCTGCTCTCATCCCGGTCCACTCCCTTCATCGTTGCTCTCCTTCAATGATGTCAGTCTCATCTGCATTCTGTGTGAACGCTTTTCTATTAAATTGATCCGAGCTAAGTTGTGGATTGGCAAAGGCAACCAGCGTCTCTAAGGGGAAAGGTACATGTTGATAAAGAATGTGCGTCTGAGTGGCAGGGAGGGGCTGTGGCAGATCCTGTGTCAGGATGGTCTGATCAGGACCATAGCCCCCATGAGCCAGATCCTCCTCTCCACCCGGGAACTGGATGGGGAGGAGGGGATGGCGATGCCCCCCTTTATCGAGCCCCACATTCACCTCGATACTACCCAGACCGCCGGTGAGCCGAGCTGGAACCTCTCCGGTACCCTGTTCGAGGGGATAGAGCGCTGGGCCGAACGCAAGGCGCTGCTGACCCATGAAGATGTGAAGCGGCGGGCCATACAGACGCTGAAGTGGCAGATCGCCAACGGCATCCAGTTCGTTCGCACCCATGTGGATGTCTCCGACCCCAACCTGGTGGCCCTGAAAGCCATGCTGGAGGTGCGGGAGGAGATGAAGGCGTGGGTCGAGCTACAGATAGTGGCCTTCCCACAAGAGGGGATCCTCTCCTATCCCAACGGCAAGGCCTTGCTGGAAGAGGCGCTCAAGCTGGGCGCCGACGTAATAGGCGCCATCCCCCATTTCGAGTTCACCCGGGAGTATGGGGTCGAAAGTCTGCATTACGTCTTCGATCTTGCCGAGAAGTATCAGGTTCTGGTGGATGTGCACTGCGACGAAATCGATGACGAGCAGTCCCGCTTTATCGAGACCCTGGTGACGCTCGCCTACGAGCGTGGTATCGGCTATCGCGTCACCGCCAGCCACACCACCGCCATGCACTCCTACAACGGGGCCTATGCCTCTCGCCTGTTCCGATTGCTCAAGATGGCGGACATCAACTTCGTCGCCAATCCGTTGGTGAACATTCACCTGCAGGGACGTTTCGATACCTACCCCAAGCGCCGGGGCATCACCCGGGTGAAGGAGATGCTGGAAGCGAACATCAACGTCTGCTTCGGCCACGACGATGTGTTCGATCCCTGGTATCCCATGGGAACGGCCAACATGTTGCAGGTGCTGCACATGGGGCTGCATGTCTGCCAGATCATGGGCTACGAGCAGATCAACGACGGCTTGAAGCTCATCAGCAGCCACAGTGCCCGCACCCTGAACGTGCAGGATCGCTATGGCATCGAGGTGGGAAAACCGGCCAACCTGCTGATCCTGCCCGCCGAGAGCGGCTTCGATGCTGTGCGTCGTCAGGTGCCGGTGCGCTACTCCATCCGCCATGGGCGCGTGATTGCCGAGACCCGGCCAGCGCAGACCTCCCTGCATCTGGATCAGACAGAGCCGGTGGATTTTCGCCGATGAGGCGATCAACCCCGCAGATTAATTGCCCCGCTATCCCCGCTTGCCGGCATTTTGCATAATGTCGGCCTGACACTTATGGAGCCTCCCCATGCAAACCTGGTTATTTGTCGCGGCCGGTGGTGCCATCGGCGCCTGCCTTCGTTTTGGTATCGCCGAGTTGATGGCGCTGCTGCTGGGACGCCACTTCCCCTATGGCACCCTGGTGGTCAACGTGCTGGGCTCCTTCATCATGGGCATCGCCTTTGCGCTGATCAGCCATGGCCATGTGGTGGAACACCCCATGAAGCCGCTGCTGATGGTGGGTATCCTCGGAGCCCTGACCACCTTCTCCTCTTTCGCCCTGGATACCGTGGTGCTGGCACAGCAAGGCGCCTATCTGAAGGCACTGCTCAACATAGGTCTCAATCTCTTCCTCTGTATGGCCATGGTGATGCTGGGGATGCAGTTGGTTGCCAGCCGGGTTTAAGGTGTCCGCAGGTCACCGGCTCTGGTAAACTGGCGGCCATTCTTTGCTCTATGGGTGTTTGAGGGATGTCGGAACAGACTAATACTACGCATTTTGGCTATAAAACCGTGGCGGCGACCGAGAAGGAAACTCTGGTGGCTGGCGTCTTCCATTCGGTGGCGGCCAAGTATGATCTGATGAACGATCTGATGTCATTCGGCATTCACCGCCTGTGGAAGCGCTTCACCATCGACTGTTCCGGTGTGCGCAAGGGTCAGAAGGTGCTGGATCTGGCCGGTGGCACCGGGGATCTGACCGCCAAGTTCTCCCGCATCGTCGGCGAGACGGGTCAGGTGGTGCTGGCGGACATCAACGACTCCATGCTCAAGGTGGGCCGCGACAAGCTGCGCAACCTGGGGGTGGCGAACAACGTCTCCTATGTGCAGGCCAATGCCGAGGCGCTGCCCTTCCCGGACAACCACTTCGACGTCATCACCATAGGCTTCGGCCTGCGCAACGTGACCGACAAGGACAAGGCGCTGGCCTCCATGTTCCGGGTGCTCAAGCCGGGTGGCCGTCTGCTGGTGCTGGAGTTCTCCAAGCCTTCGACCGAGGTGATCGCCAAGCTCTACGATCTCTACTCCTTCAAGCTGCTGCCGAAAATGGGCGAAATCGTCGCGAACGACGGGGAAAGCTACAAGTACCTGGCGGAATCCATTCGCATGCACCCGGATCAGCAGACCCTAGCGGGCATGATGGAGCAGGTCGGCTTCGAGCAGGTGGAGTTCTACAACCTGACTCAGGGTGTGGTCGCCCTGCACCGCGGTTACAAGTTTTAAGGTCGCCTATGCCGATGGATGCCATGGTCACCGCGGTGATCGAAACCAGCCTCAACCAGTTGCTGGCACTCGACAAGCAGAGCCCTGCGCGGCTGCGCAAGCTCGTGGGCAAGGTGCTCAAGCTGGAGCTGCGTGAGCTCAAGCCGCTCTGGTTTGTCTTCTCCGAGCGTCGACTTGACGTGCTGGCCCGCTATGAAGGGGAGCCCGACGCCGTGCTGAGCCTGTCGCTGACGGCGATCGGCCTGCTGAAGGATCCTTCCGCCCTGACTCGCTATATCCGCGAGGAGAAGCTGGACTTGAGCGGCGATCCCCAGCTGGTGCAGGCCTTCAGCGCCCTGCTGGGGGAGCTGGACATCGACTGGGAGGAGGAGCTGTCGCGCTATACCGGCGACGTGCTGGCTCATACCCTGTGTGGCGGCGCCCGTCAGGCCCGTCGCGTGGTGGGCCGCGAGTTGTGCCGCTCCCAGCGCCAGCTGGCCGAGTACCTCACCGAGGAGGCCCGCCTCGCCCCCGGCCCGCTGGAAGTGGCGAGCTTCAACGACGACGTCGAGCTGCTGGCACAACACATGAAGGCGGTCGAGTTGCGGCTGGCCCGCCTCGAGCAGCAGGTGAGCTGATGACCCCCAAGGAGTTCAAACGCCTCTATCGCATCGTCAGCATCCTGCTGGAGCAGGGCATCGACGAGCTGGTTCCCGCCCGCTATCAACCCTGGCCCGGACGCCTGGTGCGCCGCAGCCTGTTCTGGCTCAAGAACAAACAGCCGGAGCTGTGCAGGGGCGCCCGCATTCGCCTCGCCTTCGAGGCCCTGGGCCCCATCTTCATCAAGTTCGGCCAGATGCTGTCGACCCGCCGGGATCTGCTGCCACCGGACATCGCCGAAGAGCTGGCTCTGCTGCAGGACAGGGTGCCCCCCTTCTGCGGGCAGGAGGCCAGGCGCCAGATAGAGGCGAGCCTGGGTTGCCCCATCGAGACGCTGTTCGATGACTTCGACGAGACGCCGCTGGCATCCGCCTCCATTGCCCAGGTCCATACCGCCCGCTTGAAGGAGAATGGCCGGGAGATCGTCATCAAGGTGATCCGTCCCGACATAGAGCCCGTCATCGAGGCCGATCTGCGACTGATGCAGGCGCTGGCCCGTCTGGTGGCCCGTTTCGTGCCCCAGAGCGCACGGCTGCGCCCCGTCGAGGTGGTGGAGGAGTACCGCAAGACCATACTCGACGAGTTGAATCTGATGCGCGAAGCCGCCAACGCCATCCAGCTGAGGCGCAACTTCACCGGCTCGGAGGCGCTCTATGTGCCCGAGGTCTACACGGATCACTGCCGCGAGCAGGTGCTGGTGATGGAGCGCATCTACGGCATTCCCGTCTCCGACATCGCCGCGCTGGAGGCCAACGGCACCAACATGAAACTGCTGGCGGAGCGCGGGGTCGAGGTCTTCTTCACCCAGGTGTTCCGTGACAGCTTCTTCCATGCGGACATGCACCCGGGCAACATTTTCGTCTCCTACGAGCATCCGGAGAATCCGCTCTGGATCGGCATCGACTGCGGCATAGTCGGCACCCTGAACCGGGAAGACAAGCGCTACCTGGCGGAGAACTTCCTCGCCTTCTTCAACCGCGACTATCAGCGGGTGGCGCAGCTGCACGTGGAGTCCGGCTGGGTACCGCCCGACACCAAGGTGGACGAGTTCGAGTTCGCCATCCGCACCGTGCTGGAGCCCATCTTCGAGAAGCCGCTCTCCGAAATTTCGTTCGGCCACGTGCTGCTCAACCTGTTCAACACCGCCCGTCGCTTCAACATGCAGGTGCAGCCCCAGCTGGTGTTGCTGCAGAAGACCCTGCTCTATGTGGAAGGATTGGGGCGTCAGCTCTATCCCCAGCTGGATCTGTGGCAGACCGCCAAGCCCTACCTGGAAAGCTGGATGCACGAGCAGGTGGGCCCCAAGGCGGTGCTCAATGCGATCCGCGAGAAGGCCCCCTTCTGGGCGGAGAAGCTGCCGGAGCTGCCGGAGCTGGTCTACGAGACCCTGCGCCAGGCGCGGCATCAGCAGCACCACTTCGAGCAGATGTTCGCCGATTTTCGCCTGCACAGCCGCCGTCAGGGACAGGCCCGCTACCTCTTAGGGGTGGGAGCCAGCCTACTGTTGGTGGGTGTATTCTTGCTGACCCAGAAACAACATATTGAGTGGGGACAAATCAGTCTCGCCGGCGCCGGGTTATGCTGGCTGCTGGGCTGGTTGAAGACCCGCATTCATTAATTAAACTGCGCCATCAGGCGCCTATCCTGGAGAGAAAGTCATGGGTGGTATCAGTATTTGGCAATTGTTGATCATCGCAGTCATCGTCGTGCTGCTGTTCGGTACCAAGAAGCTGCGCGGTATCGGCGGCGATCTGGGTGCGGCCGTGAAGGGGTTCAAGAAGGCGCTGTCGGATGATCCGGCCGATGCCAAGCCCGAGCAGAAGGATGCGGAGTTTCCGGCCAAGCAGCTGAACGAGACGGCCAGCAGTGCCGAGACCGCCAAGCAGAAAGACAAAGATCAGGCCTAAGCCATGTTCGACATCGGTTTTTGGGAGCTGGTCGTCATCGGTGTCGTCGCCCTGGTGGTGCTGGGTCCCGAGCGGTTGCCGGTCGCCATCCGTACCGCCAGCCACTGGATCAGGCTGATCCGCAGTACCGCCAACTCGGTCAAGACAGAGCTGGAGCAGGAGCTGAAGTTGCAAGAGCTGCACAATGATCTGAAGAAGGCCGAGCAGTTGCAGATGAACAACCTGAGCCCAGAGCTGCAGGAGTCCATCGAGCAGTTGAAGGCGGCGGCCCAGTCGGTGAACCGTCCCTATCAGCCACAACAGGAAGCGCAGAACGAGATCCGCCCGCCACGCTCCGAGCCGGTCGCCCAGTCTGAACCCGTCGCCCCGGTGGAGCCTGCCGTGCAGCTGACCGAGGTGCCGCCGGTCAACAGCCAGCGCGAGCCCGTCAGCGAGTCTGCCGGCAAGGGGGAGGTGAAGCCATGAGTCAGGCCGAACAACCCCTTATCAGCCACCTGGTGGAGCTGAGAACCCGCCTGCTGCGTTCCATCTCCGCCATCCTGCTGGCGTTTGTCGCGCTCATCTATTTCTCCAACGACATCTACGATTTCGTGGCCCGGCCGCTGCTCAGCCAGCTGCCTGAAGGGACCAGCATGATAGCGACGGACGTGGCGACCCCCTTCATCACGCCCATCAAGCTGACCCTGGTGGTCTCCTTCTTCGTGGCCATCCCCTATCTGCTCTATCAGGCCTGGGCCTTCATCGCCCCCGGCCTGTACCAGCACGAGCGGCGTCTCGTCATGCCGTTGGTGGCCTCCAGTGCCGTGCTCTTCTATGCCGGCATGGCGTTCGCCTACTACGTGGTGTTCCCCCTGGTGTTCGGCTTCTTCACCAGCACGGCCCCCGCCGGGGTGACGGTGGCGACCGACATTGCCAGCTATCTGGACTTCGTGCTGACCCTGTTCTTCGCGTTCGGGGTGGCGTTCGAGATACCTGTGGCCACCATATTGCTGTGCTGGACCGGGGTCACCACCCCCAAGAGCCTGAAGGAGAAGCGCCCCTACGTCATCGTCGGGGTCTTCGTGGTCGGCATGCTGCTGACCCCGCCCGACGTCTTCTCCCAGACCCTGCTGGCGATCCCCATGTGGGCCCTGTGGGAGATAGGTCTCTTCTTCGCCCGCTTCTATGTGAGGAAAGAGGACGAGGAAGAGCAGGAACAACCGGATGTGGAGAGCTGAGACTCTGTTCGTCATCTGTTTGCCGGACGGCGAGAGGATGACGAAGTCCGCAGGAATAGCAGAACGAGGGGAGCTGAGGCTCCCTTCCTCTTTTCATGCATCCGTTCGAGGCGTATGGTGATGCCCCATCGAGTAGATGGTTTTCAAATACCTGATATGTATTCCTTTTGTTCGGAACCTCTGATCCCATGATCGACATTGGTCTCAACCTCACCAGCCCCCAGTTTGCCGGCGAACAGCCAGCACTGGTGGCCCGCGCCCGCGCCGCCGGGGTCGAGGCGCTGATCCTGACCGGTACCGATCTGGCCGGCAGCCGCGAGAGTGCTGAACTGGCCGCCGAGTGGCCCGGTTACTGCTTCTCCACCGCCGGGGTGCATCCCCACGATGCCAAGAGCGTGGATGAGCAGACCCTGCCCGCCCTGCGTGCACTGGCGGCGCTGCCCCAGGTGGTGGCCATCGGCGAGTGCGGCCTCGACTACAACCGCGACTTTTCCCCCCGTCCGGTGCAGGATGCGGTGTTCGACACCCAGCTGGCGCTGGCCGCCGAGCTGGGGATGCCGGTGTTTCTCCACTGCCGCGATGCCCACACCCGCTTTGTCGAGATCCTGCGGCCCTGGTTGCCCAGATTGCCGGGGGCCGTGCTGCACTGCTTCACCGGCTCCGACGAGGAGCTGGACCAGTGCCTGGCGCTGGGGCTGCATATCGGAGTGACCGGCTGGCTGTGCGACGAGCGGCGCGGCCAGTTGCTGCGCGAGCAGGTGGCGCGCATTCCCGCCGGTCGCCTGATGATCGAGACCGATGCTCCCTATCTGGTACCGCGGGATTTGAAACCGCGTCCGAAACGCAACGAACCCGCTTTTTTGCCGCACATCGCCCAGGTGGTGGCGGCCTGCCGTGGTGAAGCGCCCGAGGCCTTGCTGGCCCATACCCGGGCCACCTCCGCCGCATTTTTCCAACTTCCTCTTCTGGAGTGATTCATGGCCATAACTCTTCCGGGCACCTTTCCGGGTCGCCGCCTGCGCCGGGTGCGCAAACATGATTTCAGCCGTCGTCTGGTGCGCGAGAACCAGCTGACCGTCAACGATCTCATCTATCCGGTGTTCGTGCTGGAGGGGGAGGGTCAGCGTGAGGCCGTCGCCTCCATGCCGGGGGTGGACAGGCTCTCCATCGATCTGCTGCTGGCGGAGGCCGAAGAGCTGGTGGCCCTCGGCGTGCCCGCCATCGCCCTGTTCCCGGTGACGCCGCTGGCGCAGAAGAGCCTGCTGGCGGAAGAGGCCTACAACCCGGACGGGCTGGCCCAGCGGGCGACCCGCGCCCTCAAGGCCCGCTTCCCGGAGCTGGGTGTCATCACAGATGTGGCGCTGGATCCCTTCACCACCCACGGTCAGGACGGCATCATCGATGACGAAGGCTATGTGCAAAACGACATCACCACCGGGATCCTGGTGAAGCAGGCGCTCTCCCACGCCGCCGCCGGGGCCGACATAGTGGCGCCGTCCGACATGATGGATGGCCGCATCGGAGCGATTCGCGCCGCGCTGGAAGAGAACGGCTTCGTTAACGTCCAGATCATGGCCTACTCCGCCAAGTACGCCTCCAGCTACTACGGCCCGTTCCGCGATGCGGTGGGCTCCGCCGCCAACCTCGGCAAGAGCAACAAGGCCAGCTATCAGATGGATCCGGCCAACGGCAACGAGGCGCTGCACGAGGTGGCGCTGGATATCGCCGAAGGGGCGGACAGCGTCATGGTCAAGCCGGGCATGCCCTACCTGGACGTCATCCGTCGGGTGAAGGATCAGTTCGGGGTGCCGACCTTCGCCTACCAGGTGAGCGGCGAGTATGCCATGCACATGGCGGCGATCCAGAACGGCTGGCTGAAAGAGAAGGAGTGCGTGCTGGAGTCCCTGCTCTGCTTCAAGCGGGCCGGTGCCGACGGCATCCTCACCTACTTCGCCAAGCGGGTCGCCCAGTGGTTGAAAGAGGACGCCCAACGCTGATACGGGTAGCGTCGATGCCCTCACAATGCCGGCCCTTTGGCCGGCATTGTCGTCTCCGGATGCCGGATCGCTGCATTAATGAGCAGCTTTTGGCGAAATCTGGGCAGCAGACCCGGCTCTGGGCGGCAAAGGCTTGATAAATGGGGTTTCTGCCTACATCTTAGATGGTCCAAGCAAGCTTCTGGACGGCAGGGGCTGCAGAGCATTTAGAGGTACCGCAGATGACTAACCCTTTGCTGACGATGGACTCGCTGCCCCCCTTCAGCCAGATCCAGCCCGATCAGGTGCAGCCTGCCGTGACGCAGGCCATCGCCGATTGCAAACAGAAGATTGCAGATGTGCTGGCGCAGAAGGAGCCCCACACCTGGGACAGCCTGATCGCCCCGCTGGAAGAGGTCAATGACCGCCTGTCCCGGATCTGGTCGCCGGTCAGCCACCTCAACGCCGTACAGAACAGCGAGGCGCTGCGCGCGGCCCATGACGCCTGCCTGCCGCTGCTCTCCGAATTCCAGACCTATGTGGGCCAGCATGAAGGGCTCTATCAAGCCTATCTGGCCCTCTCCGAGAGCGACGACTTCCTCCTGCTGAGCGGCGCCCAGCGCAAGGAGATCCAGAATACCCTGCGCGACTTCCGCCTGTCCGGCATAGGTCTGCCCGCCGAGGCGCAGCAGCGCTATGGCGAGATCCAGTCTCGCCTCTCGGAGCTGGCCTCCCGCTTCAGCAACAACGTGCTGGATGCGACCCAGGGCTGGAGCAAGCTGGTGACCGACGAGGCCGAACTGGCCGGTCTGCCCGCGAGCGCGCAGGCGGCCGCCCGCCAGATGGCCGAACTCAAGGGCAAGGAGGGGTGGCTGTTCACCCTGGATATCCCCTCCTACCTGCCGGTGATGATGTATGCGGACAACCGTGCCCTGCGGGCCGAGCTGTATGAGGCCTTCACCACCCGCGCCTCCGACCAGGGCCCCAATGCGGGCAAGTGGGACAACTCCGCCATCATGAGCGAGCTGCTCACCCTGCGCCGCGAGCTGGCCCAGCTGCTGGGTTTTGCCAACTACGCCGAGCTCTCCCTGGCCACCAAGATGGCGGACAAGCCCGAGCAGGTGGTGAGCTTCCTCACGGATCTGGCAGCCAAGTCCCTGCCACAAGGCAAGGCCGAGCTGGAGGAGATCCGCGCCTTCGCCGCCGAACAGCACGGCCAGAGCGAGCTGGCGGCCTGGGATCTCGCCTACTACGCCGAGAAGCTCAAGCAGCACAAGTTCTCCATCTCCGACGAGCAACTGCGCCCCTACTTCCCCGCCAGCAAGGTGGTGAAGGGGCTGTTCGAGGTGGTGAAGCGGGTGTTCGGCATGAAGGTGCGCGAGCGCCTCGGCATCGACACCTGGCACCCGGACGTGCGCTTCTACGACATCTTCGATGCCGAGGACGAGCTGCGCGGCAGCTTCTACCTCGACCTCTACGCCCGGGAACACAAGCAGGGCGGCGCCTGGATGGATGTCTGCCTCGGCCGTCGCTACCGTCAGGATGGCTCGCTGCAAAAGCCGGTGGCCTACCTGACCTGCAACTTCAACGGCCCGGTGGATGGCAAGCCGGCCCTGTTCACCCACAACGAAGTGGTCACCCTGTTCCACGAGTTCGGCCACGGCATTCACCACATGCTGACCCGCATCGACGTGGCCGGCGTGGCCGGTATCAACGGCGTGGCCTGGGATGCGGTGGAGCTGCCGAGCCAGTTCCTAGAGAACTGGTGCTGGGAGTCCGAGGCGCTGGCCTTCATCTCCGGCCATCATGAAACCGGCGAGCCGCTGCCCGCGGATCTGCTGGAGAAGATGCTGACCGCCCGCAACTTCCAGGCGGCGATGCAGATGCTGCGTCAGCTGGAGTTCGCCCTGTTCGACTTCCGTCTGCACCAGGAGTTTGACCCGGCCAGGCCGGATCAGATCCCGGCCCTGCTGGCGGAGGTGCGCAGCCAGGTGGCCGTGATGACGCCGCCGGCATTCAACCGCTTCCAGCACAGCTTCTCCCACATCTTCGCGGGCGGCTATGCGGCGGGCTACTACAGCTACAAGTGGGCCGAGGTGCTCTCCGCCGATGCCTTCTCCCGTTTCGAGGAGGAGGGGATCTTCAACCCGGCCACCGGCCAATCCTTCCTGAAGCACATTCTGGAGAAGGGGGGGTCCAAGGAGCCGATGGAGCTGTTCCGCGCCTTCCGCGGTCGCGAGCCCAAGGTGGATGCCCTGCTACGTCACAGCGGGATAGCCGCCTGAGGCCCGGCGCCTTCGCCGGCGTGAGCTTCAAGCAGGTACAGATTTGCGACATAGTGGGATCACAGCGTGATTTTTGAGAGAAAAAGGGACCTTTTGGTCCCTTTTTCCAAGGCTTTTTAATATCTTGCGGAGTGCATGTTTGCACTGGCCCCGCCTCTTCAGTAGAGTCGGGTTCTACCTTCCAAGGAGAGAAAGAACCTTGCCATGAGGCGAGCACTCGAGTCTGTCTATCAAATCATCTCCAGCCTGTCTCATTCGAGTGGTCAGGGATATTTTGATACCTTTGTGAGTGAAATCGCCAACGCGGTCGGGGCTGACTTCGTCCTGGTTTCAGGCAAGGATCAGGCCGGGCTCTTCTTCACCGTGCATGCCGCCTATCCCGCCTCTCTCGACATCAATTCCTACAGCTTCCCCCTCGCGGACACCCCGGGCGAGATCGCCATGCAGCAGGGAGAAGCCTGGTTCAGCGATCGTACCCGGGAGCTGTTTCCCCATGCGGCCGTGCTGGAGCGCTGCCAGGTCAGGGCCTATGCCGGCGTCGCACTGAAGAGTGCCGAGGGCGAGACCCTGGGACTGTGCAGTGTCATGTTCAAGCGGGCCACCCCCAGAATGGACAAGATCATGGGGCTGCTGCGGCTGCTGGCGCCGCTCGCCGGCCGTGAACTGGCCCTGATGTATCAGCAGCAGCGTCAGTCGCCCCCAACCCAGCCGGAATGCCCGGACTTCCTGGACACCATGATGTCCCATGCGCCGGTCGGCATCGGCAAGCTCGATCTCAACGGCACCATCCTCTGGGTCAACCCGGCCATCGAGAAGATGCTGGGCTACAGCCAGCAGGAGCTGCTGCGGCTCACCGTCGCCGAGCTCAACCACCCAGACGACTGGCTGACCAGCATCCCTCTCTACGACGCCCTCAAGCGGGGAGAGCGCCCCGCCTTTACCCAGGAGAAGCGCTACCTGCACCGGGACGGCTCTGTGCTGTGGGGCCGGGTGACCGTGACCCTGATCCGCAACGAGCAGATGCATCCCGACTACCTCATGGTGGTGCTGGAGAACATAGACCCCATGAAGCGTCATGCGGAGCAGCTCAAGCTCTCCCACCGGGTCTATGACAACCTCTCCGAGGCCATCCTGGTGTGCGATGCCGACAGCCGCATCATCTCGGTGAACCCGGCGTTCGAGAAGATCACCGGCTACAGCGAGGAGGAGGCCCGCGGCCAGCGTCCCAGCCTGCTCAAGTCCGGGCTGCACGATCAGACCTTCTACGCCGACATGTACCACGCCCTGGAGCGGGTGGGGATCTGGCGCGGCGAGGTGTGGAACAAGCGCAAGAACGGCAAGCTCTATCCCCAGCAGCTGATGATCAGCGCCCTGCGGGAAGGGGGCAGGATCAGCCAGTACATCGCCATTTTCAGCGATCTCTCCCAGACCAAGCTGGCGGAGCAGAAGATCGCCGCCCAGGCCAACTACGACAACCTCACCGGGCTGCCGAACCGCTGGCTGTTCGGCCGCTGTCTCGCCCGCTTCTGCGAGCGGGGGGAGCGCTTCGCCCTCATGGTGCTGGACCTCAACAACTTCAAGGCGGTCAACAACAGCATGGATCACCATGTGGGCGATGCCCTGCTGCGAGAGGTGTCGGATCGGCTGGTGAGCCGGGTGCGTACCGAGGATCTGGTGGCCCGCATCGGCGGCGACGAGTTCGCCTTCCTGGTACCCGGCATCGTCAACCGCCGCCAGGCCGAGGTGTTTGCCAAGCAGGTGATCGGCGGCTTCGCCCGACCCTTCATGCTGGCCAATCAGCACCTCTATGTGACCGCGACCCTCGGCATCACCCTCTGCCCCAACGACGGCGGCGACAGCGACGAGCTGCTGCGCAATGCGGAGCAGGCGCTGTTCGTCGCCAAGCGGCAGGGGCGCTCCCTCGGTACCTACAGCGCCTCCATGCGGGAAGAGGTGAGCCAGCGCCACCAGATGCAGCAGGATCTGGCGGAGGCCATCAAGCTGGCGCAGCTGACCATGGCCTACCAGCCCATCTGGGACAATCGTAGCGGCCGGGTCGCCAAGCTGGAGGCCCTGGTGCGCTGGTATCACCCCCACTGGGGTCAGGTCTCGCCGGCAGACTTCATCCCGCTGGCGGAAGAGGCGGGGCTCATCCAGGGGCTGGGTGCCCTGGTGCTCTGGCAGTCGTGCCGGGATCTGGCGAGGCTGCAGAAGTCCGGTTTCCCGGAGTTGCAGATGTCCATCAACCGCTCCACCCTGGAGTTTCAGACAATCGATCCCGAGGCGAACGAGTGGCTCAGGGTGATCCGCCACTTCGACCTGGACCCGGCGGACATCATCATAGAGATCACCGAGTCCCTGCTGATGGAGAGCAGCGATCAGCACAGGGTGCGGATCGATGCCCTGCGCGAGGCGGGCTGCAAGCTGGCCATCGACGACTTCGGTACCGGCTACTCGGCCCTCAATTACCTGCGCACCTTCCCGGTGGATCTGGTCAAGATAGACAGATCCTTCGTGCGCCACATCCCCTTCAACGAGCAGGACAGGCTGCTGCTGGACGGCATCATCAACATAGTGCACAACCTCGGCATGCAGGTGGTGATCGAGGGGGTGGAGACCCGGGAGCAGCTCAACTTCCTCTGCCAGAAGGGCTGTGCCTTCACCCAGGGCTATCTGCTCAGCCGCCCGCTGCCCTATGACGATCTGGTGGAATACCTGACCCTCAATCGCCAGGGGATGAACCTGGCCAACCTGACCACAGTGAGCTGATCCCCCGCTTCTGCTATCATGCCCGCTTCCGTGCCGCCATGAGTCTTCGTTATGCCCCATATCCAGGTTTTCAGTGAAGTGCCCGCCCGCGACGGCGAGCTGGACGCCCTGCGACTGCGTCTGGCCGAGGTGGAGTTTCCCGCCCCCTTTGCGCTGGTGCTGACTGACACCAGGCTGGAGCTGCGCAAGCTGGACGAGCCCAAGCTCGGCGGCGTCTATGTGGACTTCGTGGAAGGGGCCGTGGCTCACAGGCGCAAGTTCGGTGGCGGCCGCGGCCAGTCCATCGCCAAGGCGGTGGGGTTGAAGTCCGGGGCCATGCCGACCGTGGTGGATGCCACCGCCGGGCTCGGCCGTGACGCCTTCGTGCTCGCCTCCCTCGGCTGCAAGGTGACCCTGATAGAGCGCAGCCCCGTGGTGGCGGCCCTGCTGCAGGACGGTCTGGCGCGGGCGGCGCAGGATCCCGAGATAGGCCCCTGGGTCAGCGAGCGCATGCATCTCCTGCAGGGGCCTGCGGTGGACAACCTGCTGGCGTTGCCGGAGCGGCCAGAGGTCATCTACCTGGATCCCATGTTCCCCCACAAGCAGAAGTCGGCGCTGGTGAAGAAGGAGATGCGGGTGTTCCAGTCCCTGGTGGGGCCGGATCTCGATGCGGATGCCCTGCTGCCGGCGGCGCTGCAGATGGCACAGAAGCGGGTGGTGGTGAAGCGTCCGGACTACGCGGGCTGGCTCAACGAGCACAAACCGAGCATGGCCATAGAGACCAAGAGCAACCGCTTCGACGTCTATGTGATGGCGGCGCTGGCGGGTTAACTGCCGGTGTGAGTCGCGGATGCAAAAAAGGAGGGCCAACCTGTGTTGGCCCTCCTTTTTGCCTTGAGGTCAGCTGGCGGGGGCGAAGCGGATATGCCGCGCTTCCCCCTGCCAGACGAGATCCAGGGTCGCCAGATCGGCGAGGCTGAGACGCTCGCCACTGTGCAGCAGCAGATACTCGACGCCGTCGCTGGCCTCTATGGTCCGGATCCTGTCATCCCACCGGCGACCGTCGCGGCTGGCGAGGGTCACAGGCAGTTGCCAGCGGGCGGCTATCTCGAGCCAGTCGTAGAGGTCACAGCTGATGGGTTGGTAATCCGGCATGTTCGACTCCCAGACTGGCAGGTGATGAGGTCAGGCTTCCTGCACCCGGGTGGGCCAGCCCATCTTCTGCTGGCGCTCCACCTCGAGCCGCAGCTCGCTGGCGCGCAGGTAGTGTTCATCCATCCACCCCTTGGGCAGGGTCAGGGTCAGCGACTCCTCCTCGGCCTGCAGGGTGAAGCTGGGCACTGTGCCCTGGGTGCGGCGCATGCAGAGGATCAGCGCGATGCGCAGGATGCGGGCCAGCCGGATCGCCTGGCGACCGGTGACGGCACCCTGCTTTTCCAGCGGTTCCAGCTTGAATTCGTCCCGCTGGTTGAACAGCAGGGCCGACAACAGCTTCTTCTGCGCCGGGGTGAAGCCCGGCATGTCGATGTTGTCGATGATGTAGGCGGCGTGTTGCGGCGCCTTCTTGTACTCGATACAGAGGCCGATCTCGTGCAGCAGGGCGGCATAACGCAAGATCGGGCGACCGTAACGCTTGGAGAGTCGCCAGGCCGGTTGCAGCTGGTTGAAGGCCTCGACTGCGGTGTCGCGCACTCGCTCGGCGTGTTCCTTGTCCAGCTGATAGCGGCTGATCAGGCTGTCGGCGGTTCTGTCCCGGGCATCACAGTCATGATTGTTGCCCAGCAGACCGTAGATCAGGCCTTCTCGCAGGGCGCCGCCCGCCAGCGTCATGCTCTCTATGTTCAGGGTCTCGAAGATGGCGATCAGGATGGCGAGGCCGGAGGGGAACACGGTCAGCCGCTCGGCGGCCAGCCCTTCCAGCTGCAGTCGATCCAGCCTGCCACAGGCGATGGCCTGACCCATCAGCTCCTGCAGCTTGGGCAGGGTGACCCGTTCGCTCTTCCCTTGCGCCAGCATGATCTCCTGCAGCGCCTGGACAGTGCCGGAGGCGCCGACACAGGTGCGCCAGCCGAGGGCGCGGTAATCTTCCGCCACCTTCTCCAGCACCGTCCTGGCGGCGGCAATGGCCTGCTGGAAACGGGCCTCGGAGAGCTCGCCATCACCGAAGTGGTTGTTGAGCCAGGTGACACAGCCCATGTGCAGGCTGTTGAGCAGCTTGGCTTCGCTGTGTTCGCCTATCACCAGCTCTGTGCTGGCGCCGCCGATGTCGATCACCAGCCGGTTGCCTTCCCCGGCTGAGGTCCAGGAGACCCCCTCATAGATGGTCTTGGCCTCTTCCTCGCCCGAGATGATCTCGATGCTGTGGTTGAGCACCCGTTCCGCTTCGCTCAGGAATTCATCGACGTTGGTGGCGAGGCGCAGGGTGGCGGTACCCACCACCCGGATATTGTCGGATGGAATGTCCTGCAACTGCTCGGAGAACAGGCGCAGGCAGTCCCAGCCCCGCTCCATGGCGGCACGGTTGAGGCGAAACTCAGGATCGAGACCGGCGGCGAGGCGAACCTTGCGCTTGACCTTGGTGACGGTGCGCAGGGCACCGGCGACCTCGCGCACCACCAGCATGTGAAAACTGTTGGAGCCGAGGTCGATGGCGGCATAGAGCGGCGAGTTGTGCAACTGGGCCCGTCCCTCAGTTCTTGCGTGGCGGACGGCGGCGGTTGTTGCTGTTGCCACCACCCTGGCGATCCCGCATGTTGCGGTTCACCGGCTGACGGTTGCGGAACACCCGTTTCGGGGGGGTCACGTCATCCAGCAGGGAGTCGCGATCGTACTTGCTGACCGGGATGGGGTGATGGATGTACTCCTCGATGGCCGGCAGGTTGAAGGCATAGTCTTCACAGGCCAGGCTGATGGAGTGACCGCTCTTGCCGGCACGACCGGTACGACCGATACGGTGTACATAGTCTTCGGCGTCGTCGGGCAGGTCGTAGTTGAAGACATGGGTCACGTCGGGGATGTGCAGACCACGGGCGGCCACGTCGGTGGCGACCAGGATGTCCAGGGTGCCCTTGGTGAAGTCTTCCAGGATCTTCATCCGCTTCTTCTGCGGCACGTCACCGGTCAGCAGGCCGACGCGGTGGCCGTCGTTCTCCAGCCACGCATGCACGTCTTCGCAGACATGCTTGGTGTTGGCGAAGACGATGGCTTTCTCCGGCCACTCCTCTTCCATCAGGGAGAGCAGCAGCAGCATCTTGTCTTCGTTGGAGGGGTAGAACAGCTCCTCCTTGATGCGTACGCCGGTCATCTGTTCCGGCTCGATCTGCACGTGTTCCGGGTGGTTCATGTGCTCGTAGGCCAGCTCCTGCACCCGCAGGGAGAGGGTGGCGGAGAACAGCATGCTCAGACGCTCGGTGGCGGGCGGCATGCGGCGGAACAGGAAGCGGATGTCCTTGATGAAGCCGAGATCGAACATGCGATCCGCTTCGTCCAGCACCACCACCTGGATGTTGCCGAGATCGATGACCTTGGACTTGAAGTAGTCGATGATGCGGCCCGTGGTGCCGATCAGGATGTCGACACCCTGTTCCAGCACGGCCAGCTGCTTGTCATAGCCTTCGCCACCATAGGCGAGACCGAGCTTGAGCCCGGTGGAGGCAGACATGCCTTCTGCATCGTTGTAGATCTGGACCGCCAGCTCCCGGGTCGGGGCCATGATGATGGCGCGGGGCTGATTGACGAGGCGCGGCCTGGTCAGCGGATGGGTCAATAGATAGTTGAAGGTCGCGGCCAGGAAGGCAAGGGTCTTGCCGGTCCCCGTCTGGGCCTGACCGGCGAGGTCATGGCCTTCTACCAGCAGCGGCAGAGACAGTGCCTGGATGGGCGTACAATAGTGAAATCCCTTTGATTCCAGACCAGCCAGAACTTCGGGTTCGAGGCCCATTTGGGCGAATTTTTCGGTCGTTAGATGTGTTTTGCTCATGGCGGTAGGTTATCAGGTTAGGCTTGCAATAATAAACAGGATCATTTCAAATAGGGCAACTATTGCCTTTGTTGAACCATCAATAAAGCCTTAATTACTGACTGGAGTTGGAGATGAGTGACAAGATTGTTCAGCTGAGCGATGCCAGCTTCGAGGCCGATGTAATCAAAGCCGACAGCCCCGTTCTGGTCGATTTCTGGGCTGAATGGTGCGGTCCGTGCAAGATGATTGCCCCGATCCTGAACGAAGTCGCCCAAGAATATGCCGGTCGCGTGACAGTGGCGAAATTGAACATCGACCATAACGCCGACACTCCGCCCAAGTATGGCATTCGCGGTATCCCGACCCTCTTGCTGTTCAAGAATGGCGAAGTGGCAGCGACCAAGGTCGGCGCCCTGTCCAAGACTCAGCTGAAAGAGTTCCTGGACGGTAACCTGTAATAATCAAGAAGGAGCGCATTGCAATAATGCGCTCCTTGTGTTTTATCACCTAGACGCTCATCCCGATTGGTGCTAGTTTATCGCTCGTTTGCTAACCTTTTTGCCTGACTCTTTGCTTAACAGCAGCCTGGCAAGTCAAATCCGATCAGCATCAATCCAGCAGACTGTCTCCTCATTTCAATCCTTGCTTACAGACTTTCACCACTATGAATCTGACTGAATTAAAGAACACTCCTGTGTCCGAGCTGGTACAGCTTGGCGAATCCATGGGGTTGGAAAATCTGGCTCGGGCGCACAAGAAAGACATCATCTTCGCGATCCTCAAGGCGCACGCCAAGGGTGGCGAGGATATCTTTGGCGACGGTGTGCTGGAAATCCTGACCGACGGCTTTGGCTTCCTGCGCAGCGCAGACGGCTCCTATCTGGCAGGCCCGGATGACATCTATGTCTCCCCGAGCCAGATCCGCCGCTTCAACCTGCGTACCGGTGATACCATCTCCGGCAAGATCCGGCCGCCGAAAGAGGGTGAGCGCTACTTCGCCCTGCTCAAGGTCAACGACGTCAACTACGACCGTCCGGAAAACTCCCGCAACAAGATCCTGTTCGAAAACCTGACCCCCCTGCACGCCAACGAGCGTCTGCGCATGGAGCGGGGTAACGGCTCTACCGAAGACATCACCGCCCGCGTGCTGGATCTGGCGTCCCCCATCGGTAAAGGTCAGCGTGGCCTGATCGTCGCACCGCCCAAGGCCGGTAAGACCATGCTGCTGCAGAACATCGCCCAGAGCATCGCCTACAACCACCCGGACTGCGAACTGATCGTTCTGCTGATCGACGAGCGCCCGGAAGAAGTGACCGAGATGCAGCGCATGGTGAAGGGTGAAGTGATCGCTTCCACCTTCGACGAGCCCGCCTCCCGTCACGTCCAGGTTGCCGAGATGGTGATCGAGAAGGCCAAGCGCCTGGTCGAGCACAAGAAGGACGTGGTGATCCTGCTGGACTCCATCACCCGTCTGGCGCGCGCCTACAACACCGTCATCCCGTCATCGGGCAAGGTGCTGACCGGTGGTGTGGATGCCAACGCCCTGCATCGTCCGAAGCGCTTCTTCGGTGCGGCCCGTAACGTCGAGGAAGGCGGCAGCCTGACCATCATCGCCACCGCGCTGATCGACACCGGCTCCAAGATGGATGAAGTCATCTACGAAGAGTTCAAGGGTACCGGCAACATGGAACTGCACCTCTCGCGCAAGATTGCCGAGAAGCGCGTCTACCCGGCCATCGACATCACCCGCTCCGGCACCCGCAAGGAAGAGCTGCTGACCGCGCCGGACGAGCTGCAGAAGATGTGGATACTGCGCAAGATCATTCACCCCATGGGCGAGATCGACAGCATCGAGTTCCTCATCGACAAGCTGGCAGCCACCAAGACCAACGACGAATTCTTCGACTCCATGAAGCGTCAGCAGAAATAACTGCATCTTGGAATGACAGAACCGCGGCCCAGGTCGCGGTTTTTGTTTATCTATTTCACGGCTGGCTTAGTAGTATGTAGCCTCGATGTCACAAGGAAAGGGACGTCATGAAGCTGGTATTTCTCATTGGACTCTGCTGGATGCTGGCTGCCCCTGTGCATGCCGATACCCCGCCGCAGCTGCAGGCACCTCTGGTGGCGGACGAGGGATTGGAGGGGCACCGGGCGTACCTGGATAGCCGCATGGCATTGGGGCAGTTTGATGCCATGGATTCGCTGCTCGAGACCCTGTCGGTGGGGCAGCGGGAGTACTTGCTGCATCAGCTGTTGGGCGGGCTCAAGTCATCGGCCGCCCCCAGCCCCGCCCTGCTGGCCTGGGTTCGTGAGCAGGCCGCCAAGGCGCCGCAATGGCTGGTGGAGGGGGAGGTGGACGGTTTCCTAGTGCAGCTGCCTGCCTATGATTTTGCCGCCGAGGCCCGGCTGGTGCTCAACCACTGGCAGCAACTGGCCTGGCAGGACAACTACCGCCAACTGCTGGAGCAGAACAGCTTCGACTACAAGCAGCTCTACTACAGCCGCAACCCTGAGCTGGCCCGGCAGCAACAGGCGCTGCTGGCCGTGCTCGATGACCAGCCCGCCCCAGTGCTGCGACGCGAGGCAGACCGGCTCGCCTCCCTCAATCTCTTCCTGCCTGACAACCAGTTGCTGCTGCACCTCATCGAGCGGACGGGCGACACAGCGCTCTACCTGAAGCTGTGGCGCCAGCCTGTGGATCACGACAGCCTGGCTGCCCTGCACTCCATTTCCCGCTTCCATACCGGCCAGGAGGCGAGCGATCTGCTGATCGCCGCCAGCCGCAACGGGCGGCTGATGATCCCCGCCCTGCAGCAGCTCAGCCAGCTCTCGCCGCTGCCGGACGGTGCCCAGGAGTATCTGCTGGCGGAGCTCGGCAAGCACCAGTATGGCGGCCTGGTGGCCGGTCTCTTGCTGCAGATGGACGAGCCCAGGCTGCTGGGCCAGCTGGCGGACAGGCTCACCCGGCAGGAGCGGCGTCACGCCTCGTCCATCATGCTGCCCGATACGGGTACACCGGATGCGCGGCCAGGGTTATAATGCGGAACCTCCTGACCCCGCTAGGGTACCTGCATGAAATACAAGGACTTGCGTGATTTCATCGCGCAGCTGGAACAAACCGGACAGCTCAAGCGCATCAGCCGCGAGATAGACCCCTATCTGGAGATGACCGAGATCAGCGACCGCACCCTGCGTGCGGGCGGCCCGGCCCTGCTGTTCGAGAATCCCAAAGGCTATTCCATGCCGGTGCTGACCAACCTGTTCGGCACCCCGGATCGGGTCGCCATGGGCATGGGCCAGCCCAACGTCGGTGCCCTGCGCCAGGTCGGGGTCTGGCTCTCCTACCTGAAGGAGCCAGAGCCGCCCCGCGGCCTCAAGGAGCTGATGGAGAAGCTGCCCATCTTCAAGCAGGTGCTCAACATGCCGACCAAGCGGCTCTCCTCCGCCCCCTGTCAGCAGGTGGTGCTTGAGGGGGATGCGGTGGATCTGGACCAGATCCCCATCCAGCACTGCTGGCCCGGCGATGTGGCGCCCCTGGTGACCTGGGGGCTGACCATCACCCGTGGCCCCTACAAGAAGCGCCAGAACCTCGGCATCTACCGCCAGCAGAAGATCGGCAAGAACAAGCTGATCATGCGCTGGCTGGATCACCGCGGCGGCGCCATCGATTTTCGCGAGTGGCAGGAGGCCCACCAGGGTGAGCGTTTCCCGGTGGCGGTGGCGCTCGGCGCCGATCCTGCGACCATACTCGGCGCTGTGACGCCGGTGCCGGACAGTCTCTCCGAGTACGCCTTCGCCGGCCTGCTGCGGGGCAGCCGCACCGAGGTGGTGAAGGCCCTGAGCTGCGATCTGGAGGTGCCCGCCAGCGCCGAAATCGTGCTGGAAGGCTATCTGGAGCCGGGGGAGATGGCACCCGAGGGCCCCTACGGGGATCACACCGGCTACTACAACGAGGTGGACGAGTTCCCGGTGTTCACCATCACCCACATGACCATGCGCCGTGATGCCATCTATCACAGCACCTACACCGGCCGTCCGCCCGACGAGCCTGCTGTGCTCGGAGTGGCGCTCAACGAGGTGTTCGTGCCGCTGTTGCAGAAGCAGTTCCCCGAAATCGTGGACTTCTACCTGCCGCCGGAAGGCTGCTCCTACCGGATGGCGGTGGTGACCATCAAGAAGCGTTATCCCGGCCACGCCAAGCGGGTGATGCTGGGAGTCTGGTCCTTCCTGCGCCAGTTCATGTACACCAAGTTCGTGATCGTCTGCGACGACGACATCAACGCCCGGGACTGGAAGGACGTGATCTGGGCCATCACCACCCGGATGGACCCGGCGCGGGACACCACCCTGATCGAGCACACCCCCATCGACTACCTCGACTTCGCCTCGCCGGTTTCGGGGCTCGGCTCCAAGATGGGACTGGATGCCACCAACAAGTGGCCTGGGGAGAGCAACCGGGAGTGGGGTCAGCCCATAGTCCAGGACGAGGCGGTGAAGCAGAAGATCGACGGGATCTGGGATGAGTTGAAGCTCCTCGACTGAGCGACCCACCCGGGCTGGCGGCCATTCCGACGCAAAAGTGCGGTATTGCCGTGCCGAATTGGGTATGCTCGACTGACTTGACCACCAACTGGTCGCCATAAAAACAGTGAAACCATGAGCGAAGCGGGCCGGGCAGGCCCCTCACAAGGACAAGAATGCAACGTATCAAGTGCCGCGTAGAGGAACTGCGCGAATATGTCGACACCATCTGGCACGTGGCCCTGACGCCGCAGCAAGCGGTGAGCTTCAAGCCTGGTCAGTATCTGCTGGTGGTGATGAGCGATTCGGACAAGCGCCCCTTCTCCATCGCCAACTCGCCGACCCGCTCCGGTGTGCTGGAGCTGCAGATCGGTGCCACCCCGGAAAACGCCTACGCCGGTCAGGTGCTGGCCCGCATGCGCGAGCAGGGGGAGATCGAGATCGAGCTTGCGGCGGGCAAGGCCTTCCTGCGCGACGAATCACCGCGCCCCCTGATCCTGATGGCGGGCGGTACCGGCTTCTCCTACGCCCGCGCCATCCTGGAGTATCTGATCGATACCGGCAGCAAGCGCCCGGTGTTCCTCTACTGGGGCGTGCGCCAGGCGCACTGGCTCTATGAGCAGGGGCAGATGCAGCAGTGGGAGCGCGACTATGCGCCGCTCACCTTCATCCCCGTGGTACAGGAGCCACAAGCGGACTGGACCGGCAAGACCGGCCTGGTGCACAAGGCCATCATGGATGACTTCGTCAGCCTGCATGACTACGACATCTATGTGGCCGGTCGCTTCGAGATGGCGGGTGCCGCCCGCGAGGAGTTCAAGGTGCTGGGTGCCGAACCCGAGCGCATCTTCGGCGACGCCTACGAATTTATCTGATCACCGCCTTCCCGAGGAACGCCGATCCGCTCCCTGCTCCCCTCGCGAGAGAAGGGGTTGGGATGAGGGGGTGAGCAACTTGGTTCGCCAGCCCGCATCGGCCCATCCCCCTCGGGCATCAGAAACAACAAACCCCAGCCTGGCTGGGGTTTGTCTTATGTGCCGACGGGGCGTCGCGCCGGATTACTCGCCCTTGGCGGCGAGCTGCTGTTCCAGCTGGGCCAGCTTGGCCTCGAGGGCGGTCAGCTTCTCCCGGGTGCGCAGCAGCACCTTGGTCTGCACGTCAAACTCTTCGCGGCTCACCAGATCCAGCTTGTTCAGCTGGGCCTGCAGCACCTGACGGGTCTTCTTCTCCACCTCTTCACCCATGCTGCGAATGCCGGGCGGCAGGGCGTTGTGTATCTGTTTGGCGATCTCTTCCAGTTTTTTCGGGTCGATCATGGGGTTCTCCTTAAGCAATGGCGCCATTCTACCGACAAATCCCCCCCTTTGCCGAGATCGGGGTGGCTTTTTGCGCCACTGGCGCTGAAAGGCTCTGGTCGGGTCTGGTGATAAGGGGAAGGCTGCTACCCTCTTTCGCCGGGGATCAATTCCAATTCCTTGATGTTGTACACAAAAAAATCAGATCAGATGACCGACCAGAGGCTTATTAATTGTTGCGTTGCTGTTAATATGACTCGGTCGGGTTTGGACCCTACCCCGTCAGGCTCATCATGGATAACAACATAAAAGAGATAAGGATATGAAAAAGAAGCTAATTTACGCGGCCGTCGTCAGTGCGCTGCTGAGCGGTTGTGGTGGCAGTGACGACAACAAAGGCGATACCTCAAGCTATCTCGATTATCTGCTGAGCGGCACCAATGCGGCGCGCCCCAGCGCCCTGGCCGCCCGTGCCAGTGACGGCACCCTGAAGTTCTCGACCGAAACGGCCGATCTCTCCAATCCAGTCTCCGCCCTCTCCACCCTGGATGGCTGGTCCACTACCCAGGCGATCCAGATAGTGCCCGTGACGGCCTCAGGCATCACGGTCAAGGCGCCGTCCGCCGCCGAATTCGGTGCCTCGGTGGCTCCGCTCTACCTGCTGGAGCTGGAGTTCGACAGCGCCGCCCTGCGCCCGAGTGGCGTGAAGAAGGTGCTGACCTACGGGGTGGACTTCGTGGTCGCCGAGTCGGCGGGCAAGCTGAACCTGGTGCCGCTCAAGCCGCTCAATCCGGCTTCCTACTACATGATAGTGGCGACCGATTCGCTCAAGGACAGCAGCGGTAACCCCCTGCGACCGGGTAGCGACTACAGCAACTACAAGACCAGCACCGGCAGCAATGCCCAGGAGCAGACCATCAGCGGCCTGATCGCGCTGCAGGAAGGGCTGTTCAAGGCTGCCACCGGCATCACCAGCGACCACGTGATCTTCTCCGACTGGTTCGGTACCCAGTCCGGGGCCGACGTGCTGGTGGCGGTGAAGGGTGCGGCCGCTTCCGTACTCAAGAGCCCGACTCTGGACGCTGCCGCCCTGTGGAAGCAGGATGCCCTGGGCAACACCAGCCTGCCCGGCACCTACACCCTGGGGGTGACGGCAAACGCCGCCTTCCTGACCCAGCTGGAAGCCGAGCCCTTCCTGCCTCAGGAGCAGAAGGATGCCATTGCCGCCGCCTTTGGCCCAGGCACCCCGCTCAACGGCCTGGCGCAGGCTGCCAAGGTTTATAGCGGCACCGTCAAGCTGCCCTACTTCCTCTCCTCCCCGGCCACCGCCGGCTCCTGGGACAAGGCCAGGACCCAGTCCTGGCACGGCGCCATCCCCAGCCTCTATGCCATCGCCAATGCGCTGAAGGCACAGGATGCCGAGGTGATCGGCGGTCTGGTGGGCGCCGGTGTGGATCCGGCCCTGCTGGGCGAGCTCATCGCCGACCCGAGCCGTCAGGCCGAGCTGCTGGCGGAGGCGAGCAAGTTGATCGGGGTGACCCTCACCTCCGGCGGCCAGCCACTGGATCCCGAGATGAACATAGGCCGCTTCAACCCGCTGCCAGCGCTGGAAGAGGTGCAGTCCGTGCCGATGCGGATCTTCGCCGCCGCGCCGCTGACAGCCATCACCGACGTGATCATCTATCAGCACGGCGTCACCTCGGTGAAGGAGAACGCCTACGCCCTGGCCCTTGGCCAGATCGGCGCCGGTGCCCAGGCGAGCAAGAACGTGGCCGTGGTGGTGATCGATCATCCGCTGCACGGTGAGCGCGGCTTCGCCCTGACCGGCAGCATGGACTCGGTGACCACCTCCGACAACCCGACCCCCTACCTGAACCTGAGCTACCTGACGGTGGCCCGCGACAACCTGAAACAGAGCGTGGCGGATCTGCTGGGCCTGCGTCTGGCGGTGGGGCTGGCCAATGCCAAGGGGGCCATCGGCACCGCAGGCAGCCTCAAGGTGCACTTCCTGGGTCACTCCCTGGGGGCCATCGCGGGGGCCAACCTGCTGGCGGTGGCTAACCAGTCCGTTGGCAATCCCCAGGCCGATGCCCTGTTCAAGTTCGACACCGGCGGTCTGGCCATGCCGGGTGGCGGCATAGCGCCGCTGCTGCTGAACTCGCCGACCTTCGGCCCGACGATCCAGATGAGCGTGCTGACCGCTGGCAGTGCGGCCCTGAAGGCGGCCTTCACCGCCTATGCGCCGAACTGCAAGACGGCGGTGCCGACCTGCTTCGTCAACGAGTTCCTGCCGAGCCAGGACGCCGCCACCCAGGCCACCGCGGCCGGTACCCTGCAGAGCTACAGCTTCGCGGCCCAGTCGGTGCTGGACTCGGCTGATCCGATCAACCTGGGTCGCGGCATAGCGGCGAACTTCCCGCTGTTTGCCACTGAAGTCGTCGGCGATGGCGTCCTGAGCCTGTCGGATCGGGTGATCCCGAACAGCATTGCCACCGCCCCTCTGGGTGGCACTGAGCCGCTGTTCAAGGTACTGGCCCTGCAACCCCTGAGCGCGACCGGCGCGGCCAACCACCACGCCACCCGCTTCGTGGCCGGTGGTCACAGCTCGCTGCTGGCACCGGACGAGAACTTCGATCCGACCGGCGCCGTCACCACAGAGATGCAGACCCAGTTCGGCAGCTTCTTCGCGAGTGGTGGCTCCGCGGTCAAGGTGACCGACGCCAGCCTGCTCAAGCAGTAAGCCGGCCGACCAATAACAACGCCGCCCCTGGGGGCGGCGTTTTCGTTTCTGGTGATGGTACCTGCGAGGAAGTGCGTCAGGCGGGCTTGTGGTGCCTGTCCAGCCAGCCTTGCGCCAGGCCGATCAGCAGACCGACCCAAAGGACCATGTTGGCGGTGGGGGTGCCTAGCATGTCGAAGAAGCCGAGCACCAGCCAGATCAGCATGAAGCCCATCAGGGCCGGTGGCATGGTGAGGCCGCAGGCGGGCTGCAGTCTGGCACGCATCCAGCTGTAGCCGAGCAGGGCATAGACCACCCCGGAGAGGCCACCAAAGCGCGGGCCGCTCACGAAGAACTCGGCGATATTGGGCAGCGCGGCCCCGACCAGCAGCAGGATAAACAGCTTGCCGCTGCCGAGCCGCTGCTCGATCTGGCCGCCGAGATACCACCACCACAGCAGGTTGAACACCAGGTGCAGCACCGAGAAGTGGATGAAGGCCGGGGTGACGTAGCGCCAGGCCTGCCAGTCGGTGAATTGGGCCAGGGTCGGGTGGAACGCCAGCTCGTCGAAGATGGGCAGGCCTATGGCATCCAGGGCATAGATGGCCAGGCAGGCGATGATCACCACCAGGGTCAGGGGGCCCGCCTGATGGAGGAAGTCGGTGACCGGATCCGTCATCCCCTTGCTGTAGTCGATGCGGGCATCCGCCCGGCCGGATTGCCAGGAGGCCTCCATGTAGCGGGGGTGATTGGGCTCGGCGAGGAAGCGCTTCACCTCCTGCTGGGCCTGAGCGAGGCGCTGCTCGTCCGCCAGCCAGACGGAGACGCCGAGCTCGGACTGGGTCAGCTCGCACGAGATGCCCAGGGTGGCGAGGTAATCCACCAGCGCCTGGGCCATGCGGGCGTCCCCCAGCACCAGCAGCTGGATCATGCCGGCCGGGGAGGAGTGCCCCGCCCCTGTCATGCGTCCCCCGCCTGGATCGGGAACTCCCTGCGCCAGGCCTCGAAGCCGCCGTCCAGGCTGTAGACCTCGTCATAGCCCTGTTGCAGCAGATACTGGGCCGCTCCCTGGCTGCTGTTGCCGTGATAGCACATCACTATGACCGGCGTGTCGAAGTCCACCTCGTTCATGAAGCGAACCAGGGAACCGTTGGTGAGGTGGAAGGCGCCGACCGCGTGGGCCGTCTCGAAGGATTGGGGATCGCGAATGTCCACGAGACGGGCTTCGCCTGCGCTCAGCTTCTGGTGGGCATCATGGGCGCTGATATGGGCAAACTGGTCCATTGAGATGTCCTGAAAATGGAGGATTGAGGGCCAGTTTACCGCAAGCCGTGGCTTGCGCTAAGTCCGCAATGTGCCTTGCCATGTGCCGCAGGATCGCAATTTCCTTCAATATCGGCTTGGGCGGGCCGGATAGGCTGGTGGCTCAATCCTTTGCGTGAGCATCATCCATGGAAATCAGTCTGTTGTTGTCCATGTCCGGGTTTGCCCTGGCCATGTCCATCTCCCCCGGTCCGGTCAATCTGGTCGCCCTCGGCACCGGCGCTCGTTATGGCTTTCCGGCCAGCCTGCGCCACGTGGTGGGGGCGACCCTGGGCTTCATCCTGCTGCTCCTGCTGATGGGGCTGGGCCTCGGCGGTGCCCTGTCCCGCTGGCCGGTGGCGGCGGGCGCCATCCACTGGGGCGGCGTGCTCTTTCTCTGTTACATGGCCTGGCAACTGCTGGTGGACAGGGGGCAGCTGGAGCGGGTCGAGGGGGCGCCCCCCGCCTTCTGGTACGGGGCCCTGATGCAGTGGCTCAACCCCAAGGCCTGGCTGGCCGCCAGCATGGGAATGGGAGCCTATGGTGTCGCGGGCGGGGTGGGGCAGGTGGCCCTGTTTACCAGCATCTATCTGGTGATCTGCCTTGGCTCCATCGCCTGCTGGGCCTATGCCGGCAGTTGCATGCAGGGGCTGCTGCTCGTGCCTCGCCGGTTGCGTTGGTTCAACCGGGCCATGGCGCTCTTGTTGCTGCTCAGCGCCGTCTATCTGGTGCGTTCAGCCTGACGGGCGAGCTGGATCCTGTACTGGCCCGGGGTGGCGGCGACCCGGCGCTTGAACTGGCGCTGGAAGTGGGCCTGATCCGCGAAGCCGCTGGCCAGGGCGACCTCGGCCAGGGGCTGCCCCTGCCTGAGCAGGGTGCGGGCGTGGCGGATGCGTCTATCCAGCAGATAGGCGTGGGGTGTCATGCCGTAGTGGTGGCTGAAGGCGCGCACGAAGTGGGAGGGGGTGAGCCCGGCCACGGCGCTCAGCTGTGACAGGCTGAGGGGGCTGGCGCTGTCGTCCTGCATCAGCTCGGCAGCCCGTTGCAGGTGCTGGGGCGGGCGATCGTCCCACCTGGCCGGGGTGAGCCTGGCCAGCAACTGGCGACTGAACAGGTGGCAGGCCACCTCGCGGGCCAGGGGATCCGGCGCCTCTACCAGCTGGTGATGGAGGTGTTGCAAGCCCCGGTAGAGCAGGGGATCCCGGCTCGCCGTCATGTCGAAGGGCCTGAACTCGCTGCCGAGGCCCGCCTCCTCCTGCTGGCTGCGCAGCCAGTCGGTATCGAGGTAGAACATCAGATAGGACCAGGGCTGATCCGCGATGGGGTTGCAGGCGTGTACCTCTTCCGGGTTCATCAGCACCAGGGAACCCGGGCCGACCTCTTGCAGGCTGCGCTGGTTGAGGTAGTGACTGTGGCCGCCGGTGATGGCGCCGATGGAGAAGTGGGGGTGGCTGTGCTTGTCGTAGCAGACGTGGCGGCCATCCTGCACCGCCCGCGCCTCGATGAAGGGCAGGGCAGGGTCGTGCCAGAAGCTGTGTCTGTCCGGCCCTGCCTCTGCCCTGCTCATGATCAGCCGCCGAGATAGGCCTGGCGTACTGCCGGGTTGGCGAGCAGGGCCGCCCCCGTGTCCTGCAGCACCACCCGGCCGTTCTCCAGCACATAGCCCCGATCCGCCAGCTTGAGCGCCTGGTTGGCGTTCTGCTCCACCAGGAAGATGGTCATCCCCTTCTGGCGCAGCTGCTCTATGGTGTCGAAGATCTGCTGGATGATGATGGGGGCCAACCCCAGGGAGGGCTCGTCCAGCAGCAGCAGACGCGGCTTGCTCATCAGGGCCCGACCTATGGCCAGCATCTGCTGTTCGCCGCCGGACATGGTGCCCGCCCGCTGCTCCAGCCGCTCGTGCAGCCGGGGGAACAGGGTGAATACCTGATCCAGCAGGGCGGGTTGCTCGGCCTTGTCGACGAAGAAGGCCCCCATCAGCAGGTTCTCCTGCACCGTCAGGCGGGCGAAGATGCGGCGCCCCTCAGGCACCACTGCAATGTCCTTGCGCATGATGCGGGCCGTGCTGAGGGAGTCTATCTGCTCCCCCTCGAACCAGATACTGCCGCTGCTGGGCTTGGGTTCGCCGCACAGCGTCATCAGCAAGGTGGTCTTGCCGGCGCCGTTGGCGCCGATCAGGGTGACGATTTCCCCCTCTTTTATCTCGACGCTGACGTCGTGCAGCGCCTGGATCTTGCCGTAGTGGGTCGATACGTTGCGAAGTTCTAACATCTTGATTTCCTTACGACTCGCCCAGATAGGCCTTGATCACGGCCGGATTGCTGCGGATCTCATCCGGCTTGCCGTGGGCCAGCGGGGTACCCTGGTTCACCACGAAGATGCGGTTGGAGATCTCCATCACCAGCTTCATGTCGTGCTCGATCAGCAGCACCGACACCCCAAACTCGTCCCTCAGGTTGGAGATGAGGTCGTTGAGCTCGTCGGTCTCGTGCGGGTTGAGGCCGGCGGCCGGCTCATCCAGCATCAGCAGCTCGGGCCGGGTCGCCATGCAGCGGGCGATTTCGAGGCGACGCTGCTGGCCATAGGCCAGGTTGCCGGCGGGGCGGTTGGCGAGATCCTTGAGGCCCACCTTCTCCAGCCAGAAGGCGGACTGCTCCAGCCCCTCTTTCTCGGCACGGCGGAAGGCCGGGGTCTTGAACAGGCCGGCGATGAAGCCGGTGTTCAGGTGTCTGTGCTGGGCCACCAGCAGGTTCTCCACCGCCGTCATCTCCTTGAACAGCCGCACGTGCTGGAAGGTGCGCACTATCCCCTTGCGGGCGATGAGGTGGCCGGGCAGCCCCTGGATCTCCTCGCCACGGTAGCGGATGGTGCCGCCGGTCGGGCGGTAGAAACCGGTCAGGCAGTTGAAGATGGTGGTCTTGCCCGCCCCGTTGGGGCCTATGATGGAGATCACCTCTCCCTTGTCCACGTCCAGCTTGACGCCGTTGACCGCCAGCAAGCCGCCGAAGCGCATCGACAGATCGGAGACGTCGAGCAATTTGTTGTTGGTATCGTTCAGCTTGCTCATTTGCGCAGCTCCATATGGGGTCGGCTCATGGGCAGCAGTCCCTGCGGCCGCCAGATCATCATGAACACCATCAAGAGGCCGAACATCAGCATGCGGTACTCGTTGAACTCACGGGCCAGCTCCGGCAGCACCGTCATCACGATGGCTGCCAGCACCACCCCGATCTGGGAGCCCATGCCGCCCAGCACCACGATGGCGAGGACGATGGCCGACTCGATGAAGACGAAGGACTCCGGGCTGATGAAGCCCTGGCGCGAGGCGAAGAAGCTGCCGGCGAAGCCCGCGAAGCAGGCGCCTATGGTGAAGGCGGTCAGCTTGATGATGGTGGGGTTGAGCCCCAGGGATTTGCAGGCGATCTCGTCTTCCCGCAGCGCTTCCCAGGCACGGCCCAGCGGCATCCGCAGCAGGCGGTTGATGACGAACAGGGTCGCCACCACCAGCACCAGGGCCATCAGGTAGAGGAAGATCACCTTGTGGTTGGCGTTGTAGGCGATGCCGAAGAAGTCGTGGAAGGTGCCAAAGCCTCCGTCCTTGACGGTGCGGTTGAACTCCAGGCCGCCCAGGGTCGGCTTGGGAATGCCGGAGATCCCGTTCGGGCCGCCGGTGAGGGTGGTCATGTTGTTGAGCAGGATGCGGATGATCTCGCCAAAGCCCAGGGTGACTATGGCCAGATAGTCCCCCCTCAGCCGCAACACAGGGAAGCCGAGCAGGAAGCCGAAGGTGGCCGCCATCAGGCCGGCGATGGGCAGGCACTCCCAGAAGCTCAGGCCGAAGTAGGTGTTGAGCAGGGCGTAGCTGTAGGCGCCGACCGCGTAGAAGCCGACGTAACCGAGATCCAGCAGGCCGGCGAGGCCCACCACCACGTTCAGCCCCAGCCCCAGCATGATGTAGATCAGCGCCAGGGTGGCGAGATCGATGGCACCGCGCGAGGCCATGAAGGGCCAGCTGACCGCAAACAGCAGCACCAGGATGGCGGTGAGGTTATAGAGCTTGGGCGCCTCCTCCGGGCTCGGCAGCACCAGCTTGGTGAAGCCGACGGAGAAGCCGCTGATGGAGGCCTGGAACAGGCGACTGATCTGGCCGCGCAGCATCTGGAACCAGAAGACGATGGTGGCGCCCCCCAGCAGCCAGGCCAGGGAGACATCGAGGCGGCTCACCACCAGCAGGCTGGAGCCATCGGTCTCCAGCTTGAAGCCGAGCAGCCAGAAGGAGAGCACCAGCAGCATCAGGCTGGCGATGCAGGCATGGATAAATTGTTTTTTCATACCTTCTCGACCTCCGGACGACCCAGGATGCCGGTGGGCATAAAGAGGAGCACGAAGATGAGCAGGGCGAAGGCCATCACATCCTTGTATTCGGTGCTGAGGTAACCGGCGGTGAGCGCCTCGACCACGCCGAGCAGCAGGCCGCCGATCACGGCACCCGGAATGCTGCCGATGCCGCCCAATACCGCTGCCGTAAACGCCTTGAGACCGGCCATGAAGCCGAGGTAGGGGTTGATGACGCCGTAATACATGCCGAGCAGCACGCCTGCGATGGCGGCCAGGGCGGCCCCCAGCACGAAGGTGATGGAGATGACCACATGGGTGTCTATGCCCAGCAGGTTGGCCATCTTGATGTCTTCCGAACAGGCGCGACAGGCGCGGCCCATGCGGGAACGGTTGATGAACTGGGTCAGCGCCAGCATGGTGATGAAGGTCACCACGAAGATGATGAGCTGCATGTAGGAGAGGCTGGCCTGGAAGCCGTCCTCACCGCCCAGGGTCCAGCCCCCGGAGATCAGGGTGGGCATGGCGATGTCGCGCGAGCCCTGTGCCATCCGCATCATGTTCTGCAAGAAGATCGACATGCCGATGGCGGAGATGAGGGGGATGAGGCGATTGCCGCCCCGCAGCGGGCGATAGGCGACCCGCTCTATGGTCCAGCCATAGCTGCCGGTGATGAGGATACTGATCAGAAAGGCGCCGCCCAGCAGCAGCACTGTGCTGTCGATGCCCATCATCATGAGCCCCGCCATCACCATGAAGGCGACATAGGAGCCGATCATGTAGACCTCGCCGTGGGCGAAGTTGATCATGCCTATGATGCCGTAGACCATGGTGTAGCCGATGGCGATCAACGCATAGGTGCTGCCTATGGTCAATCCGTTCAGCAACTGCTGAACCAGATAAAGAAGGTGTTCGGACATACTGCGTTCCCTGTACTTGCCCGCAAAGAAAGGAGGGGGTGACGCTTGTCACCCCCGACCGGCAGATTATTTGACTTGGCTGGAGGTACCGTCGGCGTGCCACTGGAAGACACCGAACTCGAAGCCTTTGAGGTCACCGTTCGGTGCCCAGCTCAGGGGGCCCATGACGGTGTCGATCGGTGCGGCCTTCATGGCGGCAGCCACGGCAGCGGGATCATCCTCGCCCGCCTTGGCGATACCGGCTGCCAGAGCCTGCATGGCCGCGTAGGTGGTCCAGACGAAGGGACCGGAAGAGTCCTGACCCTTGGCCTTGAACGCTTCTACGATGGAGGCGTTGGCAGGCAGCAGATCGTACTTGTTCGGCAGGGTGACCAGCAGGCCTTCGGAGGCCGGGCCGCCGATGGCGGAGATGTCCTTGTTACCCACACCTTCCGGACCCATGAACTTGGCCTTCAGGCCCTTCTCGCCAGCCTGGCGCAGGATCAGGCCCAGCTCCGGGTGGTAGCCGCCGTAGTAGACGAAGTCCACGTTCTCTTTCTGCAGCTTGGCGATCAGGGCGGAGAAGTCCTTGTCCCCGGCGGTGATGCCTTCAAAGGCCACTACCTTGACGCCCGCCTTGTCCAGGGCAGCCTTGACGCTGGAGGCGATGCCTTCACCGTACTGCTTCTTGTCGTGGATGACGGCCACGCGCTGGGGTTTGACCTGCTCGATGATGTACTTGGCGGCGGTCGGGCCCTGGTCGCTGTCCAGGCCTATGGTACGCATGGTCAGCTGGTAGCCACGCTCGGTGATCTTGGGGTTGGTGGAGGCCGGGGTCACCATCAGCACCCCTTCATCTTCATAGATGTCGGAGGCGGGCAGGGTGTTGTCTGAGCAGAGGTGGCCGACCACGAACTTGACGCCGTCGTTGATCACCTTGTTGGCGATGGCCACGGCCTGCTTGGGATCGCAGGCGTCGTCATAGATGACGGCTTCGATCTGCTTGCCCTTGATGCCGCCCGCCTTGTTGATCTGCTCGACCGCCATCTTGCCGCCGGTGAACTGCATGTCACCGTACTGGGCGACCGGGCCGGTCAGGGGGCCGGCGATGCCGATCTTGATGGTATCGGCCGCATTGGCCATGGAGACTGATCCAAACAGAGCCAAAGAAACCGCTGCCCTGACTGCCATTTTGCTCAAGTTATTCATTGATTCGTCCCTTAATCAGTGGATTGTTTCATTTTCCGTGTGTCATTCCGAGCCTGTGTCCCGCCAGCCCGGCAATAGATAAGGTTCTATCATTCCTCACCGTGCAATAACAAGATGTTAAAGATACTAACCGGAACGGGTTGGGTAGGGCTTTTATGAAACAAATGCCCTGCTTAAAATTATATTTTGGAGTTTAATATCGCGGATGTCGATTAACATACTGACAACAAATTGTCACGGTGACAATTTTCAGAGTAAAAAACTGACGATATTTCATTCTGCGTCCGCTCTCATTTTGACCAAATTCCGTTTGCGCAAAAAGAAATGACCGCCTAGATTAGCCAAGATTGACAATTCGCTGGCAGCTCTCGTTAAAACCAAGCCTTTATTCGGGAAATCTGCTACTGTTCCGCCTTTGTTATTCAGGAGACAGAGATGGCCACTATCAAGGATGTCGCCTCCAGGGCAGGCGTATCCATCTCCACCGTCTCACATGTACTCAATCACACCCGTCGGGTCAGCGAAGATGCAACCCAGAAAGTGCTTGAGGCGGTGGCAGAACTCAACTACGCGCCCAATTCGGTAGCGCGCAGCCTCAAGATCAACTCGACCAAGACCATCGGCATGCTGGTCACCACCAGTGCCAACCCCTTCTTCGCGGAAGTGGTGCAAGGGGTGGAAGCCTACTGCTTCGAACAGGGTTACAGCCTGATCCTGTGCAACA
This sequence comes from Aeromonas sp. 130281, assembly GCF_056642115.1. NCBI lineage: Bacteria > Pseudomonadati > Pseudomonadota > Gammaproteobacteria > Aeromonadales > Aeromonadaceae > Aeromonas > Aeromonas sp. 130281. Next base: position 37,568 of record NZ_JBWVQS010000012.1, on the reverse strand, counting down.
CCGAGAACCAGCCCCCCCGTCAGCAGCACTATCTGCGCATGCTGATGGAGAAGCGGGTCGACGGCTTGCTGGTGCTGGGGACCGACATCGACACCCCGCTGCGGGACATGCTGCGGATCCACAAGAACGTGCCTCAGGTGGTACTGGACTGGGGAACCGAGTGCGACTTTGCCAACGTGATCAACGACAACGCCCGCATAGGTGCGCGCCTGGCCGTGCGTCATCTGCTGGAGCAGGGTCACACCGAGATCGTCTGCATCACGGGCCAGATCGACAAGCCGACCACCCAGCAGCGGCTGGACGGGGTGCGTGACGCCCTGGGCGAGCATGGCCTGACCCTGAAGGACGAGCAGATCTTCGAAGGGGATTACGAGAGCCAGAGCGGCTACGACGCCATGCAGCGGATCCTGGCCCTGACGCCGCGGCCGACCGCTGTCTTCGCCTTCGACGATCCCATGGCGATCGGCGCCATTTGCGCCGCCTGGGAAGCCGGGGTCAAGGTGCCGGACGACATCTCCATGATCGGCTATGACGACATCGAGATGGCGCGCTTCTCCAGCCCGCCGCTCACCACCATCCGTCACCCCAAGGCCGAGCTGGGCCTGCTGGCGGTGCAGCAGCTGGTGAGCCGGATCCGCAACAAGGAGCTGGAAGTCGAGTCGATGACGGTCCAGCCGGAGCTGATCGTTCGCCGCTCGGTCAAATCCCTGCGCTGACCGCCTGGCCTCGGGCACCACGAAAAACCCCCTCCCTCGCGAGGGGGTTTTTGTTTTTGGGGCTCGGCGCCGCCCCTCAGGGCTTGAGGCCGAGCCGCCTGGCGAGCCGGTGCAGGTTGCCGCCGTCCAGCTCAAGCGCCCTGGCGGTGGCGGCCCAGTTGCCGTCATGGGCCGCCAGGGTCTGCTCTATCAGCTGGAGCTGGAAGGCGTCGGTGGCGGCGCGCAGGCCGAGGCCGGTGGCGATGGGCGGGGCAGGGGTGGCCGTGCTGGCGGCAGGCGGCGGCGAGACCGCCGCCCCCAGATTGAAGTGGTGAGCGTCCAGGGCCGGGGACTGACTGCCCTGCTCGGCCCGCGCCAGCACGGCGGCTCTGTGGATGGCGTGCTCGAGTTCCCGCACGTTGCCCGGCCAGTCGTGACCCTCGAGCAGTGCCAGCGCCCCGGGCAGGATGCGCAGCCGCTCCAGCCCCAGGCTGACCCGGCAGCGTTCGCAAAAATAACCGGCCAGCAGGGGAATGTCGCCGGGGCGTTCCCGCAGCGCCGGGGCCTGGATCGGGAAGACGCTCAAACGGTGGTAGAGATCGGCCCGGAACTGCCCCTCGACCACAGCCTGCTTCAGATCCCGGTTGGTGGCGGCCAGGATGCGCACATTGACCTTGAGCGGGGTGTCGTCGCCGATGCGCTGCAGATCGCCGTATTGCAGCACCCGCAGCAGCTTGGCCTGCAGCGCCAGCGACAGCTCGCCGATCTCGTCGAGAAACAATGTGCCCTTGTCCGCCAGTTCGAACTTGCCCGCCCGGTTGTGGATGGCGCCGGTGAAGGCCCCCTTCACGTGGCCGAACAGCTCGCTCTCGGCCACCGATTCCGGCAGGGCGGCGCAGTTGAGGTAGACCAGGGGGGCGCTGGCGCGGGGTGAACCCTGATGCACCGCCTTGGCGATCAGCTCCTTGCCCACCCCCGTCTCCCCCAGGATCAGCACGTTCAGCTCCGAGCTGGCGACCACTTCTATCTCGTGGCGCAGGCGGGCCATGGCGGGGGAGCGGCCTATCATCTCCGGCTGGCCCTCGGCATGGGGGACTGAGGCGAGCGGCTCGCTGCTCTGGCGGGCGAGCCGCTCCAGCAGCAGGGCGTTGCTGAGGGCGGCGGCGGCCAGGGCTCCCACCAGCCGCAGCTCCTCGTCGCTGATGCCGTCGAACTGGGTCGGGTTCATGCCGTCTATGGTCAGGGCGCCGATCAGGGTCTGATCCGAGAAGAGCGGCAGGCCGACGCAGGCGTGCACCTTGAAGTCGTCGTGATCCGGGATCAGGCCGTCATAGGGGTCGGGCAGGGCGCTGTCGGCGGGGAAGCGCACCACGTCGCCGGCCCGGGCTATGGCCTCCATGCGCGGGTGATCCCGCAAGGCGAAGCGGCGGCCCAGCACGTCCTGCATCAGGCCGTCGATGGCGAGCGGGATGAACTGGCCCCCCTCGAAGCGCAGCAGGGCCGAGGCGTCCGAGTGCAGCAGGCTGCGCACGCTCTGGATCAGGCGGTGGAATCTGTCCTGATGGGAGATGCCGAGTTGCAGGTCGAGGGCGATGCGCGCCAGGCTGTCGGTCGAGATCACGATGATTGTCCAAATGACAGTATGTTTGTGATTTTGACTATATGTCGTGATTGTCTTAATGACAATGACTGGGGTTTGTATCCAATAAAAACAATGAGTTATAAGTTGGTATGCCTGCTGCAATAGCGAGTTCAGTCGAACATCCACTATTGCATTCGAGGAACTGCCTGATGAGCATTCACGTCAAGAACAACATCCACTGGGTCGGCCAACGGGACTGGGAGGTACGGGACTTCCACGGCACCGAGTACAAGACCCACAAGGGCACCAGCTACAACAGCTACCTCATTCGCGAAGGGAAGAACGTGCTGATCGATACCGTCGATCACAAGTTCAGCCGCGAGTTCGTGCAGAACCTGGCGGCCGAGATCGATCTCGCCGCCATCGACTATGTGGTGATCAACCACGCCGAGGAGGATCACGCCGGCGCCCTGACCGAGCTGATGGCCCGTATCCCCGGCACCCCCATCTACTGCACCCACAACGCCATCGACTCCATCACCGGCCACCATCATCACCCGGAGTGGAACTTCCACCCGGTCAAGACCGGTGACAGCCTGGACATAGGCAACGGCAAGCAGCTGGTCTTCATCGAGACCCCCATGCTGCACTGGCCCGACAGCATGATGACCTATATGACCGAGGATGCCGTGCTCTTCTCCAACGACGCCTTCGGCCAGCACTACTGCGACGAGCACCTGTTCAACGACGAGGTGGATCAGACCGAGCTGATGGAGCAGTGCCAGCGCTACTACGCCAACATCCTCACCCCCTTCAGCCCGCTGGTGACCGCCAAGATCAAGGAAGTGCTCGGCTTCAACCTGCCGGTGAGCATGGTGGCCACCTCTCACGGCATCGTCTGGCGTGAGGACCCCACCCAGATCATCCTGAAATACCTGGAGTGGGCCGACCACTATCAGGAAGACCGCATCACCCTCTTCTACGACTCCATGTCCAACAACACCCGCATGATGGCCGATGCCATCGCCCAGGGTATCCACGAGGTGGACCCGGGCGTGGCGGTGAAGATCTACAACGTGGCCCGCCATGACAAGAACGAGATCCTGACCCAGGTGTTCCGCTCCAAGGGGATACTGGTGGGCTCCTCCACCATGAACAACGTCATGATGCCCAAGGTGGCGGGCATGCTCGAAGAGATCACCGGCCTGCGTTTTCGCAACAAGCGCGCCTCGGCCTTCGGCAGCTACGGCTGGACCGGCGGTGCGGTGGACCGGATCCAGACCCGGTTGATGGATGCGGGCTTCGACATCAGCCTCTCCCTCAAGGCCAAGTGGCGGCCGGATGGCTCGGCGCTGGCCGAATGCCGCGAACATGGCCGCCGGCTCGCCCGTCAGTGGGCGCTGCATCCGCTGGACGCGCCCCGCCCGATCACCACAACCCAGACAGCCGTGACGCCAGCATTCGTGCCAGCCAAGGCCCCGCAAGCCACAGCGGCTGCCGCCGAATGGGACGACGATCAGGCCATGCTCTGTGTCGTCTGCCAGTGGGTCTATGACCCGGCCCAGGGGGAGCCGGATCAGGGGGTGGCGCCGGGCACTCCTTGGGCCCAGGTACCTGACAGCTTCCTCTGCCCCGGCTGCGGCATCGGCAAGGAGGTATTCGAACCCTGCGCCGTGGAGGCCTGTGTATGAACGCAGCAACCCTGAATGAGGCCGGCATCAGCCGGGAAATAGTGGTGATCGGCAGCGGCTTTGCCGCCCAGCAGCTGGTCAAGAGCCTGCGCAAGCTGGACGCCGATCAGCTCATCCGCCTCATCACGGCCGACAGCGGTGACGAGTACAACAAGCCGGACTTGAGCCATGTGGTGAGTAGGGGCTGCCCTGCCGCGGCCATGACCCGCCAGAGCGGCAGCGACTTTGCCGAGCAGCAGCGCATTGCACTGCTGCCCCATTGCCCCGTGCTTGGGATCGATCCTGGTCGGCGGCTGGTGCTGACCGCCCAGGGGGAATTCCCCTACGGTCAGCTTGTGCTGGCCACCGGTGCCAGCGCGGCGCGCCCCGAGCTGCCAGGCAGCGAGCATCTGGTCACCCTCAACAGCCAGCAGGAGTACGCCGCCGCCGAGGGGGCAATCCAGCAGGCCCGCCGCATCCTGGTGCTGGGGGCCGGCCTCATCGGCTGCGAGCTGGCGATGGACATGGCGAGCGATGGCCGCGAGGTCACCCTGCTGGATCTGGCCGATAGCCCGCTCAGCGCCCTGCTGCCCGCCACCCTGACCCAGCCGCTGCAACAGGCCCTGCGCAGTCAGGGGATCAGCCTGCAATTCGGGCTGGGTATCGCCAGGATAGACGCCCAGCCCGGCGACGGCTGGCGCGTCACCCTGACCGACGGCCGCACCAGCGAGCAGGATCTGGTGATCGCCGCGATCGGCCTGCGGCCGAATCTGGCCCTGGCCCGTGGGGCCGGGCTGGCAGTGGAGCGCGGCATCCTGGTCGACGATCGGCTGCAGACCAGCGACCCTCATATCTTCGCGCTGGGGGATTGCGTGCAGTGGCGGGGTCAGCTGCTCCCCTTCCTGCAACCAATCGTGCTGGGGGCCACTGCGCTGGCGCGCACCCTGCTCGGCACGCCGACCCCGCTGACCCTGCCGCCCATGCTGGTGAAGGTGAAGACGCCGCGCTACCCGCTGCAACTGGCGGGCCGTACCAAGGGCGAGGATCTCGCCTGGCAGTGCCGCTGGAACAGCCACGGCATGGTGGCCGAGGCGCACGGCGAGGATGGCGAGCTGTGCGGTTTCGTGGTGGGTGGGGATCAGATGAGCGCCGCCTTCCCGCTGCTGCGTCAGCTGCCCCGTTAACCCCTTTCATTGCACCGGCCGGGTCGACCCGGCCACTCGAGGAGAACCGATATGGCCATGCAACCGATACCGTCTCACTGGGTAGTGCGCCGCTCCACCCCCTTCTTTACTCGCGCCAACGTGCCCGCAGCCCTGCTCAGCCACCACAACACCGCGGCCGGGGTGTTCGGCCAGCTCTGTGTGATGGAGGGGACCGTCACCTATCACGGCTTTGCCAACGAACAGGCCGAGGAGCCTGAGGTGAGCCTGGTGATCCGGGCCGGGGAGTTTGCCACCAGCCCACCCCAGTACTGGCACAGGGTCGAGCTGTCGGAGGATGCCCGCTTCAACATCCATTTCTGGGCCGAGCAGGCAGAATCCGACCAGCCGTTGTTCAACAGCCGCAGGGCATAAGGTTCAACCATGGGGAGGGGCATTGGGCGCAAATGTCCCCCTCTGCCCATGCAGATCAAAATAATCAACTCAGATGTTCGTTATCCTGCCCCCTTATCCGCATGAGTGCTATGAGGGAGATACATGAGCCTGATCGAAGCCGTGACCATGGCCGCCGGCCTGGCCTATCTGGTGCTGCTGGCGTGGCAGGCGCGCACCGGTTGGCAGTGGCGCCTCGCCCTCGGCCTGCTGGGTCTGATCTGGCTGGTGGTGGCAGACAGCCTGCTCTGGCTCGGCATGGGGCTGGTGGTCGCCGCGCTTGCCCTCTGGCACCAGCGGCGGCCGCTGCCCGCCCTCGAGGCGCTCGACGGCCAGTGGCTGCGGGGACGCACACGCCAGCTGCTGTTGCTCTGCTGGGGGCTGGTGACGGTGCAATACGGCCTGCACATCTGGCAGCTGGGGCAGGAGATAAGCCCCTGGCTGGTGCGTCCTGATGTGGTGGACGGCTTCCTGCCCATCGCAGGCGGCCTCGGGCTGCGGGCCTGGCTCGGGCAGGGGCTGGTGGATCCGCACCATCCGGCGGCCACCGTCACCGTGCTGGTGCTCTCCCTGTCTGCCCTGCTGCTGGGGCGGGCGTTCTGTGCCTGGTTCTGCCCCCTCGGGCTGGTGGGTGAGTGGCTGCACGGCCTGCGCAGCCGATGGATAGTGGGGGAGTGGACGCCGCCCCGCTGGCTCGATGTCGTGTTGCGCGGCCAGAAGTTTCTGGTGCTCGGCTTCTTGCTCTTCATCATCTTGCTGGCGGTGCCCGCCGCCGCCCTGCCCGGCTACTTCACCAGCCCCTACCATCAGGCGGCGGACATGAAGATGGGGGCCTTCTTCTTCAACCTGACCCTGATCTCCGGCCTCTGCCTTGGCTGGGTGCTGCTGCTCACCGCCACCTTCCGGCAGGGGTTCTGCCGCTACCTCTGCCCCTATGGCGCCTGGCTGGCCCTGCTCGGCCTGCTGACCCCACTGCGCATTCGCCGTGACTCGGCCCGTTGCCTGCGAAGTGCGGGCCACGACTGCGACAAGTGCAGCCGGGCCTGCCCGTCCCGCATCCAGGTGCACCAGCTCATCGCGGTGCAGAGCCTGGAGTGCACCAGTTGTATGAGCTGCATCGCCGCCTGCCCCAAGCGGGCCGATGCATTGCACCTGGGCACGCAGGGGCGCCGAATTGCCCCCCGCCAGTTGCTGGGGCTGCTCTGTCTGTTGCTGCTGGTGTTGCCGCTGCTCTCTTACGGCCTGCTGGAGGTCTGGGTCAGCCAGACACCGCTGGCCGATCGCTACGAGTTGCTGCAACGGCTGCCCTGGTTGAGCCATTGAGTCGCCGTGTGCGTCGGGGTGGGACAGTGTCCACCCCGTTGCGACGACGACCTGTATAAATTTCCCCCGGCAAATTGTTAGCGCCATCCCACTTTGCTCATGTTGGAATTGATCATATGCAAGGGCCCACCATAATGGACCCTGTTAATTGGCGTTGTTAATTCCAACCAGATGAGCAACAACATGAATATCAAGGTCAGCTATCCCAAGTGGTTTACCCTGGACCATAAAATCGCGTTCTTCTTCCCGCTGTAATTCCCCGCGGCGGCGCGGCATGTCTGCCATGCCACTAGCTCGCCTCCATTCCTGAACTGAAATAGCTGCACCCGTCTTCACCTGTTTATTCCGGCGAGGCGATGTCGTGCACCCATTCTCAATATTTCCCACCTGCCGGATATTCTATTTTCGGCGGGGGAAGAGACACATTCTGAATATTTAAATCTGGGGTGTTTATATTATGGAAAACTTCAAGCATCTGCCCGAACCCTTCCGTATTCGTGTCATCGAGCCGGTCAAGCGCACCACCCGCGCCTACCGGGAGGAGGCCATCGTCCGCGCCGGCATGAACCCCTTCCTGCTGGACAGCGAAGATGTCTTCATCGATCTGCTGACCGACAGCGGCACCGGCGCCATCACCCAAGACATGCAGGCCGCCATGCTGCGCGGTGACGAGGCCTACAGCGGCAGCCGCAGCTACTATGCGCTGCAGCAGGCGGTGCAGGAGATCTTCGGCTACTCCCTGACCATCCCCACCCACCAGGGGCGCGGCGCCGAGCAGATCTACATCCCTGTGCTCATCAAGAAGCGGGAGCAGGAGAAGGGGCTGGATCGCAAGAAGATGGTGGCGCTCTCCAACTACTTCTTCGACACCACCCAGGGCCACACCCAGATCAACTGCTGCGTGGCGAAGAACGTCTACACCAGGGAGGCGTTCGATACCTCTGTCACCGCCGACTTCAAGGGCAACTTCGATCTGGTGAAGCTGGAGGAGGCCATCCTGGAGGCGGGCCCCGCCAACGTGCCCTACATCGTCAGCACCATCACCTGCAACTCCGCCGGGGGGCAGCCGGTCTCCATCGCCAACCTGAAGGCGGTCTACGAGATCGCCAAAAAGTACGACATCCCCGTCATCATGGACTCCGCCCGCTTCGCCGAGAACGCCTACTTCATTCAGCAACGGGAGCCCGGCTACGCGAACTGGTCCATCGAGGAGATCACCAAGGAGTCCTACAAGTACGCGGACGGCCTCGCCATGTCGGCGAAGAAGGATGCCATGGTGCAGATGGGGGGCCTGCTCTGCTTCAAGGACGACAGCATGCTGGACGTCTACACCGAGTGCCGCACCCTGTGCGTGGTGCAGGAGGGCTTCCCGACCTATGGCGGTCTGGAGGGGGGCGCCATGGAGCGGCTCGCGGTGGGGCTGCGGGACGGCATGCGCCAGGACTGGCTGGCCTATCGCATCGGCCAGGTGCAGTACCTGGTGGACGGTCTCGAGGCCATCGGCGTGGTGTGCCAGCAGGCGGGGGGCCATGCGGCCTTCGTGGATGCAGGCAAGCTGCTGCCCCACATCCCGGCGGATCAGTTCCCGGCCCACGCCCTGGCGTGCGAGCTCTACAAGGTGGCGGGCATCCGCGCGGTGGAGATTGGCTCATTGCTGCTGGGGCGGGATCCCGCTACCGGCAAGCAGCACCCCTGCCCGGCGGAGCTGCTGCGCCTGACCATACCGCGCGCCACCTATACCCAGACCCACATGGACTTTGTCATCGAGGCCTTCGGCGAGGTGAAGAAGAATGCCAGGAACGTGAAGGGTCTGGACTTCATCTATGAGCCGGCGGTGCTGCGCCACTTCACCGCCAGGTTGAAGGAGGTCGAGCCTCAGGGCCAGGTGGTCAGCAAGAAGAGTGAAAAATTAATAGAAGCATAACGAGTCAGGGGCACTTAATCAGGTGCCCCATTTTTTCACAGCTCTGTGAAATTTCGGGAGTGACAACACATGACATCGAAACCATCCGTGACGGGAGGGGCCTGCATCATTGCCAGCGTCTGTGTCGGCGCCGGCATGCTGGGGTTGCCGAGTGCGGGGGCGGGCGCCTGGACCAGCTGGTCCTCGCTCGCCATTATTCTCACCATGATCGTCATGACGGTCTCCGGCTGGATGTTGCTGGAAGCCTTCAAACCCTATGAATTGACCGCCTCCTTCAATTCGGTGACCAAGGATCTGCTCGGTCACAAGATCAATGTCTTCAACAACCTGACCGTCTATTTCGTGGGCGGCATCCTGCTCTATGCCTATATCACCTCCTCGGGTCTGATCCTGAGCGGCCTGCTCGGCATCAACAGCCAGCTGGCCTCCGTGCTGTTCGTGCTGGTCTTCTCCTGCTTCGTCTGGCATTCGACCCGGGCGGTGGATCGCATCTCTGTGGTGCTGATCGCCTTTATGGTGCTGAGCTTCGTGTTCGGGGTGTCGGGCCTTGCCGCCAACATAGACGCGACCATGCTGTTCCACTCCCTCACCGAGGAGCTGGGTCAGGCCCCCTATGCCCTGGCCATGCTGCCGGTGGCGCTCACCTCCTTCGGCTACCACCACTCGGTGGCGTCGATGCGGGCCTATTATGGCGAGGAGCAGAAGGCCAAGCAGGCGATCCTGGGGGGCACCCTGATCGCCCTGGCGCTCTACCTGCTGTGGCTGCTCAGCATCTTCGGCAACCTGCCTCGCAATGCCTTCGGCCCCATCATCGCCAAGGGGGGCGACGTCGATGTGCTGCTCGGCGCGCTGGCCTCGGTGATCGAGTCGAAGCGGGTATCCAACGCCATCAACCTCTTCTCCATGGCGGCCATCCTCTCCTCCTTCATCGGGGTGGGCCTGGGGGTGTTCGACTATCTGGCGGATCTGTTCAAGTTCGACAACAGCCGCCAGGGCCGCGCCAAGTCCTGGGGCGTCACCTTCCTGCCGCCCCTGCTGCTCTCCTTGCTGTTCCCGTTCGGCTTCGTGGTGGCCATCGGCTATGCCGGGGCGGCGGCGACCGTCTGGGCCTGCATCATCCCCGCCCTGCTGGCGAAGAAGTCCCGGGAGCTGGCGCCACAGGGGGGCGGCTTCAAGGCCCCCGGTGGTCAGCCCATGATACTGGCTGTCATCGTCTTCGGGGTGCTGACGGCCGTCTTCCACCTGATGGCCATGGCGGGCATGCTGCCCATCTATACCGGATGACCTCAACCTTCCGGCAAGCCGACATGGGGCGCCTGCGGGCGCCCCGTGTGGTATCTGGCGTCTGAACCGCCCCGAACAGATGGCAGCGGCCGGATATCCCCCCTGTTTCCCCCCATTTTCCCTCCGGATTTGATACCCGAAGGCATGCAGGGTAAAGTCCCCCGGCGCCAGCACTGGCGAACGCAGGAGAAGCACGGCGGCGCGCCGTGACCAGTCAACAATCCGTTTGGGGGAGTAATGGAACAGAAACCATCGTTGGTGGGCGGGGCATGCATCATTGCCGGCGTCTGTGTGGGAGCCGGTATGTTGGGACTGCCGAGTGCGGGCGCGGGTGCCTGGAGCCTCTGGTCCATGCTCGCGGTGGCGCTGACCATGGTGGTGATGACGGTTTCCGGCTGGATGCTGCTGGAATCCTATCGGGGTTATCCCCTGCGCGTCTCCTTCGATACCGTGACCCGGGATCTGCTGGGGGAGAAGGTCAACGCCCTCAACAATCTGAGCGTCTATTTCGTCGGCGGCATCCTGCTCTACGCCTACATCACCTCGGCCGGTCTCATCATAGACGGCATGACGGGGATGGGCAGCCAGCTGGGCTCCATCCTCTTTACCCTGCTCTTCTCCCTGCTGGTGTGGCACTCCACCCGGGCGGTGGACCGCATCTCAGTGCTGCTGGTGATCCTGATGGGGCTGAGCTTTGCCTTCGGCATCTCTGGCCTGTCGATGAACGTTCGCCTCGATCTGCTGCTCGACCGGGTCGGCAGCGAGACCCACTACGCCCCCTATGCCCTGGTGATGCTGCCGGTGGCGCTCACCTCCTTCGGCTATCACCACTCGGTGTCGTCCATGCGGGCCTACTACGGCGAGGAGCGCCGCGCCAGCCGCGCCATCATGGGGGGCACCGTCATCGCGCTGACCTTCTACCTCATCTGGCTGGTGAGCGTGTTCGGCAACCTGCCCCGCAGCGAGTTCGGCCCGGTGATCGAACAAGGGGGCAACGTGGATGCCCTGCTCAAGGCGCTCGGTTCGGTGATCGAATCCAGGGCGGTGGCCAATGCCCTCAACGCCTTCTCCATGGCGGCCATTCTCTCCTCATTCATCGGGGTGGGCCTGGGGGTGTTCGACTATCTGGCGGATCTGTTCAAGTTCGACAACAGCCGCGCCGGTCGCGCCAAGTCCTGGGGCGTTACCTTCCTGCCGCCCCTGGTGCTCTCCCTGCTGTTCCCGTTCGGCTTCCTGGTGGCCATCGGCTATGCGGGCGCCGTGGCCACCCTGTGGACCTGCATCATACCGCCGCTGCTGGCCTGGAAGGTGCGCAAGGCGGCGCCTGATGGCAGCGCGGGCTTCCGCGCTCCCGGCGGTATCCTGATGATAGGGCTGGTGATCCTGTTCGGGGTGCTGACCGCCGCCTTCCATCTGCTCAACATGGCGGGGCTGCTGCCTGTCTATACCGGCTGATCGGCATTCCTTGCGATCCGATGTAGAAAAAGCGGCGCCTTCGGGCGCCGTTTTGCCGTGGTCAGCATGGGCAGCTGAGGCCTGATACTTCGCCCGCCATCGAAGCATTGCCCGGGCAGTGCCATTACTCTGGAGTCTCTTGTCACCAAGGAGAGTCTGGGATGTACGATATTCACGTGATGCTGCCCGATAACCCGGGCACACTGGGACTGTTCGGGAGCTTGATGGGGCGGGCCGGTGTCAGTCTGGAAGGGGGCGGCATGTTCACCCTGGGGGGCGCAGGCCATGCCCACTTTCTGGTGGAGGATGGCGCCGCTGCGGCCCGGGCCGCCGAACAAGGGGGGCTGGAGGTGGTGGCGGTGCGCGAGGTGCTGGTGCGTCGCCTCAAACAGGAGGTGCCGGGGCAGCTGGGGGCCATCTGCAGCGCCCTGGGGAAGGCCTCGGTCAACATCATTACCCTGTACAGCGACCATGCCAACCAGCTGATCCTGGTCACCGACGACATCGACAAGGCCCGCAGGGTCACGGCAGAGTGGCAGTGACAGGGGCAAGCAGAGAGTAGTGAGATGAGCAAGCAGGAGACCCTGGAACAAGGTCTGGCGCAGGTGGCGGCCGCCATCGCCGATGGCAGCCGCGCCCGCATGCTGTGCGCCCTGATGGATGGGCGCGCCTGGACGGCCACCGAGCTGAGTCTGGTGGCCGAGGTGTCGGCGTCAACCGCCAGCAGTCACCTGGCCCGGCTCCAGCAGCAGGGGCTGACGGCCTGTGTCAGGCAGGGCAAGCATCGCTACTACCGCATCGCGAGCCATGACGTGGCGCTGGTGGTGGAGCAGCTGATGGGGCTGGTGGACATGGGCACTGGGGCGCTCAGGAGCAAGACCCCGGAGCGGCTGCGCTTTGCCCGTAGCTGTTATGACCATCTGGCGGGGGAGCTGGGGGTGAGGCTCCATGACGGCCTGATGAGCCAAGGCTGGCTGGAGGTGGAAGGCTATGGACTGACCCTGCAGGGAGAGCAGCATCTGGCTCAGCTTGGCATCGACTGCGTGGCGACCGGCAAGCGCCCCTTCGCCTGCCACTGTCTCGACTGGAGCGAGCGGCGCATGCATCTTGGCGGCCAGCTGGGTGCCCGCCTGCTCGGCCATATGCTGGACAAGGGGTGGCTGGTGCGTGAGCCGGATAGCCGTGAGCTGACCCTGACCCCCAAGGGGCAACGGCAGTTGCAACGGCAGCTCGGCGTCGTGCTGTGAGGAGTCATGGCCTTGCCGGGGAGGCAACGGCGAGGTGAGAGTCGGGATCTCGGCTGCAGCTTGATTGATAGCAGCTTTTCCATTGTCGCCGCAGGATAGAAAGCCCAGGCATGGTCATCATGCGGGGCTTTTGATTGTGGGCAGATATTGCTTCAGGCGTTCATGGTGGGTTATTCCACCGGGGTCAGACGGAAGCCTTTGCCTTGCATGCACAGGTTGATCAGCTCGGCCTGCTCTTCGTCTTCGATCTTGTTGAGTTTGACCTGATATTGGCACTCGGATAAGGCATCTGTTCTCTGGGCTTCAGAGGCACCCGCTTTCGTATATTCACTGCTGGGAGTGGAAGAGCAAGCGCTCAGTACCATAATGGCGCAAAGAAGGATAAGGTGACGTTTCATGAAAATACCCTTTGCAGTGATGCATATTGAAATGCAGCAAATATGTTGATCTATCAATTGGCCTGGCAGCTATTCCGGCCAATCCAATGGCAGATATTTCGCCATTATATAGACCCCTGACCTGAAGATATTAACCGGGGCTGAATGAAGACGCAGAAAGCAATATTCCCTTGCCATCCAATCCATCACCTCCAAGACAGAACCCCACCGAAAGACACAGGCAGATCGGTATCTTCTCCTCCCTGAATTGGGACACCCACCTGGCTGAACGCCCACCTGGCTGAACGGATGAACTGGGACATCCATCTAAGGGGAAATGGCTGATAACTTGAAAGCCCCGCTCATGTGCAGACTGATTCGAAGGTATTAAACGGTGGTGGTAGTGCTAGCTGTGAGCTTGAACGAGCGTCAGTGGCTGCCAGTGGGCAATCAGTGCCCGTGCAACGCCTATGAGGGCCGCTGTCATCGATGGATTGGTAGTGAAGTCGCGAGTTTTTAAGATATCAAGGGCTGGGTTGATAACATCGCGTCTGGCCACAATGGACCGCATAGCGCTGGCAGCAAAGCTTGTCACCAATTGCCCGGATACCGTGACGCCGAAACAGGGTGACTTGCCCCAACCATTGCCCCTCTTCTATGCCCAGGCGCTGGAGTACAGGTGCGAGATGATGCGGGATATGGCCATGCTTATCGAGGCGAATGGCTCGTCCTGTCCAATCCACCAGCGCCAGATAATCGGCAAAATAGCAGGGGAGTGCCTCTGGCTGACCTTCTCTTGCAAAGGGCAGCAGCAAGGGGAGCTTTGTGGCTAGATCAGCGGTGTGCTCGATACGTTGCTGGACGCTGGTGAAGTCGCTCTCCTCCGGAGTGGTTGCGATGCCAGCTCGAATGGGATTGAGGTCGACATAGGTCATGCAGGCCAGCAGTGCCGACTCGGTGAGCAGGGCCTGGCTTTTGAAGCGCCCCTCCCAGAAGTGGCCCTTGCAGCCATCTTCCTGATTGGCCTGGCGGGCCAGCGACTCGTTCAGCAAACGCACCAGCCAGCTGATGGAATGGAGACGCTCCCGCCACTGGGCGATCAGCTGGTGCACGACGTTCAGCTCGGGTGCTATCAGTTCCTCCCCCTGATACCAGCGTCGCACCAGCAAGGGCCACTGAAACAGGCGTGACCAGCGTTCAGCCACCTCATGTTCACTCCATTCATGGGCCATGTTGGCCTGCACCTTGAGTACCAGGTGATAGTGATTGCTCATCACGGCATAGGCGCAGATGCCTATGGCAAAGACCTGCGACAGCTGGCCCAGTTTGTCGGCAACCCATTGGCGTCTGTGCTCGTAGCTTTGGCCGGAGTGATCATCCTGGCCACAGAGAAAGGCCCGCCGGACACAGCGGCTCACCACGTGGTAGTAGGGCGTATCGGCGAGGCTGATCTGGCGTGAACGGGCGATGGTCATGGCGGCTCTCTCCTCGGGTCTCTCGGTTTAAGGAAAGTGGAGGGAGAGTGAGGTGTCAAAGCAGAGATTAGGTGGGTGTCCCAGCTTTTCCGTCTTTCTCGTAGCTTTGGCCTGAGTGATCATCCTGGCCGCAGAGAAAGGCACGCCGGACACAGCGGCTCACCACGTGGTAGTAGGGCGTATCGGCGAGGCTGATCTGGCGTGAACGGGCGATGGTCATGGAAACCTCCTCGGCTCTCTCGGTTTAAGGAAAGTGGAGGGAGAGTGAGTTGTCAAAGCTGGGATTGGGTGGGTGCCCCAACTTTTTCTTGGTGTCCCAGTGTTTCGCGATAGGGCGTATCGGCGAGGCTGATCTGGCGTGAACGGGCGATGGTCATGGCGGCTTTCTCCTCGGGTCTTTCGGTTTAAGGAAAGTGGAGGGAGAGTTAGTTGTCAAAGCAGGGGTTAGATGGGTGTCCCAGTTTTTCTATCTGTATAAAAACTAATTTTAATATTTACTGTGGAATAAACTTATTGTTTTGCTCATCAAATTTAAACTTATATGTAACTTTTTCTCGTGGATGGTGTTGGGTATCATTATCACCATAAGCAAGACCGGAAATGGTTACCATGCCTTGGTCATTTTTCATTTCTGTTACCTGCACGAGATTGATATCAGGTAATTTATAACTAGTGTCAACAACAGGTGTGTTCCTAAAGCCATTAATTGCAACCACGGTTAGTTGTGGTAGCCGAGTTCCATTCCCACCATTACATCCTATATCACCAGCCCAATAAACTAACCATTTCGAGCCTACATCATCTTCTACAGAGTAACCTTCTGATAATCTTACCGCACTATATTGTTTTAACTCACCAAGCTCCCCTTCGCCATCTACTTGGCAAGCGACAGTCTCACTGTAGTCTCTTACTAAACGAGGTATTGTGGCGTCATCAGCTGCAAATGAAGAGTTGATTAAAAATAAAGTGGTGGTAATTAATATTTTATTCATAGTGTTCCATCCATGGGGTGATTAACCTAGTTTTTCAAAAAACGCTTATATCGTAATATGTTTTTGTATCTTGCCATATAAAAACGGCGCCTTACGACGCCGTTTTTTGATCTGGTTAGCAAACTCTAATCACTGCAGCAGGGAGATATCCGCGACTTGCAGGAACAGGTTGCGCAAGTTGTTCAGCAGTGCCAGACGGTTGGCCTTGAGGGCCTCGTCGTCGGCCATCACCATCACTTCGTTGAAGAAGGTATCGACCGGCTCGCGCAGGGCGGCCAGACGGGTGAGGGCAGCCTGATAGTCACCGGCGGCGAACAGCGGGGCCAGTTCGGCTTGCAGTTGGGCAACCTGGGTGGCCAGCGCCTTCTCGGCGGCATCGACCAGCAGTTCCGGTTTGACGGCAGTCGGCAACTCGCCTTCGACCTTGGCCAGGATGTTGCTCACGCGCTTGTTGGCGGCAGCCAGTGCCAGTGCGGCATCCAGGCTGCGGAAGTGGCTGACGGCCTTGACGCGACGATCGAAGTCGAGCGGACGGGTCGGGCGGCGGGCCAGTACGGCCAGCACCACATCGGCACCGATACCTTCGTCCTGATAGGCGGCGCGGAAGCGGCCCAGCATGAAGTCGACCACGTCGGTGACGACGGTGTTGTTGGTCAGCTTGTCGCCGTAGACGCGTACCGCTTCTTCAACCAGTTCAACCAGATCCAGATCCAGCTGCTTCTCGGTCATGATGCGCAGGGCACCGATGGCGGCGCGACGCAGGGCGAACGGGTCTTTGTCGCCCTTCGGCAGCATGCCGATGCCGAAGATACCGGCCAGGGTGTCGAACTTGTCGGCCAGCGCCACGGCGCAGGCAACCAGACCGGACGGCAGGGCATCACCGGCAAAGCGCGGCATGTACTGCTCGTTGAGGGCCACGGCGACCGCTTCGTCTTCGCCATCGTGACGGGCGTAGTGCATCCCCATGACACCCTGGGTGTCGGTGAACTCGCCGACCATGTTGGTCATCAGATCACACTTGGAGAGCAGACCGGCACGCTTGGCCTGAGCCACGTCGGCGCCGATACGCTCGGCGATGAAGCCGGCGACGCTCTCGATGCGCTCGACCTTGGCCTTGACGGTGCCCAGCTGTTGTTGGAACAGCACGGTTTCAAGGCGTGGCAGGCGGGAGGCCAGAGTTTGCTTGAGGTCGGTCTTGAAGAAGAACTCGGCGTCTGAGAGACGGGGGCGAACCACCTTCTCGTTGCCGCTGATGATCTGGCTCGGGTCTTTGGACTCGATGTTGGTGACGAAGATGAACTTCGGCAGCAGCTTGCCGTTCTTGTCGTAGACCGGGAAGTACTTCTGGTCACCCTTCATGGTGTGAACCAGCGCTTCAGCTGGAACGGCCAGGAACTTCTCTTCGAAGTTGGCGGTCAGCACCACAGGCCACTCGACCAGTGCAGTGACCTCTTCCAGCAGGGCGTCGTCCAGATCGGCAACGCCACCGAAGGCGGCAGCGGCCGCTTCGGCGTCAGCCTTGATCTTGGCCTTGCGCGCCATAAAGTCGGCAATCACCATGCCGCGCTCCTGCAGGATCTGCGGGTACTGGCTGGCGTTGTCGATGGTGAACTCGCTCTCGCCCATAAAGCGGTGGCCGCGCAGGGTGCGGGCAGAGTCGATACCCAGAATGTGAGCGGGAACCAGATCGCCATCCAGCAGCAGGGTCACGGTGAAGACCGGACGCACGAACTGGATGGTCTTGTCGCCCCAGCGCATCATTTTCGGGATCGGCAGCTTGGCCAGCGCCTGGCTAACCAGCTCGCCCAGCAGATCTTTGGCCGGACGGCCTTCGACCTTGGCGGTGTGAACCAGCCACTCGCCCTTATCGGTGACCAGACGCTCGGCCTGTTCAACGGTGATGCCGTTGCCACGGGCCCAGCCTTCGGCAGCCTTGGTCGGCTTGCCGTCCGCATCGAACGCCTGAGATACGGCCGGGCCGCGCTTCTCTACGCTCTTGCTCGGCTGTTCGCCAGCTAGCTCGCTCACTTTCAGCGCCAGACGGCGCGGTGAGGCAAACCACTCGACGTCGCCGAAGGCCAGATCGGCCTTGGTCAGTTCGGCTTTGAAGTTGTCGGCAAAGGCTTCGGCCAGGGAGCGCAGGGCTTTGGGCGGCAGCTCAGCAGTACCGATCTCTACCAGAAATGTATGTTGTGCCATGTTCGTTCCTTAACCTTGCTTGTTCTCACTGCGCTGACACATAGGGAAGCCCAGCGCTTCGCGGGAGGCGTAGTATGCCTCTGCCACGGCCTTGGTCAGGGTGCGAATGCGCAGGATGTAGCGCTGACGCTCGGTGACCGAGATGGCCTTGCGGGCATCCAGCAGGTTGAAGGAGTGAGCGGCTTTGAGGATGCGCTCGTAGGCAGGCAGCGGCAGCGGTTTTTCCAGTGCCAGCAGATTCTGGGCTTCCTTCTCGTACTGCTCGAAGCAGTGGAACAGGAACTCCACATCGGCGTGTTCGAAGTTGTAGGTGGATTGCTCCACTTCGTTCTGGTGGAAGACGTCGCCGTAGGTGGTCTTGCCCAGGGGGCCGTCAGACCAGACCAGATCGTAGACGCTGTCCACGCCCTGGATGTACATGGCCAGACGCTCGAGACCGTAGGTGATCTCGCCGGTGACCGGCTTGCACTCGAGGCCGCCAACCTGCTGGAAGTAGGTGAACTGGGTCACTTCCATGCCGTTCAGCCACACTTCCCAACCCAGACCCCAGGCACCCAGCGTCGGGTTTTCCCAGTTGTCTTCCACGAAGCGGATGTCGTGGATCTCGGGATCCATGCCCAGCTCTTTCAGGGAGCCCAGATAGAGTTCCTGAATGTTGTCGGGGGAAGGCTTGATGATGACCTGGAACTGGTAGTAGTGCTGCAGGCGGTTCGGGTTCTCGCCGTAGCGGCCGTCGGTGGGACGGCGGGACGGTTGTACGTAGGCGCAGGCGATGGGCTCCGGGCCCAGGGCGCGCAGGCAGGTCATGGGGTGGGAGGTACCGGCACCCACTTCCATATCCAGCGGCTGAATGATGGTACAGCCCTGGCGGGACCAATAGTCCTGCAACTGCAGGATCAGGCCCTGAAAGGTTTTGACATCGAATTTTTGCATAGTGTTTTTCGCGCGAAATGAAATCAGAGCAAGATTTGCTGAATGTGAACCGAGGGAGTATACCGTCTGGCATGGTCGGATAATAGGCGAAATTACAGGGGATTAGTGGGGATATGCTGCCGCTTGCCCTATGATGTCGCCGACGGAAGCGGCCTGTTGATGGCCGATGAAATGACAAGGGAGAGGAAATGGAACTGCGCTGCGCCTGGGTGACCAGGGACCCGGAATACATCGAATACCATGACAAGCAGTGGGGCAGGCCGGTCCGTGACCCGCAGGAGCTGTTTGCCAAGCTCTGCCTCGATGGTCAGCAGGCGGGGCTGTCGTGGATCACCATCCTCAAGCGCACCGAGAGCTACCATCGCGCCTATGCCGACTTCGATCCGCTACGCATAGTGCAGTTCGACGAGCAGGATGTGGAGAGATTGATGCAAGACAGCGGCATCATCCGCAACCGGCTCAAGGTGCAGTCGATCATCAAAAACGCCCACGCCTATCTGGCGCTGGAGGCGGAAGGCATCGACTTCGTGGAGTATCTGTGGGGCTTCGTGGGCGGTGCCCCCATCGTCAACCAGCGCCAGGGCAACGGCGACATTCCGGCGACATCAAAGGAGTCGGATGCCATGTCCAAGGCCCTCAAGAAACGCGGCTTCACCTTCGTCGGCAGCACCATCTGCTACGCCTTCATGCAGGCGGTGGGCATGGTGAACGATCATCTGGTGACCTGCCCCTGCCACGCCGAGTGCCAGCAGCAGGGGTAGATCGGGCGCACGTCAAAAGAGAAGGGAGGCTCAGGCCTCCCTTCTTCGTTGTGGGGCCGCCATCAACCGGGTTCTAGGGCGTGGCTCAGCGCCTCGCACAGCTCGTCGCTGCTCATCAGCCGCACGAAGGGGCCGGCCAGGGTGGCGTTGTGGTGGGCGATGATCTGGGTTGCGGCCAGCTGTGGCGTATCCATGCAGGTGTGGGCATCGCTCACCAGCACCACGGCGTAGCCGAGATCCGCTGCGGCCCGGCAGGTGCTGTCTATGCAGTACTGGGTCTTCATGCCGGTGACGATCAGGGTTTGCACCCCGCCCTCCTTCAGCCAGTCGTCGAGGCCGGTGCCATGAAAGGCGCTGGGACGCTGCTTGTCGAACACCCGGTCGGCGTCGCCGATAACCAGCTCAGGGGCAAGCTGCCAGAACGGGCTGCCGGCGGCGATGGGGCTGCCGGCCGGGCCCGTGTGGCGCACCGCCAGCACGGGGAGACCGGCACTGCGGGCCGCCTGGCTCAGGCGATTGATGTTGGCCAGGGTCTCGGCACCGGCATGGGGTGCCTCCGGGCCGTGAAGGAGGCCCACCTGGATGTCGATGATGAGCAGAGCGGGGCGGGAGAGGGACGACATGGGCATGGCTCCGTGAGAAAGGTCACCCACTCTGGGGTCATGGGCTCTTGTGAGACAACCCCGCATCTGGGGGGAGGCAAGCGCTGTCCCATCTTGCCCGCCCTACCCTTGTGCTGGCCCAGGCGTGATGAAGGAGCACCTCGTCGGCCGCCGCTGCCAGGCCAGGCGCCAACGGGGCAGGGGCCCGTTTTCTCCTTTCGGTACAGCTGGCATACAGTCACTCCTGCTCAAAATTGGCCCATCAACTTTGAGGGTTAATCCATGTCACTGAATTCATCTCGCATTCGCACGGCCGGCAGTTTGCTTCTGGCGGCTTGTTCCCTGCTGGCAACGCTGCCCGCCCAGGCGACTGATCGCCAGGATTCCCGCGACGTGCGTCAGGAGGTGCGTCCCGAGATCCGCGATGCCAAGCAGGACTGCCGTGAAGCCGATCAGAAGGACAACTACGAGTGCCGTCAGGACAAGCGTGAAGTCAAACAGGACGTCAGAGAGAAAGCCAACGACGTCAAACGCTGATGAGCGCACCCGATTAGCCGGCAAGCGGCATATCGGGCCCTCAGCCGAGCAGGCTAGCCGCCCCCAAGGGCCTGCTGGCGGGTAACTCGCCAGACACCACCACCCGTGAATTCATATAAATCAGTTGCCGGATGCCCCGCCATCTCGTCGACCCCGTGGAGTTAATCATGAAGAAATGTGCCTTTATCTTGCTGGCTGCCAGCGCCCTGCTCTCCTCGTTGCCGGCGCAGGCAACCGAACAGGCCGCAGAGCGCCGTGATGCCCGTGACGTGCGTCAGGACACCCGGGATGAATCCCGCGATGCCAAGCAGGAGTGCCGTGAAGGCGTGGTCGGCAATGCCGATTGCCGTCAGGATCATCGCGACAGCAAGCAGGAGGGCCGAGACGAGGCCCGCGACGTCAAATACTGATCCCGCCGGGTCGCCCTGCTGGCGCCCGTCCGGCGGTTATCTTGACCCCAATGTATAATTTAGACATCCCAAGCCGGTGTATTTCGTTTAGCCAAGGAGCCACCATGAAGAAGACCGTATTCGCGCTGCTTGCAGCCACCGCCTTGTTGGCTGCCCTGCCTGCACAGGCAACCAAACAGGCCCAGGAGCGTCGCGAAGCGCGCGATGTGCGTCAGGATACCCGTCAGGAATCCCGCGACGCCAAGCAGGAGTGCCGCGAAGGCCTGGTGGGCAATGCCGATTGCCGTCAGGAGCATCGCGACAACAAGCAGGAAGGGCGTGACGAGGCGCGCGACATCAAATATTGATGTCCGGCCTGCCCGGGCAGGCAGCTGCCGTTCACGGCATGACACAGGGGGGCTTTGGCCCCCTTGTTCATATCCGCAATGCGCGCGTCACACTCTGGCGCCTCTCTGGGGTAGAATGCGCGGCCATCGGCTAGAGTCGTTCTTTTTCAGAGGTTTTTTCATGCATTTCAAGAAACTGGTTCCTGCGCTTGCCCTGACCATCGCCATGACAGGCTGCACCACCAATCCCTATACCGGTGAATCCCAGACCTCCAAGGGTGCCTGGGGCGCACTGGCCGGTGCGGCGACCGGCGCTGCCGTGGGTGCGCTCTCCTCCAGCAAGGGGGATCGCAAGAAGGGGATCCTGACCGGCGTGGCCGCCGGCGCCGCCCTGGGTGGTGGTATCGGTTACTACATGGATGTGCAGGAAGCCAAGCTGCGCGAGAAGCTGCAGGGGACCGGCGTCAGCGTGACCCGCAATGGTGATCAGCTGATCCTCAACATGCCGAACAACGTCACCTTCGACAGCTCCAGCGCCCAGCTCAAAGCCGCCGGTGCCAACACCCTGTCCGGCGTGGCCATGGTGGTGGCCGAGTTCGACAAGACTCGCCTGAACGTGGTCGGTCACACCGACAGCACCGGCTCCCGCGAGCTGAACATGAAGCTCTCCGCCCAGCGTGCTGACGCCGTCGCCGCCCAGCTGATCGGTCAGGGCGTGACCGGCAGCCGCATTTCCACCAGTGGCGTGGGCCCGGATCAGCCGGTTGCCACCAACAGCACTGCCGCCGGCAAGGCCCAGAACCGTCGGGTGACCATCACCCTGACCCCGACTGCCTGAGTCGCCCGGTTACCGGTAACGAAAAGGCCCCGCCATTACTGGCGGGGCCTTTTGCTATGGGTGCCGTGGCCCGATTGTATCGGCGCTCTTTGCTCCCTTCTCCCCATCGGGAGAAGGGCCGGGGATGAGGGGCGAACCGTGTCTCAGACAGCAGCGGTCAGCTGCACTTCCACCTTGTAGCCTTCGTGGGCCAGGCGGGCCTGCACGCAGGCGCGAACGGGGGCTGTGTCGGCATCAGGGGAGCCAGGCATCCTGCTTTGTTTAGACGGCGGCAGTCAGCTGCACTTCTACCTTGTAGCCTTCGTGGGCCAGGCGGGCCTGCACGCAGGCGCGAACGGGGGCTGTGTCGGCATCAGGGGAGCCAGGCATTCTGCTTTGTTTAGACGGCGGCAGTCAGCTGCACTTCCACCTTGTAGCCTTCGTGGGCCAGACGGGCCTGTACGCAGGCTCTCACCGGTGCGGTGCCAGCCGGGATCCAGGCATCCCACTGGGCGTTGAAGGCGGCGATGTCGCCAATGTCCTTGAGATAGATGTTGGCCATCAGGATCTTGTCGACCCCGGAACCGTTGGCCTCCAGCAGGCGTTGCAGGCTGGTCAGCACTTCGCGGGTCTGCTGGTGAATGTCGGCCTCGTCGGTGGCGGGGACTTCCACCACATAGAGGGTGCCGTTGTGGATGACAACATCAGACCAGCGGGCCGTGGTGCCGATTCGGGTAATCGTCATGGATTGCTCCGGTACTGGGGCTCATTGACCCTTGCGGATCAGATAGCGATAGGGGGCCTGCTCTGTCTCGCTGGCGATCAGGGTGTGATCCATGAAGCGGCAGAAACTCGGGATGTCGCGGGTGGTGGAAGGATCGTCGGCACTGACCAGCAGGGTCTCGCCTTCGGCCATCAGCCGCACTTTCTTGCGAACCATCATCACGGGTTCAGGGCAACGAAGCCCGATTGCGTCCAACTCATGAGTTGCATCGCAGAATAAAGTACTCATCAATAATCAACCTTCAGCCGCACCTTCTTGCGCGCTATCGTCACTGGCTCGGGGCAACGAAGCCCGATTGCGTCCAACTCATGAGTCGCATCGCAGAATAAAGCACTCATCAATAATCAACCTTCAACCAATTCAGCTGCCAATGATACTCAAGGCGAAAAAATAATCAAACATCAGGGTCTTCAGACAGCATATGTAACCAAAGTGTGATCCGGCTCTATCCAGACCTTGCCCGATGAGTAATATAAAAATTGAACCATATTCAACAAGGAGGTGTGAATATGCAGGTCTCCTACGGCAGATTGCAAGCCTACGCAGGTATGGGGTTCCTGTCGTTCGCCATGATAGTGCTGGGCAGCCCGATCGGAAACACCGGCACCTGGTTCGGGTCCATGGTGATGATAGGGCTGGGGCTCTGGATCGAGCTCAGCGACTACTACGACGAGGATGAGGACGAGAACGATCAATCCTGAATCGGATGACGATTCACCCACAAAGGCGGACGATGTCCGCCTTTGTCATTTCTGCTCCGCGCCCGAGCGGGTCGAGCGCATGGCGCGCTCCAGCTGCTGCGCTGTCTGTGCCGGGTTGGCGTTGGGGTCGTTGAAGAAGCTGCTCAGCACATCCATGATCCCCTGGCGCATATTGGTCGGAACCGCCATCCCCTCCGCCATGCTGGGCAGCAGGTTGTCCTGCTGCTCGGCGTGGAGGAAGTCCTGATAGGAGCGGATGGCGCAGCGATCGAACTTGCTCATGTCCGGTTTGGTGAGCGCCGGGATGGAGCCCTTCACCCGGTTGAACTCCTCCTGGAAGCGCGGTGTCATCAGCAGGCGGGCCAGCTCGCCCTGGGCCTGCAGCTGGGCCGGATCCCGCTGCTTGAACATGGCGATGGAGTCCAGGTTGTAGCTGAAGAGGCCCTGGCTCCCCGGGCTTGGCAGGCAGTCGATGTCCTCCCCGGGTCTGTAGTTGCCGGCGCTCAGCTCCCCCTTCACCCAGTCTCCCATGATCTGCATGGCGGCGCCGCCGCTCTCCAGCAGGTTGGTGGCCTGGTGCCACTTCAGGCCGGCGTATTTTTCCGGTACATAGGCGCGCAGCTGCTGGAATCGGGTCAGCACCCGCACCATGTCGGGGCCGGTCAGGGTGGCGCTGTCCTGCTCCAGAAAGGCCTTGCGATAGAAGGCCTTGCCCCCTTCACCTAGCGCCACCGTCTCGAACAGCACAGCCAGCTGCCAGGGTTCGTTGCCGATGGCCAGCGGGGTGACGCCCTGCGCCTTGAGCTTGTCCGCCA
The DNA here is from genome assembly GCF_056642115.1 of Aeromonas sp. 130281. Classification (NCBI taxonomy): domain Bacteria; kingdom Pseudomonadati; phylum Pseudomonadota; class Gammaproteobacteria; order Aeromonadales; family Aeromonadaceae; genus Aeromonas; species Aeromonas sp. 130281. The sequence goes on along the minus strand of NZ_JBWVQS010000012.1, from coordinate 13,064 downwards.
CCACCACGAACTGGACCCAGTCGGTGGGGGGTGTCAGCCCCAGCCGCTCGAACAGCTTGCGGTTGAGCCACAGCCAGTTGACTCTGTGGATGCCGGTGGGCACCGCCATCAGGGCGCCGTTCTGGCTGAGGGTGTCACGGACCATGGGGGAGAGTTGCGGGTACCAGCCGAGGTGCTCGGCCATGGGGCTGAGGTCGCGCAGGAAGCCCAGGCTGGCCCACTCGTGCAGCTCATATCCCTTGAGGTGTGCCGCCTCCGGCGGGTTGGCCGCCAGCGCCCGGCTTTTCAGCACCGTCATGGCGCTCTTGCCGCCGCCGCCCTGTACCGCGAAGTCGTTCCACTGGTTGCCCTGCTCGGCCCATTCCGACTTGAGTACCTCTACCGCCTTGGCCTCGCCGCCGGAGGTCCACCAGTGCAACACCTCCACCTGGGAGGCACCGACGGGCAGGGAGAGCAGGGCGACAATGGCAAACGGGAACAGCTTCATACTGTGACTGCCTTGATGGAAGGAGAGTGGTCGGTGCCTACCACACGCCACCCGTGCAGCACCCCGACGCGCTGGGAGGCGCCGACGGGCAGGGACAACAGGGCGATGACAGAAAACGACAACCACTTCATAAGCTTTACTGCCTTGGTAGGGAGAGGGTGGCCTGCAGGCCGCCCTGGGGGCGATTTTCCAGCACCAGATCGCCGCCGTGGGCGTGGGCTATGTTGCGGGCTATGCCAAGACCCAGCCCGGTTCCGGCAGAATCCGTGCTGAGGCGGTAGTAGGGCTCGAAGATGCGCTCGAACTGATCCTCCGGCAGACCGGGGCCCTCGTCCATGATGAAGAGGATCAGCATCTCCTCGTCATCCATCAGGATGACGCGCACCCTATGGCCGTACTTGATGCCGTTGTCCACCAGGTTGCCGATGCAGCGCTTGAGGGCCAGCAGCTTGCCGCGATAGGGCCACTTGCAGTGCCCCTCTATGGTGAGCAGATCCTCGTGCAGGTTCATGGCCTCCGCCATCTGCTCCAGCAGGGCATTGATGTCGATGAGCTCGAGGTTCTCGTGGATGTCGGTCTCCTTCACCGTCTGCAGCGCCCCCTTCACCATCAGCTCCAGCTCGTCCAAATCCTTGTTGAACTTGGCTATCTGGGCCTCGTCGTCGAGCAGCTCGACCCGCAGTCGCAGCCGGGTGATGGGGGTCTTGAGATCGTGAGAGATGGAGCTGAACAGGCGTTCCCTGTCGTCTATGAAGCGGCGGATGCGCTGCTGCATGATGTTGAAGGCACGGGTCGCCGCCACGATTTCGGAGGCGCCCTCCTCCTTGAGAGAGGGCTGGTCGATGTCCTTGCCGAGGTTGACCGCCGCCTTGGCCAGCCGGCGCAGGGGCCGGGTCTGCCAGCGCACCAGCATGAAGGTGAAGAAGCAGAGGAAGACGGTCATCAGGGCGATGAAGCGCACCTGGTTGCTCGGCATGACGGTGTCATCCAGCGTCATGTAGGGGGCGGGCAGCAGGGCCGCCAGATAGAGCCACTCCCCCGGTTCTATCTCGATCTGGGTCACCAGCACCGGCGGGTTGATGGGCTCCAGCGACAGGGTGTAGCGGGCCCAGGAGGAGGGCAGATCCGCCAGCAAAGTGTCGTTGTTGAAGACGTGCAGCTCCTCGGGCCGCGAGAAATCCACCTTGATGGCCATGGCGTCGGAGAGCTTGCGGGTCAGCACCTCCTCCACCTCCTTCAGCACCAGCGTCTTGCGCTCGCTGTCCGGGATGGCGCTGATGTGGATCTCTTCCTCGTTCAGGGAGACGAAGAAGCGGCTGCCCCCCATGTTGCGCAGCTGGTCCAGGGCGATGTGGCGGTACTGCAGCGGCAGTGACTTGAAGAAGTTGACTGTGGAGGCGGCGGAGAGCGCCAGGTTGCGGGTGGTGCTGAGCATGCCCTCCAGCTCCCGCTTCTGGATCTGCTGCATCCAGATGCCGGTGAGTATGGTCTGGGAGAGCAGGATGGCGAGCAGCAACAACAGCAGCATCCGTGACAGCAGGGAGCGGGGGATCAGTGCCTGCCAGAATCGCCGACTTCTCATGGGATTGCGTGCCTCTTGTCAGTCAGCATCTGGCCCTGCCTCTGAGCCGTGCCGCTTGCCTCTCCCCTTTCACGGGATCTCGTGTACTTCCGCGATCAGCATGTAGCCGCTGCCGCGTATGGTCTTGATGATGCGCGGGCTCTTGCCGTTGTCACCCAGCTTCTGGCGCAGACGGCTGATCTGCACGTCGATGCCGCGCTCCATGGGCAGGCTCTCGCGGCCCCGGGTGGCATCGGAGATGGTGTCCCTGTCCAGCACCACGCCGGGCTGTTGCAGGAACATGCCGAGCAGCAGGGCGTCGCTGCCGGAGAGATCCAGCAGGCTGCCGTCGTCGTGGGTCAGCTGGTGGCTCAGGGTGTCCAGTGTCCAGTCGGCGAAGCGCAGGCGGCGGCTCGGCTCCTTCTCTTTCTCCGGCTGGCGGAATTCGGCACGGCGCAGCAGCGCCTTGATGCGGGCCTGCAGCTCACGCGGGCTGAACGGCTTGGCGATGTAGTCGTCGGCGCCGAGTTCGAGGCCGATCACCCGATCCGCCTCATCGGAGGCAGCGGTCAGCATGATGATGGGGACCTGGGAGTCGCGACGGATCTGCTGGCAGAGGGTAAAGCCGTCGTCGCCGGGCATCATGATGTCCAGAATGATGAGGTCCGGGCTGTGCTGGGCGAGTTGCTGGCGCATCTCGTCGCCTCCTGCCGCCGTCAATACCTGGAAACCCGCCCGGGTCAGGTATTCGTTGAGCAGCTCGCGGATCTCCTGATCGTCGTCGACGATAAGCAGTTGTTTGCTCGTTGACATATGTATGTGCATCCACCCATTTTTTTGTGCAGATTGAACCTGTCGGGGGAGCAAAAAGCAAGCAAGGCCCCCCTCTAATGTGAAGTTATGGGCAATATAGCCCCCGAATTGGCCCTGATCGGGATAACGGAATAAAAAAGGCCGACCCAAACGGGCCGGCCAACACGCAGATTCCGACGGCAGGAGCGCACCCCGTGTGGCGCGCTCCACAGACTCGACAACGGGCCGGACGGGCCGACCCCAACAAGACAATGGCGGCTCACGCCTGGCGTGAGCCGCCTAGATCACACCCGCTCGAACACTGTGGCGATACCCTGACCCAGGCCGATGCACATGGTGGCGACCCCCAGAGTGGCATCCTTCTCCTCCATCAGGTTGATCAGGGTGGTGGAGATGCGCGCGCCGGAGCAGCCCAGCGGGTGGCCCAGCGCAATGGCGCCGCCGTTCAGGTTCACCTTCTCGTCCACCAGATCCTGCAGACCGAGATCCTTGACGCAGGGCAGGGACTGGGCGGCGAACGCCTCGTTCAGCTCGAACAGGTCGATGTCGCCGACGGTCAGACCGGCACGCTTGAGCGCCTTCTGGGTGGCCGGCACAGGGCCGTAACCCATGATGGCGGCGTCACAGCCGGCGATGGCCATGGCGCGCACCCTGGCGCGGGGGGTGAGTCCCAGCGCCTTGGCGCGGTCAGCGCTCATCACCAGCATGGCGGCGGCACCGTCTGACAGGGCCGAGGAGGTGCCGGCGGTGACGGTGCCGTTGACCGGGTCAAACACCGGGCGCAGCTGGCTCAGGGTGTCGACCGTGGTCTCCGGGCGGATCACCTCGTCGTAGTCGTAGAAGAAGCGGGCGCCGCTGGCGTCGTGCCCTTCCAGCCCGACGATCTCCCTGGCGAAGCGTCCTTCCACGGTGGCAGCATGGGCGCGGCGATGGGAGCGGGCGGCAAACTCGTCCTGCTGCGCTCGGCTGATGCCGTGCAGCTTGCCGAGCATCTCGGCGGTCAGCCCCATCATGCCGGAGGCCTTGGCCACCGATTTGGCCATGCCGGGGTGGAAGTCGACCCCGTGGCTCATGGGCACGTGGCCCATGTGCTCGACGCCGCCGATGATGAAGATGTCCCCATCACCCACCTGAATGGCGCGAGAGGCGTCATGCAGCGCCTGCATGCTGGATCCGCACAGGCGGTTGACGGTGACCGCCCCCACCTGTTTCGGGATGCCGGCCAGCAAGGCGGCGTTGCGGGCGATGTTGAAGCCCTGCTCCAGGGTCTGCTGCACGCAGCCCCAGTAGATATCCTCGATCTCGTTCGGGTCGAGGTTGGGGTTGCGCAGCAGGATGGAGCTCATCAGGTGCGCGGACAGATCTTCTGCACGCACGTTGCGGAAGGCGCCGCCCTTGGACCGGCCCATGGGGGTCCGGATACAGTCGACAATGACTACGTCTTTCATGAATGGATCTCCTTTCCGCAATCAGTAGAAGGTTTTGCCCTGGGCGGCCATCTCACGCAGCTTGTCGCTGACGCGGTAGAGCGGGCCCAGATCGGCATACTGGTCGGCCATGGCCACGTAGCGATCCAGACCAATGGTGTCCAGATAGCGGAACACGCCACCGCGGAAGGGAGGGAAGCCCAGACCGTAGACCAGCGCGATGTCGGCTTCGGCTGGCGTGGCAACTATGCCCTCTTCCAGACAGAGCACCACCTCGTTGATCATGGGGATCATCATGCGGGCTATGATGGCGTCCTTGTCGAACTCCTGCTTCGCCTTGGCGATGGGGGCCAGCAGCTCGTAGGCAGCGGCATCGGCCACCTTCTTCGGCTTGCCTTTCTTGTCCTGCTCGTAGGCGTAGAAACCCTTGCCATTCTTCTGACCGAAACGGCTCACCTCATACATCACGTCGATGGCGGTGCGCCCTTCCTTGCTCATGCGAGTCGGGAAGCCCTGGGCCATGACGTCACCGGCATGGTGGCCGGTGTCGATGCCGACCACGTCCAGCAGGTAGGCGGGGCCCATGGGCCAGCCGAACTCCTTCTCCATCACCTTGTCGACGGCGGCGAAGTCGGCGCCATCAGCAACCAGCTTGTTGAAACCGAAGAAGTAGGGGAAGAGCACGCGGTTGACGAAGAAGCCCGGGCAGTCGTTGACCACCACTGGGGACTTGCCCATGGCGGCGGCGTAGGCCACCACGCGGTTGATGGTGTCGTCCGACGTCTGCTCGCCGCGGATGATCTCCACCAGGGGCATGCGGTGCACCGGGTTGAAGAAGTGCATGCCGCAGAAGTTCTCGGGGCGCTTCAGCCCCTTGGCCAGCAGGGAGATGGGGATGGTGGAGGTGTTGCTGGCGAGCACGGCGTCGTCACCGATAATGCCTTCCACTTCGCCCAGTACGGCGGCCTTCACTTTCGGGTTTTCAACCACGGCTTCGACCACCACGTCCACATGCTTGACGTTGTCATAGCTGAGGGTCGGGGTGATGGCGGAGAGCACCTGGCCCATCTTGATGCCGTCGATGCGACCGCGCTCGAGCTGTCCGTTGAGCAGCTTGGTGGCCTCGCCCATGCCAAGCGCCAGCGCCTTCTCGTTGATGTCCTTCATCACGGCCGGGATGCCCTTGCTGGCGGACTGGTAGGCGATACCGCCCCCCATGATGCCGGCACCCAGCACTGCGGCGTGGCCGGTGGCCTTGTTCGCCTGCTTGGCGGCTTTCTTGGCCAGCGCCTTGATGTGCTGATCGTTCAGGAAGATGCCGACCAGCGCCTTGGCCACGTCGGTCTTGGCCAGCTTGATGAAACCTTGCGCCTCGACGTTGAGCGCCTCGTCGCGGCTCATGCCGGCGGCGGCCTCGACGGTTTTCACCGCGGTCATGGGCGCCGGATAGTGTTTTCCGGCCACGGCGGCAACCATGCCGGCGGCGGTGGTGAAGCTCATCATGGCTTCCAGCTTGGAGAGGCGCAGCGGCGCCTTCTTGGCGGCGCGACGGCTCTGCCAGTCCAGCTTGCCCGCGATGGCGTCTCTCATCATCTGCACGGCGGCGCTCTGCAGCGCTGCGGGGGCGACCACGGCGTCGATGGCACCCACCTTGAGGGCGTCATCGGCACGATAATCCTTGCCTGTGGTGATCCACTCCAGGGCGTTGTCGGCGCCGATGAGGCGCGGCAGACGGACTGTGCCGCCAAAGCCCGGCATGATGCCGAGCTTGGTCTCGGGCAGGCCGATCTTGGCGGTGGTGTCAGCCAGACGGAAATCGGTGGAGAGTATGGTCTCGCAGCCGCCGCCCAGGGCGTGGCCCTTGATGGCGGACAGGGTCGGCACCGGCAGATCTTCGATGGCGCTGAAGATGTCGTTGGCCTTTTTCAGCCAGCCGAGCAGATCTTCTTGCGGCAGGCTGAACAGTTCCAGGAATTCGGTGATGTCGGCGCCGACGATAAAGGCGTCTTTGCCGGAGGTGAGGATCAGACCCTTCAAATCGGCTTGTTGCTTTAATGCGGGGATCGCTTCGCTCAGCGAGAGCAGGGTAGCGCGATCCAGCTTGTTGACTGAACCCGGGGCATCAAACCTCAGCTCGGCAATGCCGTCTTCGAGGTAGCTGACCGACAGGGTTTCGCCTTGGTAGATCATGAGAGTGTCTCCTTGTTCCCACGCGGTGGGGGGCTTTGCTCCTTTCTCCCCAGCAGGGGGCGAGGCTCACTATTGATCCAAAAGGAGACATTTTCAACACCTATTTAAAACATTTGTTTAACAGATCTCGAGTAAAAGCTCCTCATCACAAAACGGGCAAAAGAGAGGCGCCCTGCGGCGCCTGCTCTGGGTATGAGTCGTTTATCAACTGGCCAGCTCCGGCCTGTCGCGATACTGGTTCAGCACCTCGGGGTCGGCGAGGGCATGGGTGTTGTTGACGGGCCTGTTGTGCACCACCTCCCGCACTGCCAGCTCGACTATCTTGCCGGACTTGGTGCGAGGAATGGCATCCACCTGCAGTATGCGGGCGGGTACGTGGCGGGCGGTGCAGTGCCGTTTGATCTGCTGGCGGATCCGCTCGCGCAGCGGCTCGTCCAGCTTGCAGCCTGCCTTGAGCTTGACGAACAGCACTACCCGCTCGTCCTGCTGCCACTGCTGGCCGATGACGATGCTCTCCTCTACCTCGTCGAGCTGCTCCACGTAGCGGTAGATCTCGCTGGTGCCGATGCGCACCCCCCCCGGGTTGAGGGTGGCGTCGGAGCGGCCGTAGAAGAGGATGCCGCCGGTCGGGGTCAGCTCGATCCAGTCGCCGTGGCACCAGATGTTGTCAAAGCGCTCGAAGTAGGCGGCGTGGTACTTGTCGCCGTTCTCGTCGCCCCAGAAGTAGATGGGCTGGGCCGGGAAGGGCTTGGTGCAGACCAGCTCGCCCTTCTCCCCCTGTACCGACTGGCCGGCCTCGTTGAACACCTGCACCGCGAGGCCAAGGCCGCGCCCCTGACTCTCGCCGCGATAGACGGGGCTGAGCGGGTTGCCGATGACGAAGCAGGAGCAGATGTCGGTGCCACCGGAGATGGAGCTGAGTTGCACATCCCGCTTGATCTGCTGGTAGACGTAGTCGAATCCCTCCGGCGACAGCACGGAGCCGGTGCTGCAGATCAGCCGCAACTGCGGCAGCGGGTGGGTCTTGATCGGGGCATAGTCCTGCTTGTGCAGCGCATCCAGGTATTTGGCCGAGGTGCCGAACAGGGCGACCTCTTCGTCGCGGGCGAGATCCCACAACACGTTGCCGTCCGGGTAGAAGGGGGATCCGTCGTAGAGCACCAGAGTCGCGCCGGAGGCGAGCGCGCTCACCAGCCAGTTCCACATCATCCAGCCGCAGGTGGTGAAGTAGAAGACCCGCTCCCCCGGCTTGATGTCGCAGTGCAGCTGGTGCTCTTTCAGGTGCTGCAGCAGGGTGCCGCCTATGCCGTGGACTATGCACTTGGGTTTGCCGGTGGTGCCGGACGAATAGAGGATGTAGAGCGGGTCGTTGAAGGCCATGGGCTCGAAGGCGAGCTGGGCCCCGGGCTGACTGGCCAGCACCTGATGCCAGTCGTGACCGAGTTGCAGCGGGTTGCCCAGCAGGGGGATCACCACAGTCTGCTCTATGCTGTCTAACTGGCTCACCACGCTGGCGACCTTGGCCTGAATGTCGATGGCCTTGCCGCCATAGCGATAGCCGTCCACCGCAAACAGCACCCTGGGCCGGGTCTGGCCGAAGCGCTCCACCACGCTGGCCTCGCCGAAGTCGGGGCTGGTGGAGGTCCAGATAGCACCCAGGCTGGTGGTAGCCAGCATGGCAACGACGGTTTCCGGAATATTGGGCAGATAGGCCGCCACCACGTCGCCACGGCCTATGCCCTGGCTGCGCAGCCACTGAGCCAGCCGGGCTACCTGATCTGCCAGCTCGCGCCAGCTCAAGGTCTGGCTTGGGCTACCCTCGATGCGGGAGATGATGGCTGGGCTCTCGTCCTGGCGGCGCAGCAGGTTCTCGGCGAAGTTGAGCCGGCTGTCGGGGAACCAGCGGGCGCGCTGCATATCCTGGCGGTTCTCCGCCACTATGTCGCCCAGCTCTCCCTTGACGCCGCAGTGCTGCCACACCAGTGGCCAGAAACGGGTGGTCTTCTCCACCGACCATTGATAGAGGTCGGCGTAGCTGCGCAGTTGCAGGCCGTGGAAGTGGTTGACCTCGGCCATGAACTGGTGGAGGTTGGAGTGCTGCATCCTGTCCTGATCCGGTTTCCACAGACAAAGGTTTTGCATGAATCGTTCCTGACTGCTGATATCTACTGTCTATCGGCAGTGTATTGAATTGTTCTTTATTTGTTAATCGCAGGTTTTCGTTTCATAACAAAAACCCCCTGACTCATGCGTTACCTCACGAAGCGGCAGCCTGACGGCTCGAGCCCTGATTCGCTTGATGTTATGCTGAAGTCACATTTGCCCGGAGCAGGACGCCATGAGCAGTTACAGTCAACTTTTTGCCCAGCATCTCGACACCCTGCAGCAGCGCACCCGCGACATACTGCAACAGCAGGGGCTCAGCGGACTGGCCATTCATTCAGGCCAGACTCACCGCATCTTCCTCGACGACCAGGATTACCCCTTCAAGGTCAATCCTCACTTCAAGGCCTGGTTGCCGGTACTGGACAATCCCCACTGCTGGTTGCTGGTGGACGGGGTGAGCAAGCCGGTGCTGCTGTTCTACCGGCCGGTGGACTTCTGGCACAAGGTGGCGGACTTGCCCAATGCCTTCTGGGTCGATTTCTTCGACATCCGCTTGCTGACCAGGCCGGAACAGGTGGCGAATCACTTGCCAGCCGACAAGCAGGAGTGGGCCTATCTGGGTGGTCATCTCGAGGTGGCCCAGCTGGTGGGACTGGGGCAGCCCAATCCGGAGGCTGTGCTCAACTACCTGCACTACCACCGTGCCTACAAGACGCCCTATGAGCTGGAGTGTCTGCGGGCGGCGAATCGACTCGGGGTGCGTGGCCACATCGCGGCCAAGGACTCCTTCATGGCGGGGGCGAGCGAGTTCGAGATCAACCTGGCCTACATGAAGGCGGTCGGGCAGGGGGCCAATGAGGCGCCTTACGGCAACATAGTCGCCATCAACCGCAACGCGGCCATCCTTCATTACACCCATCTGTCGACCCAGCGGGTGCCGGATGCGGAGCGCCACTCCTTCCTGATCGATGCCGGGGCGGATTATCACGGCTATGCCTCCGACATCACCCGGACCTGGGCCTGGCGCCGGGGCGAGTTTGCCGATCTCATCGCGGCGCTGGATGCCCAGCAGCAGGAGATCATCGCGGAGATCAAACCCGGTCGCCGTTACAGCGAGCTGCACCTGCAGATGCACCACAGACTGGCGCGCTTGCTGCAGGCCACCGAGCTGGTGGACATGTCGGTGGACGAGATGATCCACACCGGGGTGACCAATGTGTTCTTCCCCCATGGGCTCGGCCACTTCCTCGGCCTGCAGGTGCACGATGCCGGTGGCTTCATGCAGGACGAGCGGGGTACCCATCTGGCGGCGCCCGAGCAGTTCCCCTACCTGCGCTGTACCCGGGTGATGGAGGTGGGTCAGGTGTTCACCATAGAACCCGGTTTCTACTTCATCGACAGCCTGCTGGAGCCGCTACGCCGCGGCGAGCAGGGCAAACGGGTCAACTGGAACAAGGTCGAGGCGCTGCGCCCCTTCGGTGGCATCCGGATCGAGGACAACGTGGTTCTGCATGGGGACGGGGTGGAGAACCTCACCAGGCAAGCAGGGCTCTGATGGCCGTAGACTATGCCATACCGGCTGCGCCGCTGGAGTTTTGCGAGGAGATCAAGAAGAGTCGCTTCATCACCCTGATTGCCCACGCGCCGACGGTCGAGGCCGCCAAGGCCTGGATCGCCGAGGTGAAGCGGCAGCACCCGACGGCCCGGCACCATTGCTGGGCCTTCGTCGCCGGGGCGCCGCAAGACAGCCAGGTCTATGGCTTCAGCGATGACGGCGAACCCTCGGGCACAGCCGGCAAGCCCATGCTGGCCCAGCTGATGGGAGCCGGTATCGGCGAGGTCGCGGCCGTGGTGGTGCGCTACTACGGTGGCGTCCTGCTCGGGACCGGCGGCCTGGTCAAGGCCTATGGCGGCGGGGTGGGGGCGGCGCTCAAGCGGCTCGAGACCCGCATCAAGCGCCAGCAAACTCCTTCCCTTATCTGCTGCGACTATGGCGACATGGGGGTGGTGGAAGCCCTGATCTCGACCCATCAGGGCCAGTTGCTGGCCGCCGATTATGGCCAGCAGGTTCGTCTGCAGGTGGCCTGGAATGCGGCCATCTGGAGTCAGGTGGATCAGGAAATGACAGACCGAACCCATGGCCGGGTATCTCTTCGCTCCTTAGATGGCTAGAATCCATCGCTCTTTTAGCCTGAAGGGGGAGCCGGAATGCAGATTCTGAGCATCATTCGTATCGTCGGTCTCTTGGTCGCGCTGTTCAGCTCGACCATGCTGCTGCCAGCGATGGTTGCTTTTGGGTATCGCGATGGGGGCGGTGCCGAGTTTGTGAACTCCTTCTTCATCGCCCTCCTGCTCGGCACCCTGCTCTGGTTCCCCAATCGCCATCATAAGAAAGACCTCAGATCCAAGGAGGGTTTCCTCATCGTTGTGCTGTTCTGGGTGGTGCTGGGCAGCGTGGGGGCCGTCCCCTTCATCATCAGCGACGTGCCGAACATGTCGGTCTCCGAGGCCTTCTTCGAATCATTCTCCGGCCTGACGACCACGGGGGCGACAGTGCTGACCGGGCTGGACAGCCTGCCCAAGGCCTTTTTGTTCTACCGCCAGCTGCTGCAATGGTTGGGGGGCATGGGGATCATAGTGCTGGCCGTGGCCGTGCTGCCCTTGCTCGGCATCGGGGGCATGCAGCTCTATCGCGCCGAGATCCCGGGGCCGGTCAAGGATAACAAGGTGACCCCGCGCATCGCCGAGACGGCCAAGGCGCTCTGGTTCATCTACCTGTTGCTGACTACCCTCTGTGCCCTGGCCTACTGGATGGCGGGAATGACACTGTTCGATGCCATCTGCCACTCCTTCTCCACCTTGTCGGTGGGCGGCTTCTCGACTCACGATGCCAGCATAGGTTTCTTCAACAGCCCGGCCATCAACCTGATCACCGTGCTGTTCCTGCTGCTGGCCAGCGTCAACTTCGCCCTGCACTTCATGGTGTTCGCCCACAAGCCAGTGCGGTTGAGCAGCTATCTGCGGGACTCCGAATTGAAGGTGTTCCTGGGGATCCAGGGCGTGCTGGTGCTGATCTGTTTCGTCTCCCTGCTGTTCCACGGTCACTACGCCACCTGGCAGGAGGCGCTCAACCACGGCCTGTTCCAGGCGGTCTCCCTTGGCACGACCACGGGCTACAGCACGACCAGCTACGCCGACTGGCCCTCCTTCCTGCCCATGTTGCTGATGTTCTCGGCCTTTATCGGCTGCTGTGCCGGCAGCACCGGGGGTGGCATCAAGGTGATGCGCTTCATGATCCTCTTCCTGCAGGGGATGCGCGAGCTCAAGCGGCTGGTGCACCCACGGGCCATCTATACCCTGAAGCTGGGGCGGCGCGCGGTGCCGGAGCGGATCGTCGAGGCGGTGTGGGGCTATTTCGCCACCTACATCATCCTGTTCTTCATCTTCATGCTGCTGTTGCTGATGACAGGGTTGAACGAGGTGACCGCGTTCACGGCTGTGGCGGCCGCCTTCACCAACGTGGGGCCCGGGTTGGGTGAGGTCTCCAGCAACTTTGGCAATATCTCGGCGACGGCACAGTGGATCCTGGTGGTCGCCATGCTGTTTGGCCGATTGGAAATCTTCACACTTCTGGTACTGTTTACTCCTGCATTCTGGCGTAGTTGAGGTTGGTATGGACAAGATTTTGGTGCTTTATTCTTCCCGGGACGGGCAAACGCGGAAAATTGTGGATGTCATGCTGGAGGAGATATCAGGATGCGAAGTGGTGATGCAGGATCTGCACACCCTGCCGATGTGCAACCTTAGCAAATATGCCAAGGTATTGATCGGTGCCTCCATCCGCTATGGCAACTTCCACCCCAGTCTGCTCAGCTTTATTCATGCTCACCATGAACAGCTGGAAGTGGCCAACGCCGCCTTCTTCTGTGTCAACCTGACGGCGCGCAAGCCCGAGAAGCAGACACCACAGACCAATGCCTATATGAAGAAGTTTCTGCGTCTCTCGCCGTGGAAGCCAAAGACCCTGGGGGTGTTTGCCGGTGCGCTGCGATACTCCCGCTACAACTGGTGGCAGACCCGCATCATCCAGCTGATCATGACGATCACTGGTGGCAGTACGGATACCAGCCAGGACATCGAATTCACCGACTGGGAAAAGGTACGCGCCTTTGCCCGGGAGTTCTGGTCAAAAAGGTAGCAAATCCGCACTCTTGCTCGTTGACGCCCCGCTTATGCGGGGCGTTTTGTTTGATAAATAGGCGTTTGAACCACCAAGCTGCAAAAAGTGCCATTTTTTGCAGTTTTACCCTTGCCATCCCGGCGCGGCTCCCTATAATGCGCCCCTACCAGCACGGCGGAACACGCCAACCTGATGAGCCAGCTTCCTAGCGAAGTGGGCGCCGAAAGAAAAGCGAAAACAACCGCTTGACTTTCGAAGTGAGGAGCGTAAGATGCGCCTCCTCAACGCGATAAGCGTGAC
>NZ_JBWVQS010000011.1:0-81950 GCF_056642115.1 Aeromonas sp. 130281 | reverse complement strand
GAAAATCAAAAATTGTTTTTGATGTTCGATGCTGTGAGTGCCCACACAGATTGCTTGATTCAAATTGTTAAAGAGCGTCACGCTTATCGCGTTGAGGAGGCGCATCTTACGTTCCTCACTTCGAAAGTCAAGCGGTTGTTTTCGCTTTTCTTTCGGCGCCTGCTTCGCAAGGAAGCTGGCTCATCAGGTTGGCGTGTTCCGCCGTGCTGGTAGGGGCGCATTATAGGGAGCCACGCCAGGATGACAAGGGCTTTTTCACCTTCATCGCTCGTTCGCTCAGTTCTGCAGCAAGACGTTCCTTTTTTGCCCACCACCCCACCCAAATCGGCATTCCCTGGATTTAAATTGAACATTTGAAAAGCCACTTTATAATTGGCTTTTCAAATGTTCAATTAAGGTCGCTGTCATGCACCAGATCCTCGATAGCCACAAGGAAGAGCAGATAGTCCCCCTGTTCCGCCTGGGGTTTCGCCCCTTCTTCCTGCTCGGAGCCCTGTTTTCCTGCCTGGCCATGCTGGGTTGGCTGGGACAGCTCAATGGCTGGTTCACTCTGCCCGGTATTGGCAATCCCATCTGGTGGCACGCTCATGAGATGTTGTTCGGCTTTGGCGCCGCCATAGTTGCGGGGTTTCTGCTGACCGCCGTCCAGAACTGGACGGCTCATCCCGGCGTTCGCAGCTGGCCATTGGCGCTGATCGTGGGGTTGTGGGTGCTGCCAAGGAGCCTGCTACCCTGGCTTGGAGAAGACAATCTCATTCTGATGGCTCTGGACCTGGCCTGGTTGCCCCTCTGTGCCTGGTTCCTCGCCAAGCCCGTCATCATGACGCGCCAATGGCGCAACCTCTTCTTTGTCCCCCTGCTCCTCATATTGACTCTGCTCAATGGCGCCAGCTGGTTATGGCGAGATGACTGGAGCACAGTGGAGCATCTGCTCATCACGGCGGTATTGCTGTTCACCACCCTGATCGCAGTGATGGGTGGACGTGTGATTCCCTTCTTTACCGCCAGGGGCACGGGTCAGGAGAAGGCGCCGCCCAGCCCTTGGCTGGAGCGCGGGGCACTGGCCTCTCTCTGGCTGATCCTGCTGCTCTGGCTGCTGCCTGGCTCATGGATCAACTCTCTATATATGGTGCCTCTATATATAGTGGCGGCCGGCTTGCATCTGGGCAGGCAACTGCGCTGGCGACCCGGCACCACCCTGGCACAGCCCCTGCTATGGTCGCTGCACCTGGCTTACCTGTTTATTCCCCTTGGCCTGCTCGCCCTCGCGGCCCAGGCTGCGGGGCTGCCTCTCAGCTTGTCCCTCGCCAGTCACCTGCTCAGTGCTGGCTGCATGGGGACCATGATCCTCGGGATGATTGCCAGGGTGTCACTCGGTCACAGCGGCAGAGCCCTGCACGTCGGGCGCAGGATCACCCTGGCATTCGCGCTGGTGATCCTCTCTGCCTTCATGCGGGTCTTGCTCCCTCTGTATTGGCCTACCTTGACACTGACGGGATGGAACCTGAGCGGCTGGAGCTGGATAGCGGCCTATGGTCTGTTTGTCTGGGTCTATACCCCCATCCTGACCCGCCCCAGAGCCGATGGTCGTCCGGGTTAACCATCAGGGGCGAGTGGCAGGATAGTGGATCAGGTTGTGGAAAACGGCCGGGGCTATTCCCAGATTGCGGTAACCGTGGGGACGGTCGGCGGAGAAGCGTACGGCTTCCCCCTGATCCAGCGAGCGCCACTGTCCATCGACCAGCACCTCCATCACACCGCTAATGACGATCACATGCTCGGTCACCCCGGGCTCATGGGGTTCAGATTCCCGCTGATAGCCGGGTAGCAGGGTCAACTCGAACAGCTCGAAACCGAACCGGTCTTCATAGGGAAACAGGGGCGCCACCTGCATGCCTTCGCCCGCCGGTTGCTGGCGAATGTCATCGGCGATGCGATAAAGTGTCTCCCCCGTCACTGCCGGGGTCGGCTCGATAAAGCTGGAGAAGGAGACCCGAAACCCGGTGGCGATCTTCCACAGGGTCGCCACCGTCGGGCTGGATTCCCCCCGCTCTATCTGCCCCAGCATGGCCTTGCTCACCCCCGTCTCGCGGGCAGCCACATCCAGACTCCACCCCAGTTCGGCGCGCAGCCCTTTCAATCGCTGAGCCAGGTGCCGATTCATCTCCTGCATACGTCCTCTCCCGAATGCTGCATCTTCGCCTTGTGCGCTATAGCGCACGCCGCTATAGTCAAAGCCACATTGTACGCAATAACGCACAAGCTATCAGCATACACAAGGATGTCGCCATGCCCTTTGCTCTCCCTCATCTGGTCGCAGGCCTAATCGCCGTCCTGGTTGGCTATACCAGTTCGGTCGTACTGATCATTCAGGCGGCTACCGCAGCCGGCGCCGATGCAGCTCAGGTATCCTCCTGGCTATGGACGCTGGGTATCGGCATGGGCGTGAGCTGCATCGGCCTCTCCCTCTATTACCGCACCCCCGTGCTGACTGCCTGGTCAACACCGGGGGCCGCCCTGCTCATCACCAGCCTGGGCAATTTCAGCCTGGCGGAGGCCATAGGCGCCTTCATCATCTCCTCCTTGCTGATCACCCTGTGCGGCATCAGCGGCTGGTTCGACAGGCTGATGCGCCACATTCCAGCTCCCCTGGCCGCCGCCATGCTGGCCGGGGTGCTGCTCAGATTCGGGCTGGACCTGTTCAAGGTGGCCCCCCAGGATCCCCTGCTACTTGGCGCCTTGCTGCTGGCTTTCCTGCTCGGTCGCCACCTCTGGCCCCGCTATACCATGGTGCTGGTCCTGGCCACCGGCATGCTGCTCTGCATACTGAGGGGCGAGCTGCAGCTGGCTGAAGTTCACTGGCAGCTCTCCAGCCCGGTGTGGATCTCGCCGACCTTCTCCATCAACGCCGTGCTGGGGATAGCGCTGCCGCTGTTCCTCGTCACCATGACGTCGCAAAACATGCCCGGCATCGCGATCCTCCGTGCCCATGGCTATCAACCTGCCACCTCTTCCCTGATCGGCTGGACCGGTCTTACCGGTCTGCTGCTGGCCCCGTTCGGTGGTTACGCCTTCAACCTGGCCGCCATCACGGCCGCCATCTGCATGGGCAAGGAGGTGGATCCCGATGCCAACCGTCGCTGGTCCGCCGCCGTGTGGGCGGGTTGCTTCTACCTGCTGACCGGTTGCTTCGGGGCGACTGTGGTCGCCTTGTTCAGCGCCTTCCCCACCGCCCTGGTGACCTGCGTGGCCGGACTGGCACTGCTCGGTACCATAGGCAGCAGCCTGCACGGCGCGCTGCAGCAGGATGAAGAGCGGGAAGCCGCGCTGCTCACCTTCCTCATCACGGCCTCGGGGATCAGCCTGCTCGGGGTTGGTTCCGCCTGCTGGGGATTGCTGGTCGGTGTGGCGCTGCATCAAGTCAACCGGCTCCGCGCCTGACCTGACCATCTGGGGAGACCCCAGTGAGACGCAACACATAATTCGGCAAGGATGCTTCACAGCCGAACCCAACTCCCGTCTAGTGAAGAAGAGGCGCAGATTCTTCCCGATGCGCGCCTCTGTCAGACTCAATACTGGAGAAGAAGAATGAGGAATCAGGCTGTCATTTTATTGCTGACCCTGCTGGGCGCCACCAGTGCCCATGCCGCCGACACGGACAGGGAGCTGGCACGCCAGCTCGCACTGCAGCAGAAGAATCTGCTGCCCCTGCTCGCCAATCAGGAGTACCAGAGTCCGCTGCCCAACCTGCTGCAAAAGGCGAGCCCACGCCTCAAACGGCAGGCCACAGATGCCAACCAGGCCGCCATCAACCGGCAAGGGCTGGAGGGGGAAGTCAAACAGCTGATGCAGTTGCGACTGGCCAACCCCGAGCAGGCCAATGCGCTCAAACAGGGAACAGAGCCACTGATTGCCTACGTGCCGAGCGGCGATGAGAAGAGCTGGAGCGCCATCGAGGCCTTCGATGGCGCCGGCAATCCGGTCTACCTCGATGTGAACCAGCCACCGGCGCAACCTGTGCTGGTAGTAGAGGCCGACCCCGTCAAGGCCAAGAATGCCGGTCTGAAGGTGATGCGCAAGGCGCTGGCTGCCGCCGACATCCAGGCGGCCCCCCGCGCCGCCGACAACACGGCTCCCCTCAAGACCAGCATTCTCAAGAAGATCAGGCTCAGCGATGATCAGGAGCCCTGGCTGCTCGGCGCCGCCGAGGTCTACGCCGTCGTGGCCGGGGTCAATCCCGGCCGGGACGAACCCGTGGTGGACATAGTCGACATGCCCTACCTCGACCATGACAACACAGACTACAGCCCGAACCAGATCCTGGTGTACTGGGATCGCTATCGCTGGGGAGCCGTCGACCTCGTCATGATGGAGCAGGATGACAACGTCAACTACAAGGAGCTGAGCGCCCTGCTGATCGAAGCGCTCAAGCTCGGCTTCACCGCGGGTGGCGTACCCGAGGCTCTACCCTTCCTCGATCTCGGCGGTCGCATCGTCAAGGCACTGCCCGACTCCTGGATGACCAACAACGACGACTACCTGGATACCTTCTACACCCTGGAGCAGGGCCAGAGCTACCACCAGTATCCCGGTGCCGCCGGCAATGCGGTCATCACGCTGGAGCCCAAGGAGATCCAGCCGACCAGACCCTGATCATCACCCACGGCAAAAAGCCAATGAGGCAACTCATTGGCTTTTCTCGTTTCTGGCGTATGGGGATCAGGCCTGGCCTTTGGGCCTCACACCCAGGGTATGGCAGATGGCGTAGGTCAGCTCGGAGCGGTTCAGGGTGTAGAAGTGGAAATCCTTCACCCCTTCCTGACTCAGCACCCGCACCTGGTCGATGGCGATGCTGGCCCCCACCATGTTGCGGGTCATCTGATCGTTATCCAGCCCCTCGAACCGCTGGTGCATCCAGCGCGGGATCTTCACGTTGGTAAAGCCGGCAAACTTGTTGAGGGTCTGGAAATTGGAGACCGGCAGTATCCCAGGCACGATTTCGGCATCGATGCCGATGGCGGCGCAGCGATCACGGAAGCGCAGGTAGGTCTCCACATCGAAGAAGAACTGGGTAATGGCGCGGTTGGCACCGGCATCTATCTTGCGCTTGAGGTTGAGCAGGTCGGACTGCGCGCTCCTGGCTTCGGGGTGGCCTTCCGGATAGGCGGCCACCGAGATGTCGAAGTCGGCCTCGGACTTGAGCAGGGCGACCAGATCGGTGGCATACATGTCCGGCTTGTCGAGTCCGGGAGGCAGGTCACCGCGCAGTGCCACTATGTGGCGAATGCCGCTGTTCCAGTAGTCACGGGCAATGGTTCTCAGCTCGTCGCGGCTGGCATCGATACAGGTCAGGTGCGGGGCGGCGATGAGGCCGGTGCGCTCCTTGATGTCCTTGATCACCTTGTGGGTGCGATCCCGGGTGCCCGAGTTGGCGCCATAGGTCACGGAGACAAACTTGGGTTCCAGCACCTGCAGTCGTTCGATGGATTGCCAGAGGGTGTTCTCCATCCCTTCACTGTTGGGTGGAAAAAACTCGAAGCTGACCGAAATGTTGTTACCCAAGTCAGCCAGACTCTGGTTGAGTGCCTCGACCTGACGCGCGCTGTGAAATCCCATCTGCTCTCTCCCTGTCCTACAACCGATTCCTGTACGTCAAAACGGATGTTTGGACGTCTAAACGTCTTTCTATCTTTATGAGAAAACGGATCAAAGTCAACACCGATTTGCCGGCGAAGGCGGGATAAACGATTTTTTTTATTTTGCAATTCGACCCAAGTAACGACGGGCCCCATCCCAAAATGGCCTCAGGCACGCTATGATGCGGGCGGATCGTCCTGGACGTTCTGAATCTGCGTGTGATTGTTTGGCCGGGTTTCCCGGCCTTTTTTTAACTTCTCCCCCTCCCTGCCGATAATCAATTCAAGCATTTGCAGGAGCCTTGTCATGGAAGATCACCCCGGTTTTGCCACCGATTTGCTGTTCGATCGCTATCAGGGCGAGGTGACGGACCATGAAGGGTTCTGGGCCGTGCGCACCCCGACCGCCCCGGATTACTACTTCGGCAACTATCTGCTGCTCCCCACGCCCCCCAGCGACCGCGACAAGGGTTGGCTCGAAGCCAGCTTCGACAAGCTGATCGGCCAGGATCCCAGGATCCGCCATCGCACCTTCCAGTGGCCGCTGGCCGAGGGACAGAACAGCCGGGTTGCCGGCTTCGTGGCGGCGGGATACCAGTACATGGAGTGCGTGGTGCTGGCGCTGGAGGCGGCCGACTGCAAGGCCCCGAGCGACCAGGACCTCGCCCCTGCCCGCCCCTTCACCCCCGCCGACTGGGATGACTGGCTGACCCTGGAGCTCGATGACAGGGAACCGGGTCATGAGCAGGAGAGTTACCTCGCCTACCTGCAGTCACGGCGCGATCTCTATCAGGCCATGATCGCCGATGGCCTGGGACAGTGGTGGGGGATCTGGCATCAGGATCGTCTGGTCGCCAGTTGCGGCCTCTTCTTCACCGGCGCCATGGGGCGCTTTCAGCTGGTGCGCACCCATCAGGATTGGCGCAACCGGGGCCTCTGCCGTCAGTTGCTGAGCCAGGTCGCCCGCCAGGGGTTCGAGCGGGCCAGGCAACTCATCATAGTGGCGGACGAGCACTACCACGCCCAGCGGGTCTACCGCGCCCTGGGCTTCGTCCCGGTGGCGCGCATCGGCAGCCTGTGCCGCTGGGCTCAGCAGCCATAGGCAGCTGGCGCAAATGAAAACGGGAGGCTGATGCCTCCCGTTTTTTCATGGTGCCGCCCTTCAGGGCTGCGGCGCTTCCAGCTCGCTGGCCAGTGCCTGCTCGACGTCGGTCGCGGCCGCCGCCGAGGGAGCCACAGCCGCAGACACGGGGGATGCGTTCAGCTTGGTCGAGATGGCCGCTGATGGCGCAGGGACGGCAGCCTCAACCGTGGCGGGAGCGGCAGAGACGGCGGCGGGAGCCACGCATTGGCAGTCCGGGGTCTTGGCCTGCCGGCCCTGATGAGGGGCATACCAGCCCTTCAATCCCTGCTCAAGCCGATCGGCGGCGGCTTGCGGCGCCATGGTGCCGAGCAACACCCCCTGGCTCACCTCGGCCAGCTCATCCCCCAGCTTGGGGGTGCCGCGAGAGAGGATCTGGGTGGCGACCCGGATGGTGGAGTCACACTGATCCCGCCACTCCATCATCTCCTTGGCCGCCGGGTTGGTGGCCTCGAAGAAGTGGTTGGAGAGGGAGAAGAATCCCGGCAGCGAGTTGGTATAGAGCTCGGCAAACTGGGAGGTGGTCAGCCACTGCAGGAAGGTCATGGCGGCCTCCTTGTTCTTGCTGGCCGGGTTCATCCCCATGCCGATGTCGGTGTGATCGGTGAAGAAGCAACCGTCACCCTGTTTTGCCACAGGGGGGCGCATGACACCGAAGTCCACCTTGCCGGTGAAGGGGGCTATCTCCCAGGAGCCGGCCGCATAGAAGGCGGCCTTGCCGGAGGTGAACAGCTCGTTGGTGGCGGCGTAGTCACGACCCTCCCCCCCCTCGCCGAGATAGGCGCGCCAGCGGGCCAGCTCCTCGAACACCTTGACGTACTGCGGGTTGTCGAGCCGCTCCTGGCCCGCGATCAGCGCCAGTCGGCCATCCTCCCCCTTCCAATAGTTTGGGCCTATGTTCTGGAAGCCCAACTCGGAGGCGACCCAGCTCTCGGAGCCGCTCATGGCCAGCGGCACATAGCGGCCATCCGCCTTCACCTTGTCGAGCACGGCGAAGAACTGGTCCCGGGTCTGGGGCACCGCCAGCCCCAGCTCGCTAAAGATCTGCTTGTTGTAGAAGAAGCCGTGAATGACGGAGGCCATGGGCACGCAGAAAGTCTGGGCGCCGCTATCGGTCTGCCAAGGGGACTGGGCGAAGCTCGGGAAGTTCTCCATCCCGGCCATCTCGCTCAGCTCCGCCAGATGGCCCGCCTTGAACAGGGCCAGGGAGTCGTCGAACGGGCGGCAGGTGATGAGATCCCCGGCCTTGCCCGCTTTCAGGCTGGCCCAGAGGGTCGGCATGTATTCGACGTTCTGCACCCCGTTGAAGCTCACCTGGATACCCGGGTGAGCGGCCTCGAAGGCGGGAATGATCTTCTCCTCCCACAAGGCCTTGTCATCTATCCGCCAGCTTTCGATCACCAGCTCGCTGGCCATCAGCTGGCCACACAACAGGAGACTCAGGGCCCCGATCCACTTGTTAGCCATAAGTCCTCCTACACCTTGAAATGAGCGATCAATTGCTGCTGCTTGGCGACCAGTTCCGCCAGCACTTCACTGCTGCCTGCCGATTCACGGGCCTCCCGTTCGGTCTCGTAGGCCACGTCCGCAATGCCGGCGATATGACGGGCCACCCCCTGACTGACCGAGATCTGCTCCTGGGCCGCATGGGCGACCTGATCCGCCATCGACTTGATGGCACTCATCCTCTCGGCGATGGATTGCAGCGCCTCGTCCATGGCCCGGGTCTGCGACACGCAACCCTGGGTCTGCTCCTGGCTGCGTCCCATCACCTCCATCACCTGCTTGCTGGAGCTCTGCAGGTTCTCGATCATGGCCTGGATCTCCTCGGTCGAGGTCTGGGTCCGGTTCGCCAGTGCCCTCACCTCGTCCGCCACCACGGCAAAGCCGCGACCGGCATCACCGGCCCGGGCCGCCTCGATGGCCGCATTCAGTGCCAGCAGGTTGGTCTGCTCGGCAATGCTGCGGATCACATCCAGAATGCTGCCGATGTTGTTGCTGAATTCACCCAGCTTGTGGGTGATGCCGACCGCCTCCTCCATGGCGCCCGCCAGCTGTTCGGTGATCTGGCGCGTGGTCGCCACCTGCTTGCGACCGGCGCGAGCCTCCTCGTCGGCCAGATCCACCTCGCGCTTGGTGCCGTCGGTGGAGCGGGCCACCTCGGTGGCGCTCACTTCCAGCTCGGTGATGGCGGCGGCGACCTGATCGGTCTGGCTCTTCTGATCCTGCACCCTGGACATGGCGCGCTCGCTGATCTCGGCGGCGCGACTCGCCTCCTCCACCAGATGGCGGGAACCGGCGTTGATCTGGGAGAGCAGCTCCCCCGTCTTGTCCGCCAGGGTGTTGATGGAGCGGGTCAGGCTGCCAAATTCACAACTGCTCTGGTAGTCGATGCGCCGGGTCATGTCCCCGGTGGCCATGCGATCCAGCGCCCGATCGATCAACTGCAACGGGCGCTGTATGCTGCGGGCCGTGGTGTAACCGATGATGAGCGCGGCGGCGGCGGAGATGGCGGAGACGATCAGGATCCAGAAGCTGGCACTGCTGACGGCGTCATCGGCCCCGATCCGGCTCTGGCTGGCGATGCTGCCCGCCGACTTGCCCATCTCGTCCAGCAGCGCCAGGCTGTTGACTAGGCTGGTATCGAGCTGCTGATTCAAGGTTTGCAGCGAGGCCGCAAGCTGCTGGGCATGGCGCATGGTGGCCAGCAGCCCCTGCGGGCCGAGCGCCAGCTCCTGCATCCTGTCCAGATTGACGACGAAGCGCTGCCTCACGTCATCGGGCACCAGCACCCGCTCGAGCCGCTTGCGCGCCATCTCGATGTCCTTGGCGAGCACCTTCTCCAGTTCGTTGAGGTCTGTCTTGGCGTCGGCCCGACGGATGTTCTTCAGATCCCGGGCGATGCCGGAGGTGATGAGTTCGGCCTTGTTGCGCATGGAGCGCTTGCTGGCGGTCTGCTGCAACAGCAGATCGGCAGCCCACTGATAGGTATCTTCCAGCCGGATAAAGGCCAGCTCAAGCTCATGACGCCGATCGAGGGCGGCTATCCACTGACCATGCTGGCTCAGCACCTGATCCGCCAGAGCGTAGAACTCCCGGGTGGCCCCATCTACCTGACGAAAGCGCTCGCCCGCCTCGGCCACGTCGTTGAAGCGGGCCATCTCCTGACTCTGGGCCAGGAAGCGCGCCTGCTGCGCCTTGAACTGGCTGGCCAGCTGCGGCAACTGGGTGGCATCTTCGCTGGTCCTGTAGGTCAGCACCCAGCGGTTGCTGTCCTGCAAGGCACCCTTGAGCCCGGCAACGGCGATCACCAGGGGAGTGGCACGATCCGATACCTGGGATAGTCCCTCATTGATTCCCCGGATCTTCAGGATACTGATGAAGCCCAGCAGCACCAGCAGCAGCAACATCAGCACAAATCCGGCGATGATCCGCTGCACGATAGATAAACCCATGGAGACATCCTCACTCGTTGGGAAATAAAGGGGTGAACGCAGAGGCTATCGGCAAGTTGAGGCAATGGAAGAGCAATAAGTGACGCCATGAGGGGCCGGATCACAGTTATTGCGCCGCGCCGGACAGAAAAGGGCCCGAACAGAGCCGGGCCAAAGAGACATGCTTGGTTGTCATGGCCTTGTGGCGGCCAACCTTGTCATCAGAAGCGGTAGCCGACGCCGAACATGAAGGCAACCGGATCGATGGAGGTATTGATGGTGCCCACCGCGGTGTGCACGTCGGTGTCGATGTCGATGAGCCAGGCGGAGGCGTTGACGAACCAGCGGTCGTTGATCGCCATGTCCAGGCCCACCTGACCCGCCAGCCCCCAGGAGGAGTCAACGCTCACATCCGTGCCCGCCAGGGCACCACGGCCCTCTTCATCGAAGAAGGTGGTGTAGTTGATGCCGGCACCGACATAGGGACGCACCTTGCTGTTGGCATCCCCGAAGTAGTACTGGGCCATCAGGGTCGGCGGCAGGTGCTTGACCTTGGCGACCTCACCCAGCCCCGGGGTCGACACCGAGTGGGAGAAAGGCGTCGCCGCCAGCAGCTCGACGCCCCAGTTGTCCGTCAGCATGTAGGAGAGGGTCAGCCCCAGCTGCATGTTGCTGTCGATATCCAGCTCGCCGGTGCCGAGCACGTCGTCACTGCTGGTCTGGGGAGAGACGAAGGCCAGGCCGCCACGCACCAGGATGTCACCGGCCTGGTGGGCCATGGCGGCGGGGGAAGCAAAAGCGGCTGCGATCAGGAGAGGAAGCACTTTTTTCATCACATAATTCCTTTTTGTTTTCTTTCTATGTTGTAAGCCCGAAAACTATAAAAGGATGTGAATGGACGGTTATTGATTTAGCTCAATAGTTATCAAGAAATAGATGGATGTACACAGCAGCTTCAGACAGCCAAAAACCTGACAAATAACACCATAAAACCATTTAAATACAGTAAGTTGAAATATAAATATACAATGACGCCCCATTTAAAATAGAAAATAAATACACCTTAAGGTTACCCATATTCCCGTTTCACTGTTGTTTAATGATGCCGGCCAGCGTATTTTATTAAAGCAATGTAGCCATGCTGTAATTTAATCTTTATGAAACCACAAACACGCAAAGACAAAATCATCGGCATCCTGGCAGCCATCTGGGGCATAGGCTCCTTCCTGTTTATCCTGCTCGGTTTTCTGTTCGCCCTCGCCTTCCTGATGCTGGCCCACTGACCCCCCGGCGTCACGGCTCACACCCTGGGTGCGGGGCTTGCCCTGCCCGCTTCAATACCGCATTCAATCATGCTCCGGGCTCAGATCCTGCGCCCGCCGTCGAGGCGAAGCCCGGGCTCTCTCCATCCCCCAGCGATCGCCCACAAAAAAGGGGCCAAGGCCCCTTGTCTGTCTGATGTGCCCCTACTTGTTCAGCAAGGGGGCCAGGAAGCGCGCCGTGTGCGACTCCTTGCAACGGCTCATCTCCTCCGGCGTGCCGGTCACCAGGATGCGGCCACCACCGGCGCCCCCTTCCGGCCCCAGATCGACGATCCAGTCGGCGGTCTTGATGACGTCCAGGTTGTGCTCGATGATGACTATGGTGTTGCCTCTATCCCGCAGCTGGTGCAGCACCTTGAGCAGTTGCTGGATGTCGTGGAAGTGCAGCCCCGTGGTCGGCTCGTCCAGGATGTAGAGGGTCTGGCCGGTGTCCCGCTTGGAGAGCTCCCGCGCCAGCTTGACCCGCTGCGCCTCGCCCCCCGACAGGGTGGTGGCGGACTGACCGAGGCGGATGTAGGAGAGGCCCACGTCCATCAGGGTCTGCAGCTTGCGCGCCACCGCAGGGACGGGGTCGAAGAATTCGCGGGCATCTTCCACCGTCATCTCCAGGATCTCGTGGATGTTCTTGCCCTTGTACTTCACCTCCAGGGTCTCGCGGTTGTAGCGCTTGCCCTTGCAGACGTCGCACGGCACGTAGACGTCCGGCAGGAAGTGCATCTCCACCTTGATGACCCCATCCCCCTGGCACGCCTCGCAGCGGCCCCCCTTGACGTTGAAGGAGAAGCGGCCCGGCTGGTAGCCCCGGGAGCGCGCCTCCTGGGTGCCGGAGAGCAGCTCGCGGATCGGGGTGAACAGGCCGGTATAGGTCGCCGGGTTGGAGCGCGGGGTCCGGCCGATGGGGCTCTGGTCGATGTCCACCACCTTGTCCAGATGCTCCAGCCCTTCCACCTCGCGATAGGGGGCCGGGGTGGACTCGGTCGCCTTGTTCAGCTCCCGGTGGGCGATGCGGAACAGGGTGTCGTTGATCAGGGTCGACTTGCCTGAGCCGGAGACGCCGGTGACGCAGGTCATCACGCCGATGGGCAGATCCAGGTTGACGTTACGCAGGTTGTTGCCGCTCGCCCCCTTGAGTTTCAACCACTTGCCGGTGAGCGGCGTGCGTTCATCAGGAATGGCGATCTGCTTGCGGCCGGAGAGGTAGTCACCGGTGAGCGATTCGGGATTGGCGATGATCTCCTCCGGCGTCCCTTGCGCGACGATGGCACCGCCATGCACGCCGGCCCCCGGGCCTATGTCGAGCACATGGTCGGCGAGGCGGATGGCGTCCTCGTCGTGCTCCACCACGATGACCGTGTTGCCGAGATCGCGCAGATGGGTGAGGGTCTTGAGCAGCCGCTCGTTGTCCCGCTGGTGCAGGCCGATGGAGGGCTCATCCAGCACATACATGACCCCCACCAGACCGGCGCCGATCTGGCTCGCCAGCCGGATCCGCTGCGCCTCGCCGCCGGAGAGGGTCTCGGCACTGCGAGACAGGCTCAGATAGTTGAGGCCGACGTTCACCAGGAAGCCGAGCCGCTCGACGATCTCTTTCAAAATCTTCTCGGCGATCTGGGCGCGCTGGCCGGTGAGGTTCAGCCCCTCAAAGAAGGCGAGCGCATCGCCGATGGATTGCTCGGCGATGGCCGGCAGGTTGCGGTTGTCGACGAACACGTGGCGCGCCTCTTCCCGCAGCCGGCTGCCACCGCAGCTGGTGCAGGACTTGTTGGCAATGTACTTGGAGAGCTCTTCCCGCACCGAGTTGGACTCGGTTTCCCGGTAGCGGCGCTCCATGTTGTGCAATATTCCTTCGAACGGGTGCTTGCGCACCACCACGTCGCCGCGATCGTTCATGTAGCGGAACTCGATCTCGGTGCGACCGGAACCGCGCAGGATCACCTCCTGGGTCTTGACCGGCAGATCTTCCCAGGGCGCCTCCAGATCGAACTTGTAGTGCTCGGAGAGGGATTTGAGCATCTGGAAGTAATAGAAGCTGCGCTTGTCCCAACCCCGGATGGCGCCACCGGCCAGGCTCTGGCCCGGATCCTGGATCAGCTTGGCGGGATCGAAGTACTGCTGCACCCCGAGGCCGTCGCAGGTGGGGCAGGCACCGGCCGGGTTGTTGAAGGAGAAGATGCGCGGCTCCAGTTCCGACATGGAGTAGCCGCACTCGGGGCAGGCGAAGTTGGCGGAGAAGATCAGTGGGGCAACCCCCTCCTCTCCGTCCATGGGGGCCACCAGGACGATGCCGCCGGAGAGGGTCAGAGCCGTCTCGAAGGATTCGGCGAGGCGCAGGGCCAGGTCATCGCGCACCTTGAAGCGGTCCACCACCACCTCGATGGTGTGCTTCTTGTGCAGCTCCAGCGAGGGGGGATCGGAAAGGTCGCACACCTCCCCATCGATGCGGGCACGGATGTAGCCCTGGGCCGCCAGGTTCTCCAGCAGCTTGGTGTGCTCCCCCTTGCGATTGCGCACCACGGGGGCCAGCAGCATCAGCTTGGTGCCTTCGGGCTGGGCCAGCACCTGATCCACCATCTGGCTGATGGTCTGGGCGGCGAGCGGGATGGCGTGGGTCGGGCAGCGGGGTTCACCGACCCGGGCAAACAGCAGGCGCAGGTAGTCGTAGATTTCGGTGATGGTGCCGACGGTCGAGCGCGGGTTATGGGAGGTGGACTTCTGCTCGATGGAGATGGCAGGCGACAGCCCCTCGATGTGGTCCACGTCCGGCTTCTCCATCAGGGAGAGGAACTGGCGGGCATAGGCGGAGAGGGACTCCACATAGCGGCGCTGGCCTTCGGCATAGAGGGTATCGAACGCCAGGGAGGACTTGCCCGAACCGGACAGGCCGGTGACCACGATCAGCTTGTCGCGGGGCAGAGTCAGGTTGATGTTCTTGAGGTTGTGGGTGCGGGCACCCCGGATCACGATTTTTTCCATCTTGTTGCGCGCTCGATACGGGAACCAGAGCGGGCCAGTATGGCATAGAGACTACTGGATGAATAGACAGGCTTTTATCATCCCACCCCGGCGCTCAGAGATACTCCTTGGCCCAGCTCACCGCCTGCAGGCGGTTCTTGACGTTCAACTTCTTGAACACGTTATAGAGGTGGGACTTGATGGTGTGTTCGCTCACGAACAGGCTGTCGGCGATCTCGGTATTGGAGGCCCCCGTCATCAGGTGGCGGACTATCTCCTGCTCGCGGGCCGTCAGCAGGGTCTGGTTGCGCAGGGGCTGGCCGCTCCCCTTGCGGTAGTAATCCACCAGATCGCACAGCAGATGGCGCGGGATCCAGTACTCCCCCTGCAACACCTTGCGGATGCCGATCACCAGCCTGTCCAGGTTGTCCTGGCGGAAGAAGAGCCCGCTGGTGTGGGGCCACATCAGCAGCAGCTCCCTGTCCGTGCTGGTCGGGGCGTTGAGCAGCACGGCACTGGCCTCGCCGAAGCGGCTGCAGATGGCCTTGCTCCAATCCGCCTGCTGAGCCGACTTCAGATAGTCCAGATCGATCAGCAGCAGCGTCTGGGCAGACGTTTCGGCGGGTTCGGGCAGGGCCTCTATCTCCCCCACCAGCAAGATGGACAAGCCAAGCTGTTCGCTGAGGTGACGCTGGAAACTGCTGGCTTGTGCATTATTTTCGGTGATCAGCACTAAGGGGTATTCGGGCGTCATCAAGAGAACTTCCTTGCACATTCGAGTCGGGGCTTTTCGGCAAGGAAGAGTACCAATCCCCCTCCTGGCTGCAGCATTAAAAAAGTATTAGACGCTGCTGTGATTCCTTTGAAGCTCAGCAATTTTCCAACCAATACAAATGACTAGCACACACCCCCCATTTGGGGGGTCAAGTAGTGCCGGACCGCACCATAGCAGGCCTTGGCCGTCGATGCAGCACTCGGCCCCGTCGCCCCCTTGCTGGTGGGGCCATACCTCGGGTAAGTTACTCGGACGCCAGCGGCGGGGTTTGGTGCTCGCCAGGACAGGAAGGTGTGCGCTCATCTCCGCCAACTGGTATTATTGCGGGCAAACGCTGCGGCGGATGGCCGATAAACGCGTCGGTTGAATCTGGCACAGCCGTGACATGCGTGAAGATGAGGTCCATCCGTGGCGCGCATCTCATTGCAAACAAACGACATATTGAATGGGACCAGGCATTTGGCCTGGCCGGTATACATAAGGGTGGAAGAGAGATTATGGCCAGTCGAGGCATCAACAAAGTCATTCTGATCGGTAACCTGGGGCAAGACCCGGAAGTGCGCTACATGCCGAGCGGCGGTGCCGTGACTAACATCACCCTGGCCACCTCCGACACCTGGCGCGACAAGCAGACCGGTGAGCAGAAAGAGCGTACCGAGTGGCACCGTGTGGTCTTCATGGGCAAGCTGGCCGAAGTGGCGGGTGAGTACCTGAAGAAGGGTTCCCAGGTCTATGTCGAAGGCAAGCTGCAGACCCGCAAGTGGCAGGATCAGAGTGGCCAGGAGCGTTACACCACAGAGGTGCTGGTCGACAGCTTCACCGGCGTGATGCAGATGCTGGGTGGCCGTCCGCAAGGCGGCGCCGGCCAGGGCATGGGCGGCCAACAGTCCCAGGGCAACTGGGGCCAGCCGCAACAGGCAGCTCCCCAGCAAGCGATGCAGCGCCCGGCCGCAGCCCCGCAACAGAATATGCAGCCACAGGGTGGTTACGGCCGTCCGGCCCAGCAGCCCCAGTCTGCACCGCCGGTCTACAACGAGCCGCCGATGGATTTCGACGACGATATCCCGTTCTGATCGACACCCAGGCCCTGATGACTCAGGGCCTTTTTGTCTGTTCCTGACGCATTCATCCCCTCCCTCATCATGTTGTTGCGACGATCCGCACCTTACCCTCTCCCTCGCCCTGACGTGTGGCTATTCTCGGGACGAGTCACCTCCCCGAGAACCTGCATGAATCACCTTGGTCGCCTGCTGCGCCTCATCTTGCTGGTGTTTGCCGCCCCTCTGATCGCCGAACCGCTGCGAGTGGGGGTGAGCTTCGCCATCCCTCCCTACGTGATCGCTCACGAGGATCGCGGCATCGAGCTCGATCTCATGCGCGAGGCGTTCGTCGGCAGCAGTCATGAACCCGAGTTCATCTATCTGCCTCTGGAGCGGACCTTCAGGATGCTGGAGGAAGGCAAGCTGGATGCCATCATCAACGTCAGACCCGGCATGCTGAGCCACGCCCACCTCTCCCAGGTGGTAATCACCTTTCACAACCGGGTCTTTACCCTCGACAAGACGGCCTTTGACACCATGGGGGATCTGCGGACGCTGCGAGTCAGCGCCTTCCAGCGGGCCAGGCAGATCCTGGGAAAAGAGTTCGCCGACCTGGTCGATCAGAACCCCGACTATGAAGAGGTGGCGAGGCAGGAGGGGCAGGTTCAGAAGTTGTTGCTGGGGCGCACGGATGCCGTGATCCTGGAACAGAGGGTCTTTTACTACTACCTGTCGCAACTGATCGGGCAAGCAGAGGGCAGCGCGCGCTATCCCCACGACAGGGTCAGACAGCATGATCTCTTCCCCCCCACCCGGTACCACTTCGCCTTTCGCGAGGCGGCGCAGCAGCAGTGGTTCGATCGCCAGTTCAGCAAAATGAAGGAAGATGGTCGCTATGAGCGGATCTTTGCCGCCTATGGCACGACCTCATCCGACAGAAACATAAAAGCCAGCCCATGACGGACTGGCTTGATACTGGCTCCAGAGGAACAACAGTGTAGTGGAGCGTTACTTCATCGCGCCGCCATTTTTCAGATCAGCTTTCTGACGTTTGGCCTCGCGCTTCTCTTTCAGTGACATCTGCGGTTTTTTCTTGGCATCTTTGCCGTGATGCTGTTCTTTGTTGCTCATCATCAGACTCCAAAAATGTTACCAGGACAGTTGGAATCAAGATTCCAGCATGTCATCCGAATCATAGATCACAGTACGCTAGCAGTGACGATCGAGGATCGCACTGGCACCAGCATACCCCCAGCCTCCACCGGGATCCAGCCTCGCCGGACAACGGTGCTCCACAGGGCTCTGACCTCGTCATCCAGATCCCGACAACCCGGGACAAACTGCCACAACCGGCCTGTATCTAGGCGAAAACCGGCAGGAAAACGCACTCAACTTGCTCTTTTGGGGTCAAGAGGACGATTACATAAGAGTCGGCCTCCGGAGTGTGTTAGGGTGAACCATCACCTGCCGCAGGAGTGCGCCATGAAAAAGCTGGAAATGAAAGATCTTACCGAGGCCGAAAAAGCCGAGATCACCCTGTTGCTGCAGAAGGCCCAGGCCCATGCCGATCACACCCTGACCAATGGGGAACGTAACAAGATCCGTGAGGAAGGGCGCCTGAAAATCGCCGAGGATCGCGCCAAGGCAGCCAAGGCGGCCTCCGCTCTGGCACGGGAGAAGGCCAAGGAGCGCGCCAAGAATCAGGTGCTGCCGGAAACCTTCAACTGGGCGGACTCCGTCAGCAACAAGTACCGCAGCAAGCGATAATTTCTGTCTCCCATGTCCGGATGCTTGTGCTGTCATCCGGACATGGGCCTGTATACATCCCTTTCCCGTACCGGAAAATGCTAGATAACCTTCTGGTATAAAACGATTTTATCAAGATAAAACGCTAACACCCCCTCGCCGGGCAGGAATTAATACCAAGATAAAGATTGCCATGGCGGAGTGAGCGTGTTCTAATCGATTTCGATGGTTCGGTAGTTCAGACCTGATTATGTTAGGCAGTCATTTTAAAGCAGTGATTTGTGCATAGAGTTGTCCCAGATGATTCTCGCCAAATAATTCTCCTTCTTTAGTGCTCCCCATACGTATTGCTGACGAAAAATCATGGATTGCTACACAAGTAGCGTTTCAACATCACTATTCAAGGAAATTATTATGTCTAACAAAATGACTGGTACCGTAAAGTTCTTCAACGCTGAGAAAGGTTTTGGCTTCATCTCCCCGGCTGACGGTGGCAAAGACGTGTTCGTACACTTCTCCGCTATCCAGTCCACCAGCTTCAAAACCCTGGACGAAGGTCAGCGCGTTGAGTTCACCATCGAGCAAGGCCAGAAAGGCCCGGCTGCTGCCAACGTAGTTGGTCTGTAATTCAAGCCAGGAAGCCTTTTCGTCAATCGGAAAGTCCTTCTGCAAGAATTGAAAAAACCCGCCTCGGCGGGTTTTTTGTTATCTGGATTTCCATCATTACCTCTCTTCCCCGCCAGAACTGCCTCCTTCCCTCGAACAAAATGCAAACGATAACCAATATCAATTGCATTTGATTCTTGTTTGCCTAGAATGCCTGTCGACAAATGTCATCCATTTGAGGCTCAGCTCCGCCGTCCCAGTGCGACACCAAGATCCCGGGACTCTCAGCTCCGCCGTCCCAGTGCGACACCAAGATCCCGGGACTCAGTGGCGGGTTGAGAAACTTTCCTTCCCAGGAGTTCAGGTTTTCATGACTAGCATCCCCATTACCCCTCTCGCCACCCTGATCATCGCCGCACTGGCCAGCCAGGCCCACGCCAGCCAGAACGAAGTCATGGTGATCACCGCCTCGGGTTTCCAGCAGAAGATCGAAGACTCTGCCGCCTCCATCTCGGTCGTGACCCGGGAACAGCTGGAGAAGCGCGCCTACCGTGACGTGACCGACGCCCTGAAAGACGTCCCCGGGGTGGTGATCACCGGGGGTGGCAGCAGCAGCGACATCAGTATCCGCGGCATGGGAGCCAAGTACACGCTGATGCTGGTGGACGGCAAGCGGGTCGACAGCCGTGGCACCCGCCCCAACAGCGACGGTCCCGGCATAGAGCAGGGCTGGTTGCCGCCGCTGCAAGCCATAGAGCGGATCGAGGTGGTGCGTGGCCCCATGTCCTCCCGCTACGGCTCGGACGCCATGGGGGGCGTCATCAACGTCATCACCCGCAAGAGCACCAGCATGACGGCATGGCAGGGGTCGCTGCATGCCGACAGCACCTTCCAGGAGAACAAGGCCTCAGGTGATCTCTTCCAGACCGATGCCTACACCGCCGGCGCCCTGGTGGACGGACTGCTGGGGATGCGCCTGAACGGCCAGCTCTCTTACCGCGGCGAGGATCAGTTCGAGAACGGCTTCGCCGAGCAGGAGATGCGCAGCGGCACCGCCGTGTTCAACCTGACCCCGGACGAGCACAACAGCGTCGACTTCGAGGTGAGCCGCGGCCTGCAGGACAGGGATCGCACACCGGGGGAGTCCATTTCGGCCAAGGCCAAACCGAACCTGAGCACCTACGAGCGCACCAACTACGCCATCACCCACGATGGCCGCTACGACTTCGGCTCCTCCACCAGCTATCTGCAACGGGAAGAGAGCACCAACCCGGGTCGGCAGATGAAGATGATCAACACCATAGCCGACACCCACACCCAGATCATCCTGGGGGATCACTACCTGAGCATCGGCGGCCAATACCGCTACGAGGATCTGCAGGATCAGGGCAACCAGCTGAATGTGGCCAATCGCGCCGACCAGCTGACCCGCTGGAGCTGGGCCCTGTTCGTGGAGGACGAGTGGGCCCTGACCGACAGCTTCGCCCTCACCGGCGGCGTGCGCATGGACAGGGATCAGAACTACGGCAGCCACTGGAGCCCGCGTCTCTACGGGGTCTGGCATCCCGCCGAGTTCTGGACCCTGAAGGGTGGTGTCTCCACCGGCTACCGCTCCCCCGACCTGCGCATGTCCGCGGCCAACTGGGGCCAGGCCACCGGCGGCGGCACCCAGGATGGCATGCTGGTCGGCAGCCCGGCCCTCCAGCCGGAGAAGAGCGTCAGCGAGGAAATCGCCCTGTTGTGGGATGGCCAGCAGGGGCTCAACGCCGGGCTGACCCTGTTCAATACCGACTTCAAGGACAAGATTGCCGAGACCCGTCGCTGCACCAGCAAGCAGGATCCCGCCTGCACCCTGAACGGTCACACCTATGACTTCATCAGCGATCGCATCAATGTCGACGAGGCCAACATGCGCGGGGTGGAAGGCACGGCCAACTGGGCCATCAACCCGCAGTGGTCCCTGGCCTCCAGCTACACCTTCACCCAGTCCGAGCAGAAGAGCGGCCCCATGGCGGGTCTGGCACTGAACCAGATGCCACGCCACATGTTCAACACCACGGTCGACTGGCAGACCAGCGAGGCGGTCGGCCTCTGGTCTCGGGTCAACTTCCACAGCAAGACCTCGGACTACCTGAGCCGGGTCAAGATGGCCGAAGGCACCCCCTCCTACACCTTCTTCGACACCGGCCTGGTCTACAAGGCCAATCAGGCACTGAGCGTCACCGCCGGCATCTACAACCTGCTGGACAAGAGGGTGGACTACGCCAGCTACGGCACCGTGCTGGATGGGCGTCGCTACAACCTGGGGCTGACCTACCAGTTCTGATCCTCTCGGGTGCGAGAGATGCAAAAGGCCCGCCGAGTGCGGGCCTTTTCATGGGTGACGGGATAGGCGCCGTCAGCGCGGCAGGCTGATCCTGGCCTCCAGGCCGCCTTCGGCACGGTTGTGCAGGGTCAGCTCGCCGCCGTGCTGATGCACCAGGGTGCGGGCGATGGCGAGCCCCAGCCCCACGCTGCCCGACTCTGTGTTGCGGGCCTCGTCGAGGCGCACGAACGGCTTGAACACCTCCTCCAGCTGGCCCTCGGCTATGCCAGGCCCCCGATCGCAGACCAGGATCAGCAGCTCGGATTCGGTTCGCTCCAGGGACACCTCGGCCCCGCCCGCGTACTTGATGGCGTTGCCGATGAGGTTTTGCAGCACCCGGCGCAGGGTATTGGCACGGCAGGCGTAGACCTGCTTGCCCTCGGCCAGGCAGATGACGGGCTGGCCGGTATCCGCATAGTCATCGCACAGGCTCTCTAGCAGGCTGACCAGATCCAGCTCCCGGGTCGCCTCCTGCTGCCCCTCCTCCCGGGCGAAGCTCAGGGTCGCCGCCAGCATCTGCTCCATCTGTTGCAGGGTCTGCTGGAAGCGCTCCTTGTCCTCGCCGTCTGCCAGAAACTCGCTGCGCAGCCGCAGGCTGGTGATGGGGGTGCGCAGGTCGTGGGAGATGGCGGCCAGCATCCGGGTCCTGTCCTGCACGAAGCGATCGAGCCGGGTGTGCATGCGGTTGAAGGCCTGGATGGACTCGCGGATCTCGGTGGGCCCCTCCTCGCGCAGCGGCTCTATGTCCTCCCCGCGCCCCAGCCGGTCGGCATTGGCGGCCAGCTGCTTGAGGGGCAGGGTCGCCCGGCGGAACAGCCAGATCATCAGGCCTATCACCAGGCTCGCCACCAGCAGCAGGTTGAGAGTGGTCTGCCAGGACCAGCTCACCGCCTCCTTGTCCACCAGGGAGCTGAACTGCAGCCAGCCCCCGTTGGGCAGCTGGATGGAGCCATAGAGCCGCATGTCCTGGGGTGGCGGCATGCCGTTGCGATCCTTCATCATGCGGTTGTGATGCTGCCAGGCCCGGCTGCGCTGTATGTCCTGCTTCAGCTCGGCGCTGATCTCCACCGACAGGGACGACGGATACCCGAGCTTGGCCCGCACCAGCTTCTCGAAGCGGGGGCTGCGGTTGTCCGGTTGCAGCGGCTCGTCGGCCAGACGCAGCAGCAGGGTCTCGCTGCGGCTCGCCTTGAGGATCTCGTGATAGAGGGAGGGGGGGGAGAGGGAGAGCAGGCGCACCACAGAGATGATCCGCTGCATGGCGTTGCGGCTGTTGACGTAGCCGAGGGCCTCCTCCCGATCCGAGCGGTAGATCTGGATGCTGAGCAGCTGGATCAGCACCAGTCCCGCCAGGGCCACCAGCACTATCTGGCCGGTCAGCCCCTTGGGCAGCAGCCTGGCGAAGAAGCCCTTGATCATGCCGGCCTCACTCCTGGGTCACGTCGGCGGCGAACAGGTAACCGCCGCCCCAGATGGTCTTGATGAGCTCGGGATTCTTGGGATCCCGCTCCAGCTTGCGCCGCAGCCGGCTCACCAGGGTATCGATGGCGCGATCGAAGGCGACCGCCTCCCGGCCACGGGCCAGATCCAGCAGCTGATCCCGGCTCAGCACCCGCTGGGGCCGCTCCAGAAACACCTTGAGCAGATCGAACTCGGCGGTGGAGAGGCTCATTCCCACACCCTCCTCGTCCACCAGCTCCCGGCGATTGATGTCGAGCAGCCAGCGATCGAAGCGCAGATCCCGGGTCAGGGCCTCGGGGACGGGCTGGATCTCCGCCTGGGTACGGCGCATCACCGCCTTGATGCGGGCCAGCAGCTCCCGCGGGTTGAACGGCTTGGCGAGGTAGTCGTCCGCCCCCATCTCCAGCCCGATGATGCGGTCCGTCTCCTCCCCCATGGCGGTGAGCATGATGATGGGCAGGCGGGACTTCACCCTGAGCTCGCGGCACAGAGTGAGGCCATCTTCCCCCGGCATCATCAGATCCAGTACCAGCAGGTCGAACTCCCGCTCGTCCAGCAGCCGCTTCATCTCCTTGCCATCCCGGGCGCAGCTGACGCGCATGCCGTGCTGTTCCAGAAAGCGCTTGAGCAGATCGCGGATCTCGCTGTGATCGTCGACCACCAGAATATGAGGGCTGCCTTGGTTCATCATCATCTCTCCGTTATCGAGCTGGGGCGATTATACGAGAATCAATCGGGCGGGTTGTGTCAAAGTGTGCCAGAGCGCCAAGATGCCACACTCTGCTACAAAATAGGCTTCAACTGGCAAAATTCAGACACTTCCACGGTGTTTACTGGATACCAAGGCGAAACAGCCTCTACCCGTATTCATCCGACAGGAGTTACCCATGAAAAAGCTGACCAAGACCCTGCTGACCGCCACCCTGCTCCTCGGCCTGCCGCTGGGCGCCTATGCCGCCAGCGAGGCGGTCTCCACCGCCCTGCCGACCCAGGCCACGGCGACCGGTTGCCCCATGGACGGTACCGGCATGATGGGCGGCAAGCACCACGGCGGTCGCCACGACAAGATGGCCCGCATGAAGAACATGACCCCGGAACAGATCCAGGCTCACCTGCAACAGCGCTACGACAAGATTGAAGACCCGGCCAAGAAGGCCGAGTTCGTGAAAAACCTCGGGCTGCGTGCCGACGGCATGATCAAGCACGCAGAGGTGATGAAGCAGTTTGCAGAAGCGAACCAGTAAGTCGAGGTCATGAAGTCGTTTGCCGAGGCAAATCAGTAAACCGATACGACGAAGCAAACAAGATGACGACGGGGTGGCCTTGGCCACCCCGTTTTTCGTCTCCGTTAAACCGCACAGACCGAGATTCCCACGCTCCCTTTTCTGCCCCAGCACCGGGATATGTGAGCGATAACAAACGTTTTATGTTCGAAATGGCTAATAATGGCGGCTCAAACAACAGGATCGGGCAAGGCCCCGGCCACGGTGGACAGGAGTCGTTATGGGATGGAATCTGGGCACAATCAAGGGGCGCTATACCGCCGTCTTCCTGGGGTTCATGGCGCTGGTGTGCGCCCTGACGGTGATCGGCATCCAGCTCTGGATCAAGCCGGCGCTGCAGAAGGCCGGCGAGCAGAATGTGGCGCTGCGGGTCAGCGAGATCGCCACCGACATCCGCGACCAGCTCAACGGGGTGCAGAGCCAGTCCCGCAGCATCACCCAGCTGGTGGCCCGGCTGCCGAGCGAGCAGATAGACGCCCTGCTGCCCGCCCTCATCGATCAATACGGCAACGCCATGGTCTTCGGCGGCGGCATCTGGCCCCTGCCGGAGAAACGGGAGGCGGGCCGCGCCAAGTTCAGCACCTTCTATCACAGGGATGCGGCCAACGCCCTCATCCCCAACACCTACTGGAACTCGGCCGAGGCGCCAAACTACTTCGAGCAACCCTGGCACAAGGCGGGGCAGCAGGCCCCTCGCGGCATGTGCGTCTGGGCCGCCGCCTACAAGGATGGTGCCAGCCAGCAGCCGAGAACCAACTGCGCCATGGGGATCTACAAGGACGGCGCCCTCTACGGGGTGTCGACCATAGACGTGACCCTGGGGTTCTTCAACGATCTGGTGGCCAGGAAGGAGCAGGAGATCGGCGGCCAGGTGATGATAGTCGAGGCTGACGGCAAGATCCTGAGCAAGAACGCCCGCCTCGGCGGCGATGTGGTGCTCGGCAACCTCTCCGCCCACGCCGACTACCCCTTCGCCGGTGCCATCG
This sequence comes from Aeromonas sp. 130281, assembly GCF_056642115.1. Taxonomy (NCBI): domain Bacteria; kingdom Pseudomonadati; phylum Pseudomonadota; class Gammaproteobacteria; order Aeromonadales; family Aeromonadaceae; genus Aeromonas; species Aeromonas sp. 130281. The sequence goes on along the minus strand of NZ_JBWVQS010000011.1, from coordinate 57,203 downwards.
CCGGCCTGCTCGGCCAGGACGCGAGCAAGGGCTTGCTGCGCACCACCTTCCAGGATCAGGGGGAGGAGCAGACCCTGCTGATGGAGGCCATCGACGGCACCCCCTGGCTGCTCGCCACCGCCCTGCCGACCCGCATCCTGACCCAGGACAGCCGGGACGTGCTCGCCACTCTGGCCAGCATACAGCTGCCCCTGGTGGGACTGCTGTTCGTGCTCATGGTGCTGGCCATCAGCCAGCTCGGCCGCCGGCTGCAGACCCTCAGGCTCAACATAGATGCCCTCAGCGCCGGCGATGCGGATCTGACGGCCCGCATCCAGGTGAAGGGTCATGACGAGCTGGACAACATAGCCCTGTCGGTGAACCGCTTCATCGCCTACCTGCAGCAGATGATGGTGCAGGTGACGGACGCCACCGACCTCATCACCCGGGAGCTGGCACAGCTCGATCAGCAGACCGGTCAGACCCGACGGATCCTGGGAGAACACGCCAGCGAGACGGATCAGGTGGTCACCGCCCTCACCGAGCTCAGCTCCACCGCCGACAGCGTGGCCCGGCACGCCAGCGACTCGGCGAGCTTCACCGAGGCCGCCAATGGCCAGGCCGCCAACTCCCGCAAGGTGGTGGGATCGGCCTCAGCCAGCGTGGTGGCCCTGATCGACGAGGTGGATCTCGCCGCCGCCAAGGTGCTGGAGATGCAGGAGGATGCCAAGCAGATCGGCAGCGTACTCGGGGTGATAGGCGGCATCGCCGCCCAGACCAACCTGCTGGCACTCAACGCCGCCATCGAGGCGGCCCGGGCCGGGGAGCAGGGACGAGGCTTCGCCGTGGTGGCCGACGAGGTGCGTGCCCTGGCGGCCCGCACCCAGAACAGCACCGCCGAGGTGGGCAGCATGCTGTCACGGCTCACCCAGGGGGTGGCCGAGGCCGTGGTCGCCATGGAGCAGACCAAGCGCAGCTGCCAGGCCGCAGCCGACACCACGGGTCAGGTCACCGGCGGGCTCGACAGCATGGCCGACTCCGTGGTGCAGATCCACGATCTCAGCAGCCAGATCGCCACCGCCGCCGAGGAGCAGAGCCGGGTGACCGAGGAGATCAACCGCAACATGGTGAGCATTCGCGACATGCTGAACCTGCTGGTGCAAAACGGCAGCCAGACCGAGCAGAGCGCAGCGTCACTGCTCGGCTCCAACCGCCAGCTGCTGGCCCTGGTGCGCCGCTTCAAGGTGTGATGGCGAACGCCAGCCAGCAAAAAGGGGCCCGCGGGCCCCTTTTTCATGCACGTCACCAGGACTCAGGCCTTGTTGGCCAGGTTCAGGGTCTTGACGGTCTCGCCTTCGAACTTGATCACCACGTTCTTCTGCGCCACTTCGGAATCCTTCAGCAGGGACTTGGTGGTCTCGGCCAGCAGCGGAGAGGCCTTGTTCAGGGCGCTCAGATCATAGGTCCACACTTCCAGACCAGCATCGGTCTTGGTGCTGGCCGGGGCGCCCAGCTTGTCCTTGATGGCCTGCTTGTTGGAGCCGCCTTCCTTGATATCCAGGGCCGTTTTGATCGCTTCGTTGGAGGCGCTGTCCACGGCAGTACCGGCCATCTCTTTGGCGGTGCTGGTGACGCTGCTGGTCACGGAGTCGGTCAGGGAATCCATCAGGCCGGCGTGGGCAACCAGGGGCAGGGCGGTCAGGGCAATCAGAAGGCACTTTTTCATTAAGATACATCTCACAGGAATGAAAGAGCGCGCATCAGACCAGTGTGCTCGATTGGAGTCAAGATGATCCCAAGGTCAAGCCGCATTCGGGGGGCAAGGGTCATTCCCTTGAGTGAAGATGGCGGCGGGGATGGATAGCGGCGCCCCCTAGCCAGAGAGCTGATCCTTGCCCGCCAGCTTGGCCCGGTAGAGCGCCCTGTCCACCCTCGCCATCAGCTGGTTAAGGGGCTCATCCGGCCTGGATTCCACCAGACCGAAACTCAGGGTGATGGGCTCCACCCCCTTGACCCTGGCATGGCCCAGTCGCTGTCGCAGCTTTTCGGCCACCACGTGGGCCTCCGCCAGCCGGGTGTTGGGCAGCACCAGCATGAACTCGTCGCCCCCCCAGCGGGCCAGCAGATCGATCTCGCGGATGGCGCCGCGCGTCAGGCGCACTATGTCGATCAGGGTCTGATCCCCCACCCCGTGGCCGTGGCGATCGTTGATCTGCTTGAAGTCGTCCACGTCCATGGCGATCACGGCGAAGGGCTCCTTGAAGCGCCGGGCCCGCTCATACTCCAGCCGGACGGCCTGCTCCAGCCGATAGCGGCTGGCGGCCCCGGTCAGGGAGTCCGTCTCCGCCAGGCGGCGGTTCTCCTCCACCTGATGCTGGAGCGCCAGGTTGAGCCGCTCCAGCTCGGCGGTGCGCTCCGCCACCTGCTGCTCCAGGGTGCGATTGTGCAGCTCCAGCCGGGCGTAGAGCTCCCGCTGGGCATGAATGTCACGGTGCGCCCCTATCATCCTGGCCACGGATCCGTCCGGGTTGCGCGCTATGATGCGGCCACAATCCTCAACCCAGATATAGTCGCCGTTGCGGCAACGACAGCGGTACTCGGCCCTGTAGTCGGCACTCTGGCCGCTCAGATAGGCATCGAAGCGATCCATCACCCGCGGCAGATCGTCCGGGTGTATCACGTTTTCCCAGGTGAAGACGTTGTTGTCGAGGGAGTGCGGCTCATAGCCCAGCATCTGGTACCAGCCCGGATTGCGATAGACGAAGCCGGTGTTGGCATTCCAGTCCCAGACCCCGTCGCTGATGACCTCCAGAATGCCGTGCACCGCGGCGTCGTTGAGATCCGGGATCCTGATAGTGTCATTGTCCTGCAGCATGGAATCCATCCTTGTTCTGCTCCCCCGCGCCACTGCGGGTGACTCGAGTCCGACGGTTGAACATCATTGAAAAATGCGGCCGCCTGCCGGGCTACCCGACGACGACTGCCTGCCTGCAATCCCTGTCATGACAAGGTTATCGGCCGTCCCCTGGTTCCCCTGAATAACAGTAGCAGCAGGGCCTGCCGCCGGTCTTGAGCGCCGTCACGCCTTCCCCCTTTTATCTTCCCGCCCCTTGCACCAGGGCGGTGCACCGCCTTGGCGCAACCCTGCCCAAATGGGGCGTCTCTCGCCAGCCTCTCGGGCACGGATGAATTAAATCATTGAATAAATAGGGGAAAATTCTTGGCGCAATATTTGCGTTTGCCTGAATGAAGCACCAAGGATTGGGGACATTGCATGAAGTTAATCACTGCCATCATCAAGCCGTTCAAACTCGATGACGTTCGCGAAGCCCTCGCCACCCTCGGCGTAGAGGGGCTGACGGTCTCCGAGGTCAAGGGATTTGGCCGTCAGAAGGGGCACACCGAACTCTATCGAGGCGCCGAATACCAGGTGGATTTCCTGCCCAAGGTGAAGCTGGAGATCGCCACCCAGGCCGACAACGTCGAGCCCATCATCGAAGCCATCAGCCAGGCCGCCCACACCGGCAAGATAGGCGACGGCAAGATCTTCGTCTGCGACCTGCTGGCCGCCGTGCGGATCCGCACCGGCGAGACAGACACAGACGCCCTTTGATACGACTGGAACAGAGGAATACGACATGGAAGAGTTGATCACATCCGTCAGCGAGCTGCGCTATGCACTCGACACCTTCTACCTGCTGATCTCCGGCGTGCTGGTCATGTGGATGGCCGCCGGGTTCGCCATGCTGGAGGCGGGCCTGGTCCGCGCCAAGAACACCACCGAGATCCTGACCAAGAACATCCTGCTCTATGCCATCGCCTGCGTCATGTACCTGCTGGTCGGCTACAACATCATGTACGTGGACAACGGCGCCGGCGGCTGGCTGCCGAGCTTTGGCAGCCTGATGGGCAGCCAGGCGGACGACGCGGGCCACTCCCTGCACGCCGACTTCTTCTTCCAGGTGGTCTTCGTGGCGACCGCCACCTCCATCATCTCGGGGGCGGTGGCCGAGCGGATGAAGCTCTGGTCCTTCCTGCTGTTCTGCGTGGTGATGACCGGCTTCATCTATCCCGTCGAGGGCTACTGGAGCTGGGGTGGCGGCTTCCTGAAAGAGGCGGGCTTCTCCGACTTCGCGGGCTCCGGCATAGTCCACCTGGCGGGCGCCGCCGCGGCCCTGGCCGCCGTGCTGCTGCTCGGCCCCCGTCGTGGCAAATATGGCAAGCAGGGGGAGATCCACCCCATCCCCGGCTCCAACCTGCCGCTCGCGACCCTGGGCACCCTGATCCTCTGGATGGGCTGGTTCGGCTTCAACGGCGGCTCCCAGCTGGCGCTCTCCAGCGCCGCTGACGCCACCGCCATCGGCACCGTCTTCGTCAACACCAATGCCGCCGCGGCGGCCGGTGTGGTCGGCGCCCTGCTGGTCAGCAAGCTCACCTGGGGCAAGGCGGATCTCACCATGATCCTCAACGGCGCCCTCGGCGGCCTGGTCGCCATCACCGCCGACCCGGCCTCCCCCAGCCCGCTGTTCGCCAGCCTGATCGGCGCCCTGGCCGGTGCCCTGGTGGTCTACGCCATCGTCGCCTTCGACCGCCTCAAGATCGACGATCCGGTCGGCGCCATCTCGGTACACGGGGTCTGCGGCCTGTTCGGCCTGATGGTGGTGCCCTTCTCCAACGCGAGCGCCACCTTCGGCGCCCAGTTGCTGGGGGCCGCCGTCATCTTCGGCTGGGTCTTTGCCGTCTCTCTGGTCGTCTGGAGCCTGCTCAAGGCCACCATGGGTTTGCGGGTGAGCGAAGAGGAAGAGATGCTGGGCGTGGATCTCCACGAGTGCGGCGTCGATGCCTACCCCGAGTTCGTCAGCATCAAATCCAGCACCTGACACCGCCACGTGCGGGGCCCGGGGGAGACCTCGGGCCCCGCTCTTTTTTTGGGGGGCGCCCTCAGCGCCCCTTGAAGGCGGGGTGATGCAACCGGCGATAGTGACTCGGGGCCAGGCCGTGCTGGCGCTTGAAGGCGGTGGAGAAGTGGTATTCGTTCTTGAAGCCGCACTGGGCGGCCAGCAGTTTCACCGAATCGGCCCGGCTCGCCAGCAGGAGCGCAGCACGCTGCAGCCGCAGCCGTTGCAGCAGCGCCATGGGGGCCAGCGCGAAGTGCTGCTGACAGAGCCGATAAAGCTGGCGCTCCGAGAGGTGCAGGGCGTCGGCCATCCGCCCTATGTCCCAGCACTCGGTCAACGATTCCTTGAGCAGCAGCTCTAGGCGCAGAGCCAGCCGCTCGCCGCGACTCTGCCCCTCCCCCTTCTGCAGCAGGCGGCGCAGGTAGAAACCGAGCTGCTCCACCAAAAGCGCACTGAGCAGCGGGTCCTGATGGCGCTCCTGCTCCGCATAGAGGTTCTCAATGGTGCGCAGCAGTGTCCCCTGCTGGGAGGTGCAGCCCAGACGAGGGCGGCTCGCAAAGGCATCCCAGGGGGAGTCCTTGTGCAGCAGCAGCCACACCAGATCCCAGTCGCCCCTAGCCGTCGGTTGCGGCTGCTCCGGCGCTGGCCACTGCGCTTCTGGCAATCGCGTCTCTGACAATCGCGTCTCTGGCAATCGATAGCAGAGCGGCTCCCCCGCCGGGATCAGCGCCCACTCCCCCACTGGCAGCCGCTCGAAGCGATCCCCCAGCAGCACCTCCCCCTCACCCCCCAGGGTCAGCAGGAAGCAGTGCACGTCCGCCAGGCGGCGCTCGATGCGATAGCGGGTGCGCAGGCGGGAGTAGCCCGCCAGCCAGACCCGCTCCTGCGCGAGGGCGGGCAGCAGGCTGTCGCAGCAGATCTGCTCGCGGCAGTCGGGGGAGACGTCGATAAGCTCGGGGTTGGCAGTGTCGGACATCATCAGAACGGGCTCAGCCATGTCGAAGGGGAAGGCCCCAGCATAACATCAAGGGCATAGAGTCACAGGAGAGCAGCCATGCATCTCCATCACGTCGCCATCCGGGCGCAGGATCCGGAGGCGCTCAAGGCATTCTACTGCCCCCTGTTTGGCGGGCAGACCAATGGGCGCGACCACAAGCCAAGCCGTTCAGCTCCTGCTTGGTGCGCCTCGAGGGGGCGCCAGCCTGGCGCTGATACACAGCCCCAGCGACTGGCGGCGCAGTCGAAATAAGGGTCACTGCCTGGCCAGCTCGTCGATCCCCGGATCCGCTCCCGGGCAGCGGCATATATACACATGAGGCAGTCGATGGATACGAGGGGTTATTGTTGAGTGAATCGCCCCGCAACATGGCGGGGCGCTTGAGGCAGCCGGAAAAGCCGTCAATCCCTCCGGATAACGGCCAGCGGCACTGACCGTGCGACCCGCTGATGTCCTTCAAGATTGAGATGAAGGTGATCCCCGACATCGTAGTGCGCGCCGAGCCGCGACATGCACTCCGGATCCCGCACCAGCAGGTCGCTGTCAATCACCGCATCAAATTCCCCGCTGGTGCGCATCCAGTGATTCACGGCCTGCCGGACAACCTCTTTTTCAGGCTGATAAAAACGTTCAATACCATACTCACCGGCTCCTCGCAGCGGCACCAGGGTGACGCCTGTCATGCGGATATGGTATTCCCGCGCCCTCTTCAGTAATTGCCGATAGCCGTTGATCAGCACCGTTGCCGCCGGCACCGGACTATCCGGATCCAGTGCCGTGCCCGCCAACCCGATATCATTCAGTCCGACCTGCACGATACAGCTGGTGACACCGGGTTGCTGCAGCACATCACGCTCGAAACGCGACAGGCTGGCGATGCCGACGCCGTCTTTCAGCAACCGGGAACCCGACTGCCCGGCATTCACCACCGCGATATTGTCGGCAACAAGGCGTTCTGCCAAAAAATCTGTCCAACGGCCATAGCTGTCCATCTCCACGCCGTTGCCATCCACCATAGAATCACCGATGACGACCAGAGTGCGGCACGCGGATCCCGGCTGAACCTGGACGCTTTCAACCAGCAAACGGGAGCTGATTCTCTGACCGTCGCCGGCCTCTTCCCTGACGGCCTGATTGCCCGGCTCAAGCAACGAAAAATGACGGGCATCCCAGTGGAAGGTATTGACCGGAATCGGCTCCGGCAGATAGGTCCGCAGAGTGATCACCGATAGCGAGGGAATATCCAATGGAATTTCATCACTGCACAGAGTGCCCCCCGCTGGAATTGTCGCGCCGGCTTGCCCATTAAAGGTGACAACCAGTGCACCGCACAGATCAGGCACGGAAATATGGCTCTCGCCTATGACCAGCGGCTGGGCGCCATAACGATTGGAAAAGATCAGCCGCAGCTTTTGACCGCCCAGGCTGATGCGCAGTGACTGCCGGAGTGTCTGATCCCCATGAATGGGTGGTATATCCGATGGAAACGGAAACGCCTCTCCCGATGCGGGCTGGGAGCTGGAAAGCCAGGTGCATATCCACCCGTCGCGCACTGGCGGGGCTGAAGGCACTGAATATGACATCAGAAATTCTCCTGAAAGAAACAACCGAGTTATTGCGCGCCCGGCGGGGCCGTCATGACATCGAAGCCCTGCATGGCGATATCCGTCATTGCCAGCAGACGCGCCCGACTGACGCCATCCCGGGCCTGGATGGAGATCCCGTGAAACACGGTCGCCACATAATCCCCGAGCCCCTGTATATCGGTGTTTTCCGGCAGTTCACTGGACTGAACGCCCTGCCGGATGCGCTCAATGATGCCGTCTATCCGCTCCTGGCGGTAACCGGCCAGCCATGCCATGATCTCTTCGTTATCACGGCCATAGTTGGTCAGCGACAGGACCACCATGCAGCCGTGAGGCCTATCGTCACGGGTGTAGGCTTCGACCGCGTTCACCAGCAGTTGCCTGACAGCCTGGCGGGTGTCCGGCTGTGACAGGGCGGCGTCAGCAAAAGCCCCCTCTTCGGCCAGATAAAGCGCTATCGCCTCACGGAAAAGATTTTCCTTTGAGCCGAAGGCGGCATAAATCCGTGCAGACGCAATCCCCAGTGCAGCCACCAAGTCAGACAGGGAAGTCCCTTGATAGCCACGCTGCCAGAACACCTCTTTTGCTATGCGCAACGCCTCTTCACGATCAAATTCTCTTGGTCTGCCAGCCATAACACACTCTCCGCATCTGTCATTTCAGACCAAGGCTACCAGTTCATTGTCGACTAACAAAGAATTATTTTTTGGTGATTGACAAAGATTGAGCCACCCTCTTACCCTATTCGCTGTTGATCGACAAACAATAGCCAGCATCCCGGTTGGCAGACGCCTTGTCTATGGCCTTCTGCGGGTATTTTTTATAGATAATTCAAACGGAAAGGGTATGAATACATTCTTCAGAGTATCTCTGGCGGCAGTCATGCTGCTCACATTGCAGGGCACCGCGGTCGCGGCAAACACACAACGCCCGGCAGTGACGTCAGTAACAGCGCAGGTCAGTGAAGCCGACTTTCAGCATCACTATGTCAAGGTGGCGGGGCAGAAGATCCATTATGTGACGGCGGGAAAGGGGGAGCCCGTGTTGCTGATCCCGGGCTGGCCGCAAACCTGGTATGCCTGGCGTCATGTGATGACCGGACTAGCCGCCGAAGGCTATATGGCGATAGCGGTTGATCCGCCGGGAACCGGTTATTCCGATCGACCGAGCACGGGTTATGATACCGGGGCGGTGGCGACCACATTGCACAATATGATGAATCAGCTCGGTCATAAGCAATATTCGGTTGTCGGTCACGACATCGGCATGTGGGTGGGTTATGCCCTGGCCAGTGATTATCCCGCAGACATCAAGAAAATCGCACTGACCGAAGCGGTTATTCCGGGCCTGGCGCCGGCACCGTCCATCTTCGTCGATCCCCAGGACAATATTTTCCTCTGGCACTTTATGTTTAATCAGGTACAGGACTTGCCGGAAATGCTGACGGCTGGCAAAGAGCGGGAATATCTGAATTTTATTTTTGACCGCTGGTCCTATCGTCGTGATCGCGTCGCCGCACAAACCTATATAGATGCTTATTCCTCCCCTGGCGGATTGCGGGCAGGCTTCGCGTATTACCGGGCGATTCCGCAGACCATCGCACAGAATAAACAGCGGGCAGAGAAAAAACTGCTGATGCCGGTGCTGGCAATAGGTGCGGATCATGCCACCCGTGACGCCCCCCAGCAGACGATGCAGGGACGAGCGGTGAATTTGCAGGGCGCCATGCTCGGTGAATGCGGTCACTTCGTCACGGAGGAGTGCCCGGAACAGCTGATGACGGTATTGCTGCCGTTTTTGAAAAAATAAGTCCGCGCTCTTTTGCGGGTGATATCAAGACAGGCCTCCGACTCGGGGGCCTTCTTCTTTATGCTCGACATAAACAGGCCAGCGAGTCTTGGTTTCACACCGGCTCAGCGTGGCACAGTTGGCTCTTGGCACTCACCCGATCTCGGTTGCGCCGCAATCGACTGAAGATGATTGGCAGTTTCAGACATTATCAGGACGGGTTCAGCCATGTCGAAGGGGCAGGCCCCGGCATAGCATTGGGGGTATCAACTCACAGGAGACCCGCCATGCATATCCATCACGTCGCCATCTGGGCGCAGGATCTGGAGGCACTCAAGGCATTCTACTGCACCCTGTTTGGCGGGCAGGCCAATGAGCGCTACCACAACCCGACCAAACAGTTTTCCTCCTACTTCGTGCGCTTCGAGGGGGGCGCCAGCCTGGAGCTGATGCACACCCCCATACTGTTTCCGGCAGATCTTGCTCTGCCACACCCGCTGCAGGGGCTGGCCCATATCGCCTTCTCCCTCGGCAGCGTGGAGGCCGTAGACAAGATGACAGCCCGCCTCAAGCTGCTCAAGGGCGCCGAGGTGAAACACCTGGACGGCCCCCGCTGGACCGGCGACGGCTATTACGAGAGCACCTTTCTGGATCCCGAAGGCAACCGGCTGGAACTGACCATCTAATGGCTGAATGATCCCCTCACCCTGCCCTCTCCCAAAGGGAGAGGGGATAAAGCAGTACCGGAAATATGATCGCCAGCCACGAGAATTAAATTAACGAAGCGTAAGCGGAGGTGGTAAAGGCGAACTTTACCCCCTTCTCCCCTTGCGGGAGAAGGGTTGGGGATGAGGGGTTGGAAAAAGAGATCACATGGAAAACATCGGGCCTCGCTACGCTCAACCACAACCGACACAATCGGTAGGTTGGTGCTGAACCTGAGAAGCCCAATATACGAGATAAACTACAAGCAATGAAAAAATCAGAATGGAATATCATCATCCCATAAATAGAATTTATTTCTAACGTCTGATATTTCATTTCTAATTTTTTCTATTTCATCAACCTTATTATCGCTTAGGATTTTATTTTCTATTGAGTTCAATAGTTTATCAAGGTTTGTCACAACCTTCCTAATATAATCTCGCTGTTCTGAATCCTGTGCAGACAAGTTTTTATTGGCATCTTCCAATTGTCTAATAGATAGACTCATTTTATTGTTTTCAGAACGAAATTCCTTCGATCTAAGTTCGAAATCAGAAAGCAATTTTGAATATTTTCCCTTAAGATTTATTATTTCACGGATGAGTTCTAATTTTTGCTCTGCCCATAAATCTAGTTTCTTGTCCTTTAACTTAACAACATATTCATCTGTTGACTCAATTTTTGCACTCACTGTTTCCTTTCTCCTAAGAAAGGCATCTTTCTGTGCTTTATTGCTATTCTCATCTCTTACTTTATCAATGCAATTATCATGTATAAAACTGTAGACCGCATTTAAAATAGGAAGCAATACTAAATACCCAATAGATACTAAAAATGGAATTACCAGATCGTCTGTAAAGACCCAGTTTTTATTCTTTATAATGTCAAGCTTTCCTTGGTTGCCTTCCAATATAAACCTAGCCACCCCATTTATATTCAAAAACATCCAAGACAAGACGAAAGCACCGATAATAGGATTATTTAGTCTAGATGTGGCATTATCTTTCAATGACTTAAGTAAATCCTTCATCAATAACCTCTAATCAGAATCGATTTATGATAATACGTAGCAAACTTCTTTTCCCATAGAGGTAAATCCTTTACCACCGTCCAATCGCTCACTCCCCCAACCTCTCCGCCAATCCGGAATAACGCTCGGTCTTTTTCCGCACGGCCTGTGCCAGCAGGGCGCGATCGCCGTAGAGATCGAGGCGGGCCTTGGCGCGGGTGATGCCGGTATAGACCAGCTCACGGGTCAGCAGCGGGCTTGGGCTGTCGGGCAGCACCAGCACGGTATGGGCAAACTCAGAGCCCTGGGATTTGTGGATGGTCATGGCATAGACGGTCTCATGGGGGGGCAAGCGGCTGGGCAACAAGGCTCGCAAGGTGCCGTCCGGCTGCTCGAACCAGACCTTCAAGCGGCCAGTTTCATCCGGCAGGCAGAGCCCCATGTCGCCGTTATAGAGCCCGATGCCGTGATCGTTGCGCACCACCATCACAGGGCGGCCCGCATACCAGTCGCCGTCGCGGGCGATGAGCCCCGCCCGTGACAGGGCCAGTTCGAGCCGCTCGTTTAGCCCCAACACCCCGAACGGGCCGTCCCGCAGGGCGCAGAGGATCTGGAAGCCGTTGAACGCCTTGAACACGGCGGACGCCTCTTCCCCCGCGCGAGCCGCCTTCAGATAGCTGCCGTAACCGGCGACCCCCTGGGCAATCAGGGCGTCATAGGCCTCCCCCGCCCAGGGATGCAGGCTGATGTCGGCAAATCCCGCACTCCAGACAGCTTCCACCGCAGCGGCATCGCCACCGTTGCAGGCCCGCGCCAGCTGGCCGATGCCGGAGTGCTGATCGAAGCGCCAGCTCTTGGCCAGCAGGCAGAGGCTGTCGCGCACCGGGGCACCTGCGGGCGAGCCCTGCAGGCGGTAGCCGGTCTGACGGGAGAGCCACTGCGCCTGCGCCGGGCTGATGCCCTGTTCGATAAAGCTGCAGATATCCCCGAGCACGGCCCCCGCCTCCACCGAGGCGAGCTGATCCTTGTCACCGAGCAGGATGAGGCGGGCGTGGCTTGGCAGCGCGTCCAGCAGGCGCGCCATCATGGGCAGGTCCACCATGGAGGCCTCGTCCACCACCAGCAAGTCGAGGTGCAGCGGGTTGCCTGCGTGGTGGCGGAACTGGCTGCGCCCGGGGATCACCCCGAGCAGCCGGTGCAATGTGCCCGCCTCGGTGGGGATGGCCTGGGCCCACTCCGGGGGCATATCCAGGGCCTGCAGGGCAGAGCCGATACTCTCGGTGAGGCGCGCCGCCGCCTTGCCGGTGGGGGCCACCAGCCGGATCGCCGGGGCCTTGCCCCCTTGCAGGCCGGTCTCCACCAGGATGGCCAGGAGCTTGGCAACAGTGGTTGTCTTGCCGGTGCCGGGGCCGCCGGAGATGACCGCGAAGGGGCGCGCCGCCGCCGTGGCCGCCGCCAGCTTCTGGCCGTTGCAGCAGAGCGCCTCGGGCACCAACGCATCCAGCTTGCTCAGCTCGCTTGCCGCCTGGGCGCTGGCCAGCAGGGCCTCGATGGCGGGCCAATCCACTTCGCTCGGGAACACCAGATCCAGATACTTCTCGACGAAGTGGCGGGCCGAGAAGTCGGGAGCGAGGCGGGCTTTGAGCAGCGCCGAGAACACTAGGCCGTAGTCGCGGGCAAAGAGCCGCGACAGGGCCGGGGCAATCTCCGGCCATTCGGCTCTTTCACTCAAGGCGCGCAGATGGCGGGCCACCCCCAGCTCAAAGTCGTGGTAGCGGGTGAGGTAGAGGCGATCGCGCCAGAGCCGCAACGGCCAGCGCGGGGCAAGCCCCTCATCCTGTTCCGTACCCACGAGCGGATTTGCCGCAAACAGGGCGGGCCAGCGGGCAGGATCAGCCAGATCCCCCAGCAGATCCCGGCTCTGATCCGGATCCAGCCCGAAGGGGCGCAGGGAACCGGCCGTTAGCATCTCCAGCGGCAGGCAGACGTGGCCGCGCCCAAGCTCGAAGCAGGCGAGCGCGGCCCCCAGCACCAGCTCGGGGCCGCCGCCCAGATCGGCCACCAGCTTGGCAAATTGCAGATCCAGCTGGCGGATACGCCCCGCCAGCGCCAGGGCTTTCAGCCGTTCGATCATACCGTCGCTCTTCATCTCGCCCCTCATGCCTCTGCCTTGTTTGATTTTTCTAAACGATGATCGTCAGGCTCCACACCTTCACTAAACAACTTGTCGAGCCCCAGCACCAGTTCACGGCTCGGGCGGGTATGGAATACCCCCCCCTGCGGCATGCCGCGCAGGAACAGATAGAAGACGCCGCCAAAGTGCCGGTCAAAGTCGTAGCCCGGCAGCCGCAAGCCGAGCAGCCGGTGCAGCGCCAGGGAGTAGAGCTGGTATTGCAGGTCGTAGCGGTGTTCCGCCATCGCCCGCTCCAGCGCCGGACGGCTGTAATCGGCGGGGCTCATGCCGAGGTGGTTGGATTTGTAGTCGAGCAAATACCAGCGCCCCTGCCACTCGAACACCAGGTCGATAAAGCCCTTGAGCATCCCCTGCACGGCGGCGAAGCCGAGCGGCTTGTTGCCCCGCGACAGGGGGTCGTGCTGCTGGCAGAGGGCGGTGAGCGCCGGTGCCGTCACCCGCCCCATTGGCAGGAAGAACTCCAGCTCCACCTGCTTGCGCCCGGGGGCCAGATCCCGCAGCCGCACCGGATCGCCAAGGCCGGTATCCAGCGGGGTATCCAGCACCGCCTCCACCTGCTGTTGCAGCACGGGGGCCCAGTTTTCGTCGAAGCCATCTTGCGCCAGCAGGCCAGCGATATGCTGCGCCAGCGGCTCGCCCGCCGCGCTCTCGAAGTCTATGGTCTCGAACAGGCTGTGCAGCAGGGTGCCGGGGCGCGCCCCCTTGGGGAAGGTGAAGATGGAGGGCTGGGGCGCTGCCACTTCCCCCGGTTCGGCCAGCAAGGCTGCACTCGCCGCCTCGGTGACCACCTCGTCATCGAAGCCGGGGTTCGCCAGGACCCCCTTGCCGTGGCCGTTCCCCTGAGCCGCCAGCCCGGAGTAGGAGCTGATCCACCAGTCCCGCTCGAGGGAACCGGTAAAGTGGCGCACCTGGGGCTCCCCCAGCTGTTCCTCTTCTTGCGGCAGCGGGGCCGGACGGGTGAGCGAGGGCTCACCGACCGCCACCCCGGGCAGCGCCTGGGCAAGCTCGGTCAGGGCGGTCGCCAGGGTAGTGGCGTCCCCCTCTTCCCCCTTTTGCAGCAGGTAGCCGATGGCGGTCTGGTGCAGCTCTGTCTTCTCCGACTTGCCGTTGCCCGAGCGCACCGGGGCCAGCCCCAGCCAGGTGGCGTAGACCCCCCGGGTCAGGGCCACGTAGAGCAGCCGCAAGTCTTCGGCGAGGCGCTCCCTGTCTGCTTCCGCCAAGGACCCCTCGGCGCCGGTCAGATCGAGAATGGTGCGATTGCCCGCCTCGTCAGCCTCGTGATAGAGCGGGGTCTCGGCGGTTCTGTGGCTGCAGATGAAGGGCAGGAACACCAGGGGGTACTCCAGCCCCTTGGATTTGTGGATGGTGACTATCTGCACCAATTTGCGCTCGGATTCGAGGCGTAGTACCTGCTCCGCATCCTGGCCGCCCGGGTGGCTCACCGCCTCCCCCAGCCAGCGCAGCAGGGCATATTCCCCGTCCAGCTCGCTGCTCACCTGTTGCAGCAGCTCGCCGAGATGGAGGAAGTTGGTCAGCCGCCGCTCGCCATAGGGGCTCGCCAAAAGCGAAGAGGCAAGATTGCGCCGGTGCAGCAGTGCCCGCAACATGGCCAGCACGCCGCGGCGATGCCAGATCGATCGGTACTCCATAAACTCCTGCACCGCGCTCTCCCAGGCCCGCTCGTCGCTGGCCAGCCCATCGAGCGCCTTGGCGTCGAGATCAAACAGGCCGGTGGCGAGCGCCGCCCTAAGGCTGCGCTCCTCGCTCGGGTTCTGGCAGGCGTGCAGGATCAGCAGTATCTCCCTCGCCTCCACCTGCTCCAGCACGCTCTCGCGGTTCGACAGATAGACGGAGGCGATGGCGAGGCGCGCCAGCTCCTGCTGCACCAGCTTGCCCTCGGCGCCGGTACGCACCAGCACGGCGATATCCCCGGCCTTCACCGCCTGATCACCTATCAGCGCCTTGCCCTCGCGGGCCAGGGTCAGCAGACGGTGGATCTCGGCGGCGGTGGCGCGGGCCATCTTGCTCTGATAATCCCCCCGGTTGAAGGTGGGCTGGCCGCTCAGCTGCCAGCAGTGGAGCACTGGTGCAATTGCGCCATCGATCTGCAGCGCCTTGCTCTTGCCCTGCGCCTCCACCGGCAGGAAGGGGATATCCGCCTCGTAGATAAAGGGATCCTTGGCCCGCTCGAACAGGCCGTTGACCGCCCCCACCAGGGCGCCGCTGGAGCGCCAGTTACGCCCCAGGGTGTAGTGGGCGCTCACATTTCGCCGCGCCTGGATGTAGGTAAAGATGTCGGCGCCGCGAAAACCGTAGATGGCCTGCTTGGGGTCACCGATCATCAAGAGCGCAGTGTCTTGGTGGCCGCCGTAGAGGCGATGGAAGATGCGGTACTGCTGGGGGTCGGTATCCTGGAATTCGTCTATCATCGCGACCCTATAGGTGGCGCGAATGCGCTCGCAGAGCCGCTCGCCGAGGCTGGAGCCAAGCGCCCCGTCGAGGTCTTTGAGCAGGTCATCGAACGAGAGCTGATGGGCCTGCCGCTTGCTCGCCTGCATCCGGCTACGCACTACTTTGGCGGCCCGTTGCAGGATCAGATCCCGAATACCGGGGCGGCTCGCCAGCAGTTGGTCAATCTGGCTGAACAGCGGCAGGGTCGGTAATGCCTTCCCCTTACTCAGCTTGGCCTCCAGGGTTTCCTGGCCGAAGCGCTCGAGATCCTTGGGCAGCGCGTAGCCGCTCGTCTCGTCCTGCGCCCAGTCGCCTATCTTGGCGAGCCACCCTTCGTAGTTCTTGCCGGTATAGAGCTTGATTTGCCCCTCTGTCTGGCGGCGGATCTCGTCCGTCTGCGCCAGCCAGGCATCTTTCACCGCCCCGATGCGGGCCATGGCCGCCTGATGGCGGGCGGCCAGGGTTTCGTCACCCAGCGCGGGGTGGATCTCCAGCTCGCTGTTGTCGAGCCAGCCGTTCATCTCCCGCAGCAGGGCGGCGGGGCTCGGCCAGAGCGCGCGCACCGAGCTCGCCAGGGTCTTGTCCACCGGATAGAACTCGGCACGCCAGTAGTCGCTCACCGCCTGCAGCCTGAGCTGGCTGTCGTCGGTCAAAAATTCGGTTTCGAAGAGGGCGCCCGACTCGAAGGCGTTCTGTTTGAGCATCCGCTGGCAGAAGCCGTGGATGGTGAAGACAGCCGCCTCGTCCATCTGCCGCTCGGCAGCCAGCAGGCGGCGGGCCGCCAGCTCGTGATCCTCCACCTCGTCCAGCAACTGGGCCAGCAGGGTGTCACTGCTGTGACCGCGCATAAAGGCGAGGCGCGCCTCGTGGATGCGGCCGCGGATCCGCCCCCGCAGCTCGGCGGTGGCCGCTTCGGTAAAGGTCACCACCAGGATCTCGGTCACCGACAGCGGCCGCTCGTGGGCGCTGGGCTGACCGGCATCGGCCCCCTCTTCGATGAGCGGGCCGTGCCCCAGCAGCAGGCGCAGGTAGAGACCGGCTATGGTGTAGGTCTTGCCGGTACCGGCGGAGGCTTCGATCAGTCGTTCACCATGGAGGGGAAAACGCAATGTATTGAGCGGGTTAGCCATTATTTCAGCTCCTCCAGGGTCTTGAGCAGCGGGGTCAGGTGTTCGCGGGCCAGGGCCTGCAACTGGTCCAGCACGGCGTCATCCAGCTCGGGGAAGCAGCGGGCGACATAAGGGTCTTGCCCCTCCCCCGTCACCATGTAGCCACCGTTGAAACGGGTGAGGGCCGCCTTGTCGGCCGCCTCCGGCTTGTCCGGATCCTTCTCGATCGCCTTGAGCCACTCCCAGGCGGTGTTGGGGAAAAACGGCAGCGGCCGCTTCATCCCCTGGGCCCAGAGCGCCACCAGGGCCGCCAGCCTGGGCCGCGCCTCGTCGGCAGGCAGCGCTGGCAGCCGCAGACTCTGTTTGGCATCGAACAGCAGGGTGTCGCCGGGGGCGCAGCTCAATGAGAGGCAGAGGTGCTGAACCCAGCCCAGCAGCAGATCCTTGCCGTTGAAGCTGCCGGGTTTGACCACCAGCGCTCGCCCCTTCTGGGTGTCGATCCACCCTTGCAGCTGGCCCTGGGTCAGGGAGATATCGATCTCCACCGCCTGTTTTTCAGCCTCATCAGCCGCAACCCAGGGGCACAGCCGATCCGCCAGCTTGCCCATCTCGGCATCCAGATCGTCCAGCAGCAGGCTGCCGAACCACCCTTGCGGCAGCAGGCCGGTGAGCTGCAACCGTTCGCGACGCACTGTACTGTCACCTTCCGCCAGATGAGCGTCGAGCAGCAGATCTTTCAGCTGATAATGTTGCAGGCCATCCAGCTCGAACGGCTCGCTGTCCTCGATGTTGGCCTCATTCAACTCAAACCACACCTTGAGGCGGCGGTTGAGGAAATATTTGGTGGGCTGTCGATAGAAGCGCAGCAGCTCCGCCAGCTCCAGCCCCTGCTCCTTGCCCCATTCGGGTGGCAGCGGCAGCTCGCCGCTCTGGAAGTTGGCGGCGCCGCGCACCGGATTGAGGGCGGGCAGCCAGTCGGCGGCATAGGTAAAGAGCCGCGAACCCGCCTGCGGGTAGAAGTAGTTGCGGCTGTAGGGGGTGAGCGGGTGCGCCACCATCAGGTGCTGAAGCAGCCGCTTGCCTGAGGTCTCGTCATCGAGGCTCTCATCCCCCGCCAGCACGAAGCCCTGCCGCACATAGTCGATCAGCTCCGCCAGCAGCACTGAGGGCACCTTGTCGCTGTTGTCCTGGGCGCTGAAGCCCTGATAGCTGATATAGAGCCCCTGCTGGGCGCTCAAGAGCGCCTCGAGGAAGAGGTAGCGGTCATCATCGCGGCGGGAGCGATCCCCGCGCCGCGACGCCACCGCCATCAAGTCAAACCCCATGGGGGCCAGGGTGCGTGGGTAGACGCCGTCGTTCATGCCGAGCAGACAGACCTGCTTGAAGGGGATGGAGCGCATCGGCATCAGGGTACAGAAGTTGACCTGACCGGCGAGGAAGCGCTGGCTGGAGCGGGACTCTCCCAGCACGCTGCCGAGGTAATCCTGCAGCAGGGAGGCCGAGATGGGCTGCTCGAAGCGGGCCTCCCCAAGCTGGGTCTGCCACTCGGCCAGCTGGCTGCGAATGAGCTGGAGCTGACGCTCTTCATCCTCGTCGGCCAGATAGAAGCGCTCCAGCAGCGCCAGCAAGCAGGCGTGCCACTCCGTCAGCGGCTGGGCCTGTTGCAGCCGGGGCAAAAACTCGGCCAGGGAGTCGACAAACCAGGCGAGCTTGCCGAGCGCCAACCCCTGTTGGCCTTCGATATCGGCGTAAGGCAGGATGCCCGCCACCGGCTCGCCATCCCCCATGGCAAAGCCGAGCAGCATGCGGCGCAGGCCGAACAGCCAGCTGTTGCCGGACATGGGCGGCAGATCGAAGCGCTCGGGATAGCCATCATCCAGCCCCCAGCGGATGCCGGTCTCCTGCACCCAGACCCGCAGCTGGTTGAACTCGTCGTCATCCAGCTCGAAGCGGCGCAGCACGGCAGGCACCTCGAGAATGGCAAGCAGCTCCCCCGCCCCCAAGCGAGCGTTGGGCAGCTTGAGCAGGGCGAGGAAGCTTTGCAGCAGCGGGCTCTCCTGACTCGCCGCCCGATCCGAGACCGCGAAGGGGATCTGGCCACGCGCGCCAAACACCGCCTGAATGTAGGGGCCGTAGCTGTTCACGTCCGGCATCATCACCACCACATCTTTCGGGGTGAGGGACGGGTCCTGCTCGAACAGCGCCAGCAGCCGGTCGTGCAGCACCTCGAGTTCCCGCATCGGGCCGTGACAGGCGTGGATCTGCAGGGATCCATCCGCCGGGCTGATGGGGCTCTTGTGGTGGCTGGCGTCGAGACTGAACTGACCGGCCCCTCGCTCGGCCAGCTCCAGCACATCCTTCTGGATGGCGCGCAGCAGGCTGACGTTGCCCTGCTCGTCCACCTCGTCGATGTCGACGAAGGCCTCGATTTGCGGCACCTCCAGCTCCATAAGCTGATGCAGGTAGTCGCGCCCCAGCTTGCCCATGGAGGCGAGCAGCGGGTTGGCGGGGCCCTGCAGGGTCTCGAGATCGGTGCCGGGCTTGAGCTTGTTCTCGAGGCGCGCCAGGGTCTTTCTGTCCAGCAGATCCCCCCAGTAGTAGCGGCAGGGGTTGGTGACGAACAGATGCACCTCCACCTCCGGCCGGCTGCCGAGGGCCAGCAGGGCCTCCACATAGCGCGGTGGCAGCGCCGAGATGCCGAACACAAACACCCGCTGCGGCAGCTTGCCCGGCAGCTCCCGGGTGCGCGCCAGCTCGTGGATAAACTCCTCGTAGAGGTTGGCTCTGTGGTAGCCGCTCGGACTCAGTGCCAAGGTGCGGGCCACCAGCTCGCGCCACAGCTCCGGCTGCCAATCCTGACCGCTCACCCCGGCCAGCTCCAACCCCAATCCCTCCCCCTCTTCCCAGCGGGCGATCCAGTCAGGCCGGTAGACCAGATACTGGTCGAACAGATCCGCCACCTTCTGGCAGAGCTGCCACAACCGCACCTGCTCGGGATCCTTGGCTGGATCCTCCTCATCTCCCCCGCCCAGATAGGCGGCGAGCGGGGCAAAGGCGGGCCTGCCGAGCAGGGCGGGCAAGATGGTCATCAGCTGCCAGCTCATGGAGCCCTTGTTGTAGGGGCTCTGGCGGGGCACGTCCGCCAGCACCTGGGTGAACATCTCCCAGATAAAGCTGGCGGGCAGCGGAAAGTCGATATTGGCGGCGATGCCGAAGGCCTTGGCCAGCTCCAGCTTGAGCCACTGGGCCATGCCCGGGCTCTGCACCAGGATCTGCTCGTGCTCGAAGGGGTGAGAGAGGGGCGCCTGCCGGATGCGGCTCACCAGCAGCTCCTTGAGCAGATCCAGCTGATTGGAGTGGTAGAGGGTAAACATGGACGACTCCCGCCAATTTCATGAAGAGGGGTGCGCGCCGGAAAAGGCGAGCCATTTCCGTCACTTCACACGAAATGGGATTGTCGGGGATCGGGGGATAAGATGCAAAAGGCGCTTGCCGCCGCCAGGGGCCTCGTCACAGTACCGGCATTCGTCCCCTGGCGGGCATAAAAAAGCCGGTGCAGCTGCACCGGCCAAAAGGCGTTGGAAAACTTGAACTATCAGGGTATTACCAGCACTTGCCGAGGCGGGCATCCAGGCTGAAGGCGCCAGGACCGGCTGCCGCCAGGGCCAGGAAACCACCGGCCACAGAGAGGTTCTTCATGAACATCAGCATCTGCATCTGTTCGGCAGGCTGATAGTGGAAGATGAAGGCGGCCATCAGGGTGAAGCCGGCCAGCAGCACCGAGAGGCTGCGGGTAAAGAGACCCAGCACTATGGCGAGACCGCCACCCAGCTCCAGCAGGATCACCAGGGGCAGCATGAACCCGGGCACGCCCATGGCTTCCATGTAACCCTGGGTACCGGCGTAACCGCCGATCTTGCCCCAGCCTGCCATCACGAACATCAGCGCCAGCAAAATACGACCCGCCAGCAGTGCCACATCTTTCATCTTGTCCATCGTCAGATTCCTTTGATTACCC
The DNA here is from genome assembly GCF_056642115.1 of Aeromonas sp. 130281. Classification (NCBI taxonomy): domain Bacteria; kingdom Pseudomonadati; phylum Pseudomonadota; class Gammaproteobacteria; order Aeromonadales; family Aeromonadaceae; genus Aeromonas; species Aeromonas sp. 130281. The sequence goes on along the minus strand of NZ_JBWVQS010000011.1, from coordinate 36,469 downwards.
ATCTTGGTAATAAACAGTGTAAGAGCTAATTGTTAACTCATTCATTTCGCCGTGATTTATCTATCAGGGCAGATCAAACAGCAGGGCTTCACTCCCCTCGGAGGCGGTGAGCGTCCAGGACGCCTCATCGCGACTGAGCAGGCCGTCGCCGGGTCGGGCAGCCAGACCGTTGCCAGTCAGCTCCCCTGAAATCATATGCAGGTAACCATGGCGCCCTTGCAATGCCCATTCGAGGGTTTCCCCTGCGGCAAGTTGCAGTCGCCAGATGCGGGCCTGCTGGCGGATCCTGAAGGATCCATCCTCCCCATCCGGTGACGCGACCAGCGTCAGCCCCGGCTGGGTGGCTATCTTCTTCTGCTGATAACCCGGGGTAGTGCCGACTTCGTTCGGCTCTATCCAGATCTGCAACAGGGAGAGGGGCTCGGTCTGCGAGGGGTTGTACTCGCTGTGCCGGATGCCGGACCCTGCGCTCATCAGCTGGAAATCCCCCGCCGGGATCTGCTCGGCATGGCCGAGGCTGTCCCTGTGCTCTATGGTGCCGCTCAGCACGCAGGTGAGGATCTCCATGTTGGCATGAGGGTGGGTAGCGAAACCGCCACCCGGCGACACCAGATCCTGGTTGATGACCCGCAGGACGGAGTGCCCCATCCAGTCCGGGTCATAGTAGTGACCGAACGAGAAGCTGTGGCGTGCATCCAGCCAGCCGAAGTTGGCATGACCCCGTTCTGCTGCGGCTCTCAATTTCATCATGGTGTGCTCCTCCAATACCTTGAAACGGTTGATTAGCGCTGGCGACCGTCACCCAGACCGAACGGGATGCGGTAGCTGCTGCTCTCGCTGCCCAGGCTGACCGTCAGGTTGCCCTGGGTGCGGCTCGGGATCTTGACCTGCTGGGTGCCCATCAGGCTGGCGTGAACCGATGCCAGCAGATCGCCAGACTCATCGCGCACCTCCAGCATGGGGTTGGCCTTGCCAGCCATGGCGGCGGTCGCGTTCCAGTTCACGAACAGCACGCCAGGGGCGGCATTGATGTCGGCCGGTACGGCAGCCTGGGCGAAACCTGCGGTCATCAGGCCTGCAACGGCCAGCATCTTGATTACGTTTTTCATGTTCATTCACTCTCTTGGTTTTTATGTCATTGCCAAGGCCGGTCTGGCCCGAATCAATGCATCCATGCAAGAGGTTATTCAAATAGTGTGTTGTTCTTTCACCTACAGCAGACATCGTTCTGTGTGATGTCTCAGCCTGGAACTACCTTTTATTTGGCCGCTTGGCCTTCCTGCCTAAGCGTTGATTGAATATTAAAGTCACTTGCCCTAAGTTGTTAGCGAGATAATCTGGCAAACATGTTCAAAAAAATTGAAGGTTAGATATGGCCAAGGAATCGAACAAGGAACGGGCGCTGACCCTGGAGGCGATCCGGGTGCTGGACGCCATAGACCGCCGTGGCAGCTTCGCGGCCGCCGCCGACGAGCTGGGCAAGGTGCCCTCGGCGCTGAGCTACACGGTGCAGAAGCTGGAAGACGAGCTGGACGCCATGCTGTTTGATCGCAGCGGCCACAGAACCAAATTCACCCCCGCCGGGCGCATGCTGCTGGAGCAGGGTCGTCTGCTGCTGGAGGCGGCCGAGCATCTGGTGGGGGAGACCCGGGCCCTGGCCCGGGGCTGGGAGACCGACATCACCATAGCCGTCGATGCCCTGGTGCCGCTGCAGGCGCTCTACCCCCTGGTGGAGCGGCTGGCCGAGCTGACGGATACCCGGCTGCGGCTGCGGGCCGAAGTGCTGGCGGGCAGCTGGGAGTGTCTGGAGGATGGCCGCGCCGACCTGCTCATCTCCTCCCTCAACCCCGACATCACCCTGACCGGCATCAAGCACCAGCCCTTGCAGGAGGAGGTGATGCTCTATGTCGCCCACCCGGATCACCCCCTGCACGGGGAGCCCGAGCCCCTGGCGGACGAAACCCTGCGCCGCTACCGCGCCATCGCCATTGCCGACACGGCGCGGCGCAAGCCCGCCCTCACCTATCGCCTGCTGGACAAGCAGCCGCGCCTGACCGTCAGTACCATGGGGGAGAAGCGCGATGCCCTGCTGGCGGGCATTGGTGTCGGCACCATGCCCCTGAGCTGGATAGAAGAGGACATCAAGGCAGGACGACTCAAGGTGATCGGCCCCGAATATCGCCATCAGGTGCAGGTCGTGCTGGCGTGGCGGCGCGATACCATGGGCAAGGCCAAGAGCTGGCTGGTGCGGGAGATCCCCAAGCTGTTCCCCTGCAAGGGGGAATAGTCCCTCGGGAGGGCGGCGCAGGAGGTGCCAAAAGATGCGCCTCTTCCTTGACGGCGGGCTCAAATTCGGAGAAAAGAAAAAAAGCGGACCTCTTGCGAGTTCCGCTCAATGCCAGGAAAGAATAAAACCTTGCGGTTAAAAAAACCCTTAAATTGGAAGCAAACAATCGTTTTCTCAACCAGGAAGGTATTGAATCCGATTCGTGTTGGATTATGTGCGATGTAATATGCATCACCAGCAAAATGTTGGAAGGTTGAAGGATATGCACCACCGAGTGTCATTATCTGCCACCTTGCACCACAACTGGTCAGGCCATTTCAGCCGTTATCACCGGATTACTCTCCTCTGGTTTTTCTAGGTGTCAAAAATTGAGCCCGATACAGATAAATGACTCACTTTCTGGCACGACTAAAAATGCAGATAAAGGAATAGTTGCATGACCTACAGCCAGACCCTGGCCAACCACATTCTCGACACCCTGAAGAAGACCCTGACCGACAAGGGGATCCGCTATCAGACCCTGGCGGAAGCCATGGGGGTATCCATCGCCACCGTGAAACGGATGATGAACAAGCCCTCCCTGCCGTTCGATACCCTGCTGGAGATCTGCCATCTGGTGGGGTTGTCGTTCGAGGAGCTGCTGGATCGCACTCAGGACGCCCAGAGCCGCCGCGCCGTCTTCACCCAGGAGCAGGATGAGGCGTTTCACAAGGAGCCGGGGCTCTACGCCTTTCTCGCCAACATCTTCTGGCGCGACAAGACGCTGATCGATCTCAAGCGGGAGTACGGCCTGACCGATGCCTCCTGCTACCTCTATCTGCGCAAGCTGGAGAAGCTCGGCATATTGCAGCTCGGCATCGACAACAGTTACCACTTCCTCATCAGCGAGCGGATCAGCTTCGAGCAGCACAGCCGCTTCGCCCGCCAGCAGGCACGCCAGGCCATGTCGGTGCTGGGGGACTATCTGGTGGAGAACATGCACAAGTCGAACAACTACATGGCGCTGTGCCAGCTCCACCTGGACGAGAGCGAGGCCATGGCCCTGATCGATCGCATGAAGGAGTACTGGCATCAGGAGCTCAAGCTCAACCGCCCCGCCATAGGCCAGCGGGAGGGCAGCAAGACCTACACAATGTCGCTGCAACTGGCGGACTGCGGCTACCAGAGCTTCGACGACCTTATCCCCAATATCGACAACTGATCCCGGCGGATCCTGCGGGATCCGTCCGTTTTCGCTGGCGTTCCGTTATCCCGTAAGTTGAGCTTGCTGCGATCTGCCTGTTGCCGGTTGCAGCGCCCGCGTATCCAGACAGATACGGATGGCATCCGGTCGCCAGTGCTCGATATCGCAATCCACCAGCGCCCCCCGCTCGTCATAGTTGACCCGCACCAGCCGCAGCACGGCGCTCCCCTGGGCCAGATTGAGGGCGCGGGCTATCTCTCCCCGGGCCGCCGAGGGGGTGATCTCCAGACTCGCCCCCCCCTGGCCTATGCCATAACGCTGCTGATAGAGCTCGGTAAGGGAGCTGGCCAGCGGCGCGCTGGCGATATCGGGAAAGCGGCTCGCCAGCAGATGGTGGCTGACGTGCAGCACTGGGCGCCCGTCGATAAGGCGCAGGCGGCGGATTTCATAAAGTGGAGTGAAGGGTTCCAGCCCCATCCGGCTGCACAGCTCGCTGCTGGCGAGCTCGCCGCCGTGGGCCAGCACCCGGGTTTCGGCGGTGCGCTGCTGCTCGCCGATCCACTGGTGAAAGTGGGTGTGGATGGCGGGATCGTAGGTGAGTCTTGGCGGCGCCACAAACCAGCCGCGCCGCTCGGCCCGGTAGATGAGGCCATCCGCCTCCAGGTTGGAGAGCGCCTCCTTGATGGTGATGCGGGTGGTGGTGAAGCGCTCGCTCAGGGCCCGTTCGGCGGGCAACTGCTGCCCGGCCCCCAGCTGGCCGCTGCCGATATAGCGGCGCAGGGTCCGGCAAATCTGTTCGCACTTGGAGGGGCTGCGGCCATCGGTCAGCCCCTGTTCACTCAATCGCTCTGTCACTGTCACGTCCCTGTCGGTCATTCCGGTGTGCGCCCCCTGGAGTAGACCAGCGGCTGTCGGTCCCGAGTTGTAACCGCTATGGATGACAGCGCCATGACAGGGCGATTGTCACGAAAACGCCATCAAAGCGCCCCGCCACCGTCATATTTCCCCTCTAGCATCCCTCTCGAACCTTAACTGACCTAGTCCAGAGGGATGGGATGATGAAAAGCGTGATCGCAAGTGCACTGGCCCTGGTGGCCATCAGTCAACCGCTGTTTGCCGCCGAGAATATCGCGGATCTCGAAAAGGCCGCCCGCGGTGAAGGCCAGCTCCACAGCATCGGCATGCCCGACAGCTGGGCCAACTGGAAGGATACCTGGCAGCAGCTCGGCAGCATCTACGGCATCAAGCATCAGGATACCGACATGAGCTCGGCCCAGGAGATCGCCAAGTTCGCCGCCGAGAAGGCCAATGCCACCGCCGACATCGGCGACGTGGGCGGCGCCTTCGGCCCGGTCGCGGTCAAGCAGGGGGTCACCCAGCCCTACAAACCTTCCACCTGGGCCGATATTCCGAACTGGGCCAAGGATGCGGACGGTCACTGGATGCTGGCCTATACCGGCACCATCGCCTTCCTGATCAACAAGGATCTGGTCAAGGCGGCCCCCACCAGCTGGCAGTCCCTGCTGGGCGGCGACTACAAGGTGACCCTGGGTGATGTGGGCGTGGCCTCCCAGGCCAACAACGGCGTGCTGGCGGCGGCCTATGCCACCGGCGGCAGCGAGAAGAACCTCAAGCCTGCCTTGGAGTTGTTCGGCCAGCTGGCCAAGCAGGGTCGCCTCTCACTGAACGACCCGACCATCGCCAACATCGAGAAGGGCGAGGTGGAAGTGGGTGTGCTGTGGGACTTCAACGCCCTGAACTACCGCGACCAGATAGACCCCAAGAAGTTTGACGTGGTGATCCCGAGCGACGGCTCCGTCATCGCCGGTTACACCACCATCATCAACAAGTGGGCCAAGAACCCCAACGCCGCCAAGCTGGCGCGGGAATACATCCTCTCCGATGCCGGTCAAATCAACCTGGCACGCGGCTACGCCCGCCCCATCCGCAGCAATGTGACCCTGCCGGATGATGTGAAGGCCAAACTGCTGCCGGCCGAGCAGTACGCCAATGCCAAGCCGGTGCAGGATCACGCCGCCTGGGAGCAGAGCTCCAAGGCCCTGCCGCGCCAGTGGCAGGAAACCGTCATGATCAACATGCAGTAAGGGGATCCAGTGCAACACAAGGTGATAGTGGTACTTGTGGATGGTCTGGCAGCCGAGGTAGCCCATTGCATGGGCTACCTTTTCGGCATGGTGGAGGCAGAGCGCGGTCTCTATACGACCCTGAACTCTGCCCTGCCCTCTCTCTCCCGACCCCTCTACGAGTGCATCCTGACCGGCGTGCCGCCGGTGGCGAGCGGCATCACCCACAACGGGGTGAGTCGCTTCAGTCTGCATGACTCCATCTTCCATCTGGCCCGTGCCGCGGGCAAACGTACCGCGGCGGCCGCCTATTACTGGATGAGCGAGCTTTACAACAAGAGCCCCTGGCTGGCAGCCCGGGATCGCTATACCCATGACGAGCAACTGCCTATCCAGCACGGCTGCTTCTACTGGGATGACAACTATCCCGACAGCCATCTGCTGATGGATGGGGAGTGGCTACGCAGCCAGTACGACCCCGATTTTCTGCTGATCCACCCCATGGGGGTGGACGACGCGGGCCACAAGTTTGGCCTGGATTCCCGCCAGTACCGCAATCAGGCGCGCCGCATGGACAGCCTGCTGGCCGATCTGCTGCCCCAGTGGCTGGCGGATGGGTATCAGGTGGTGGTCACCTCGGATCACGGTATGAACAACGATCTGAGCCACGGCGGCACCCTGCCCGAAGAGCGCACAGTGCCGCTCTGGCTCTTTGGCGATGCCTTTGTGGCCCAGTGGCCGGAGGGCGCGACGATCGCCCAGACCCAGCTCTGCGCCCTGATGGCCGATCTGCTGGGGGTTCCCCACGACAAGCCGGTGGCGCCCCCGCTGCTCAAGGCGGCCTTTATGCGCGAGGTGCACTGATGATGCCTACCACCACCAAGATCCTCGCGGATCAACCCGTGAAGCCACGCCGGGCACGCCGTCACTGGCTGCCGGCCCTGGTACTGCTGCCCTTTGTCCTCTTGATGATCCTGTTCCAGCTCGCCCCCATGGTGTGGGTGCTGGTGGGCAGCTTTCAGACCCCGGATGGCTGGGGCCTCGACCATTACCGGGAGATTTTGAGCTCCCCCTTCTACCTGCAATCCTTCGGCAACTCGTTGCGTATCGCCGGTATCGCCAGTCTGGCGGGGCTTGCCATCGGCACGCTCGGTGCGGCGGCGCTGCGTCACAGCGGCGAGCGGGTCAAACGGCTGTTGCTGGCCTTTGTCACCATGACAGGCAACTTCAGCGGGGTGCCGCTGGCGTTCGCCTTCATCATAGTGCTCGGCATCAATGGCGCGGTGACCCTGCTGCTCAAATCCTGGGGCCTCATCGACGGCTTCAACCTCTACTCGGGGTCGGGCCTTATCCTCATTTACACCTACTTCCAGATCCCCCTCGCCCTGCTGCTGCTCTATCCGGCGTTCGATGCGCTGCAGGATGAGTGGCCGCAGGCCGCCGCCCTGCTGGGGGCGAGCAAGGGCCAGTATGTGTGGCACGTGGCGCTGCCGGTGCTGACGCCTGCGCTGCTCGGCACCCTGATCATCCTGTTCGCCAACGCTGTGGGGGCCTATGCCTCCGCCTACGCCCTCACCACCGGCAACTTCAATCTGGTGACCATCAGGGTGGCGAGCCTGGTCTCCGGCGACATCTTCCTCGAGCCCAACCTGGCGGCGGCGCTGGCGGTGATCCTGATGGTGCTGCTGGGGGTAGTGACGGCCGCCAATCAGTGGCTGCTGAAGAAGAGCTATGTGAACAAGGGGCAATCCCATGCATGATTTGCAACCGAGCTGGCCGCGCTGGGTGCTGGGGGCCCTGGTGGCTACCCTGCTGCTGCCGCTGCTGGCTACCTTTCTCTATTCGATTTCCACCCGCTGGGGAGCGACCCTGCTGCCGGACGGCTTCACCCTCGACTGGTATCTCAAGCTCTGGGGCGATCCGCGCTTTCTCGCGGCCTTTGGCCGAAGCCTGCTGGTCTGCCTCGCCACCCTGCTGCTGGGGACTCTAGTGCTGGTGCCCACCGTGCTGGTGGTGGCCTACTACTTCCCCAGGCTGGATCCCTGGATGAACCTCTTGATCCTGCTCCCCTTCGCGGTGCCGCCCGTGGTCTCCTCTGTGGGATTGCTGCAGATCTACGCCGACGGCGTCCTGCCCATCATCGGCACCCCATGGATCCTGATCGGCACCTGGTTCACCGTGGTGCTCCCCTTTATGTACCGGGCGCTGGCCAACAGTTTGCAGGGCGTGCCACTCAGGGATCTGATGGATGCCGCCCATCTGCTGGGGGCGAGCAGTGCCCGCGCCTTTCTGCTGGTGGTGATCCCCTCTTTGCGCAAGGGGCTGCTGGCGGCGCTGTTTCTCTCCCTCTCCTTCCTGCTCGGCGAGTTCGTGTTCGCCAACATGCTGGTGGGCACCCGCTACGAGACCCTGCAGGTCTACCTCTACAACATGAGGTCCACCTCGGGCCACTTCACCAGCGCCCTGGTGATGAGCTACTTCCTGCTGACCCTGCTGCTCACCTGGGCGGCCAACAGATTTCATCGGTGATCCAAGATGTTTCATTTAGAAGTCAATCAGTTGCACAAATCCTACGGCGATACACCTGTGTTCGAGAGGATCGAGTTCGGCATCCGCAAGGGGGAGCTGGTGACCCTGCTCGGCCCCTCCGGCTGCGGCAAATCCACCCTGCTGCGGGCGCTGGCCGGGCTCACTCCGGTGGATGGCGGTCAGGTGCGGGTGGCCGGGGAAGAGATCACCTGGCAGGCACCCCAGAAGCGGGGCATCGGCATGGTGTTCCAGAGCTATGCGCTCTTCCCCAACATGACGGTGTGGGACAACGTCGCCTTCGGCCTCAAGATGAAGCCCCAGCCGGGGCGCGAGCTCTCGGCCAGCGTGAAAGAGGCGCTGGCGCTGGTGGAGTTGACCGGCTTCGAGCGCCGCTATCCGGCCGAGCTCTCCGGTGGCCAGCGCCAGCGGGTGGCCCTGGCGCGCGCTCTGGTAGTGCAGCCACGGATCCTGCTGCTGGATGAGCCGCTCTCGGCGCTGGATGCCCGCATCCGCCGCAGCCTGCGCCAGCAGATCCGCGAGATCCAGCAGCGCCTCGAGCTCACCACCATCTTCGTGACCCACGATCAGGAGGAGGCGCTCACCCTGTCGGACAGGATCTTCCTGATGAACAAGGGCTCCATCGTCCAGAGCGGCACACCGGAGCAGATCTACACCCGCCCCGCCAGCGAGTTTGTGGCGGGCTTTATCGGCAACTACAACCTGCTCGGCGCAGAGCAGGGCAAGTCGCTGTTCGGCCCCCGTTTTCAAGGCAAGCTGGCGCTGCGGCCGGAGTCCATCACTCTGCTGCCCGCCGGGGCGACCAGCAGCGAGCCCAGCCTGCCCGGCATCGTCCGCCAGCAGCAGTTGCTCGGCAACGTCATCCGTTATCAGGTGGAGTGCGAGGCGGGGCTGTTGACGGTGGACTGCCTCAACCGCTGTGCCGGCGATCTGCTGGCCGTGGGCAGCGCCGTGACCCTGGCGGTGGCCCGGGATCAGCTCTGTGAGGTAGCATGAGGCCGCATTTCATTTCCATTTTCACTGCGAGGAGCGCCCATGGCACTGGCACTGTTTGATCTGGACGAGACCCTGATTGCCGGGGATTCCGCCAGCCTCTGGCTGGAGTACATGGTGGCCGAGGAGCTGGCCCCGGCGGGCATGGTGGCCGAAGAGCAGGCCATGATGTCTCTCTACCATCAGGGCAAGATGGACATGCACCAGTACATGGCCTTCACCCTGCAACCCCTGGCGGGCAAGACGCGCCAGTGGCTCGACTCCCTCTGCACCCGCTTTGCCGAGCAGGTGCTGCGCGAGCGCCTCTACCCGGAGGGATTGGCCCGCATCGAGTGGCACCGCCAGCGTGGCGACGAGCTGGTGCTCATCTCCGCCTCCGGCGAGCACCTGGTGGCCCCCATGGCAAAGATGCTGGGGATGGATCACTGCGTCGCCATCCTGCTCGACGAGGAGGAGGGAAGGCTGACCGGCCAGACCCGCGGCACCCTGAGTTTTCGCGAGGGCAAGGTGGCCCGCATCAATCAGCTCTTTGCCGGGCGGGAGCAGATCTGGCAGGGGAGCTTCGGTTACAGCGACTCCCACAACGATCTGCCCATGCTGCGGGCGGTGAGCCATCCTCATGCTGTCAATCCGGCCCCTGCCCTGCGCCAGTGCGCCTCGGAGCTGGGCTGGCCCCTGTGGGCGTGGCAGTTGCTCCCTTGAGCCGCTGAATGAAGAAGAGGCCCTCAGGCCTCTTCCTTGCTCAGTACCCCATCGTCTTCCGGCGGCACTTTCTGCTGCGCCAAGGGGGCGACATCCCCCAGATAGATGCGGTTCTTGCCATCCCGCTTGGCGCGATACACCTCGGCATCGACGATATCGAGCAGCCCCTTGGCATCCAGACCGGGGGCGCTCGCCACCAGGCCGCCGCTGAAGGTGATCCCGAGGCCAGGTTCACGCCAGTCCAGGGACGCGACCCCTATCCTGTACTGCTCCAGCAGCATCTGGCAGAAGTGGATGTCGGGGTTGGCGAACAGCACCACCAGCTCCTCGCCGCCGTAACGGCAGACCCAGCCGTGATCCTCCAGCAGCTGGTTGCCCAGCTTGGCCACCCGCTTGAGCACCACGTCCCCGGTCTGGTGACCATAGTTGTCGTTGACCAGCTTGAAGCCATCCAGATCGATCATGGCCAGACAGAAGCTGTGCTGCTCCAGCAGCAACCGGTTCAGCCGTTCGTCAAAGAAGCGGCGGTTGTAGAGGCCGGTCAACTTGTCCAGATTCGCCTGCTGGCGCGCCTCGTGATAATCCTTGCTCACCTCCGCCAGCTCGGCGTAGACGTGCCTGAGCTCGTGCATGCCCCCATGGGGCACCCCATCGGGTGGCATCCTGCTGGCGCGGATCATGGTGGAGATCTCGTCCAGCATCCGCCTGAAGTAACGGGACCAGACCAGGGCCAGCAGCGCATAGAGCACGCAGGCCAGCAACACCACCCCGAGCACGTTGAGGGAGGCGCTCGCCACCACCGCCTGGATGCTCGACGCCGGCAGCACGCTGATCAGCACCCAGTTGCGATCCGGCAGGCGGCTGTAGGCCACGAACTGCCGAGAGTCCGAGTCCAGGAAGATGCCGTCCTCAGCGCTGAAGCGGGAGAGCCAGCTCGGGTGCGTCATGGGCTTGAGCAGCCGGGAAGGATCGGGATGGGCCAGCACCTTGCCGGACTGATTGACGATCATCTGATAACCGTTGTCCAGGTGCCGGTTCAGCTGGGCGGAGAAAGGGGCAAGCACGGCATCGACCGCGAACACACCGCGCACCCTGCCCTCCTGGTCGGTGAGCGCCCGTGCGAGCGCGATCACCAGATTGCCGTTGGTGTAGTCGTAATAGGGCTCGGTCCAGACCATCTTGCCCACATGCTGGCTGGCCAGCCGATACCAGGGGCGCGTCCTGGGATCGAAGCCCGCATCCGCCTGCCACTCGGGGTAGATAAGCATCTGGCGCTCGGCGGTGCCGACATAGATGTAGATGAGATCCGCCATGACCCCCTTGTAGAGCTGCCACTCCTTGAGGTAGCTCTCGGCATTGTGCAGGCGGGGGTCGCTGATGTCGTCCACCTTCACCTGGTCGTAGATGAGGGTGAACTGGCGTTCCATTTCGTGCAGGTAGGGTTCGATGAAGACGTGACGCAGCTGGTGGTTGGTGGCGAGCAGACGGTGTTGCAACTCTCGTTGCAGGCTGCGCTCCATGTGCAGGTAGTAGATGGCGCCCAGCATCAGCACGGGAATGAACAACAGCAACAGGCCCAGACGCATCCGGGCAACCAGGGACCAGGTCTTTTTGGAGACTGCTCGTTTATCCAACCCTGACTCCTGCTATCCCCCGACGTCGTGTAGTGTCAGAATATCAGCCCCGCTCTATGGCGTCCAAAGGGAAGCTTGCCATGTGGCCAACGAGAAGGAACAGGCTCGGATGTTGAACCCGGAACTGCTGACCGCGCTCCATTATTGCGCCGTGATCACCCTGACCGGCGCCATCACCTCGGAGTACTTTCTGTTCCGGCGCGGCATGTCCATCGAGCAGGTGCGCAAGCTGCTGCTGGCAGACAGCCTGGCGGCGCTGGCGCTGCTGTTCATCTTCATCACAGGCGTGCTCATGGTGCTCGCCCACCCGCTGCAACCGGCGGCCCTGCTGGCCAATCCCGGCTATCGCACCAAGCTGCTGCTGTTCTTCGCCATGGCCCTCAGCTTCGGCTACCCCAGCCGGCTGTTCCATCACTGGCGCCGCTCCCTGCGTCAGGGGCGTGCCCCCATAGTCTCCATCCAGCAGCAGTTCTGGGTGATCTGGATCCTGCGGGGCAACCTGCTGCTGCTCGCCCTGCTGCCCCTGCTCGCCAGGCTGGCTGGCGGCTGGTAGCCGCCTCGGGCTGGCGCCCATCGGATTGCAAATCACCGGCGACAAAGCCCCCCGCTGACGGGTATCGTACTGGGAGGGGCCCGAGTGCCTCTGTCACTGCTCTCTCAGGGATGAATCCGTATGCGTTCAAACATGATGTTATTGATGGCCGCCGCCATCTGGGGGCTGGGCTTCGTCGCCCAGCGCCTGGGGATGGATCACATGGGGCCTTTCACCTTCAACGGCCTGCGCTTCCTGCTCGGGGCCGCCTCCCTGCTGCCGCTCCTGTGGTGGCTCAAGTCGCGCCAGCCCAGGCCGCAATCCGGATCATCCGCAGGCGATCGCCGCCTGCTGCTGGTCGGGGGTCTGATCGCCGGGGGCGTGCTGTTCAGCGCCGCCTCCCTGCAGCAGGTGGGGCTGCTCTACACCACGGCCGCCAAGGCGGGCTTCATTACGGGTCTCTACATCATACTGGTGCCCGTCATCGGCCTGGCCCTGCGCCACAAGACAGGGGCCAACACCTGGATTGGCGCCCTTATCGCCATGGCCGGGCTCTATTACCTCAGCGTCACCGAGGAGTTCACCATAGGCTACGGTGATCTGCTGCAGGTGATCGGTGCCCTGTTCTGGGCCATTCACCTGCTGGTGCTGGATCACTACTCGAACCGGGTCGCCCCCATCCGCCTTGCCGGGGTGCAGTTCGTGGTGTGCGGCCTGCTCAGTCTTGGTACTGCCTTTGTCATCGAGACCCCGACCCTCGGCGGCGCCGTGGCGGGATGGCAGGCCCTGCTCTACGCGGGGCTGGTGTCGGTCGGCATAGGCTACACCCTGCAGGTGGTCGGCCAGCGCGGTGCCCACCCGGCCCACGCCGCCATCATCTTGAGCCTGGAGACGGTGTTCGCCGCCATCGGCGGTGTGCTGCTGCTGGGGGAACATCTGGACGAACGCGCCATCGTAGGTTGCGCCCTGATGCTGGCAGGCATGCTGATCTCCCAGATCCGCTTGCGCTGGTGGTGGAAGTCCCGGCGGGACAAGGTGCCCAGCCAACCCTGAACGAGCGAACCTTGGTGGGCTACATCCTGATGCAGGTATGGCGCCCCCCCAATAAAACGAGGCGCCCTTGGGCGCCTCGTTTTATTGCCGTCTGCCTAGCGCACGCTGGAGAAGAAACTCACGTCGTCGCGCAGGGGATCGTAGCTCACGCTGTGATAGAGCTCGAAGCAGGGGCCGTCGCCGAACGCCAGCCCGGCGGAGACTATGTCGCCTATGTGCTCCTGCCAGCGCGGTCGGTACTGGTTGCGATCCGTGATGAGATAGCGGGACTGGGCATAACGCCCGGCGGGGATGAGCTGGATCTCCACCTCCCCCTCGCCCCCGGTCTGGGGCGGCACTGTGATGCCGATGTCGGTGCGGCACTGGGCTGGTGGCGTCACCTCGGGGTTGTCGTGGTAGATGAAAATCCACTCCCCGTCCTCCAGCCCGCGCGCAGCAGCCCACTGGTGCAGGCGGTTGCTGACGGCGTCATAGCCCTCGCCATAGGGGCCTGTGACCCTGACATAGGCCAGGGTGCGGGCGTCCATCTCGACGGTGTTCATGGTGTTGCTCCTTGCTGATGAGTGGTCTTCAGCATAAGGGAGTACCCCTTGCCATGCGTGTCCTTCCTTGCGATCCAGGTGTCCGTTCTTGCCCTTGTCGCGGCGAAACGCTCCCGGGGTGCAGCCATAGTGACGGCGAAACGCCTTGGCAAAGGCCTGGGAGCTGCCAAGCCCCGCCCCCAGGGCGATGGCGGTGACGCTGGCATCGGTATAGCAGAGCTGCCAGGCCGCCCGCTGCATCCGCAGCCGGCGACACATCTCGCCGGGGGACTCCCCCACCACGGCGGTGAACACCCGGTGGAAGTGGTAGAGGGAGAGACAGGCGCGGCTCGCCAGCTCCTCGATGGAGAGATCCGGCTCCTGCTCCAGTGCCCGCAGCACGGGAGTCAGGCGCTCGCGATAGTCGATCATGAGCGCACTCTCGCCATATAGAGGGTGTCCACCAGCACGCCGTGGCGCAGGCCGTAATCCCGGGCGACACCTTCCTGCACGAACCCGAACTTGCGGTAGAGCGCCTGCGCCGCCTCGTTGTCACTCCAGACGGTAAGCTCGAGGCGAGTCAGCCCGAGCCAGTTGTCCGCCAGATCCAGCGCCGCCGCCATCAAGTCCGAGCCCACGCCGCGCCCGGCCCAGTCATCACGCACCGCCATGCCGAGGCTCGCCACGTGGCGCCGACGCGGGTTGGGCTCCTGCCACAGGGTCAGGTTACCCACCACCAGACCATCGGATTCGGCCAACAGGCTGTAGACTCCGTCGCGCGGTTCAAGCTTCTGCTCCCACTGCTGCAGGGAGGGAAAGGGCAGTTGCAGGGTACCGGCCTGGGCTTTGGGCATGGCGTAGAGATCGCGCAGGGGGGCGGCATCTTCCGGCCCGGCGCGGCGAATGGTGATGGACATGAGACCTCCTGATTGGCTGAGTCCCATCTTGCCGCAAGGCTGGCGTTCGTTTCCACCCCCCATCAGCGAAACCAATCAAAGGGTTAGGCACACTCCATTGGAGCCGGGCGCGCCCTTCCCCTAGTCTGGCGGCTCATCACAAGGAGATGCCCCATGACTGACAAGACCCTGCACAGCGCCAACGGTGCCCCCGTCGTCGACAACAACAACAGCCTCACCGCCGGCCCCCGCGGCCCCGTGCTGATGCAAGACATCTGGTTGATGGAGAAACTCGCCCACTTCGACCGCGAGCGCATTCCCGAGCGGGTGGTTCACGCCAAGGGCTCGGGCGCCTACGGCACCTTCACCATCACCCACGACATCAGCGCCTTCAGCAAGGCCGACCTGTTCAATGCCATCGGCAAGCAGACCCCGGTCTTCCTGCGCTTCTCCACCGTGGCCGGTGAGAAGGGGGCCGCCGACGCCGAGCGCGACGTGCGCGGCTTCGCCCTCAAGTTCTACACAGAGCAGGGCAACTGGGATCTGGTGGGCAACAACACCCCCGTCTTCTTCATCCGGGATCCCCTGAAATTCCCCGACTTCATCCACACCCAGAAGCGGGATCCGCGCACCAACCTGCGCAGCGCCACCGCCGCCTGGGACTTCTGGTCACGCCATCCGGAATCCCTGCATCAGGTCACCATACTGTTCAGCGATCGCGGCATCCCCAGGAGCCTGCGGGAGATGAACGGCTACGGCAGCCACACCTTCAGCTTCATCAACTCGGCCAACGAGCGCTTCTGGGTCAAGTTCCACTTCAAGACCGAGCAGGGCCACAGCTTCTACACAGATGAGGAGGCGGCTAAGGCCGTCGGTCAGGACAGAGAGACCAGCCAGGCGGATCTCTACAACGCCATAGAGCGGGGCGACTTCCCGCGCTGGAAGGTCTATGTGCAGGTGATGCCGGAAGCCGAGGCCCAGACTTACCAGATCCATCCGTTCGACCTCACCAAGGTGTGGCCGCACAGCGACTACCCGCTGATCCCGGTCGGCATGCTGGAGCTCAACCAGAATCCGGACAACTACTTCGCCCATGTGGAGCAGGCCGCCTTTACCCCGGCCAACGTGGTGCCCGGCATCGGCTTCTCGCCGGATCGCATGCTGCAGGGCCGGCTCTTCTCCTACGGTGACACCCAGCGCTATCGTCTCGGCGTCAACCACGGCCTGCTGCCGGTCAACGCCCCGCGCTGCCCGTTCCACCACGGCGCCCACCGCGACGGCGCCATGCGCAGCGACAGCAATGGCGGCGCCAGCCCCAACTACCAGCCGAACCGCTTCGGTACCCAGCAGCCGAGCGAGCAGCACGAGCCGGCCCTGAGTCTGGAAGGAGCCGCCCTGCACTACGACTTCCGTGACCATGACAGCGACTACTACAGCCAGCCGGGCAACCTGTTCCGCATCATGGACGAGGGGCAGCGTTCACGGCTCGCCGCCAACCTGGCACGCTCCCTCATCAATGTGGAGGATGACGCCATAGTCGCGGCCCAGCTCAAGCACTTCGAGCAGGCCGACCCCGAGTACGCCAAACGGGTCGAGCTGGCACTGGCCGCCCTGCAGCGCTAAGCCGCAAGCAGCCAACATCTGCAAACGCAAAACGGGGGCCTGATGGCCCCCGTTGTCGTGATGCTGACGGTGATAAATGCAAAAACGGAGCCCGAGGCTCCGTTTTTCAATGCGGTATCCATCCCGGACGCAGCGCCCTCGCGCGCTTCCCGCTCCCTTGCCAACAAGGGTTTGAACCACCCGTTACGGCAACCAAGCAGTGCATTGGAAGAGCACCGCCGAGCTGGTGATAAATAAAAACGGAGCCCGAGGCTCCGTTTTTCAATGC
This sequence comes from Aeromonas sp. 130281, assembly GCF_056642115.1. NCBI lineage: Bacteria > Pseudomonadati > Pseudomonadota > Gammaproteobacteria > Aeromonadales > Aeromonadaceae > Aeromonas > Aeromonas sp. 130281. The sequence goes on along the minus strand of NZ_JBWVQS010000011.1, from coordinate 20,146 downwards.
GGTATCAATCCCGGACGGAACGCGCTTCGCGCTCTTCCCGCTCCCTTGCCAACAAGCGTTTGTACCACCAGCTACTGCGACGACGTTGTGCATTGGAAGAGCGACGAGCCATTTCTTAGGTTCCAGCCAAGAGAAGAAAGGAGCTGCATTATGCGACAGGGATCACGCCCGTGTCTGTAGCTGGATCAAGAAAAGGCTCACTGACCCACCCTGATCGTCTCCCTGTTGGCCGCCCCCTCGTCGACGGGCTCGTAGCTGGCGGGTTCGCGCCAGGCCAGGGGCCCGTTGCTCTCCTGGTCGTTTTGCGGGCCGCACTCCAGCCAGAGATCCCCCTGCTGGATACGAGATCCGAGGGAATATTTCTGATCCTGATACCAGCAGACCCGCTCAGGCAGCGAGCCCAGGGGCAACACCAGATCCGTGCCCACCGAGTGGCTGAGGGTGTTCGACGCCGGGGCCGCCTGGGCAGGGAGGAGCCCGCCGAGGGCAAACAGACAAAACGCGGTTCGGATCATGAGTGACACCTGTGACAACGAGAGAGTGATCCCCTAAAGCGACCACCAGCGTCGCCGACTTGACCAATAAGTGTCGGCTCATCTGGCATTCCGGAAGCAATATGATAGCCTGCCAGCGCCCGCCGATCCCCATGGGTGAAGGGCCGGGCCAGTTCGGGTCATGCTGTCGGGAAAAGACAGTATATAGCCTTATTAATCAAATAATTACTTGGATATGTTGTCGATGCGTATCATGCCGTTGCTCAAGGCCGCCTGCCTGAGTCTGATGTTGTCCGCCTGCGTGGCCCCCCTGCTGCTGATGAGCCCCACCAGCCAGCTGATGTGGGCCCTGCTCAAACCCCTGGTCGGTTTCGATCCGAACGAGGCCAACCTGTTCGAACAGCCGCTGATCAAGGACAGGATGACCGCCATGCTGGGGCCCAACTACGACAGCACCATGCAGCTGCTCAAGACGGCCAACGAGTTGCAGCAGGAGGGGCCGCTGTTTTACGTGGTCTCCCGCTACGCCCCTGTGCCGGATGTGGCCAAACAGGCCGGCATGGTGTGGAACGCCGACACCAACCAGCTCTCCGTCATGTTGCAGAAGGGCGACGGCGCCACCCAGGTGTTTGGCGAGAACCTGACGGCGGCGACCCCGACCTGGCCGAGCGCCATGCAGGAGTGGCAGGCCGGCAAACCGACCGCCACCGCCCTCACCGACGCCGGCAAGGTGATGACGGGAACAAGCGGTTCCCTGCTTGGCAATGTGATGGGCAACCTGCAACAGAGCGCGACTCAGGCCCTGACCGACTCGACCAGCCAGATGATCGGCAGTGCCACTGCCTCGGCGCAGCAGCAGGCCAGCAAGGCAGTGAGCGACTCCGCCAAACAGGCGGTCGGCAGTGCCACTGCCTCGGCGCAGCAACAAGCTAGCAAGGCTGTGAGCGACTCGGCCAAGCAGGCGGTCGGCAGTGCCACTGCCTCGGCGCAGCAACAAGCCAGCAAGGCGGTGAGCGACTCGGCCAAACAGGCGGTCGGCAGTGCCACTGCCTCGGCGCAGCAACAGGCCAGCAAGGCTGTCAGCGACTCCGCCAAGCAGGCGGTCGGCAGCGCCACCGCCTCGGCGCAGCAACAGGCCAGCAAGGCGGTGAGCGACTCCGCCAAACAGGCGATCGGCAGCGTCACCGCCTCGGCACAGCAACAGGCCAGCAAGGCCGTGAGTGATTCGGCTACCCAGACGGTGAGCGATGCCACCGATATCCTGCGGCAAACCAACCAGGCCGTGACCCGCTCCGCCCAGCAAGCGGTCAACGATACCGCCAAGCAGGCCGCAGCCGGTGCGCAGCAGCAAGCGGGCAAGGCCGTCAGCGACACCGCCAAGCAGGCGGCAGCCAGTGCGCAGCAACAGGCAGGCAAGGCCGTCAGCGATACCGCCAAGCAGGCCGCAGCCAGTGCGCAGCAGCAGGCAGGCAAGGCCGTCGGCGACACCGCTACTCAGACCGTCAGCACGGCGCAGCAACAGCTGAACAAGGTGGTCAGCGGGGCGACCGGCACTGTGCAGGCGCAGGCCGCCAAGGTGGAAACCCAGGGGATGAAGCAGAGCGATCAGGCCAGGGCGGATGCCGAGGCCGAGCTGGAGAAGCTGCTCAACTAAGTCGTGTAAGAGGGCGACCCCGTGCACCATGCAAACAGGCCATCCGAGGATGGCCTGTCGTTTATCTGCGAATGGGCAGGGGAGCCTTACAGGTGGCGGTCCTGCTCGGTGGGCTTGGCCACCTTGTCTTCGCTGTGCTCGATGGCGGTGCGGATGAGGTCGACGCCGGCCCGGATGATCAGCACTCCCATGTTGACCAGCTTGACGCAGACCCACATGAAGGTGATGAGCAGGATCAGCTTGAGCACTGTCTGGAAGGCTTCCAGGAAGTTCTGCTCCAGCTGGCTGGTGAGGCCATTGGCACTGGTCATCAGCCAGGTGTAGACCTCGCGCACGAACGGAATGCGGCTCGGCATCTCCAGCACGTCCAGTGCGGCAGGCAAGGCCTGGAAGATGACGATGCTGCCAAACAGTATCAGGATGACGCCGATGGCAATCCCCAGGAAGAAACCGAACTGTCGCATGAAAGGCCCCAAGATGTGTTGAATGAGAAGAACAATAGCCGCCAATACTAGGGACTGCCCGGGCCGACGGCAATCCTTGCGCCCCAGATTGGGCCGAGACACTCCCGCCCTGCACCGGCCATCCACCGGAAGTCATTGCCCAAGTATCTGATTTCTGTGACCCTTGTCCCCATCTATTCCCTTAGTGGCACCATCATGCCCAGACTCGCTCTCTTACTGCTTCTGCTGCTCGGCTCCCTGTCATCCTCCCTGTTCGCCGCCGAGGCGCCCCCAGGTGCGGCCGCCTGCGTGATCCGCCACCAGCAGGATCTGTTGCTGGTCCAGGACAGGATCTCCGATCGCTACAGCCTGAGTGGCGGCTACATAGACGGGGGCGAGACACCCGCCCAGGCGGCTCTGCGGGAGCTGTTCGAGGAGACGGGGCTCCATGGCCGGATCACCGGGGAGCTGGGGCGCTGGCAGCGCGCCATGGTATTCGCCTGCCAGACGCTGACCCCCATCCGGGCCCAGCGCGGCTCGGGTTTTGTCTCCCTGCTTGAGGCCCCGAACCTCGGCGGCGAGATCCTCAACGCCAGGCTGATCGATGCCGCCAGCCTGCCCCATGATCAGCGCCGCTTCCCGACGCAGCTCGACTGGATAACCCCAAGGCTGGCCGAGGTGCCCGAGAGCGAGGTGCAGTGGGTGCCGGACTTCAGTCCCGAAGGCAGCGCCCTGCACAGGGCAGAGCTGCCGCTGATCCAGCGCCTGCAGCAGTGGCTGGGGCCAGACGCGCGCTGGCTTGAGGTCGGCAATCTGCTGGGATCGGCGGCCTTCCAGCTGGCCCTGCTCCCCTTCTTGCTCCCCCTGCTGGGCTGGCCAAGGCTGCGCAACCTGCTGTTTGCCATGGTGCTGCTCACCCTGCTGGTGCAGCTGCTCAAGGAAGGGGTAGCCTGGCCCAGACCCTTCCACCTCGATCCCATGCTGGGGCAGCGGAGCGCCCAGGGCTTTGGCATGCCGAGCGGCCACGCCGCCTCGACCCTGCTCTACTGGGGCCTGCTGCTCGGCACCCTGACCTCCCTCAGAGCCTGGCAGGGCATGGTGCTGGCCCTGCTGCTGGCGGCCCTGGCCGGGCTGGCCCGCATCTGGCTCGGCGTGCACTTCCTCTCGGATGTGGCGGCCGGCCTGGGTCTCGGCGCCCTGCTGCTGGCACTGCGCGCCCCCCTGGCGGCACTGGCGCAGCGCCAAGCTCCCTGGGCTCTCCTGCTGCTGGCCTGCGCCCTGACGGGCTGGCTGACCCAGTCCACCGCCCTGGCGGGGCTCGCCATGTTCACCCTGGGACTGGTATCGGGTAATCTGCTACAACTCGAACGACACCCAGCTCCCGCCCTCCATGCCACTCTGCTGGCCCTGGCGGGCGGCCTGCTCATCAGCGGGGGGCTGTTCGTGCTCCCTGTGCTCACCGACAGCTCCGTGCTGCTCCTGGCGGGAAAAGGGTTACTCTATGGCTGCCTGGGGTTCTGGCTGAGTGCCGCACTCTGGTGGCTGCTGTCTTTTATCAATACTGGCGCCGGATCCCGGCGCCCCACCCCTCGTTAAAGGGAACGCAATGCATATGAAAAAAGTGGATTTGGCCAAGATCACCCTGGGCCTGCTGTTTCTCAGCCTGCTCATCATCTCGTGCTTCATGGTGCTGCGCCCCTTCCTGCCCGCCCTGGTCTGGGCCACCATGATCACCATAGCGACCTGGCCGCTGATGCAGATGGCCCAGCGCCTGCTGTGGGGCAAGCGCACCCTGGCCGCCCTGCTGATGAGCTGCATCCTGCTGCTGATGTTCGTCATCCCCCTGTTCATGGCGCTGGCCAACGTGGCGGAGAAGGCACCCATGCTGATCGATCTCGGCACCGAGCTGAGCCACTCCCCGCCCCCCGAGCTGCTCTGGTTGCAACAGGTGCCTCTGGTGGGCGACAAGCTGTTCGAGTTCTGGCAGCAGATCCTCGCGAGCGGCGGCCAGGTGCTGTTCGCCAAGCTGGCCCCCTACTTCGGCCAGACAGCCCGCTGGCTGGCGGCCCAGGCGGGCAACCTCGGCCTGCTGTTCGTCCACTTCCTGCTGACGGTGGCCATCTGCGGTCTGCTCTACCACTCCGGGGAAAAAGCCGCCGACGGCATTCGCCGCTTCGCCCACCGGCTGGCTGGCCAGCGCGGCGACAACGCCGTGGTGCTTGCCTCCCAGGCCATCCGCGCCGTCGCCATGGGGGTGGTGGTGACCGCCCTGGTGCAATCCTCGGTGGCCGGGATAGGCCTGCTCATCGCCGGCATTCCCTACACCATGATCCTGGTGGTGCTGATGTTCCTGCTGATCGTCGCCCAGATAGGCCCCTTCCCCGTGCTGCTGGCCAGCGTGGGCTACCTCTACTGGAGCGGGGATACCACCTGGGGCACCTTTCTGCTGGTCTGGTCCCTGCTGGCGGGCACCATGGACAACTTCCTGCGCCCCTTCCTCATCAAGCGCGGCGCCGACCTGCCGCTGATCCTGATCCTGGTGGGCGTCATCGGCGGCCTGCTGGCGCTGGGGATCATAGGGCTCTTTATCGGCCCCGTGGTGCTGGCGGTGGGTTACACCCTGCTGGATGCCTGGATCAAGGAAGGTGACCAACCGGCGGCCGCTGTTGCTGAGCCGCCCAAGGCAGAGTGACGATTCAGCCATTAATCGCTGATGCAAAGAGCCGCCCAGTGGGCGGCTCTTCTGTTTTTGGCGATAGCATCAGGATCATATCCATTTTTGTTGTGGTGCGTTTGGGTCAGAAAGGTGGATGTTCTAATTTCAGCTTCTTTCGCAATGAATCGGCTTTCCGCTTGACACCGATCTTTGGATTGATCCGCAAGGCCTCATCGAAGGCGGCAATGGCCGCTTCGTTGTTGCGTAAGAACTCATGGGCCAATCCTTGAATCTTGAGTGCGACGGCCTTCCAGTTTTGATCCTTTTCGGCACCGAGCGAAAGAGCCCTAATAGCTGCCTCAAGCGCTGTGCTGGCAAGTTGATCGTTAAGTTCGGGAGCCTTAACAATCTCTTCGGCAGCCAACAAAATTATGTCATACCTATCGCATCGTAGCCGAGCTGCATCGAATTTCTCTGAATCAATGAAATTCCCCAGAATGTCGTAGTAAAACGTACCAATATTTTTTATGACAACACCAATTTTCGGAATGTCCTCGATAAACTTGTATCTGTCAGCCCAGCCGGTAGGAGGATATATGGAAAACAACTCGACGGTATTTTCCACATCAAATGCAGTAAGTCGATTTCCGTCTTCGCCTACTGGAGAATTGGCTGTTTGGCAGACTGCAAAACGACCAGTATCGGATATGGTGCTGTTATATAGATTGGCTTCAAACTTCCTCTTAATTAGTTCACGTCCAGAGGAAGAAATAACGTAGAACGTTCCAGATAGCTCGCTCCCGAAGTGCCAGTCCTCAATAGCGAAGTTGCCATTGTCTGCGACACTACCCGAGTTGGGGCGTTCCAATTTCCCCTGCAACACAATTATGTCTTGCATAACGTTATAGAGGATATAGCGTCCGTAACCGCTTTCTCGATGGCCACCCCTATGATTTAGATCATCGCTATCATTCCAGCATATTGCCCACTCGCCGGAGCGCGATTTTCTGAATGACCCAAAGAAACCCAATGACGGTATTTCAACAAATTTGTCGTGGAAGGAAATGACCTTTGACGGAGCAGACCGTGAAGGCACGTGTGCCGTATTTTTGGTCTTGTTGCCTCCGAAGAGGAAATTGAACAAGCCCATGGGCTCCCCTTAAAATAATTAGATGGAGGGCAGTACAAATCCGGTAATAGAGCCTTCGATATAACTCCAAACCTCGCTAATAACCGCCACGAAAAATCATTTTAAATCATAAAATAACCAACTTGCCTCAGGCGCTGAACGTATTCGCCAGCCATCCTCTTTTGGCTCTAATTTTTGCCACTGGGCAAAAATACACGCAAGGAGCAGTAATAGAAAGTGCCACTCTACCCAGGATCAGCCGACTTGCCGCTGAACCTAGTGGGCGTCATCGGCGGCCTGCTGGCGGTGGGTTACACCCTGCTGGATGCCTGGATAAAAGAGGGGGAGCAAACGCCCGCCGCAGAGGCGCCCGTGTCGCCCCCGGTGGAGTGACCCGCCCGCAAGAGAAACAAGACGCCGCCCACTGGGCGGCGTCTTTTTTTGCACGGCTTGGGCCCGGTCGCGCCCACATAGAACCAAAGTTCGAATCGTCTCGCCAAAATACGAACCAGGGTTCGAATCCGCCCCCTCCCTCCCCTGGGATCCCCTAGCCCCTGCCGCCACAATGGCTGCTCCATTGAAGGAGGAGACAAGATGAACGAACTGAGAGCAACACGCGCCCTGATCAGCGGTGGCGCCAGTGGCATAGGGCTGGCCATCGCCGAGGCCCTGGCCAGCCAGGGGGTGGAGCTGGTGCTGGTCTCGCGCCGCCTGGGACTGCTGGAGCAGGAGGCGGCGCGGCTCAGCGCCCGCTACGGGGTGAGGGTACTGCCGCTTGCGCTGGATCTCTGCGACGGCGATCAGGTCCGCGCCCGCCACGCCGAGGCCCGGGAGCGGCTCGGTCCCATCGACCTGCTGGTCAACAACAGCGGGGTGGGCAGCGACTACCTGGTGCAGGACTTGCCGGAGTCGGAGTGGGACAGGGTCATGGACACCTGTGCCAAGGGGACCTTTCTGCTGACCCAGGCCTGCCTGCCGGACATGCTGGCGAGCCACCATGGCACCGTCATCAACATCGCCTCCCAGGCCGCCAAGAACGGCTACGCCCGGGCCAGCGTCTACTGCGCCGCCAAGTTTGCCGTGCTGGGGTTCGCCAAGGCGCTGCGGGAGGAGGTGCAGCATCAGGGCATTCGGGTGCATACCCTCTGCCCCGGTCTGGTCCAGGTGCCGCCCCCGGCCTGCCCGGGCGATCGCAAGCCCGGCTGGCTGCAGGTGGAGGATCTGGCCGAGGCCGTGCTCTACACCCTGCGCCAGGGCGCCCATGTCCAGCTCGACGAGATCGGCATGACGGGGATCTGAGGGGCTGTTGTACCAAGGGACATGACCCGGAGCGTCGAGTCGCCCCGGGTCATGAGTCGGCAGAGGAGGCTCAGGCCGGTTGATGCAGGGTGATGCAGTGAATGCCGCCGCCCCCTGCCGCCACCGGGTCTATGTTGACCTGCACCACCTTGCGGCCGGGGTAGAGCTTGGCCAGCAGATCGCGGCAGTAGCTGTCGGCTGCCTTGTCGCCAAACTCGGGGGCGATCACCGCGCCATTGATCGGCAGGTAGTTGATGTAACCGGCGGCAAAGTCCGGGCTGCGGCTGAACTTGTTGTCCCGCCCGCCCAGAGGTGGCGGCAGCTGATGCAGCTCCAGCTTGTTGCCGTCGGCGTCCGTCGCCTGCTGCAGTATGGCGAGATGCTGGCGGGTCACCTTGTAGTCGTAGGAGTCGGGATCCTTGTCCATGTTGATCACCACCACCCCGGGGCGCACGAAGCGGGCGTAGAAGTCCACGTGGGCGTCCGTGATGTCGCGGCCCTTGATCCCCGGCAGCCAGATGATCTTGCGCAGCCCCAGGTTGGCCTTGAGCTCTGCCTCCACCTGCGCCCTGGTGAGGCCGGGGTTGCGGTTGCTGTTGATCCAGCAGCTCTCGGTCATGATGGCGGTGCCGTTGCCATCCACCTCGATGCCGCCCCCCTCGCCGATGATCTCGCTCTGCAGGTAATGGGCATCCGCCTGGCGGCTCACCAGAGAGGCGATGCTGGCGTCATGGCCGTGCTCCTGCTTGTCCCCCCAGCCGTTGAAGTTGAAGTCCACCAGCCCGAGCTCCCCCTGCTCATCCTGCACGAAGACGCCGCCGGTATCCCGCAGCCAGATGTCGTCCATCAGGGCGTGGACGAAGTGGGTGTTGCGCTCGCCGCACAGCTGGCGCGCCAGAACCTCGTCATCCTGGTGGCAGAGCACGTTGACCCGGGTGTAGGGCGCCATGGCCTGCACCAGCCGGCCTATGGTGGCCTGCACCTCCTTGTAGTTGCGACCCCAGATCTCGCTGGTGGCACCGAAGGCTACCCAGACCAGGGCCTGGGGGGAGGACTCCTCCGGCATGTGGTAGCGGCCAGCGGCACCGGTCTCGCTGGCGGCGAAGGCCGAGCGGGCGCCGGGCAGGCTGCCGAACCCGGCAATGGCGCCGAGGGCGACCAGTTGTTTCAATACGTGGCGTCGGGAAAACATCTTTCTACTCCTGGGGTTCAGAGGCTGCTCTTGAAACGAGTCCAGGCTCGCATCCGGGCACGCATCTGGGGTTGTGCAATGTCTTTGCCCGGAATGAGCCGCTGGTAGCTGGCTTCGTCCAGGTAGATATCCGGGTTGGCCGTCATGGTGGCATCCACCATGGGTCTGGCCCTGGCACTGGCGGTTGGATAGCCGGTGCTGTTGGTGATGGCCGCCATGTTGGCCGGGCGCATCACGAAGTTGATGAAGGCGTAGGCATAGTCAGGATGGAGCGCATCCACCGGGATCGCCATGGTATCCATCCAGACGGTGCTCCCCTCCTTCGGCAATCTGTACTCGAAGTCGACCTCCTTGCCCGCCTCGGCGGCGGCGCGCCTGGCCTGGGTCATGTCGCCGCTGTAACCCAGGGAGAGGCAGAGATCGCCGTTCACCAGCTGGGTCACCGGCTGGGACTGGAACTTGCGGATATGGGGCTTGAGCCCCTTGAGCAGCGCCAGCGCGGCATCCAGATCCTCGGCCTTGCCACTGTGGGGATCCCGCCCCAGGTAGTGCAGCACCACAGCCAGCACCTCGTCGGGGGAGTCGATGATGGAGATGCCGCAGTCGGCAAATTTTGCCGCCAGATCGGGCTTGAACAGCAGATCGAGACTGTTGACCGGGGCATCCGCCATCCGCTGCCGGATCATGGCTGCGTTGTAGGTGAGCCCTATGGTGCCCCAGGTGTAGGGCACCACCGCATCCCGTGAATGGGGATAGGCTTGCTGCAACCGCCGCAAGCCAGGCTCTATCTCCCCCAGATGCTGCAACCTGCCCTGATCCAGCGGTTGCAGGCTGCCCGCCCGCATCAGCCGCTCCGCCACCGTATCGCCGGGGAAGATGAGGTCATAACCGCTGCGACCGGCCATCAGCTTGGCCTCCAGGGTCTCGCTGCTGTCCATGACGTCATAGATGACCCGGATCCCTGTCTCTCTGGTAAAGGCGCTGAGGGTATCGGGGGCGAAGTAGTCCGCCCAGTTGTAGAGCCGCAGCACCTTCTCCTCTCCTGTTGCCGCATCGGCCTCCCCGGCCTCGGCCGAGAGGCTCAGCAGCAGGGCCAGGCAGCCCATCCAGCTTGGTGTCTTCCTGATCATGATGTGGTTACTCCCTGTGATTGGCCGCCGCCGTGCAACGCTCAGCCCCGCAGCGGCCAGGCGGGCTGCTGCTGGGTGATGCAGTGGATACCACCGCCGCCGTGGGCCAACCGGTTGATCGAGACCGGCACCACCTCCCTTTGCGGGAAGGCGCCTTGCAACACAGCAGCCGCCTCCCGGTCGCTCGCCACCCCGTAGGCGGGCATGATGACGGCGCCGTTGGCGAGGTAGAAGTTGGTGTAGGAGGCACAGAAGACCTCGGCCTCGGTGTCTATGGCCTCGCTCGCGTCGTACAGATCCTGCAACTCGAAGGCGCGCCCTCTGGCATCCGTGGCCAGGGCCAGGGCCCGGCGGTTCTCCCGCACCACGAGGCCGTAGGTCGAGGCGGCATCCCGGGTGGCATCCACCAGCAGCTGGCCGGGGCGACTGAAGGCGCAGACCCCGTCCACATGGCCGTCCGTCATATCGCCGGTGACATGGTCGGGATCCCCCGGCAGCCAGATGGTCTTCTCGATGCCGAGCAGGCGGCTGAAGATCCGTTCGATCTCCCCCTTGCTGATCCCCGGGTTGCGGTTGCTGTTGAGCAGCACGGATTCCGTGGTGATCAGGGTGCCTTCGCCGTCCACGTGGATGGCGCCCCCCTCGTTGGCCAGAAAGCTGCCGATACACTCCAGCTCCAGGCTGTTGAGGATGCGCCGCGCCAACCCCTCATCCAGACCGTGAACCGACTTGCCGCCCCAGGCGTTGAAGCGCCAGCTCACCCCGGCGCTGCCCAGTTCCGGGTGGCAGATGAAGGTGGGGCCGGAGTCGCGGCACCAGCTGTCATCCACCGGGAGCGGGACCAGGGTCACCCTGTCGTCACAGAGGGCGCGCGCCTCGGCCAGCGCGGAAGGGTCGACCACCAGCCTGACCGGTTCGAACCGGACGATGGCGTTGACCACCCGGGCGAAGTCCTGTTGCACCTCGGCCAGGGTAACGCCCCAGCCGGATTCCCACAGCGCCTTGTTGTGGGGCCAGACCATCCAGGTCGCGGCGTGCTGGCACCATTCGGCGGGCATGAACCAGCCCTTTGCCACTATTCCCTGTTCCCGCATATTCCCTCTCCGATTAGGTACTATTAAGGTTGCTGACGATGGGAATAGACTATCCCCGCATAACACGGCGAACAAACGATCGATTTTCAGTGCAAGTGATAAGTGGAGCTAATCAATGATGTTCAAGCACTGGCCCCCGCTCAACGTGCTGCGGGGCTTCGAGGCGGCGGCTCGCCTCGGCAGTTTTCATCAGGCGGCGCAGGAGCTGCATCTCACCCAGTCCGCCATCAGCCAGCAGATCCGCTCCCTGGAGGAGCTGCTCGGCCAGCCGCTGTTCCACCGGCAGGGGCGCTCGGTCGCCCTGACCGATGCGGGGCAGGATCTACTGGAGACCACCCAGAGCGTGCTGTTGCAACTGGCGGTGGGGATCCAGCGCCTCGAGCAGTACCGCAAGCCGAACCAGCTGGTGCTCAACACCAGCAGCGCCATCGCCCGCCACTGGCTGCTGCCCCGGTTGGGGACGTTTCATCGCCAGCACCCCGACATCGATCTCTGGCTCTTCACCAGCGACGAGGTGCCCGACCTGGCGGAGCAGACCATAGATCTCGCCCTGCGCTGGGATCTCGCCCCCCAGGCCCAGTGTCGCCACCAGCCACTGCTGGCGGACAGGTTGCTGCCGGTGGCCGCCCCTGCCGTGCTGGCCCAACCGGCGGCAGAGCGCACCACCCTGCACGGTGAACGGGAGCTGGATTGGCACCACTGGACCCTGAGAGGGGGGGAGGATCTGCAGCTGCAGACCCGGGGGCTCAACTTCTCCGATCCCGGCCTGCTGCTGGAGGCGGCCAGCGCCGGGCTCGGCGTGGCGCTGGTGAGCGAACGGCTCTCCCAGCCGGCCAGGGAGCAGGGGCAGTTGCTGCCGCTCTCCGCGTTCAGGGTCAAGGGGCCCCAGTGGAGCCTGCTGATCCACCAGGAGAGCGAGGGGATGCCGGAGTGCCGCGCCTTCTGCCACTGGCTCGACCAGCAATTTGCCGAGGGGGCGGAGATCGGGATGCCATTGCCGCCCTCTGAGGCAGGTCACTGAATCGGGCCGGCAAGAGTGGTTAAATGGTCGGCCTCTCTCTTGCCGGATATTGCTGTGACCATGCCATCCGACCACCAGCACCTTCAGCCCTGGCCTGACTATCTGCAGGCATCCTGGTTGCGCTGCGCCCACCAGACCAGCGCCACCCTCTGGCACCCGCCCCACAGCGCCAAGGGGCAGACCTTGCAGAGCCTGCGTCAGCGCAAGCGGGAGTTGCTCACCACTGGCGAGATGGCCCTCGAGGATCTCTACGAATTCATGGAGGGGCGCCCCTGCGCCCTGCTGCTCACCGACGAGAGCGGCTGCCTGCTGGCCCGCACCGGCCATCGCGAGACGCTGGCAGAACTCGAAGCGCTGGGGTTTGGCCCCGGCGCCTTCTTCAGCGAGGGGCGCATCGGCACCAATGCCATCAATCTGGCGGCGCTGGAGGGGGTGCCGCTCTGCGTCAGCGGCCCCCAGCACTTCAACCAGACCCTGCACCCCTGGCACAGCTGCGCCAGCCCGGTCTACAACAGCAACGGCCGTCAGGTCGCCATCATGGCCCTGGTCTGCCGGGTGGAGGAGGCAACGGTCGGCGATCTGGCGCTCACCGTCAGCGCCGGGCGCGAGCTGGCCCATCTGCTGCAGATGGAGACCCTGATGCAGGAGTCCCAGCACCATCTGAGCGAGCTTTACGCTTTGCTGGATGGCATGGATGACGGCGTGCTGGCCTGGGATCCCCAGGGTCGGCTGCGCTACCTCAACGCCCTGGCGGCACACCGGCTGCGGCTCGATCCGGCGCTTTGTCTCGGCCAGCCCCTGGAGCAGCATTTGCTGTTGCCCCAGCGTTTGCAGCTGGCCATCAAGGGGCAGACGCCACTGAGTCATGTGGAGGTGACGCTGGAGCGGCTCGGCGCTCAGGAGGGGGAGTTTATCAATGCGCTGATAAGCCTCAAGCCGTTGCCGGGACCGGAGGGGGTCAGCTTTATCGCCCTGCTGCACCCGGTCGATCGGCTGCGGGCCATCCACCAGCTACGCCAGACGGTGCCCGAGCTGTCGGCGCTGGTGGGGGAATCGAGCGCCATGCGCAAGCTGCTGCGCTACGCCCGGCAGGCGGCCCAGAGTCAGGGGCCGATCCTGCTGCGCGGCGAGGAGGAGGTGGGCAAGGCCCAGCTGGCGGAGGCGATCCACTTTGGCAGCGAACGGGCCGCCGGGCCGCTCATCACCCTCAACTGCCAGGCGCTGCCGAGCGAGCGGATGGCGCTGGAGCTGATGGGCTCCGACGAGGCGGGGCAGGAGCGGGCCGGCAAGTTCGAGCTGGCCCACGGCGGTACTTTGGTGCTGGAGCAGGTGGAGTGCCTCTCTGCCCCCATGCAGGCGGCGCTGCTGCAACTGCTCAAAACCGGTCGCATCCAGCGCTTCGATTCGGCCCGCATCCTGCCGCTCAAGGTGCGGATCATCGCCACCAGCAGCGCCCCGCTGGAGCAGCGGGTGCAGGAGGGGCTGTTTGGCCGCCAGCTGCTCTATGCCTTGCAGGCGTGCGAGCTGTGGCTGCCGGGGCTGCGGGAGCGCGCGGCCGATCTGCCGGGCCTTATCAGTCAGCAGCTAGGAGCGCAGGGGCGCGAGCCGGTGCGCCAGTTCAGCCCGGCGGCCCTCGATTGTCTGCTCGCCTATCCCTGGCCCGGCAATCTGGGGGAACTGCGCAGCGCCGTCGAGCATGCGTTGCTCCACGCCGGTCAGGGGCCGATCCCGCCGGAGGCGCTGCCCGCTGCCATTCGTCACGGCTATCAGCAGGTGGCGGACGAGGTGGTGGGGCAACCGCTGCTCACCCTGGCGGAGCTGGAGCGCCAGGCCATCCTGCGCTGCGCCCACGCCTGCAAGGGACAGGTGAGCCAGATGGCCCAGCATCTTGGCATTAGCCGCACCACCCTCTGGCGGCGGCTCAAGCTGCTCGAGATCGATCCCGTCGACTATCACGGCTGACGGTGAGCCGTCGCCAAGAGGCCCGCAGAAAACGAAACGGCCCCGCAGATGCGGGGCCGTGTTATATGACAAGGTCAGCGGTGGCGCGGTTACAGCCCCAGCTGGTGGGCGGTGACAATGGCCGCCAGCACATCCTCGGCGGTGACCTTGAACGGCATGTTGTGGATGGTCTCCCCCTCGGCGGTGGAGGCTTTGGCCACCTCCATCAGGCGCGCCATATCCAGCTCCTTGACCCCCATCATATGCAGGTTGGTCGGCAGGCCGATCGAGCGGCAGAAGGCCAGCACGGTGTCGATCTCCGCCATCGGCGCGTTCTCCAGCACCAGCTGCACCAGGGTACCGAACGCCACTTTCTCACCGTGGTAGAGGTGGTGACACTCGGCGAGCTGGGTCAGGCCGTTGTGAACGGCGTGGGCGGCGGCCAGCCCGCTGCTCTCGAAGCCGATACCGCTCAGATAGGTGTTGGCCTCGATGATGTTCTCCACCGCCTTGGTGCAGAGCCCCTGCTCCACCGCCAGCTTGGCCTTGTAGCCATCGGCCAGCAGGGTCTTGTAGCAGAGCTCGGCGATGGCCTGCGCCGCCAGGGTGGAGGCACCACCGGCCATGGTCTGGCAACCGGAGACCTTGTTGGCGCGCGCCTCGAAGTAGGTGGAGAGGGCATCCCCCATGCCGGAGACCAAGAGCCGCACCGGGGCGCGGGAGACCACGCCGGTGTCCATGATGACCATGTCGGGGTTGGTCGGGATCATCAGGTATTCGCTGAACTGCCCTTCCGGGGTGTAGATGACCGCCAGCGCGCTGGTGGGGGCATCGGTGGAGGCGATGGTGGGCACTATGACCACCGGCACCTTCTGGTAGAAGGCGACCGACTTGGCGGTATCCAGGGTCTTGCCGCCGCCGATGCCTATGATGACGTCAAAGGGTGTCTGGTTGCAGCGGGCCAGCAGGCGGTCGATCTCTTGGCGGGAGCACTCGCCGTTGAAGCAGTCGAACTCGGGCTTGATGCCCGCGCCGTGGAAGCTGGTGGCCACGGTATCGCCAACCAGCTTGGTGACGAAGGCGTCGGCCAGAATAAGCGGTTTGGCGCCGAGCGCCTTGACGTAGTTGCCGATATTGGCGAGGGCCCCGTTGCCTTGCACGTATTTGCTGGGGCTGATGATGATGCGGTCCATATTCTATCCCTCTCTCTAGTTCATAAGACGTCTTTTGAAACTAACAGGGGCGAAGGGGCGGCTGTGCCGGGGACTCCTTCGTCTTTACTTGCATAACAGTGGCGCGGCGGCTGGCCGATAAGGCCGCAGCCGCGCCTTGAAGCAGGCCGGTCAGTCGCCGAAGCGATCAAGGGCCAGTTGCTGGAAGCAGGCCAAGGCGGCGCTGGCATCCTCCCCGCGTGCCAGCAGGGTGAGCCGGTCGCCCTGACGCACGTTGAGCATGGCGAGCCGGGTCAGGCTGCGGGGATTGGCCTCTTTGTCCCCCTTTTGCAGCTTGAGTTCAGCGGCAAAGGGCTTGAGGGCGGCCACCAGTCGGGCGGCGGGGCGCACATGCAGGCCGTGGGGGTTATCCACCACCACCTCGCAGCGCAGCCAGCCGTCGTCGGCTGCGGGGGCTGTCTCAGTGGCGGTCGGCGTAGCGTTGGCAGGCAGCATGGCTTGCTTGGGGCCCAGTGCGCCGAGTGCCTCGGCGGCTACCTCGTCCAGCGTCAGGCCGGAACCGGCCGCCACCACGGCGGCCAGGGTGCCCTCGACCAGTGGGGCTGGGCAGAGCCGCACCCTCGCGCTCAGCTCCGGGGGCAGCAGTTCGAGGGCGGTCTCGGCGCTGAGCAGGGCGCTGCCGAGATCCATCAGCACCAGCACGCCGCTGCCGTCATCCGCTTCTTCAATCGCACTCATCACGGCGATGGCGTCGGTGCCTATGGGGTGGTCGGGGTCATCGACCCCGGCCGCCAGCAGCAATCTGGCCGGGCTGCCGAGCTGGTCGGCCAGCGCTTTCAAGCCGGCAGCCAGCTGGGCGCTGTGAGAGACCACTACGATTCCGATCATGTCACAACCTCGCTCTGTCACGCAGGGCGGTCAGCAGCAGCAGGGTCGAGGTGGCCCCGGCATCCTGATGGCCGATGCTGCGCTCGCCAAGATAGCTGGCGCGCCCCTTGCGGGCCTGCATCTGTATGGTGGCCTCGGTACCGGCAGCGGCGGCCGCTACTGCCTTGTCCAGCGCTTCGTTGAGTGACAGCTCTTGCTGCTGGGCCTGTTGCAGGGCGGCCAGTGCAGGCCACCAGGCGTCGCACATGGTCTTGTCGCCCGGCTCGGCACGGCCGCGGGAGACGATCCCCTCGACCCCGTCGCTCAGCATTTTGCACAGCTGGCCGAGGCTCAGACTCTGGCAGGCGTCGCTGCTGGCCGCCGCCCGGATAAAGAAGGTGCCGTAGAGCGGGCCGCTGGCGCCGCCAACCGAGGAGAGCAATGTCATGCCGGTGGTTTTCAGCACCTGACCGATATCCTTGTCCGCCACCGCGGGCAGCTTCTCGGCCACCTTGGTAAAGCCGCGCTGCATGTTGAGGCCGTGGTCGCCGTCGCCGATATCGGTATCCAGCGCGGTGAGGTAGTCACGCTGCTCGGTAAAGATGTGTTCGCAGTCGAGCAGCCAGTTGACGATGTGATGTTTGCTTAGCATGAGAGTAAAGGCTCCTTAGCAGCCGCGACGCAGGGCGGGGGTGTGAACGGGGGCATCCCACAGGGTCATCAGTTCATCATCCACCTTGAGCAGGGTGATGGAGATGCCGGTCATGTCGAGGGAGGTGCAGTAGGGGCCAATCAGGTTGCGCACCAGATGGATACCCGCCTCTTCGCACAGGGTAGCGAGGCGACCATAGACGCCATAAAGCTCGGAGATGGGGGTGCCGCCGAGGCTGTTGACCAGCGCGATGACCCGGTCACCCTTGTTGAGCGGTTCGATAAAGGTGTGCTCTTCCTGCCAGCTGCCGGAGGCTCTGTCCCAGTGGCGCAGGGTGCGGCCATAGGGGGTGTTGTCAGCCAGCTCGCTGAACATGTCGTCCACCAGGGTATTGAGATCGGTGAAGGGGCGACGTTCGATGCCCGGCTCGCCGTGAATGCCCACGCCGAACTCCATCTCGTTGTCGGCCAGGGTGAAGGAGGGCTTGCCGGCGGCAGGCACGGTGCAGGCGTGGGTGGCAACGCCTATGGTGCGGCTCTGGTTGTTGATGCGGCGGGCCAGCGCCTCGCAGCGCGCCAGATCGTAGCCCGCTTCGGCGGCGGCCCCCACCAGTTTCTCGCACAGCACTGTGGTGGCAACGCCACGGCGACCTGCGGTATAGAGGCTGTCTTTGACCGCCACGTCGTCATCGATCAGCGAGAAGCCGACCTTGACGCCATCACCGTGCAGCAGCTCGACCGCGGTTTCGAAGTTGAGCACGTCGCCGGTGTAGTTCTTCACCAGAAACAGCACGCCCGCGCCTCCATCAACGGCCTGACCGCACTCGTACATCTGATCCGGGGTTGGGGAGGTGAAGATCTCGCCGGGGCAGGCGCCATCCAGCATTCCCTTGCCCACCAGACCGCCGTGCATCGGCTCGTGGCCGCTGCCACCGCCGGAGACCAGCGCCACCTTGCCCATCACGGGGGAGTCGGCGCGGGTGATGTAGTGGGGTTCGATACGTACCTTGAGCTCGGGGTGGGCGGCAGCCATCCCCATCAGTTGTTCACGGACCACGGCATCGACGGCATTGATCAGCTTCTTCATGGCTCACTCCTTGGCTTGCCACCACACGGGGTAGGCAGATGGTTGATGGAGCCAGTCTAACGGGATAAATCGGGAGGAAAATGACGGCAGGTTAGGTTCGGATTTGAAACAGGATTAGGTGCGTTGGCGTTTCAATCTGAAACTTGGCGGGGCAAACGGGAGAGAAACTGCTAGCGGCCTCACAGCCATGAAAAAGGGCCCCGCAGGGCCCTTCACTATCACCGGAAGCCTTAGATGGCCCAGCCACCGGCATAGAAGATCACCAGCGCGAGGGCGATGATGACGGTGCCGACGTTCAGCTTCTTCCACTCGGCGGCAAACAGACGACCGACAACCAGGGCCACGAAGCCCAGCATGATGCCGGTCACTATGTTGCAGGTGAGCACGATGAAGACGGCGCACAGCATGCCTGCCAGGGCATCGACCGAGTCGTTGAAGTCCAGCTTGGTGACGTTGCCCAGCATCAGCAGGCCGACGTACATCAGCGCCGGTGCGGTGGCGTAAGCCGGCACCAGGTAGCTCAGGGGCGAGAGGAAGATCATCAGCAGGAAGAGCACGCCGACCAGGGCGGCGGTCAGACCGGTCTTGCCGCCAGCCGCAGTGCCTGCGGCAGATTCGATGTAGACGGCAGCCGGAGCACCACCCACCACGCCAGCGACCATGCTGCTGACGGAGTCGGCAGTCAGGGCCTTGCCGCCGCTGATGATGTGGCCACGTTCGTTGATAAGGCCCGCCTGACCGGCCACTGCACGTATGGTGCCGGTAGCGTCAAACACGGCTGTCATCACCAGCGCCAGCACGGTGGGAATGACCACCGGATTGAGGGCGCCCAGCAGATCCATGCTGCCAACCAGCGAACCTTTCTCGCCGGTCAGGCTCGGCATGGCGAAGAAGCCCTGCCAGGTCACTTTCGGATCGAAGATGAGGCCGAGGATGGAGATGGCGATGATCACCATCAGGATGCCGCCCGGCACCTTGCGACGCTCCAGACCGAAGATGGCGGCCAGACCCAGCACCGTCATGATGACCGGGAAGGAGGTCACTTCACCCAGTTGAACCGGCAGACCGGCCCCTTCGTTCTTGATCACCATGCCGACGCCGTTGGTGGCGATCAGCAGCAGGAACAGACCTATACCGATGCCGGTGCCGTGGGCGATGCCGGAGGGGAGGTTGTCCAGAATCCACTGGCGCACACCGGTGACGCTGATCAGGGTAAACAGCACACCCATCAGGAAGATGGCGCCCAGGGCGACCGGAATACTCAGTCCCTGACCCAGTACCAGACTGAACGCGGTAAAGGCAGTGAGGGAGATGGCGCAACCTATGGCCATCGGCAGCTTGGCCCACAGACCCATCAGCAGGGAGCCGAAGGCGGCGATCAAGCAGGTCGCCACGAAGACGGGGCCCTGCTCAAAGCCGGCAGCACCCAGCATATTTGGCACCACTATGATGCTGTAGACCATGGCCAGGAAGGTGGTCAAACCGGCCAGCAGTTCCTGGCGGACAGTGCTGCCACGCTGGGTGATGGAGAAATAGGAGTCCAGAAACCCGCTATTGCCGGTGCGGGCCGTCATTTCTTGCGTTGCCATAACTCATCCTGAATGTGTGAAGGAAATCGTTTGCGTAATGGCGCGCAAAATAGCAAGAATTTGGCGAGATTGCAGCGGATCAGGCACCATTTTCCCGAACTTTTCCATTTAGAGCCTCATTAGAAACCTCAACTTCCACATGGGAAGCTCCCCTCCAGCTTCTACACTCTTAGCTAGCCCCACATCAGCCGGAGACAAGCCCATGCACACAGGCAACCTGCTTGGCCAGATCCCCTCCCCCCTGCCCAACGAGGTGTTCACCGACCTGGTCAGCACCAATCACTTCCGCATCGAGCGCATCCTCTCCCAGGGGCAGCAGACCCCCACGGGAGAGTGGTTCGATCAGGATGAACACGAGTGGGTGGCGCTGATACAGGGCGAAGCCATCCTGGTCTTCATCACACCGGATACCGGGGTCCAGGAGCGCGTCCACCTTGGGCCAGGGGATTACATCAACATCCCGGCGCACCTTCAGCACAGGGTGGAGTGGACCCACCCTACCGAGACGACCGTCTGGCTCTGCATCTACTACTAGAGAAATCACCTCGCCACAGTGACAAGGCACAACGAAAGAAGCTCAATCGACAGATTGGGCTTCTTGGAGATGCTGAAGGCACATAGCAAAAAGGCCTTCCCGTGAGGGAAGGCCTTTCAAATTAGTGGCGGAGCGGACGGGACTCGAACCCGCGACCCCCGGCGTGACAGGCCGGTATTCTAACCGACTGAA
>NZ_JBWVQS010000010.1:0-85344 GCF_056642115.1 Aeromonas sp. 130281 | reverse complement strand
TGCTGCGGGAGTGGAATTCTACTCAACCGCCTTCTCGAGTCAAGCCTTATTTTCAAAGGCTTTTCGAGGTTATCGACCGGGTTGTTTGCGTTGCCGCTTGCCCTGTCGATGTGGTGCATTATAGAGACATTGATCACATTGGCAAGCACTGACTGCAATAAAATTGCAAAAAAAGGCCATTTATTAGTTATTCATATCAAAACACAGCTTTTATACATACTTATCCACAGGCAACCGTTAAAAAGGGCTCTGATTGATGCTCTGCACTCCCCCACCACGGCAGGATCTCGACGCCGTCCAGGCCAGAAGCCAGTGCCTGTAGAGATACCTATATAAAGGAAAGCTGCAGAAGAGAGGCCATCAGGCCAGATCGGCTTCGGCGGCCCAGGCTGCGATCAGCTCGGCGGCGGCCAGGGAGCGGCAACCCGAGACATTCTGTCCGGCCCAGAGCGGCGAGAAGCCGCTGTCACCGACCTTTTCAGCAGCGGCGCGCAACGGGGCCACTGCGCCGCTGGCATGGGGGAAGTCAGGAGGCAGCGCCGAGAGAGGGCCAAGCTCCCGCATCAAACGATTCACTATCCCCCGCGCCGGACGGCCGCTGAACAGATTGGTCAGTGCGGTGTGCCGGCCATGGGCTCCCTGCAGCGCCGCACGGTGCAGGGGCGAGGTCGTCGCCTCGTGACAACAGAGGAATGCCGTTCCCATCTGGACTGCGCTGGCTCCCAGCGCCAGGGCGGCCTTGATCCCCTTGCCATCGACTATGCCCCCAGCGGCGATGACAGGCAGATCCACTGCCGCCACTATCTGTGGCAACAGCGTGAAGGTGCCCTGTTGCAGACCGAGATCCTGACTCAGGAAATGGCCGCGATGCCCTCCCGCCTCCAGCCCCTGGGCTATGATGGCATCGGCGCCATGGTGCGCCAGCCACTGCGCTTCCGCTACCGTGGTGGCGCTGGCAAAGACGCTTGCCCCCGTGGCCTTCACCCGGGCTAGCAACCCGGGCGCCGGCAGGCCGAAGTGAAAGCTGACCACGGCGGGTCTGAACTCGCCAAGCAGAGCGGCATGCTCCGCATTGAAGGGCGCGCGGCCGGGCGCCGTCGTCACGGCGCTGGCATCCACCCCGAACTCGGCATAGTAGGGAGCCAGCGCCTCTCGCCAGCGGTGCTCTTCGGCCGGATCAGGCTCACGCTGTCGATGGCAGAAGAAGTTGATGTTGAAGGGGCCAGGGCCACTGGCCACCAGCTGTTCCAGCGCCTTGCGCAGCTCGGCCGTGCCGAGCATGGCCGCCGGCAAGGATCCCAGGGCACCCGCCCCTGTCACCGCCATGGCCAGCTCAGCGTTCTGCACCCCGGCCATGGGCGCCTGGATGATGGGGTAGCGCATCCCCAGATCGGCAAACAGGCTCATGCGCCGCCCTCTCCTTCTGCGACGGAGGCCGCCATCTGACTGCGCGCCAGCGCTATGGCACCGTCTATGGCCCCTCTGGCCTGCGGGCTGTTCTGCCAGCAGGTCGCGCCCAGCATGCTGGCCACCAGCCGGACTATGTGGCCGCTATCCGCCTCGGCCAGCTCACTCAGGCT
The DNA here is from genome assembly GCF_056642115.1 of Aeromonas sp. 130281. Taxonomy (NCBI): domain Bacteria; kingdom Pseudomonadati; phylum Pseudomonadota; class Gammaproteobacteria; order Aeromonadales; family Aeromonadaceae; genus Aeromonas; species Aeromonas sp. 130281. The sequence goes on along the minus strand of NZ_JBWVQS010000010.1, from coordinate 83,764 downwards.
GTGGTAGCCCAGCTGTTCGAGCCGCCCGATGACGGTGGGGCCCACCCCTTTCACCCCGAGCAGCAGGCTGCGCTCCCGTGCCGAAAACTGTTTCACGTCGGTCATTGCAGAGCTCCTTTCCGATGACTGCAGTTGCACATCAGGCCCCCAAGAGGCCTGATGAAGATAACGAGGATCAGCGCACGCTGCGCAGCAGGAAGTCCGGCTGGCCGCAGGAGCGGCGCTCCCGCTTTTGCATCTCGTCCGAGCAGGGAACGGCATCCGTCCCTTCCTTGTTGATGCAGATGTAGATCTCCCGCAGGAAACGACCGCCGTCGGCGCAGGCCACCGTGATGGTATCGGGAGCAAGCCAGGGGTTGGCTGCGGCCAGATCCGCCTTGAGCTGGAAGGCACTCTTGCGCAGCGGCTCGACCGGGGATTGGTAGGCGGCCGGGACCCGCACCTTCTGGCGCAGATCCCTGGCCAGTTGGTGGAATGCCTGCTGGCTCAGGCCAGAGCAGGTGCCGTGCTTCTCCCACTCATGACCATAGAGGAAGCGGCTGGGGTAAAGACCGGCAAACGCCTGTTCCATGGCGGGATCCAGCCGCTCGCGGGTACAGCTGCCGGGATAGCCGCGCTGATACTGGGGCCAAAGCCCGTGCAGCACGAAGTCCAACTGGCGGCTGCACTGCTCTCGATCGGCCGGCTTGATGGCGCAGTGCTCCGGTGACCAGGAGAGCGCCAGGGCGTAGTAGTCAAACTCACCTGGCCGCCCCTTGGCCTGAGCGGCCTGGGCACACAGCAAGAACGCCGCCAGGAGCAGCATCATCTTCTTCATGTCATCGTCTCCGTCATCGCAGTCAGGCGCCCCCTTCTGGCGAGGAACACGCCCGTTTGTCAGGCCCCATGCTCCCATACAAGGGAGTCAAAGAACAACCATGCCAAATGCCCTTACCAAGAGTGGGTCAGACCAGTAAAGGGTTCCCCCACCCGGATCAGAGGCGTAAGCTGACTCTCCGGCGAGCCTCTGCGTCCCGCCATTTTCCCCGATTTCATCAGCAACAGGACATGCCATGATCCGCAAGAATCCCTCCGGTCACCTTCCCGTTATCGACGAGTCCGCCTACATCGACAAGACCGCCATCATCTGCGGCAAGGTGATCATCAAGGAGAATGTGTTTGTCGGCCCCTACGCCGTGATCCGTGCCGACGAGGTGGATGAGAGCGGCGACATGGAGCCCATCGTCATCGGTGCCAACTCCAACATTCAGGACGGCGTGGTGATCCACTCCAAGTCCGGCGCCGCCGTCACCATAGGCGAATACAGCTCCATCGCCCACCGCAGCATAGTGCACGGCCCCTGCGAGGTGGGTAACCGGGTCTTCATCGGCTTCAACAGCGTGCTGTTCAACTGCCACATAGGCGAAGGCTCAGTGGTGCGTCACAACTCGGTGATCGACGGCTGCGATCTGCCCCCCGGTTTCTATGTGCCCTCCACCACCCGCATCAACCAGCAGAGCGATCTGGCCCAGATCCCCCGCGTGACCGTGGATGCCACCGAGTTCTCCGAAGACGTGGCCCACACCAACATCGACCTGGTCAAGGGCTACAAGGCACTCTCCAACGAGTTCTGAGTCCTGCGGATCACGATGAGCAACAACGGGCGCCACGGCGCCCGTTGTCACGACTGTCAAGGCGGTGAAAAGAGGGTGTAAAGGTGATTGAGCCCGGCGCGCCAGTGGCGTTTGATGGGGTCATCCCATCAATGGAGTCACCATAATGTCACGCAACGCTCTCACTCTTGCCCTGCTGCTGGGCACCACGCTTGCTCATGCCGGCGAGATGTTCCCCCCCATGCCAGCTCGCCCCGGCAGCCAGATGCCGATGCCCCCCTCGGTGCTCTATCAGGCCAGCAAGCAGGGCTCTGATCCCCAGGCCCTGGCCCAGGCGCTGCTGAAGAACATTGCCGCCGCCGACCCAGATACCCGCTACGAGGTCATGGTCAGCGTGCGCGAGCTGCCACCTCAGCCCCCCAAACGCCAGGCCGCCGCCCCGCTCAAGGGTCAATAGCATGAGGATGTGTCACGGCGCCTGGTGGACACTGATCCTGACCATCAGCCTCCCCGTCCTCGCAGGCCCCGGCGACACGGGCAGGCATCAGGGAGGGCCACTATGTGGTGGTGACGCCACCGACCCGGGTATTGGCGGCGACGCCGGATGCGGGGCTCATCCCCCTGAATCTGGGGGTCGCCGCTACTGCCTCAGGGAGGGTCACGACTACCGGCGGGAGCTAGATGGCAGCTAGGTGGAAGTGCCGCCCCCCGCGCCGCGCCGATGGGCAACGAAACGGGCGCCGCGGCGCCCGTTGTTCGTCATCCTGACATGCCGGGGTTAGCCGGCCCGCACGCAAACGGCCCCGTGGGCCTCCTGTGGCAGATCGCCCATCACTTCGCCGTAACCCAGATCGAGCAGGGGAGCCTCCCCCTCGTCATTGGGTGCGTCACTGCTCCAGACCCGGCTGTAAAGCGGCCAGCCATGCTCCGTCAGCAGCTTCATCTCTTCGCCGGCCTGATGATAAGTGGCAAACAGGCTCGCCAGCTCATCGGCTCCCGGCAGGCGCCAGTCATCGTGACCGCGGGCCACCAGTTGCTGGCAGTACTCTCGCGCCCGCCCCTGGCTCATCACCACATAGTCGATGGCATAGGGGTTGTAGTCCCCGTCCTCATCCCTGGCGCTGCCCTCGTAGTCGATGCCGATCCGGTCGGCCTCGCCGCGGGTCAGCGGGCAGAGGAAGGAGAGCGCCCCCGCCGCCAGCTCGGGTTGATGGCAACCCAGGCCAAAGTCGGGCTGGGCATCCACCACCTGCACCGCCACCCTGAGGGTGTGGCTCCCCGCGCTTGCCTGCACGCTGGCAGACCCCACGGCCAGGGCCGTGATGACGCCACTGCCATCGACCCTCAGCCGCTCGGGATGATCGCTGCGCCATTGGACGGCCTCAAGCACCGGGGCCTCGCTGCCATCACTCAGCCGCAGGCCAGGTTGCAGGGAGAGGCTCTGCCCCACCTCCAGCCGGGGCTGGGCGGGCGTCACCACCAGCTCGACCGGGATGGCGCCGACGGCCTCCTCGTCATCCACCTGGCTCAGTCCCAGCTCGGCCACGGTGGCCGGGGTGCGCCTCGGCTCGAGGGAGGCTGCGCGCAGGAACTCGCCGATGGCCTCCAGCTCGTCGTTTGAGAGTCCCAGGGCATGAAGGCGATCCGAGGCCTTGGGGAAGAAGGGATCATGCACGTCCACCCCGGTCGGGAAGCCGACCCCGCTGCTCCACTTGGTGACGCCGAAGTTGTACATGGCCACCACCCCCTGCACCGAGCCACCGAGACGCTGGGCCAAGATGGGGAAGACGCCGTTGTGCATATAGGGACCGGTGAAGGCCACGTCCCTCAGGCTGGGGGTCTTGAACAGCCCCATGTCAGCCTTCAGTCTGGTCTGCAGGAAGCGGCCCCTGTCCTCGAGGTTGCGGCCGTAATAGGTCAGCCCCAGGCTCTCGAACTTGTGCTGACTCAGCAGAGGGCCCGAGTGGCAGTTCATGCAGCGCCCCTCGGTGCGAAACAGGTGCATGCCCCACAGCGCCTTGTCGCTCATCGCCTGCTCATCCCCCTTGACGAAGCGCTCCAGCGGGCTCTCGCGGCTGATGATGGTGCGCTCGAAGGTGGCGATGGCCTTGGCGACCCTATCCAGGGTGATGGTCTCGTCGCCGAAGGCGGCGGCAAAGGCGGCCGGGTAGTCGCTGCTTGCCCGCAGCCGGACCAGCAGTTCGTCGTGATCGAGGGCCATCTCCACCGGGTTGCTGATGGGATGGAGCGACTGCTCCTCCAGGGTGGCGACCCGTCCGTCCCAGAACTGGCTGCTGCCGTAACCGGCGTTGAGGATGGTCGGTGCATTGCGGGTCCCCTTCTGCCCCAGATGACCGACCGAGACACTCAAGCCGTCGCCCCACCCCTTCTGGGGATCGTGGCAACTGGCGCAGCTGATGTCGCGGGCCTTTGAGAGACCCTTGTCGAAGAAGAGTTGCTGGCCCAGCACCACCTTGGCCCTGCGGTAGGGGTTGTCGGCCGGGAAGGGCATGGCGGGCAAGGGGCCCAGCTCCTGCCACTCCACCCCCTCGTCCACCATCGCCGCCGGCCACTGGCCCGGGTCGCCGGCATATTGTGCCCGCAGGGAGAGCAGATCCGGCATCTCGCTGCTGCGATCCACCGAAGGGCGTACCGGATAGGGGGAGAGCGCAAACCAGAGCAGGCTGGCCTCCCCCTCATCGCGCCACGCCTTGGTCAGCGGCTGGTAGAGCCGCGCCAGCCCGGTGCCATCTTGCAACCAGATCCACTCGGGCAACGGGATGGTGTTGGGATAGCGCCACCCCAGCTTGTCGCTGCCAAGCAGGCGCTCGAATTCGGCCAGGGTCGGCAGGCGCCATGACTGCTGGCCGCAACTGCTCGGCGGCACCAGCGCCGCTCTCGTGACACGGGCCGAGGCGGCAAAGCCCTCCCCCGGCAGCCAGAATTGGCTGCCCTTGACCCCGGTGGCGGAACGGGCATCGTGCAGACAGTGCCAGGCCCCCCGGGTCAGCAGGCGGCCCTGCTCATCCAGTCGCAGCAGCTCGGCGGTCTCCGGCTCCTCCGGCATCACGGGGCTGGCCGGATAGAGCTGCAACCGGGCGGCCTGGATCGCCTCCCCGTTGCTGCGGCGATACCAGTTGCGGGCGGCGCTGTCGTCCCGCAGGGCCAGCAGCATCTGCCAACTGTCGGGATAGTTGAGCTCGGCCCCCAACCGCTGGGCCCTCAGCAGGGCCGCATACTCCTGCATGTCGGCCTGCTGTTGCAGGCGGATCTCGCCGGTCAGCCCCCACTCCCCCATCTCCAGCACGGCGTCCCCGTTGCGATCTGCCAGCAGGAAGAGCGCCGTCTCCTCCTCGTCGAGCCGCAGGGAGGGGGTGACGCGCCGGGCCCGGGACTCACCGGCCGCGAGATCCGCCACCCGGGCCGTGCTGGCCCGCAGTATGTATCCCTCCTGCTCCCCGACCAGCTCAAGGGGCGCCGTCAGCAGCAGGCCGGCTGGCAGCGTCAGGGTCGGGTTGCCCTGACCGCTCAGGGTTGCACTCGTCTCCATGCCGGTGGCGCGCTGGCGCAGGCTCAGGGTGGCCCCGGATGCCAGCCGCTCGCCGATATCAATGGTCAGGGTCAGCTCGGCCCGGGTATGGGTCTGCTCCGGGGGCGTCACCGGCGGGGTGACGGGCGGCGGGGTGACAGGCGGTGTAACAGGCGGTGTGACAACGGGAGGCGTGACCGGCACGTCGGGATCCTGGCCCTCGCTGCGGTTGTCATGGCAGGCACTCAGGGCCAGCAGGCTGGCCAGCAGGAATATGGGTTTCATCGTGTTGATTGGAGTGGTCGGACAAGCCGGCGATTATCCAGTCAAATGCCAATCATTATCAATCGCTTCTTGGCGATATATTTTTAATCTGGCCCCAGGCAGGGCAGGGTGATGGTGACCAGCAAGCCCCCTTGCGGCCGGTTGTGCGCCTCTATGCTGCCCCCCTGCAGGGTCACCGCCTTGCGGGCGATGGCGAGCCCGAGCCCGTACCCCTTGCCCGCCCTGGCCGAGCCGATCCGCACGAAGGGATCGAAGATGCCAGCCAGCTTGCCCTCTTCCACCCCGGGCCCCTGATCGGCGATCGCCAGCTGCACCTCATGACCCAGCCGGGTCAGCTGGACGCTGACCGTCTGCCCCGGCTGCGAGAAGCGCAGGGCATTGCGCACCACGTTCTCGACGGCGCGGCGCACCAGCTCGGCCTGGCCCAGCAAGAGCCAGGTCTCTCCCTGTGCCTGCCTAAGCGCGATCTGCACCCCGGATTGCTGGGCCTCGAACCTGGCATCCTGGAGCAGGGTCTCCACCAGTGCCAGCAGATCGTAGTGGCCCTGCTCCAGACCATGGCCCTGCTCGGCGCGGGAGAGGGTCAGCAGCTCCCCTATCATCCTGTCCATCCGCTCCGTCTCGAGCCGGATCCGCGCCAGGGAGTCGTTCGCCTTGTCCGGGCTCTGCTCCGCCAGGCCTATGGCCATCTGGATACGTGCCAGCGGGGAACGCAGCTCGTGGGAGACGTCGTGGAGCAGTTGCTCCCGGCCATCCACCAGCTGCTGCAACCGCTCCACCATGAGGTCAAAGTCCCGCGCCACCTCGGTCAGCTCATCCCGGCGCCAGCGCAGGGCGGGCAGCAGCCTTACCCCGAGCTCGCCCCTGGCCACCTGGCCGAAGCTGCGGCGCAGGGCGTTCATCGGTCGGGTCAGGTGCCAGGCAAACAGTATGCTGAACAGCAGGCCCCCCAGGCCGCCAATCCAGAGCATGGGGGGCGGAATGTTGAGCCAGGAGAGGGGACCGGGCTCTGGCCCTCTGGCGAGCCAGTCCGGATCGGGGCTGGCACGCAGCAGGTAGCGGTGCCCATCCGCCGCCGCGACGGTGCGCGTCAGCACGGGGGCGGCCCCGGGCGACAGCGCCTCGCCCCCAGGATAGAGGGGGGCTATCTGCAGCCGTGCCCCGGCCGGCATGGCCTTCATCAGGGCCGTCACGGCCGGCATGCCTCCCTGGGCCAGCACGGCCGCCGCCATCTCCAGATGCTGGCTCGCCAACTGCTGGGCGAGGCGCTCTTCCGGGCGCTCGCGCTCTGCGCGAAAGCCAAGCCAGAGCAACTGGCTGACCACCACTATGGTCAGCCAGAAGCCCAGCAGTATCTTCCAGAACAATCGCCCCTTGAGGATCACAGTATCTTGTACCCTATGCTGCGGACCGTCTCTATGGTGATGGCCTCCCCCACCCTCTGCTGCAACTTCTGCCGCAGGTTGCAGATGTGCACATCGACGCTGCGATCATAGGCCTCCCGGGGGCGCCCGACCCCCTGCAGGGAGAGGATGTCCTTGGTGACGACCTGCTCCGGGGTGCGCAGCAGCAACACCAGCATGTTGAATTCGGTGGCGGTCAGCTCCACCGGCTCCCCCTGCCAGAGGCAGACCCGGTTGGCCGGGCTCACCACAAGGGCGCCCAGGGTGAAGGCCTCGGGCGCAGGCGCCAGGACGCCCCCCTCGTTGACCCGCCGCAAGACGGCCCGCAGCCGGGCCACCAGCTCCCTGGGGTAGCAGGGCTTGGGGACATAGTCATCGGCTCCCATCTCCAGTCCCACCACCCGATCCACATTGTCCCCCTTGGCGGTCAGCATGATGATCGGCAGGCGGCTGCGCTGGCGCACCTGGCGCAACACCTCGGTGCCGCCCAGATCTGGCAGCATCACATCCAGCACCAGGGCGCTGTAACGGCCGGAGAGGGCATGACGCACCCCCTCCCCCCCGGTCAGCACCTGGGTGGTCTCAAACCCCTCACCCCCCAGGTATTCACTCAGCATGGCGCCCAGTTCGGCGTCATCATCCACCAGCAGGATCTTCATAGACAGTCTCCGTTATCGGCGGCCATTCTCGCCGCTTCCTGCGCCCTTGGCAGCCACTTTTACGAAACCCTTACGCTTGTCGCAAAGAGCCTTAACCCGACTCTGGGATAGAGTGCCGCCCTGATCGTCACTCTGGATACAGCTTGCCATGCCCACGCTCTCCCCCCGCCTGTTCTGGCTACTGCCCCTGTGCGCCCTCGCCCTGCTGCTGGCCTGGCGCCCCCAGGCCAGCAGTCCTGCCAGCGACTACATCACGGCCACCGCAAAGACCCGGGATCTGGAGCAGCTCATCATGGCGGACGGCACCCTGAAGGCGCGCAAGCAGGTGAGCGTGGGGGCTCAGGTCTCCGGCCAGATCAAGAAGCTGCACGTCATCCTGGGTCAGGAGGTCAAGCAGGGGGAGCTGCTGGTCGAGATCGACGATCTGCCCCAGCAGAACGCCCTCAAGGATGCCCAGGCCCAGCGCGACAACATCCAGGCCCAGCTGGATGCCAAGGAGGCCACCCTTCGCAACGCCCGCCTAGTCTACCAGCGCCAGCAAAACATAGTCGCAAGAGGGCTTGGCAGCACCGCCGACCATGACAGCGCCAAGGCCACCCTGGACGAGACCCTGGCCGACATCCGGGCCCTCGCGGCCCAGCGGGTGCAGGCCGGGATCGCGGTGGACACCGCCAGGGTCAACCTGGGCTATACCCGGATCCTTGCCCCCCTCTCCGGCACTGTGGTGGCCCTGCCGGTGGAGGAGGGGCAGACCCTCAACGCCAGCCAGAGCACCCCCACACTGCTCAAGATTGCCCAGCTCGACACCATGACGGTGGAAGCCAGGATCTCCGAGGCCGACGTCATCAAGGCCAGGGTCGGCATGCCGGTCTATTTCACCATTCTCGGTAACAGCCAGCGCCGCTTCGAGGGTTCCCTGCGGGCCATAGAGCCCGCCCCCGACACCATCAACGACGAGGAGACCAGCAGCAGTGACAGCAGCGCCATCTACTATCACGGCCTGTTCGATGTGCCCAACCAGGACGGGGAGCTCAGGATCAGCATGACGGCCCAGGTCTATCTGGTGGCCGCACGGCTCAAGCAGGCGCTGGTGATCCCGGCCATCGCCCTGCAGGGGGACAGGGTCCGGGTGGTCGATGACGCGGGCAAGACCAGCCTGCGCCGGGTCAGCGTCGGCCTCAACAACAAGGTGGATGCCCAGATCCTCGATGGGTTGAGCGCCGGTGAGCGGGTGATCGTCAGCGAGATGAGCGTAAGCCAGTCCGCCGCCGGGGGCATGCCGCCCCCCATGGGGATGTGATCATGGAGACCTTGCTGCAACTGCGGGGCATCCGCCGCCACTTCGGAGAGGGTGAGCGCACCGTCACCGTGCTGGACGGCATCGATCTGGCGATCGCCCGTGGTGAGATGGTGGCCATCGTCGGCGCCTCAGGCTCCGGCAAGTCCACCCTGATGAACCTGCTGGGCTGCCTGGATCAGCCGAGCGAGGGAGCCTATCTGGTGGCCGGGCGCGACACCGCCACCCTCAGCCGGGACGAGCTTGCCGCCCTTCGGCGGGAACACTTCGGCTTCATCTTCCAGCGCTATCACCTGCTGGCGGATCTCGACGCCCGTGCCAACGTGGAGGTGCCCGCCCTCTACGCCGGGCTGGATCCGGTCGCCCGTCGCCAGCGCTCAGAGACCCTGCTGACCCGCTTCGGCCTCGCCAGCCGGCTCAGCCACAAGCCGAGCCAGCTCTCCGGCGGCCAGCAGCAGCGAGTCAGCATAGCCCGCGCCCTCGTCAACGGCGGCGAGGTGATCCTGGCGGACGAGCCGACCGGGGCCCTCGACAGCCAGAGCGGCGCCGAGGTGATGGCGAGCCTCCAGGCCCTGCATCGTCAGGGGCACACCCTGGTGATCGTCACCCACGACATGGAGATCGCCCGCCACGCCGAGCGGATCATAGAGCTAAAAGATGGCCGGGTGATCGCCGATCGGCGCACTCGCGAGCCCGAGCCCCTCCCCCAGGCTTCCCAGGCCGCCACCAAGACGTCCGCCAGGGGGAAGACCCCGCTGATGGCGGGGCTCGGCAATGCCCTGCAGATGGCCCTCAAGGCCATGGTCGCCCGGCGTCTGCGCACCTTTCTCACCATGCTCGGCATCATCATCGGCATCGCCTCCGTGGTGACCGTGGTGGCCCTCGGCCAGGGCTCACGGCAGCAAGTGCTTGAAAACATCAACGCCATGGGCACCAGCACCCTGGAGGTGTTCCCGGGCCGTGGCTTCGGCGACCTGCGCTCCGCCGCCATCCAGACCCTGAGGATCGGGGACGCCGAGGCCATAGCCCGGCTGGACTATGTCGACAGCGTCACCCCCAGCCTCAGCACCAGCGTCACCCTGCGCCTTGGCAGCACCGCCGTCTCCGGCACCATCAACGGGGTCGGCGCCGGGTTCTTCCAGGTCAGGGGTTATCGCCTGGCCCAGGGCATGGGCTTCGATCGCCAGAGCGAGGAGACCCTGGCCCAGGAGGTGGTCATCGACGAGCACACCCGGGACAAGCTGTTCGCCCCGACCCAGTCCCCCCTCGGCCAGGTGATACTGCTGGGGGATCTGCCCTGCCGGGTGATCGGGGTCGCCGTCAAGAGCCGGAGCGGTTTTGGCAGCGACGAGACCCTCAACGTCTGGATCCCCCATACCACCGCCATGAGCCGCCTGCTGGGACAGAGCCATCTGCGCAGCATCAGCGTGCGGGTGCGGGACGAGGTGAGCCTGAACGCCGCCCAGGACGGCATCAGCCGCCTGCTCGCCTTGCGCCACGGCAGCCAGGACTTCTTCCTGCTCAACACCGACAGCATTCGCCAGACCATGACCCAGACCAGCGCCACCCTGACCACGCTGATCGCCCTCATCGCCCTCATCTCCCTCATCGTCGGGGGCATTGGGGTGATGAACATCATGCTGGTCTCGGTCACAGAGCGCACCCGGGAGATAGGGGTGCGGATGGCGGTCGGGGCCCGAGCCCGGGACATCCAGCAGCAGTTCCTCATTGAAGCCGTGCTCATCTGCCTGCTGGGGGGCATGCTCGGCATCGCCCTCTCCCTGCTGCTGGGCCAGCTGCTCGAGCACCTCGGCAGCGGCGTCCGGATGATCTACTCCCTCCCCGCCATGGGGATGGCCTGCTTCTGCGCCAGCCTGATCGGGGTGATCTTCGGCTTCGCTCCGGCCCGCCGGGCCGCCAGGCTGGATCCCATCCACGCTCTGGAGCGCGAATAGCCCGCATTGACGTCGGGGTGATGCCACTCCCCCAGATACCGGACAGGGGGCCGATACCCGGCCCCGCCACCAAGCCTGAACGCCCGCTCTTCTTCCCAGACTGCGCGGGTTCTTTGACCGGGTCCCGTACCCGGTCTTTTTTTTGTCTCCCCCCAGCCAGGCCAACGACAGAGCCGCCCGAAGGCGGCTCTTTTCATCAAAGGCAAGGCGGTCATCTGTGGCCATCAGGCCCCTATGATGCCGCCATCGTCCCGGGTGATGCGCAGCACGGCGGATCGGGGAATGCTGGTGCCGCCGTCCGGGAAGTGGGAGGGGGCCAGCTCCTCCCCCGGGTGCTGCACCCCGACGAACAGGGTGCGCCAGTCCGGGCTGAAGGTGAGGCCCGTGATCTCGCAGGCCACCGGGCCGGTCAGGAAGCGGCGCACCTCGCCGCTCGCCGGATCCGCGCACAGCATCTGGTTGTTGCCCATGCCGGCAAACTGCTTCTCGTTGGAGTAGTCGCCGTCGGTCTGGATCCAGAGCCGCCCCGCCTCGTCGAAGCCGATGCCGTCCGGGCTGTTGAACATGTTGTCCTGGGTGATGTTGGCACTGCCCGCCATCAAGCCCTCTTTATGCACGCCGGGGTTGCCCGCCAGCAGGAAGAGATCCCACTCGAAGCTGTCACTGCCGTGATCGCCCGCGGCCGGGCGCCAGCGGATGATCTGGCCATAGGGGTTCTCGGCCCTGGGGTTGGCGCCGTCCAGGGGCTGGTTCTCCTTGAGGCCGCGGTTCTTGTTGTTGGTCAGGGTGCAGTAGACCTCGGCCCTGTGGGGATGCACGGCCACCCACTCCGGCCTGTCCATGGTGGTGGCCCCCAGCCGGGTCGCCGCCTCCCGGGCGAAGATGAGCACCTCCCCCTGATCGGCGAAGCCGTTCTCCCGGGTCAGGCCGTGCTGGCCGTGCACCAGGGGCAGCCACTGGCCTGTGCCCTTGAGCTCCCCCTCTTTGGCGTCGAAGCGGGCCACATAGAGGGTGCCCTCGTCCAGCAGATCCCGGTTGGCGGCATCGTTGCCCGGCGCCACCTTGTTCTTCGAGACGAAGCGATAGATGTGCTCCCCCCGCTCGTCATCGCCGAGGTAGACCACGGCGCGGCCATCCTGGTTGACGGTGAAGGCTGCATTCTCATGCTTGAAGCGGCCAAGGGCGGTGCGCTTCTTCGGGGTGGAGGCGGGATCCTGCGGATCTATCTCCACCACCCAGCCGAAGCGGTTCGGCTCCTGGGGGTGTTTGGCGAGATCGAAGCGCTCGTCGAACCTGTGCCAGCCAAAGCCCGCGTCCTCGGCGGCCAGGCCATAGCGGGCGGCGCGCTGGTCCAGCACCGGCTTGCCCGCACTGCCGAAGTAGCCGTTGAAGTTCTCCTCGCAGGTGAGGTAGGTGCCCCAGGGGGTCTGGCCGTTGGAGCAGTTGTTGAAGGTGCCAAGGGCGGTGCGCCCCTCGGGATCGGCCTGGGTCTTGAGCAGGGCATGGCCCGCCGCCGGGCCGCTCAGTGTCATGGGGGTGGTGGCGGTGATGCGGCGGTTGAGGGCCCCCTTGGGATTGGCCTGCCACTTGCCATCTTTGCGTACCAGCTCCACCAGGGAGACCCCGTGGGCCGCCTGGGCCTTGGCGACGGCGTCGGCACTGAGCACCTTGCCGCCATCCGCAAACAGGTATTCGTAGTTGGTGTATTCGTTGTTGACGGCGAGCAGGGCACGATCCGGCCCCAGGGGGAAGAAGCTCATGCCGTCGTTGTTGTCGCCAAACTGGCGGGCCTGGGCCCTGGCGTCATTGCTCTGGGCAAAGGCGGGGGCATCGGCGAACAGGGCATCCCCCCAGGCGATCAGCACCTCGGCCTTGTAGCCGGGTGGCACCACTATGGTGTCGGCCACCGAGGCGGGCACGGCCTGGAAGCCGAGCAGCGGCTGGGTGGCGGCGGCCACGGCGCGGGCCACCGGATGTGCGGCAAAAAACGCCACCATGCTGGCGGCGCCAACCCCCTTGAGGAAGCCCCGGCGGCTGAGGCCGGCCTCGATCAGGCGGTTGAACTCCGGCTCCTGCTCCCGGGGGTGGTTGGCACTGTCTCTCTCGTCAAAACGGCTCATCGGCTTTTCCTTGTTATCTCAGCGCAATCATTGCGTCATCACGGCGTCCGGCCACAGCATGGCGGCACTTTATTAAACGAAGATGACAACTGATGAGATAGCCGTCTGGCCCGGCAAGGCGCACCGTCCAGAACAAGGGGCGGTGGACACGAGTCCCACCGCCCCAGGAGAGGCATCGCTGATAGAGAGGCTAGCCCTGGCCGCATTTTTTCAGGCTGATATGCCCGTTTGTACCGGATTTCACCCGCTGGCAACCGCCCTCTAGCCGAACTTCTTCAAGCTGATATGCCCGTTTGTACCGGATTTCACCCGCTGACTGCCTCCCTCTAGCCGCATTTTTTCAGGCTGATATGCCAGTTGGCGCCGGATTGCACCTGATGTTTTGCAGCGAAGCTCTCCATGTTCAGGGCCACCGACACCTGCAGCAGGCTGTTGAGGTAGACCAGGGGCTGGCCCTCCGGCACATCGCCAAAGCTGCTGACGTAGGGGGCCTTGCCCTCGTATTTGAGCGCATCCCCTTCGCTTATCCTGATGCAGGCGTTGTCCCCCTTGTGGATCCCCGCCCTGGTCAACAAGGTGTCGTCGATGTTGGTCCAGACGTTGCCGTACTGCACATCCAGAATGGGGATGTTGCCCTTCAGGGTGCCATCGGCCTCGGCCACCGCCGGCTGGTAGGGGATGGTCACCACCTCGGCGGGCAGTTTGGGCCCCACCTGCTCGAAGCTGATGGCGCCGGAGGCGAGTCGCGCTCCCGTGTAGGCGTAGACGTCGCGACCGTGGAAGGTGTAGGACTTCTCGGAGCCCTTGAGGCGGTTGCGCTTCTCGTCGATCTGGCGCACGGTGTCGATGCCGAAGTGCTCCGCCACCAGGGTCAGGGTGCCGTTGTCCGGGCTGACGATGTAGTGGCCGCTCTTGGTCTTGAGCACCACGGACTTGCGATCCGTGCCCACACCGGGATCCACCACGCTCACGAAGACGGTGCCCTTGGGCCAGTAGTTGAGGGTCTGATAGAGGCGGTAGGAGGCCTCCCAGATGTTGTAGGCCGGGATCTCGTGGGTCAGATCCTGCAGCGGCAGGGTGCGGTCCACCCCGAAGGCGACCCCCTTCATGGCGGAGACGGCGCCATCCTTGAGGCCGAAATCGGTCTGGAACACCAGGGCCTCGCTGGCGAAGGCGCCAGCCCCCACCAGGGAGAGGGCGAGCACGAGGGCGCGGGGAGCGGTACGAATATCCATATCAGGACTCCTTGTGAGGGATGCGACAGAGAAACAGAAATCTAGACGTCCAGAATGCCATTTCATACCCCCTTTGCAACCCCTGATGCCCGAATGGGGGGAAAGCACTCGCCAGAGTGCTCCGCCGGGTGTATCCATGGGCATTCGAAGGCAGGAGAGCACCACATGACAGTAGAGAAACGCGACACCATTTTGCTGAGCCTGGGAGAGACCCAGAGCCGGGTGCAGATCACCGGGGCGGACGGCACCAGCCAGACCTTTTCACTGGCACTGGGGCTCACTGCCCTGACCCCGGGCCCCTTTCGCCGGGACCCGCCGAGCGCCCTGGAGCTGGAGCAGGCCATCCTGGTAGCGGAGGATCCGCCGAGCGCCCTGGAGCTAGAGCAGGCCATCATGGTGGTGGAGGATGTGCTGATGCCCCTCGCGGCCCGGATCCCGCCCCACCCCGTGCTGCACCTGCACAGCCCCGTGCCCCTGGCCGAGCCCCTGGGCAGCCGGGTGCAGAGCAGGGAGAACATAGAGCGGCTGTTCGGCCAGCTGGTTGCCATAGTGGAGGGGGATCCCCTGGCATCGGCCCAGTTGCCGAAGGATCGCCGTTTCGCCGCCGCCCTGCTGATCCTGCGGGAGTGGATGCACCACCTGGATGCCGGCAGCGTCGTCCTGGTCGATGCATGATGCTCTCGTCAGGCGGCGGGCTCGAAGCGATGCCGTGACAGGGCCCAGGCCAGCCCAAGGCTGGTCAGGGTGCTGCCGACGAACAGCAGATCCAGCGCCGCCAGGAGGCCTGCACCGTCGCTCACCCAGCCCAGCAGCGCGGGCACCCAGTTCGCCACATAGGCGATCACATAGAAGAGGGAGACCAGCCGCGCGTGGCTGGCAGGGGGAGCGATGCGATTGATCAGGGTCGCACTGCCCACAAACACGGCCCCCTGGGCGTAGCCCGCCACCAGCAACCCGAGTCCCGCCAGCCAGCCTGGCAGGCCGTGCACGGCGCCGGCAAACAGCAGCACGCAGAGCGCCAGGGCCAGAGCGCCGCTTTGCAGGGTATGGCGGGCATCGAGGCGACGGGCCCAGAGCTGGCAAAGCCCGGAGAAGACCAGATAGGCCGCGACGAGATAGCCGAACAGCCCCAGATCCCTCATGCCCAGCAACTGACTCACCACCTTGGGGCCGATGGCCAGCAGGCTGGCCGCCACCGCCCAGGCGGTGAAGAGCGCCAGGGCGCAGAGAAAGAACCCGGCCCCCGTGGCCCTGAGCCCCTCCCCCAGAGATCCCCCACCCGGCCCGCTCGGGCCGGCCACCGTCGTCCTGGCGCCACTTGGCCAGCTCAGCACCAGGCCCGCGATGGCGCAGCTCGCCATCCCCAGGATCAGCAGGAAGGGCAAGGTGGTCGGGTAGAAGTCCAGTTGCAGCGCCAGGCCGCTGAACACGGGACCGAGGGCCAGCCCGGCGGTGAAGGAGAGGGTGGCGCTCAGGGCCGCCCGCTTGCCGCCATCCTGGGGGCCAAAGCGCAGCAGCGCCACATTGGCGGCGCCGGTCAGGCTGCCCGTGCCAATCCCGGCCAGGACCCGCCCCAGCAGCAGGGACCAGAAGCTGTCGGCCAGGGAGAAGAGCAGGGCTCCGCCCGCGACCGCCAGCAGGGCAGGCAGGATCAGTATGCGCAGATCCGCCACCCTTCCCGCCAGGTTGCCCACCCCGAACAGGGCGATCAGCACTCCCCCCGCATAGCCGCCATAGATGAGGCTGAGGCCGAGATCGCTCAGGGCTAGCGCCGCCTGGTAATGGGGATAGAGCGGGGTGGGCACGCTGCTGTTGAGCAGGGCCGACATCAGGGCCAGGGCCAGAAACCCGAGCAGGCGGGGGCGAACATCGACCTTGCTGCCGTGGGCAGCAGTTGGGGCGCAGGGGGATGACATCAAGACTCCAATCACAGACAGGGGAAGCGCTATCGGGAGCGTCATCATAGCGATCCCGCCCGCCCCGGGCTGCGGCAGTTCTGCATCATGGCGATTCAAATTTGCATCACCTTGGCAATTGCGCTCCATCCCTTGAGTGGCCCCAGAGAGCGGGATCGGGCGGCCCCTTGTGCTGCCGCCCCCTCTGACATCTAATACTCCGGCGCCAATCGGGCGTCCTGCTTGAGCAAGGAGCAAGCATGATCAACTGGGATGACGCCCGCTTCTTTCTGGCCCTTGCACGGCGGGGCAGCCTGCGCCGGGCCGGCCTCGAACTCGGGGTCGATCAGGCCACCGTCGGGCGGCGGGTCGGCCTCTTCGAGCAGCAGTTGGGGGCCAAGCTGTTTATCCGCACTCCCAGGCACTATCGGCTCAGCCCCCTGGGGGAGGCGCTCTTGCCCCAGGCACAGGCCATGGCGCAGGCGGCCCTGGCCATGGATCGCGCGGCCAGCCTGGGGGAGCTGGAGGGGGAGATCTGCATCGCCACCACGGACACCCTGGCCCAGGGCTTCGTGCTGCCAGCCTTCAGCCTGCTGCGCCAGCGCCACCCCGGCATCCGCCTCAAGCTGCTGACCGCGGTCAGCGTGAGCGACATCCCCAATCAGGAGGCGGACCTCGCCATTCGCAGCGTGCGCCCCGAGCAGGGAGATCTGGTGGTCAAACGGCTCGCCACCATCAGGATGGGGCTCTACGCCTCCCCCGACTACCTGGCCCGCCGCGGCACACCCCGCTCGGGTCAGGCGCTGCAACAGCACGACCTGCTGCTCTTTCCCAGGGAGCTGGTGGCCCGCCACTGGCTGAGCCTGTGCGGCGAACCCCTCCATGAGCCCAATGTGGTGCTGCAGAGCAACGCCCAACTGGTGCTGATGGGGGCGGCCCGCCAGGGGCTCGGCATCGCCCTGCTCTCCACCTTCCTCGCCGAGGAGGACCCTGGCCTGGTGCGCCTGCTGCCTGACCAGCACGACCCCATCGACATCTGGATGGTGCTGCACCCGGATGTGCAGAAGACGGGGCGGATGCGCGCCCTGGTGGCCGCCCTGGAGGAGGTGTTCCAGCGCCATCAGGAGACCCGGTCCCCCACCCTCCCCGCCACGCCAGCCCAAACGCACACCGATTGAGCGGCTATGCCCAACGGCATTCTCCATGGCCCCTACTCGCCGAAGTCCCAGACAAGATAAGGCACAGCGCCGCTGTACGACAGAGGGCGTCATGCCCTCTGATTGCCCCCATCCCCGCCAGTTTGCCTTCCCCGACCACCAAGGCTGGGTATGACCGTCTATCTTGTTGATATTGGCGGTTCATTTCTCGTGTACCGGTTGTTCAGGCCCCCCAATTTCGTCTGGTGATGCCAGGCAAAATCAGTTACAAGAAAGTCCTCTGTCACCACCCGGGAGCGTTATGGCATGGCGGGATCACTGTTGCGCACCCTGCCCCGCAGGTGGCTGATGCGATTCACACTCCTCTGCCTGGCGCTGGCGGGGCTGGGGCTGGTGTTCAACTACACCTACCTCAGCATCAGGCACGACATGCAGCTCATCACCGCCAAACAGCCGAACCTGTTCGAGGTGTTCTATCAGCGGGCCCGCGTGCTGGCGCCAGAGAAACTGGCCCGATTCATCGACAACAGCAGCATCAAGACGCCCATCTTCAGCGAGAACGGGGATGCGACTGCCTATGCCTATGGCTATGATCTCGCCACCCTGGCTCGCCTGGCGGTCATCCCCATACTGCCGCCCGCCAACCAGATGCTCACCGCCTACCAATATGTGCTCTCCTACCCCGAGGTCCTCAACCTCTACGCCCTCTATAACGATCGTCGCATGCTTGGCATGGTGACGGACAAACGGATGCTTCCGAGCCAGTTGCAGCCGGTCAACACCAACCTCAATGACATCGAGCCCTGGACCCACTATTTCGGCTGTGCCTTCTTCGCAGCCACCCATGTGCCCTGCAGCACGGATGAGGCCTGGGTGTCGGACATCTACACCGACACCTTCACTGGGTTGCAGAACATCACCCTCTACTTCCCCTTCGTCTTCTACGATTCCGCCATAGCGGACTACCGCTATGGCCTGACGGGCATAGACATCGCCATCGACGAGGCCTTCAAGGATGTGTTTCACCCCTTCGAGGGGCTCAATCCCACTCGCACCGTCATCTCTTTCGAGGAGGTCGAACCCTGCCGCCCCTGGCATCTCTGCCTGAATACCCGCTTCATGCAGACCAAGGCCGGCAACGACCTCTTTCTCAAGTGGTCATACAGCTACGGCGATGTCGTCCGGGCCGTGCTCTATGGCCCGGCCTTCAAGCTCTATCTGATCGCCCTGCTGCTGCTGATGCTGACGGGGCGGGGCATCTACAGTCGCCTGCGTACCCTGGCACTGACCGATCACCTGACCCGGCTGCCGAGACGGGACATCCTGGAGCAGGGCCTGCTGCAGGAGCACGACTACCTGATGCTGCTGGACATAGACAACTTCAAGTCCATCAACGATACCCATGGTCACGGGGTGGGAGATCTGGCCCTCGCCGCCTTCGCCCGTCATCTGACGACCAATATGCGCAAGGGGGACAAGGCCATTCGCTGGGGGGGCGAGGAGTTTATCGTCCTCTACAAGGGACTCAACGACGAGGCCAGCATGCGCCAGACGGTGGCCCGCCTGCTGGCATCACAGCTGGTGATCCCGGAACTGCCCGCCCCCATCACCTTCTCGGCGGGCATCATCCGCATCCGCGATTACCTGACGGTCGCCGAGGCCACCGATCTGGCCGATGCGCTGCTCTACCACGTCAAGCAGCATGGCAAGCACAACATCGCCTTCTACTCTGGGCAAAGCATCGGGCTCATCAGACCCCTCGAGATGCAGGGCCAACCGGCAAAACCCAGGGAGCCAGGCTGACCCTGCCAGCGGCGCCTTCCCATGACGCCGCAATCGCCTTCTGCTCCGGGGGGCGCTTCTGCTACCATCCCGGCCACTATCATTGTTTCCGTCACGGCCCTGGCCGCGATAACCCCACACTGGTGCCCTATGTCCATTGCCTCCTTTGCCGAACTGGCCCTCTCCCCCCGCCTGCAACAGACCTTGCGCGAGCTGGGTTATGCCGCGCCGACCCCTATTCAGGCCAGCGCCATCCCTCTGATTCTCGCGGGGCGGGATCTGATGGCGGGGGCCCAGACCGGCACCGGCAAGACCGCCGCCTTCGTGCTGCCGCTGCTGGAGCAACTGATGCAGCAGCCAGCAAGCGAGGCTCCGCGCCCCATCCGTGCCCTGGTGCTGGTGCCAACCCGCGAGCTGGCGGTGCAGGTCGCCGAGAGCGTGGCGCGCTACGGTCAGGGGACCGGCCTCACCAGCACGCTAGTCTACGGCGGGGTCAGCATTGCCGCCCAGGTCGACGCGCTGAAAGACGGGGTGGATCTGCTCATCGCCACCCCGGGCCGCTTGCTCGACCATCTGCGCCAGGGGGCCCTGAGCCTTGAAAGCCTTGGCCATCTGGTGTTCGACGAGGCGGACCGCATGCTCGACATGGGCTTTATGGACGAGATCAAGGCCCTGCTCAGACAGATACCGGCGGATCGCCAGACCCTGCTGTTTTCGGCCACCTGCGACGACAACCTCTTTGCCTTGAGCCGGGTGCTCTTGCGCGACCCGGCGCTGATCGAGGTGGCACCGCGCAACACCACGGCCGCCGAGGTGGAGCAGCGGGTCTATGCGGTGGATGGGGATCGCAAGCTGGCGCTGGTCGAACACATGTTGACCGTGAAGGGCTGGGCACCGGCCCTGATCTTCAGCCGCACCCGCCAGGGGGCGGACAAGCTGGCCCAGCAGCTCGGCAAGGCGGGCATCAATGCGCTTGCCTTCCACGGCGATCTGTCGCAGAGCGCCCGGGAGAAGGTGTTGCTGGAGTTTCGCGCCGGCACCCTGCAGGCCCTGGTCGCCACCGACGTGGCGGCTCGCGGCCTCGATATCAGCGATCTCAACTATGTGATCAACCTGGAGTTCCCCCATCAGCCTGAGGATTACGTCCACCGCATAGGTCGCACCGGCCGCGCCGGCAACAAGGGGCTCGCCATCACATTGTTCAGCCCGGAAGATGCGCCCCTGCTGGAGAAGGTCGAAGCCGTGCTCGACACCCGCTTGCCCCAGCAGTGGTTCCCGGGCTTTGAGCCGGATCTCACCCGCTTCGACCCCGAGCCGCGCCGCAGCGGCAAGGGGGCCCAGAAGCAGAAGGCCAGAAAGCAGGCCCTCGCGGGCAACAAGGGCGGCAAAGGGCGCAAGCCCTGATACCGGGGTCTTGCGGGGGGCTCGGCCATGCGGGCCCTCCGCTTTCTCACTATCCTGGTTCGGATGAAGGGCTGGCTTCCGTTCTTCGACCGTGCTCCTGCCTGCGCCCTCCTGCTCTTCCCCCTTCCTCTGGCCCGGCGACCCTTTGCCACAATCTGCTACAAAAGAGGTAGTTAAGGGGCACGCTCTTGCCACAAAGGGGGCGTGCAATGGAGGCATGGACAAGGAGGACATCATGAAACCCGCATCCCTCGTCTGGGCCCTGCCCCTGACTCTCACCCTGCTCTGGCTCGCAAGCCTCACCCAGTGGCCCGCCAGCTTCTGGCCCTGGCGCCATGAGCTGCTGATCCTGACCGGTCTGCTCGGCCTCGGCGCCATGACACTCTCTTTGCTGCTCGCCCTGCGCCTGCCGAGGCTAGAGGCCTGGTGCGGCGGGCTGGATCGCATGTTGCACCTGCATCGCAGCAGTGCCCTCTGGGCCACCGGCACCCTGATGGCCCACTGGCTGCTGGTGGAGGCGCCCAAGTGGGCCGTCGCCGCCGACTGGCTGACCCGACCGGCGCGCCGCGGTGCTGGTGCTGGTGCTGGTGCTGGTGCTGGTGCTGGCAACGATGCCCTGTGGCACAGCCTCGGCAATACCCTGGGGGAGTGGGGTTTCTATCTGCTGCTGGCCCTGGTGGTGGTGAGCCTGCTTGCGGTGGTGCGCTACGAGCGCTTCAGGGTGGTCCACCGGCTGGCCCCGGTCATCTATCTGATGGGCTGGCTGCACGGACTCTGCCTGCTGCCGCGCATCGGCGCCCTGACCCCGGTCGGCCTGACCCTGCTCATCGGTGGCGGGCTGGGTGCTCTGGGGGCGCTCTACTCCCTGTTTGGCCGGGTGGGCCGGGACGCACGCCGCCAGGGGGTGGTCAGCGCCCTCACTCCTCTGGACGAGCGCACCCTGGAGATCCGGGTTGGCCTCACCGCGCCCCTGCACGGCTATCGCCCCGGACAGTTCGCCTTCTTCGACTTTGCCGGGCGCGGCGAGCCCCACCCCTACACCCTGGTCAATGTCTCGGCAGACTGCCGCACCCTGACCCTGGCGGTACGCGCCCTCGGGGATCACACCCGCTGGCTGCACCGCCACCTCAGGGTCGGCGATGCGGTCATCGTGACCGGCCCCTATGGCGCCTTCGCCCTGCCAGATCCGGCCCCCGCACTCTGGGTGGGCGTCGGTATCGGCATCACCCCCTTCGTCGCCTGGCTGGAGGCCCTGGTACGCAATGGCGAGACACGTCCTGGCACCACCTTGCTGCAATGCGCCCCCACCGCCGAGGCCGCCCCCTATCACGTTCATCTGGCCGAGCTGTGCCGCCGGGCCGGGGTCGACTACCGGCTGCACCTGGAGTCCGAGCGCGGCCGGCTGGATCTGGTCGCCCTGGGTGAGCGCCAGCACACTCCCGTCTGGTTCTGCGGCCCCGAGCCCATGGCCCAGACCCTGGATGCCCATCTGGCCACCCCGCTGCACCGGGAGCTGTTTCGCTTTCGCTGACCTTCGACACACCTCACCGCGTCACCCGAGACATAAAAAGGGCTTCCCGAGGGAAGCCCTTATCGTCACCCAGCTGGTATCAGTCGCGGCTCACCGTGAGCGTCACAAAGCCACGGTTGTTCTCGTAATATCCCCAGGCATCGTTGGCAAAACAGTAGAGATAACCGCTCTTGGTCGGCGTGATGCTGACCTCTTTGCCGATGACAACAGTGCTGTGTGGTACCGGCGTTCCATCCTCCCCCGGGTTTCCCCCGTCAGCGATCACCCCTATCAGGGCAAACCATTCGGCATCGTCTACCCGCTTGGTGATGGGAATATTGGCCTGGCTGTTGCGTGTCATTTTGCCGTAAAAACGCTCTATCTTGCCAAGCGCATCACCCAACAGGTGTGCAAGCGCCTTGTCGCGCACCCCCTCGGGGCCCGCCGGCACGTGGGAGTCATGCCACTCACCATGAGCGCTGAAGCGGTAATGGCGGCCTGCCTCCAGATAGATACCTGTCCAATACCAGGGGTGACGGGCATAGACATCCAGGGTGATCGAACCTTCCGTTGACCACTCCTTGGTTGGCAGATAGGGAAGCTGATTGATGGGAGAGAGCTTGCGCCGACCATCCACTGACTTGTGGACCTCGGCGGAGTGAAGATTCGGCAAGCTGCGCGGCGAGGTGAGCAAGAGCTTCATTAGACCGACGTGGGATTCGTGCAGCAGGCCGGCAGGATCGGGAGCAATCTGTGAACCAGCAGACTCCCTGAACACCAATCCATACTGGCCAGCCTCCTTCATCATCCAGGCCAGAGTGATATCCGAAAGCCCGTGTTCCTTGTAGCCGCCACCCACGTCGCTATGAACCCCGGCAAACCAGATCTGCTGCATGTCTCGCCCTGGGGCCGGATCCCAGAGGGTCGGCGTGAAACTGCCTCGTTTCTCGTCGATAGCGACGGCATGGCGCGCCGTCTTGATATGCTGGCCAAGCTGGACGTCGTGAAAACGGTAGTTGTCGGGACGGTCGAGCAAGTTCAGCAATCCCTTGTCATCGGGAATACCGAGAGCGCCGACGGTATCCCATACCCCAATGAAGCGGATAGCCTGAGAGTTTGGGTAAAAAGTGAGATCCGCCAAGAGCTGCTTCTTGCGATATCCCTGATCGTAAATCCGCTCCACCACCTCGCCCATCCCTTCGTCAGAGGCGAATCGGACTATGCCGCATCGCCCAATCATGCCCCCGAGGCTACGGGCCGTGAACGCACCACGACTAAAACCAAACAAGAAGAGCTCATCCCCCTCTTGGTAGTGGGTTGCCAGCCACTGGTAGCAATCGCGAATATCTTCGCTGAGCCCAAGCCCGATCGTGCCTCCCATCACCTTGTCGACCAGACCACCACTGCCAACCCCGCTCTGGTAGCGGGTGAGCTGGGTTTCGTCACACCGCAGGGCATTGAAGAGCTTGAATACATTGGTAGGCGCCAGCACACCGTCATCTTTGTTGTCTTCGCTGTTCCAGGTTCCATCACAGCAAACAATCAATTTTCTAGCCATCACGCACTCCTTACGCAGGGATATCACGGTTACCACCTCGGTACCGTATGACGCTTTATGCTAGTCCATCCATTGGCGACCCCACTGTTGTTACATCACGTTTGTTCCTCCAAGAGCACAAAGTAGTTAAGAGATTTCTTCTTTGAAGAGACACAGGCCGGGCACTGCTGCACCGGCCTTTTCGGGTCATTTTCGCCATGGGCTGACTATCCTCAACAGGGTCTTGTCCCCAATGTGGAGCTACCCATGGATCGCTACTACAAACACCTGGCCATCAGCGGCCTCATCTCCTTCGGAGGCCTTGCCCTGATACTGCTGCTGCAAACCATCCCGCTCATTTCCAACATCATGACCGCCATCTTCTTCGCCGGATCGGTGGGGGCCGTCATCAACAACTATTACCGTCTCGCCAGGCTGCACGACAGCGGTGCCATCACCCACATCAGCCAACCCCGGGTGATCGTGACGCAGTTTTATGTCTCCCTGCTCTTTTCAGGCATTCTCGGTTTTATCGCCTACGGGCTCTTTGCCAGCAGCCTGCTGCAGGGGGATCTGTTCCCCAAGTTCAAACACATGGAGCACCCCTATGTCTCCTTGCAGACCCTGCTGACCCTGGCCTCTCCTGCAACCAATCTGGATGCCGCCAAGGCCGTCATCTGGGCCTTTATCGCCGGTTTTTCCGAGCGATTCGTCCCCAATGCCATCGACGCCCTCACCAAGGCTGTGCCCCCCTCAGGGCAAGATGCTTCCCAATAAGGGCCTTGGTGAGTAAGGCATCCCCACCCAACGTGCAGGCACGGGCGGGTGAAGCACGCTGGCGCCGTCTGTTGTTCTCGTATCGCCATCACGGGCCAGCGCCTTACCCCCCGGTGTCAACGCAGCAGTGCAGCTGCCACGAGCAAGCCCCTCATTCGGGTATTGATGCATACGGAATGAATAAGCATCATCTGCCGCCCCTGATCATGGATAAGAATGTTGTATGTCCTTTGATAAAAAGCACGGTGAGTTCATCTTCAATGTGCAGGAACACCTGGTCACCTGCGAGCTGATCGGCCCTTTCAATGAGGAGGGTATGCTGGCGTGGATTACACAGATAAAGCGGGTGGTGAACAGCCTGGACGGGAAGCGTTTCTGCGCTCTGGTGGACCATCGTCAGCATCAGGGGGTGGTGCTATCCGCCCTGCCCCATCTGCAGGATACCTATGCGTGGCTTGCCCAGAAGAATCTGGTGGCCATCGCCTCTCTCTATTCGGCCAAGGTGCTCCACCACATCGCCCTCTCCTGCCTGTCCCTCACCCACCCGGACCATATCCGGGCATTCAACGACCCTCAAGCGGCCATCTCCTGGCTGGATGCCCAATATCAGGCGCAGTAGCCAGCCCGGCAGAGATTAAGAGGGCGGTATCAACGCCCTCAGGTACCACTCCCGGCAGCAATCGACGGCGAATCCCCCGGAGACAAGAAATGGGCGCCCGTCGGGAGAGCCACAGCCTGGGCGACTATCTGCCCCGGCACTGCGCCATCCGGGCCAAGGGGCATCTGCGCCGCCCGCACGCTGCCGCCCCAGAAGCTCGCCACCAGTATCAAGGCCCCTGCCAACCCGTATTTGATCCAGGATTTCATCGTCTTGCTCCCCTCTCTTTGGCCCCTTGCCACCCCTGTGGCAAGCGGACCCATTTATCAGTGGGCAGAAGATAGGGGGGATGTGTGAGGGAAAGATGAGGCTGTGTGAAGCCAAGGTGAAGTCTGGGGAAAGTCGGAGAAATCAGCAGCGAACCACGACAAACATGGCAATTGGCAGCGCGGGGAGTGGAGAGAGGCAAAGGCTCACCTCATGCAATCGCCGCCTTGATGTAGGGATGATTAGCGCAGCGTCATCGTCCGAATACGCTTCGCTATTCGAACCTGCGCCCCTGCACCTGGCAGAATAAAGCTCATTGCATAATATTAATTCGACCTACAAAAAGATAGCTATTCGGTCACGTTGTAATACAAGAATTTTTATGCATGGAGATAGATCATGAACATCCAAGAAGCTATGAGTTCCGTTAAAGAGAAAATCAAACGCGACGCACTTGACAAAAAAATATATAGCGATGCAATTGATGAAGCTGGCAATCAATATGTTGATATTGTCATGGAGGGTGGCGGCGTATTAGGTGTCGCATTGATCGGATATCTTTATACCCTGGAAGAGGCCGGAATCAGATTTGGTAGCATAGGGGGAACGTCTGCTGGCTCAATAGCTGCAATGCTTTTAGCTGCTAGCGGGGCACCGTCAGAACGCAAATCAGAAAAAATTATTGATTTGATTACCGATATGCCAATATCGAGTTTTGTGGATGGCAAGCAGGATGGGGATGACGATCCTCGAGAGTTCATTGACCAAATAATGCATTACTTTAAAAGCAAGGATGCTAACGTATTTTATACTGCATTCAAGGCATATCAAATAAAAGACAATATTGAAATGATGATGGGGCTGAATAGAGGAGATAAATTTCAGGAATGGATGAAATCAAAACTGAATAACTTCGGTGTTAGGAATACCGCTGAACTCTATAATAAAATGCACACATCTCCTCCTGGCTACCAAAGACGCATTGAAAATAACAAGCATTATGAAGACCAAGTCAAAGCAGGAGAGGTGAGTGTAACCAATAACCAATTTGGTGTAATCACTGCAGATGTCAGTTCAGAAATGCGAGTCGAGTTTCCCAGAATGGCTGGATTATATTGGGATGACCTCGACAATATAAATCCTGCCATATTTGTAAGATGTTCCATGTCTATTCCATTATTCTTCAAGCCTTATAAGGTATCTGGCCATGGCTTGGGAGGAATCAGGCTTAATAAGTGGAGCTTAAATTCAGAGACTAAGAGCATAGCCAGTAGTAAAAACTTCCCTCCCGATTATTTCTATTTTGTCGATGGCGGTGTGATATCCAACTTCCCAATTGACATATTCCATAAGGCAGGCTTCGTACCAACAAAACCAACTTTTGGAGTGAAACTTCAACTTGATGACAGGCTGACCGACATAAAGAACATCCCTGATTATTTAGCCGCCATATTTGACACAGCCAGACATGCAATTGAACATGAGTTCATAAAAAACAATAAAGATTATACAAACCTTGTTTCATATATAGATACTGGGAATGTCGGTTGGTTGAATTTTGATATGAGCGATGAAGATAAAACCAAACTGTTCACGTATGGTACTGAGGCCGCACTAGCGTTTCTCGAGAAATTCAAGTGGGACAATTATAAAGACATCAGAAAGGGGTTGATATAACCAGCCTTGGCTACATTCTGACTTATTATTGTATTTAAACGCCTTACATACCTGAGATGTCTGCGAAGACCGTCGGTGATAAAGACAAAAACCCACCTGCATGGCAGGTGGGTTTTTCTTTGTTATTACCAGACTAATCCGTGAAGACTCCAATCACCCCAACGGCGGCGTCCGTGGCGGCACCATCCGCTTGCTGCCGGTGGACTCGAAGGCCGAGGCGACGCGCAGCAGGTTGTTGTCGTCATAGGCGCGACCGGCGAAGGTCAATCCCACCGGCATACCGATATCGGCCATGATGCCCATGGGGACTGTGACGGTCGGCACGCCGAGGTGGCGAATGGCGAGGTTGCCGTTGGCGACCCAGATGCCGTTGCTCCAGGCGATATCGGCGGAGGCCGGATTCACGTCCGCATCGGCCGGGCCCACATCGGCGACGGTCGGGAACAGCACGGCGTCGAGCTTGAGCCCGTCCATCCAGTCCTCCAGATCCAGCTTGCGGGTCTGTTCCAGACCGCGCAGGCCGTCCGGCACCGAGGCAATCTCGTCCCAGGATTTCAGGCCGCGCTTGGCCATATTGACGTACTCGTCCATGCCCGCCGCCAGATCGCCCTCGCGGTTCGGCAGGGTGCCCGGATCGTGGGGGAAGATCTGGGGGCCATCGACATCGGCGAGCTTGTTCAACTTGGGGTCGCCGTTGGCGCGCAGGAAGTCATCGAACGCCCAGCCGGAGAGCTCCCACAGCTCGTCGTTGAGAAACTCAGGGGTGACTATGCCGCGGTTGAACACGGTCGGCGCGCCGGGTCTGTCCCCTTCGCAGTTGGAGACCAGCGGGAAGTCCACTTCGACAACGATGGCGCCAGCGGCTTCCAGTGCCTTGCGCGCCTCTTCCCAGAGGGCAATCACGGAGTCGCGGGTATGGATGCGCTGACCGGTCGGGCCGCCGATGCCGGGGTGTTCGCTGGTGCCCGCCAGTTCATCCTTGTTGATAAACATGCGCGGCACGCCGAGGCGCTTGCTCTTGAGGGCGTCGGGCTTGGCGGCCAGCTCAAGGTAGGAGGCCGGACGCACCTCGGAAGCCTTGGGGATCTTGACCCAGGGCTGCAGGCGCCAGAGATCCCCACGGGTGTCGCTATCGTCGGCGACTACTACGTCGAGCACTTCCAGCAGATCGCTCATGGTACGGGTGTAGGGCACCACCACATCCATGGTCGGGGTCAGGGGCCAGTTGCCACGCACCGAGATGACGCCACGGGACGGGGTGTAGGCACAGAGGCCGTTGTTGGAAGCCGGGCCCCGGCCACTCGACCAGGTCTCTTCCGCCAGACCGAAGGCGGCGAAGCTCGCGGCGGTGGCTGTACCGGCACCGTTGGAGGAGCCGGAGGCAAAGGGCGCGGTCAGGTAGTCGGCGTTGTAGGGGCTCTCGGCACGGCCATAGACGCCGCGTTGCATACCGCCATTGGCCATGGGGGGCATATTGGTCTTGCCCAGGCAGATGGCACCAGCGGCGCGCAGCCGCTCCACGGTGAAGGCATCGCGCTGGGCCACCAGATCCTTGAAGGCCGGGCTGCCGGAGGCGGCGGTCAGCCCCTTGACCAGATAGCTGTCCTTGGCGGTGTAGGGGATGCCGTCGAGCGGCCCCAGGGTCTCGCCACGGGCACGGCGGGCATCAGAATCTTGCGCCTCTTTCAGGGCATCGGGGTTGGGCACCACCACGGCGTTGAGGCGGGTGTCGGTCTCGGGGCCGTCATAGGCTTTGATCCGGGCCTGATAGGCCTCGACCAGTTCGACCGCAGTGGTGCGGCCTGATTCGAGCGCACCGCGCAGCTCGGCAATGGAAACCTCGGTCACTTCGATCATGTTGATCTCCTGTAGAAGGGTGACTGTTTGTCATGATGATCGCCGCATCGGCGCCTGCGACCATCACGTCATCAAGAGATAAAACCCCACAGCGTGGGGTTTTGAATACTAACTTCGGCTGGCTTGAAACAGGTTCTTACTGGCCGGACGGGATCTGCTGGGTAATGCAGTGGATATTGCCACCGCCCAGCAGGATCTCGCGGGCCGGGACGCCGACCACGGTGTGATCCGGGAAGATCTCTTCCAGAATGCGCTGGGCTTCGCCGTCGGTGGCTGCATCCAGCAGCGGGTAGACGATGCGATCGTTGGTGATAAGGAAGTTCACGTAGGAGCCGGCCAGACGGCCTTCTGCCTCGCGCGGCACACCGCTGCCGCTCTCGACACCGGCAGACTCCTCCTCGGTGCAGAACAGCGGGCCCGGCTGGGGCAGCTTCCAGATTTTGAGCTTGCGACCCTTGGCATCGACGGCGGCTTCGAGCACCTTGAGGGCGGCCAGGGAGCGGGCGTACTGGGGATCAGTCTCATCGTCGGTCCAGTGCAGGGCCACTTCACCCGGGCGCACGAAGCAGCACATGTTGTCGATATGGCCGTCGGTCTCGTCCATGTAGACCCCTTCGTCCAGCCAGATAAAACTGGTGACACCCAGATAGTCACGCAGGTGAGCTTCGATCTGCGCTTTGCTCAGGTGCGGGTTGCGGTTTTCGTTGAGCAGGCACTCGGCGGTGGTCATGCAGGTGCCTTCACCGTCCACGTGGATGGAGCCCCCTTCCAGAATGAGCGGCGCGGCGTAGCGATCCATGCCGTGCTGCTCCAGCATCTGGGCCGCCACCTTTTCATCCTGATCCCAGGGGTAGTAGAGACCCCCCTTGTGGCCGCCCCAGGCGTTGAAACCCCAATCCACGCCACGGCACTCGCCTGCGGCGTTGGTGACCACGGTCGGGCCAGTGTCGCGGGCCCAGCAGTCATCGCTGGCCATCTCCACCAGGGTGACGTGGGCGGGCATGATGGCGCGGGCCTGCTCCATAAACTGGGCCGGCACCCCCATAAAGACCGGGGTGGCTTGCCCGATGGCATCCGCCACCTTGGCGAAGGTGGCCTGCGCGAAGCGACCGGCGACGCGCCAGTTGTCCGGGCGGAACGGCCAGATCATCCAGACGGCCTGCTGGTGCGCCCACTCGGCGGGCATGGTAAAGCCGTCGGCGGCCGGAATGGAGTTGATGGTCTTGATGCTCATCGCAAGGCTCCTTGCATGGATTGAGGCCCCCGATTTATCTGGGAACCCTGGAAAAATAACAGTGGGTCGCAGTGTAAGAAGTTGCGTGTCCATCCATCAAATGAATAGGATGGATTGTCCCATAAACACGGCGAATAATCCCCCCATGAAACTGCACCAGCTCGACCTCAATCTGCTGCTTGCCCTTGACGCCCTGATGACACAAGGGAGTGTGACCCGCGCCGCCGAGTCGCTCTTTATCAGCCAGCCCGCCATGAGCCATGCCCTCAATCGCCTGCGGGCCTTCTTTGACGATCCACTGCTGGTGCGCACGCCCCAGGGGATGCTGCCGACCCCCCGGGCCCAGCGGCTGCATCTGGGGGTGCAGCAGGTGCTGCGACTGCTGGAGCAGCAGCTCAGCGAGGAGGAGCTGTTCGAGCCGCGCCAGTCGAAGCGGCGCTTCGTGCTCTGCACCACGGACTACGTGGAGTGCGTGCTGATCCCGCCGCTCATCCAGCGCCTCAGGAAGCTGGCGCCCGGGGTCACCATAGAGATCCGCATACTGCGCGACACCTTGCCGGAGGCGGAGCTGGCGAGCGGCGAGATAGACCTGGTGCTGGGCTTTGACGAGTACATGCAGGTGCCGGGGTATCTGGGCAAGGAGACCTGGCTCACCGAGCCCCTGGCCGGGCTGGTGCGCGCCACCCTGGAGCTGGAGGAGGAGCGCATCACGCTCGCCCAGCTTATCGAGATGCCCCATGTGTTCCACTCGCCGCTCGGCACCTCGGAGGCGAGCCTCGACCGCTATTTGCAGAGCCTGGGGCACAGCCGCACCATCTCGGTCAACAGCCAGAGCTATATGTCCGCCGCCGCCATCGTCAGCCAGAGCGACCACCTGCTGGTACTGCCGAGCATGGTGGCCGAGCTGCTCGCCAACCACTGGCCGCTGAAGAGCCTGCCCCTGCCCGAAGCCGTGCCCGATTATCATCTCAACTGCGTCTGGCACCCGGTCCATGCGCAGCAGCCGGCGTTGATCTGGTTGAAAGAGCTGATGAAGGAGTTGGTGAGCCCTGTTTAAGCCCGCTGAGTCTGGCAGTTCCTCCCCCTCATCCCCAGCCCTTCTCCCGCAAGGGGAGAAGGGGGGCAGATCGGTGTTAAATAGAAAGAATCGGGACAGCAGACACGCCAAAGCGACAAGGCACAAGGCGACAACGCGACAACGCGACAACGCGACAACGCGACAACGCGACAAAGACCCAAAATGCCAGGGCTTCAATGTGTTGGCACTAGAGGCCCCTTGTGATCTTCACTTTCAAGGATTCCCCGATCGGTTCCCTCTCCCTCTGGGAGAGGGCCAGGGTGAGGGCCGCTATGACCAGCGGGTGAGCGGACTGGCGGATGGCTATACCTATTAGGTTCAAACAGCACCGCAGGTATGTGATGAAGACCCATTCTTTCGCCAAACACCTACGTACCGAAGCTACCCTGGCAGAGCAGAAGCTCTGGTTCCAGCTTCGCAATCGCCGGTTTGAGGGGCTCAAGTTCCGCCGCCAGTTCCCTGTCGGGCCCTACATAGTGGATTTCATCTGCCTGGAACAGCGGCTGGTGATCGAGGTCGACGGCTCGCAACATAGCCAGCCGGAAGGTCAACAACAGGATGAGACCAGAACGGCCTATCTCAATGGCGAAGGGTTTCGGGTGATCAGGGTGTGGAATAACGAGGTGCTGGGGCGGATGGATGGAGTGCTGGCGTTTATCAGATTGTCATTGCAGTGACTAGATCCCCCCCTCATCCCCAACCCTTCTTCCGCAAGGGGAGAAGGGAGCGGATCGGCGGCCTGCGGATAAATCGTGGCAGCCGACACGCCAAGGCAAGAAAGATTCAAAACTCCAAGACTCCAAGACTCCAAGACTCCAAGACTCCAAGACTCCAAGATTCCAAGATTCCAAGATTCCAAGATTCCAAGATTCCAAGATTCCAAGATTCCAAGATTCCAAGATTCCAAGATTCCAAGATTCCAAGATTCCAAGATTCCAAGATTCCAGCACTTTGGCACTACAGCCTATTTCGAGCCTCGCCTCCACCAGCTCCTCGATCGGTTCCCTCTCCCTCCGGGAGAGGGTCAGGGTGAGGGGAAGCGCTCACCTCGCCTCTGAGGCGACCGGCAGCTCCCCGCGGGCGATGGCGGCCAGCAGCAGGGCGTGATCTTCCCGGGTGCGCTGGCCATAGGCCACGGCGAAGTCAGCGATGGCCTCATCCATCACCTCCGACTTGCCAAGGTAGCCGGCGATCTGGGCCGCATCCCCGGACTTGGCATGGGCCAGCGCCAGGGCCCAGCCGCACAGCTGGCAATACTCCACGAAGTGGCGGGGCTTGACCATGCCGGGGGTGATGTCGATGCCCCCCTTCATGTCCCGCAGCTGACGCACGTAGAAGTGGCGACCCCTGAGCTCGCACCAGCCGAGGAAGATGTCCGGCGATCCCTGGATCATCCGCTGCCCCCGCACCACCCGCCGCCCCTGGTTGCCGCTGTCGTCTTCCGAGGTGAAATAGGGGGCCAGCACCGAGGGTTGCGCCTCTTTGACCTGCAGGAAGAGGGGATCCTCATCGTCGGCGCCGGTGAGCAGGATCACCCAGCAACGGGTGCCCACGCTGCCCACCCCCACCACCTTGCGGGCCACGTCCACGACCCGGTAGCGGCGCAGCAGGATACGCCTGTCCTCCGGCAGGGAGGCAAGATAGGCCTCCAGCAACTCGCCGAGCACCTCATAGACGGGCTCCCCGTCCTCGGTGTGGGTCTCGCGGATGACGAAGGGGTGAAGTTCGCGGATCCTGTGCTGATCGTCCACCAGATCCGTCATCTTGCCGAGCACCTGCAGGTGGTTGCGACCCCGGGCCTTGGCGAAGGTGGCCTTGACCCGTCTGTGGGCATCGACGGAGAAGGCGTCGAGCACCGAGGCCTGTTCGATGTGATCGTACCAGACCCTCATAAAGCCCATCTTGCCGTATTCCCGCAGCTTGGTGCGGTAACCGGTCGCTATCATCCTGGCCGCCTCCCGCTGGCGGGCGGCGTCGGCCCCCAGGTATTCGGCCGCCACCAGGGCGCTGGCGGCCAGGCGCTTGAGGTCCCACTCCCAGGGGCCGAGGTGGGTCTCATCGAAGTCGTTGATGGCCAGCACCAGGTTGCGCTCGGCGCTCGCGTAGAGGCCGATATTGGCGACATGCATGTCACCACAGGCCTGGACCATGAGGCCGGAGTGAGGGGTGGCGACGAGATCCCCCGCCATGATGGCGGCCGCCCCGCGCAGGAAGGCGAAGGGGGACTCCTGCATCCTGGCATGGCGCACCGGCACCAGCTGCTTCAAGCGAGTGGTGGCCTGGGCCTTGAGCACGGCGATGGGATCCCTGTCATAGGGCGCGGGCGGCAGCCAGGAGTGAGCTTCGCGAGGAAACTGTTCCCGCAGGGCCTTGCCGGCGGCGAACCGCTGCGCGATGGAGAGCTGTGGCGTGGTGAAGTGCGCCAGTATCGTCCGAGACGTTGCCTTCCTGGTCATTCTCTTTCCTCCTGCCGATATCCTCACCATCAAGATGGAAGAGGGGGCAGGCAGGGGCAAGCACCGGGGACAAATATAGGCCCAGAGGGCCGGGATTCAGCGGCGAGGGGTCAGGGCCGCCATCAGCTGGTCGACGACGTCCCCCAGCAGGGCGCGGTCTGGGTGGCACTGGGCGAAGGTCACCAGCCCCTGGATGTTGACCTGCAAGAAGGCGGTCAGGGTGGGAATGTCCCCCCCGGGGGCCAGCTCCCCCCGTTCGCTGGCCTGACGCAGCAGCTGCGCCAGGTCGCTTTCCAGCTCGCCATAGATGACCTTGAAGCGCAGGTGCAGCTCTTCGTCCTGCTCCGCCAGCTCCATCAGGGTGCGGGTCAGCAGGCAGGAGCCCTGCAGGGCATCGTCCACCAGCTGGGTGAAGTAGGCCTTCAGCCCGGCCAGCGGGCTCGGCTGATCGAAGCAGCGACGGCGCAGGGCGCCCTTCTCCTGCACATAGTGATCGACCGCCTCCAGCAGCAGCCCACGCTTGTTGCCAAAGGCGGCATAGAGACTGCCCGGGTGCAGCCCGGTTGCCGCCACCAGATCCTGCATGGTGGTCTTGGCATAGCCTCTGGCACGAAACGCCTCCATGGCGCTTCGCAGGACAAGGTCCCGATCAAATTCGGCACTGCGCATGGGATCTCCGCTGGCAAGGGCCCGGCGTACCGGGGAACAGGGCGGCAAGTTTACCCCAGCAGGCAGGCAAGACCAATCCATGTTGAATGCTTGCTCAAAAAAGACTTGCGTACAAATCAAAAAACGTCTTGAATGCCCATTCAAGAATCACCCCCGAGGACGCTCTGCATGGATACCCTGTTTCAACCTTACCGCCTCAACGGCACCCTCACCCTCGCGAATCGCTTCATGATGGCTCCCCTCACCCGTTGCATGGCGGGCCCGGGACTGGTGCCGACCGCGCAGATGGCAGCCTACTATGGCCGCCGCGCCGACATCGGCCTCATCATCTCCGAAGCCACCATCATTCGCCCGGACGGCCAGGGCTATCCCAACACCCCCGGCATCTACAGCCCTGAGCAGATCGCCGGCTGGAAACAGGTTACCGCCGCCGTGCACGCCAAGGGGGGCAAGATCTTCGCCCAGCTGTGGCACGTGGGCCGTCTCTCCCACCCCTTCTTCCATCAGGGCGAGGTGCTGGCACCGTCCGCGGTCGCCCATGATGGCACTGTGCCGCGCATGCGCGAACTGGTATATCAGGTGCCCCGCGCCCTGACCGAGAGCGACATTGCCCAGCTGGTCGAGGATTACGCCCAGGCCGCCGCCAACGCCATCGAGGCGGGCTTTGACGGGGTGGAGATCCACGGTGCCAACGGCTACCTCATCGATCAGTTCCTGCACCACTCCAGCAACCTGCGCACCGACCAGTACGGCCAGACCCCGGAGAACATGAGCCGCTTCGCCCTGGAGGTGGTGGACGCCATCAACGCCCGCATCGGCAGCGAGCGGGTAGGCCTGCGCCTCTCCCCCGGTGCCTATGTGCACCTGGAAGGGGATGCGCGGGATCGCGCCGTGTTCGACCACCTGCTGGCGGAGCTGAACCAGCGCGCCCTGGCCTATGTGCACCTCGGCATCTTCGATGACAGCCTCACCTTCGACTACCTGGATGGCCGCGCCTCCGACTACCTGCGCGCCCACTACGACGGCCACCTGGTGGGGGTCGGCAACTACACGGCAGAGAGGGCCGCCGAGGCGATCCGTGCCGACCGCTTCGACCTCGTCGCCATCGGCCGCCCCCTTATCGCCAACCCGGACTACCTCGCCAAGGTGAAACAGGGCGACGCCCTGGTCCCCTATGCCGACACCATGCTGGCGGAATTGGTATAAACCGCGCCGCGCCCCGAGGCAGCGCTGTGGCCGGCACCATGCTGACCGAGCTGGTACAAGCCGCCAGATCCGAGCCATACACAGGCCGGGCCGCCTTTGCCCGGCCAGCTTGTTCCTGACCAAGGATGGGATCCGCGCCCTGGCGCGGGTTTCCAATGTTTGGGCCCCTCTCCCGGGCCCTTTTTTGTGCCCGCCTTCTGCCCCTGAAAAATGGTTGCCACCAACAACTAGTTGGCTATATTGGTTGCAGGTAACAACCAGAAGGACACTCACAAGATGGATCCCCGCCCCCTGCGCGCCCTGTCACGGGAACTGGTACGCGAACTCGGCATGCTCTCCCAGCAGTGCGGCTCCCTGGCCCTGAGCCCCCTGGAGGCCCACCTGCTCATCGAGCTGGAGAATGGCCCCGCCACCAACCAGCAGCTCGCCGAGCGGCTGCGCATCGACAAGTCCAATGCCAGCCGTCCCCTGGCCCGCCTCGCCGAGCGGGAGCTGATCACCTGGCAGCCGCACCCCTCGGACGGGCGCAGCAAGCAGGCTAGCCTCACCGGACAGGGCAAGGCGCAGCTTGAGGAGCTGCACCGGCAGATGGACGAGGCCATGGCCGAGACCCTGGCCCAGCTCGCCCCCGAGGAACGCGAGCGGCTCTGGGACGGCATGCGCCTCTATCGCAGCGCCCTCTCCCGCGCCCGCCGCCAGCAGGGCTATCGCATCAGGCCCATAGCCCCCGAGGACAATGCCGCCATCGCCGCCGTGATCCGGGCCGTCTCCGCCGAATACGGCCTCACCGCCGACAAGGGCTACGGAGTGGCGGATCCCAATCTCGACCTCCTCCATGAGACCTATCAGGGGGAGCAGAGCCGATATTGGGTGATTGAGGGGCCGGACGGCGCCATTCTCGGCGGGGGCGGCATAGCCCCCCTGGCAGGGGAAGCCGGAACCTGCGAGCTGCAGAAGATGTACTTCCTGCCCGCCCTGCGCGGCCTGGGGCTGGGGCGGCGGCTGGTGCTGCAGGCCCTGGCCGAGGCACGCAACCTCGGATACCTGTGCTGCTATCTGGAGACCACGGCAGATCTGCGCGAGGCCACCAGCCTCTACGAGTCGCTGGGCTTCGAGCACCTGCCTGGCCCGCTCGGCTGTACCGGCCACGACGCCTGCGAGATCTGCATGGTGCTGGCGCTCGACGGGAAGGAGGGGATATGAGTGAACCAACCCGACTCGCTGTCGGCATACGAGATGTCAGCTTCGGTGAAGGGGTGAAACTGGTTGAGCCTGTCAATCTCTACGGCTGTACCCTGGCTGACGATGTCTTTGTCGGCCCCTTCGTGGAGATACAGTCGAACGTCTCCATAGGGCGCGCAACCCGCATCCAGTCCCACAGCTTTATCTGTGAGCATGTGACCATAGGTGAGCGCTGTTTTATCGGCCACGGCGTCATGTTTGCCAATGACCTCTTTCAGAACGGCACCCCCGACCCTGATCCCGCCAGTTGGGGCCACACCCACATCGGGGACGGGGTGTCCATAGGTTCAAACGCCACCATTTTACCTGTACGGATCTGCCAGGGAGCCGTCATCGGTGCTGGCGCCGTGGTGACCCGGGACATCACTGTACCTGGCACCTATGCCGGCAACCCCGCCCGATTGCTGCGCGCTTTCTAGCTAGCAGCGCCGCCCGCCCCATCATCTCAGCTCGTGCAATCGGATGGGGCCCTATGGCAAATACAGTGTCGGGTTTAAGAGGGGAAATAGAACCAGGCGGTCTGGATAAGGCCGTCCTTCACCTCGAACACCGCCACGCTCTCGATGGGCTCAGGGGAGAGGCCATAAATCAGCTCGTGATCGAACACCTTGTTGCCGAGCAGGGTTCTGGAAAGCAGCTCGGCCCGCAAGGCCGGGTTGTTGAATCTGTGCTCGGCATAGAAGCTCCGAAGCGCCCCCTTGCCGACTGTGCTCGGGGTCTCGGTCGGCATGCGATAGCCTTTGAAATCCTCGGCGAAGCAGGCCAGGAAGGCGTCGATGTCGTGGGCATTGTAGGCGGCAAACTGCGCCTCTACGGGTTGGGTGACGGACATATT
This sequence comes from Aeromonas sp. 130281, assembly GCF_056642115.1. NCBI lineage: Bacteria > Pseudomonadati > Pseudomonadota > Gammaproteobacteria > Aeromonadales > Aeromonadaceae > Aeromonas > Aeromonas sp. 130281. The sequence continues at coordinate 46,508 of NZ_JBWVQS010000010.1, read as the reverse complement.
TACCTCCACAAATGAAATTTAAATCACTTATCCGTGTTTTTTATTCACACATCAAGCCCCGGATGGGGATAGCCTCCCGAAAGCGCACATAACAAAAGACCCCGCCGAAGCGGGGTCTCTCTTGTCACAGCCACCCGCAGGGCGCGGGCGGGGTGATCAGTGCTCGCGGGTCTGGCGGAACGCCACGTCCGGGTGACGCTCCTGGGCCAGGCGCAGGTTGACCATGGTCGGGGCTATGTAGGTGAGGTTGTCACCGCCATCCAGGGCCAGGTTGACCTCGTTCTTGCGCTTGAACTCCTCGAACTTCTTGACGTCGGTCCCTTCCACCCAGCGGGCGGTGGAGACGTTGACCGCCTCGTAGATGGCCTCGACGTTGTACTCGCTCTTCAGGCGCGAGACCACCACATCGAACTGCAGCACACCGACCGCGCCGACGATGAGATCGTTGCTGATGAGCGGACGGAACACCTGCACCGCGCCCTCTTCGGAGAGCTGCACCAGCCCCTTGAGCAGCTGCTTCTGCTTGAGGGGGTCGCGCAGGCGGATGCGGCGGAACAGTTCGGGGGCGAAGTTCGGGATGCCGGTGAATTTCAGATCCTCACCCTGGGTGAAGGTGTCGCCGATCTGGATGGTGCCGTGGTTGTGCAGGCCTATGATGTCACCGGCGCAGGCTTCGACCGCCTGCTCCCGGTCACCGGCCATGAAGGTGACGGCGTCGGAGATGTTCACGTCCTTGCCGATGCGCACGTGGCGCATCTTCATGCCCTTGGAGTAGGTGCCGGAGACGATGCGCATAAAGGCGATACGGTCCCGGTGCTTCGGGTCCATGTTCGCCTGGATCTTGAACACGAAGCCGGAGAACTTCTCCTCGGTGGCCACCACTTCGCGGCTCTCCGCCTTGCGCGGCATCGGAGACGGCGCCCAGTCGGTCAGGCCGTCCAGCATGTGGTCGACACCGAAGTTGCCCAGCGCAGTCCCGAAGAAGACAGGGGTCATCTCGCCGGCGATGAAGGCCTCGTGATCGAACTCGGGAGAGGCGCCCTGCACCAGCTCCAGTTCGCCGCGCAGCTGGGCGGCCAGATCTTCACCTATGGCGGCGTCCAGCTCCGGATTGTTCAGCCCCTTGACCACCCGCTTCTCCTGGATGGTGTGGCCCTGACCGGTCTGGTACAGATAGGTCTCGTCCTTGTAGAGGTGGTAGACCCCCTTGAAGGACTTGCCGCAGCCGATGGGCCAGGTGATGGGAGCGCACATGATCTTCAGCTCGCGCTCCACCTCGTCCATCACTTCCATGGGATCGCGCACTTCGCGGTCCAGCTTGTTCATGAAGGTGAGGATGGGGGTATCCCGCAGCCGGGTCACTTCCATCAGCTTGCGGGTCCGATCTTCGACGCCCTTGGCGGCGTCGATGACCATCAGGCAGCAGTCGACCGCGGTGAGGGTACGGTAGGTATCTTCGGAGAAGTCCTCGTGACCCGGGGTGTCGAGCAGGTTGACCAGACAGTCGGCGTAGGGGAACTGCATCACGGACGTAGTGATGGAGATACCGCGCTGCTTCTCCATCTCCATCCAGTCGGATTTGGCGTGCTGACCCGAGCCACGGCCCTTGACGGTACCGGCGCGCTGGATGGCCTGTCCGAACAGCAGGACTTTTTCGGTGATGGTGGTTTTACCCGCATCCGGGTGCGAGATGATCGCAAAAGTGCGTCTCTTGGAGACTTCACTCAGAAATTCAGCTGACATAATTCGACGTTCTTCTATTGAGCGGCGGCCTGGAGCCACCGTGGGAATAAATGCGGGACAGCACCTTGAGATCAGGGCTCCCATGCAGACAACGACGCCACGCAGCCGGGTCATGGAACCCGCAGGTGGAAAAAGGAGGAGCGCTGCGTTACATGGGCCTTCTCGCCTGAGTCAAAGCAAAATTGCGCGACATTATACCCGCGCGAGTGAAAAATACCCAGCCCGGCATGAGGGGCTGGAGGGCGGTTCGGGATCAGGCCGCCTTCACCACCCGGTTGCGCCCCGCCAGCTTGGCGCCGTACATGGCCTCGTCGGCCCGGCGGATCAGCTCCCCGAGATTGTCATCCTCTGCCTTGTACTCGGCACAGCCTATGCTGACGTGGATGGGGTGATCCTCAGGCACCCCCTCGATGACGAGGCGGGAGACGGCAATCCTGACCCGCTCGGCCACCTCGGCCGCCTCCTCCAGACCGGTGTCCGGCAGCAGCACCAGAAACTCCTCGCCGCCGTTGCGCCCCACCCTGTCCAGGCTGCGCACCTGCTCCTCGATGCACTGGGCCACCGCGGTCAGCACCTGATCCCCCACCTGGTGGCCGAGCTGGTCGTTGACCTTCTTGAAGTGATCTATGTCCAGCAGCAGCACGCACAGGGGCTTGCCGCTCGCACGCGCCTGGGCGAACCATTTGCGCCCCTTGGCCTGGATCTGGCGCCGGTTGTGAATACCGGTCAGCTCGTCTGTCATGGCGAGGTGCTGCATCTTGCGGGTGCGGCTGCGCTGATGGAGCACCAGTACCCCCATGACCAGCAGCGACAGGGCCACCACCAGATATTGCCAGTAGCGCCGCTCCTGCAGCTGCTTGAGCTTCTCCGCCTGCAACTGCTGCTGGGATCTGAGGGTCTGGTTCTCCAGCTCCTTGCGCGCCAGATCGAACTCGAAGCGCATCTGCAGGGCCCGCTGCTCCCGCAGCCGCTGATCCAGTGCATGACGGGTCTGCACGAAGGCCTTGAGGCTGGCCAGGGCCTCCCCGATCCGCCCCTGATGTTCCAGCACCCGGGCGCGCACCTCGTGCACCCAGGCGAGGAAGCGCAGGTTCTGCTCCCGGGCAAAAATCGGCTCGGCCTCGTCCAGGTGCCGCAGCGCCTCGGCCGGCTTGCCCATGGCATCCAGCGCGGTGGCCATGACGATGTGCCAGTGGCCCAGAGTCACACTGTCCGCCCCCTCCCCCTGCTGCAGCAAGGTGGCGGCCTGCTCCAGCTTGGCCATGGCCTGCGCCGTCTTGCCCTGCCTGAGCAGGATGGTGGCCAGCTCTATCCTGCTCCAGGCCAGCACCCCGTCCTGCCGCTGCGCCTCATAGTAGCGCTCGGCCTCCACCATCAGGGGCAGCGCCTTGTCGTACTCGCCCGTGTCCACATAGAGCAGCCCCTGCTGGGTGTGGATATCCACCAGCCGCTCCTGATCCCCCAGCGTCCGGTAGTCGTGCTCCAGCTCCTGGAAGTAGCCCTCGGCCCGCTCGAAGAGCCCCATCCGGCGATAGGCATTGGCGATCCTGGCCAGCACCTCCCGCCCCTTGTTCTCCAACCCCAGGGCCTCGTAGCGGCGATGGGCATCGATAAGCTCCATCAGCCCTTCGGCCAGCTCCCCCTGGTAGGAGTACATCTCCCCCCGCAGGTTGAGGATGTCGGCCCGTTGCCGCTCATCCCCCAGCCTGCGCGCCAGGGTCAGGGCGGCGTCGTAGTCCTGCCGCGCCTCGTCCATGTTGCCGAGCAGTTGCTGATGATAACCGCGACAGGCGAGCAGACCGCTCTCGGCGACCCTGTCCTTGCGGCTCTTCACCTCTGCCAGCGCCCGATCGGCAAACCGCACGGCACGCAGGAACTCCTCGTCCCGCTCGCTCGGCTGGGCCCAGCACTGCAACCGGGCGATGCGACCCTGCACCTCCGGCGGATAGGCATCGACATGGGCAACCAGGGCGGCGACACGATCGCGAAACACCTGCAGGGGCGGGGCATCATCCTCCAGCTGCTGCAACTCCCGGGACAGCGCGGGCTCGGTCAGCCGGGGGGACACCGCGAAGGCGGGTGTCACTCCCAGCCATAACAGCAGGCTAACGCCCATCAGGATCTTCATGCTGATTCAGTCTCCCCGTTCGATGGCCCGGACGCCGTGCCCGCCGCCTCAATCATATCCCTCCTTGTCATGGGCGCACAGCCACGGCATGCATTGCCCTGTCAGCGCTCAATCCTGCTATCTCATTCTTTACAGAAGGAAAGTCTGCATCGACTATAAGCGAACTGACACAAGGGAAGGGATGAAGAATGACCTACGAGGAGCTGCGGGAGGCTTACGACAGGTTGTTGCTGGAGAACGAGCGCCTCAAACGCATCGCGGACGACGCACGGGAGAAGCTGGATGCCGCCATGGACGGCACCGGCCTGTGCATCTGGCAGAACCATGTGCCCACCGGCAAGCTCATCATCTTCAACCGGCGCTGGGGATCCATGCTTGGCTATCAGCCCAAGGAGCTGTCTGCCCACTTCGACATCTGGCGCGAGCACCTGCACCCGGAAGACAGGGAGCGGGTGCTGCAGGCCTTCTTCGACCACCTGGAGGGCAAGAGCCCCTTCTATCAGGTGATGCACCGGATGATCGCCAAGGACGGCAAGACCACCTGGGTGCTGGATCGCGGCCGGGTGGTGGAGCGGGATGCCCAGGGCAACCCCATCCGGGTGATGGGCACCCACATCGACATCACCCACGAGAAGGAGTACGAGCAGCAGCTGGCCCAGCTCGCCCACCGGGATCCCCTCACCGGCCTGCTCAATCGCACCGCCCTGCACCGCCAGTTCCCGCAGGAATACCAGGCGATCTGCTTTATCGATCTCGATGACTTCAAGCAGGTGAACGACAACCTGGGCCACCGCGCCGGGGACGAGCTGCTGGTGGCCCTCAGCCAGCGGCTGCGTCACTGCTGCGGCGAGGAGGTCAGGCTGGGTCGGCTCGGGGGGGATGAGTTCGTGCTGCTGCTGCCCTGGCCGAGCGAGGATCCCCGCACCAGCCACCTGGCCCGTCAATGTGTCGACACCATTACCACCCCGTTCGAGCTGCCCAATGGAGAGGCGGCCGTGGGCATGAGCATGGGGATAGCGGCCATTCGGCCACAGGATGACTTCAGCACGGCGCTGGCCCGGGCCGATCAGGCCATGTACAGGGTCAAGCGCAGCGGCAAACGGGGATTCTATATCGCCAGGCCGAGCGGCCAGCCGCTGCTGGATCAGGATCAGATCAGCGAACGGGGCCTCTACCACAGGGCCGACACCTGACACCGGAGCGGCGCCAGCCCGCCCCTAGCTGCGTTGCCAGCGCCTGAGCAGGCGGCCCCGCAGACCGCAGTCCAGCAGCCAGCTGTTGTCGAACACCCGCAAGATGGCCGACTTGGCATGCCTGGACATGGCGACGGCGTGGAAGCGGGTCTGCTGTGTTCGCCGCCGGTTCATCCGATCGAGCAGGGCATGGGGCAGGCTCTGGGCGATGAAGTCGGAGATCACCAGCACGTCCGCCCTGGCAAAATCCGGTTGATCCAGCTGCACCAGCGCCTGCTCGAGGCAAGGCACCAGATCGGTGCCGCCGTGGAAACTCATGGAGAGGAAGCGCTCCGCCTTGTCCAGCCCGGTGTCGGCGGTGATCTCCAGGGTCGCCACCTCGGTAGAAAACAGCATCAGATAGCAGCCCCGCTTCTCGTCCATCGCCAGCTTGAGCAGGGCCAGGAAGAGCGCCTTGGCGCACTCTTCCGGATAGCCTCCCATGGAGCCCGAGGTATCGACGCAGACGATGAAGGGCCCCCGCGGCTGCACCTCCTGCCCGCCCTGCTCCGGGGAGCGCTGCATCAGGCGCTGGCGCGGCAAGGTGCCCCGCGACTGATAGCTCAGCAGGCGCCGCTCCAGATAGCGGCGATAGAACTCCAGCTCCAGCTCCGGCAGGGCCAGCATCACCGCCTCGCTCGGCAAGAGGCGCATCAGATCGCTGGCCGGGTGCACCCCCACCAGATCGTCAGGCACGTCGTCGGTCTGCACCTCTTCCAGCTCGTGCATGGGCACGGGGGGCTGCGTCCGGGCGTCGGTCCGCCGATCCCGCTCGCTGCGCCCCAGCAGGGCCGCTATCTCCCCCAGCAGGGGTTCGCGCTGCAACATGCGGGCATATTGCTGCACCAGCACCAGGCTGCGCTTGTGCCAGCTGCCCTGGGCCAGATCCCAGAGCCCCCCTGCGGAGATCTGGTGCGGATCCAGGGCATCGGCCAGGGTCCGGTTCGCCAGCAGCTGATCCTCTATCTCCTGGCGCTGCTTCTCCCGCTCCGCCTCGGCGATCTGCTGCTGCAACTGCAGCAGGCTGCCCACCAGGCTGGCCCGCCACTTCTCCACGAACAGCTGACGCAGCCCCTCGGTCGGCTGGGCCACTATCTGGCGCACCAGGCTGCGGGCATCCCCGGCGAAGGGACTGTGCTGCTCCAGCGCCTCAAGCAGGGCCGGCAGCCGCCCCACCAGCTCGGGCAGGGACAGCAATCTGTGGGCCTGATAGAGCAGGTACTCCTGCTCCAGCGCCACCGGCACCGGCTTGTGGCGCATCTCCTCGCCGAGCTGTTCGCTCCAGCTCTGGATGCGTTTTTTCAGCAGCTTGCCCTGCAGCGGGGAGCGTTTGAGAAACTCGGAGATCTTGGGGGTGGAGGCCAGCAGCAGCGCCATCTCCCCCGCCAGCTCCCCCTCCCCGATGAGGAGCCCCAGATCCATCATGCCGATCTCTAGCATGGGCACTCCCTAGGCAAGGGACGCGCGGCGCCATGCTGCCGGTGCGGCAGGCGGCCAAGGGCTGGTGGCGGCGTCAGTCCGGAGCGCATCAGGCATCCAGCCCGGGCAGGCGATCCCGCCACTGCTGCAGCTCCTCGCCCAGCCGCTCCAGGTCCCGGTTCAGCACGAAGAAGCTGTCCTCCACCTGGCGCAGCCAGTGCTCCCCGACAAACAGGTGGGGCTGGTGACGATCGAACAGGCTGCGCTGCCCCTTGAGGCTCTGCTGCACCCGGACAACCTGGCTCGCCAGCTCACCGAGCTCCGCCTGCCAGGGGGCCGTCACCACCTCGGGGATGGGGGTTCGCTCCACCAGCACCAGGGGCACGGGCTGGCGCTGGACATCCAGCACCTGCAGCCGCAACTGCTCGTCGAGCACCAGCTCGTAATGCCCCTCCTTGGGGTTGCCGAGGGGCCAGCCCACCAGCGCCTCCCCGGTGGGGTGCCAGTGGGAGAGCAGGGTGCGATCGAAGGTGAGGGTCTCGGTCAGGCGATCGGGATCCCCCCCATCCAGGGGCGCCGGGGTGAGCAGGTGGAAGTGCACCTGCTTGCCGAAGGGCTTGGCGTTGGCCAGCGGCAATTCGGTGCCGCGGGCGCGGCGGCCGAACCACTGCTTGCGCTTGACCGCCTTGCAGGCGAGTCGCTGGGCAACCGCCCCCTTGAGTTGCTTGAACCGCTCGCGCAGGGCCAGCAGCTCACGGGTCAGCACCAGTTGCTGGTAGCCGTAGAGGCGGGAGAACTCGCCGATCATCTCCAGCAAGGCGGTGCGGGAGGCCTCGTCGTGCCAGAGGCAATCCTTGAACAGCAGCAGATCCAGCGGGGCCACCTCGTCGCGGCCGTTGAAGAAGGCGCTCGCCTTGATGAGCCTGACCGCCTTCTTCCAGCGCCGATCCGACACATAGCAGCCGTGGCCGAGCTGGCTATCGAGCTGCTGGCGCAGCTGGTAGATGAGCTCAAAACAGGCGTCGGGCAGGCGCACCTGCTCGATCTCCGCCTGCCAGGCCTCGTACTCCTCCCCCCGGATCTGCACCGAGGGAGTCAGGTTCTGGTGGGATTGGCCATCGCTCGCCAGCATGGCCTGGAAGTTGGATTTCTCCTGCACCCTGTCCATCCAGATCCGCACCAGCATGCGATCGTAGAGCGCCTCCAGCCCGCTGTCCGGGGCGGGCAGCTCGTTCGAGGCGGTCACCAGCAGCCGCATGGGAATGGGGTGCTGGCTGTCGCCGTTGCGGAACTGCCGCTCGTTGATGGCGGTGAGCAGGGTGTTGAGGATGGCCGGGCCCGCCTTCCAGATCTCGTCGAGGAAGACCACCTCGGCCTCCGGCAGGTAGCCGTGAGTCAGCCTCAGGTACTTGCCATCCTCCTTGAGCGCCTGGATGGAGAGGGGGCCGAACACCTCCTCCGGCGTGCTGAAGCGGGTCATCAGGTATTCGAAGTGGCGGGCATCGTGAAAGGCGAGCTTGAGGCGCCGCGCGATCAGGCTCTTGGCGATGCCGGGGGGGCCAAGCAGGAAGACGCTCTCGCCACTCAAGGCCGCCAGCAGGCCGAGCCGCAGGGCGTCCTGGCGCTCATAGAGCCCCTCCCCGAGGGCAGCCAGCAGCCGTGGCAGGCGCTCATGGATGGGGGTGGCACGAACAGTATTCTGGGCTAAAGGCGGCATAGGCACAGTTCCGAAGCTGGTATTGTCATGGTGTCCACGGGGTCCGGCCTCAGGCCCCGCCTCACTGTCATGGTCTGTTGAATCTGGTCATCCCGCGGTCGGGGTCGGGACAGCACGGCCCCGGCGGGACAATCCCGGCACGCAAGGGGGTGCAGCAAAACCTGCGAGAGTGTACTCTGCGCATCAGAATTTACCCCAACGCAGATCAAGAGTGAGCCTTCGCATGCAAGATCCCCTGCTGGACCCACTGCGTCAGCGCATCCTAGCCCGGATGGGCATCCCCCTCTGGCAACTGAGAGCCCGGGGCCTGCCAGACCAACCGGCAGACGCTGCGGCAGCCCGGCAGCCGCAGGTGACCCCGGCGGCAGAGGATGCGGCGACCCCACGCCAGCCGGTGGCGGTGCCGACCGGCAAGCTGTGGCTGCAGGCCGAGGCGCTGCCCGCGCCCTCTTTGCTCGGGGACATCTGCCAGTGGCTCGGCATAGGCACGGACGAGGTCTCCTTGCTCGGCGAGCTGCCCGAGGGGGTGACGCCCCCCCTGCTCTGGCTGACGGCCCCGGATCCGCGCTGGCCCCATGCCCTCGTCTGCCCGCTCAAGCCAGGCCCGGCGCACAAGCGCGCCCTCTGGCAGCAGTGCCGGCAGCGCCAGCCCGGTTGAACCGGCCAGCCCCCAAGATCCTTGAAGCCACGACCATGGCATGACCATGCCGTCCGTCGCAAGTCCGAATCCCGTCCGGAGTAACCATGTCTGACCTCTTGCCCAGCTTTCGTCCCCTGCTCGAATCCGATTTCGATGCCATCTATCCCATAGAGCGGGCCGCCCACCAGGAGCCCTGGAGCCAGGCCAACCTGCTCTCCTGCTTCGGGCCGCGCTATCTCAACGGCCTGATGCTGGTGGAGGGGCGTCCCGCCGGTTTCTATATCTCGGATCTGGTGGCGGGAGACAGCTCGCTGATGAACATCTGCGTGCACCCCGAGTTTCAGGGCAAGGGGCTGGGTCGGGCGCTGCTCAAGGAGTATCTGGCCCGCAGCAAGGCGAAGGGGGCCGAGGCCTGGTTCCTGGAGGTGCGGGCGGGCAACCGCACCGCCATCGGCCTCTACGAGAGCGAGGGGTTTGCCGAGTATTGCCGCCGCGCCGACTACTACGGCACCGGCCAGGATCGGGAGGACGCCGTGCTGATGTCCCGCCTGTTCGACTTCGGCTAAGAGACCGCCCGCAACAGACAAGGGGGCCGTGCAGCCCCCTTGTCGTGTCTACCCTCATCCCGCTCCCCAGCCGCCCCTCAGGGCAGGGGGGCATTGTCGATGGCGGGATCCTCCAGGCTGAGGGTGACCCTCAGCACCGCCTCGAAGGCGGCCCCCGAGAGCGGCATGAAGAAGCCGCGCCCGTAGGTGACCCCTGGCATCCAGATCTGCTGGATATCCACCGCCACCTTGATGGGCCGAAGCGGCTCCCCCGGTCGCTGCACATAGATGCCGGGGGCGGTCGCCACCTGGGGGAAGCGCCGCAATATGTGCTCGCTGCCATCCCCCGCATCCGGGTTGAGCCGCACCTTGGCCAGCCCCGCCAGGGCAGACTGCATCTCGGGGGCACGCCACAGCTCGCTATCGAGCGCCTTGCAGCGTCGGCATTTGGCGCGCTCTATCACGTAGAGCAGGGGGTATCCTTCCCTCAGCGCCAGCCGCTGTGCCTGCTCATAACCCTCGGCCCCCCTCAGCCAGGGGTTGTCCTGCCCCTCGGATCCGCCAAGGAGAAACCAGAGTGCGCCGGCTCCCGCCAGCAGCAACAACATGCCCGTCAACAGACTCTTGACCCCGATCCCCATGGCGCTACTCCCTGAATGAATCCGACCCTTGCCCTTATCATGCCTGACTCTCCCCGAGTTGACGACTTTGTGATCCAGGACAAATGGCGCACACTTGTAAGCTGTAATGTTAGAGTTTAAACTCCAGCCCCGATTTTAGTGCCCCTGCGGGCGCACAACTGTTACTTGAGGATGATTTAGATGTCGCAGCTTCATCTGGTTAGAGTGATGCGTGAGCGTATTGCCCGCCTTGGCAACAAGGCCGCCCTGCGCGTACAGCAGGATGGCCAGTGGCGCGCCATCGGCTGGCGCACCCTGGGCCAGGCCATGGACTACTGTGCCCAGGCGCTGATCCGCGCCGGCCACCAGCCCACCGAGATGGTCGGCATCTATGCCCGCAACATGCCGGAGTGGACCCAGGCCGATCTCGGCATCCTGGCCGCCCGTGGCGTCAGCGTGCCCATCTACCCCACCAGCACCCTCGAACAGCTGCGCTACATCGTGAAGGACGCCGGCATCAAGCTGCTGTTCGTGGGGGAACAGCCCCAGTTCGATCAGGCGCTCCTGCTGCTCGAGAGCGGCGAGATCAACCAGATAGTCACCCTGGACGGCACCGTCGATCTGCGTGGCTGCGAGCAGGCGAGCCACTTCCAGAGCTTCCTGGTCTCCGGCAACCATCAGCCCAGCGAGCAGGCGCTGAGGGAGCGCGAGCAGCACTATCGCATGGACGATCTGCTGACCCTGATCTACACCTCGGGCACCACGGGTGAACCCAAGGGGGTCATGCTCGACTTCAACAACATCGCCGCCTGCTTCGAGATGCACGATCGCCGCCTGGATCTTGGCGAGCAGGACGTGTCCCTCTGCATGCTGCCGCTGAGCCACGTGTTCGAGCGCGCCTGGAGCTACTACGTGCTCTATTGCGGCGCCGAGAACGTCTATATCCGCGATCCGCAGAAGGTGATGGAGGTGATTGGCGAGGTGAAGCCCACCGTGATGTGCGCCGTGCCGCGCCTCTACGAGAAGGCCTACGCCATGATCCAGGCCAAAGTTGCCCAGGCGCCGCGCCTGCGCCGTGCCCTGTTCGGCTGGGCCACCGGGGTCGGCAAGCGGATGGTCGCCACCCGCCAGGCGGGCAAGTCCGCCTCCCCCCTGCTCTACCTGCAGCTGGCCCTGGCCGAGCGGCTGGTGTTTCGCAAACTGCGTGCCCGCTTCGGCGGCCGCACCCGCTTCCTGCCGGTGGCGGGCGCCCGCCTCGCGGACGACGTCAATCTCTTCTTCCAGGCCATGGGGCTCAACCTCAAGTACGGCTACGGCATGACAGAGACCACGGCCACCGTCTGCTGCTACGAGGAGAGCCAGTTCAAGCTGGGCTCCATCGGCACCGTCATGGAGGGCATAGAGGTCAAACTCGGGGAGAACAACGAGCTGCTGGTGCGCTCGCCCACGGTGATGCGCGGCTACTACAACAAGCCAGAGGCCACGGCCGAGGTGATGACGGCGGATGGCTTCCTGCGTACCGGCGATGCCGGCGAGCTGGACGACGAGGGCAACATCTACTTCACCGAGCGCCTCAAGGAGCTGATGAAGACCTCCAACGGCAAGTACGTGGCACCGCAGCTGGTGGAAGGGACCCTGGGCAAGGATCGCTTCATCGAGCAGATCGCCATCGTCGCCGACGCCCGCCACTTCGTGTCGGCGTTGATCGTCCCCTGCTTCGAGTCCCTGGAAGAGTACGCCCGCTCCATCAACCTGCAGTACCAGTGCAAGACCGAGCTGCTGCGCCACTCCAAGGTGGTGGAGTTCTTCGAGGCACGGATCGCGGATCTGCAACAGGAGCTGGCCAAGTTCGAGCAGGTGAAGAAGTTCACCCTGCTGCCGAGCGCCTTCTCCATGGAGCTCGGGGAGATCACCCCCACCATGAAGCTGCGCCGCAAGATCATCGAATCCAAGTACCAGAGCGAGATCGAGGCCATGTATAGCCATGTCTGAGTCCAGCTACTGCTGATCCCTCATCTGGCATGAAAAAGCCGCTCATGGAGCGGCTTTTTGCTGTCTGCCTGTGCCTCAGGGCAGCTTCACCAGGGGCTGCTCCCGCAGCTCGGTGGGGCGGCCATCCTGGATCTTCTCCACCTGGGCCAGGGCCTGCTTCACCTCCTCCCCATTGCGCAGCAGGCGATAGGTCAGGTCGAAGGTCTTGGTCTCCCCAGGCTGGATCTTGGGCACCAGCCCCAGCGGACGCTGGTACTTGGTGCTGTAGGCATAGCTGGTGCCGGGCTCGATACCGGTCACATAGCCCTGGGCCCGGGTGTCTGTGTTCTTCCACAGGGTCAGCACAGGCAACTGGTGCGTGTTGTAACCCACCGCCACCCCAACGCTGCCCGCCTTGTTGTTCAGCACCGCCAGGGTATTGCCCTCGGCATCGCTGTAGGGCACCAGGTTGAACACCATCTCGTCGAAGCCCTTGGTGGGCCCCAGATAGGTTTGCCAGCCCTTGAGCCCCCCCTTGGCGTAGTCGTTGAACGGGGAGATCTGCTTCACCGGGGTGCTGACGCGCGCCCCCTCCTCCAGGATGGGGGCCCCGAAGTTGCCGTGATAGATGATCTGGTACTCGTTCTCGTAGTCGGCGTGGTTGGTCAGCTTGTCCTGCAGGGCAAATTCCGCCTGACCTGGCACTACGCTCAGCTGGGTCCAGGTGACCAGCTCGCTCATCTTGAAGGTGCGCTCGTCCACCCGGCCCCGCACGTGGATGGCGTAGGGCGGCTCCTCGTCCACCGTCACGCTGACCACTGACGCCGGTATGTTCTGCACCCGGCCGTGCAGGCTCTTGAGGCGGCCGTCGTCATCCACCCCGGGGTGGCCGGTCCACTCGTAGCCGCAGCGCACCAGCATCTCGTTGAAGCCATCGAGCCAGCCGAGACCGGCGCGGCTCTCCAGATCGATGAAGGCCGGGTTGACCACCTCCTTGACCGGCGAATCCCAGCCCAGGCGCAGATCGGCTCCCTTGACCTCCTTGATCCCCATGCCGCGGGTCGGCACCAGGGTGATCTTCATCACCCCGTTGTCGACGATGAGCAGATCCACCCCCTCCTGGCGCCCGCCGTGCAGGCGCCTCTTTTCGATGGAGAAGGGGACCGGGCTCTTGATCCCCAGCTTGTCGCTGGTGATCTTCCAGTCCCCCACATCCAGCCCCTGCTGGGCGTCGGTCAGCAGGAATTCGGCGGCCTGGCCAGCACTCGCGCCCAGGGCGAGCAGCACGGCAACGGAGAGTCTCTTCAACATGGCTTTATCCTCGTGTCTCTTGTTCTTGTGAGTGGTTTTCGTGAAAGCTGAATCGTTTCAGTGATCGAAAACTAGGCGCCTGACGCACCAGACTCAAGGGTCAAAAGGGGGAAATGTGAGCCGTTTGACAATAAAAGCGTCGATCCGCTTGCTGAAGTGAAGGCTGACTCACAGTCAGGATCGGGGGGATGAGGGGAAAGAAAGAGGGGAGGCGCCGCAGCGCCCCCACGGGATCCTGTCTCTCCCTGCCCTACTCCAGCGCCCACGCCACGGCGGCGTCGGCATGAATGGCGGTGGTGTCGTAGAGCGGCACGGCGGCCTGGCACTCCCCCACCAGCAGGGCGATTTCGGTGCAGCCCAGGATCACGGCCTGGGCCCCGGCCCGGGCCAGATCGGCGATGATGGCCAGGTATTCGGCCTGCGACGACTCGCGGATCTGCCCAAGGCAGAGCTCGTCATAGATGATGCGGTGCACCCGCTCCCGCGCGGCGTCACCGGGCACCAGCACCTCCAGCCCGAACTGCGCCTCCAGCCGCCCCTTGTAGAAATCCTGCTCCATGGTGAAGCGGGTACCGAGCAATCCGACCCGGGTCACCCCGTCGGCCAGCAGGCGGCGGGCGGTGGCGTCGGCGATGTGCAGCAGCGGGATCTCGATGGCGGCGGCGATCTCGGGCGCCACCTTGTGCATGGTGTTGGTCCCTATCATCAGGAAATCGGCGCCACCGGCCTGGAGTGCCCGGGCCTCGGCCGCCAGCAGACGGGCGGTGGCGGGCCAGTCACCGGCATGTTGCAGCCGCTCTATCTCGGCAAAATCGACGCTATTGAGCAACACCCGCGCCGAGTGCAGGCCGCCGAGCCGCCCCCGCACGCCCCGGTTGAGCGCCTGGTAGTAGCTGACGGTGGACTCCCAGCTCATGCCACCCAGCAGACCGATACATTTCATTAGACCTCCTTGCCACCATGCTGGCACTGGGCGACGCGAGCGCCATGCCGCGCCGCCGGGGAAACAAAAAAGGCCCCGAAGGGCCAACAAGACAGCCGGTAAAGGCTCAGGCCAGGGCCTAAACCCAGATCATCAGCACGCAGGCCGCCGTGGCGATCCCCATGCCGAGGTTAAAACGACGCCAGCCTCTGGCGGTACGGATGAGGCGGCGCACCTGGGCACCGAACAGCACCCAGAAGGCCCCCGTGTAGAGGCCGGTCACGAAGAAGATGCCGAGCACCCAGCCGGCGGACGGCCAGTAAGCCTCCCCCGCCAGGGTGAAGCCGCTGATGGCGGAGAGCGCCATCATCCAGGCCTTGGGGTTGAGCAACTGCAACATGGCCCCCTGATGAGCCGGGATCAGCGGCCGGCTGCCATCCGCCGGGCCGCTGGCATTGGCCACCTTCCAGGCCAGCCAGAGCAGGTAGGCCGAGCCCACCAGCTTGAGGCCGTCGTGCAGCAGCGGCACCTTCTCGAACATCACCCCCAGCCCCAGGGCCGTGGCCAGGATCATCAGGTTGATGCCCCCCACCACCCCCACCAGCAGGGGAATGGAGCGGCGAAATCCCTGGGCGGCCCCGGCGCTGGTGAGCAGCATGTTGTTGGGGCCCGGGGTGCCACAGGTGATCAGGGCAAAGCCCGCCAGGGGGAACAACCAGTTCAGATCCATCTCAATCTCATCCTTTAGTGCGGCAAGAGCGCGGCAAGCCTCCTAATATGCAGAGCCTCTGCCCTGACGACAAGGTCAGCAATGCATTTTCTTTGCATGAATAATCAGGCGCTCATTAATACCAGAGCATCACCACGCACAGGGCGGTGAGGGCCCCCAGGCTGCCATTGAGGCGGCGCCACCCCTTGTCCGAGTTGATCCAGCGACTGAGCTGATGGCCGAACAGCACCCAGGCAAAGCAGACTGGCAGCCCCGCCATGGGGAAGACCGACATGATGCCCCACATGCTCGCCCAGTAGTCGCTCCCCGGCAGGCTGAACAGGCTGATGGCGGAGATCCCCATCATCCAGGCCTTGGGATTGAGGAACTGGAAGCCCAGCCCTTCCAGCAGGGTCAGCGGGCGGGCGCGTCTCGCCGGATCCCCTGGGGCACCGGCCACCGCGATGCGCCAGGCCAGCCACAGCAGATAGAGGCTGCCGAGCACCTGCAGGCTCAGCTTGAGCAGGGGCCAGCGCTCGAACAGCGGATAGAAACCGAGCGCCAGCACCAGTTGCAGCACGGGTTGGCCGACCGCGACCCCGATGAGGTGTGGCAGGGTGCGACGCACCCCGAAGTTGGCGCCGGATGCCGTCAGCATCAGGTTGTTGGGCCCCGGGGTGCCGCAGGTGAGCAGGGCAAAGCCAAACAGGGTGGCGTACCATTCGATGGTCATGGGGTGACTCCTTTCTCGCCACATTGTATCGGTACAATGTGAGCTGTCGGGTTGTTAACAGGCTGAATATCACGCTATATTGGGGACAATATTGGATCAATGGATTTATTGTCACCATGACAATCTGGACGCCAGACCTCACCCCCTTCGAGGGGCCCCTCTACCTGAAACTGGTCAAGGCCATCGAGCAGGCCATTGCCGATGGCGCCCTGCCTCCCCAGACCCGGCTGCCCACCCACAGGGCGCTGGCGGACAGGCTGGGGGTGACGGTGGGCACCATCACCCGCGCCTACACCGAAGCCGAGCGGCGGGGTCTGCTGGCGGCCAGGGTGGGACATGGCACCTGGGTCCGGGCCGCGGCGGACCCGGCCAACGAATGGGTGATCCGCAACGAGGACAATCACCGCATCGAGCTGTGGCAGAACCTGCCGGTGCAGCTGGACAGGGCCGCCATCATCAAGCCCATGCTAACCGAACTGGCGGACGGGGATCTCAACGGCCTGCTCGGCTATGACAAGGAGGCGGGGCGTGCCCCCCAGCGCCAGCTGTTCATCGACTGGCTCGCCGAGCAGGGCATCCGGGGAAGCGAGGAGAGGCTGCTATTCAGCCATGGGGCCCAGCACGGCATCATGCTGGCCCTGCTGGCCACCGGCTGCGTGGGGGAGACCCTCTTCTGCGAGGGACTCAGCTACCCCGGTATGCTGGGCAATGCGCGCCAGCTGAAGAATCAGGTGATGGGGCTGGCGATGGACGAGGAGGGGCTGATCCCCGCCGCCCTGGAGGCCGCCTGCCGCCAGCGGCGGGCCAAGCTGCTCTACCTGACCCCCACACTGCAGAATCCCACCACGGCCACCATGAGCCTGGCGCGGCGGGAGGAAATCGTCGCCATCGCCCGCCGCCACGATCTGCTGATCGTCGAGGACGACGTCAACGGCCTGCTGCCCGAGGAGATGCTGCCGCCCCTGGTCAACCTGGCGCCGGAGCGGGTCATCTACCTCGGCAGCCTGGCCAAGATCGCCTGTGGCGGCCTGAGGGTCGGCTTCGTGCTGACTCCCCCCGCCCTTCGCAACGGCTTCGCCCAGGCCATGCGGCTGTCGAGCTGGATGGTGAGCCCCCTGCTCATCGAGCTGGCCTGCAAGCTGGTGAGCCAGCGCCAGATCATGCCGCTCATCGAACAACAGCGAAAAATCCTGGCGCGTCGGGGGGAGCTGCTGCGCCACCTGCTGCCGGGGGCCCGCTGGCAGCCGGGTTCCATGCACGCCTGGCTGCCGCTGCCCGAGCCCTGGCGCAGTCAGGAGTTCGCCGAGGCGGCCAACGCCCTTGACGTCGGGGTCGCGAGCGGAGAACACTTTGCCGCCGGCCAGTTTGCCGCCCCGCAAGGGGTGCGCCTGAGCCTGAGCCAGCCCGCCACCGACGCCCGAGTCGCCGAGGGGCTGGAGCGCCTCGCCGGGCTGCTGCGCGCGGCGCCACCCACCAATCCCCTGCTATAGTCTGTGGCCCTGATCCCGAAGGAGTGACCATGCTGCCCGTCCGCCCCGCCCTGCTGCTCGTCACCCTGCTGCTGGGAGGCTGCGCCTCCCCCAGCCATCAGCAGCTGGGCCAGGCCCTGAGTGGCCTGGAAGGGGAGCTGACAAGGCTGGAGGAGGAGCTGGCCGCCATGAACGGGCTCCACTACCAGAAGGCCATAGACGCGCCCCTGGCCCTGCGCCGCTACCTGAGCGCCCCCTCCCCCACGGCGGAGGGCCTGGTGCCCGCCCAGAGCCGGCTGCAGGACGGCCCCCTGCTGCGCTACGACTACCGCCTGCCGGCGTCCATGACCCGGCTGCCCACGGACAATCCCTGCCTGCGCTACGAGTTCGAGCTGCGCCACCTCGGTCGCCTCGGCCAGCTCGAGCTCGCCTGGCAGGGGAATGGGCAGCAGGGCAGCCAGCGCATCCACCAGCGCGACTGTCCCTTCTCCGCCAGGGGGCCGGGGTTGCAATGAGGCCTGCCGACGCCGGGACCCTGTCCGGGCTAAGTGTGCGTGAGCCTTGCGGCCCCGCCAGCTCACCACTGACCCAAGTGAGGTATTGACCCCGTTACGGCTCCCGGACGACAGTGGAGGCTACTTTTGAATCCAACCTCGCCACCCCGACCGGCGAAGGAGCGTCGAAGATGCAGATCCTCCTGATCGAAGACGATGCCATGCTGGGCTCGGCCCTCACCCAGGGGTTGAGTGACCAGGGGATGGCCCCCTCCCAGCTGCACCATTGCAAAGAGCTCGCCACCCTGCCGGCCCTGCTGCGCCAGCAGTCGTTCGATGCCATCCTCTGCCGCCAGTATCACCACCAGGCCCGCGAGGGGGTCCGCCTGCTGCAGGAGGCCCACCACCTGGGGCTGCTCACGCCGGGTTGCGTGCTGCTGCTGCTGGACCATGACGATGATGCCGGCCATTATCCCCCCGCCGACCTCTATTTCGCCCTGCGCCTGGCCGTCCCCTTCACCACCGAGCAGTTGAGCCGCAGCCTGCACGAACTGCTGGCGCTGACGACCCTGAGCCGCCCCCTGGCGACGCCCATGGCCCTCAGGGAGTGGCGCAGCGCCTGCGCCCAGTGCGAGGATCTGCTCTACCGGCATGCCAGCAACAAGGCACTGGGGCCGCAGATGGACAGGCTCAAGGGTTACATGCTGCTGCAGGAGCAGGATCACTTCCAGGCCACCCAGCACTACGCCATCTGCACCACTGAGCACGACGCCTGGTGGCCGCGCAAGGGGTTGATCCTCGCCCTGCTCGGATTGAACCGGCTGGAGAGTGCCCGCAAGGATCTGGCCCGCAATCAGCAGAAGTTGCCCCTCGCCATTCATCAGGAGCTCTCCCTCGCCTGCCTGCTGCACGAGGCGCAGTGGGAGAGCGCCTGGGACACCTTGTCGGGATTGCTGCAACGCTGTCCCTGGCAGCCACAATGGCGCCAGACCGCCATCTTGCTGGCCCTGTTGCTCAAAGAGGAGGGGAAGGTGCTGGCCCAGGCCGACGACTTCACCCTGCGCTTCTTCCCCAAGCAGAAGTTTCGCCAGTCCGTCGAGCGCTGCATGCTGGATGCCACCCTGGCGGTGCTCTGGCATCCCCCGGTCGCGGCCAGGGTGAATGGACTGCAACAGGGTCTCGCGGATCTCGGCCAGCAGGCGGGCACCCTGCGGGCCCACGAGGAGGCCCTGCTACGCGCCCTGATGCTGGGGCTGGATTACCGCTTCGACGACGCCCTGCTGCTGCTGGCCAAGCACCCGCCCGAGGCGGCGCGGGACCATCACCTCAACCAGTTGCTCGGCGTGGCCGTCAGCCAGTTCTGCGGCCTGCCCCACCACGCCCGGCGCTATCTGGCCCAGCTTGGCCAGTACCGGGGGCCGGTGGCGCAGAGCCCGCAGTTGCAGCGGCTGATCCGCCAGGTGGTCGAGGATCTCCAGCGGCAGCTGGAGCAGCGCGAACAGCACCTGGTCCAGTTGCGCCAGCAGCGGCAACAGGCCATGACGGCGGGCCAGCACCAGCTCGCCGTGCAGTGTGCCCTGACCCTGCAGGAGGCGTTCCCCGCCCAGGCGGGGGATGCCTGGCAACTGCTGACATTGCTCACCCACTGCTGGCCCGCCGGCATGGCCGCCCCGGCGGTGGCGCAACTGGTGGACAGGCTGGAGCTACGCCTCAACCACAGCGCCGCCTTCATGGGGCAGCATGCCGACGCCTGTCAGGAGACGCTGCGGCAGATCCGATCTCATCTGGCCCCCAGGCTTTCCTCCCTCCCACCCCGCTAGAGGCGGCCAGAGCCCAAGGGCCGCCACGGGGCGACGGCTAGAGCAGACCCCGCACCAGGATCCCGCCGATCAAGAGCGGCGCCACCAGTCGCCAGCACCAGAGCAGGCACAGACGCAGGGTCGGGGAGAGCCCCCCGGGCAATATGGTCTCCCCCAGCCGCCAGCCCAGCAGCAGGGTCAGCACCAGACCGAACAGGGGCATCATCAGGTTGGAGGTGAGGTAGTCCAGCAGGTCGAAGATGGTCTTGCCAAACAGGGTGTAGTTGGCCCAGGGGCCGAACGACAGGCTGACCGGAATGCCGGAGGCCATGATCAGCAGGGTCAGCACCCGGCAGGCGCCACGGCGCGACCAGCCCCACTCCTCGCAGGTGAAGCGCACCAGGTGCTCCAGCATGGAGATGGAGGAGGAGAGCGCCGCCACCAGCAGCAGCAGGAAGAAGACCACCCCCAGCCCCTGGCCGAACGGCAGGTGGCTGAACACCGCGGGCATGGTCATGAAGGTGAGACCCGGGCCGGCGGTGGGGTCTATGCCGGTGGAGGCCAGCGCCGGGAAGATCATCAGCCCCGCCAGCACAGAGATAAGGCTCGCCAGGGTCACAACCCAGACCCCGGAGCGCAGCACCCCTTCGCTG
This sequence comes from Aeromonas sp. 130281, assembly GCF_056642115.1. NCBI lineage: Bacteria > Pseudomonadati > Pseudomonadota > Gammaproteobacteria > Aeromonadales > Aeromonadaceae > Aeromonas > Aeromonas sp. 130281. The sequence continues at coordinate 26,403 of NZ_JBWVQS010000010.1, read as the reverse complement.
CTCGGCAGGTAGGCGCCATAGGTGGTGTGTACCCCAAGCCCGATGGAGAGGGAGAAGAAGGCCAGCCCCAGGGCATCCAGCACGCTCTGGCCGGTCAGCATGGAGAAGTCCGGCAGCAGCAGCTGGCGCACGCCCGCCATGGCCCCCGGCATGGAGAGACCCACTCCCACCAGCAGCAGCATCATGATGAAGAGCGCCGGCATCATCCAGCGCAGCGCCCGCTCCACTCCCTTCTGGATGCCCCCCTGCACGAACCACCAGGTGAGCCCGGCGAAGACCAGATGGGTCAGCACAGGCCACCAGGGATGGCTGACATAACCGTTGAACAGGGCGGTCAGCGCCGAGCCCTCGCCGAGGTTGAGCTTGCCCGCCACAGCCAGCGCCGCATAGCCCACGGTCCAGCCCCCCACCACGCTGTAGAAGCTGTAGATGAAGAAGCCGCAGAGGATCCCCATGTAGCCCATCCAGCGCCAGTTCGGCCCCACCAGCTTGTGGAAGGCGCCGAGCACCCCGCGCTGGCTGCGGCTGCCGAGCAGGGTCTCACCCACCAGCACCGCCACCCCCAGGGTGAAGCTGAACAACAGAAACACCAGCAGGAAGGCGCCGCCGCCATTGGTGGCGGTCACATAGGGAAACTTCCAGATGGCGCCGAGGCCGATGGCCGTGCCGGCCGCCGCCAGCACATGACCGAGACGGGAAGACCACTGAACCTGGCTCATACAACCTCCGGGGAAGACAACATCGAATCGATACTCCATGGGTAAGTGCAACCTGGGTCGCAACGACCGGGTTGCAACAAAAAGGCCGCCCGGGGGCGACCTTTGCAATGAACATTCAGACTGAGTGCGCGTGCAGGGTCACCTCTCTTGCGAGCGGAAAAATCGACCAGTGAGGGCGATGAGGGGTGACATGCAGTGGGTAACCTGGACGCGAAAAAGGAGCCACAGCCTAAACCACGGCAAGAGAAGTTGACAGCCAATAGTCCATTTTTGCCCGCAAAACAGAATATTTATCAATTAAATCGCCAAGCGATAAATCAAAGTTTTGATAAACCGCTATTTCGTGGATTTTTCGAGGCAGTCAATCCTGCCGGCGAGGATCCTCTCTCTGTCCGGACAACGGGCAGGCCCGGAGGCCCACCCGCACGGCGGGAGGTTACAGCAGACCCCGCACCAGGATGCCGCCGATGAGCAGGGGAGCCAGCCAGCGCCAGCAGCCCATCAGCAGGGTGCGCCAGTGCGGTGCCAGCCCGGCGGGCAGCGCCCGGCGACCGAGCTGCCAGCCCAGCAGCAGCGTCAGGGCCAGCCCGAACAGGGGCATCATCAGGTTGGAGGTGATGAAGTCCAGCAGCTCGAAGATGTTCTTGCCAAACAGGGTCACCTGCGCCCAGGGGCCGAACGACAGGCTGACCGGGATGCCTCCCGCCATCACCAGGGCTGTGATCAGGCTGCAGGCCGCCCGCCGCGACCAGCCCAGGCCCTCGCAGACGAAGCACTGCAGGTGCTCCAGCAGGGAGATGGCCGAGGAGAGCGCCGCCACCACCAGCAGGGCGAAGAAGACCACCGCCAGCCCCTGGCCGAAGGGCAGTTGCTGGAACACCGCCGGCATGGTCATGAAGGTGAGGCCGGGCCCCGAGGCGGGATCTATGCCGGTCGCCGCCAGCACCGGGAAGATCATCAAGCCCGCCAGCACGGCGATCAGGCTCGCCAGCAGCACCACCCAGAGACTGGAGCGGCCCACCCCTTCGCTGGAGGGCAGGTAGGCGCCATAGGTGGTGTGGATGCCCAGGCCGATGGAGAGGGAGAAGAAGGCCAGCCCCATGGCGTCAAGCACCCCGGACATGCCGAGCTTGCTGAAATCGGGCATCAGGAAGTGGCGCACCCCGGCCATGGCATTGGGCAGGGTGAGGCCGAAGGCCACCAGCAGCAGGATCATGATGAAGAGGGCCGGCATCATCCAGCGCAGGGTGCGCTCCACCCCCTTCTGCACGCCCCCCTGCACGAACCACCAGGTGAGGGCGGCGAACAGCAGGTGGGTCAGCACCGGCCAGAGCGGATCACCGACGTAGTCGTTGAAGCGGGCGGTCAGCGCGGCGCCGTCCCCCTGTTGCAACTCTCCCGCCAGCGCCATGCCGGTGTAGCCCAGGGTCCAGCCCCCCACCACGCTGTAGAAGCTGAAGATGAGCAGGCTGCACAGCAGGCCCATGGCGCCGACCCAGCGCCAGCGCTTGCCCATCAGTTCGCCGAAGGCCCCCACCACCCCGCGCCTGGTCAGGCTGCCGAGCAAGGTCTCCCCCATCAGCACCGCCACCCCCAGGGTGAAGCTGAACAGCAGGAACACCAGCAGGAAGGCGCCGCCACCGTTGGCGGCGGTCACATAGGGGAACTTCCAGATGGCGCCGAGACCGACCGCCGAACCTGCGGCGGCCAGGATGTAACCGAGCCGGGATGACCATTGGGACTGCTTCATGGGAACTCCAATCGAGGGGCCCGCCAGCGGGGCCCGGAATGGCGCTCAGAGTACGCCCGGGGGCGCGCAATCACTCGGCGTATATCCGATATAAAACTCAGTTTTTAGCATCATTAACCAATAAAATTCGGATAACCCACCAAACGTGCCACAAAATAAAAAACCGGAGCGGTTTGCTCCGGTTTGCTGTCTGATCGCCTCTGGCGGGATTAGATGACCCCCAGCTCCCGCAGCCGCTCCATCAGGTAGCTGTGGGCGGTGTGGCGCTCGGAGAGCACCACGTCCGGACGCGGGTGCAGGAACAGCGGCAAGGAGATGCGGGACTTGGCGGCACTGCCGCCGGTCGGGTTGATGACCCTGTGGGTGGTGGAGGGGTAATAGCCACGGGAGGCCTCCTGCAGCATGTCACCTATGTTGATGATCAGGGTGCCAAAGTCGCAGGGCACGTCCATCCACTCCCCGTCGGAACCCTTCACCTGCAGACCGGGCTCGCTCGCGGCGGGCAAAATGGTCAGCAGGTTGATGTCTTCATGGGCGGCGGCGCGGATGGCCCCCGGCTCCTCGGTGCCGTCGAACGGCGGATAGTGCAGCACCCGCAGCAGGGTCTTCTGGCTCTCTTCGATCATGGAGGAGAGCGGGCAGCTGTAGTGGGCGGCGATGTCCGCCGGGGTGTATTGCTCCACCCAGGAGAGCAGCTCGGCGGCGAGATCGTTGGCGAGGCGGTAGTACTCCATCGCCTGCGCCCTCAGCTCTTCCGGCATCTGGCCCCAGGGGTAGAGGTGGAAGTACTCCTTGATGTCCTTCTGGGTGTTACCCTTGGCCACCTCGGACACCGAGGGCGGGAAGTAGCCGTCCTGGGTCTCGCGGTTGAACAGGAACGCCTGCTTCTGCTCGCTCATGAAGAAGCGATACCAGTTGTCATAGATGGACTGCACCAGCTCCTTCGGGATGGGGTGGTGGGTCAGCACCCCGAAGCCGGTGGTGCGCAGGGATTCGGTGAAGCGCTCGGCCGCGTCGGGGGAGCGATAATCGACGGTCAGGACTTTCATTGTTTTTTTGTTACATGCCAGTTAAAAGTAGGCGCAGTTTACCCTGCCTCCCCCGGCAAGAAAAGGTTGCCGGAAACCCGTTCACAACGGCTTGAAAATATTGATAAAAACATCATGATATCGGCCTGGTGCCGGGTGCTTGTCCCGGGCGGGCTTCCTCTTCTAGAATGCCCCACCATCATTGCTGTCGGAGCCCCTTCATGTCCCCCAAAATCCTGCTGTTGACCCTCCCCCTGCTGCTCGCCGGGTGCAGCTCCCTGTCGGAGGAGGAGTGCCGCGCCATGAGCTGGTACAACCAGGGTTATCAGGACGGGGAGCAGGGCAAGACCCGGACCGCCACCCGTGACTACAAGCAGACCTGCGGGGAGTACGGCCTCAGGGTGGACGAAGATGAGTGGCAGCGCGGCTACGCCAAGGGGCTGGAGCTCTACTGCATCCCGGAGCTCGCCTACAGCAAGGGGCGGGAGGGGAACGAATACCTGGGAGTCTGCCCCAACGACACCAGCTTCCTCACCCAGTTCGAGCGCGGCCGCAAGGAGTTCCTGCTGGAGCAGCGCCTCGGCGAGCTGCAACAGGAGCTGGAGCGCACCGAGCGCACCATCTATCAGCTGGATCAGCAGATCCGGGGCGAGAGCGACAGCAAGCAGCGGGACTACTACCGGGCCCAGCGCGAGCGTGCCATCCGCCACTACGAGGGGGTACGCCGTGACTACAACCGGATCCGCTTCCCGGATCGGGTGATCCAGTTCTCCTTCGGGAGCTGACAAACAAGGGGCCGCGCCGGCCCCTTTCTGTTGCCCCTCAGGAGGGCAGGACCCAGCGCTGCAGCGCCAGCGCTATGCCGTCTTCGTTGTGATCCGCGGTGACCCTGTCCGCATGGGCCTGGATCTGGGGCGCCGCATTGCCCATGGCCACCGCCAGCCCCACCTGCTCGAACATGCTGATGTCGTTGTTGTTGTCCCCAAAGGCCACCACGTTTTCCATCGCTATGCCCTCCCTCGCCGCCCACTGGGCCAGCCGGTTGCCCTTGCTGCACCCGGGCTGCACCAGCTCCACCGCATAGGGCGCCGCCCAGTCCTGGGTGAAGGGCAGATGCTGCACCACCTCCCCCACGAAGCGGTGCAGCAGGCCGGGATCCTGATTGAACAGCTCCAGCTTCCAGATGGGCTTTTGCAGCCAGCTGTCGATATCCTCGGCGGGCAGCAGGGAGACCTTGAGGTGATCCGGCTGGTTCGCCGACCAGTGCCGCATCCGCCCCACGTGCTCCTCGCAGCCGAGATAGCCGATGCCTTCGTCGAGGTGGAACAGGGCGCCCATCTGCTGGGCCTGCACCTCGGCGAGCAGGGTGGTGAGCGGCGCCACCGCCAGGGGATCCCCGACCAGGATCCGATCCTGCACCGGATCATAGAGGTAGGCGCCGTTGCTGCAGATGAGGGGGGTGTCGAGGGCCAGCTCGTGATGGAAGGGGCGGGCCGTCATGAAGTGGCGGCCCGTCACCAGCAGCACCTTGATGCCGTGGGCCCGGGCCTGGGCCAGGGCGGCCCGGGTGGCGGACGAGATCTTGTGATCCCGGGTCAGCAGGGTACCGTCCATATCCAAAGCAATGGCCTGAAAACGACTCATATCACCTCCAAGAATGTCGAAACGAATGCGGCACCGTACAATCCCGCGTCCAACGCAATGGCTTGATAATGATTCATATCACCTCTCAGGACTGGGCATCGCGGGGCGCATATGAAGGCCTGTGCTGGCCAGGTTCGCCGGGCGACGGAGTAAAAGGGGACAAAGAGCCATACCGTCCCAAACTCGGCGCCGGGATGCAAGCCCCGCCTGCCACCCCGGCGCCAATCTGTGATCCCCTCGCCCTTCGTCAGCCCGGCTCGGCAAAAGCGGCCACGGCGCTTCGCCTGTCCGCCCGTCTGCGCAACCCGTAGAAGCCGAGGGCGCAGATCACGCCGCAGAGCGCCGCCAGATAGAAGGGCCACTCTGTGCCTGCCAGCAGCGCCAGGCTGCCGAGCACCACCGCCAGGATCTCGCTGCCCACCGCCAGGCCGCGATAGATCCCCATCGCCTGCCCCTGCTGGCTGGCATGGCTGCGGTTGGAGATGGCCACCGAGGTGGCGAGCTCCCCTAGGCTCATGCCGATGCCGGCCGGAATGAAGGTGAGCGCCAGCCCCCACCACTGGGTCGGCAGGATGAACATCAGCATGCCCGCCGCCATCACCAGATGTCCGACTATGCCGAGGGAGCTGCCGCGCCAGTGGCGGGCCAACTGTTCCCCGAGCCAGGAACCCAGCATCATGGGCACGCTCACCAGCACGGCGGCCTGGGCCAGCTGCACCGGATCCCAGGAGAGCCGCTCCACCAGCCAGACGTTGAAGTAGGTGAAGTAGAGCTGCACCGCCCCGTAGCTGAGCAGGGTCAGCACGAAGTAGGGCAGGAGGCGGGGTTGCAACAACAACTGACGGGTCGAGAGGGAGGCCAGCTCCTGCTCGGCCGGTACTGGCGGCCGATTGGGCAACAGCCAGAGCACCAGCAGCAGGTTGCCCGCCGTCATGGCCACCGCCAGCCAGGCCGCCAGGCTGTAATCCCCCGACACCACGGCGGCATAGCCCCCTATCATGGGGCCCAGCACCCAGCCCAGGTTCATGCCGATGTTGATGCGGGCGAAGTTGCGCGCCTTGGTTTTGGCGGTGCTCATGTCTGCCGCCATGGCCTGGACGATGGCGATGTCGCCGTTGAAGAAGCCCTCCACCACCCGGCTCAGCAGCAAGAGCGGCAGGGAGCGCCAGGCGATCCCCAGGGCCATCAGCACATAACCCGCCAGCACCCCCACCAGGCAGAGGGTCAGCACCGGCTTGCGGCCATGGCGATCCGACAGCTTGCCCAGCCAGGGGGCCCCCAGCAGTTGAAACAGTGGATAGAGCCCCATGATGACCCCGAGCCACAGCTTGCGGCTCCAGTCAGACGCCTCGGGCGTCAGCATGCCCTGGGCCGGATCCAGCATCAGCGGCGCCAGCACCGGCGAGGGCAGGCTGAAGCCCGCCACCGCCAGGGTCACCGTCATCACCAATACCCAGAGGGTTGCCTGTCCCTTGATCCCTTCCATCTTTGCCTCATTAAATAAAGTCATTGGTTTATTTATACTGCGAAGGGAACGGCATTAAGTAAAGTGAATTATTGATTTAAATGAGGCCGCTGCCCATAATGACCCTATCAACGCCAGTGCCGCCCTGGCTTTCCCGCAGCGAACGCCTGTCGACAACGAGATCCCCATGAACGCCAGTACCGACAAGATCCTCTACCTGCTTAAGACTCACGGTCCCCAGAGTGCCGCCGCGCTGGGGGAGCAGTTGCAGATGACCTCCATGGGCGCCCGCCAGCATCTGACGGCGCTGGAGGCCGACGGCTGGGTGGGCTTTAGCGACGAGGCGCGGGGCCGCGGTCGCCCGGTACGGCTCTGGCACCTGACCGAGCAGGCCTGGCAGCGCTTCCCCGACACCCACAGCGAGCTGACCCTGCAGCTCATCGACGACGTGCAGCAGCTGTTTGGCGAGAGCGGCCTGGATCAACTGATCGCACGGCGGGAGCAGCAGATGCTGAGCCGTTATCAGGCCAGGCTGACCCAGCCGGCGCTGGCGGATCGGCTGACCGTGCTCAAGGAGCTGCGCAGCCGGGAGGGCTATATGGCGGACATGAGCCAGGAGGAGGATGGCAGCTGGCTATGGTGGGAGAGTCACTGCCCCATCTGCGCCGCGGCGCGGGCCTGCAGGGGCTTTTGCCGGAGCGAGCTGGCGCTGTTTCGCCAGTTGCTGGCACCGGCCGGGGTGGAGCGAGAGCAGTACCTGCTGGAGGGGGACAGGCGCTGCCTCTATCGCATCCGGCCGCCGCAGGCCTGAGGATGCCGGCGCGCAAAAACAACAAAGCAGGCGCCGGGATGCCTGCTTTGTTGCCTTCGGGGAGGGGATGCTCTCGTTCCAGCCCGTCGTTTCCCGATAAGGTCGGACGGCTGATGGGGTTGTTGACCCGGTAAGGTCCTTCACCACAGAGGCCTGGTCGGGCATCTGTCTTGCCACCGGAAGATGAAACCATGGTACGCCTGCCGGTGCGGTGAGTGGTTGTGAAGTAGTAGGTATTTTCAGTTGTTTTTGCAATAGTTCACCCTTAATCTAGGAAAAGTGAATCAGTAATTGCAACGAGGAACGGAGAATGCTGAAACTTGATCGCATAGACAGGCATATTCTGGAGTTGATGCAGGAGAATGGCCGCATCAGCAACCTGGAGCTGGCCGAACTGGTCGGGCTCTCCCCCTCCCCCTGCTCGCGCCGGGTCAAGGCGCTGGAGGATGCCGGTCTCATCGATACCCACGTCACCCTGCTCAACGCCCGCCAGCTGGGGCTCACCCTCACCGCCTACATTCACATCTCCATGGACAGGCACACCCCCGAGCGGTTCGAAAACTTCGATCGGGCCATCCAGGATCTGCCCGAGGTGCTGGAGTGCGACCTCATCACCGGTAACGACGCCGACTACCAGCTCAAGGTGGTGGTGCGGGACATGGAGCACTACCAGCACTTCCTGCTGGACAAGCTGACCCACATCTCCGGGGTGACCGGGGTGCGCTCCAGCTTCGTGCTGCGCCGCATCAAGCACAAGACGGCGCTGCCCCTCAATCACCTGGGCTGACAGCCCGGCACCCGGGCTGAGGGCCAGAGACGCAAAAAGCAAGAGGAGGCCCAGGCCTCCTCTTTGTCGTTTCTGATGTCAGGGAATGACAGGGTCAGACGCCGACCTGGCTGACGTCCTGCACCTGCAACAGCCAGCCGGCCTGCTCCTGCTGGGGTTCACCGCTCAGTCGCAACCGCTCCCCCTCTGACACCCACTGCCCCTCGGGCAGGGAGACCAGCAGACTCTCGCTGCCGTTGTCGAACACCCAGCGATCTTCGCCAAGCGATTCAATCAGATAACCTTCCATCTCCACTCTGGACTCGGCTTGCCAGGACGGCGCAACGGAATCACGGCTCTCGATGAAATCCCCCTGAACACCAAAACTGGCCAGCCCCCACAGAATGGAGAGCCCGACGATGGATGACTGCATCTCTCTCTCCTCTCATGAAACTGTGGGGCCAGTATGGAAAGGGAAGCATGAGTGCACCATGAACAAGGCCGCAAAGTGCAGGCGAGATCGCGAAAAAAACCGGCCAAGGGGCCGGTTGTGTCATTTTATGGCGTCTGGATCACACTATTTGGCGGCTTCCTCTGCCATTCGAACCGCCCTTGGCTTATTCGTCCACATGGCCAGGCCGCGGTGATCCGCGCAGATCCCCTCCTCGCTGATGGCCCTGACCCGGACGCCATCCTTGCAGAGGGCCTGCCAGGCATCCGCATCATCGATCCGCAACTCGGACGGGGGCTGGGTGCCGCCGACGCAGCCACCGAGCAGCAGAACAAGCAAGGGTAACCAGGGTTTCATCGGATGACTCCAGGCAAGGGGAAGAGGATTCAGCGCCCGAGCTGGGCCGCCACGCGATCGCAGAGTCGCTTGAGCTCGGCCAGCTCGGCATCGGCCAGATCCACCTGATTGCGCAGGTTGTCCGCCAGACAGCACTCCCTGACCCCCTGCTGCAGCTGGCGCCCCGCTTCGGTCAGGCGGATGCATTTTTGCCGCTCGTCTTCGCTGGAGACGGTGCGGGTCAGCCAGCCCTTGCTCTCCAGCCGCTTGACGATGGGGGTCAGGGTGCCCGCGTCCAGCCCTGTCTCCTGGCCAATCTCCTTGAGGCTGACCTCGTCCCGCGCCCAGAGCGACAGCATCACCAGATACTGGGTGTAGGTGAGATCCAGCTTGTCCAAGAGCGGCCTGTAGGCGCGCATCACCGCATTGGAGGCGCTGTAGAGGGCAAAACAGACCTGCTTTTTCAATTCACTCATGGGGCACCTCGCTGACGACTGGGGCCAGTATACCCCAGGACAACTGACGCCTGAATAATTTGCACACAAAACAGTTGTCACCCCCTCTTTTCGGGATTAACCTGATTTTAGTTTGCACACAAACAGAATGCCCGAGCCGCCGCCTCCGCCCCCAGGCTGGCGCGGCGTCGACAGCCCCCTACCCCGCTGGAGAAAGACCATGACCCCGATCAGCCATCAGATCCAACTGCTGCGCCGCCCCACCGGCCTCCCCACCCCGGACGATTTCGCCCTCAGGGAAGTGCCCCTGCCCACCCTGCAGGAGGGTGAGGTGCAGGTAGCCAACCAGTGGCTGTCGGTGGACCCTTACATGCGCGGTCGCATGAGCGAGGCCAAGAGCTATGTGCCCCCCTTCCCCCTCAACGGCCCCCTCGACGGCGGCGCCATCGGCACCGTGCAGGCCTCCCGTCACCCCGACTTCCAGGTGGGTGACCAGGTGAGCAGCATGCTGGGCTGGCGGGATGCCTTCGTCGCCAAGGGGGAGCAGCTGACCCGGTTGCCCGCCACGGCGCTGCCCTCCCAGCTCTTCCTCGGCGCCCTCGGCATGCCGGGCATGACCGCCTGGGCGGGCTTGCACAAGGTCGCCCGCCTGCAGGCCGGTGAGACCCTGCTGGTCTCGGCGGCCTCCGGCGCGGTCGGCACCATGGCGGTGCAGCTCGCCAAGCGGGCCGGTGCCCGGGTGATCGGCTCCACCGGCTCCGCCGACAAGGTCGCCTACCTCAAGACGCTGGGCGCTGATGCGGTGATCAACTACAGGGAGACGCCGGATCTCGACGCCGAGCTGGCCCGCCTCGCCCCGGAAGGCATCCAGGTCTATTTCGAGAACGTGGGGGGCGCCATGCTGGACGCGGCCCTCAACCACATGGCGCTGCACGGGCGCATCGTCCTGTGCGGCCTCATCGAGCAGTACAACAGCAATGGCCAGGGGAGCGGCCCGCGCAACCTCTCCCAGATGATCCGCAAACGCCTCCTGATGCAGGGGCTGCTGGTCTCCGATCACTGGCAGCACTACGGGGAGTTCCTGGCCGAGGCCATCCCCGCCTTCGAGGCCGGCGCCCTCCAGGCCGAGGAGACCATCAGCGAGGGGCTGGCGAGCATGCCGCAGGCCTTTATCGGGCTGTTCGAGGGCCGCAATACCGGCAAGATGCTGGTCAGGCTGGGCTGACAAGCGGCCTGACCTGGCCCTTATCGACGATGGGCACAGCTACGGCAAGAGGCCGATCTGGCTGGACTGACGGCCAGCCACGCACCGGGGAGCCTCATTCCCCGTTTCTACCATCTGCCTGGTAGATGCAATATCGCGATAGCCATCTGATTGGCAGATAGAGAAACGGCAAGATCCCGCGCCCTCGGGCTCCTCCAGCGGCGACTTGCGAAACGGGCCCATCCGTCCTAAGGTGGGCCCGTTTTTTATGGTGCCATGCCGGGTCGGCAGGGTGCCCTGCCCATCCCTGCCACGTCTTGTCCCGGCGTCGGTGGTCGATGCCCCTCGTCGCACAGCCACAGCAAGGAGCTCTTCTTATGTCCACTCCCTATCCCCGCGTCGGGGTCGGTGTCATCCTCGTCAACCATCAGGGCCAGGTGCTGCTCGGCAAGCGCAAGGGCAGCCACGCCCCCTACTGGTCCATCGCCGGCGGCCATCTGGAGCTTGGCGAGAGCTTCGAGTCGGCGGCGATCCGGGAGGTGGCCGAGGAGACAGGTTTTCTCATCACCAACCCCAGCGTCATCGCCGTCACCAACAACCTGGAAACCTGGCGCGAGAGCGGGCTGCACTACATCTCTGTCACCCTGCTGGCCGAGGTGGAAGGGGAGCCGCAACTGCTGGAGCCTGAGAAGTGCGAGGGCTGGGTCTGGTGCGATCCCCGCGCGCTGCCCGAGCCCCACTTCGATGCCAGCCGCCAGTCCATCGCCTGCTGGCTGGCCGGGCGCAGCTATCTGCCTCAGCCGACAGCGTGACCATCGCCTGCTGGCTGACCGGGCGCTGCTACTTGCCACAACCAGGCCAGCCGACCTAATCCCCATCCCCTGCTGGCTGGCGGGACGCTGCTATCTGCCACAACCAGGCCAGCCGACCTAATACCCATCCCCTGCTGGCTGGCTCGCGGCTAATTGCCACAGCCACACCAGCACGAATTGTCATAAAAAAGTCATCGCTTTGTCATATCATCCCGCCCATCAACGATGACAACGGGGAGTGAGTGGTGGGACAGGTATTCCTTCAATTTCTGTGGCTCGGCTGCATCAGTTTCGGCGGGCCAGCCGCCCATATCGGCTACTTCCAGCGCACCTTCGTCCAGCGGCTGGGCTGGCTGAGCCAGGCCGAGTTTGCCCAGTTGCTGGCCCTGTGCCAGCTATTGCCGGGACCCGCCTCCAGCCAGCTCGGCTTCGCCATCGGCCGCCAGCGGGCGGGCCTTGGGGGCGCGCTTGCCGCCTTTGCCGGCTTCACCCTGCCCTCCTTCCTGCTGTTGCTGGCCGCCGCCATCGGCCTCGGGCAGCTCGGCAACAACCTCTGGCTGGATGCCGCCCTGCACGGCCTCAAGCTGCTGGCGCTGGTGGTGGTGGCCGATGCCGTGCTCACCATGAGCCGCCAGTTCTGCAAGACGGCGCTGCAACAGGGAGTCATGGTGGCGACCGCCGCCGCCCTCTGGTGGCAGCCTGGCCTGCTGACCCAGCTGGGCATGCTGCTGGGGGCGGCCCTGCTCTGCGCCTACCGTGAGCAGAGCGAGCCGGCGCAGGCCCCCTCAGAGGATCTGGCTCGCCAACCCCACTGGCCGACCCTGCTGCTGTTTGCTCTGCTGTTTGTCGGCCTGCCGCTGCTGGCCCAGGGCCCCGCCAGCCAGCTGATCGCCGACTTCTATCGGGCGGGCAGCCTGGTGTTCGGCGGCGGTCACGTGGTGCTGCCCCTGTTGCAGGAGAGCGTCGGCCACAGCCTCAGCGAGCAGCAGTTCCTGACCGGCTATGGCCTGGCCCAGCTGGTGCCCGGCCCCATGTTCACCCTGGCCACCTACCTGGGCGCCCAGCTGCTGCCTGCCGCGCCGCTGGCGGGCGCCCTGCTGGCAACGTTCGCGCTATTTTTGCCGGGATTCTTGCTGCTCTGGGCCCTGGGTCCCTGCTGGCAGCGCTGGCTGGCCCACCCCAGGCTGGCGGGAGCCGTAGCCGGCATCAACGCCGCCGTGGTGGGGCTGCTGCTGGCCGCCCTCTATCAGCCGGTGTGGCAGAGCGCCGTGCTGGCCCCGACCGATCTGGCGCTGGCCGCCATCGGCTTCTATCTGCTGCGCGTCATCAGGCTGCCCATACTGGCGCTCGCCGCCCTGCTGGTGGGAGCCAGCCTGCTGCCGCTCTGAGGGGCAACCAGGACCCCATAAAAAAATGGCGCCTCCGCAAGCGGAGGCGCCATTTTTCATTTCCGACGCGCTCAGGCGTCTGTATCGGGCTCGAACTCCAGGCTCAGGCTGTTGACGCAGTAGCGCTGGCCTGTCTCGGTCGGCCCGTCCGGGAAGACGTGACCCAGGTGGGAGCCGCACTGGCTGCAGGTGATCTCCACCCTTGCCATGCCGTGGCTGCGATCCTCTGTGTAGGTCACTGTCCCCTCGATGGCCCGATCGAAGGAGGGCCAGCCGCAGCCGGAGTCAAACTTGGCATCCGCATGGAACAGTACGCTCTTGCAGCAGACGCAGAGATAGTCGCCGCTCTTGCGATTGTGCAGCAGGGCGCCGCTGTAGGGGCGCTCTGTGCCCTTCTCCCAGCAAACGTGAAACTGCTCTGCGCTCAACTTGCTGCGCCACTGCTCGGGATTGTTACCGCTCATATTGACCCCTTGCCAAAACATGACACTGCTCGGCTCTCAGTATTCAACTTGCTGCGCCACTGCTCGGGATTGTTGCCCTTCATACTGACTCCTTGCCTTTTATCACGGCGCCCAGCATACCCACTCGGACGCCCCGACTCTACCCCGCCAGCGGGAACTGTGATCCCGTTGGCAACACGGCGGCAACATCCGGCGTGGCGACTACCCCTTCCTTGGCCAGCGCCACCGCCGGCAGCGCAACCCGCTCCAGCAATTTGAGGGAGTGGGCGCGCCCCACCGCCACCTGCCGCTTGATGTCATCAGGCAGGAAGGGCAGGCCGTCGTTGGTGGCCGTGTCTATGGTCTGGATCCACTCCAGCCCTTCTCCTGGCGGTGGCAGGCGGAACTGGATGTCGTAGTCGCTGGCGTTGAACAGCACGTACCAGCGCTCTCCGCCGCACGTCAGCATGCCGATGTCCATGGCGAACGCCTGCCCCATGGGGGCGTGCCAGTCCTGATCGGTGAGCTGATGGCCATCGGGGTGATACCAGTTGACCCTGTGACAGCTGGTCGCCTTGCCATTCCACTCATCGTCGCTCAGTTGCAGGTTGGCGAAGACCCCGGACTCCGCCCGCAGCGCCATCATCTGGCGGGTGAAGGCGAGCAGCCGTTCATCTTCGGGGCGCAGTTGCCAGTTGACCCAGCTTATCTGGTTGTCCTGGCAATAGGCGTTGTTGTTGCCGAGCTGGCTGCGGCCCATCTCGTCTCCGGCCAGGAAGTGCGGCGTGCCCTGGGAGAGCAGCAGGGTGGCGATCAGGTTGCGCTTCTGCTGCTGGCGCAGGTTGTTTACCCTGGGGTCCAGGGTCGGCCCCTCCACCCCGTGGTTGTAGGAGAGGTTGTTGCCGTGGCCGTCTCTGTTGTCTTCGCCGTTGGCCTGGTTGTGGCGCTGGTTGTAGGAGACCAGATCCTCCAGGGTGAAGCCGTCGTGATAGCAGAGGTAGTTGACGCTGGTGTGGGGGGAGCGCCAGTTCTTCGGGAAGAGATCCCGCGACCCCGCCAGCCGGGTGGCGAAGTCCCCCATCTTGCCCGCGTCGCCGCGCCAGAAGGCGCGTACCGTGTCGCGATAACGGTCGTTGATCTCCAGCCACTGGCTCGGGAACTGGCCGAGGCGATAGCCGAAGGGGCCTATGTCCCAGGGCTCGGCGATGAGCCTGACCCGTGCCAGCACGGGATCCGCCAGCAGGGCCTTGAAGAAGGCGCTCATGGGATCGAACTCCCCCGCCTCCCGCGCCAGGGTGACTGCCAGATCGAAGCGGAAACCGTCCACCTGCATCTCGGTGACCCAGTAGCGCAGGGCATCGAGTACCAGGCGCAGGCTGTTGGGGTGATCCAGGTTGACGCTGTTGCCGCAGCCGGTGACGTTGGCGTGGCGCTGGTAGTCAGGGCCGTGGGCCCCCGATTCGAAGGCGTAGTAGCCGGCGTTGTCGAACCCCTTGAGGGAGAGCATGGGGCCGTCGGCACCGGACTCTGCGGTGTGGTTGTAGACCACGTCCAGTATCACCTCGAGCCCGACCCTGTGCAGCTCGCGCACCATGGTCTTGAACTCGGTCACCGCCTCCCCCGCCCCGTAGCGCGGCTCGGGGGCGAAGAAGGCGATGGGGTTGTAGCCCCAGTAGTTGGTCAGCCCAAGCTGCTCTAGCCTGGGCTCCGACATGAAGGCGGCCACCGGCATCAGCTGCACCGAAGTGACCCCGAGAGAGAGCAGGTGTTCGATCATCAGCGGATGGCTGATGCCGAGGTAGGTGCCCCGCAGCGCCTCGGGCACCCCGGGGTGCTGGCGGGTGAAGCCCTTGACGTGGGTCTCGTAGAGCACCACCCGCTCGGGGGGGATGGCGGGCTTGCCGACGCCCTGCCAGTCGAAGGCGTCGTCTACCACCACCGACTTGGCCACCATGGCCGCACTGTCCCCCTGATAGAGGTCGTCATCCCAACGGGTCGCCCGACTGAGCGCCCTGGCATAGGGGTCGATCAGCAGCTTGTCCGGGTCGAACAGCATCCCCTCCTGGGGCGTGCCATGAACCCGGTAGCCGTAACGCTGACCAGCCCGCACCCCGCGCACATAGCCGAATCTGTATTGGCCGCGCCGACCGGGCAGGGCCAGCCGGACCAGCTCCTGCTCCTGTTCGTCGAACAGACAGAGCTCCACCTTGTCCGATTGGGGGGCCCAGACGCAGAAGTGGCAGCCAGCCTCGTCGAGCCGGGCTCCCAACGGGTAGTCCACCCCATTTTCCATTACAAACATCAGGACTCCTGTTTGATGAACAAGGTCGCGAGCGGCGGCAAGTCCAGCACTATGCTGTGCGCCATCCCCTGCCAGGGGGTCGGCTCGGCGACTAGGGTCAAACCCACATCATAGTTGCTGCCCCAGTAATGCTCACTGTCGGTGTTGAGCACCACGGCATAGCGGCCCGCCGCCGGCACCCCGAGGCGATAGGCGAGGCGCGGCACCGGGGTGAAGTTGGAGGCGATCACCACAGGATTGGCCCCCTGCCTGTCGGCGCGCAGCCAGGCGAAGATGCTGTTATCGGCGTCGTTGTGATCCAGCCAGCGGAAGCCGCTCCGCTCATAATCCGCCTGATACAAGGCAGCTTCATGACGATAGAGCCGGTTGAGATCCCGGATCAGCCGCTGCTGGCCGCCGTGCTTGGGGAATTGCAGCAGGTGCCAGGGCAGCTGGGCATCGTGATTCCACTCGTTGCTCTGGGCGATTTCGGTGCCCATGAAGTTGAGCTTCTTGCCCGGATGGCCATACATGAAGCCCATGTAGGCCCGCAGGTTCGCGGCCTGCTGCCACTCGTCACCGGGCATCTTGTAGAGCAGGGAGTGCTTGCCGTGCACCACCTCGTCGTGGGACAGGGCCAGGATGAAGTTCTCGTCATAGTGATAGACCATGGAGAAGGTCATCTCGTTGTGGTGATAACGGCGGTGGATAGGCTCCTTCTGCATGTAGCTCAGGGTGTCGTGCATCCAGCCCATATTCCACTTGAAACCAAACCCGAGGCCACCGAGGAAGGTGGGACGGGAGACACCGGCAAAGGCGGTGGACTCCTCGGCGATGGTCATGGCGTGGGGATACTTGCCGTAGACCTCCTCGTTGGTCCACTTGAGCAGGCTGATCGCCTCGTAGTTGTGGTTGCCCCCGTCGACGTTCGGCACCCACTCACCGGCGTTGCGGGAATAGTCCAGATAGAGCATGGAGGCCACCGCATCCACCCGCAGGCCGTCAATGTGGAACTTGTCGAGCCAGAACAGGGCGCTCGCCACCAGGAACTGGCGCACGTTGTTGCGGCCGAAATCGTAGATGTAGGAGTTCCAGTCCGGGTGCCAGCCACGACGCGGATCCTCGTACTCGTAGAGCGGGGTGCCGTCGAAGCGGGCGAGACCATGGGCATCCGCCGGGAAGTGGGCCGGCACCCAGTCGAGGATGACGCCTATGCCGGCCTGGTGGCAGGCGTCGACGAAATGCTTGAAGTCATCGGCACTGCCGTAGCGACTGGTGGGGGAGAACATGCCCACCGGCTGGTAGCCCCAGGAGCCGCTGAAGGGGTGCTCGGAGACCGGCATCAGCTCGATGTGGGTGTACCCCATCTCGGTGACGTAGTGGACCAGCTCCACCGCCAGCTCGCGCCAGTTCAGGCTGTCGCCGTTGGGGTGACGCTTCCAGGATCCCACGTGCAGCTCGTAGATGGAGAGCGGCTGCTCCCGCTTGTCGTTGCGCTGGCTCTCGCGCCAGGCGGCATCCTGCCACTGGTACTGCTCATGGTCGTGGATGACGGAGGCGAACGACGGATACTGCTCGCAGTAGAAGCCCACCGGGTCGCTCTTGTGGGGCAGGCGGTTGCCCATGGGGTCTTTGAGCTCGAACTTGTAGCGATCCCCGGCCTTGAGGCCAGGCACGAACAGCACCCAGTGACCGCACTGGCTGCGCTGCATGGGGTGGCGACGACCATCCCAGAAGTTGAAATCGCCGATCAGGCTCACCGCCGTGGCGCTCGGTGCATAGACGGCGAAGCGCACCCCTGCCACCCGCTGGCCGAGATGCTCCACGGTGCGCAGCTGGGCACCCAGGGTGTGGTAGAGGTTTTCCGGCTGGAAGCCGAGCTCGGCCAGGCCTTCCCAGGCGGCAGCCTGGAACTGGTAAGGGTCGATGGATTCGGCACTGGCATCGGGGTAGCTGGCGATCAGCTGATAGGGGAAGGGATTCTTGCGGCGAGTGAAAACAGTTTCAAAAAGGCCCGCTTCGTCGGCGGAGGTCAGGGTGGCAACTATCTTGCCTGACTTGAGGTCCCTGACCCGGACCTCGAGCGCATCGGGCAACCAGGCCGTCAGTTTCAGGCCTGGCCCATCCGGATTGGCCAGCAGGCCTAGATGGGAGAAGGGATCGGCACAGCGGGCGGCAACCAAACGTTCAACGGGCATCGACATTTCCTTTCATGGCTGAACATCCGCTCCGGCCTGGGCCGAAGCGGATGAAAGTGAGTCACATGTTGACAGCAGGGGCTCAACGACTGGCCTCGTCACGGGCCTGGCTCATCTTGCCCGCCAGCGCCTTGAGCGCCTCATCGGCAAAAATATCTTCCAGATCCTTTGAAAGCTTGCGACGCCAGTTCGGGTATTCGTAACTGGTGCCCGGCACGTTGACCGGCTTGTCCATCTCCAGCCAGTCTTCCAGCTGGGTGCTGAACAGGGCACAGCTGCCGCGGGACATGTGCAGTTGCAGGCCATGGTTGAGTTCGGTGTTCATCCCGACCCAGTTCACGTCATGGCTGATGTTGCCAGAGATGACCCCATGGGCATGCAGGCTGTCAAGGATCCGCTGCTTGGCCTGGTGGCGATCAGCATACAGGGTCTTGAGTACCTCTTCATCCGGGTACAGGCCCAGCTCGCGACCCAGCGCCAGATCGTCGCAATGCCAGAAGCCCTTCAGGGTCGGCATGTCGTGGGTGGTCAGGGCCGACATCGCCTGCTCGGTGTAGTGCGCCGGGGAGATGAAGCCGCCGTCGTCCTTGGAGCGCTCGAAGAAGAACACCTTGTAGGAGTGGACCCCGTTCTCTTTGAGGGTCACGTCTATGCCTTCCGGCACAGTGCCGAGATCCTCGCCGATCAGCAGGCACTGGTTGCGGTGGGACTCGAGGGCAAGTATCCCCAGCAGATCGTTGACCGGATAGTAGATGTAGGCGCCCTTGGCGGCGGACGCTCCGGGCGGAACCCACCACAGCCGTAGCAAGGCCATCACGTGATCGATGCGCAGCGCGCCGCAGGCACGCATGTTGGCGCGGAACAGATCCACCATGGGCTGATAGGCCGCCTCGAACAGCTGGTTCGGGTTCATGGGGGGCAGGCCCCAGTTCTGGCCGAGGGGGCCCAGGATGTCGGGGGGGGCACCGACCGAGGCTTTCGGGCAGTAGAGATCCCGGTTGGCCCAGATCTCGGTGGAGCCTTCGGAGACGCCCACCGCCAGATCCCGGTAGATCCCCATCACCATGCCGGCCGCCTTGGCGCGGGCATCGGCCTGTGCCAGCTGCTCATCGGCCAGGAACTGCAGATAGAGGTAGAAATTCACATCCTGGCGGTGCTCCTTCATCCAGGCCGCCACTTCCGGGTTGTGGTAATCACGGAAGGCATCCGGCCAGACCGGCCAGCCCCAGGCGTTCTCACCCTTGCCATAGAAGTGGGCCTGCAGGGCATCGAAGGCCGCCTGCTGTTGCAGGCTGTCGCCACCGGCGGCCACGAAGGCATCGAACGCAGCCTGACGCTCGGCGCCGAGCCTGGCCTCATCGAACACCTGACGCAGCATGCCGATCTTGGTCTCGATGACGCCGGTGTAATCCACGTTCTCCTTGGCCCGCAGGGAGGCCAGATGCTGCTGGAAGGCCGGGCTCGCCACATCGGCCTTGAGCCGCTCGTTGGCGATAAACTCGGGCACGGCTTCCACGTTGATGTAGGCCACGTTGAGCCAGCGACGGGAAGAGGGGCTGTAGGGGCTGGCACTCTCGGGGTTGGCCGGATAGAGGGCGTGGATGGGGTTCAGCCCCACGAAGTGGGCTCCCCAGGCGGCGGCCTTCTCGACCAGCTGACCGAGGTCGCTGAAATCACCTATGCCCCAGTTGTGGCGGCTGCGCAGGCAGTAGAGCTGCACGCTCGGGCCCCACACCTTGCGGCCGTTGGCAATCGGCGCCTGCTTGTAGCAGGACTTGGGGGCGACGATGAGGCGCATGGTGGCGAGCGGCTCGTCGTTGCCCTCTTCCAGCAGCACCAGCTGGTGATAGCCGAGCTCCGGCTGCACATCCAGCGCGACCCTGTAGGCCTGGCACTCCATCTCTTCGAATTCGGCGACGCCGACCAGTTCCCCTTCGATGGGGGTCAGCTGGCCGGACAACAGGGCGCCCTGCTCCAGCTCTATCTGCCAGTGGAGGGCGTCGTTGACGAACTCGATGGGCAGACGAACCTCGAGGCTGACGGGATCGCCACTGCGCACTACCATCACGGGATCCAGAGGCCGCAACCAGTGCTGACGGTGCTCCTGCTCCAGCTGCTCGGTCAGGGCGGCCTCGTCGTCGACGCGGTAGCCCATGGCGCCCAGCATGGCGGCCTTGCTCTCTTCGGATACCTGGGCCGGGTGGCCCCAGGCATCAACATACTCACTGGCGATACCTTTGGCGGCAGCCAGCTGTTCAATCAGGGTGGTCATAGTTTGAGAATTCCCGCTGTGGATTCTATCTACACTATTTGTGATTAATTTTTATGGGTGGTACTTGAACAGTGGCTCTTTGGCCATGCTAAACCGCGCACATTTTTACATATCTCCCCGGCCGGATGTGTGACCGGACAGGCACTATTGTTGATCTCTGCGACCGGATCCGCTGATGATGCATTCGACAAAAGTTGGTAGCCAGTTACATAAAACGAAAATAAATTTCACAGTTTTTCATGATATAGCGCAATTTCGCGCAGATTGTTGGTTGACTCACCGGTGAGTTCTAGTAAATTTACAAACGGAATTTTCTTTGACTACTGAACAGTTAGGTAACCAATTATGACTATCAAAGTAGGTATTAACGGTTTTGGCCGTATCGGTCGTTTCGTTTTCCGTCTGGCCGCTGAGCGTGCTGACATCGAAGTGGTTGGTATCAACGATCTGATCGACGTTGACTACATGGCTTACATGCTGAAGTACGACTCCACCCACGGCCGCTTCAAGGGCACCGTTGAAGTCAAAGACGGCAACCTGGTTGTCAACGGCAAAACCGTACGTGTTACCGCTGAACGTGACCCGGCAAACCTGAAATGGGATGCCATCGGTGTTGACGTTGTTGCCGAAGCTACCGGTCTGTTCCTGACCGACGAGACCGCTCGCAAGCACATCGCTGCCGGTGCCAAGAAAGTCGTACTGACCGGTCCGTCCAAAGACGCCACCCCGATGTTCGTCATGGGTGTTAACCAGAACTCCTACGCTGGCCAGGACATCGTTTCCAACGCTTCCTGCACCACCAACTGCCTGGCCCCCATCGCCAAGGTTCTGAACGATACCTTCGGTATCGAATCCGGCCTGATGACCACTGTTCACGCTACCACTGCGACCCAGAAGACCGTTGATGGTCCGTCTGCCAAAGACTGGCGCGGTGGCCGCGGTGCGGCTCAGAACATCATCCCGTCCTCCACCGGTGCTGCCAAGGCTGTTGGCGTGGTCATCCCGGAACTGAACGGCAAGCTGACCGGCATGGCCTTCCGCGTTCCGACTCCGGACGTGTCCGTCGTTGACCTGACCGTCAACCTGAAGAAAGAAGCTTCCTACGCTGAAATCTGCCAGGCCATGAAGGCTGCCTCCGAAGGCGCCATGAAGGGCGTGCTGGGCTACACCGAAGACGAAGTGGTTTCCACCGACTTCCTGGGTGAGCGTCAGACTTCCGTGTTCGATGCCAAGGCTGGTATCCAGCTGAACAAGACCTTCGTGAAAGTCGTCTCCTGGTACGACAACGAAATGGGCTACTCCAGCAAGGTTCTGGACCTGATCGCTCACATCTCCAAGTAATTTGGGATGCGCAATCGCGTAGCTTGAAAAAAGGCGGCCATTGGCCGCCTTTTTGTATTCTGAATCACGGACCCTTTCTGAATGTGCCCGAACACAGGAGTCTTCATGCAACCGACACGTACTCTGACTGCCCACTGCACCCTTAGCCACCCAGCGGATGGCCAGCCTCTGCTGACCATCGACAACCAGCATGCCAGGGCGGAGATCAGCCTGTTTGGCGCCCATGTGCTGAGCTACCAGCGCCACGGCGAACCCGCCTCTATCTGGCTCAGCGACAAGGCCGTGCTGGATGGCGGCAAGCCGATCCGGGGCGGTATCCCTCTGTGCTGGCCCTGGTTCGGCCCCTCCCCCGCTCGCGTCGGCAGCGGAAAGCCCGCCCATGGCTTCGCCCGCACCAGCCTCTGGACCCTGGATGGCGTCTCCGATCACGGGGATGGCACCCTAGTCCATCTCTCTCTGCGTGACACCGACGCCAGCCGTGCCCTCTGGCCCCACGCCTTCGAGCTGGAGCTGGATGTGCTGGTGGGCAAGGAGCTCTCTCTGGTGCTGACCACCCGCAACACCGGCAAGACGCCCCTCACCTACAACGCGGCCCTGCACACCTATCTGCAGATAAGCCGCCCGGAGGCCGTTCAAGTGACCGGCCTCGGCGAGCCTTACCATGACAAGCTGACCGGCCGGGATGCGCAGCAACAGGGGGCGCTGACGCTCTCTGCCGCCATGGATCGCATCTACAACCAGCCCGACGCCATGGTCAGCGTGCAGGATGGGGATCGCACCACCCGGGTAGTGAGCGGCAACCATGACAGCGTGGTGGTCTGGAATCCCTGGGCTGAGGGCGCCGCGGCCATGGCCGACATGAGCGACGACGGCTACCGCACCATGCTGTGTGTCGAGGCGGCCATCACTGCCGACGCTGGCGTAACGGTGGCACCGGACGAGGAGCACAGCTTCTCTACCGTGATCATCTGAAGCCTGGGCGGGCGATGAAGGCTATCACTCCAACCTCTGTGTCGAGGCAGCCATCACCGCCGACGCCGGCATCACTGTGGTACCGGACGATGAGCACAGCGTCTCTACCGTGATCATCTGAAGCCTGGCCGGGCGATGAAGGCTATCACTCCCACCTCTGTGTCGAGGCAGCCATCACCGCCGACGCCGGCATCACGGTGGCGCCGAACGAGGAGCACAGCTTCTCTACCGTGATCATCTGACGATATGTCAGACGGATAAATAAAGAGGGCTCCCGCGGGAGCCCTCTTTGCATCTTGTCATCAGAGAAGATCAGGCATTGCCCTGGGTCTTGAGCTTGAGCTCGGCAGCGAAGTTCAGCATGCGATCCAGCGGGATCAGGGCCTTCAGGCGCAGCGCCTCATCCACATGGATCTCGTGACGCTCGGCGCCGTCGGTCAGCGCTTCCTTGATCGCCACCAGGCCGTTCATCGCCATCCAGGGACAGTGGGCACAGCTGCGGCAGGTGGCACCATCGCCACCGGTCGGCGCCTCCACCATCTCCTTCTCCGGACAGGCCTGCTGCATCTTGTAGAAGATGCCGCGATCGGTCGCCACGATCAGCTTCTGCTGGGGCAGCTCGCGGGCCGCCTTGATGAGCTGGCTGGTAGACCCCACCGCATCCGCCAGTTCGATGACGGAAGCCGGGGACTCCGGGTGCACCAGCACGGCCGCATCCGGGTTCTGGGCCTTGAGCTCGCGCAGGGCCTTGGCCTTGAACTCGTCGTGGACGATGCAGTGACCCTGCCAGCGCAGCATCTCGGCGCCCGTCTTCTTCTCGATGTAGGCACCCAGGTGTCTGTCCGGCCCCCAGATGATCTTGTGGCCCTGGCTGTCCAGATGCTCGACTATCTCCAGCGCGATGCTGGAGGTGACCACCCAGTCGGCCCGCGCCTTCACCGCCGCCGAGGTATTGGCATAGACCACGACTATATGGTCGGGATGGGCATCGCAGAAGGCGGAGAACTGGTCGATGGGGCAGCCCAGATCCAGGGAGCACTCCGCCTCCAGGGTCGGCATCAGCACCCGCTTGTGGGGGCTCAGGATCTTGGAGGTCTCCCCCATGAAGCGCACACCGGCCACGATCAGGGTCTGGGCGGCGTGATCACGACCGAAGCGAGCCATCTCGAGGGAGTCGCCGACGAAACCGCCGGTGGCCTCGGCCAGCGCCTGGATCTCGGGATCCGTGTAGTAGTGGGCAACCAGCACGGCCTGACGCGCCTCGAGCAGCGCCTTGATCTCGATGATCAGGGCCGCCTTCTGTTCGGCAGTCAGGGGAGCCGGTTTGACCGGAAAGGGATAGTCCATCTCGATGACCGGAGGGACACTGCTCAGTGCATTGCTCATTGCGACTGTTCCATCAACGCTTGGAAAGGCCAAAATTATAACCAGAAGCCGCGCACAAACCCATCAACAAATCCAGTACAGTAAAACGGTCAGAACCCGCCCGGATGTATCGTTGTCATTCTTGCCAAAAGGAGTTGTCGAATGAAACAACGCTCGCTCAAAACCAAGTTGCTGCTGCTCACCCTGGGCCTCTTTCTCGCCAGTGGCGTCGCCATGACCCTGATGCAGTCTGCCTCCCTGAACACCCTGCGCAATGACATCATGACCCAGACTCGCGGCGCCCTGGAGCAGGAGGTATCGCGTACCCTGCAATTCCAGGCCGAGCGCTATGCCGTGCAAATCGCCGACCTGTTGCAGCAGTCCTACCAGATACCGCTGGGGATAGCCGCACAGCTCGAAGACGGCATGGCACAGCCGGAGCTGATGCCGAGCCGCCCGCAGGTGGAGCTGCTGCTTGGCAGCCGCCTGCGTCAGGCTGAGGGGATCAGCTCCATCTATGCCCAGTTCGAACCCGATGGCTATGACGGGCAGGATGCCAGCTGGCAGACGGGGGCAACACACTCGGTCTCGGGCAAAGGCAGTCTGGAGGTGTACTTCACCCGGGAGCAGAATGGCCAGATTGCGCAGCAGCAGATAGATGCGGCAACCAGCGAAGCCAAGTTCGATACCTCGCGCAACGAGTTCGGCATTCGCAACAGCGAGTGGTATCTCTGTGGCCGTGACAGCCTGCGCCCCTGCCTGATGGAGCCCTACCTCTACGAGATAAGCCCTGGCAAGCAGATGCTGATGACCAGCCTGACGGTCCCCATCCTCAAGGGGGGCAAGTTTGTCGGGATCGCCGGGGTCGACATGAACCTGCCCATCTTCCAGCAACTGGCCGAGCGCCTCGGCAAGAGTCTGTATGACAATCAGGCCGAGGTGACCCTGGTCAGCAAGATGGGCTTTATCGTCGGCAGCAACCGCCATGCGGACAAGCTGGGGCGCCCCCTGACGGAGGCCGGACTGGTGGCGCCAGATGGCAAACCCAGGGATAGCGACAGCGACTTCATCCTGCAGCAACCCATCAAGATCGACGCCGCCGACAGCCAGTGGTGGCTGATGATCAAGGTGCCCAAGGCCCTCGCCCTCAGTCAGGCCAACACCATCAGCAACCAGCTTGGCAGCCTGCTGCAAGCCACCCAGCAACAGCAGTTGATGGCCATAGTCGCCATCACCCTGGTGGCACTGGCTCTGCTCGTCTGGTTCATTCAGACCATCACGGCACCCCTCTCCCTCATTAGCCGCCACGTCTCCCACCTCGCCAGCAATGAGGGGGATCTGACCCAGCAGATGCAGATAGATACCCACCAGGAGCTCATCGAGCTCGGCAAGCACCTCAATGCCTTCCTCGGCAAACTGAGGGCCATGGTGCAGGGCAGCAAGCAGATTGGCCAGCAGGTACACCAGCAGGCAAGGGGCATGAAGCAGACGGCGGATGCCATGCGCAGCAGCCTGGATGAACAGAGTCTGGAGCTGGAGAGCGTGGTCAGTGCCATGCACGAGATGAGCACCACTGCGGTCAGCGTGGCGGGTTACGCCGAGCAGGCGGCGCAAGAGTCGGAAACGGCCACTCACCATATCCACAGGGCCCAGCAGACCTTGAGCCGGGCCCGTAGCGAGATCCACACCCTGGTCGAGGACATGCACCAGGCGGACAAGGCGGTGGCGCAGGTGGCCCAGCGCAGCACCAACATCAGCCACATTCTCGACGTGATCCGGGCCATCGCCGAGCAGACCAATTTGCTGGCACTCAATGCGGCCATAGAGGCGGCGCGGGCTGGCGACATCGGCAGGGGCTTTGCCGTGGTGGCAGATGAAGTAAGAGCCCTTGCCAACAAGACCCGTTCATCCACCGACGAGATAGGTCAGCTCATCGGCAGTCTGCAAACCGAGGTCACCAGCAGCCAGCAGCTGATGAATACGGGCATCACCCGATCCGTCAGCACGGTCGAGGGAACCGAGCAGGCCTTCGAGGCGCTCAATCAGGTGGTGAGCCAGATCCAGCAGATCCATGATCACATCAGCCAGGTGGCGACCGCCGCCGAGCAGCAGAGCGCCGTCAGCGATAGCATCAACCAGAATCTGATGCGCATTGGGGATACCGCCACCGCCCTGGGGCAGGAGGCGAGTGCCAGCCACCTCTTGAGCGAGGAGCTGGAGCAGGCGGCAACCACGCTGGCCAACGAACTCGATCGGCTGCGCACCTGACGCGCGGATACAAAAAAGCCCGCATTGCTGCGGGCTTTTTTTCAATCTGGTGGTCGTTACTGGGCTCGAACCAGTGACCCCCTCCTTGTAAGGGAGGTGCTCTCCCAGCTGAGCTAAACGACCTGGGATAAAGCTGAATGATGGTGGGTCGTGCTGGATTCGAACCAGCGACCAATTGATTAAAAGTCAACTGCTCTACCGACTGAGCTAACGACCCATCTGTATCATTTTTTTCAAAGCATGGTGGTCGTTACTGGGCTCGAACCAGTGACCCCCTCCTTGTAAGGGAGGTGCTCTCCCAGCTGAGCTAAACGACCTGGGATAAGACTGAATGATGGTGGGTCGTGCTGGATTCGAACCAGCGACCAATTGATTAAAAGTCAACTGCTCTACCGACTGAGCTAACGACCCATCTGTATCATTTTTAAAGCATG
>NZ_JBWVQS010000009.1:0-125509 GCF_056642115.1 Aeromonas sp. 130281 | reverse complement strand
TTGCTTGATTCAAATTGTTAAAGAGCGACGCAACAGTGTGTTGCTGCGGGAGTGGAATTCTACTCAACCGCCTTCTCGAGTCAAGCCTTATTTTCAAAGGCTTTTCGAGGTATCGACTTGGCTTTTTGCGTTGCCGCTTGCCCTGTCGATGGAGGCGCATTATAGGGAGCTGAAACTTTCTGGCAAGTCCCTCAAAGCAATAAAATTGCAAAAAATGGCAATTTTTTAGTTATTCATAACTAAGCACAGCTTTTATACAAGCTTATCCACAAAGTGAACCTAAGTTCGGAACAAGTTGGCAGCGTTCCTTGTATAGGTCTCTGCATCTTGTTGGTACTTACCCCCCTGCATCAGGTAAATGAAGGCTCGCCTCAAAGAAGAGGAATACCTATATAAGGAAGAAGTAGACGAAGGGCTAGGTTAATAGCCACAGTACACTTGAAGCAGTTGAGGCAGTTGAGGCAGTTGAGGCAGTTGAGGCAGTTGAGGCAGTTGAGGCAGTTGAGGCAGTTGAGGCAGTTGAGGCAGTTGAGGCAGTTGAGGCAGTTGAGGCAGTATCAGAATCCATTAAAAGAAAAGCCGGGACAAGCCCGGCTTTTTCTTTATCACTCAGCAGCTGCTTCAGCAGCGGCCGGGCGGTCTACCAGCTCAATGTAAGCCATAGGGGCGTTGTCGCCTGCACGGAAACCGCATTTCAGAATGCGAGTATAACCGCCGGCGCGCTCCAGGTAGCGCGGGCCCAGTTCATTGAACAGCTTAGCCACGATCGCGTTATCGCGAGTACGGGCAAATGCCAGGCGACGATTAGCAACGCTATCAGTCTTGGCAAGGGTGATCAGCGGTTCAACTACACGACGCAGCTCTTTTGCCTTAGGCAGAGTCGTCTTGATGATCTCATGACGAACCAGGGAGCTGGCCATGTTGCGGAACATAGCCTGACGATGGCTGCTGTTCCGGTTCAGTTGACGACCACTCAAACGATGGCGCATGACCTTATCCTTCTAACTAAATCTGTGAAACCCGTAATCTGGATTACTCGTCAGCGATGCTGGCGGGCGGCCAGTTCTCAAGGCGCATGCCAAGAGACAGACCACGGGAGGCCAACACGTCCTTGATCTCAGTCAGGGACTTCTTACCGAGGTTAGGAGTTTTAAGCAACTCAACTTCGGTACGCTGTACCAGATCACCAATATAGTGGATAGCTTCTGCCTTCAGACAGTTCGCTGAACGAACTGTCAGCTCCAAATCATCGACAGGACGCAGCAGAATCGGATCAAACTCGGGTTTCTCTTCTTTCTTCTCGGGCACGCTGACATCGCGCAGATCCACGAAGGCTTCCAGCTGCTCGGCCAAAATAGTGGCAGAACGGCGAATGGCTTCTTCCGGATCCAGAGTACCATTGGTCTCCATGTCGATAACCAGCTTGTCCAAGTCGGTGCGCTGTTCCACACGTGCCGCCTCAACATTGTAGGCGATGCGAACGATGGGGCTGAACGCGGAGTCCAGCAGCAGGCGACCAATAGGACGCTCTTCATCATCGTTGTGAACACGAGCAGAAGCAGGCACATAACCACGACCGCGCTGAACTTTCAGACGCATGCTGATCTCAGCATTGGCCCCTGTCAGGTGGCAGATTACGTGCTCCGGGTTTACGATCTCGACTTCATCACCGTGAGTGATATCACCAGCGGTAACGGGGCCTGTTCCAGACTTGGTCAGGGACAGAGTTACCTCGTCCTTACCTTCCAGCTTCACAGCGATACCTTTCAGGTTGAGCAGGATTTCAAGAATGTCTTCCTGTACACCTTCTTTGCTGCTGTACTCGTGCAGAACTCCGTCGATCTCGACTTCAGTAACTGCACAACCGGGCATAGATGACAGCAAAATACGACGCAGGGCATTACCCAGCGTGTGACCAAAGCCACGCTCAAGCGGCTCGAGAGTCACTTTCGCGTGAGTCGGGCTAACTTGCTCGATGTCAACTAGCCGCGGTTTAAGAAAATCTGTTACAGAACCCAGCATTGTGTCCTCTCTTTAGAAGCTAGCTTTACTTGGAGTAAAGCTCGACGATCAGCTGTTCGTTAATGTCGGCAGACAGGTCGGAACGCTCTGGCAGGCGCTTGAAAGCACCTTCCATCTTAGCAGCGTCAACCTCTACCCAAGTCGGCTTCTCGCGCTGACCAGCAACTTCCAGGGAAGCTTTGATACGCGCTTGCTTCTTAGCCTTCTCGCGAACGCAGATCACGTCCTCAGGGGATACCTGGAAAGAAGGAACATTCACAACGCGGCCGTTTACCATGATGGCTTTGTGGCTCACCAGCTGACGAGACTCAGCACGAGTGGCGCCGAAGCCCATGCGGTAGACGACGTTGTCCAGACGACCTTCCAGCAGCTGCAACAGGTTTTCACCGGTGTTACCCTTTTGACGGGCAGCGTCGCGGTAGTAGTTGCGGAACTGTTTTTCCAATACGCCGTAGATACGACGTACTTTTTGTTTCTCGCGCAGTTGCACGCCATAGTCGGACAGACGCGCTTTACGCGCACCGTGTTGACCAGGAACGGTGTCAATCTTGCACTTAGAATCAATCGCACGAACACCAGACTTCAGGAAGAGGTCGGTGCCCTCACGACGGCTAAGCTTAAGCTTAGGACCGATATATCTTGCCATCTTCTTTCTCCAACAATCCTAGACCAAGTAGCTACAGCGTTATACGCGGCGCTTCTTGGGAGGACGACAACCGTTGTGCGGGATCGGAGTCACATCAGTAATATTAGTGATGCGGAAACCAGCCGCGTTCAGAGCGCGGATGGAAGACTCACGACCGGGACCCGGACCTTTGACCATGACTTCCAGGTTCTTCACGCCGTATTCTTTGGCGATCTCACCAGCGCGCTCAGCAGCTACCTGGGCAGCAAACGGAGTGGACTTACGGGAACCACGGAAACCGGAACCACCAGAGGTAGCCCAAGACAGAGCATTGCCCTGACGGTCAGTAATGGTCACGATTGTGTTGTTGAAAGATGCATGAACGTGCGCAATACCGTCGCTCACTTGCTTTTTAACGCGCTTGCGAGCACGAGTCGGAGTTTTAGCCATTTTCTACCTTCCCGTTACTTCTTGATAGCCTTGCGCGGACCCTTACGGGTACGAGCGTTGGTCTTGGTACGTTGACCACGAACAGGCAGGCTACGACGGTGACGCAAACCACGGTAGCAACCCAGATCCATCAATCGCTTGATGTTCATGGAAATCTGACGACGCAGGTCACCTTCAACGGTGAATTTACCTACTTGTTCACGCAGACTCTCGATCTGAGCTTCGTCCAGGTCTTTAATTTTCACATTCTCAGCGATACCGGCTGCGGCACAGATGGCCTTGGAGCGGGTACGACCGACGCCATAAATCGCAGTCAACGCAATGACTGCATGCTTATGGTCAGGAATGTTAATGCCAGCGATACGGGCCACTATTCACTCCTACATATAGTAGATAACGACCACCACAAAGCCCGTGAGCGGATACGTGGCGGTCAACCAATACACAACAAAAGTTGGCTGGCTATATTAGCCAGCACAACTATTTGTTGCAAGTACTAACCGTAAAAAATTAGCCTTGGCGCTGTTTATGCTTTGGCTCGCTGCAAATCACACGCACCACACCGTGACGCTTGATGATTTTGCAGTTACGGCAGATTGCCTTAACGGAAGCACGAACTTTCATTGCTTAACTCCGTAACTACGCCGACCTTTAGCGGCCGTAGCCCTTCAGGTTGGCCTTCCTCAGGACGTCGCCATATTGATGAGACATCATATGGGTCTGAACCTGAGCCATGAAGTCCATGATAACTACCACGATAATCAGCAGCGAAGTGCCACCGAAGTAGAACTGTACGTTCCAGGCAGTCATCAAGAACTGGGGTACCAGACAGATAAAGGTTATATAGAGCGCACCTGCCAATGTCAGGCGAGTCATAACCTTATCGATGTAACGTGCTGTCTGCTCGCCCGGGCGGATCCCCGGGATAAAGGCTCCACTCTTCTTCAGATTATCTGCTGTCTCGCGGGGGTTGAACACCAGCGCGGTATAGAAGAAGCAGAAGAAGATAATGGCTGCTGCATAGAGCATCTCATACAAGGGTTGACCCGGCTGCAGGACCATAGAGACCTGTTGCAGGACATCAGCCACCTTGCCCTCGCCCTGACCAAACCAAGAGGTAATGGTCCCTGGGAAGAGGATGATGCTGGATGCGAAAATCGCAGGAATCACACCAGCCATATTCACTTTCAACGGCAGGTGTGTGCTTTGCGCGGCGAATACCTGGCGGCCTTGTTGACGCTTGGCATAGTTAACGACGATACGACGCTGACCACGCTCCACGAACACCACAAAGTAAGTCACTGCGAAAACAATCAAGCCCAGCAACAACAACAGCAGGATGTGCAATTCCCCTTGACGTGCCTGTTCGGCCGTAGCGCCAATGGCATGAGGCAGACCAGCAACGATACCCGTGAAAATAATCAGCGAGATACCATTACCAATCCCACGCTCGGTAATCTGTTCACCCAACCACATCAAGAACATGGTACCGGTGACCAGACTCACAACGGCTGTGAAATAGAAGCCCAAACCCGGATGAGTCACGAGTCCTTGCATCATATTCGGCAGACCGGTTGCAATACCAATGGCCTGGAACGTTCCCAAAACCAGCGTGCCCCAACGGGTATATTGGCTAATCTTGCGACGGCCGGATTCACCCTCTTTCTTGAGTTCAGCAAGAGCAGGATGAACCACAGTCAGCAGCTGGATAATGATCGACGCCGAAATGTACGGCATGATCCCCAGCGCAAGAATAGAAGCACGCGAGAGTGCACCACCACTGAACATGTTGAACATCTCAATGATGGTGCCCTTCTGTTGTTGGAACAACTCGGCCAGTACGGCGGCGTCAATACCAGGAATCGGCACATAAGAGCCTGCGCGGAACACGATAATTGCCCCGAGAACGAAGAGCAGACGGCTCTTCAGTTCACTCAGACCACCTTGTGCTTTAACATCCAATCCTGGTTTCTTAGCCATTGTACTGATTATTCCTCGATTTTACCGCCAGCGGCCTCGATGGCTGCGCGTGCACCTTTGGTGACGGACAGACCACGAACGGTCACAGCACGGTCAATGTTGCCAGACAGAACAACTTTAGCGAAAACGATGTTCTTGGTAACAACACCGGCTTGCTTCAGAGTGCTCAGATCGACCACATCACCTTCTACCAGGGCGATTTCGTTCAGGCGCACTTCGGCAGAAACCAAAGATTTGCGAGAGAAGAAACCGAACTTCGGCAGACGGATTTTCAAAGGCATCTGGCCACCCTCGAAACCGTTGCGGACTTTACCGCCACCGGAACGAGAAGTTTGACCTTTCACACCACGACCACCGGTCTTGCCCAGACCAGAACCGATACCACGGCCCGGACGGTGCTTAACACGCTTGGAACCAGCGGCCGGAGACAGAGTATTCAGACGCATGCTTAGCCCTCCACCTTAACCATGTAATAAACCTGGTTGATCATGCCGCGTACGCAGGGAGTATCTTCCAGCTCAACGGTGTGACCAATGCGACGCAGACCCAGACCACGCAGAGTCGCCTTGTGCTTTGGCAGACGGCCGATAGAGCTGCGAGTTTGAGTTACTTTTACAGTGTTAGCCATGTCGCATTACCCCAGAATTTCTTCAACGCGCAGACCACGCTTGGCAGCGATCTGTTCCGGTGATTGACCGTGAACCAGAGCGTCTACAGTTGCGCGAACAACGTTGATTGGGTTGGTGGAACCGTAGGTCTTGGCCAGCACGTTGTGGATACCGGCAACTTCCAGCACAGCACGCATGGCGCCGCCTGCAATGATACCAGTACCTTGTGAGGCCGGCTTCATGAACACGGTGGAACCGGAGTGAACACCGCGCACCGGGTGGTGCAGAGTGCCATTGTTCAGCTCAACCTTGTTCAGGTTACGCTTAGCCTGTTCCATTGCCTTTTGAATGGCAGCCGGAACTTCACGGGCCTTACCGTAACCGTAACCTACACGGCCGTTACCATCACCCACCACGGTCAACGCGGTGAAGGACATGATACGACCACCTTTAACAGTTTTCGAAACACGGTTTACTGCAATCAGCTTTTCTTGCAGTTCGCCGGCTTGAGATTCGACTTTAGCCATCTTCGACTCCTAGCTTAGAACTGAAGACCAGCGTCACGAGCAGCGGCAGCCAGAGCGGCTACACGACCGTGATACTTGAAACCGGAACGATCGAAAGATACGTTCTGAACGCCTTTGGCAATAGCACGCTCAGCGATTGCTTTACCTACAGCGGTAGCAGCATCTGCGTTACCGGTGTATTTAATAGCTTCACTGATGGCTTTCTCTACTGTAGAAGCAGAGGCCAGAACTTCGGAACCGTTGGCTGCGATAACCTGCGCATAGATATGACGCGGGGTACGGTGAACAACCAGACGGGTAGCTCCCAGTTCCTGCATCTTTTTCCGAGCACGAGTAGCACGACGGAGACGAGCTGCTTTCTTGTCCATAGTGTTACCTTACTTCTTCTTAGCTTCTTTAGTACGCACTTGCTCGTTGGCATAGCGTACACCCTTGCCCTTGTAGGGCTCCGGAGCGCGGTAAGCACGGATATCGGCGGCGACTTGGCCAACCAGCTGCTTGTCCACACCACGCAGAATGATCTCTGTGGCGGACGGACATTCAGCGGTGACACCAGCCGGCAGCGCATGCTCAACCGGGTGAGAGAAGCCCAGAGCCAGCGCGACAGCATTGCCCTTGATGGAGGCTTTGTAGCCTACACCAACCAGCTGCAGCTTACGCTCGAAGCCTTGGGTAACACCGATTACCATGTTGTTAGCCAATGCACGTGCAGTACCGGCCTGAGCGTCAGCACCAGCGATGCCGTCGCGCGGGGCGAACTTCAGTACATTGTCTTCTTTGGTCACTTCTACACCGGCGTGGATGGAACGAACCAGAGAACCTTTACCACCTTTGATGGACAGTTCCTGACCGTTCAGAGTCACCTCTACGCCAGCAGGAATAGTGACGGGTGCCTTAGCAACGCGAGACATTTCCGACCTCCTATTAAGCGACGTAGCAGATGATCTCACCACCCATGCTTGCCTTACGGGCAGCACGGTCGGTCATCACACCTTTAGACGTGGACACGATAGCAACACCGAGACCGCCCATGACTTTCGGCAGATCAGTAGTGCGCTTGTAAATACGCAGGCCGGGACGGCTCACGCGTTGGATCAGTTCTACAACCGGCTTGCCCTGGAAATATTTCAATTCAATTTCCAGTTCCGGCTTCACGTCACCAGCTACGTTGTAGCCAGCGATGTAACCTTCTTCCTTCAGCACTTTGGCGATAGCCACTTTCAGCTTGGAAGAAGGCATGGAAACCGCAACTTTGCTCGCCGCCTGACCGTTACGGATGCGGGTCAGCATATCCGCGATCGGATCTTGCATGCTCATAGTCTAACTCCCGAGATTCTTACCAAGAGGCCTTTTTGAGGCCCGGAATTTCGCCCTTCATGGCATGCTCACGCACCTTGATGCGAGAGAGGCCAAACTTCCGCAGGAAACCGTGCGGACGACCAGTGATGTTGCAACGGTTACGCTGGCGGGACGGACTGGAATCACGGGGCAGCTGTTGCAGTTGCAAGACAGCATCCCAACGCGCTTCTTCAGAAGCGTTCATATCAACGATGATAGCTTTCAGCTCGGTACGCTTGGTCGCGAACTTGGCTGCCAGCTTCGCACGCTTTGCTTCACGTGCTTTCATGGATGTTTTAGCCATAACCCTAACCTTACTTGCGGAATGGGAAGTTAAAGGCAGCCAGCAGAGCACGGCCTTCTTCGTCGGTATTCGCGGAAGTGGTGATGGTGATATCCAGACCACGGACGCGATCGACCTTGTCATAGTCGATTTCCGGGAAGATGATTTGCTCACGCACGCCCATGGAGTAGTTACCACGGCCATCGAACGCCTTGGCGTTCAGACCACGGAAGTCACGGATACGCGGTACGGAGATGCAAATCAGCCGTTCCAGGAACTCCCACATACGCTCGCCACGCAGGGTTACTTTACAACCTATCGGGTAGCCTTCACGAATCTTGAAGCCCGCAACAGATTTGCGTGCTTTGGTGATCAGCGGTTTCTGACCGGAAATGGCAGCCATATCGGCAGCAGCATTTTCCAGCAACTTCTTGTCAGAGATCGCTTCACCAACACCCATGTTCAGGGTGATTTTCTCGATCCGAGGGACTTGCATGATAGTCTTGTAACCGAACTGCTTGGACAGTTCATTTACTACATCGGATTTGTAGTAATCATGCAGTTTCGCCATCGTTAAACTCCAATTACTTCACAAGTTCGCCGGTGGATTTGAAGAAACGGACTTTCTTGCCGTCTTCAATCCGGAAACCAACGCGGTCAGCCTTGCCAGTGGCAGAGTTGAACAGCGCGATGTTAGATACATCGATGGGGGCTTCTTTGGTGACGATACCGCCAGCCTGACCCAGTGCGGGTACCGGCTTCTGGTGTTTCTTCACCTGGTTGATGCCTTCCACGATTACCTTACCTTTTGCAATCAGGACTTGAGTGACTTTGCCACGCTTGCCCTTGTCTTTGCCGGTAAGAACAATTACTTCGTCTTCGCGACGGATTTTAGCTGCCATCGTTCGACTCCTTACAGTACTTCGGGTGCCAGGGACACAATCTTCATGAACTTCTCATTACGGAGTTCACGGGTCACCGGGCCAAAAATACGAGTACCGATTGGCTGTTGGTTGTTGTTAAGCAACACAGCCGCATTGTTGTCGAAACGGATGACAGAGCCGTCCGGACGACGAACGCCTTTACGGGTGCGTACGACCACCGCGTTATACACATCACCTTTCTTCACTTTACCGCGAGGAATAGCTTCCTTGATGGAAACCTTGATGATGTCGCCGATGCCGGCATAACGGCGGTGCGAACCACCCAGAACCTTAATACACATTACACTGCGAGCGCCGGAGTTGTCGGCAACACCCAGCATACTTTGCATCTGGATCATCTTAGTGCTCCGCTTTGTTTACTTCTTATCCCTGATGGGATCTGGCTGCCTTCAAAAGGCGCGAAACTATAACACAGGTATTTTTGAAAAGGTAGCCTAAAAAACAAACGGCCCCGATGGGGGGCCGTTTGGGCTAGAAAGTACCGAATTAGGCCTTTTCTACGACAGCAACCAGGGTCCAGGACTTGGTCTTGGACAGCGGGCGGCATTCGCGGATTTCCACGAGATCGCCAGCTTTACACTCGTTGTTCTCGTCATGTACGTGCAGCTTGGTAGTGCGCTTGATGATCTTACCGTAGATCGGGTGCTTTACCTTGCGCTCGATAGCGACGGTGATGGACTTGTCCATCTTGTCGCTGATTACACGACCTTGCAGAGTACGGATCTTGTCAGTCATTACGCACCTGCCTTCTCAGTCAGTACAGTCTTGATACGTGCGACGTCACGACGCACTTGTTTCAGAGTGTGAGTCTGAGCCAGTTGGCCGGTGGAAGCTTGCATGCGCATGTTGAATTGCTCACGCAGCAGACCCAGCAGCTCCTGGTTCAGTTCTTCGACGCTCTTTTGACGCAGATCTTGGGCTTTCATCACATCACCGTCTTAATTACGAAAGTGGTCTGAACGGACAGCTTAGCTGCGGCCAGGGCAAACGCTTCACGCGCCAGAGCCTCAGGTACACCATCCATCTCGTACAGAACCTTGCCAGGCTGGATCGGGCAGACCCAATATTCCACGTTACCCTTACCTTTACCCATACGAACTTCGAGGGGCTTTTCGGTGATGGGCTTGTCCGGGAACACACGGATCCAGATCTTACCTTGACGCTTTACGTGACGGGTCATGGCACGACGGGCTGCTTCGATTTGACGAGCAGTCAGTTGACCACGAGATGTCGCCTTCAGGCCAAAGGTACCGAAGGATACTTCGTTACCAGAGTTGGCCAGACCGCGGTTACGACCCTTATGGGTCTTGCGGAATTTAGTACGCTTAGGTTGCAACATTTACCGAATCTCCTTACTTAGCAGCGCGGCGCTTGTTGTCACGCTTGGGCTTTGCAGGAGCTTGCTCTTGAGCAGCGGCAGCGTTAACAGCAGCCAGACCGCCCAGAACTTCGCCCTTGAAGATCCAAACTTTGACGCCGATCACACCGTAAGTGGTGTGGGCTTCAGAAGTTGCGTAGTCGATGTCGGCACGCAGGGTGTGCAAAGGCACACGACCTTCACGGTACCATTCGGTACGCGCGATTTCAGCGCCGCCCAGACGACCGGACACTTCTACTTTGATGCCCTTGGCACCCAGGCGCATGGCGTTCTGTACGGCGCGCTTCATAGCGCGACGGAACATTACGCGACGTTCCAGCTGAGAAGTGATGCTGTCGGCAACGAGTTTGCCATCCAGCTCCGGCTTGCGGACTTCGGAAATGTTGATCTGAGCAGGCACGCCAGCAATAGCGGCTACAGCTTTGCGCAGTTTCTCAACGTCTTCGCCTTTCTTGCCGATCACGACACCCGGACGAGCGGTGTGAATGGTCACACGGATGCTCTTGGCCGGACGCTCGATGGTGATCTTGGACAAGGAAGCGTTTTTCAGCTCCTTGGTCAGGAACTGGCGTACTTGGAAATCGCTGTACAGGTTGTCAGCGAAGTCTTTGGTGTTCGCGAACCAGGTAGAATTCCAAGGCTTGGTAATACCCAGGCGAATGCCATTAGGATGTACTTTCTGACCCATTGCTTATCTCCCAGCCTTAGCGTCGGATACCACTACAGTGATGTGAGCGGTACGCTTGAGGATACGATCCGCGCGACCTTTGGCACGCGGGCGGATGCGCTTCATGGAGGGACCTTCGTCTACCATGATGGTGGCAACACGCAGGGCGTCGATGTCGGCGCCTTCGTTGTGCTCAGCGTTTGCAATGGCAGATTCCAGCACTTTCTTCACCAGAACCGCAGCCTTTTTCGGGCTGAAGGTCAGGATGTTCAGAGCCTTGTCTACGGACAGACCACGTACTTGATCGGCTACCAGACGAGCTTTCTGGGCAGAAGTACGGGCATAACGGTGTTTAGCGATAGCTTCCATCATTTATCCCTTAGCGCTTCTTAGCCTTCTTATCAGCAGCATGGCCGCGATAAGTACGAGTCGGTGCGAATTCACCCAGTTTGTGACCGATCATTTCTTCGGTAACGAAAACCGGAACGTGCTGACGACCATTATGGACAGCGATGGTCAAACCGATCATGTTCGGGATGATCATTGAACGACGGGACCAGGTCTTAACCGGCTTTTTATCCCCGCTTTCCACCGCTTTCTCTACCTTCTTCAGCAAGTGCAGGTCAATAAATGGACCCTTCTTGAGAGAACGTGGCATGGTGATTCCTCTATGTTAACAATTACTTGTTACGACGACGTACGATGTACTTGTCGGTACGCTTGTTCTTACGGGTCTTGAAGCCCTTAGCCTTCTGGCCCCATGGGGACACAGGCTGCATGCCCTTGTTACGACCCTCACCACCACCGTGCGGGTGATCAACCGGGTTCATCGCCATACCGCGAACGGTCGGACGAATACCACGCCAGCGGTTTGCACCGGCTTTACCCAGTTGACGCAGCATGTGCTCGGAGTTACCCACTTCACCAATGGTGGCGCGGCACTCGGCCAGAACTTTACGTACTTCGCCGGAACGCAGACGCAGAGTTACATAGTTACCTTCACGAGCCAGAATCTGGATGAAAGTACCAGCGGAACGAGCCAGCTGAGCACCTTTACCAGGCTTCATTTCTACGGCGTGAACGGTAGAACCAACCGGGATGTTACGCATCGGCAGGGAGTTACCTACCTTGATCGCAGCATCAGCACCAGAAGCGATAGCATCACCTGCTTTCAGGCCTTTCGGAGCCAGGATGTAACGACGCTCACCGTCTGCATACAGCACCAGGGCGATGTTTGCGGTACGGTTAGGATCGTATTCCAGACGCTCTACTTTGGCCGGAATGCCGTCTTTGTCGCGTTTGAAGTCGACGATACGGTAGTGTTGCTTGTGACCACCACCGATATGACGGGTAGTGATACGGCCGTTGTTGTTACGACCACCGGACTTGCTTTTGCTGTCCAGCAGAGCGGCGAAGGGCTTGCCCTTGTACAGCTCTTGGTTGACGATCTTGACGACGTGGCGGCGGCCCGGAGAAGTAGGCTTGCACTTAACGATTGCCATTTTTGAGAACTCCTCTTACTCGGCTGCGCCCATGAAGTCGATGTCCTGACCAGCTTTCAGGGTCACATAAGCCTTTTTCCAATCGGAACGACGGCCTACACGCGCACCTGAGCGCTTGGTCTTACCCTTCATGTTCAGGGTACGGACGGTCTCAACTTCGACCTCGAACAGTTTCGCAACTGCAGCTTTGACTTCCGCCTTGGTGGCATCAACAGCAACTTTGAACACGATAGTGTTCTGCTTTTCTGCGACCATGGTGCTCTTTTCAGAGATGTGCGGAGCCTTCAGAACTTTCAACAGACGTTCTTCGCGGATCATGCCAGCATCTCCTCGATTTGCTTAACTGCGTCAGCAGTCATCAGAATCTTGTCGAAAGCGATCAGGCTGACCGGGTCGATACCGGCAACATCACGCACGTCGACCTTGTACAGGTTGCGAGCAGCCAGGAACAGGTTCTCATCGACTTCAGCAGTCACGATCAGAACGTCAGTCAGTTCCATTTCTTTCAGCTTGGCGATCAGTTCTTTGGTCTTCGGCGCTTCGATGCCGAATTTCTCGACAACGATCAGGCGCTCTTGACGTACCAGCTCGGACAGGATGCTACGGATAGCGCCGCGGTACATCTTCTTGTTTACTTTCTGGCTGTGATCTTGCGGCTTAGCAGCAAAGGTCACACCACCGGAACGCCAGATGGGCGAACGGATGGAGCCAGCACGGGCACGACCAGTACCCTTCTGACGCCACGGCTTTTTGCCGCCACCAGACACTTCAGAGCGAGTCAGCTGCGCACGAGTACCCTGACGGGCACCAGCGGCATATGCAACGACGACCTGGTGAACCAGAGCTTCGTTGAATTCGCGCCCGAAGGTAGTCTCGGAAACTTCAAGAGCGCTCTTGGCGTCTTTCATTACCAATTCCATTACTATCTCCTCAGACGTTACGCTTTGACGGCAGGTTTGACGATCACGTTGCCGTTGGTTGCACCCGGTACTGCGCCTTTGATGAGCAGCAGGTTGCGTTCAGCGTCAACACGAACCAGTTCCAGGTTCTGAGTCGTTACACGCTCAGCACCCATGTGACCAGCCATCTTTTTGCCCTTGAATACACGGCCCGGGGTCTGGTTTTGACCGATGGAGCCAGGTACACGGTGGGACAGGGAGTTACCGTGGGTCATATCCTGGGTGCGGAAGTTCCAGCGCTTAACAGTACCGGCAAAACCTTTACCCTTGGATGTGCCGGTAACGTCTACCAGCTTAACGTCAGCGAGAAGATCTACTTTCAGCTCGCTACCAACAGTGAAAGTTTCACCGTTGTTCAGGCGGAATTCCCACAGACCGCGACCGGCTTCTACACCAGCTTTGGCGAAGTGGCCAGCTTCCGGCTTGGTCACACGGCTGGCTTTTTTGGCGCCAGTGGTAACCTGAATAGCGTTGTAGCCGTCGGTTTCTACAGATTTGACCTGAGTTACACGGTTAGCTTCAACTTCGATAACAGTCACCGGGATAGAAACGCCATCTTCAGTGAAGATGCGAGTCATACCCACTTTGCGACCTACAAGACCGATTGTCATTGTTATCAACCTCTTTCCGTAATTAACCCAGGCTGATCTGGACGTCTACACCAGCTGCCAGATCCAGACGCATCAGGGCGTCTACGGTCTTGTCAGTCGGCTCAACGATGTCTACCAGACGCTTGTGAGTGCGGATCTCGTACTGATCACGCGCATCTTTGTTGACGTGCGGGGAGATCAGGACGGTGAAGCGCTCTTTGCGAGTCGGCAGCGGAATAGGACCGCGAACCTGCGCGCCGGTGCGCTTTGCAGTTTCAACGATTTCCGCAGTGGATTGATCGATCAGGCGATGATCAAAAGCCTTCAGGCGGATACGGATTCTTTGGTTCTGCATTGACAGAGCTCCAATAGATAAAAGAACATAAATCAACACCGCCCGACCGGGAATACTCCCGCCAGAGGTGCGATTTTTCACGTTTCCCCCCATATCGGGAGGACTGTATGGCTGGCGACTCGTAAACGGGAAGCTCAGCAAGCAGACATATCGTCTGGCATGCCTCATGGGCAAGCGGAGGGGATTATACGGATTTTTTCAATTCGCGCAAGAGAAGGCGGACAGATTGTGCGCAATTTTGTGTGGCGGATGGATCTCGCCGGCGATCGCTCCCCTGCCCGCCACAAAGCGGTAACGACAATGTTGCAAACAGGCTGATAGACTGCCCCCTTGCCTCAGTCAGCGGAACGACCCCGATGCTCAAGAATCAGAAGAAAGCCTATCAATACGGACTCTGCGCCGTCGCCCTCTGGTCGACGGTGGCCACCGCCTTCAAGATCTCCCTCGCCTACTTCGAGCCGGTGCAGCTGCTGCTGGTCGCCGCCATCACCTCGACCCTGACCCTGGGCTCCATCGTGACGATCCAGGGCAAGCTGCCCCTGCTGCTGAGCTATCTCAGGGCCCGCCCCTTCTACTATCTGGCCCTGGGGGTGCTGAACCCCTTCCTCTACTATCTGCTGCTGTTCAAGGCCTATGATCTGCTGCCGGCCCAGCAGGCCCAGACCCTCAACTACACCTGGGCCATCACCTTGAGCTTGCTGGCCGTCCCCTTCCTCGGCCAGAAGCTCCGTCGCCGTGACGGCGTGGCCATAGTGCTAGGCTACTTCGGCGCCCTGGTGATCGCCACCAGGGGGGATGTGTTCGGCCTGCAATTCGACAGCCCGCTCGGCGTGACGCTGGCCCTGGTCTCGACCCTCATCTGGGCGGGCTACTGGATCCTCAATACCCGCAATCAGGGGGATCCCATCGTCAGCCTGCTGCTGGGTTTTCTCATCAGCCTGCCTTTCATCGTGGTGGCGACCTGGCTGCTCGCCGACTTTGCCATGACCGCCTGGCAGGGCTGGCTCGGTGCCATCTATGTGGGGCTGTTCGAGATGGGCTTCGGCTTCGTGCTCTGGCTGATGGCCCTGCGCCACGCCACCAACACGGCCCCCATCAGCAACCTTATCTTCATCTCGCCGTTTGCTTCGCTGGTACTGCTCAACCTGTTGATCGGCGAGAGCATCCACCCGGCCACTCCCATAGGGCTGGCGCTGATCGTCGCCGCCCTGCTGATCCAGCAACTCAAATACGGCAAGCGCTACCGCAAGACAGCCGAGCCACAAGCCTGACAATGCAGAAGGGCGCATCCACAGATGCGCCCTTCGTTCAATCCATCCACTCCAGCGGCTGGTGCTTGGGTAGCCGGATCTCCACCAGCAAGCCTCCCAGCTCGGAGCGGCCCAGCCTGATGGTGCCGTGGTGCTGGGAGACTATCTTGGCGACTATGGCCAGCCCCAGGCCACTGCCGCCGCCGGTGCGCGCCACATTGCCCTGGGTAAAGGGTTTGAGCACCCGGGAATAGTCCTGCTCTGCTATCCCGGGGCCATTGTCGGAGAGCCGCAACCTGACCCAGTGACCATCGTCCTTCAACTCCGCCTGCAGCCGGGTCGCGCCGTAGCGCACCGCATTGCCCGACAGGTTGTTGAGGATGCGGCGAATGCTGATGGGATGGCAGGCCACCCGCACCGCCTGCTCCGGCAGGAGCAGCTCCACCTCCAGCCCCTGATCGGTCTGCATCAGCAGCGCATCGTGGATGAGCTGGGTCAGATCGATGGGCTGGGCATCCAGCCCCTCGTTCGGGCGTATGTAGTCGATGAACTGGTCTATGATGCCGTTGGACTCGTCGATGTCCGCATTGATGCTCTCCTTGAGATACTCGTCCCCCGAGGACATCATCTCGGTCGCCAGCCGGATGCGGGTCAGGGGCGTGCGCAGATCGTGGGAGACCCCGGCCATCATCAGGTTGCGCTCTTCGATAAGGCCCTTGATGGAGTGCG
The DNA here is from genome assembly GCF_056642115.1 of Aeromonas sp. 130281. Taxonomy (NCBI): domain Bacteria; kingdom Pseudomonadati; phylum Pseudomonadota; class Gammaproteobacteria; order Aeromonadales; family Aeromonadaceae; genus Aeromonas; species Aeromonas sp. 130281. The sequence goes on along the minus strand of NZ_JBWVQS010000009.1, from coordinate 109,302 downwards.
ACATGTGGTTGAAGGTGCGGGTCAGGCGGCGCACCTCCCGCGAACCGTGCTCTCCCAGGGCATCGGGGAAGTTGCCTCGCGCCACCGCCACGGCCCCCGCCTCCAGATCCTCCAGCGGCCGCACCAGCTGGCGGGCGAAACGCCAGGCGGCAAACAGGGTCACCACCAGCAGCACGCTCATGTAGATGATGAGGGGCTCTATGTCGTCATCCTCGATCTCGGTCAGGGGGATGCGTACCCACATCTGGCTGGCCTGGGGCGGCTGGATCCAGATGATGTAGTGATCCTGGATCTCGACCCTGACCCTGGTTTCCCCCTTCAGCTCCCGACTGATGTTCTCCTCCAGATAGGGGTAGGGCTTGGACTCCTTGAGTCCGTGCTGCTCCGCCTCGCTCTGGGTGTAGATGTCGCTGCCCGTGGTCACATAGACCAGCGCCTCGGCATCCTCGCTCAGGGCAAGCTGGTTGCTGTCGACCGGGAAGATGAGCTTGACCTGATTGGCCAGCAGGTGACTGATCTGCTTGACGGTGGGCGCCAGCAGATAGTTGTAGAAGGTGGCGTAGGAAACAACCTGATAGACCACCAGCACGGCGGCCAGGAACCAGAGCATGCGGGAGAACATGCTGCCCACTTTTTTCATTCCCCGTCACCGTCCGGCACGAAGACATAGCCCAGGCCCCACACCGTCTGCAGGTAACGGGGCTGGGCCGGGTCCTGCTCCAGCAGCCGGCGCAGGCGGGAGACCTGCACATCTATGCTGCGCTCTGTGGCTGTGTACTCCCGCCCCCGGGCCAGGTTCATCAGCTTGTCCCGGGAGAGCGGCTCGCGGGGGTGGCTCACCAATACCTTGAGGACGGCAAACTCGCCGCTGGTCAGGGCGACCGGCTCCCCGTCGCGACTCAGCTCGCGGGTCGCCAGGTTGAGTTGATAGGCGCCAAAGCTCACCATCTTCTCGGCGGTGGACGGTGCACCGGGCAGCTCGACGGTATGACGGCGCAGCACGGCGCGGATCCGGGCCAGCAGCTCACGGGGGTTGAACGGCTTGGGCAGATAGTCATCGGCCCCCATCTCCAGCCCGACGATGCGATCCACTTCGTCTCCCTTGGCGGTGAGCATCAGCACCGGGATCTGGTTGCCCGCCTCCCGCAGACGGCGGCAGATGGAGAGCCCGTCCTCCCCCGGCAGCATCAGGTCGAGCACCATCAGGCTGAAGTTCTCGCGGGTCAGCAGACGATCCGCCTGCTCCCCGTTGGCAACGCCTCGCACCACAAATCCCTGTTCGGTGAGGTAACGCTCCAGCAGGGAGCGTAGTTTCAGGTCGTCGTCGACCACCAGGACCTTGTATTGCTGACTCATTGCCGCCTCTCCTCTCTGTCTCCTCCCAATACTAGGGCCCGCTCTGGCAACCACAAAGCATAAATATGTTACCGGTTATTACCCTTGGCCGGGGGATCCCGGGGATGGTGCGGTGCCGAACGAGCCGCTCGCCATGCATTTCTGCTCGACACTCGGACGCCAATGGCTAAGATCCCGAGCAAGACGACGCAACCCGCCACGCAGGCAGCAGGGACTGATAAGCCCATGAAAACCAAACTCATCACCCGTGAAGGCTACAACCAGCTCCGGCAGGAACACGACACCCTGTGGCGCGAGGAGAGACCCGAGGTCACCAAGAAGGTGGCCTGGGCGGCGAGCCTCGGGGATCGCAGCGAGAACGCCGACTACCAGTACAACAAGAAGCGGCTGCGGGAGATAGACCGCCGGGTCCGCTACCTGCGCAAGTGCCTGGAGGAGCTGACCATAGTCGATTACTCCCCCTCCCAGGAGGGCAAGGTGTTCTTCGGCGCCTGGGTCGAGGTGGAGAGTGAAGAGGGAGAGACCAAGCGCTTTCGCATCGTCGGCTATGACGAGATCTTCGGTCGCAAGGATTACATCTCCATCGACTCCCCCATGGCCCGCGCCCTGCTCAAGAAAGAGGTCGGCGACGAGGCCATTGTGCGTACGCCAGTGGGTGACGCCTGCTGGTATGTCAACGACATCAGCTACCCCAAGTGATCCTGCCGGGGAGCGCGGGCCAGCCCATCCCCTCGGGGTCAGGCTGGCGCCTTGCCCGGGGTGGCATCCCCAGCGTCGACCTCATATAGTGCTCACACCCGGCGCCGCAAGGCGCACACCGGCCGCAGAGGCGCACCGGGAGTCAGCTGGCGAGCCCGCCGCGACCATTCCCAGCCACTGCCGGCCCGTTGGACAGACCCGACCACAGAGACTCCAGATGCACAGCCATGTAATTGAGAGACAGATTGCCGGTGAGCTGAATGCCCGCCCGGAACAGGTGCAGGCCGCCGTGCGCCTGCTGGATGAAGGCTCGACCGTTCCCTTCATCGCCCGTTATCGCAAGGAGGTGACCGGCGGTCTGGACGACAGTCAGCTGCGTACCCTGGAGAGCCGCCTCGGCTATCTGCGTGAGCTGGAAGATCGCCGCCAGGTGATCATTCGCTCCATCGAGGAGCAGGGCAAGCTGACTCCCGAGCTGGCCCGCGAGCTGAACGGTGCCGACAGCAAGACCCGGCTGGAAGACCTCTACCTCCCCTACAAGCCCAAGCGTCGCACCAAGGGACAGATGGCCATCGAAGCCGGGCTGGAGCCGCTGGCCAACCTGCTGCTCACCGACCCCATGCAGGATCCGGAGCAAGCGGCGGCCAGCTTCCTCAATGCCGAACAGGGAATCACCGACAGCAAGGCGGCCCTCGACGGCGCCCGCTACATCCTGATGGAGCGCTTCGCCGAGCAGGCGGATCTCCTTGAGAAGCTGCGGGACTACCTGTGGCAGAACGCCACCCTGCGCGCCCGGGTGGTGGCGGGCAAGGAGCAGGAAGGGGCCAAGTTCAAGGACTACTTCGAGCACGACGAGCCCCTGCACAAGGCCCCCTCCCACCGGGTGCTGGCCATGCTGCGCGGCCGCAACGAGGGGATCCTCAACCTGGCGCTGGTCACGGGTGACGATGAGAGTGCCAGCCCCTGCGAAGGGATCATCGCCCACCACCTCAGGCTCAATCTGCAGAACCGCCCGGCGGACAAGTGGCTGCAGGGGGTGGTGAGCTGGACCTGGAAGATCAAGCTGTCGCTCCAGATGGAGACAGAGCTTATCGGCCGGGTGCGCGAGAGTGCCGAAGACGAGGCGATCAAGGTATTCGCCATGAACCTCAAGGATCTGCTGATGGCGGCGCCGGCCGGCATGCGCTGCACCATGGGGCTGGACCCGGGCATCCGCACCGGGGTCAAGGTGGCCGTGGTGGATGCCACCGGCAAGCTGGTCGATCACGCCACCATCTATCCGTTCGAACCGAAACGCCAGATTGATCAGAGCCTCAAGACCCTGAGCGAGCTGTGCCAGAAGCACAAGGTGGAACTCATCAGCATAGGCAACGGCACCGCCTCCCGGGAGACCGACCGGCTGGTGAGCGATCTGTTCGAGCGCTACCCCGCCTCCAAGGCGCAGAAAATCGTGGTGAGCGAAGCGGGGGCCTCTGTCTACTCCGCCTCCGAGCTCGCCTCCCAGGAGTTCCCGGATCTCGACGTCTCCATCCGTGGCGCCGTCTCCATCGCCCGCCGCCTGCAGGACCCCCTGGCCGAGCTGGTCAAGATCGATCCCAAGAGCATCGGGGTGGGCCAGTATCAGCACGACGTCGGCCAGAGCCAGCTGGCCCGCCGGCTGGATGCCGTGGTCGAGGATTGCGTGAACGCGGTCGGTGTGGATGTGAATACCGCCTCGGTCGCCCTGCTCAACCGGGTCTCCGGCCTCTCCCTGACACTGGCCCAGAACATAGTCGCCTACCGGGATGAGCACGGCGCCTTCAAGAGCCGTCAGCAGTTGCTGAAGGTGAGCCGGCTCGGGCCCAAGGCGTTCGAGCAGTGCGCCGGCTTCCTGCGTATTCGCGGCGGCAGCAATCCCCTCGACGGCTCGGCGGTGCACCCGGAGTCCTATCCGGTAGTGGAGCGGATCCTCGCCCAGCTGGAACATACAGTGGAGAGCCTGCTCGGCAACAGCAGCCTGCTGCGCAGCCTGAAACCGGCCGACTACACGGACGAGCAGTTCGGCGTGCCCACAGTCACCGACATCATCGGCGAGCTGGACAAGCCGGGCCGCGACCCGCGCCCCGAGTTCAAGACCGCGACCTTCAAGGAAGGGGTGGAGAAAATCAGCGACCTGGTGCCCGAGATGGTGCTGGAAGGGGTGGTCACCAATGTCACCAACTTCGGCGCCTTCGTCGATATCGGCGTCCATCAGGACGGCCTGGTGCACATCTCCTCCCTGACCGACCGCTTCGTCAAGGATCCCCGCGAGGTGGTCAAGGCGGGGGACATAGTGCGAGTCAAGGTGCTGGAGGTGGATGCACCGCGCAAGCGCATCAGCCTGACCATGCGCCTCGACGAGAAAGCGGGACAACCCGCCCGCAAGCCGGCGGAATCCCGCCCATCGGGTACAGGCAGCACCAGACCCAGACAGGAGCCGAAACAGGGCGCCCCTGCCGGTGGTGCCATGGGCAACGCCTTCGCCGCCGCCCTCTCCAAGCTGAAGAAATAAGATCCCGACAATGCAAAAAGCCCCGAAAGGGGCTTTTTCTTGTCTGCACCGCGTTGGCACGGGACGGGATCAGACGTCCTGACTCAAGCTATGTGGGGAAGCCGGCCTCACCGCTTGCTGATAGTGCCTGGCAATCACCTGATTTCGGTTGTCCATATAGGCACCGAGCGGACCTGTGGTTTCCTGCCTGAGGGTCATCAGCTCCTTGCGGGCCTGGGCTTCCTTGGCAGAGGCGGCGCGGGCCACGCTCAGATCCTGTGACGAGGGTTCTGCCGGTGCCAGGGCGGCGGCACGCACCTGCTGCATCTTGGCGATGGTGGCAGCCGGATCGCCCGGGATGGTGCCGATGTCGATGGCCACCTCACCCCCGGTGGCGTAACGCTTGCCATCCGGCCCCTGGGAAAACTGGTAGCTGGGGCTGCCCGCATGCTCGCCGCCTGCCGTCTGGTGCGCCTGCTCATGCTTGCGCACCTCGAGATCCCGCTCCACCAGCGCGGCCAGCTGGCGTTGCTGCCTCTGTTGCTCCTGCTGTTCGGGATCCTGCTGCTGCCGGCGCTGGCTCTCCTCCCCCGTGGCCTCGACGAAGCGATGGGACGGGGTCGTCGGGCCGGCCTGCGCGTTATCCCGGGTCGAAGCGGCAGGCGGATTGGAATTGGCCTGGGCGGCTCTGGACTTGTCTTTCTGGGAGGCGACGCCGGACTCGGCGTTGGACGCCTCGCTCTGGCGGCTGGGAGGCACCAGTTCTGCGCGGCGGTTGTCAGTCTGCGCCGATTCCGTCTGCGGCTGCAGCTGATTGGAGATCAGAAGCGGCAGACTGACGTTGATGTTCATCTCATACCCTGATGTCGATCAAGCTCCCCAACCATGTCAGCCTGTGGTTGCAGACGATGGGGGATGAAGGATGGCAGAGCGACGTTGACGTTCATCTCACACCTTGATGTCGATCAGGGTGCCCAGCATGTCGCTGGCGGTCTGGATCACCTTGGCGGAGGCGCCGGCATGCAGCTCGGCCACCTTGAGATTCACCAGCTCGTCCGTCACCTGTACCTGATCGCCCGACGGGGTGTTGAGGCGGGCAAGCTGGCCGGATGCCTGGCCGGCCAGTTGTTCGGCCCGCTGGAATCCCTGTACGCCAGTGGTCATGGCAGAATCGATACGCATCGGCTCACTCCTTTCATGGTTGGCTGATTATTCACCAGCTTGCGGGATTATTGAAGCCTTCCGCTCACTTTTCAGCCGACAAACTGCCGCACCATGTCGATGAACTGGGCCGGGTGGGAGATAAAGGGGGCGTGGGAGGCCTTCTCCAGCACCAGGCTGCGGCTCGCGGGGTAGCGCTCGTCCAGCAGCGGTATGGCCGCCTTGGGCACCAGGGAATCCAGCCGGCCATAGATGCGCAGCCAGGGCAGCTCCAGACCGACCAGCGCATCCCGCAGATCCACGTCGGCCAGCAGGCCGAGACCCGCCTCCAGCGCCGCAAGCCGGGGAGCCGGACGCTCCGCCAGCCAGTGGCGCAACTGGCGAATGTCGTTTCTGGCATGCTCGCTGCCCATGGCCTGGATCGCCAGGAAGCGCTCTATGGTCTGCATGAAGTCCCCCGCCAGCATCTGGTTGAAGCCGGTCAGTACCTTGGGGGCTATCCCTGGCCACTCATCGCGGGCCATGAAGCAGGGGGAGCTGGCGACCGTGATGAGGGAGTGGAGGCGCTCGGGCCGGGTCAGGGCCAGCTGGCTCGCCACCAGGCCGCCGAGGGACCAGCCGAGCAGATGGCATTTTTCCGGCAGGACGGTGGCGACCTGCTCCGCCAGCCAGGGCAGGGAGTAGTCACTCCCCTCGTGCAGGGGGCTGTTGCCAAACCCGGGCAAGTCCACCAGGTGCAACCGATAGTGGGCCGCCAACTGCTGGGCAATACCGTGCCAGACAGCACCATTCATGCCCCAGCCATGCAACAACACCAGGTCCTGACCCTGGCCAAACCGCTCAACCGATACGCTCATCTAGACTCAAGATCCCTGTTCATCTGCTTGGAGCCTGCATGTTAAAGCGGCTGCTCGCCAAAGCAAGTCCGATCCTCGGCAGCCGGTCCGACTGGCTCGGTCACTGCCTGCTCTGTCGCCAGCCCTGTGATGATCAACCTCTGCTGTGCCGCTGGTGTCAGCAGTCCCTGCACCAGCCTTGCCGCAAATGCAGGCTGTGCGCGACCCCCTTGTCAGAGCACCATGCTGGAAGCGAGCTGCTGTGCGGACGCTGCCAGCGCAGGCCCCCTCCCTGGGAGCGGCTGCAGGTGATAGGCGACTATCAGCTCCCCTACTCCCTGCTTATTCCCCGGCTGAAATACTCCGGCCAGATCCTGCTGGCGCCGCTGCTCGCACGCCTGCTGGCCGACCATCTGGAGGGAGACGATCCTCCCGAGGCCATCATCCCCGTCCCCCTTCACTGGTGGCGCCAGTGGTGGCGCGGGTTCAATCAGGCAGAGGAGATAGGAACCGCCCTCGGCGAGCTCACCGGCATTCCCTGCGACACCCGGCTGCTGCGCAGGATCAGGGCCACTCCGCAGCAAACCCGGCTCAGTGCCGGCCAGCGGCGGCGCAACCTGCGCGGCGCCTTCCAGATAGCGCCCCACCATTACCGCCACGTGGCCCTGCTCGACGACGTGGTCACCACGGGAGCCACCGCAGGTCAGCTCACCCGTCTGCTTCATGAGAGTGGCATAACAGAGGTGGAGGTGTGGGCCATCTGCCGTACCCTCAGACACCTCAAATAACCTGGCAGGGATACGGCCAAGCAGGCCGATGGCGGCATGATTCCGATACGCCCGGGCTCACAAGCTCGCCATCGACACGCTACCCAAGCCCCGCCAAGCGAGTTATCATGAATACCCTAGTCGTACACTCAGGTTTATGAGGATAGTGATGATCAGCATTTCCGACACCGCCCAGGCCCACTTCCGCAAGTTGCTGGAAAAGCAGCCTGATGGCACCAACATCCGGGTGTTTGTGGTCAATCCGGGAACCCAGAATGCCGAGTGCGGCGTATCCTATTGCCCACCCGACGCGGTCGATCCGGAAGATCAACACCTGCCCTTCAGTGGCTTCGACTGCCTGGTCGATCCCCTGAGCGCCCCTTACCTGGTCGATGCCACCATCGACTTCGTCACCGATCAGATGGGCTCCCAGCTCACCCTCAAGGCGCCCAACGCCAAGATGCGCAAGGTGGCCGACGATGCGCCCCTGGCCGACCGCATCGAGTACGTGCTGATGTCTGAAGTGAACCCCATGCTGGCCGGTCACGGTGGCAAGGTGACCTTGATTGACATTACCGACGACAAGCTGGCGATTTTGCAGTTTGGTGGTGGTTGCAACGGCTGTTCTCAGGTGGATTACACCCTGAAAGAGGGGATCGAGAAGCAGCTGCTGGAGAAATTCCCGGGCGAGCTGAACGGCGTGAAGGATGCCACCGAGCACCAGCGTGGCGATCACTCCTACTATTGATTTGCTGCCCTGCGGCAAAGAAAAGGCCCCGCCAGCTGGCGGGGCCTTTTGCATTCTGCGGCGGGCAGATCACTCGTCCTTCTTGTCTCGCGACAACAGGGCGATGGCCGCCTCTTTCGGGTTCTTGCCTTCGTACAGCACCTTGAAGATCTGCTCGCAGATGGGCATCTCGACGCCACAACGGGCCGCCAGCAGATGCACCTCCTTGGTGTTGCGATAGCCTTCCACCACCTGACCGATCTCGGTCATGGCGGTTTCCACCGACTTGCCGGCCCCGAGGGCCAGACCGAAGCGACGGTTGCGGGACTGGTTGTCGGTACAGGTGAGCACCAGATCCCCGAGCCCGGCCATCCCCATGAAGGTCTTGGCATCGGCCCCGAGGGCGGCACCGAGGCGCTGCATCTCCACCAGACCCCGGGTGATGAGCGCGGTTCTGGCGTTGGCGCCAAAGCCCAGCCCGTCGGAGAGACCGGCGCCGATGGCGATGACGTTCTTGACCGCCCCCCCCAGCTGCAGACCGATGAAATCCGGATTGGTATAGACCCGGAACGAGCGGCCGCAGTGCAGCAGTTGCGAGAGATCGTCGGCAAAGTCGTCGTGGGTCGACGCCACCGAGATGGCGGTCGGCAGGCCGGCGGCCAGCTCCCTCGCGAAGGTCGGACCCGAGATCACCGCCAGCGGGATGGTCTCCCCCAGCACGTCACGGGCCACGTCCTGCAGCAGGCGGCCGCTGTCCGGCTCCAGCCCCTTGGTGGCCCAGGCGATACGGGTATCGGGGCGCAGGAAGGGTTTGACCCGGGCCAGCACCTGGCCGAACACATGGCTCGGCACCACCAGCAGCAGCACGGGAGCGGCCTGCACCGCAGCCTGCAGATCCGCAGTCAGCTGCAGATCGGCGGGGAAAGGGACATCAGGCAGAAACGCCTTGTTGCAGCGATCCTGTTCCAGCTCGGCGACATGGGCGGGATCATGACCCCACAGCAGGGTCGGATGGCCGTTGCGCGCCAGAGAAATGGCAAGGGCGGAGCCATAAGACCCCGCCCCCAAGACCGAGATTGCGATCTGGTCGGCCATTATCAGGCTTCCGCAGTCGCCTGCTGGGCCTGAACCTGTGCCATGTGCTGGGCAAACAGGGCGTCGAAGTTGACCGGTGCCAGGTTCAGCTGCGGGAAGGAACCCTTGCTCACCAGGTTGGCCACGGCTTCACGGGCATAGGGGAACAGGATGTTCGGGCAGAAGGCGGCCAGGCAGTGTGCCAGCTGCGGCTCCGGCAGGTTGCCGATGGTGAAGATACCGGCCTGCTGCACTTCACACAGGAAGGCGGTCTCGGTTTCCAGCTTGCAGGTCACGGTCAGGGTCAGCACGACCTCGTACACGCCATCAGCCAGGACATTGGTCTTGGTGTCCATGTCCAGCTTGACGTCCGGCTGCCACTCTTTCTGGAAGATGTGCGGAGTATTCGGGGCTTCGAAGGAGACATCCTTGGTGTAGACACGCTGGATGTGGAATTCCGGTTGCACTTCCTGGTTGTTGATTTCGTCAGCCATTTCGTTTGATTCCTTTTTAAGAAAATGAGTGGGCGCAGGCCCTTAAATCAGCGTTTTTTGGTCACCGGCAGATTATCTGCACGCCATTGGGCCATGCCACCGCTGAGCACATATACCTGTTTGAAACCGGCTTTGCTCAGTTGGCGACCCGCGCCACCAGCGGTCATCCCCGACTCGCACACCACTATGATGGGGGCATCTTTGTGCTTTTCAACCGGCCCCAGATTGTTCGCCTGGATCTGTGTGAGGGGCAGGTGATGGGCGCCGGCCAGATGACCCTTGGCAAACTCATCCTGACTGCGAATGTCCACCACAGTGGCATTTTCACGGTTGATCAGCAGGGTGGCGCCGTGATTGTTCACCGCCTTCACCGGAGAAAAACGAGCACGCACAGTGGTATACACCAGGGTGCCTGCCAGGCCCAACCAGGCTGCGGTCAGCAGCGGGTTGCGGGCCGCAAAATCCAAATACTCTTGCATCTTCTACTATCCAGGGACCAAGACAAGGGCCCGAGTATACATGGGGCCCTTGATAAGATCAGCCATCTTGGCGGCAAAGCGAGAGCAAGCTCCCATCAGGGATTGCCCGCCCCCAGACCGCCTTGGGGAAGGGGCCGCCAACCGCTTCGGAAGAGAGGCGCCAGGGGTTGAATCGTGCACAAAGACAAGCCGGCAACATGCCGAAAACAGTGGGATAACAGGTAAAAACAGAGGTGAAAGAGGGACTTGGCTATCAGGTGACTATTTCGGCAGATGTAGTAATATTACGCTAGTTTCACTTCCCGCAATTCATTCCTATCCGAGAGGACATAGTCTTATGTCAACAGCTAAGAAACCTTTGGTTCTGGTCATCATGGACGGTTGGGGCTACAGCACCAAGCAAGAGCACAACGCCGTTGCCGCCGCCAAGACCCCGAATCTGGACCGCCTGGCCCGCGACTACACCAGCACCCTGATCTCCGGCTCCGGCCTGGATGTGGGTCTGCCGGACGGCCAGATGGGCAACTCCGAAGTGGGCCACGTCAACATCGGCGCCGGTCGCATCGTCTATCAGGAGCTGACCCGCATCTCCAAGGACATCCAGGACGGCGACTTCTTCCAGAACGTCGAGCTGGGCAAGGCTGTTGACGCCGCCGTGACCAAGGGCAAGGCCGTGCACATCATGGGCCTGATGTCCCCGGGTGGCGTACACAGCCACGAAGAGCACATCATGGGCATGATCGAGATGGCCGCCAAGCGTGGCGCCGAGAAGATCTACTTCCACGCCTTCCTGGATGGCCGTGACGTACCGCCGCGCTCCGCCCAGTCCTCCATCGAGCTGTTCGACGCCCTGTTCGCCCGTCTGGGCAAGGGTCGTTTCGCCTCCATGATCGGCCGCTACTTCGCCATGGACCGTGACAACCGCTGGGATCGCGTGCAGCAGGCCTATGACCTGATGACCCAGGGCAAGGGCGAGTTCACCGCCGACAGCGCCACCGAAGCCCTGGCCAATGCCTATGCCCGCGACGAGAACGACGAGTTCGTCAAGGCGACCCGCATCGGCGAAGCTGCGCCAATGGAAGATGGCGATGCGCTGATCTTCATGAACTTCCGTGCCGACCGTGCCCGCGAGATCACCCGCGCCTTCGTCGACAGCGACTTCACCGGCTTCGCCCGTGCCGCCACCCCGGCGCTGAACTTCGTGATGCTGACCGAGTATGCGGCCGACATCAAGACTGCCTGCGCCTACCCGCCCACTGCCCTGGTCAACACCCTGGGTGAATGGCTGGCCAAGCAGGGCAAGACCCAGCTGCGCATCTCCGAGACCGAGAAGTACGCTCACGTCACCTTCTTCTTCAACGGTGGCGAAGAGTCCTGCTTCACCGGCGAAGATCGCGAGATCGTCGCCAGCCCGAAAGTGGCCACCTATGACCTGCAGCCGGAGATGAGCTCCGAAGAGCTGACCGACAAGCTGGTCGGTGCCATCAAGAGCGGCAAGTACGACGTCATCATCTGCAACTACCCGAACGGCGACATGGTTGGCCACACCGGTGTGTTCGATGCGGCCGTCAAGGCCTGCGAAGCCGTTGACCACTGCATCGGTCGCGTCACCGAGGCCCTGGCCGAAGTGGGTGGCGAATGCCTGATCACCGCCGACCACGGCAACGCCGAGAAGATGCTGGACGAAGAGACTGGTCAGGCGCACACCGCCCACACCAATCTGCCGGTTCCCCTCATCTATTTCGGTCGCAAGGCCGAGGTGCTGGAAGGGGGCAAACTGTCCGATCTGGCCCCGACCATGCTGACTCTGATGGGTCTGCCTGTCCCGCCGGAAATGACTGGCAAGCCCCTGATGATTCTGAAATAATCCTGCCCCATGCGGGGATGCGAAGTTATTTCACAGAAAACCAGTCGCGTCGGCCTGTTGGCCGGCGCGCTGTTTTTTTGCCTGGTCGGCGGCGCCGGCACGGCCCAGGCTGCGAACCAGCAGCTGGGGGCCATGCAGTCCGAGATCAAGGAACAGCAGAAGACCCTCAAGCTCAGCAAGCAGGAGCTTGCCAAGCTCAACACCCAGCTCAAGGCTGACGAGCAGGCCATCTCGGCCGCCGCCGCCAAGCTGGATCAGACCAGACTGCAACTGAAGCAGAACCAGCAGAAGCTGGCCGAGCTGCAGCAGGACAAGCTGGCGCTGGAACAACAAGCGAAACACCAGAAACAGTTGCTGGCCAAGCAGGCGGAAAGCGCCTTCCAGGCGGGCAACCACGACTACCTCAAGCTGCTGCTCAACCAACAGGATCCGGCCAAGCTGAGCCGCTCTCTCGATTACTACGACTATCTCAACAAGGCCCGCATCGAGGCCATAGACGCCCTGCGCGCCACCCGCAACAAGCTGGCGAAAAACCAGCTGGCCACCAAAGAGACCGAGACCCGGCTGCAGACCCTGCTCGGCGAACAGCAGCAGCATCACCAGAGCCTGCTGGCCAGCCAGCAGAGCCGGGCCAAGGTGCGCAACCAGTTGCAGCAGTCGGTGCAAAACGACGAACAGAAGCTCACCAAGCTGGTCAAGGCGGAGAAGGCCCTGAAGGCGCGGCTGGAAGAGCTGCGCCGCCAGCGGGAAGAGCAGGAACGGCGCGAACGGGCCGAGCGGGAGCGCCTCGCCAAGATCAAGGCCGAGCAGGAGCGCCAGCGCCGCCTGGAGGCCCAGCGCTTGGCCGCGGAGCAGAAGCGGATTGCCGAGCAGCAACGGATCGCGGCCCAGCAGCGCCAGGCCGGGGAACAGCAAAGGCTCGCCGCCGAGCAGCAGAGAGTCACCGAACAGCAGAACCGGGTGGCGAAGCAGCAAGCCGCCGCCCGCAGCAGCGCCAAGGCGAGCAGCAACGGCTACGGCGGTCTGAGCACGGGTGGCAACCTGCGCTGGCCGGTGCAGGGCCCCATCCTCATCTCCTACGGCTCGCCGCGCACCGCCGAGCTCAAGTGGAAGGGCACCCTGATAGGCGCAAGCGAGGGAACCCAGGTCAAGGCGGTGGCACCGGGCCAGGTGGTCTATGCGGACTGGCTGGACGGCTTCGGCATGCTGCTGGTGATCGACCATGGCCGCGGCTACATGAGCCTCTACGGCCACAACCAGTCGCTGCTGCGTCAGGTGGGGCAGAAGGTGGAGCAGGGCGAACCCGTGGCCCTGGTCGGCGACAGCGGCGGACAGGAGCGCTCCGGCCTCTACTTCGAGATCCGCTATCAGGGCGAGGCGATCAACCCGACCAAGTGGCTGGCCAGACGCTGAGCCAGCGCCCCCTCATCCCCAGCCCTTCTCCCGCGAGGGGAGAAGGGAGCGAATGGCGGCATACCCTCACAACCGCTCCCCCATTGATGAAAATTTACCTCTTTTCCACCCCGCTCAGGGGAAGACCACCAGCCCTATCTGCTCCAGCAGCCCCTGCTGCTGCTCTTCATTGATCTGCACGCCGTCCAGGTTGACCCGGCGCAGATCCAGCCCGGGCAGGTCGCACTGGCGCAGATCGCAGCCCTGCAGGTTGAAGCTGGTCCAGTCGATCTGGCCAAACTCGGAGCCGCTGAGATCGGATCCCGCCAATGAGGCTCCCAGCAGGCTGGCCCCCTGCCAGCGGTTGCCGCCGAGCTCGCACTTCTCCAGCAGGCAGCCGTCGAAGTTGGCGTAGCTGAAGTTGTTGCCGGTCAGATGGGCCTCGCAGAAGTAGCTCTTGACGGTGATCTGGTTGGCAAAGCTGGCGTGGGCGAAGTTGATACCCATGGCCTGGCAGTCGCGCATCTCCAGCCCCAGGCACTGGCTGCGGCTGAAGTCAGCCAGGGTGAGATCGCAGCGCAGGAAGCTCGCCTCCCGCAAATCGCAGCCCTGAAACTGACAGCCGAGCTCGCGCTCCCGATCAAAGAAGCTGCAGTCGACGAAGCGGCTCTCCCCCAGATCCAGCCAGGAGAAGTTGCAGTCGATAAAACGGCAACTCTCGAACTGCTGCTCGGCCACCTCCTGCTGCTCGAACCTTTTCCCCTCGAAGCACTTGCCCTTGATCATCCCCAGCCTCTCCTGTGATGGCGTCATATGCTGACTTTGTTGCGCAAAAACGGTAATGTTACCTGTAACATTCTTTGCCGGACCCCGAGATGAACGACACCCGCAAGCGCCGCCCCACCCTGCAGGACATCGCCGACCTGACCGGGGTCACCAAGATGACCGTCAGCCGCTACCTGCGTGACCCGTCCGCCGTGGCCGAAGGCACCCGTGAACGGATCGCCGCGGCGGTGGAGGAGCTCGGCTACATTCCGAACCGGGCGCCGGACATGCTCTCCAACGCCACCAGCAAGGCGATCGGCATACTGATCCCCTCCCTCTCCAACCAGGTCTTCTCGGCGGTGATCCACGGCATAGAGGCGGTGACCCGGCCCGCCGGCTACCAGACCCTGCTCGCCCACTACGGCTACAGCCCGGAGCGGGAGGAGGAGCAGGTCGCCTCCCTGCTCTCCTACAACGTGGATGGTCTCATCCTCGCCGATACCCAGCACACGGATCGCACCCGCAAGATGATCGCCACCGCCGGCATTCCGGTGGTGGAGACCATGGACTTGCCGCTCTCCCCCATCGACATGGTGGTGGGCATGGATCACCGGGCCGCCGCCCGGGCCATGGTAACAGAGATGCTGCGCCGGGGACGGCGCAAGGTGGTCTACCTGGGGGCGCGCCTCGACGTGCGTACCCAGCTGCGGATGGAGGGCTACTACCAGGCGATGGCGGACTTCGGCCTGGATGGCCAGCACCTGCTGACCGAGCAGTCCTCCAGCTTCACCCTGGGTGGCCAGCTGCTGGAGCAGGCCATGGCCCGCTACCCCGATCTGGACGGCCTGTTCTGCACCAACGACGACGTGGCGGTCGGTGCCCTGCTGCAGTGCCAGGCCAGGTGGATACCCGTGCCCCAGCAGATCGCCATCGCCGGCTGCAACGCCCTCGACATCGGCCACGCCATGACCCCCAAGCTCGCCAGCATCAGCACCCCGCGCGAGGCCATCGGCCGCGAGGCGGCCGCCATGCTGCTGGCCCGGCTCAATGGGCAACCCCAGGCCGAGCACCGCAAGGACATGGGCTTCTCCCTCTATGAGGGGGAGAGCCTGGGCTGATCCCGCCCCTTCATCCCTCCGGCGCCACCTTGGCGCCTGTGACCGCCATGATGGCGCGTCCTCCCGGGATCCTCCCTGCTCACTGACTTATGCTGGCGCAGCTTGTCCCATATTCAGGAGCAGAAGATGAACCACACCGAACGATTGAAGAGCTGCCTGCAGCGCGTCATCTGCGATCCCGGCTTCACCCTGGCCGAGCTCGACACCTGGTTCAGCCCGGACTACTGCCAGCAGGTGAACGGCGAGACCCTCGACTACGCCGCCTTTCGCCAGCATATCGCCGCCTTGAGAAGCCATCTGGCCGAGGCCACCATCGAGTTTGTCGCCACCCTGGAGCTGGGGGAGCGGGTCCACTCCACCCACCTGGTTCGAGCCACCCGCCAGGATGGCGGCACCCTGGCCTGCAAGGTGAGCGGCCTCTTCACCTTTCGCGAGGGCCGGCTCTGCCACACCGAGGAGGTCACCTGCCTGCTGGCGGGGGGCAAGGAGGACGCAGACATAGGCTCACGGCGCTGAGCCGCGGCCCATCACCCGCGCCAGGGCCGCCGAGAAGGCGTCGGGATCCTCATAGCCGAGGATCCCGGCAATCTCGGCAGGCGCCATCCCCTGATGCTGCAACTGACGGGCCCGCCCCATCAGCACCCGCTCCCGCCACTGGCGGAAACTGCACCCCAGCTGCCGGGCAAAGAGGCGATTGAGGGTGCGCACCGAGGCGCCGCAATCGACCGCCAGTGCCTCCAGCGTCACCTTGACGGAGGGGGCCTGACACAGCCTCTCCAGCACTCGCAGCAGGCGCGGATCCAGATCCGCGGCCAGGGGGATCTGCCCCGCGAGCGGAGCGGCGAGTCCCAACTCGTGGCGCAGCACCTTCAGATAGGCGTCCCGCGCCTCCCCCTCCTCCAGCTCGGGCAGACGGGCCAAGAGGCCCGCCAGCATGGGGCTCACCTGCAACTGGCTGAAAGTGGTAGATGCCGGTTGCGGGGTGTAGAGCAGCGAGAGCCGGGAGTGGCGCAGCACGCGAAACTCGTGTGCCCAGCCGGCGGGGATCAGGCAGAGCTGGCCGGCCACCAGCAAGCCGCCGCCGTCGTGACCCGTGATGACGCCGCCGCCCTGGTGCAGGTAGCAGTACTGGGCCTGGGAGTGGCTGTGCAGCGCGGTGAGGTGCCCTAGCGGGTAGGCATGATGAAGAAAGCTCATAAGGGACGGCAGCGTGGAGGACAGGCCCCCGACCTTAAGCCAGACGGCGGCTCAGTGTAAATGGCCTTCCTGCCTCCCTGAGGCGGAAAAACAACAGGCCACCCAAGGGTGGCCTGTTCAATTTATCTAAACGATGGGCGCTTAGCGTTTAACCATTTCAACCGCTTCCCGGGAGAGACGGGTCACCTCTTCCCAGTTGCCGCTCTTGACCGCATCGGCGGGCAGCATCCAGGAGCCGCCGACGGTGGCGACGCATTTGAGCGCCAGATAGTCGGCGACGTTCTTCGGGCCTATGCCGCCGGTGGGGCAGAATTTCACCTGGGGCAGGGGCGCCGCGATGGCGGCCAGCGCCTTGGTGCCGCCGTTCGCCTCGGCCGGGAAGAACTTCAGGTGGTCGTAGCCCGCTTCCAGCGCCTGCATCACCTCGGACGGCGTCGCCACCCCCGGGATCAGCGGCGCCGTGCTCTTGGCCGCATGGGCCAGCAGGGCCGGGGTCATCCCCGGGGAGATGACGAAGCGGGCACCGGCGGCCACGGCGGCGTCAAACTGCGCGCAGTTGAGCACGGTACCGGCACCGACCATGGCATCCGGCATCGCCTTGGCGATCAGGGCGATGGCATCGAGCGCCACCGGGGTGCGCAGGGTGATCTCGAACACAGAGATGCCGCCATCGAGCAGCGCCTTGGCCATCGGCAGGGCCTGCTCCAGGTCGTTGATGACCATCACGGGCACCAGGGGGGAGGCGGCAAACACCTCGGCAGGGGTCACTTTCCAGTTCTGCATAGCTCTTCCTCAGTCAAAGATGGTGGCGCCGCACTCGGCGCTCGATACCGCGCGACGCATCACGCTGAACAGTTCACGGCCCCACCCCTCTTGTTCCAGAGTGAGGTCGATCTCGGCCTGGGGGCGGCCGCTCAAATCGGTCAGGCAGTCGAGGCTGCCGGTCACCGCGTCCACCCGCAGCAGATCGCCATCGACAAGCAGGCCTATGGCCCCGCCGTGCAGCGCTTCCGGGGTGACGTGGATGGCGGCCGGGATCTTGCCGGAGGCGCCGGAGAGACGGCCGTCGGTGACCAGGGCCACCTTGTGACCCGCCTTCTGCAGGTTGCCGAGCACCGGCATCAGCTTGTGCAGCTCCGGCATGCCGTTGGCCGCCGGACCATTGTGGCGCACCACGATGACGGCGTCCTGGTTGAGCTCGCCGGCCTTGTAGGCCGCCTCCACCGCGTGCTGGGAGGAGAAGACCCGGGCCGGCGCTTCGATGACACGATACTCGGGGGCGACCGCCGAGACCTTGACCACGGCGCGGCCCAGGTTGCCGGATAGCAGCTTGGTGCCGCCGGTGGCCTGGAACACGCTGCCAGCGACGGACAACACGCTCGGATCCGTGCTCTCCCCCACCGGCTGCCACACCAGCTTGCCCTCCACCAGCGCGGGACGGCTGAGGTAATCCTGCATCTCGCCAAACACCGGGGTGGCATCCAGGTGGATCAGGTCCGCCTCCGCCAGCCGGCGCATCAGGCCGGGCACGGCCCCCGCCTGCTCGAAGGCGTTCACGTCCGCCGGGCCGTTCGGGTACATGCGCACCAAGAGCGGCACCACGTCGGAGAGATCGCTCAAGTCGTCCCAGGTCAGCTCCAGGCCGGCGGCGCGGGCCAGCGCCACCATGTGGATGCTGTGGTTGGTGCTGCCGCCGGAGGCGAGCAGGGCCACCAGGCCGTTGACCAGGGCGCGCTCGTCCAGCACCTCGCTCAGGGGGCGGTAGGCCGGGGAGCCCGGGATCATGGCGCTGATGCGACGAGCCGCCTCCTCGGTGAGGGCGTGGCGCAGCTCGCTGTGGGGGTGGACGAAGGCGGAGCCCGGCAGCATCAGTCCCATGGCCTCGAACACCAGCTGGTTGGTGTTGGCGGTGCCGTAGAAGGTGCAGGTGCCGGCCGAATGGTAGGCGCCGCACTCCATCTTCAGCAGGGCATCGCGGCCCACTTCGCCGGCGGCGTACTGCTGGCGCACCTTCACCTTCTCGTCGTTGCCTATGCCGCTCGCCATGGGGCCGGCGGGCACGAAGGCGGTGGGCAGGTGAGCGTGGGAGAGGGCCCCCATGATCTGGCCCGGGGCTATCTTGTCACAGATGCCGAGCAGCAGGGTGGCGTCGAAGGTGTTGTGGGAGAGGGAGACCGCGGTGGCCTGGGCGATGAGATCCCGGGAGAACAGGGACATGTCCATCCCCGGCTGGCCCTGGGTCACGCCGTCGCACATGGCGGGCACGCCGCCGGCGACCTGGGCGCTGTGGCCGAGTCCGGCCAGCGCCCCCTTGATGATGTCCGGGTAGCCCTGATAGGGCTGATGGGCGCTCAGCATGTCGTTGTAGGCGGTGACTATGGCCACGTTGGCGCGGGTCATGTCGAGGATGCGCCCCTTGTCGTCACAGCTGGAGGCGGCCACGGCGTGGGCCAGGTTGCCGCAGGAGAGGGAGGCGCGGGTCTTGCCCTGCTCGGCCTGGCGCTGGATGCGGGCCAGGAAGGCCTGGCGGCGGGCGACACTGCGCTCGCGGATGCGGTTGGTCACTTCGGTGATCACGGGATGGGTCATAGGATTGTCTCCAACACGGAAATACGGACGCGATCGACCGGGGCCGGGCGCGCGAAATGGCTCATTGCACCTGCGCCAGGGCGGTGACGGCGCGGTCGACCACCTGCTCGAAGGTGCCGTCTATGTCGACGCGAAACACACCGGCCTCGCCATCCGGCCGCTCCAGGGTCTCAAACTGACTCTTTACCATGCCTTCCCGCATGAAGTGGCCCTGGCGTGCCCGCATCCGGTCGAGAATGAGGGACTGGCTGCCGTCCAGAAACAGGAAGTGCACCGATTCGTTGCCCTCGCGGATCTGGTCGCGGTACTGCTTCTTGAGGGCCGAGCAGACGATGACGCCCAGCTCGTTCTTCTGCTCCAGGCTGTAGGCCGCATCGCGGATCCGCTCCAGCCAGGGCGCCCTGTCTTCGTCGTTGAGAGGGTTGCCGCCCGCCATCTTCTGGATGTTGGCGCGGGGGTGCAGATCATCACCGTCGATGAACTTGGCGCCCAGGGCGCTGGCCACCTTGAGGCCTATGCTGGACTTGCCACTGCCACACACACCCATCACGATAATGCTCTTGCCCGCCATTATTTGACCTCTCTCTCACTTTTCAAAAAACGTTTACCTGATGGGTTCTAAGTTAGCACGTTACCGGTAACATGTTACCGGTAACGTTGCGCAATGTGAAGTGGAGCACAGAAATGTGCAGAACAACTACTAGAACCATTTGAGGACATTTTATGGACGGAGCGATGAACACACCCGATGTCGCCTACCTGCTCTCGGTAGCCGCTGGCGCTATCGTCATGCTGCTGGTGCTGATCATGCGATTCAAGGTACATGCCTTCGTGGCATTGACCCTGGTCAGCATGCTGACGGCCCTGGCCACCGGGGTCACCTATGACCAGGTGATCCCCACCATGCTGACCGGTTTCGGCGGCACCCTGGCCTCGGTCGCGCTGCTGGTTGGCCTCGGGGCCATGATAGGCAGGATCCTGGAGATGACGGGGGGCGCCAAGGTGCTTGCCGACACCCTGATCAACCGCTTCGGCTCCCACCGCGCCCCCTTCGCGCTAGGGATCGCCTCCCTGCTGTTCGGCTTCCCGATCTTCTTCGATGCCGGCCTCATCGTCATGCTGCCCATCATCTTCAGCGTGGCCAAGCAGTTCGGCGGCTCAGTCCTCAAATATGCCCTGCCCTCCGCCGGTGCCTTCGCGGTGATGCACGCCTTCCTGCCGCCGCACCCGGGCCCGGTGGCCGCCAGCGAACTGCTGGGCGCCAACATTGGGCTGCTCACCGTCGTGGGTCTGCTGGTCGCGCTGCCGACCTGGTATCTGGGTGCCTATCTGTTCGGGCTCTGGTCCGGCAAGAAGTTTGAGCTGCCCCTGCCCCCGAGCTTCACCGAGACCGCAGAGCGACTCTCCGACAAGGCGCCGAGCTTCGGCCAGGTGATCTCCATCCTGCTGCTGCCGCTGGTGCTCATCTTCATGGATACCGGCCTCAATACTCTGGGCGTCATGGGTGTCATCGACAAGGGTGCAGACTGGGTCAACGTGCTGCGCATGGTCGGCAAGACCCCGGTGGCCTTGCTCATCACAGTGCTCTATGCCCTCTGGCTGTTCCGTCAGACCCAGGGCAAGGTGCAGCTCGAGAAGTTCTGCAACGACGCCCTGGCCCCGGTCTGCGCCGTCATCCTGGTGACGGGTGCCGGTGGCATGTTCGGCGGCGTGCTGCGTGCCAGCGGCATCGGCACGGCCCTGGCCGACGTGCTCTCCGACACCGGCATGCCGGTGATCCTGGCCGCCTTCCTGGTCTCCACCGCCCTGCGGGTGGCCCAAGGCTCTGCCACCGTGGCCCTGACCACCACGGCCGCCCTGATGGCGCCGACGGTCGCGGCCACGGCCGGGCTGAGCGATCTGGACCTGACCTTCATCGTCATCGCCATCGCCGGTGGGGCCACCGTGCTCTCCCACTTCAACGACTCCGGTTTCTGGCTGGTCAGCCGCTTCCTCAACATGGACGAGAAGACCACCCTCAAGACCTGGACCGTGATGGAGACACTGCTCGGTACCATCGCCTTCCTCATCGTTGCCATGGCAAGCATCGTCTTCTAACTCCCCCATATCGGGGCCCCATCCGGCGGCCCCGATATGGCGTTCCATCGACATTTTTACGGATTCTTGCTTGGGCCCGTCGCCACAGATTGCTAGAATTGCCTATTCATCGCCCCGAGTGGAACGCTTCATCCCGTGATTTCAGGCTTCTCTATGCATTCATCGGCACATTATCGACAGTTGCTGGCACGTTTACCCCAGATCGCGGTTGCCGCAGATCAGTTCCAGGTACTCAACAGCGCCAAGGATTTCAAGAGCCGTATCCTCTCGCTCATCGCGGGCGCGACCCAGCGTATCTATCTGATCGCCCTCTACCTGCAGGATGACGAGGCGGGACGGGAGATCCTCTCCGCCCTCTACGCCGCCAAGCAGCGCAACCCCGCCCTCGATATCAAGGTCTTCGTCGACTTCCACCGCGCCCAGCGCGGCCTGATCGGCAAGGGCAAACAGGGGGGCAACCACCTGATGTATCAGACCATGGCCGCCCGCCATGAACACCAGATCGAGATCTACGGCGTGCCGGTCAAGGGCCGCGAGCTGCTCGGCGTCCTGCACCTCAAGGGCTTCATCTTCGACGACATCCTGCTCTACTCGGGTGCCAGCCTCAACGACATCTACCTGCACCAGCAGGAGCGCTACCGCTTCGATCGCTATCACCAGATCCACAGCCAGGCCCTGACCCGCAGCATGGTCAACTATGTGGATGACGTCTTCCTCAAGAGCGAGGCCGTGCAGCGGCTGGATCGCCCCGGCATCCCGGGCGCCAAGCAGCTCAAGGGGCAGATCCGCCGCTTCAAGCACAACCTGCGCACCAGCCAGTACCGATTCGAGAGCATACCGGCCAACAGCCAGGAGATCGCCATCACCCCCATGGTGGGGCTGGGCAAGCGCGGCAACCAGCTCAACCGGATGATCCGCAATCTGGTGCGGGCCACCGAGCGGGAGATCTTCATCTGCACCCCTTACTTCAACCCCCCCAAGGAGTTGAACAAGGACGTGGAAGCCCTGCTCAAGCGCGGCTGCAAGGTGACCATAGTGGTGGGCGACAAGACAGCCAACGACTTCTTCATCCCGCCGGAGGAGAAGTTCTCCACCATTGGCGGCCTGCCCTATCTCTACGAGACCAACCTGCGCAAGTTTGCCGAGCGCAACCAGCACCACATCGACAGCGGCCGTCTCAATCTGATGCTCTGGTGCTGCGACAAGAACTCCTATCACCTCAAGGGGATCTTCGTGGACCAGGAGTGGGCCCTGCTCACCGGCAACAACCTCAATCCCCGCGCCTGGGCGCTGGATCTGGAGAACGGCCTGCTGGTCCATGACCGCCACCACCATCTGCGCGAGCGCTTCCAGGAGGAGCGCGACTGCATCCTGGCCCACACCCGTCGCATCAGCCACTTCGATCAGATCGAGCAGATCAAGGATTACCCCGAGCAGGTGCGCAAGCTGCTTGCCAGGATCCACAGGGTCAGGGCCCATATCCTGCTCAAGCGGATCATCTAAGCCCTCTCCGCCTCCCCTGTCTGCCCCTCCAAAGGCCTCCCGTGTTCGGCAGGCCTTTGTCGTATGCGCCCTCTCGCCCCGCCCGGGGAGCCCCTGCCGCTGCAACGCGGCTTGCATCGAGGCAGCAACAACCCCTATCATCTGGACATATTTACAGTGTTTTCGGGCATCTAATTGATGAAATTGGATAAAATTCCTCTCGATAGCCTCAAGGGCGTCGGCAGCAAGATGCTGGAGAAGCTCGAGCGGCTGGGGCTGGCCACGGTACAGGATCTGCTGTTCCACCTCCCCCTGCGCTACGAGGACCGCACCCAGGTGTGGCCCATCGGCGATCTGCCCCCCGGGCTGCACGGCGCCGTCGAGGGCGAAATCCAGGACACCCAGCTGGTCATGGGGCGCCGCCGCATGCTGGTGTGCCGCATCAGCGACGGCACCGGCAGCCTGACCCTGCGTTTCTTCAATTTCACCGCCGCCCAGAAAAACAGCCTGGCCCAGGGCCGCCTGATCCGCTGCTTCGGCGAGGCTCGCCCCGGCAAGTACGGGCTGGAGATGGCCCACCCCGAGTACAAGCTGCTCGGCGAGGAGCAGGCCGGCCAGACCGAAGAGGCGCTCACCCCCGTCTACCCGACCACCGAAGGCTTGCGCCAGCTCAGCCTGCGCAGCCTCACGGATCAGGCGCTGGCCCAGCTCGACCTCTATGGCGTCGAGGAGTTGCTGCCCGCCGGTCTCTACCCCCAGCAGATCGATCTGGCCGCCGCCCTGCGTCTGCTCCACCGCCCGCCCCCCTCGGTGGCGCTGGCCCTGCTGGAGAGCGGCCAGCATCCGGCCCAGCAGCGACTGGTGCTGGAAGAGCTGCTGGCCCACAACCTCTCCGTCCTCAAGGTTCGCGCCCAGGCACAGACCCAGTTGGCCCGCACCCTCAAGCCGGCCCCGGCTCTGGTGGAAAAGCTGCTAAGCGCCCTGCCCTTCACCCCCACCGGCGCCCAGAACCGGGTGGTGGCGGAGATAAGCCATGATCTGCAACGCAGCTACCCCATGATGCGGCTGGTGCAGGGGGACGTGGGCTCCGGCAAGACCCTGGTGGCGGCCTTGGCGGCGCTGCAAGCCATAGGCAACGGTTGCCAGGTGGGGCTGATGGCGCCGACCGAGCTGCTGGCCGAACAGCATGCCATCAACTTCGCCCACTGGCTGGACCCCCTCGGCATCCAGGTGGGCTGGCTGGCGGGCAAGCAGAAGGGCAAGGCGCGGGAGGAGGCGCTGGCCGCCATTGCCGACGGCAGCGTCAAGATGGTGGTGGGCACCCACGCCATCTTCCAGGAGCAGGTGGTGTTCCAGCGCCTGGCCCTGGTGATCATCGACGAGCAGCACAGGTTCGGGGTGCACCAGCGCCTCGCCCTGCGCGAGAAGGGGGAGCGGGAGGGGGTGCATCCCCACCAGCTCATCATGACCGCCACCCCCATTCCCCGTACCCTGGCGATGACCGCCTATGCGGATCTCGACACCTCCGTCATCGACGAGCTGCCGCCCGGCCGTACCCCCATCACCACGGTCGCCCTGCCGGACAGCCGCCGTCAGGATGTGATCGAGCGGGTCAAGCTCGCCTGCGAGGAGGGCAAGCAGGCCTACTGGGTCTGCACCCTGATCGAGGAGTCAGAGGTGCTGGAGTGCCAGGCCGCCGAAGACACGGCCGCCGAGCTGCAAGCCAGGCTGCCCGGCCTGCACATAGGCCTGGTCCATGGCCGGATGCGCCCCATCGAGAAGCAGCGGGTGATGGAGGAGTTCAAGGCGGGCAT
Organism: Aeromonas sp. 130281; assembly: GCF_056642115.1. Lineage (NCBI taxonomy): Bacteria > Pseudomonadati > Pseudomonadota > Gammaproteobacteria > Aeromonadales > Aeromonadaceae > Aeromonas > Aeromonas sp. 130281. Next base: position 84,879 of record NZ_JBWVQS010000009.1, on the reverse strand, counting down.
ATTGCAACTGCTGGTCGCCACCACCGTCATCGAGGTGGGGGTGGACGTGCCCAATGCCAGCCTGATGATCATCGAGAACCCGGAGCGGCTGGGGCTGGCCCAGTTGCACCAGCTGCGCGGCCGGGTCGGCCGGGGCTCGGTGGCCTCCCACTGCGTGCTGCTCTACCATGCCCCCCTCTCCAAGACCGCCCAGAGCCGGCTCGGGGTGCTGCGGGAGACCAACGACGGCTTCCTGATCGCCCAGCGCGATCTCGAGCTGCGCGGCCCGGGGGAACTGCTCGGCACCCGCCAGACCGGGTTGGCGGATCTCAAGATCGCCGATCTGGTGCGCGACCAGCCGCTTATTCCCCAGGTGCAGAAGATGGCGCGCTTCCTCATGGATAGGCATCCGAGTCATGTCGAACCCTTGATACGACGCTGGCTCGGCTTACGGGATCACTATTCCAATGCCTGAACGAGGTAGATGCAGCAGATGGACACATGTCCTCATGGACCGCCATCCGAGTCATGTCGAACCGCTGATCCGCCGCTGGCTCGGCCTGCGGGACCACTAATCAAACGCCTGACAACACACCCCAAAACAGGAGGAAAGCATCCATGAATTCCTGGCTACGCGCCCTGCTCTATCTGTTTGCCTTCCTGCTGCTATTCGTCTGGGTCGGCCTCGGCCTGTTCGACGCCGAGCGGGCCAAGGGCCCCATCGCCAGCTGGATCAGCCAGCAGACCGGCGTGCCTGTCACCATAGGCCGGCTGGTGTTCAACCCGCTTCACCCCTACACCCTGCTGGCGGAGCAGGTGCATTACGGGGATGCGGTGCAGCTGGAGAAGATCTATCTGGAGATAGACAACATCGACTGGCTGAACCGGGACGTGCGCATCGCCCACCTGGATCTCATCCGCCCCGTCATCAAGCTGCCGCTGCCGAACCAGCTGCCGACCCTGCCGGTGCACTCCCTCACCATCAGCGACAGCACCATAGACAACCTGAGCCTGTACAGCGAGGCCCTGACCCTGCGCGGCCTGAGCGCCACCCTGAGCGACTGGGAGCTGATCGATCCGAAACGCCAGCCCCAGGCCAACCTGACCCTGGGCATCAACCAGCTGGAGACGCCGCAGCTCACCCTGGCCCGCCTCAGCCTCAAGGGGCGACTGGAGGGACAGGTGCTGAGCACGGACAAGCTGACCACCAACCTGTTCAAGGGTCTGCTGGAGACCGGCATGGTGCTGAACTGGCCGGATCGCAGCCTGCAACTGCACGCTCTCAAGGCCCGTGGCATGCGGGTCGAGCTGGGGGACATCCCTCAGGGCGAGCTCCCCCTGCGCCGCATCACTCTGGATCGGGGCCAGCTCGATCGGGTCAGCGTCAATGCCATAGAGCAGGAGCTCTCCCTCAACAACTTCAGCGGTCAGCTCACCGCCTTCGACTGGCAGGCGGGCAGCCAGCCAAGCGGCTATCTCTCAGGCACCCTGGCGGATCTCGGCCGCGGCCTGTTCCAGCTGGAAGCCATCGAGGGCAAGCTCGCCTTCTCCCCCCGGCAGATCGAGGCCGAGCTGCAGGGCAAGGCATACGAAGGGGAATTCAATGTCGAGCTTGCCCTCGACACCCAACAGCAAAAGCTGACCCTCAAGGACATGGCCCTGAGCGGCATGGACATCAGCCTGCCGGAAGGGTGGTGGCAGGAGTGGCAGGGCTGGCGCCTCCAGCAGATCGACGTGCGCAGACTGGCCTTCGACAGGCTCAAGGTGCTCTCCTTCGACGACACCCTGCCCCTCTCCCTGACCGGCTGGCAGCTCTACCTGAGCGATCTCAGCCTGAGGAACAACCAGCCGGGCCCGCTGCTCGGCCGTACCCGCATCGAGAGCAAGTGGTTCGAGCTGGTGTGGGATGGCCTGAGTGCCCGCAACGGCGTGCTGGACGGGGAGCTGACCCCGAGCGCCTGGCAGCTCAACAGGCTCAGCAGCGAGCTGCCGGATGAGGGCTCTCTCAGCCTCAGCGGCCAATGGGGCAAGGTGCCCGGGCAGGAGAGCCGTCTGCAACTGCAGGGCAAGCAGCTGGATCTGGAGAAGTGGGGCGAACTGCTCCATGCCCCCGTCTCGCTGGCGGGCAAGGTGGATCTGGAGACGGATCTGCAAGCCGATCTGGCCCCGCAGCCGGAGCAGGCCCCCGGCAACTGGCGCCACACCCTGCAGGGCAGCCTGAGCCTGGAGGCCAGGGATCCCTTCTGGGACAAGGTCGGGATAGACCCGCTGCTGGACAACTGGTTCAAGGAGGCGACCCCGCCCACTCTGACCCCCGAGACCCTGTGGCAGGCGATGCAGCAGGGGGATACCCCCTTCTACCACATCAGGCTGAAGGCCAGGGCTGAGCAGGGCAAGCTGCAGATCGAGCAGGGCGGGGCTTCCACCATCACCCACCTGCTCGGGTTGCAGGGCGGGGTCGATCTCGCCAGCGACCAGTGGCAGCTGGATCTCGGCGTGCTGAACAAGCGGCGCTGCGCCGAGCTGCTGGCGCGCTGGCGCGGCCCCCTTGAGAACCCGACCCTTGAATGGCGCTTCCCGACCGGGGAAGCCACTTGCGACTGGGAGACTGGCGTACGCTACCCGGCCCAGGGGCGCAGCGGCCCGCTCCGGCGACCCCAGACGCCCCCCGCCACCGCGGCGCAATGACGAACAAGGCCTCATCATGAGGCCTTGTTGCTATCGGATGCCGGACGAGGGGTCAGTGTCCCGCCCGCTTGATGGGCAGCACCACGTACTGGCCGACAAACTCCACCGCCAGCTTGCGGCCGCTGAACAGCTGCACCCGCAGGCTGAACTTGGCGGACTCCCCGTTCTTGAGCGGTGCCAGCACGGCGGGCATCCCCTCCCGGGCGACTCTGGCCTCAGGCTCCTCGCTCACCGGTCTGTAGTATTTGATGTTGCCCTCCGCCAGCACCGTATCCCCGCCCAGACCGGCCTCCTTGAGTTGCAGCCAGATGAGGCCCCAGCCCGCCAGCACACACTGGCTGTAAATGCTGCCGGCGAACATGGTGTCGTGGACGTTGAGGTTGGCCGCCAGGTTGGCCTTGAGGTGGAAGGTCTGGCCATCGTAGTGGGTGATGTGCACCCCCATCTTCTCGCTGATGGGGATCCCCCTCGACCAGCGGGTGGTGAGATCCTGACACCACTCGGGGCGATACTGTATGGTCTGCAGCGGACTGATGGATTTGATCATCTGACGATGGGGAATGCGGCCGAAGGAGACGGGCCCCTCACCCACCTCGAGAAAGCCGCACCTGCGATAGAACTCCACCGCCTCCTGGCGTGCGTTCATCACCAGCCGTTTCACCTTCTCGTCCCGGGCCAGCTGTTCGAGATCCTCCACCATGCGGGCCCCCAGCCCCTGACCGCGAAACTCAGGACGCAGCGCCATAAAGCGGATCTGGGCCTCGTCACCCCCGATGAAGAGGCGGCCGACGGCGATGGGGGTGCCGTCTTCGGCCAGCATCAGCCGATGAATGGCGACGGTATCGTATTCGTCACGCTCGGAGCCCACGGGCAGATTGAAAGGCTTGCGCAGTAGTTCCCAGCGCAACTGGTAGTAGGCATCCAGCTCCGCTGGCGTTTCTGGGGTGACTACCCGATACATAAAGCGATCCTTGAGTTTGCGCCGACGGACAGATGGAAGGGCTTGCGCATCAATGCCTCCCGGCGCAGCGGGTAGCTGGCATCCAGCTCCGCTGGCGTTTCTGGGGTGACTACCCGATACATAAAGAGATCCTTGAGTTTGCGCCGACGGGCAGATGGAAGGGCTTGCGCACCAATGCCTCCCGACGCAGCGGGTAGCTGGCATCCAGTTCCGCTGGCGTTTCTGGGGTGACCACCCGGTACATAGCGACATCCTTGAGTTACACTGGTCGAAAGCCATCTTGCCGTGCAAATTCATGGACTTCAATCTGCAAGCGTACCAAGCCGATCACTTATTGCACCTCAGCGCCAAACCCGAACGCCGCCTCTCCATCCTGGAAAATGCCCGCCACCGCTGGCTGGAAATGGACGGCGTGGTGCAATCCGCCATGAGCCTGAGCCAACCGGAACACCTCTGCCTGCCCCATCAGCAGAGCATCGCCGAGCGGCTGCCCGCACAGGCGAGCCGGATCCTGGAGCTGGGATTGGGAGGGGGGGATCTCACCCGTCATCTGGGTGCTCGCTGGCCCGAAGCCCGCCACGACTGCGTGGATCTGGACGCCGAGATCCTCACCCTGTTCCAGCAGTTTTTCCTGCCCTCGACTGGAGGTGCGCCACGGCTGCACCACGCCGATGCACTGCACTTCCTGCTGGAGAGTCGGGAACAGTACGACCTGGTGCTGCTGGACCTGTTCAGCCAGGACGGCAATCCCCTGCTGCTGTTCCAGGCTCCCATCTATCAGGCGCTGGCCAGATGCCTGCACGGCACCCTCATCGTCAACCTGCTGCCACGGACCCATCTCGAACTGGCGCAGGCCAAAAGGCTGGCCGAGGAGTGGATCGGCCCCACCGGCGCCCACGGGGTGCCGGGCTATCGCAACGTCATACTGCACGCCATCAGCCAGGGGGCTTAACGCCCTTGGCGAGCTGTTACTGTTGGCCTACACCTGCAGCCAGAAGGTCACGGGGCCGTCGTTGAGCAGCCTGACCTTCATGTCGGCGGCAAAGCGTCCCGTCTCGGTTGGCACGCCGCTCTCCCTGGCCCGGGCAACGAAGTAGTCATAGAGCCGCTCGGCATCGCTCGGGTGGGCACCACCGGAGAAGCTGGGTCGCATCCCCTTGCCGGTATCCGCCGCCAGGGTGAACTGGGAAACCACCAGCAGGCTGCCACCGACCTGGCTCACGTTGAGGTTCATCTTGCCGTTCTCATCGGAGAAGATGCGATAGCCGCTCACCTTGTGCAGCAGCTTGTCGGCCTTGGCCTCGTCATCCCCCTGCTCCACCCCGAGCAGCACCAGCAGCCCCTGCTCTATGGCCCCGGTCACCTCCCCCTCGACGGTCACGCTGGCCTCGGATACCCGTTGGATCAATGCAATCACCCGCAACTCCTTTGTCTTGTCAGAAACGAACGACCGCCCGAAGGCGGTCGTTGATGTTAGCAATAAGCGAGGGGATCAGCCCAGCTCCTCGGTACCCGGTTTCTCGTACTCCCCCAGGCAGGCGGTGGTCTCTGCTCCCAGCAAGACCACCAACCAGCTCAGGTTTACGAATGCCCAGACGAACAGAATGAATATCGGTGCCAACAATGAGTGGCTGACTCAGCCCAGCTCCTCATTGCCGGGTTTCTCGTACTCCCCCAGGCAGGCGGTGGTCTCTGCTCCCAACAAGACCACCAGCCAGCTCAGATAGACCCAGACGAACAGAATGGGGATGGTCGCCAGGGCGCCGTAGATGGCCTGATAGGAGGGGAAGTTGGTGATGTAGATGGAGAAGCCACGCTTGGCCAGCTCGAACAGGGTGGCCGCCACCAGGGCGCCGATCAAGGCGTGGGTCAGCCGCACCTTGCAGTTGGGCACCACCGTATAGATAAGCAGGAAGCCGAACACAGAAAACAGAAACGGCAGACTGCGCAGCACCAGGTAGCCGGCGCCAAACAGGCTGTCAGCGGCAAACAGCTTCAGCGACAGTATGTAGGAGGAGATGGCGAGGCTGGCCCCGATGAGCACGGGGCCCAGGGTCAGGATCATCCAGTACATGGCGAAGGCCTGGGCCAGCGGTCGATTCTGGGTCGAGCGCCAGATGTAGTTGAGGTTCTTGTCGATGGCCGAGATCAGCATCAGGGCCACCACTATCAGGGCACCTATGCCGACCGCGGTGGTGTTGGTGGCATTGGCCACGAAGCCGTCTATGTACTCCTTGAGCATCTCGCCGGCGGTGGGTACGAAGTTGTGATAGACGAACTGTTCCATCTGCTGTTTCAGGGTCTGGAACACCGGAAAGGCCGACATCATGCCGAACACCACGGCCACCATGGGCACCAGGGAGAGCAGGGTCACATAGGCCAGGTAGCCGGCGGTGACCGTCAGCCTGTCCTGCTGGAAACGACCCCAGACAAACTGGGCGAAATGGGCACCATCGTGGCGCAAGAAGGAGACTGCGTGGGCCAGGCGGCCGCGGATTTGCTGCTGCATCTTGATTCTCGTAAGCGTCATCATGCAGATATTGTGTCAGATAGGGTGCCCATCTGACCACCCATCAGCCGGCTCACGGCCATCTCATCGACCATCCAAGAGGCAAGAGACCGCCGCGCAACCATAAAAATCGACCATGCAGGAGCAAGAGACTGCCGCGCGACCATAAAAATCGACCATGCAGGAGCAAGAGGCCGCCGCGCGACCATAACAATCGACCATGCAGGAGCAAGAAACCGCCGCGCGACCATAAAAAAAGAGGCCATAAGGCCTCTCTTTGGTCTGTCGATGAACAGCTATCGATCAAGCACGACCGGCGCGCTTGCGATCCATCTCGGTCAGCAGTTTCTTGCGGATACGGATGGCCTTCGGAGTGATCTCGACCAGCTCATCGTTGTCGATGAACTCGAGAGCCTGCTCCAGGGTCATGCGGATCGGCGGAGTCAGCACCTGGGCTTCGTCGGTACCGGAGGCACGCATGTTGGTCAGCTGCTTGCCTTTCAGGCAGTTGACGGTCAGGTCGTTGGAGCGGGAGTGGATCCCGATCACCTGGCCTTCGTACACTTCGGTCGCGTGACCGATGAACAGACGACCACGGTCTTGCAGACCGAACAGGGCGAAGGTCAGTGCCTTGCCGGTAGCGTTGGAGATCAGCACGCCGTTCTGACGCTCACCGATGCTGCCACCCTTGTGCGGACCGTAGTGGTCGAAGGTGTGGTACAGCAGGCCGGTACCTGAAGTCATGGTCAGGAACTCGGTCTGGAAGCCGATCAGGCCACGGCTCGGGATCATGAAGTCCAGACGGACACGGCCCTTGCCATCCGGGGTCATGTTGGTCATCTCGCCCTTACGCAGGCCGAGTTGCTCCATCACTGAACCCTGGTGGATCTCTTCCACGTCGACGGTAACGGTTTCGAACGGTTCTTGCAGAACGCCGTCAACAGTACGCAGGATAACTTCCGGACGGGATACAGCCAGCTCGTAGCCTTCGCGACGCATGTTTTCGATCAGGATGGAGAGGTGCAGTTCACCACGACCGGAGACGCGGAACTTGTCCGGATCTTCGGTCTCTTCCACGCGCAGGGCCACGTTGTGGACCAGCTCCTGGTTCAGACGCTCCAGGATGTTGCGGGAGGTGACGAACTTGCCTTCTTTACCGGCGAACGGCGAGGTGTTGACCTGGAAGGTCATGTTCACGGTCGGCTCGTCAACGGAGAGCGGCGGCAGGGCTTCGACGGCATTGTTGTCACAGATGGTGTCGGAGATCTTCAGCTCGCCCAGACCGGTGATGGCGATGATGTCGCCCGCTTGCGCGTCGGCCACTTCGGTACGGGACAGACCCAGGTAACCCAGCACCTGACCGACCTTGCCGGTACGGTTCTTGCCGTTGGCACCAACAATGGTGACCTGCTGGTTGGTCTTGACGCGACCACGGGTGATACGGCCGATGCCGATGACGCCCACGTAGGAGTTGTAGTCCAGCTGGGAGATCTGCATCTGGAAACCGCCTTCGGTATCCGCAGCAGGGGCTTCGACGTTGTCGACGATGGCCTGGAACAGGGGTTCCATGTTGTCGGACGGTACGTCTTGGTCCAGGGTGGCCCAACCGTTCAGTGCAGAGGCGTAAACAACCTTGAAGTCCAGTTGCTCATCGGTGGCACCCAGGTTGTCGAACAGATCGAAGACCTGATCCATTACCCAATCAGGACGAGCACCCGGACGGTCGATCTTGTTGATGACCACGATGGGCTTCAGGCCCTGGGCGAATGCCTTCTGGGTCACGAAACGGGTTTGCGGCATCGGGCCGTCAACGGCGTCAACCAGCAGCAGCACGGAGTCAACCATGGAGAGCACGCGCTCAACTTCACCACCGAAGTCGGCGTGACCCGGGGTATCCACGATGTTGATGCGGTAGTCGTTCCAGCGGATCGCAGTGTTCTTGGCGAGAATGGTGATGCCACGTTCCCGTTCCAGATCATTGGAGTCCATGATCCGTTCCTGACCTTCGCTGGTGCGATCCAGAGTGCCGGATTGCTGCAGCAGCTTATCAACCAGAGTCGTTTTGCCGTGGTCAACGTGCGCAATAATCGCAATATTGCGTAAATTCTCTAACATTCTCGCCTCAAATCACCGGGTAAAATTGGGCGCTAATTGTACTCTCGCCTTTGTGATCTGCCTAGCAGAATTGCAGACCATTCGCGTACAACAGGGGATCTGGATCATGGACCCCGCGCCAAAAGCCTGCTTAGATGGCCTTGGCACGTAGGCGCACCACGATGGTGCACCAAAACGATCCAAGGTTGCACCACTTTGAGGCGCAGCCAAGCATGAAAGCGGGTGTCCCGACAGCCTGAAAGGGTGCAAATGCCCTGAAATCAAGCTGTCACAAACTTGGCACGATACTGGCTTATGTGAATGTGATGACGCATTCACCCAAAGAGTTTTAACACCGGAGGTTACTTAGCATGTCAGCCCAGAACGTTTTGGCCCTGATCCAGGAACACGAAGTCAAGTTTGTTGATCTGCGTTTTACCGACACCAAGGGTAAAGAGCAGCACGTATCCATTCCTTCCCACCAGGTCGACGAAGACTTCTTCGAAGACGGCAAGATGTTCGATGGCTCCTCCATCGGCGGCTGGAAGGGCATCAACGAGTCTGACATGGTGCTGATGCCGGATCCGGCCTCCGCCAAACTGGACCCGTTCACCGAAGAGACCACGCTGAACATCGTCTGTGACGTGCTTGAACCTGCCACCATGCAAGGCTATGACCGCGATCCGCGCTCCATCGCCAAGCGTGCCGAAGATTTCCTGAAAGCCAGCGGCATCGCTGACACCGTGCTGTTCGGGCCGGAGCCGGAATTCTTCATGTTCGACAACATCACCTTCTCCAACACCATGGGCCACAGCTTCGTGAAGATCGAATCCGAAGAAGCTGCCTGGAACTCGGGTACCGAGTACGAGCACGGCAACAAGGGTCACCGTCCCTTCGTCAAGGGTGGTTACTTCCCGGTTGCGCCGGTTGACTCCTCCCAGGACATCCGTGCCGCCATGTGTCTGGTGCTGGAAGAGATGGGCCAGGTCGTTGAAGCTCACCACCACGAAGTGGCCACTGCCGGTCAGAACGAGATCGCAACCCGCTTCAACACTCTCACGCTGAAAGCGGATGAAGTGCAGGTGCTGAAGTACGTGATCCACAACGTGGCCCACGCCTACAACAAGACTGTCACCTTCATGCCGAAACCCATGTTCGGTGACAACGGCTCCGGCATGCACTGCCACCAGTCCCTGGCCAAGAACGGTGTCAACCTGTTCGCCGGCGACCTGTACGGTGGTCTGTCCGAGATGGCGTTGCACTACATCGGCGGCATCATCAAGCACGCCAAGGCCATCAACGCCTTCGCCAACCCGACCACCAACTCCTACAAGCGTCTGGTGCCGGGCTATGAAGCCCCTGTCATGCTGGCCTACTCCGCCCGCAACCGCTCTGCCTCCATCCGTATCCCGGTTGTGCCGAGCCCGAAAGCCCGCCGCATCGAAGTGCGCTTCCCGGATCCGGCTGCCAACCCCTACCTGGCCTTCGCTGCCCAACTGATGGCCGGTCTGGACGGCATCATCAACAAGATCCATCCGGGCGATGCCATGGACAAGAACTTGTATGACCTGCCGCCGGAAGAAGCCGCAGAAGTGCCGACCGTTGCCGGTTCCCTGGACGAGGCCCTGTCCGCACTGGATGCTGATCGCGAGTTCCTGACCCGTGGCGGCGTCTTCAGCGACGACTTCATCAACTCCTACCTGGAGCTGAAGCAGCATGACGTGGATCGTGTCCGCATGACCCCGCACCCGCTGGAGTTCGAGCTGTACTACTCCGTCTAATCCGGTGTCCTTGCTTCATCATGACAAACCCGCCATCTGGCGGGTTTTTTATCTAAGGGGCTGAAATATCATGACTCATGGCCTCACACAGCATGGGGCATACGGCTTGTCGAGCCCATTCTGCACCGCGGATCCGACAATAGGTCCGACATTTTTTTCTCTGATAGGATTAAGGTGAACCCCGTCAAGGAGAGATGGATGAAAACAGTACACCCGACATGGACGCTGGGCCTCTTGCTGATGATCTCCTGCACCACCCAGGCGGCCAGAGTCTATTCCTGGATAGATCCCCAAGGGGTGACCCATTACACAGACGCCCCTCCCCCCGGCAAGAACGCCAGGGAAATCGACCTGCGGGTCTCCCCCCTCATCGGCACCTCGCCCCACTCGGTCCAGGTCGACGACTTCAACAGCCTGACCGGCGTCGATGCCAGGAAGGCCCTGGAGGCCGCCCCCCTGGAGATAGAACTGCTCTCCCCCGAGCCGGGCAGCACACTGCGCGACAACACGGGCAACATCGTCTTCCAGGCCCAGGTCCATCCCCAGGCGCCGGTGCAATATGACGTGCGCCTGCTGCTGAACGACAAGGCCATTCCCCTCGTTCACAACAGCCTGGCCATCCGGGTGGAGAACCTCCCTCGCGGCGCCTACGAGGCGCGGCTCGAGCTGCTCGCCAAAGACGGTACGATCCTTGCTAAATCCAAAGCAGCCACCTTTTACCTGCATAGAACGACTGTGAATCAGGCTCCCAAAGCCACCCCCAAGGCCAATTAGGGGTGATGTGACGCACCGATGCGGGTAAACTCAATGCACCATATCGGTGCATAACAGGTGTAAAGCACCGTTTTAGGGAGAAACCTGTGCCAACCCGCTTGGATCACGCCAAGACACTCTTGGACAACCTGCTGACCGCCGTCATCCTGATGGATGAGCGGCTCTGCATTCAATTCGTCAACCCGGCGGCCGAACAGCTGCTTTCCCTCAGCGAACGGCGACTGATCGGGATCGAACTGCCCCATCTGCTGGAGCACATCTCCCTCGACCTGCAACGATTCAAGCAGTGCCTCATTTCAGGGCAGGGCTTCACCGACAGCGAAGTCACCCTGGTGGTGGAGGGAGAGCCCAGGCTGGTGGAGATCAGCGTGAGCCCCATGGCCGACCACGAGCAGCGGCTGATGGTGGTGGAGCTGCGCAAGATCGATCAGCAGAAGAAGATCAGCCAGGAGCTGCAGCAACATGCCCAGCAGCAGGCCGCCAAGGAGCTGGTGCGCGGGCTGGCCCACGAGATAAAGAACCCCCTCGGGGGCCTACGCGGCGCCGCCCAGTTGTTGCAAAAGGAGCTGCCGGACCCGGCTCTGCGTGAATACACCGGCATCATCATAGAGCAGGCCGACCGCCTGAGGGTACTGGTCGATCGTCTGCTCGGCCCCCAGCGACCGGGACGCCATCAGATGCACAATGTGCATTCGGTGCTGGAGCAGGTGCGCCGTCTGGTGGATCTGGAGCTGCCGTCCCAGATCCGCATCGAGCGGGATTACGACCCCAGCATTCCCGAGTTCGAGATGGAGCCGGACCAGCTGCAGCAGGCGTTTCTCAACATAGTCCGCAATGCCGCCGAGGCCCTCGGCGATCAGACCGGGCTCATCCGCATCAAGACCCGCACCGCCTTCCAGATCACCATCCACGGCCAGCGCTACCGCCTGGCCGCCGAGATCAAGATCGTCGACAACGGTCCCGGCATTCCCGATGCCATTCGCGACACCCTCTTCTACCCCATGATCACCGGCAAGGAGGGGGGCACAGGCCTCGGCCTCTCCATCGCCCAGAACCTGATCGATCAGCACAAGGGACGCATAGATTGCATCAGCTGGCCCGGCCACACCGAATTCACCATCTACCTACCACTTCGCAAGTAAGGGAACCTCATGACAGCAAAAGTGTGGATCGTCGATGACGACAGCTCCATCCGGTGGGTCCTGGAGCGCACCCTTGGCAGCGAAGGCTTCGAATGCGAGAGCTTTGCCGACGGCGAAGCCCTGCTGAGCTCGCTGGAGATGCGCTCACCGGACGTGATCCTCTCCGATATCCGCATGCCGGGCATAGACGGCCTCAGCCTGCTGGAGCAGATCCACCGCCGCCAGGCCGATCTGCCCATCATCATCATGACGGCGCACTCGGATCTCGACAGCGCGGTCAACGCCTACCAGCGCGGCGCCTTCGAATACCTGCCAAAGCCGTTCGACATCGACGAGGCGGTCACCCTGGTGCGCCGCGCCGAGAATCATCTGAAAGAGCAGCGCACCAAGCGCAAGGCACGCCAGCAGGAGGCCACCACCACCCCGGAGATCATCGGTGAGGCTCCCGCCATGCAGGAGGTGTTTCGCGCCATCGGCCGGCTGTCGCGCTCCAGCATCTCGGTGCTCATCAACGGCCAGAGCGGCACCGGCAAGGAGCTGGTCGCCCATGCCCTGCACAAGCACAGCCCGCGCGCCCACAAGAATTTCATCGCCCTCAACATGGCGGCCATCCCCAAGGATCTCATCGAATCCGAACTGTTCGGCCATGAGAAGGGGGCCTTCACCGGCGCCAACAACATACGTCACGGCCGCTTCGAGCAGGCCGACGGCGGCACCCTGTTTCTCGACGAAATAGGCGACATGCCCCTGGACGTCCAGACCCGGCTGCTGCGGGTGCTGGCGGACGGCCAGTTCTACCGGGTCGGCGGCCATCAACCGGTGCAGGTGGATGTGCGGATCATCGCCGCCACCCACCAGAATCTGGAGAAACGGGTCGCCGACGGCGAATTTCGGGAGGATCTGTTCCACCGCCTCAACGTCATCCGCATCCATATCCCCGCCCTCAAGGAGCGCCGGGAGGACATACCCCAGCTGGCCCAGCACTTCCTGCTCAGAGCCGCCAAGGAGTTGAACGTGGAGGCCAAGAGCCTGCACCCGGATACCCAGACCTACATCAGCCGCCTGCCCTGGCCGGGCAACGTGCGCCAGCTGGAGAACGTCTGCCGCTGGCTGACCGTGATGGCCTCGGGTCAGGAGGTGCTGGTCGGCGATCTGCCCACCGAGCTGCTGACCCCCATCACCAGCACGGCGGAGCCGGGCCAGCCCGCCCTGACCGGTGGCTGGCAGCAACAACTGCAGGACTGGGTGGCCGCCAAGCTGGCGCTGGGGGAGACCGACATCCTGGCGGATGCCATGCCCCAGTTCGAGCGGATCATGCTGGAGACGGCACTGGAGCACACCCATGGCCACAAGCAGGAGGCCGCCCGCCTGCTTGGCTGGGGTCGCAATACCCTGACCCGCAAGCTCAAGGAACTCGACATTCCCTGAGTCTGATGGAAAAACGATTCCCATCACGCCTTGAGGGAAAGCCTGACCAATCAGACCCCGTTTGCCTGCAAACGGGGTATCTTTTTCAAGATCCCCGCCTAGAATGACAGGCTTTCCAACCTGACTCGCAGAAGGCGCCACCATGATTGACAGATCCCTCCCCCTGACCGACCTGCACCGCCATCTGGATGGCAACATCCGTCCGCAGACCATTCTCGAGCTGGGTCGCCTGCACAACATCCAGCTGCCGGCCGATGAGCTGGAAGCCCTGCGCCCTCACGTGCAGATCGTCGAGAACGAGCCGAGTCTGGTGGCCTTCCTGAAGAAGCTGGACTGGGGCGTGGCCGTGCTGGCCGATTACGATGCCTGCCGCCGGGTCGCCTACGAGAACGTGGAAGATCTGCTGCGTGCCGGCATCGATTATGCCGAGCTGCGCTTCAGCCCCGCCTACATGGCGATGGCCCACAAGCTGCACCCGCAGGGCGTGGTGGAAGCCATCATAGACGGCGTGGCCGCCGGCAGCCGCGACTTCGGCATCAAGACCAACCTCATCGGCATCATGAGCCGCACCTTCGGCACCGAACAGTGCAATCAGGAGCTGGCCGCCTGTCTGGCCCACCGCGACAAGCTGGTCGCCATCGATCTGGCCGGTGACGAGCTGGGCTTCCCGGGCACACTCTTCACCGAACATTTTCGCAAGGTGCGGGATGCGGGCATGCGGGTGACAGTGCACGCCGGTGAAGCGGCGGGCCCCGAAAGCATGTGGCAGGCCATTCGCGATCTTGGCGCCGAGCGCATCGGCCACGGCGTCAAGGCCATCCAGGATCCGGCCCTGATGGCCTATCTGGCGGAGCACCGCATCGGCATCGAGTCCTGCCTCACCTCCAACATCCAGACCACCACGGTCGCCAGCCTGACCGAGCACCCGATCCGCCAGTTCCTGGCCGCCGGCGTGCTGGCCTGCCTCAACACCGACGATCCCGCAGTGGAAGGCATCGACCTGCCCCACGAATACGAGGTGGCCGCCCCGGCCGCCGGCATGACGGCGAGCGAGATCCGCACCGCCCAGCAGAACGGTCTGACCCTCGCCTTCCTGAGCGATGGCGAGAAGGCCGAACTGAGTGCCCGCGCGGCTCAACGCTGAGTGCAGGCAAGCCCAATAAAAAAACCGCCGAAAGGCGGTTTTTTTATGTAGAGAACCTGGCCGAGGGCTCAGATCACCCGGGAGAACTGCTGCTGGCGCGCCTTGCTGCGCAGGTAGACGTCGAAGCACATGCAGATGTTGCGAATGAGCAGCTGACCGGTGGAGACCACCTCAAGGCCGTCGTCTGTCAGGCGCACCAGACCATCGTCGATGAAGGTCTGCAGCAGCTTGAGATCCTCGGCGAAGTACTCCCGGAAGACCAGGCCATGGGCCTGCTCGACGGCGGCGAAGTTCAGGGAGAAGTCGCAGATGAGGCGCTTGATCACCTCGCGGCGGATCAGGTCGTCCCGGTTGAGGGAACACCCCTTCCACTGGGCGTGGCCGAGCGTCTCCACCTGGGCGTAATAGGTTTTGAGGTCCTTCTGATTCTGGGAATAGGCATCTCCCATCATGCTGATGGAAGAGACTCCCAACCCCAGCAGATCGCAATCCCCCTGGGTGGTGTAGCCCTGGAAGTTGCGGTGCAGCTTGCCCTCGCGCTGGGCCACCGCCAGCTCGTCATCGGGCTTGGCGAAGTGATCCATGCCGATGAACTGATAACCCTGACCGGTGAGGAAGGCGATGGTGTCCTGCAGCATGGCCAGCTTCTCCCGGGGGGCCGGCATGTCCTCCTCCTTCAGCTTGTGCTGGGCGGCAAAGCGGCTCGGCAGATGGGCATAGTTGAAGATGGAGAGGCGGGCCGGATCCGTCTTGAGCACTTCCTCCAGGGTGTGGTGGAAGCTCTCCCGGTTCTGGTGCGGCAGGCCGTAGATGAGATCCAGGTTGGTGGAGCGGAATCCCAATGCCCGGGCGCGCTCCAGCATGGCGCGGATGAAGTCGTTGTCCTGCTCCCGGTTGACCGCGACCTGCACCGCCTTGTTGAAATCCTGCACGCCGAGGCTGATGCGGTTGAAACCGAGCTCCCGCAACACGTCCAGCATGGAGAGTTCGATCTCGCGCGGGTCCACCTCTATGCTGATCTCCCCCTCCTCGGCGAAGTGGAAGTGCTCCCGCAAGATGGCCATCAGGCGACGGGTCTGCCCCTCGCTCAGATAGGTGGGGGTGCCGCCACCCCAGTGCAGCTGGGTCACCAGCCGGTTCTTGAACAGGGGGGCTTGCGCCTTGATCTCCTGCTCGAGGTAATCGAGATATTGATCGGCCTTGTGCTGGTGACGGGTGATCACCTTGTTGCAGCCGCAGTAGTAGCAGAGCTTGTGGCAGAAGGGGATATGCACGTAGAGCGACAGATTGCGCGCCGGATACTGGCCCGCGGCCTGGACGAAGTCCGGATAACCGAAGCCCTCGTTGAACTCCAGCGCGGTGGGATAGGAGGTGTAACGCGGGCCGCTGTAGTTATATTTCTCGATCAGGGCCTGATCCCACACAATCTGTTCTGCTTGCACGCTTGCTTCCTCTCTTTTTGTTATCCAGGGCTCACCGGCTTAGCTGAAAGTCCTTCAGTCGGGCGACATCCTTGAGGATCTGCGCCTCCAGCTCGGCCTCGTAGCCGCTGCGCTCGAGATCCATCTTCATCACTTCGTTGCGCTTGAGGGCTCGCCTCGCCTCGTGAGTCGGCATCTCCTTCACCTTCTCGTAGAGGCCATAGAGACCGGGGAATTCACTGGCGAAGGCCCGTCCACCCTTGATCTGCAAGGCGTCCAGCAGGTTGGTCAGCCGGATGGCCCCCTCCGAGTAGTCGCACTGACCATCCCGAACCGCATGGGCGATCACCCTGACGCTGTCGAGGATGCGCTCGTTGCGGGCCGCGATGGCCTGCCGCTGCATGTCGTGCTGACGCTTGAGACGCGCCAGCAGGGTGCCGGCATAGACAGCCAGCCCCAGCAAGACAAGGCCCCCCAACAGGGCGGCCAGCATCCATCCACTCATCACTTCTTCTTCGGCTCTGGCTTGGGTTCGGGCTGATAGTCAACCTGGCTGAAACGCTCCCACAGCTCCTCCTCGGAGGCTGGCTGTCTCGGCTCTTCATACTCGACCTCGTCAAAATCACCGTCGTCATCTTCGTCGGTGTCTATGATGCCGAGCTCGTCCATCAGCTCCTGATAGCGATCGACGCGCTGATCGACCCAGGCCTGCTCGGCCGCTTCCAGGGTTTCACCGGCATCCAGTCGATCCAGCAGATCGTTCAGGCGATCATCGTTCTCGATGGAGGCAAGCTCCTGCTCGGACGTCATCACCAACTTCTTCTCTTTTTGCGGCTTGGGCGCCACCGGCTTGCTCTGCTTCTCTTCCACGATCAGCACGACCGGCTTGCGGGAGCCGATGCGCGGATCCTTGGCCTGCTTGCCACTGCCGCCCTTCTTGCCCTGCTCGACCTGCTGACGGGAGCCCGCCTTCAAGCCCTTGCGCTTGGCGGCGCGTTTGCGCTCGCGGCCTTCCAGGGCACTGGCATCTGATTCTTTGCGCTTGCCGGTAGGCTTGCGGGTGGGTTGTTTGGCCGACATGAATGACTCCGACAAATAACTGGATTGAAACCCCCGGGATTGTTTCGTCCGGGGAGGATGCTGAAGCGGGGAACAGTAAATCTGGAACAAGAGTGGGATCCCGCACCAATTCGACCATATTCGGTCGCTGAACACCGCAGGATCGGCATCCTCTGGGCATGTTGCTGGTATTTTGACACAGAATGCCTTGGCGGGTTAATGACCCAGCAGAAAAAAGGCAGCCGAAGCTGCCTTGATCCTGTCATGCGAGTCCCATTCCCTGGCTGCAAATCGCCTTATCCCTGGGCGTACCTCTGCGCATCATGTCGTTAGGTCTTCCTGACCCTTGTTGCTCGATCCTGAATGTGCGTGTGCTTGTCTGACCCATGCGGACAACATCCGGTCGTCTTTCTGGGGTGGTTGCCTCCCGCAGCCCCGCTCATCCCTGGCGGTCACCATCCTGGTCTCTGACTCTCCTGCTCATCACTTGCCTGCTGAGCCGACTCCCTGTCCAACCCGGACGCCAACAGCTCGCCCGGTCATTCCATGGGCTCACTGTAACAATTTCGCTGCGGGGCTCAATCCACCCGGTATGCTTTCAAACGAAGATAAGTGGCCATCTCATTTTTAACATATTGAAAGTTATAACTTCTGCGTCGAAGGCCGAACACTGTTTCAGCCCCGACCGGGCTCGGAAATGGGGGATCTCTTACAACAATGCAGGGCATTTGCAGACATGGCACCGGAAGCCCCAAAAGAGAACAGGGAACCTTGATAGTTCCCTGTTATTTTCAACAAGCTAGATTCAGGACCTTATCAGTGCAGACCCGCCACGTATTTGGAGAGCGCCTCGATATCCTGATCCGTCAGCTTCTTGGCCACATCCCGCATCATGCCATTGGGGTCATTGTCACGGGCTGCCGCACGGAAGGCGGTGAGCTGCGCCTTGATATACGCAGGGTGCTGCCCCGACAAGCTGGGATACTTGGCCTGCTCGACGCCGGAACCGCGCGGACCATGGCAGGCTGTACAAGCGGCCAGACCACGTTCCATGTCGCCTCCCATATAGAGCGCCTTGCCTGCGGCAACCACGTCATCGGGCACGGCAACCGGAGTCACCTTCTGGCTGGAGAAGTAGGCGGCCAGGTCGTCCATGTCCTGATCGGACAGAGGCAACGCCATGGGTCCCATGATGGGAGCAACCCGACCAGTTTGGCCAGAAGCTGCAGCCTTCAGTTCAACTAATTGTTTTTTGATATATGATGCGTGCTGACCAGCAATCTTGGGATACATGTCGACTGGGCTGTTGCCGTCCGGTCCATGACAGGCCGCACAGACGGCAGCCTTGGTTTGTCCCGCAGCGGCATCGCCCTTGGCTTGTGCCATCCCAGTTACGCCAACCATCAGAGCAAGTGTAATGACTAGGTTCTTCATGGCGTTCCAACTTTCTCGTTATTAGGCTTCCAGATCCCATGCCGCCGAAGGCATGTTAAAATAAACGCGTTTAAGCGACGCCATTTTACACGATTTCACAAAAAAGTAACTCTATAACCCTCTATCTCTATGGGGAATTTACGTTGGATACACAAACTCTGAATTTCAATAAGGTGCATTTTGTGACCAGCGCACCCGACATCCGCCACCTGCCAAATGATGGGGGTGTCGAGATTGCGTTTGCCGGGCGTTCCAACGCCGGTAAATCATCTGCATTGAATACCTTGACCAAACACAAGAACCTGGCACGGACCAGTAAGACACCGGGTCGTACCCAGCTGATCAACCTGTTTGAACTGGAGCCGGGCAAGCGCTTGGTCGACTTGCCGGGCTACGGTTATGCGCAGGTTCCACTGGAAATGAAGCTCAAGTGGCAAAAGTCACTGGCTGAATACCTGCAGCGCCGCGAATCCTTGAAAGGTCTGGTGATCCTGATGGACATTCGCCATCCGCTCAAAGAGACCGACATGAACATGCTGGAGTGGAGCTCACACCGCGAACTTCCTGTGATGCTGCTGCTGACCAAGGCAGACAAACTGAGCCCGGGTCCCCGCAACAACCAGGTGATCAAGGTGCGCCAGGCAGTAGCCGAGCTGGGTCCGCAGATCCAGGTTGAAGCCTTCTCCTCCCTCAACAACATAGGCGTCGAGAAGCTGGCCCAGACCCTGAGCGGCTGGTATCTGTCCAATGCCGAGGCGACTCCGACCGACACAGAAGAAGACCACCAGATCGAGGAGTAAATCGCTCCTCTTCTTGCTGCAATGAGCGGAGTTGGCCCTCCGCTGATTGAAAGACTTTCAGTTTTCCCCTGCCCGGGCCAGCCCCCACTCCCCCTTCTGTTACAACCCATCTCTATTTCTTATAAGTCTTTCTAATCAGAGAGATAGAACGTTAGGCTGTTGTGAAAATTAACTTACCCCCTCCTTGACACCGTTTTCATCTCCCCCACCAGACAAGCCGGAAATAATACCGAACACCAACGAAACTGAAAATTTATTACAATAATGGGATAGGAAGGGATAAAAATGAGGCCAGTCTCGCTGTCGCGAGACCGGCCTGAAGAAATGAGTTCAAAAAATTGGGAAAAAGCGAGTTCTCGAGAACAAAGACGATTGGTTTTCCTCAAGAAACATCCCTATTCTAACAAAACATTGCCCAATTTAAAGCATTTACTCTAAATGATTCGCATAAAAAAACACCCCGACGATGACTCATCGGGGCTGCTATTCAGCCACATTCAATTACGTGAAATAAAAGGTCTGAAAGATAGAACATCTTACCTCTGTACCCTACGCTGATAACTGTACAGCAAAGCAGCAGAAAGTGAAAGTAATTTATGTAATTTAGTTTCACTTGGAATGCATGAGGTAAATTTCTATATTTTTCAAAAAGATAAAAAATCCCCAGTATAAATACCGGGGAGTTATAAAGGTGACTAGCTAGCACTTCCTCAACTATCTAGTTAGTCAGCACCATTTCGCACAAGTTCCGCTGCTTTGAGAAAAAACTTGATAAACGCGAACGCCGCAAGCCTGGATTCATCGTAACACATTGTTATTTATCGTTTTAAATCCCATTTCAACATGGTGTCAATTTCACTCTCCTACCCGAGGGGAGCACGTTCCCCCGAGGATGAGAGCTGTTCTGCCCAGATACCAGAGGGTGAGGTTGTCAGAGCCCGTCTGCGGGACTGCACATTCGCGGTTGTGCCACTCCCTGCCCGCTTGATAAGCGAACCGACTTACAAGGTGCCCAGGTTGCGCTTCAACTCTCTCAACACCTGCTTGGTGCCAGGCCGGATGCCGCGCCACACGGTAAAGGCTTCGGCAGCCTGTTCCACCAGCATGCCGAGCCCATCCATGGTCTGACGGGCACCATGCTGCTTGGCCCAGCCAATGAAAGCCGTGTCCGTCGCACCGTACATCATGTCGTAAATGGCGATATCGGCGTGGATCAGGGCTGGCGCCAGCGGTGGCAGCTCCCCTTGCAGACTGGCGGAAGTGGAATTGATGATAAGATCGAACGGTCCCGCCAACTGCTCGTAAGTCTTGGCACTGAGCGCACCCAGATCCTGAAATTCGGCAGCCAGCTGCTGCGCTTTTGCGTGCGTGCGGTTGGCGATGACCAACTCGCCCGGCTTCTCCGCCAGCAGCGGCGCCAGCGCACCGCGAGCCGCCCCACCGGCCCCCAGCAACAGGATCCGGCTGCCTGCCAGCGTCACCCCATGGGACTTGAGATCGGCTACCAGCCCGGCACCATCGGTGTTGTCCCCCAGCAGCACGCCATCATCGGTCAACTTGATGGTATTGACCGCGCCTGCCCGCTTGGCCCTTGGACTCAGTCGATCGACCAGGGCGAATGCCTGCTCCTTGAAGGGTACTGTGACATTGCACCCCTTGCCTCCCTGGGCAAAGAAGCTGCGCAGGGTAGCGGCAAACTCATCGACGGCGGGCTCGGCCAGCCCATACTCCAGCTCTTGCTGGGTCTGTCTGGCGAACAGGGTATGAATGAAGGGGGACTTGCTGTGGCACACCGGGTGGCCAAAAACCAGATAACGATCCATCAAAGAGTTCCATCAGAGGGTGATCACCCGATTTAACGGGTTTTCTCAGTCGGGAACAAGCCGAATATCGGCCAGTAAAAAGGGGCCCGTCATGGCCCCTCGAGTCACAGCCACTCTCGTGGCGTGAGGTAGTCGGTATAGAGCAAGGCCTCGGGGCTGCCCGCCTCCGGCTGCCAGTCATACTCCCAGCGGGCCAGGGGGGGCATCGACATCAGGATCGACTCGGTGCGTCCCCCGGTTTGCAAGCCAAACAGGGTGCCCCTGTCATACACCAGATTGAACTCCACATAACGGCCGCGGCGATAGAGCTGGAACGCCCGCTCCCGCTCGCCATAGGGCAGCGCCTTGCGTCGCTCGACGATGGGCAGATAGGCATCGAGATAACCCCGACCTACCGCCTGCATGAAGGCGAAGCTGTCGGCAAAGGGCCAGCGGTTCAGATCATCGAAGAAGAGGCCGCCCACACCCCGGGTCTCGTTGCGATGCTTGAGGAAGAAGTAGCGATCGCACCAGGATTTGAACTCGGAGTAGATCTGGTCGCCAAAAGGCTGACAGAGATCGTGGGAGACCTGATGCCAGTGCTGCACATCCTCGGCAAACGGATAGAAGGGCGTCAAATCGAAACCGCCGCCAAACCACCAGATGGGCGCCTCGCCCTCTTTCTCGGCGATGAAGAAACGGACGTTGGCATGGCTGGTCGGCACATAGGGGTTATGCGGATGGATCACCAGCGAGACCCCCATGGCCTCGAACTTGCGACCAGCCAGTTCGGGACGGTGAGCGGTCGCCGACGCCGGCATGGCATCGCCATAGACATGGGAGAAGTTGACCCCGCCCTGCTCGATCACGGCGCCATGGCGCAGCACCCGGGTACGGCCTCCACCACCGCCTTCGCGGCGCCAGGCATCCTCCACGAAGTGTCCGGCGCCGTCAGCCTGCTCCAGTCCCCGACAGATCTCGTCCTGCAACTGCAGCAGGAAGGCCTTGACCTGGGCCACATCCGGTTTGCTCATCTTGTCTCCAGTCAGGCAGGCTCTTGATCGTCCCGTCCATTTTATATTGTGGTGTCACGCCATGAGCACATCGCCCGTCATGACTGCAAATCAGGCACTTGCCGCCCCTCAGGAGGGACGAATGATGGCGCCGGTACGGGCGTCCTTGATCTCGGATGGATTGGCTTGTCCCCCGACTTCACCGGGCAGGATATAAGCCAGCTGGCTTGCCAGCAGTTCACCAATCTCGGCCACCCGACGGGCAGGCTCCTCGCCGGTCAGGTTGGCACTGGTCGAGACCAGAGGTTTACCAAAGGCGCGGCACAGGGCCTGCACCTGAGGATGGGCCGTAACGCGCACCGCCAGGGTATCGAACTGTCCGGTCAGCCAGGCCGGCGTGGTCGCACGGGCAGGCATGATCCAGGTGAAGGGGCCGGGCCAGCTCGCCTGCACGCGCGCAAGCTGCTCGCTGCTGAGCTGGTCCAAGTCGATGTAATCTTGCAGTTGGGCCAGATCGGCGGCGATCAGGATCAGGCCCTTCTCCACCGGACGCTGCTTGATGGCCAGCAGGCGCTGAACCGCAGCCTCGGAGTCGGGATCACATCCTAGGCCAAAGACGGCCTCGGTGGCATAGGCGATCACCCCTTCGCGGTGCAGGGCGGCGATCGCTTGTTCAAATTCGTTTGGCATAGAAAAAATGCGACAGCCGGGCTGCCGCCTCTCATCACTGGGTTGTAAGTTGAACAGACATGAGGGACCTTGGTGCCCTCACCTCTTCAGTACATTCGGACGTTTGACCCGCCAGAGCGCCGGCTCATCATCGGCCAGTGCAGCGCCTGCGATGCCGGGCTGATCAAGAGGCTGGCGGTACGGCAACATCGGGATCGGCGCCCAACGGCACGGCCATAAAGGGGCGGTTCACGGCAAGGTGAAAATCCAGATGAAACACTCCCTTGCCAGCAAGCTGCCAGCGGGCTTATGGCGGCAGGATTATACCCGCTCAATCTGATGACAGCATTTCTTTTGCGGGCAGACCCAGCGCAGACTCCCTCTCACTTTCTTCTCGATCATGATGCCCCAGCCACACTCGGGGCAGGGCATGGGAACAGGCTTGTCATTTACCACGTACTTGCAGTGAGGATAGGCATCACAGGAGTAAAACTGTTTGCCATAGCGGGAGGTGCGGCTCACTAGATGGCCCTTGCCGCACTCCGGGCAGAGGATCTGGGTATCGTCACTCTCCTGCAGGGACTCGATATGCTGGCAGGCCGGATACTGGGTACAGCCCACGAACAGACCGTAGCGCCCCTTCTTGATCGCCAGCGGCTGGCCACAATCGGGACAGGCCGATCCTTCGAGCACCTTTTCGATGTCGCGGCCGGAGGGCGTCAGGGAACGAATGTAATCACAAGAGGGGTAGGCCGAACAGCCCAGGAAGGGGCCATGCTTGCCCTGACGGATCACCAGCTCGGCACCACACTGCGGGCACGGCTCGCGCTCGAATGCATGTTCGTGGGCAGAAAAGAGGTGATGATCGATTTTTGACATGGGCCGCGCCTTGGAATCCAGATGGCCTGAATTCTACCAGCGCGGCACCGGACTGTCAGTGAATGACACCGTCTGACTCGTCAAACACCAGCTCCTCCATCTGCTGGTAGGCATTCTCACTGCCCGGGACGTTGAACAGCACCATCATGACGACCCACTTCAGGTCATCCAGCTCGATATCCGGCTTGTCCAGCTCCAGCAAGCGCTCGATACAGATCTCGCGGGTTTCGGCGTTAAGCACCTGGGCCTGTTCCAGGAACAGCAGGAAACCACGGCACTCTGTGCTGAGGCGAGCCAGCTCTTGCGGGGCGTAGATCCGCATCGAACCTTGCGCGCTGGCGGTGACATACACCTCCCGCTCGCTGTCATGCAGATTGGCCAGTCGTTCCAGCCAGTTGAGCGCCTTCTCAATCTCGTCCTGATTGAAACCGGCCCGGCTAAGTTCGTCGGTGAGTTCATCCTGCTCGACCATCACATCTGCATCGCTGTGGATGTAGGTCTCGAAAAGGTACATCAATACATCAAACATGATTCGCCCTCCTCGCTCTGACGTATCCACCGGCTACCGCCATCACTCCACCGGCCAGCTCCAGCTCTACCAACCTGCCCAATACCACTTCGACAGGAAGCTGGGCCCGCTCGGCAACGGTATCCACGCTCGTGGTCTCATAATCTACGTTATCCAACAAATCGGCATAAGGCAATTCGCTATTATGCAATGGCTCGGGAGGAGGGCTCGTCGACCTCTTTAACGGCACAAGGGCAGGCAGCTCTTCCATGACATCTGCCGCATTCAACACCAGCTTGGCCCCTTGCTGAAGCAGGCGATTGCACCCAGCGGCCTGGGTATTTTGCGGTGCACCCGGGACGGCAAAGACCTCGCGACCCTGCTCCAACGCGTAGCGGGCAGTGATGAGTGAGCCGCTCTGCTCGGTAGCCTCCACCACCAGGGTTCCCAGCGACAGGCCGCTGATGATGCGATTGCGGCGAGGGAAATGTTCCGCCAGCGGTCCCTGGTCCGGCGCCAGCTCGGAGACAAGCAGACCGCCGTGCTCGAGGATCTGCATCGCCAGGCCCTGATGGCGCTTTGGATAGAGGCACTCAAGCCCGGAGCCCAGCACCGCCAGCGTCACACCGCCCGATGCCAAGGCCTGCTGGTGACAGATGCCATCGATGCCCAGCGCCAATCCGGAGGTGATCGCCAGGCCGCACACCACCAGCTCGGCACACAAACGGGCGGCGTTGTCCTTGCCTGCATAGGTGGGGTGACGAGTTCCCACCATCGCCAGCTGTGGCAGGGAAAGGGCTGCGAGATCCCCGCGGCAATAGAGCAGCAAGGGGGCGGCGGGGATCTCTTTAAGCAAGGCAGGATAGGCGGGGTCATCGAGACAGAGGAGGTGATTGCCAGGCGCTTCGGCCCAGCTCAGCCCCTGATCCACAACCGGCAGGGGCCATCTCATCTGCTGAATTTGGGCGCTCTGCAGACCAAGCGATCGCAGGGTGCCATCGTCTGAGTCAAACAGAGCGGTGATGTCGCCACCAAAATGGGCCAGCAAGCGCGCGGCGGTGACCGGGCCTATGCCGGTCACCCCATCCAGCGTCAGCCACAGCGACAGCCGTTCGAGTGGAAGTGGCACGTCAGAAGTTGCTGACCTGATAACCCGAGCTGACCAGGTCCTGGCTCTGCAGGATGAGGCCATAACTCAGCTTGTCATACACCTTGAACAGCATGACCCTGGCAACCGCTTCGGCGGGCAGGGACGACTTGCCAGCAGAGTGAAATGCCTTGTCATAGACGGATGCATATTCCCGATACGAGACCTTGCCATTCTTGTCCACCATATCGGCACCCGGACGCAGGATCTCGAGCACATCGCCTGGCGCAATCTGATCCCGTTGCCCCTTGTTGATGAGGACAACGTCGAACTTGCCTCCTCCGCGCACCTTGCTCGGCAGTTCTATCACATAACCGGGGGAAATCACCGGCGCCGCCTTTGGCATGAAGACGGCAGAGAGGCTCTCCTGCGGTGGCAACGGGATGACCTTGTCTCCCTGATACACCTCGCGCCTGCTGTGCGTCAGCGTGACTCTGGTGCTGTCGTTGGCCTGGCGATCCTCCGCCCGCACAGTGCCGACAAAAATCGCCTCCTGGCCGAGCTGCTCACCGGTCAGCTTGTCCTTGTAAGTCACCCCGGGGCGATAGAGGCCGTAACTCTGACCCGGATTCAGCGCCCCATGTACGTAGAGGGTGTCCCCCTCCAGCATGCCGATATGCTTGTCGTTATTGCCAAGCACATAGGGCAGATCCTTGCTCTGCTGGCTGTCGGCCAGAATGTGATCGGTTTGCAGGAAGGGCACTATCTCGCTGAGGGGCAGGGTCGGAATGGGATTGGCCTTGTTCTCGTAGCGATTCTTGGGAGACAGGTGAATAACCTGCTTGCCGCCCTGGCTGGCCTTGCCCAGACGCGGCTCGCCGTTGACCCAGCTCAGTTGCAGCACGTCGCCTGGGTAAATCCAGTGTGGATTGGCAATCTGGGGATTGATGTTCCAGAGACGTGGCCAGAGCCAGGGTTCGGCCAGATACTGGCCCGAGATATCCCAGAGGGTATCCCCCTTCTGCACCACATAACTCTCGGGATAGCCGGATTTCAGCGTCAACTGCTGTGCCATGGCACCATTGGCCAGGGCTGTCGCCAGACAGGCGAGGATGATTTGCTTCAGATGCATAACACTCCCTGTTACTTCTGCACGCAAAGTGTTGCTGTTTTTTGTCGACGTAAATGACTAGAATTACGTCAATATTGACTGCGTTTACATGAAACTAAAGAAAAAACTATGGCCATTCTAGATGTATTGCGTTTCCCCGATGAGCGCCTGCGCACAGTCGCAGCCCCTGTCGAGACCATTACACCCGAGTTACAACAGATTGTAGATGATATGTTCGAAACCATGTACGCGGAGGAAGGCATAGGCCTGGCCGCGACTCAGGTCGACGTTCATCAGCGCATCATCGTCATCGACGTCTCTGAAGACCGTGAAGATCAGCTGGTGCTGATCAACCCGGAAATCCTGGAGCAATCAGGCAGCACCGGTATCGAAGAGGGTTGCCTCTCGGTCCCCGGCAGCCGCGCCCTGGTGCCGCGCGCCGAGTGGGTCAAGGTCCGGGCGCTGGATCGCCACGGCAAGCCATTCGAGCTGGAAGCGGACGATCTGCTCGCTATCTGCATACAGCATGAGATGGATCATCTGGTCGGCAAGCTGTTTGTGGATTACTTGTCCCCGCTCAAGCGCCAGCGCATCCGTCAGAAGCTGGAAAAGATGGCCCGTGAAGATCGCAAAGTCCTCTGAGGATCTGCCCCATTGAATAAGCTGAAACTGATTTTTGCCGGTACCCCCGACTTCGCCGCCCGTCACCTGGCGGCGTTGTTGTCTTCCGACCATGAGGTCGTCGCCGTTTACACCCAGCCCGACAAGCCGGCGGGCCGCGGCCAGAAACTGACCGCCAGCCCGGTCAAGGAGCTGGCGCTGGCCCACGATCTGCCGGTCTACCAGCCGGCGTCCCTGCGCAATGAAGAGGCCCAGGCCGAGCTGGCCGCCCTTGGCGCCGATCTCATGGTGGTGGTGGCCTATGGCCTGATCCTGCCCAAAGCGGTGCTCGACACCCCGCGCCTCGGCTGCCTCAACGTGCACGGCTCCCTGCTGCCACGCTGGCGCGGCGCGGCTCCCATCCAGCGCGCCATCTGGGCTGGCGATAGCGAAACCGGCGTTACCATCATGCAGATGGATGTGGGGCTGGATACCGGCGCCATGATCCGCAAGGTGAGCTGCCCCATCGCCAGTGATGAGACCTCCGCCAGCCTCTATGACAAGCTGGCCGAGCTGGGCCCGCAGGCGCTGGTCGACACCCTTGATGCCATGGCCGCCGGTGACACAGCTGCCGAGGTGCAGGACGATGCGCTGGCCAACTATGCCCAGAAGCTCTCCAAGGAAGAGGCGCGTATCGACTGGTCCATGGAGGCCGTCGCCATCGAACGCTGCATCCGCGCCTTCAATCCCTGGCCCATCAGCTGGTTCGAAGTCGCGGAGCAGACCATCAAGGTGTGGCAGGCCGAGGTCATCGACAGCGACCATGGCCAGAGCGCCGGTACCCTGCTCAAGGCCGACAAGCAGGGGATCGACGTCGCCACCGGCAAGGGGGTGCTGCGTCTGCTGACCCTGCAACCGCCCGGCAAGAAGGCCATGTCCGTCCCGGATCTGCTCAACTCTCGCCGCGACTGGTTTGAACCCGGCACGCAATTGCATTGAACTGGATTGAATTGACACAAGCGGGGCCCAGGCCCCGACTTGCGCATCTAAGGTAACTCTATGAAAACACGTGCACAGGCCGCTCTCGTTATTCAACAGGTGCTGGATCAGGGCCAATCCCTCTCCGCTGTTCTGCCTGCTGCCCAGGAGAAGGTGGCGCCTCGCGATCGCGCCCTCCTGCAAGAACTCTGCTACGGCACCCTGCGCTGGCTGCCCCGTCTCGACGCGGCGGTGAGCGAGATGATGGACAAGCCGCTCAAGAACAAGAGCCGCATCTTCCACTATCTGATCCTGGTCGGTCTCTATCAGCTCATCTACACCCGCATTCCGGCGCATGCCGCCGTGGCCGAGACCGTCAATGCCGTCAAGCTGCTCAAGGGCACCTCACTGCGCGGCCTCATCAACGGCGTGCTGCGCAACTTCCAGCGCAGCGCCGAAGTCATACTGCTGCGCATCGACCGGGTGCCCAGCATCCGCCTCGGCCACCCCGAGTGGCTCACCAAGCGTCTGCGTCAGGCCTATCCCGAAGATTGGGAGTTCATCATGGAGGCCAACAACCAGCGCCCCCCCATGTGGATCCGCAACAACAGCCAGCGCCAGAGCCGCGAGCAGATGCTGGCCCGCATGGCCGAAGTGGGTATCAATGCGGTGGCCGGCGAAGAAGGTGAGGATTGCATCCTGCTGGAGCGCCCTTGCGACGTGACCAAGCTGCCCGGCTTCGAAACCGGTGACTGCTCGGTGCAGGACGGTGCCGCCCAGCAGGCCGCACGCCTGCTCGATCCTCAGCCGGGTGACTGGGTGCTGGACGCCTGCGCCGCCCCCGGCGGCAAGACCGCCCACCTGCTGGAGCTGCAGCCCGCCCTCGCCGGTGTGGTGGCCGTGGATGCCGACGAGAACCGCCTCACCCGGGTGCAGGAGAACCTGGATCGCATCGGCCTCACCGCCCGGGTGATCCACGGGGATGCCAGCACCCCGGATCTGTGGTGGCCAGAGGGCCAGTTCGACCGCATCCTGCTGGACGCCCCCTGCTCAGCCACCGGCGTCATCCGCCGCCATCCGGACATCAAGTGGCTTCGCCGGGATCAGGACATCCGCGAGCTGGCCGAGCTGCAGCGCCGCATTCTCAATGCCCTCTGGGCGAAGCTGAAGAGCGGCGGCACCCTGCTCTATGCCACCTGCTCGGTGCTGCCGGAAGAGAACCGCGACCAGATCCGCGCCTTCCTGGCTGACACCAAGGATGCCCGTCTGGTGCCGCTGCACCAGCAGGACACCCCGGATTGCCCGGGTCGCCAGTTCCTGCCCGGCGAGGCGGAGATGGACGGCTTCTATTATGCCAAGCTGATCAAGCTGTAGGCCGTGCAGCCGGATGCCGAGTCCGGGCGACAGGCTGGCTTGCCTCGTTTCGAAGCAACAATCTTGAGTAAGATGTCCATATGAAAATCATCATTCTGGGTGCGGGTCAGGTGGGTGGCACCCTGGCGGAAAACCTCGCCGGCGAGAACAACGACATCACCATAGTCGACACCGACAGCGACCGCCTGCGGGAGCTGCAGGACAAGTTCGACCTGCGGGTGGTGAACGGCCACGGCGCCCACCCCAGGGTGCTGCGGGAGGCGGGGGCCCAGGATGCGGACATGCTGGTCGCGGTCACCAACAGTGACGAGACCAACATGATCGCCTGTCAGGTGGCCTACTCCCTGTTCAACACCCCGAACAAGGTGGCGCGGATCCGCTCCCCCGCCTATCTGGTGGAGCGGGATCGCCTGTTCCTGCCGGAATCCGTGCCTGTGGATCACCTGATCGCCCCCGAACAGCTGGTGACCGACTATGTGCGTCGTCTCATCGAGTATCCGGGTGCACTGCAGGTGGTTGATTTTGCAGGTGGCAAGGTGGGCCTGGTGGCGGTCAAGGCCTACTACGGCGGCCCCCTGGTGGGCAATGCCCTCTCCACCCTGCGGGATCACATGCCGAACATCGAGACCCGGGTAGCCGCCATCTTCCGCCAGGGTCGCTCCATCCGCCCGCAAGGCACCACCATCATAGAGGCTGATGACGAGGTGTTCTTCGTCGCCGCCGCCGGCCACATCCGGGCCGTGATGTCTGAGCTGCAGCGGCTCGAGAGCCCCTATCGCCGCATCATGATCGTCGGGGGTGGCAACATAGGTGCCGGCCTCGCCCGCCAGCTGGAGAAGCGCTACAGCGTGAAGCTTATCGAGCGCAACCAGAAGCGGGCGGAGCAGCTCTCGGAGAACCTGGAACACACCATCGTCTTCTGCGGCGACGCGGCGGATCAGGAGCTGCTGGCGGAGGAGCACATCGATCAGATCGACGTCTTCATCGCGGTGACCAACGAGGACGAGGCCAACATCATGTCGGCCCTGCTCGCCAAGAAGATGGGTGCCAAGAAGACAATGGTGCTGATCCAGCGCGGCGCCTACGTGGATCTGGTGCAAGGCGGCTCCATCGACATCGCCATCTCGCCCCAGCAGGCCACCATCTCGGCCCTGCTGACCCACGTGCGCCGTGCCGACATCGCCAACGTCTACAGCCTGCGCCGCGGCGCCGCCGAAGCCATCGAGGCCATAGCCCACGGTGACGAGAACACCTCCAAGGTGGTGGGCAAGACGGTGGGCGAGCTCAAGCTGCCGCCGGGCACCACGATCGGCGCCGTGGTCCGGGGGGATGAGGTGCTGATCGCCCATGATCGCACCCAGATCCAGCAGGATGACCATGTGGTGATGTTCCTGGTGGACAAGAAGTACATCCCGGAAGTGGAACGCCTGTTCCAGCCCAGCCCTTTCTTCCTGTAAGCACCCCATGCAACAGGCTGCGACATTCAGACCCGGACACTTCCCAGAGGGAAGGTCCGGGTCTTTTTTCAATCAACGACCAGGTTATCTTGCATGATCAAGCTGCGTCCCATCGTCTTCACCCTCGGGCTGGTGCTCTCCAAGCTGGCCCTCTTCATGTGGCTGCCCACCCTGCTGGCGCTGTTCACCGGCTCCGAGGGTTTCGTCGAGTTTCTCAAGTCCGTGCTCATCACCCACGGCGCCGCCCTGCTCTGCCTCCATTACGGGCGCAAGGCCGAGTTTCACCTCGGGGTACGGGAGATGTTCCTGCTCACCACCTCGGTCTGGGTGGTGGCCTGCATCTTCGGCGCCCTGCCCTTCGTCTTCATCACCCATATCGGCTTTGCCGACGCCTACTTCGAGACAATGTCAGGGGTCACCACCACGGGATCCACAGTGCTGTCGGGGCTCGACGGCATGGCCCACAGCATCTTGCTGTGGCGCTCCATCCTGCAGTGGCTGGGGGGCGTGGGCTTCATCGTGATGGCGGTGGCCGTGCTGCCCTACCTCAACGTCGGCGGCATGAAGCTGTTCCAGACCGAGAGCTCGGATTGGTCGGACAAGAGCGCACCCCGCGCCAAGACGGTGGCCAACAACATAGTGGTGGTCTATCTGGTGCTCTCCATGCTCTGCTTCCTCGCCTATTGGGTGAGCGGCATGACGCTGTTCGAGGCGGTCAACCACGCCATGACGACCCTCAGCACCGGGGGTTACTCCACTTCGGACCAATCCATGTCCCACTTCTCCAACGAGGCGCACTGGATCGGCACCCTCTTCATGTTCCTCGGCGGCCTGCCCTTCCTGCTCTATGTGCAGGCCCTCTCCCGCCGTGACAACAGCCTGCTCAAGGATGCCCAGGTACAGGGCTTCTTCTGGCTGGTGGTCTGGGTGACCCTCATCGTCACCTTCTATCTGTGGTTCAGGGACATCTACGGTTTCATGGATGCCCTGCGCATCAGTAGTTTCAATATTGTCTCGGTGGTTACCACCACAGGCTATGGCCTCGGCGACTTCGGTACCTGGGGCCCGCTCACCAGCATCATCTTCATGATCCTGCTGGCGCTCGGCGCCTGCTCCGGCTCCACCTCGGGCGGCCTCAAGATCTTCCGGGTGCAGGTGGCCTTCGCCCTGTTCAAGAAGCAGATGCGCCAGCTGATGCACCCCTCCGGCGTCTTCCCCCAGAAGTACAACGGCCGCCCGGTGAACGACGCCATCATCCGCTCCCTGATCTCCTTCGTGCTGGTCTACTTCGCCGTCATACTGCTGATCGCCGCCCTGCTCGCCGCCATCGGCCTGGATCCCCTGACAGCCATCTCGGGCTCCATCACCGCGGTGGCCAACGTGGGCCCGGGCATGGGCCCCGTCATCGGGCCCAGCACCAACTTCGCCAGCCTGCCGGACTCGGCCAAGTGGATACTGTCGTTCGGCATGCTGCTGGGGCGGCTCGAGATCCTGACGGTGGCGGTGATCTGCTTCCCCTCGTTCTGGCGGCAATGAGGCTGGCGTCGCGGATCGCCATGACAAAAAGGGCAGCCCGCGGGCTGCCTTTTTGTCTGAGTTCGACCGCCGCCGTTGCG
The DNA here is from genome assembly GCF_056642115.1 of Aeromonas sp. 130281. Taxonomy (NCBI): domain Bacteria; kingdom Pseudomonadati; phylum Pseudomonadota; class Gammaproteobacteria; order Aeromonadales; family Aeromonadaceae; genus Aeromonas; species Aeromonas sp. 130281. The sequence continues at coordinate 52,571 of NZ_JBWVQS010000009.1, read as the reverse complement.
TCAGTCGGCGGAGTCTTCCCGCTCCAGCGCACGGTTGACCAGGGGCTCCGGCAGGGGCTTGGTGACCTCGACCCCCAGCTCGCGAAAACGCTCGGCCTGGGCGATCAGGTTGCCACGGCCGTTGACCAGTCGCCCCATCGCCTTGTCGTAGCTCTCCTGCGCCTTGTGCAGGCTGCCCCCCATCTGCTGCATCTCCTCCACGAACAGCCGCAGCTTCTCGTAGAGGCGACCGGCCCGCTCCGCTATCTGGCGCGAGTTCTGGTTCTGCCGCTCGTAGCGCCACAGGTTCTCTATGGTGCGCAGTGCCACCATCAGGTTGGTGGGGCTCACCAGCAGAATGTTGTGATCCAGCCCGTAACGCACCAGGGAGGGATCGGCCTCCAGGGCGGTGAGGAAGGCAGGCTCCACCGCCACGAACATCAGCACATAATCTAGGGTGCGTACCCCGGGCAGCTGCTGGTAATCCTTGCGGCCCAGCTCGCGGATGTGGTTGCGCACCGAGGCGACGTGCTCCTTGAGCGCCACCGCCCTCTCCAGCTCGTCCCCCGCGTTGTACCAGCGCTCGTAGGCGGTCAGCGACACCTTGGCGTCTATGATGATGTCCTTGTCCTGGGGCAGGTGGACGATGACGTCGGGCTGATAGCGCTTGCCCTTGTCCACCTCGATATTGACCTGGGTGTGGTACTCGTGGCCCTCCCGCAGGCCGCACTCGGAGAGGATGCGGGCCAGCACCACCTCACCCCAGTTGCCCTGCTGCTTGCTGTCCCCCTTGAGGGCCCGGGTCAGGGCCGCGGCCTCTTCGGTCATGCGGGCATTGAGCTCGGCGAGGCGCTCCAGCTCGAACCTGAGGCTGTGACGCTGGGCCGTCTCCTGGGCGTGGGTCTCCCCCACCTGGCGACGAAAGCCCTCGAGCTGCTCCTTCAGGGGTGTCAGCAGCAGATCCAGGCTGTTCTGATTCAATTCGCGGAAGTTACCGGAGTTTTGTTCGAAGATACGGTTGGCGAGGTTCTCGAACTGCTGGCTGAGGCGAGCCTCCGCCTGCTGTTGCAGTTGCAGCTTCTCGGCGCTGGCGATGCGTTCGCTGCGCAGAGTGGCTTCGGCATCCTTGAGGCGGGCGGTGAGCTTGAGCAACAGGGCCTGCTGCTGCTCCAGCTTCTGCTGGCCCAGCATCTTCTCGTCCTGCAGCTCGTCGAACCTGTCCTGCAGCGCCTGATGGCGCTCCTCAATGAGCAGTGTCTCCTCACGGGCCGTGCGACGCCCCGCCAGCCAGCCGAGGAGCAGGGCAAGCAGACCAGCCAGCACGGCAGGCAGCCAGGTCGTCATCGGGATCATCGCCGACTCCGCCGACGCAGGAAGCGCTGGAGATCAGCTCGTGCAGACAACCCTGTCATCGGCGGCTCCGCTGGCGCAGGAAGAGTTCGAGGTAACGGTTGAGCAGCAACCAGAACAGGACATAGATGAGGTAGGCGGCCAGCACCACCCACTTGTGACTGTTGACCCCGGTGTCGAGCTCGGTGAACTCGATCTCCTTGATGTGGCAGTAGGCCCACATCAGCAAGGGGAAGATATACAGCAGAGAAGCACGCCACAGAAATAACCACATGAGTTCATCAGATCCCGCAAAAAGACCCGCCTAGCTTACACAAGGGCAACCCGGCTTGCGATCCTGGCCGGCGCTATTCTCTGGCTTGCCGACGGAAAACTGGATAAAATTAACCCCTAATAGGTATAGGGGTGGGCATGACTCATTTTTTCTGTCGCTGGCTGACGCACGCACTGGGGGGCACCCGCAAACCGGACATGGTTTGCCACGAGGCGCGCCCGCCCTGGGCCATCGAAGAGTCGCAATTCCTCGCCCTGTGCCGCCGCTGCGGCGACTGCTTCAAGGCCTGCCCCAACGGTCTGCTCAAACCCGCCGACCAGCCCGAATATGTCGGCACCCCCATCGCCGGCACCCCAGTGCTGGATCTCGCCTGCGGCCAGTGCAGCTACTGTGGCAGCTGCGCCAGAGCCTGTCCCACCGGGGCGCTGGATCTGAGGCTCGGCCGTCAGGTACAGACCCGGGTCAGGATAGAGGCGAGCTGTCAGGCCCGTCAGGGCTTCTACTGCCTGCTGTGCGAGGATGCCTGTCCCCAGCAGGCGATCAAGGCCAGCAGCGAGGGGGTGAGCGTCAACATGGCGGCCTGCGACGGTTGCGGTGCCTGCGGCCTCGCCTGCCTGCACGGCGCCATCACCCTGATCCCCCAGCTCTGACGGCTCCGGCATTCCGACGCCCCCAGATCCGTCCCCCGCATGCATGCCAGACAGCAAAAAGGGCCCTCGGGGCCCTTTCACAGTCATGGCCCTCAGGCCATGGTCAGGATATTGTCCTGCTCTATCCCCAGCAGGTGGCACAGCCGGGTCGGATCCCGCACCGCATCCGCCAGGGTGTACTCCCCCAGCACCTCGAGGAAGGCGTTCATGGCGCGGCGCAGTATGCCCTGGATGCGGCAGCCGCCGGAGAGGCGGCAGTTCTCGCGCTTGCAGTCCACAGGGCAGAGCACGTGTTCCATGTCCATCACCACGTCGCGCAGGTTGATGGAGACGGCGGAGCGGCCGAGACGGATGCCGCCATGCTTGCCACGTACCGTTTCGATGTACCCCTTGATGCCGAGCTGATGCACTATCTTGACCACGTGGTTGCGGGAGATGGCGAAGGTGTCGGCCACTTCCGTGATGGTCGACAGGCGATCACCGGGCTGGATGGCCAGAAAGGTCAGGGTACGCAGGGCATAGTCGGTAAATCGTGTGAGTTGCATGGTCGCACTTGCCTCTTACTACAAGCCAGAAATCAGGACGACAGCCAGTGGCCAGAGAGGTGAGACTGCACGTGCGCCCGCACAGGTGTCGCGTCTTCAGCCGGGTCGTGGAGTGACAAGGTTAAGAGCAGCTCTGGCGGGTGTCGACGAAGATGTACATAAATCGACACTTTCTTTGATTGATCGCAAACTTGCCGGCTCGAGGCGGGGTTTTGGCCATTTCCGGCGGCTAAATTCCATCGGCAGGCACAGGGCCACAGGCCGGCGAGCGGGCCGGTTCTGGGCTGTCAGTGGGGATGCTTCAGCCAGGTTTTCAGGGCCTGGGAGGGAATGGAGCTCTCGGAGGCGACCGCGAAGGCGCCCCAGTCCACCGCACACTGCAGGGCATCCCTCATCGCCATGCCGCGGGCCAGACCGTGGATAAGGCCGCCGGCGAAGGCATCCCCCGCCCCCGTGGTGTCGACCACGGACACAGGCCGCGCCGCCACCCGCACCTGCTCCTCGCCGTGGATGGCCACGGCCCCTGCCTTGCCCTCGGTCAGCACCAGCCATTCGAGCTGATCTCCTGCGAGTTGGCGGGCATGCTGCCAGGGGTCGTCCACCTCGGCGAGATCGGCGCGGGAGGCCACCAGCACGTGGCAGGGGCGGCGAGCCTGCCCGCCCTTGGGATACTGGGCCACCACGAAACTCTTGCCCAGCATCTGGCGCATGTAGCCGATGATGGCGGTGCCGGGGTAGTTCACATAGAGGCAGTCCACCCCCTCCAGCGGCAGGTCGCCGGGCAGATCCGGGCGGCGCGGCCGCCTCAGAATGGTGCGCTCCCCGGTGGAGTCCACCAGCACCAGCAGCTCCCCTGTCTCGCCGCCGAAGCGCTCCACGTGGGAGCAGTCCAGCCCATGGCCCGCCGCCTGCTCCAGCAGCCAGTCGCCGGTCTCGTCCAGCCCGATGCGGGAGGCGATGATGACCTCGTGCCCCGCCCACACCAGCCCTATGCCGGTGTTGGCGGCGCCGCCGCCGAGCCTGCGCCCCTGATCCACGTATTGCAGGCGCGCCCCCGCCACCAGGGGTTCGGCCAGGGAGAGCACATGATCACAGTTGAGATTGGCAAGCAGCAGGATGCGGGACATGGGGACCTCGGCAGGGCGGGCAGGATCCGGCACCCAGCGGCACCGGATCTGTCACGGAAGACGACTCAGTAGACGGGCAGCTCCACCCCGACCAGCAGTTCGTCGATGCGCGCCTGGGTCGGCTGCTGCATCACGTTCTGGATCATCTCCTTGGTGAGATGGGGGGAGAAGGAGCTGATGAAGTCATACATGTAGTTCTGCAAGAGGATGCTCTTGCTGAAGCAGAGCTGGGCCGGGCAGGGCTCGAACAGGTGCTCCAGATTGATGGCCACCAGGCCGGGGGCATCGGTGTCATTGGCCACCAGCGACGAGATGATGCCGATGCCAAAGCCCAGCTCCACGTAGCGCTTGATGACCCCCGCATCCATCACCGTCATGTAGTAGTTGGGGCTGAGGCCAGCCGCCTGGAACACCCTGTCCTGCACCTGACGCCCGGTGGCGCCACTCTCGTAGCTGAGGATGGGGTACTGGCAGAGCTGCTCCAGGGTCGGTTTCTTCACCTTGGCCAGGGGGTGATCCTGGGGTACCACCAGCGACAGGGTCCAGAGATAGGCGGGCAGCGCGATCAGCTCCTTGTCGAAGCCTATCTCGTGGGCCACGATGGAAAAATCCGAGTAACCCTTGCTGATCTGCTCCTTGGTGGCCGACATCACGGGGTGCAGGTGGAACGAGATCTTGGGGTACTTCTTGGTGAAATAGGTGACGCTTTTCGGCAGCAGGTAACGGGCTATGGTGTGGGTGGTGTGGATGTTGAGGGTGCCCACCGTCGGGTCCAGATACTCCCGGGAGATGGCCTTGATCTTGCTCTCTATGTTGAGCATGGCCTCGGCGCACTTGATGATCTCCTCCCCCACAGGGGTGATCCTGTGCAGGTGCTTGCCGCGACGCTCGAAGATGCGCACCCCCAGCTCGCTCTCCAGCAAGCCGATCTGCTTGCTCACCCCAGGCTGGCTGGTATAGAGCGCATCGGAAGCGACGGAGACGTTGAGATTGTGGTCCCGCACCGCGATCAGATACTTCAACTGCTGTAGTTTCAAGGTTGCACCCTCACAGGCTGGCGCGGCTGTCGTCAGATGGACAAGGCCGCCACAAATGGCGGCCAGTGTACCATCCGAGCTCGGCATATCACCGCTTGATCCTTCATTTTGCTACAAAATCTAGCATCTGCAGGGTGGATATGACAAACGGACGCTCAGCGCACGGCAGGCCCGACCGGCAGCATGCCGAGGAACTGCAGCAGCCACTGCATCATGGTGGCCGAGTCCACTTCTCCCTCCAGGGAGGAGAGGCTGCTCTGGTAGTGTTCGTCGGGCAACCGATCCCGCCGCCGCTCGATCAGTGCCCGGTTGTACTCCACCGAGAACTCCGGATGACCCTGGATGGCGACTATGTGATCCCCCTGCAGGAACATGAAGTTCGGGCAGAAGTCGTTGCCCGCCAGCAGGGTCGCCCCCGGTGGCAGCTGCTCCACCTGATCCTGGTGACTGGCCAGGATCCGAATGGTCTCGAGCCCCGGCTGCATCCAGGGTTTCGCCTCCTGCATGGGGTGAACCGAGACCCCCAGCCCCCAGCCCTTGGTGGACTTCACCACCTCTCCCCCCAGCGCCTGGGCGATCACCTGATGGCCAAAGCAGATGCCGGCCAGCTTGACGTTGGCATCGTGGGCCCGCCGGATCCAGTCGCGCAGCGCCAGGATCCAGGGGATGTCGCTGTAGGCATCGTGGCGCGAACCTGTGATGAGCCAGGCATCGCATTCGTTCAAGTCGCTCGGCAGCTCGCCGTCGAGCGCCGACCAGACCCTGTATTCCAACGCCGGTGCCAGCGCCCGGAATCCCTTGATAAACATCTCGGAGTAAACGGGGCCGAAACTCCCAACCAAGTCGGGGTCCAGCCGGTCACAATCGAGAATTCCCAGTCGCATCTGTCACTCCTTCACAGGGATAGCGGGACACGCCGGCGGACTCCTTCCGCCGGGCCATGCCAGGGCTAGCTGCTGCATGTTGATCATTTCATGGTCGGCATGGAGAACTCGGCGCCGGCCCGCAGGCTCTGGGGCCAGCGCGCAGTCACCGTCTTCATCCGGGTATAGAAGCGCACCCCGTCCGGCCCGTGCATGTTGAGCGGCCCGAAGATGGATCGCTTCCAGCCACCGAAGCTGTGAAACGCCATGGGCACCGGTATGGGTACGTTCACCCCTACCATACCGACCTGAACCCTTGTGGTGAAGTCCCTTGCGGTATCCCCGTCGCAGGTAAAGATGGCGGTGCCGTTGCCGTACTCGTGTTCGTTGATGAGGCGCAGGGCCGTCTCGTAGTCCGGCGCCCGCACTATGGCGAGCACGGGGCCGAAGATCTCCTCCCGGTAGATGCGCATCTCGGGGCCGACCCGGTCGAACAGGCTGCCGCCGATAAAGTAGCCCTCACCGTGGCTGACACCGCGACCATCGACCACCAGTTCGGCTCCCTCGGCCACCCCCTGATCCACGTAGCCGCGCACCTTGGCCAGGTGCTCGCGACTGATGAGGGGGCCCATCTCGTTCTCCGGGCTCTGGCCGAGGCCGGGTCCGACCCGCAGGGCCGCCACCAGGGGCGAGAGTTTCGCGACCAGAGCATCGGCGGTGGCATCGCCGACCACCAGGGCCACCGAGATCGCCATGCAGCGTTCGCCGGCCGCGCCATAGGCCGCCCCCATCAGGGCGGAGACCGCTTGATCGAGATCCGCATCCGGCATCACCAGCATGTGGTTCTTGGCGCCGCCCAGGGCCTGCACCCGCTTGCCGTGGGCCGAGGCGGTGGCATAGATGTACTGGGCGATGGGGGTGGAGCCGACGAAGGAGACCGCCTGTACCCGCGGATCGGTCAGCAGCACGTCCACCACCTCCTTGTCGCCGTTGACCACGTTCAGCACCCCGTCCGGCAGACCGGCCTGCTTGAGCAGCTCGGCCATGCGCAGGGAGAGGGAGGGATCCTTCTCGGACGGCTTGAGGATGAAGCTGTTGCCGCAGGCCAGCGCCACCGGGAACATCCAGAGCGGCACCATGGCCGGGAAGTTGAACGGCGTGATGCCGGCGCAGACCCCCACCGGCTGCATCATGGAGTGGCTGTCCACCCCGCGGCCCACGTTGAGGGAGTGTTCCCCCTTGAGCAGATGGGGAATGCCGCAGGCAAACTCCACCACCTCCAGTCCCCGGGTCAGTTCTCCCTGGGCGTCGGAGAACACCTTGCCGTGCTCGCGGCTGATGAGGCGGGCCAGCTCGTCCCTGTGCAGCTCCATCAGCTCCTTGAAGCGGAACATCACCCGCGCCCGCACCAGCGGCGGGGTCTGGGACCAGTCGGCGAAGGCGCGCTCGGCGCTGGCGATGGCATCGAGGCACTCGGCGGCGGTGGAGAGGGCCACAGTGCCCTGCTGCTGGCCGGTGGCCGGATCGAAGATGGCGCCGAAACGCTCGCTGCGACTCTCTGTGGTTTCGCCGTCGATGAAGTTGTCGATCCTGTAACTCATAAATCCTCCGTGATGGGTCATTCGCGTCATTCCTGCGCGCGGCCGTGGGCATCAGGCACAGGAAGAGGGCGCCCGGCGGGCGCCATGCAATCGGGTGAAACGTTATTCCTGGGTCTGCAACACGTCCTGCAGCAGGGTGAAGAGGTCATCGATCTCGCTGCGCTCGATGATGAGGGGGGGCGACAGGGCTATGATGTCGCCGGTCACCCGGATCAGCGCCCCCTTCTCGAAGCAGCGCACGAACACCTCGTAGGCGCGCTTGCCCGGCGCATCCGGCATGGATTCGAGCTCTATGCCCGCCACCAGGCCGTAGTTGCGCACATCCTTCACATGCTTGCAGCCCTTCAACGAATGGGCCGCCTCCTCCCAGTAGCCCGCCAGATCGGCGGCGCGATGGAGCAGGTTCTCGCTGCGGTAGATCTCGAGGGTCGCCAGACCCGCGGCGGCGGCCACAGGGTGGCCCGAGTAGGTGTAGCCGTGGAACAGCTCGATGGCGCCCTTGCCGGCGGCCATCATGTCGTCATAGATGTGGTTCTGGACCAGCACGGCGCCCATGGGGATGGCGCCGTTGGTGAGCCCCTTGGCGCAGGTGATGAGGTCGGGGATGACGTCGAACTCCTGGGCGGCAAAGGCGGAGCCCAGGCGACCGAAGCCGGTGATCACCTCGTCGAAGATCAGCAGGATGCCGTGTTTGGTGCAGATCTCCCGAAGGCGCTTGAGGTAGCCCTTGGGGGGCATGATGACGCCGGTGCTGCCGGCGATGGGCTCGACGATGACGGCCGCTATGTTGCTGGCATCATGGAGGAAGACGATCTTCTCCAGCTCGTCGGCCAGGGTGAGATCTTCCTCCGGCAAACCCCTGGTGAAGGCATTTTTCCCAATGTTGAGGGTATGGGGCAGGTGATCCACCCCCCCAAGCAGGGAGCCGAACCACTTGCGGTTGCCGGGAATGCCCCCCACCGAGATGCCGCCGAAGCCGACCCCGTGGTAGCCGCGCTCACGGCCTATGAGCCGGGTGCGGGTGCCCTGACCGCGGGCCCGCTGCCAGGCCAGCGCTATCTTGAGCGCAGTGTCGACGGATTCGGAGCCGGAGTTGGTATAGAAGACGTGGCCGAAGCCCTTGGGGGCTATCTCCACCAGCCGGTTGGCCAGCTCGAACGGCAGAGGGTGGCCCATCTGGAACGTGGGGGCAAAATCGAGGTGGGAGATCTGCTGGGAGACCGCCTCGGCAATCTCGCGCCGACCATGGCCCGCGTTGCAACACCAGAGCCCGGCGGTGCCATCCAGTATCTTGCGGCCATCCTCTGAGTGATAATACATCCCCTCTGCCGACTTCAGGATGCGCGGCGCCGCCTTGAACTGCTGGTTGGCGGTGAAGGGCATCCAGAAGGCGGACATGTCGGAAGGGGTATTGATGTCGCTAATCGGTTTCATGGTCACCTCATCCTTAAGGCGTTTAGTAACACTTGGCTAATGCCTATTAAATTAAACACCTGAATCCATAAAAAAGGGCCTATCATCGCCCTGCTTGGTGTCACCCCCCAGGGGTGGTATAAGATATTTAACACAATTTTAATAATAGTAAACAGTCAAGGAGTGTCTATCGATGGATATCGGTCACCGCCTCAAGGCGGTTCGCACCAAGGCGGCCCTCTCCCAGCGCGAGCTGGCCAAGCGCTCCGGTGTGACCAACGGTTTTATCTCCCAGATCGAGAAAAATCAGGTGAGCCCCTCGGTCGCGTCGCTGCGCAAGGTGCTGGAAGGCATCCCCATGTCGCTGGCCAGCTTCTTCACCGATGAGACGGAGATGGATTCCGAGGTGATCTTCCGCGCGGACGACATGCCGGATCTCGGCACCCACCCCATCAGCTATCGACTGGTGGGCCACAGCCGGGCCAACCGCGCCATCGGCATGATGCAGGAGGTACTGCCCCCGGGGGCCGACACCGGCGACGACATGCTGAGTCACGAGGGGGAAGAGTGCGGCATCGTCATCAGGGGACAGGTGGAGGTCACCGTCGGCGAGCAGGTACACCTGCTGGCCCCCGGGGATGGCTACTACTTCGACAGCCGCACCCCGCACCGCTTCCGCAACGTGGGGGAACAGGAGTGCATGCTGATCTCGGCCAACACCCCGGCCAGCTTCTGATCCCCATGGGTGGCCAGGGCCGCTCGCCCCTCCACGAAACGGCCCTGCTGCCTAGATGAGGTCCGCCGCAGATCGGGGGCTTTCCTCAGGCACCGAGCGGCAAGTGTTTAATGAATTGTTACAAGATGAATTTACAAGCGGCAGGATGTTTAGCATATTGATACGCGAAGACGTTTTTTGCCGGTTCAAGGAGTGAACATGAGTGACCTGACCCTGGCCCAGTGGCAACACAAGGCCGCCCATCTGACCCTGCCCTCGCAAGCCTTTATCGACGGCAGCTACCGGGATGCCGTCAACGGCGCCACCTTCGATTGCATCAACCCGGCCAACGGCCAGCTGCTGACCAAGGTGGCCTCCTGCGACGCCGCCGACGCCGAGCTGGCGGTGCAGGCCGCGCGCGCCGCCTTCGATGACAAGCGCTGGAGCGGGCTCTCCCCGAAACAGCGCAAGCTCGTCATGCAGCGCTTCGCCGAACTGATGCGCCTCAACCAGGTGGAGCTGGCCCTGCTGGAGTCCCTGGACATGGGCAAGCCCATCGGCGATGCCATGGGCTATGACGCCCCGGCCGCCGCCAACTGCATCGCCTGGAACGCCGAGGCCATCGACAAGATCTACGATCAGGTCGCCCCGGTGGACGAGTCCGCCCTGGCCCTGGTGACCCGGGAGGCGCTCGGGGTGGTGGCCGCCATCGTGCCCTGGAACTTCCCCCTGGTGATGGCCTGCTGGAAGCTGGGCCCGGCGCTCGCCACCGGCAACTCCGTCATCCTCAAGCCGTCCGAAAAATCCCCCCTCACCGCCCTGCGCATCGCCGGCCTTGCGAAAGAGGCGGGCATCCCGGACGGCGTCTTCAACGTGCTGCCGGGCTTTGGCCACACCGTGGGCGAGGCGCTGGCCATGCACATGGACGTGGACTGCATCACCTTCACCGGCTCCACAAAAATCGGCAAGCATCTGGTGCAGTGCTCCGGCAAGTCCAATCTGAAACGCGCCTTTATGGAGTGTGGCGGCAAGAGCCCCAACATAGTGCTGGCGGATGCGCCGGATCTGGACGCCGCCGCCAGGAGTGCCGTGGGCGCCATCTTCTACAACCAGGGCGAGGTGTGCACCGCCGCCTCCCGCCTGCTGGTGCAAAACAGCATCAAGCCACAGTTCATGGAGCGCCTGCTGGCCCATGCCCGCGAGTGGATCGCCGCCAACCCGCTGGATCCCGCCACCCGCATCGGCGCCATGGTGGACGGCATCCAGATGGAACAGGTGCTGAACTACATCGCCATCGGCCAGCAGGAGGGCGCCAGGCTGCTGCTGGGGGGCAAGCGCACTCATGCCGAGAGCGGCGGCTTCTATATCGAGCCCACCATCTTTGACGACGTGACCCCACAGATGCGCATCTTCCGCGAGGAGATCTTCGGCCCTGTGCTGGCGGTGACCGGCTTCGACACCCTCGAAGAAGCCATCGCCCTTGGCAACGACACCGACTACGGCCTGGCGGCAGCGATCTGGACGGCGGATCTCAACAAGGCGGTCAAGGGCTCCCGCGCCCTGCGTGCTGGCACCGTCTTCGTCAACAACTGGGATGGGGGCGACATGACGATGCCGTTCGGCGGCTTCAAGCAGTCCGGCAACGGCCGCGACAAGTCACTGCACGCCCTGGAGAAGTACACCGAGCTGAAAAGCACCTGGATCCAGCTCGATTAGCGTCGAATATGACGAGATCAGACAACAAAGGGGGAGAAATCCCCCTTTTTCATTTTTACCCTTTCCTCAACGGCCTCAATCGATATAATCATCAAATAGACAAGCCCTTAAATATAAAGATAAAAATGCTGTTTTTTCTGGGAAGTGTACTGTTTCTGGTGGTGGGTCTGCCGCTGCTTTTCTTCATGCTGGGCCAGGGTGAGGCCTATGTGACCTGGGGTCCCTGGATCTCCGCCATCGCACTCATGCTGTGGCTGCTCATGGATGTAGAGAAGATCCGCCGTGGTCGTTGATCATTCCTACTCATCATCAACCAGTTGTTCGGCAATCTGTTTTTGCAAACCCAAGTTCAATGGTGTCAGCCTCATCTTCAATCCAAATGGCCGGAATACCTGATCGACCGTCTTCATTGAAGGAGTGGCAGTATTGCGTTCGATTGCTGACAAGGTGCGTCGACTGATTCCAATGAGACTGGCATAGCCCTCCTGATCCATCCCTAGCATCTCTTTGCGCAACTTGCGTAGCAGGTCGCCTTCGTGGATGACGCCACGATGCAACTTGACCAACAGTTCACGCAGCAGCTCCTCACGCTCTTCTATAGATAGTTTCTTCATCCTCATGCCCCCCACTGCTCAATCCAGACCGTCAGTCTTTCATCGAGCGTATTGAAATTGAATGTCGGCATATTCAGGATGGAAACGGGCACTCCACGTCGAGCCAAGCGTTCCGGTAACCCCTTGAGCCTTAGTGCCAGCTCGGTCAACGATGCCAACAAGATGTCAGGCTCAACCCTGTGTGACAGGCGTTGCGCAATGGCCACCCAATCAAACTGCCCTCCCTCTTCGAGCCCCAACCCCCACTGTGTCGTGCGACGGATCCCCTCTGGATCGGCTTTCATGGGGGCAAAGTCGTAGACTGGCGCGAGCCAGATCCCCTCGTCGCTCTTGAGCAATGCCGTATTGCGGCCATGGTTGTCCGAATTTCCAAAGACCACGTTGAGCAAGTCGCGTCTGACCCACTCGATCACAAATGCAGTGCTGTTGAAACGAGCGTTACGCTGTCGGGCCTCCCCCTCCAGCATGGGCAGCAAGGTATCGAGAATATCCAGATGGTTAAGGTCCGAGCCTGGGGCTGCGCCCATCACGCTATAGACAGATTCCACTCCGAAGCGAACCAATTTTTGCTCCTGCACCGCTACATCAAAGCGGGGAAGCCACAACGAAGGGTATTTGCTCCCTTCGTCAAGACGCATGCCATGAATCGGTATCGTATCGATCCCCAAGGCATTAAGTTCTTGATAATAGTGATACTCAGCTCTGAGGATATCCTGATCAATGGCGCTGCGATTGTTACGCGGGAACTTGACCAGATAGAACTCATCCAGGCAGTAGGGGTCATCCTGAAAAGTGTCTATCCACACCTCCTGATTGCGATTTTGCCGCAACAACAGCTTGGGGGCCTCTCCACCGGCCCCGGTCGCACCACCGCTGGCGGCCCCCATCTGCTGGGCATATTCCAGAAAGTCGGTATCACGTTCCAATACCATCGCCACAGGGAAGCGCAGTTGTGTGACCCGGCTCTGCTCGGGTATCTGAGTCGCGACTCTCTCTACAGCCTCCTTGATGCGCAAGTTTCCGATCGGAGCAATAGTGCCGAGAGCCAGAAGGGTACGGTCTTGTCCCTCTTCACCCAAATGTCCGATGTCGAGCTGCCTGACCCAGTAACGGCGCGCACTGCCCGCCGGCATAATGTCATCGAGAAAACGAAACCAGCCACCATCATGAGGGATCATCAGCTCAATGGGGTACCTCAAGGCACAGGCGTGCCATCCCTGTGTTTGATGCAGATGTTCAAGGGCATAATCAAACTCATAGGCGAGCCGGGCCGAGCGCTTCCCTTCCTCATTCAGCCGCAAACGGGCTGCATCACACCACCCCTTTTCACCATAAATCTGGATAGTCAGTTCCATCACACCTCACCATGTGAGTTATTTTGCTCAAAATTATGACGTCCTTCATATTTTGAGAATTATATTACTCAAAAATAGATCCTTCAGTAAATTTTGAGCAAAATAATTCACATCAAAACATGGTTCTTTGTTCCCGCTACGGTACTCGTTACACTCATTACCCCGTGAGCTCCAACACCCACAACAAGCCATAAGGCAACATTCACGCATGCAGCAACAGATCCAGCGCCAGGGCATCATCTATGCCCTGTGCGCCTATACCCTTTGGGGCCTGGCGCCCATCTACTTCAAGACCATTTCCGCCGTCCCGGCCGCCGAGATCCTGACCCACCGCATGATCTGGTCCTGCGCCCTGCTGATGGTGCTGACCCTGATCGGCCGCCAGTGGCACAAGGTGCAGGCGGTGTTGCGCCAGCCAAAAGTGCTGCTCACCCTGGCCTTCACCTCGGTCACCGTCGGCGGCAACTGGCTGCTGTTCATCTGGGCCATCAACAACGGTCACATGCTGGATGCCAGCCTCGGCTACTACATCAACCCCCTGTTCAACGTGCTGCTCGGCATGGTGTTTCTGAGCGAGAAGCTGCGCCGCCTGCAGTGGTGGGCGGTGGGACTGGCGGTGATAGGGGTTGCCGTCCAGCTCATCGCCTTCGGCTCCCTGCCCTGGATAGCCCTGGTGCTGGCCTCGAGCTTCGCCATCTATGGCCTGATCCGCAAGAAGCTGGCCCTGGATGCCCTCACCGGCCTGCTGATCGAGACCATGATCATGCTGCCGCCGGCGGCCATCTACCTGTGGGGATTCGCCGACAGCCCCACCAGCCACCTCACGCAAAACGACTGGCACCTGAACCTGCTGCTGATCGCCGCCGGGGTCGTGACCACGGCACCCCTGCTCTGCTTCACCGCCGCCGCCACCCGGCTCAAGCTCTCCACCCTGGGCTTCTTCCAGTACATAGGCCCCAGCCTGATGTTCATCCTGGCGGTCACCCTCTACGGGGAGGCGCTGGCGCTGGACAAGATGATCACCTTCGGCTGCATCTGGAGCGCCCTGGTGCTGTTCAGCCTGGACGGGTTGCGCAGCGGCAAGCGGCGCCAGGAGGCTGGCTGAGGAGCCGGCGCAATAATCTACAAGCCAAGGGGCGGCTTTCGGGTTATCAATAGGGGATGAACGCCCCCCAATCCCGCATCCACTACTGGCAATCCCGGCTGCTGCCGGGGGTTGAACTCTCCCACTCCCATCACAGGGAGTTCAGCTATGGCCGCCACGTGCACCTGGACTACCACATTGGTCTGGTGCAGCAGGGCGGCCAGAAGTTCATCCACAAGGGCAGCAGACACAATCTGGTGCGCGGCCAGCTCTCCACCGTCAACCCGGACGAGATGCACGACGGCCTCAGCCTGCTGCCGGAAGGGTACGAGGTGCGGGTGTTCGCCATCGCCCCGGAGCAGCTGGCACGCTGGCTGCCAGACAAGCCAGAACCCTTCTTCGACAAGGGATTGCAGAGCCGCCCCGACCTCTATCAGGGCTTCGCCCGGTTGCACATGTATCTGGATCAGCCCGAGCCCGACGCCCTGCTGGCGGAGAGCCAGCTCCTGGCCCTGCTCGGCGAGCTGCTGCACCTGGCACCGGAGCGCCATGCCCTGGCGGATCCCCAGATAAGATTCCTGCGCGACTACCTGCTGGGCCAGCTGGACGGGCACCACAGCCTGGAGGATCTGGCCGCCCTGTTCGGGCTGGATCGCTTCGCCTTCCTGCGCCAGTTCAAGAAGAAGACCGGCATGACCCCCTACGCCTGGCTCAAGCGGCTGCGTCTCGAGCGCGGCAAGCACCTGCTCGCCCGCGGCCTGCCGGTGAGCGAGGTGGCGCTGGCGGTCGGTTTCTTCGATCAGAGCCACTTCCACCACGGCTTCCGCCAGGCCTTCGGGCTGACCCCGGCGGACTACCGTCAGCAGATGCTCCCCGGCTGACCGATCCCGCTGCAATCTTTTACAAGCCAGCCCCTGCCCCCATCCCCCATGCTGCTGCCTCATCTTTGTAGCGAGGTATGCCATGTTCACCAGCCTGTTTCTGACCATAGGTCTCATCCACCTGATCGCCCTGGCGAGCCCGGGCCCGGATTTCGCGCTGATCCTGCGCACCAGCCTGCACAGGCCCACGGCGCTCGGGGCCGCGCTTGGCATCGCCATCGCCATCCTGCTGCACGCCACCCTCAGCCTCACCGGCATCAGCCTGCTGATCGCGAGCCAGCCCTGGCTGTTCCTGGCGGTGAAGGTGGTGGGCGCCCTCTATCTCGGCTGGCTCGGCTGGGGGGCCATCAAGGCGGCGCGCCGCAGCGCCGCCACCCAGGCACTGCGGGCTGGCGGGGAGTTGCAGGGCTGGAATCGGGGGCTGAGAGCCGGGATCGCCACCAACCTGCTCAACCCCAAGGCGCTGCTGTTCTTCATGGGATTGCTGGCGGCCATGGTGACGCCCCAGGTGGATGGCCTGACCCGGGGTCTGCTGATCCTGGAGCTCTTCCTGCTCTCCCTGGCCTGGTTCGGGCTGCTGGCCTGGAGCCTCTCCACCGCCCGGGCCCAGCGGCTGATCGGCCGGGTGCAACGGCCCCTGAACCTGGTCACAGGTCTGCTGTTCGGGGCGGTCAGCCTCTCCATCCTCATCGACCTTCAGGCGCACTGGCCCGGGCTCGCGACATAAACGGGGCTGGGCGGACGAGCGGCTGCGAAGCGGCGACCTCAGCGAGCACCGCCAGCAGCGGGAGATGCCAACGTGATGCGGCGCCGCCCGGGTCACTCCCCTCGTTGCTTCACCTTGCGCAGGTAGAGATACCCCTCCCCCGGGCTGCCCCAGCGCTGGCGGGCGCCGTTGTCATAGGCCCTGTCCAGCAGCCTGACGCTGTTGGGGCCTATCCAGAGGTACTGCACCAGGGTAGTGGCGCCGCCAAAGTCGGTGGCGCAGCTGCCGACCTTGCTGTGGCCCGCGTACTCTCCGCTGGCCTGGCGGGTCAGCCAGATCTCGCAGCCCTGGCGCAGGGAGAGCTGTTGCGGGGTGAGGGAGTCGAGCAGCTCGGGCTGACGCCAGGCGCCGGTGAAATCCGTGGCCCTCGGCATGGTCAGCTCGGCCATCAGGATGCGACCATCGGGCAGCGGGGAGAAACGGTAGATGCGCTGACGGAACGGGCGCACCGCCCGCTCGGTCAGGAACTGCTCGGCATAGACCCAGCGAAAGGGGCCTTCTCCGGGCCAGATCTCCACCAGGCGCAGCTCGGCGCTGGTGAAACGCGGGTCGTAACCGGCCTGCTCCTGGCTGGAGAACTCGCCGGTGAACCAGGAGAGCAGCGGCTCCATCTTCCCCTGCACCGGTGACGGACTGGCCACGAAGGGGACGGGGTTGGCCCACACCAGGCAGCCGTAAAACAACCCCAGCAGGGCCACCATCAGCTTTGTCATCGAATCCTTCCGAGTCGCTTGCATGGCGGCGATTATATGAGCGAACGGCGGCAATAACCTCTACCTTGATCAACTCCTCGCCAATCCGCTGAAAAATCACTGTGTTAGCGAAGAAGTACGACGCAGGAGAGCGGCGGAGCCAGGCATCCTCGCTCACTCGGCCCAGCACCCGGCCAGCGGCCAACATCACCGTGGGCGACTATTCTTGCTGCGGACCCACCGAGGAGGTATCCCTCATGACCACTGGAACCGTGACACTGCACCGCGTACTCAAGGCCCCGCCGATGCGGGTATACAGAGCCTTTATCGAGGCGGACGCCCTGGCCAAATGGCTGCCGCCCCATGGCTTCACCTGCAAGGTGGCGCAGCTGGAGGCCAGCGTCGGCGGCAGCTTTCGCATGGCGTTCTCGAATTTCGCCACCGGCCACAGCCATGCCTTCGGCGGCGAGTATCTCGAGCTGGAGCCGGGCAAGCGCATCCGCTACACAGACCGCTTCGACGACCCCAATCTGCCCGGGGAGATGCGGGTCACCATCACCCTCACCCAGGTGCTGTGCGGCACCGATCTCGCCATCGAACAGGCGGGGATCCCTGCGGCCATCCCGGTCGAGATGTGCTACCTCGGCTGGCAGGAGTCCCTGACCCAGCTCGCCGCCCTGGTGGAGCCGGAGCTCCCGAGCGAATAAGCCGAGCCATCCCGGGGATGCGGGAACCCCAAAAAAGCAGAGAGCCTGCCGGATGGCAGGCTCTCTTCATTCCGGCAGGGCAGCGGCTTACCACCTATCCCGATAGGCGTCATTGTCGAAGGCAGTCTGGACACAGCCAGCGCGCAGAAACCGGAGCGTACTGGAGTACCTGAGGATGTCGAGCACTGCCTGGGTTCAACATGGCGAGTTAACTAGCCTGATGGGATGGGTTCTTATTGCAGATTCAGGCCGCCCAGGTAATCCCGCTTGCCCAGATCCACCCCGGCCTGGCGCAGCAGGGCATAAGTCATGGTCAGGTGGAAGTAGAAGTTAGGAATGCCGTACTCGTGCACGCAGCTGTGGCCGTCCATCCCCTTGCCACCGGCCCAGTAGGGGTAGTAGTGGCCGCTCGCATACTGGCTGAAGTCGGCGTCCAGCTTGCTCTGCAGATAGGCGAGGGTCTTGGCTACATGAGCGCGCAGATCCGCCATTGTCTTGGGATCATCCCCCAGCACCGGCGGCTCGCTCAGGCTGGCGGTGGCCACCAGGGCGCGGGCGCTGTCACAGCAGATCAGCACCTGTTTGCTCAGCGGCAGCATGTCGACGATGAGGCGCTCATTGAAGAAGTTCTCCACATTGAACTTCTTCGCCGCGGCGTGGGCCTCGGCCTTGGCCAGACACTGGTCCAGGTTGGTCAGCATCTTGATGAACTGGGCGGCGATTTCACGATTCATATTGGGATCCCGGTTGGTTGAAGGCAGTTAAACGAGCGGCACCACTATAACCCATCCCTTTTCCGGTTCGAGCCTGTGGCGATGAAAAGCAGAGGCGACCCGCGTGCTCTGCGACAGGCAATGGCGGCCTCGGCGGGGCCCCTTGCCAGCGCGCCCGGCTCCCTGAGTCCCTCTTTCCCCTTTTTTTGATCTGTGACAGGCATCTCGTTTTTTCGGAGGCGTAGTCTGGGCCCGTTGTCCCGGCACGGGCCGGGACCCACACCCGAAAAGGAGAATGCCATGAAGATCTACGATAGAAACCGCAATGTGCTGACCCTGGGCCAGCGCGTCATGATTGCTGCCACCGGCGCGGTCGACACCCTGAAGGAGGCGCACACCGACAACATGACCCCCTATGAGGCGGAGCATGAGAAGTGCGTGCTGCTGGCGAACAGCCAGGAGCGTTACGCCCCCATAGAGTTGATTAGACTAGGCTGATCCCCTTCCCCGTCACCCTACTCTTTACAATTCACCCGGCCGCCGCGCCCCAGCTGACGGCCGGGTTTCTGAATGCCCAGGCCCCCTCCTTCCCCTCATCCCACGATGTTGACGGCTCCCCTGCCGCCTTAGGCAACGCAGAGCGGCCCTGCCTTATGACGGTGAGGCGATGCAGCTTGCCGGTATCCAGCCTGAGCCCCCTGTTTCGTTGTGCACCCAGAGCCAGCCTGCCAGCTCCCGCTCCACCCTCACCCGCTCCCCCACCGCCACGTCCAGCTCCCGGGCGCTATAGTCCTGGCGCGCCAGCGCCTCCCCCGCGCCGGTCGGGGTCAGCAGCGACAGGGGCGCCCACCCCTCGTTGCCATCTGCGGTAAAGGTGCGCACCCAGCCCGGAAACTCGTCATCCTCGTGGCCGATACGCACCCGCTCCCCGGCCCGAAAGGCGATGGGATTGGGATAACAGGTTTGGTGAGCCAGGGTGATCAACGCCAGCATTGTCTCTTCCTCCGACAGGTTCTGTTTGGTCACGCCCCGAGTCATACCACAACCCGGGCCTTGCGGCTCGATGCTGGCAGCATCTTTTGGATCGCGACCCCGGATAGCCAGGATTCCAGCTCCGCCAGGATGTCGCTACACCATAAAAAGACCCAGACTGAGGGGCTCAGTCCGGGTCAGATTGCGAGTCGGCTGACTCGCAGAGGAGCATCACTTGCTGCTGACGTCGTCCAGGATCAGCAGCTCGGGATCCACGCCACCGACGCTGTCAGACAGGGCTGCGGCTGTCAGCACCTGACCATTGGCCAGGGTGACCGGCAGGGGGCCGATGACAGGGGCCTTGTCACCCGAGGCGGTGACGGTGACCTGGTAATCCCCGGCAGCAACCGCAAGATAGCCGCTGTCCGCCTTGAAGGGCACGGCCTTGAGTGCTGGGGTGGCGCTGCTGATGTCCGACCCCGTCGTCAGATAGACGTCCACCGCCGGTGCCGTGGGGGCGGCATGGAGCACGCGAAGTTGTGCCTCCGTCGCCACCGCGCGACCGCTGTCGGTCAGCAGCAAGGGCTCTATGGTTTCACCGGCGGGATCCAGCAACTGGCCCACGGCAAACAGGGAGTAGCGCACCCCCGCCTTGAGCGGCACGTCGCCGGCATTGATGACTTCCGGCGTAGCGGCCCCGGTTGGCGTGACCACAAAGTCATAATCGGCGGCGGCCAGCTCCAGATACCCGGTATTCCCCTTGAACGCCAACCCCTGCAGCGGGGCCGCTGTCGGCGCAACGCCATTCACCCAAATATCGACGGCAGGGGCATCAGCGACGGCATGGACCACCCTCAACTGAGCCTGCTCATCGGCAGACAGCAGGGGGGTGGCGCCAGCACCGTCTATGGCGAGCAACTGCACCGGGCTTGGCCCCGCCCCCAGGTTGTCGATCGCCGCGATCAGCAGATCAGCTCCGGCATTGAGTGGCAGTGGGCCTGAGTCATAAACCACATCCACTGTCCCCGGCAGGGTCAGCCTGATCTGGTATTCACCTGCCGGCAGGGTGAGGGGGTCGCTATGGGTCTTGAACGGAATGTTGGCCAGCGTCGGGCTGGTCAGGGCGGCCCCCGGCGCGGTGACATGGATGTCGACGGCCGGTGCACCCGGTGCGGCATGCAGCACCTGCACACGAATATCGCCGCCCGTTGGCACCTGGTTCGGCCGCTCAATCACCAGCGGGCCGAAGGCGGTATCACCACTGCCAGCCAGCTTACCGACCGCCAGCACGTCGTACTGGGTGTCGGGTTTGAGGTCGAGGGAGACCGGGCCTATGACGGTCGCGGTACTGCCCGGCAAGATCCCGTCCACCGCCACCTCGTGGCTGCCAGCGGCAACCGGCTTGAGCCCGCTGCTTGAGCCATAGTCGACAGCCGCCAGCAAAGGCGCACCGTCCACATTGACATTCACCTTGGGGGCATCCGGGGCCAAGTGGCTGATCCTGATGGCGGCATTGGGCGGACTGCTGTCATTTTCACTGCCTCCGCATGCGGCCAGACCCAATACCATAGCCAGTGCGGCACAACGTTGAATCCATTTCATCTGGTCATTCTCCATTGGTTGGTCCCCACGGGCATATGCAGCTCGCTAATGACTGGATCATCACCCTTTGCTTTTTATTTGCTCAGGCGGTAGTGCGGCATAGACGGCAGACCTCCTCTTCCCGCTTCCTGCGCCCCCCACGCCGGCAGAGAGCGCCTCGCTCACATAGCGGCAGCTCCCACCCCCTCTCCCCCCGCCATTCATTACCAACAGTGAATTTTCATATCAACCGAGTGCCATTTCAGTGAACACTGCACCGCCCTAGACTGCTTCTCGAACCTTAACGAGGAGTCTGATATGAAATTCCCCCAAGTCGCTTTGCTGGCCGGTGCCATCGCCTCGGCCCTCTCTTTCAACACCTTCGCCGGTGACCTTGTCTCGGTGCAGTTCAGCGATGGCCGCCCCGCCGTCACCGGGGTCGAGGCGGTCAACAAAGCGCTCAACCCCATAGGCGTCAACGTGGTCACCGTCGACATTCCCGAGAGCGCCAGGCCGCTGCTCGAAGCCTCCCACCGCCGCGCCTTGACCCGGGCGGAGCACGGCGCCCTGATTGCGGCCTTCAACCTGAGTCAGGCCGAGCTGCTGGAGCAGGCCAGGCTCGCAGGGCGCGAACCCGCGGTGCAAGGGGGCGGCGTCGCCACCGAAGAGACAGGCGTCGGCCCCTACCCCAAGGTCTATGACCTGATGGCGCTGGACGAGCGCACCCGCAGCGCCGTGCTCGGCAAATATGGCCGCATGCACGTCAACTCCGCCGAGGACGGCACCGACATCGACGAGGTGATGACTGTGGTCAGCGGCGGCCCCTTCCGCTGGGGCTTTACCCTCAAAGACGGCAGCATAGCCCGCTTCCAGATAGACAAGGTGGGACTTCAGGACAAGGCCGTGCGAGTCAGCTATCACGGGCTCGGCATGCACGCCGGGTTGATGGACGCCAAACAGGGGCTGCTGGTGGCCTTCGCCCACGGCCCCGAGGCATTCACCATGCGCTACCAGGCCGACGTGCCCCACGCCCAACTGCTCGGCACCAACCCCTGGGCCGATGTCGGCATCACCCTGCCCCCCGCCCCGGGCAAGGCGCAATAAGCCTCCTCCATGGATCGGGCGGTCGGGCAGCAGCCCGGCCGCCTCGTCATGCCCCGCGTTTCAATGACGGCGGGCTGCCGATGGCCCTCCTTGCAATCCGCACTATCGCGATTAAAGTGCGCAATGATGGCACCATCATTTACCAGTGGTGAATTAACGGGGGCAGGATGAACAAGATCACGGCGCTGAACGTCTTTCGCCGGGTGGTGGAGATGGGCACCTTCAAGGCGGCGGCGGACGACCTGCACCTCTCTCAGGCGGCGGTCAGCAAGAACATCAACGAGCTGGAAGCCTTTCTCGGCATTGCGCTGATCAACCGCACCACCCGGCGGCTGAGCGTCACCGAATCCGGCATGGCCTACTACGGCCAGATATGCGGCGTGCTGGACAGCCTGGACGCCGCCGACCAGTCCATCATGGCCGCCTCCTTCACCCCCAGAGGCAGGCTGAGGGTCGGCGTGCCCATGTCCTACGGGCTGATCCGCCTCAACCCGCTGATCTGCGAGTTCCAGCGCCGCTATCCGGCGATCAGCATCGAGGTGATCCTGAGCGACGCCTACATGGATCTGGTGGATCAGGGGCTGGATGTGGTGATCCGGGGGGCTGCAGCGCTCGATGACTCCACCCTGCGCGCCAAACCCCTGTGCGAGGTGCGGCGGGTGCTCTGCGCCGCTCCCGACTACCTCGAGGAGGCGGGCCAGCCCGCCCGGCCTGAGGATCTCAAGGGCCACAACTGCCTGCTCTACAGCCTCTCGTCCTCCCCCCGCAAGTGGTTCTTCACCCGGGAGGCGGAGAGCGTGGCGGTGGAATTGAAGCCCGCCAGCTTCTGCGCCAACAACGGCATCGCCCTGAAACAGGCGGCGGTGCAGGGGCTTGGGGTGATCCTGGTGCCCAAAGAGTTCGTGTCGAGCGAACTGGCGGACGGCACCCTGATGAAGCTGCTCCCCGACTGGCAACCCGACCCCCACGCCCTGTTCGCCGTCTACCCCTTCCACAAGGAGCAGTCCCCCAAGGTGCGGCTCTTTATCGAATTTATCGTCAAGGCGTTTCAGTTGCGGTGACCCAGACAGGCGGGAGTGTGAGGTTTTCGTCTATCAGGTCGCGAAACCGATAGCCCGCCAGGCAAGACCCTATTCAGAAAGGTGGGAGCCCTAGGTCTCGCCTGATCATGTCATACAGGTAACCGATTGGCCGTACTCAACCTTCCATTGTTACGTAGCAAGCTGCATCTGTTTGCTGTATTGATGGATTTGTTTAAAGGGAGGCGGGGGGGTTGGAGCATACAGCCAAGGATTTCATCACGATCGTCCGAATACGCCTCGCCGTGCAAACCTTTGCCCCTATATATTGGGTCTAGCTAATGAAATCAGCACCATATATAGCGTTTTAAATAAAAAAGGTGATGTGGGTTAGTTTTTTATGTTTTAAATTAGTATGTTAGATCTAGATAGATTATGTTTTGGTTGCAGTTAGATAAAAAGTGAGTAGAATTTCGCGCTGCTTTTAGTGTTGTTGAACCCTACATTTAGGATGATGGATGTAGATAGGAGGTTAAGCATGGTCGCTTCTATGTATGAACATAGGCAAAAAAAGGCTCAACTTGTTGAATTAACACGAGATTTTTCTGCATCACAAAAAAATGAACAAACTACAACAGTTGTTGAATTTAAAGAAAATAATAAAAAAAAGAAAAAGGCTCGTGACATCCTTTTGTTATCCGCTCAAAAACTGGGCTGGTGAGTCTCATAAAACTGTTGCTTTTTTAATAGAAAACCCTTAAGAATTGACAAAACTATTCTTAAGGGTTTTCTATTATGGCAGGCTCGACAGCTAAAACACCAAACATCATCGGAATAAAAACCCCACCTAAAGATGTAATCGGAGTAATAAAACGTCGACGCTCACAGGAACTTATCATTGGGCTTTGTGGCGCAATAGGCTCTGGTATCAAACCACTTAAGAATACAATTTGTGAAAAATTAAAAGCTTATGGTTACGAAGTTCATCATATAAGACTAAGTGACATAATAATAAGCAAGACAGACCCATCACTAAAATCACTTACAGGATATAAACGATACGTACAGCTTCAAGATGCTGGTGATGAACTTAGAAAAATACATAATAACTCTATTTTAGCAGCATGCGCTATCAATGAGATTGCCTTAACTAGAATTGAGAAGTATGGCGATGAAAAGGATGAAGAAGGTGTTTTAGTTAAAACAGATAAAAAAGTTGCGTATATATTAGACCAACTTAAACATCCTGATGAAGTTAGTTTATTAAAAACCGTTTATAACCACAACTTCTATCTGATTGGTTTGATTCGTACAGAAAAAGAAAGAAAATTAAATCTTGAAGAGGAAAAAATCAATCCAGGGGAAATTGAAGAGTTAATCAGAAGAGACCGAAAGGACTCTGATGACCATGGCCAGCAAGTTGAGAAGACCCTCTATAGTGCAGACTTTTTCATCAGAAACGTGCATAATCAAAGCCAACTATTACAAGCATCAGTGGAACGATTTATTAAACTTGTTCATGGTGTCAATGGTATTACTCCAACACATGATGAAATTGGAATGTTTGCAGCTTACTCTGCCTCGTTACGTTCAGCATGTTTATCTAGGCAAGTCGGTGCAGCAATAACTGATATGGCAGGTAATGTCATAGCTACCGGATGTAATGATGTTCCAGCTGCTGGTGGGGGACTGTATTCTGCAAGCACTCTCAAAGATTTTAGATGTGTACATAAAGGGCAATGCTCTAATGATAAACATAAGAATCTTCTCAAAGAGGAGATCAGAAGTGTACTAATGTCGGAAATTCACGACGCCCCGCTTATTGACGAATTAGTAAAACAAATTGTCACAGAAACAAAAATAAAATCACTAATTGAGTATTCTAGAGCTATTCATGCAGAAATGGATGCTATTGTCTCATTAGCAAGAGAGGCATCTGAATCGACAAAAGGCAAAATATTATTTGCTACAACATATCCATGTCATAACTGTGCGAGGCATATTGTAGCGGCTGGAATAAGCAGAGTGGTATACATAGAGCCCTATGAGAAAAGTCTAGCAATGAAGCTCCATGATGATGCTATTTCGGATATAGATGAAATAGGAAAAGTTCTTTTCATGCCATTTGAAGGTGTATCACCAAATAGATTTGAGAAGTTTTTCAAATCAAATGGCGCAAGGAAAAGCAGTGATGGACGAGTGATTCATAGTCAAGTAAATGATTTATATCACGTAGATACACAATATTTAGATAGTTATCATGCATATGAAGCTAAAGTAGCAGCCATGCTGGAAGGAATGTTTAATAAGGTTGAAGGTTGATTTAATCTGTATCTTATAGATAAAACGCCGAGTCATATCGGCTTTTTATCTATTCAGTGTTTTTTAAACACCTCCAGCCTGACATGCACCGTCACCAGCAACTTAATACCGTTCTCGTCGAAATGGATCTGCATCCTACTCTGCTGCACTTAGTTCTTACTAATGCAGCTATATGTGATGCCCCAAACGCCACAGGTAGGCACGGTATTGATCCCCCTCCAATCCGCCGAGGGTCAGAGGCAACGTCAGGGACGCCATCAGGGATGATGGCGTAGCCGCAGCCGGCACAGGGATGTGCCGTCTGCGGCGGCCCGTCCGACGTTGGCTCTGGCCCGAGGGCACTGGCGAAGCCAGCGGATTGGCGGGGGAGAAGACCTTTGGTGACTTTGGGTCTTTCCAAAGTCACTCGCCCCAGCCCGAAGGGCGGGCGAAACCCTGTCGAGGGTCACACCCTCGCGTCCTGCACGGCGCCAGCCGTGCCAAGATACAAAGCCATTTACGAACCCCCTCATCCCCAACCCTTCTCCCGCAAGGGGAGAAGGGAGCAAAGACGATCACGGGAACAGGCCCCTCTCCCGCAAGGGGAGAAGGGAGCAAAGACGATCACGGGAACAGAGCCTTCTCCCGCAAGGGGAGAAGGGAGCAAAGACGATCACGGGAACAGGCCCTTCTACCGCCATGGGAGAAGGGGGCAAAACTATCTCGGGAACAGGCCCCTCTCCTGCAAGGGGAGAAAGGGGCAAAGACTATCTCGGGAACAGACCCCTCTCCCGCAAGGGGAGAAGGGCGCAAAGACGATCACGGGAGCAAGCCCCTCTCCCGCATGGGGAGAAGGGGGCAAAGACTATCTCGGGGATGATCCCCTCTCCCGTTGGGAGAGGGCTAGGGTGAGGGGATTAGAGCGCTTCCAATCTGGCATAGGCTGTCACCAGCCATTTGGCGCCGACGTCGTCGAACTGGATCTGCACCCGGCTCTGCTGGCCGACCCCTTCGAAGTTGAGCACTATCCCTTCCCCGAATTTCGGGTGCAGTACCCGCTGGCCGAGTTTGATGCCGCTGGCGTCGAAGCTCTGCTGCACCTCATTCTGGCTGAAGCGGCCGTACTGGGTGGGGCGGCTGACCTGGGTGCGCAGCCGGATCTCTTCCAGACACTCGGCGGGCATCTCGCGGATAAAGCGGCTCGGCTTGTGGAACATCTCGCGGCCGTAGATGCGGCGGCTCTCGGCATAACAGATGTAGAGCTTCTCCATGGCGCGGGTCATGCCGACGTAACAGAGGCGCCGCTCCTCCTCCAGCCGGCCCGACTCCTCGGTGGATTGCTGGCTGGGGAACATGCCCTCTTCCACACCGACCAGCAGCACCAGGGGGAACTCCAGCCCCTTGGCGCTGTGCAGCGTCATCAGCTGCACCGCATCGGCATATTCGTCCGCCTGATTCTCGCCGGACTCCAGCGCCGCGTGGGCGAGGAAGGCGGAGAGGTCGCTCATGTCTTCCAGCTCGTCCGGGCGCTGGTACTGGCGGCAGGCGGTGACCAGTTCGTCCAGGTTCTCTACCCGCGCCTGGGATTTCTCGCCCTTCTCCGCCAGATACATCGCCTTGAGGCCGGAGTTCTGGATGGCGATATCCGCCTGCTGGTGCAGGGGCAGCATGCCGACCTGTTCTTCCAGGGCATCGATGAGATCGACGAAGCCGCGCACCGCGTTGCCGGCGCGACCGGTCAGCACCTTGTCGTTCAGCAGCGTCTTGGCCGACTGCCACAGGTTCTGGCCCTGATCCCGGGCGTTGTTACGCAGGATCTCGAGGGTGCGATCGCCTATGCCGCGGGTCGGGGTGTTGACCACCCGCTCGAAGCTGGCGTCGTCGCCTCTGTTGTTGATGAGGCGCAGGTAGGCCATGGCGTCCTTGATTTCCTGGCGCTCGAAGAAGCGCAGGCCGCCGTAGATGCGATAGGGCATGGCGTCCTGCATCAGCGCCTCTTCCAGCACCCGGGACTGGGCGTTGGAGCGATAGAGGATGGCGCAGTCGGCGAGCAGGCCGCCTTTCTCCTTCCAGTCCTTGAGGCGACCCACCACGAAGCGCGCCTCGTCCACCTCGTTGAAGGCGGCATACAGCGAAATCGGATCCCCCTCGGCCCCTTCGGTCCACAGCTCCTTGCCGAGGCGCTCGGCGTTGTTGGCGATGACGCTGTTGGCGGCTTTCAGGATGTTGGCGGTGGAGCGGTAGTTCTGCTCCAGACGGATGGTTTCGGCGCCCTGATAGTCGGTCAGGAAGCGCTGGATGTTCTCTATCTTGGCGCCGCGCCAGCCGTAGATGGACTGGTCATCGTCGCCGACTATCATCACCTTGCCGGACTCCCCTGCCAGCATCCGCAGCCAGGCGTACTGGATGCCGTTGGTGTCCTGGAACTCGTCCACCAGGATGTTCTGGAAGCGATCCCGGTAGTGCTCGAGGATGTGGGGCTTGTTCAGCCACAGCTCGTGGGCGCGCAGCAGGAGTTCTGCGAAGTCCACCAGACCGGAGCGATCGCAGGTCTCCTGATAGGTCTTGTAGATCTGCTGATAGGTGCGGGTGACGGGGTCGCCGTAGAGGTCGATGTCGCCGGGGCGCAGGCCTTCGTCCTTCTTGCCGTTGATGTAGCCCATCACCGCGCGGGGGGCCCAGTGCTTCTCGTCGAGGTTGAGCGCCTTGAGCACCCGGCGAATGAGGCGGTACTGGTCGTCGGAGTCGAGGATCTGGAAATCCTGGGGCAGGCCCGCATCCAGATGGTGGGCCCGCAGCAGGCGGTGGGCGATGCCGTGGAAGGTGCCTATCCACATGCCGCGCACGCCGTCGCCGATCACCTTCTCGACCCGGCCGCGCAT
Organism: Aeromonas sp. 130281; assembly: GCF_056642115.1. Classification (NCBI taxonomy): domain Bacteria; kingdom Pseudomonadati; phylum Pseudomonadota; class Gammaproteobacteria; order Aeromonadales; family Aeromonadaceae; genus Aeromonas; species Aeromonas sp. 130281. The sequence continues at coordinate 24,630 of NZ_JBWVQS010000009.1, read as the reverse complement.
CTCGGCCGCCGCCTTGTTGGTAAAGGTCACGGCGATGATGGAGAAGGGTGAGCAACGCTCCACCTGCATCAGCCAGGCGATACGGTGCACCAGCACCCGGGTCTTGCCCGAGCCGGCGCCCGCCAGCACCAGCAGATTGCTGCGAGGGGCCGCCACCGCGTCTCTTTGCTTGTCGTTGAGCCCGTCGAGCAGGGTTGAAACGTCCATCACCACTCCTGTTTATTTATACAGGCGGGGATTATACGGCCTGAGCGGCCAGAGACCAAGTCGAGGTGCGGCGCCTGCGCGCCCCTGCCGAGAGAAGCGCTCTGGCCGCCGAATTTGGTGCCGATGGAAACCACTTTTTTCATCGCCGGAGGAAAACGCTTGCGTATAACCTCATGAATAGAAACACAAATGTCATTTGGCGCCTATTAATCGCAGCATTTAACTCTGCAAACAAACCTAAAAACAAACACTTATAAAGCAATTTGCTTATATTTCAAACCGTTAACGCAAACGTTTTTCCTCTATGATCCCCTTGACCCACAGGCTGGCTCACTTACAGTTAGCCAGCGTGCTTTATGACCTGCCAAGACAGGTTGTGGACCCTCACATAACAATCAAGGATACGATCGTGACTAAAGTGCTCAAGCTGGCCACCGTGGCCGCCCTCACCCTCGCTGCCCTTTCTGCCCAGGCAGCCTCCGAGCCCGCCGTCATCTATGACACCGCTGGCAAATTCGACAAGTCCTTCAACGAAGCCGTGTTCCGCAACGGCGTCGAAGTCTACAACAAGGACAAAGGCGTCAAGGTCAAAGAGTTCGAACCCCAGAACGAAGCCCAGCGCGAGCAGGGTCTGCGCCGTCTGGCCAGCCGTGGCAACGGCCCCATCGTCGCCGTCGGCTTCAACATGGGTTCCGCGGTAGAGAAGGTTGCCACCGAATTCCCGAAAACCCAGTTCACCATCATCGACATGGTGGTCGACAAGCCGAACGTACAGTCCCTCATCTTCAAGGAGCATGAAGGCTCCTTCCTGGTGGGTGCCCTGGCAGCCATCGCCTCCAAGAGCGGCAAGGTCGGCTTCGTGGGCGGCATGGACATCCCGCTGATCCGCAAGTTCCAGTGCGGCTACGAGCAGGGTGCCAAGTACATCAATCCGAAGATCGACGTGTACCAGAACATGACCGGCTCCACCCCGGCTGCCTTTGCTGACCCGGCCAAGGGTGCGGAGCTCGCCAAGTCCCAGTTCGCCAAGGGCGCCGACGTTGTCTATGCCGCCGCCGGCGGTACCGGGATCGGTGTCTACCAGGCTGCCAAGGACGAAGGCAAGCTGGCCATCGGCGTGGATTCCAACCAGAACCACCTGCAACCTGGCACCATGCTGACCTCCATGGTCAAGGATGTTGGCCTGGCCGCTTACAAGTCCTGGGATGACGCCGCCAAAGGCAGCTGGAAGCCGGGCATCCAGACCCTGGGTCTGGCGGAAGGCGGTGTTGACTGGGCGCTGGACGAGAACAACGCCAAGCTGATCACCCCGGAGATGAAAGCCAAGGTCGAGAGCATCAAGGCCGACATCATCGCCGGCAAGATCAAGGTACACGACTACATGAGCGACAACTCCTGTAAGTACTGATACTGCGAGTACCGAGTCTCTGCTACGACTCTCAACCCAGACCGGCCCGCACGGGCCGGTTTTTAGTCTCTACTTCATGACCCGCAAGGACTGCATCATGGACCAGACAGATCGCTATGCCATCGAATTAAGAGGTATCGATAAGCGCTTTGGCGAGGTTTACGCCAACAAGCAGATCGACCTTCAGGTTCGTAAAGGCAGCATTCACGGCATCGTCGGCGAAAATGGCGCCGGCAAGTCGACCCTGATGAGCATCATCTACGGTTTCTACCACGCCGACAAAGGCGAGATGCTGATCGACGGCAACCCCTTCAAACCCCATGGATCCCAAGATGCGATTGCCGCAGGGGTGGGCATGGTGCACCAGCACTTTATGCTGGTGAACAATTTTACTGTTTTAGAAAACGTGATCCTCGGCGCGGAAAACGGCTGGCACCTGGGCAAGAGCCTGGCGGCGGCCGAGAAACTGCTCGGCGAGCTGGCCAGGGACTATGGTCTCGAGGTGCCGCTGCACGAGAAAGTCGAGGATCTGCCGGTGGGCCTGCAACAGCGGGTCGAGATCCTCAAGGCGCTCTATCGCGGCGCCCGCATCCTGATCCTCGACGAGCCCACCGGGGTGCTGACCCCGCAGGAGGCGGATCACCTGTTCGAGGTGCTGAAAAAGCTGCGGGATCAGGGGGCGACCATCATCCTCATCACCCACAAGCTGCGGGAGATCCTGGCCATCACGGATCAGGTCTCCATCATGCGCCGGGGCGAGATGGTGGCCCACGTCGCCACCAAGGACACCGACAAGGAGCAGCTCGCCGAGCTGATGGTGGGCCGCAAGGTGCGCCTCAAGGTCGACAAGGGCACCGCCCAGCCGGGCGAAGCCAAGCTCAAGGTCGATGGCCTCTCTTACGTCGATGACGCCGGGGTGGAGCGGGTCAAGTCCGTCAGCTTCGCGGTGCGCGCCGGGGAAGTGGTCGGCATCGCCGGGGTCTCCGGCAACGGCCAGTCCGAGCTGCTCAGCCTGCTCGGCGGCATCCTCAAGCCCAGCAAGGGCAGCTTCACCATCGCCGGAGCCCAGAACCACGAGGTGAGCCTGAGCCATCCCGCCGATCCGGAGCGGGTGCGCAACTTCGGCCTCGGCCACATTCCGGAAGACCGCCACAAGATGGGGCTCATCAATCGCTTCGAGGCGAAAGAGGCCTTCATCCTCGGTTATCACCGCCGCACCCAGTACAACAAGGGCTGGCTGCAGGACAAGGAGGCGATCCGTCAGGATTGCCAGGCCAAGATGGAGAAGTGGGACGTGCGCCCGCCGAGCCCGGAGCACAAGACCGCGAACTTCTCCGGCGGCAACCAGCAGAAGCTGGTGATCGCCCGGGAAGTGGAGCAGGACCCGGATGTGCTGCTGGTCGGCCAGCCGACCCGGGGCGTCGACATCGGCGCCATCGAGTACATCCACCAGCAGATCATCGCCATGCGCGACAAGGGCAAGGCGGTGCTGCTGGTGTCGGTGGAGCTCGACGAGATCATGAGCCTGTCCGACCGCATCCTGGTCATCGCCGACGGCCGCATCGTCGGCGAGCTGGATGGCGCCAAGGCGGATGAGCGCACCATAGGTCTGATGATGGCAAATATCGTTCCCGACGAGGTGGCGGCAAGCCAACCCGAAGGAGCCGCATCATGAACCAGGTATCCTGCCGTGAAACATGGGGTCTGATGATGGTCAACACACCCGTGCCTGACGAGATTGCCAAGGAGGCCCACTGATGAGCCAAGTACGTATTCCTGCCTGGATCTCCGTGGGCGTGCTGCCCGCGGTCAACATCCTGCTGGCCTTCCTGGTGTCGGCCATCCTGTTCTACTACCTCGACATCAACCCGATCGATGCCGCCGAGATCATGTGGTACGGCGCCTTCGGCACCGGCGAGGGGATAGGCTTCACCCTCTACTACGCCACCGGCTTCATCTTCACCGGTCTAGCGGTGGCGGTGGCCTTCCACGCCGGCCTGTTCAACATCGGCGGTGAGGGGCAGGCCTATATCGGCGGCCTGGGTGTGGGGCTGGTCTGTCTGCTGCTCGGGGACGTGCTGCCGTTCGCCCTGCTGCTGCCGCTCGCCATCATAGCCGGTGGCCTGTTCGGTGCGGCCTGGGCCTTCATCCCGGCCTGGCTGCAAGCCAAGCGGGGCAGCCACATCGTCATCACCACCATCATGTTCAACTTCATCGCCGCCTCCCTGATGGCCTACCTGCTGGTCGACGTCTTCAAGCCGCCAGGATCCATGGCCACGGAGAGCAAGGTGTTCGCCGTGGCGAGCTGGCTGCCGAAGATGAGCGAACTGGCAGCCGGTTTCGGTGTGGAGATGCCGAACAGCCCCCTCAACATCAGCTTCTTCTGGGCGCTGATCTGCGCGGCCCTGGTGTGGGTCTTCATCTGGCATACCCGCTGGGGCTACGAGATCCGCTCGGTGGGCGCCAGCCAGAGCGCCTCCGCCTATGCGGGCATCTCCTACCCCAAGGTGGTGATCCTGGCCATGGTGATCTCCGGCATGCTGGCGGGCTTCTTCGCCCTCAACGTGCTGCAGGGGGAGCTGCACCAGATCAAGCTCAACTTCGTGGAAGGCTTCGGCTTCACCGGCATAGCGGTGGCCCTGATGGGTCGCAACCACCCGGTCGGCGTCATCATCGCCAGCCTGCTGTTCGGCTTCCTCTATCAGGGTGGCGCCGAGCTCAGCTTCGAGTTCGGGGTGGATCGCAACATCGTCGTGGTGCTGCAGGGTCTGGTGATCCTGTTCTGCGGCGCCCTTGAGCACATGCTGCGTCCGCGCATCGAGCAGGCCTACCTGGCGTTTGCCAACCGCTCAACCGCACAAGTGAAGGGAGTCTGATCATGTTCGAAATGCTGATCCTGATGCTGGACGCCACCATACGTACAGCGCCGCCGCTTATTCTGGCGGCCATGGCGGGGATGTTTTGCGAGCGCTCCGGGGTGGTCAACATCGCCCTGGAGGGCAAGCTGCTGGCGGCGGCCTTCGCCAGTGCGGCCGCGGCTGCCGTCTCCGGCTCCGCCTGGATTGGGCTGGGTGCCGGGGTGGGTGTCTCCATCCTGTTCGCCCTGTTGCACGGCTTCGCCACCATCACCCACCGCGGGGATCAGGTGGTGAGCGGCATGGCCATCAACATACTGGCGGCCGGCCTGACCGTCACCCTGGGCCGTTACTGGTTCGATCAGGGGGGTCAGACCCCGGCGCTCTCCGGCGATGCCCGCTTCGCCCCCATCGATCTGCCTTTCGCCAAGGAGCTCTATGACGTGCCCGTCATCGGCCAGCTCTACAGCGAGCTGTTGAGCGGTCACTCCCTGCTGGAGTACGTGGCGTTCGCCGCCGTGCCCCTGGCCTGGTGGGTGCTGTTCCGCACCCGCTTCGGCCTGCGGCTGCGGGCGGTGGGCGAAGCCCCGGCGGCGGTGGATACCGCAGGTATCTCCGTGGTGCGGATGCGCTACACGGCGCTCATCATCGGCGGCCTGCTGGCGGGGATCGGGGGCACCTATCTGGCGGTGGCCCAGACCGCCCAGTTCATCCCCAACATGAGCGCGGGCAAGGGCTTCATGGCGCTGGCGGCCCTGGTGTTCGGCAAGTGGCGCCCCTGGAACGCCATGGCGGCCTGCCTGCTGTTCGGCTTCCTCGACGCGGTCGCCATCCGGTTGCAGGGGGTCAGCATAGGCGACTTCCCGATCCCGGTGCAGGCCATAGAGGCGCTGCCCTACATCTTGACTGTCTTCCTGCTCGCCGGCTTCATCGGCAAGGCGGTGGCCCCCAAGGCGCTCGGCACCCCCTATGTCAAGGAGCGGGAATAGCGCTTCGCCCATACCAAAAATGCAAGAAGGCCCACGAATGTGGGCCTTTTTTTGCGTGCTTCATCCCCCCAGACGCCTCAGTTTATCTTGCCCATCTCGATGGCGAAGCTGGTGGCCAGCTGGGCGAACTTGAGGGCGTGGGCGGCCGAGGGATCCGAGTTCTGCAAGGTGTCCTGGGCGGTGTGGATCTTGGGGTTGTAGTCGTTGAAGCGCGACTCGAACGGCATGGCGGCCGGGTAGCCCTGATTGTGCCAGGAGGCGTGATCCGAACAGCCGTAACCGCAGCTGTCATAGCCGTAGCGGATCTGGGGCAGATAGGCGTCGAGCAGCTGGGCCAGATAGCCGGTCAGCCCCTGGTCGGTGTAGTCGGTCATGAAGACGATATCTTCCGCCGAGCCCTGGTAGTTGGTCATGTCCAGCTGCAGCGCCGCCAGCACCTTGGTATTGGCCGCCTTGTAGCGGGTGGCGATGTCCTTGGAGCCGCGCAGCCCCACCTCTTCCGCCGCATAGCCGATGAACTGCAGGGTGCGCTCCGGCTGGCGGCCCTGCTCGGCGATGACCCGCAGCACCTCGGTCAGGGTCGCGATGCCGGAGGCATCGTCGTCGGCGCCCGGCGCCAGGGTACGGTTGTTGGGGGCCGATCCCGCGGTGGAGTCGAGGTGGCCGCCGAGTACCACCACTTCGTCCGGGTAGCGGCTGCCCTTGAGGGTCAACACCACGGATTGCTGCGGATAACCGCTGTGCTTGACCCGGCTGACGCTGGCCCAGGGCAGGGTCGCGCTCAGACTCTGCCACTGGCCGGCCACCCAGTCCGCCGACTGCACCCCTGTGGTGGTGGTGTAGTAGCGGTTGCGCCAGCTCGAGAGCTGGCTGATGGTGCCGACTATCTTGCCCTGATCCAGATGGGGCAGCAGCCGGTTGACGCTGGCCCCCTGGGTCAGCGGCGGGGCACTGAACAGGTTCTGGCTGATGGGCTGGGCCATGCTCTGCAGGGCGTCGGCCAGGGTGCTGTGCACCACGTAACCGCCGCAGCGCTGGTGCCCTTCGTGCATCAGGTGGGAGAGGGTGCCAAGCTCGCTCGCCTCGACCTGGGCCAGCTGGATGGGGGCGCCGCTGGCGCTGAACAGGGGGGCCAGCCTGGCCTTGACCTGCTTGAGTTCGACGCCGCTGTCGGCACCGACCGTGATCCAGACGGGTTCGGCGGCCTGTGCGGCGAGGGGCAGCAGGGGGAGCAAGAGGGCGGTCAACAAGGGTTTCATATCGGATCCTTCCAGATAGAGTGGCGGGCAAATGTGCCAAATGGGTGTCATAAGACGACCGGTCCAGTCTAGCCAAGGAGGCTGACCGGCGAATTTGCCCGTCTGGCGCGGCCGTCCCCCCGTCCGGTGGGGGCCGCTGCAGGATCTGCTGTCTACTGCGCCGGTATCAGGGGGGCGGACGGAGCTTTGTGCTGGCGAGGGGGTTCCACAGGGCGTGCCCGCCGGACAGAACGATGACAGCCCAGGCTGGGGGGCTGACAAAGGGAGTCAAACTGTGCCATATCGGCGCGGATAGCCGAGGGGGCAGCCACGACATCGCGACAACCTGGTGGTCAATGAAGCCATCGAAGGGCGAGCGGTCAGTTCATGTGAGCAACAGGGCGCTGGCGCAAGCTAAGGCAGGTGTGGCTGGGGCATCCATGATGGCCCCCCCTCACGGCGGTGGCCAGCCTCTGGACTGGCCTTCCAACAGGGGGCAGCGTTTGTTGATGAGGCGCGTGTTGTCATCCGGGCGTCAGCCTATGGGGCGCACCAGCGCCGGCTGGGCGGGATCGCTGAGCCGCTCGGCGAGGTAGTCCACCAGCAGCCGCACCTTGGGGGAGAGATGGCGGTTGTGGGGATAGAGGGCCCAGATCCCCTCCTCGGGCGCCCGCAGCTCCGGCAACAGCTCGATAAGCTCCCCCCGGGCCAGGTGGTCACTCACGTAGTAGTCCGGCAGCTGGATGATGCCTATCCCCTTGAGCGCCGCGTCCAGCAGGGCGTGGCCGCTGTTGCAGTGGAGCAGGCCGCGCACCCGCACGCTGTGGGGTTTACCGTCCAGAGTGAAGTGCCACTCGTCGCCGTTGCCCACCAGGCAGTGGTGGCGGGCCAGCTCCGAGAGGCTGTTGGGCATGCCGTGGCGGGCGGTATAGGCCGGCGAGGCGCACACATAGGGCACCCGCTGGGCCAGCTTGCGGGCCACCAGGGTCGAGTCCTTGAGGTGGCCGAGGCGGATCGCCAGATCGAACCCCTCGTGCACCAGATCCAGCAACTGGTTGGTGAGGTTGAGGGTCACCTCCAGCTGGGGGAAGCGCACCATGAAGTCGTTCACCAGGGGGGCGATGCGACTCTCGCCATAGGAGACGGGGGCCGTGATGCGCAGGGACCCTTGCGGCACCGCCTGATGGCGCCCCAGTGCCAGCTCCGCCTCGTAGAGGTTGTCCAGCAACTGGCGACAGTGGCGAAAGTAGATCTCGCCGAGCTCGGTGAGCCGCACCTGGCGGGTGGTGCGCAGCAGCAGCTTGGCCTGCAGCCTGTCTTCCAGCTGCGCCACCTGCCGGCTGACTTGCGCCACCGACACCCCCAGCTTGCGCGCCGCCGGGGTAAAGCCCCCCTGCTCCGCCACGCTGACAAATTCACAGACCCCTTCCCAGCCGAACATTATTACCCGTGTGTAAAAGTGATTTGATATTTAGCCTTATTATCACCAAATCGGCGGGAAACTACACTGAATGTCCGAACTCATTTCCGTTCACCCACACAACCACGAGGACATCATTCATGGCACAGGTTCAGAGCATCAAGTGTAAAGCCGCCATCGCCTGGGGACCGGGTCAGCCCCTCTCCATCGAAGAGGTCGAGGTCATGCCGCCCCAGGCTGGCGAGGTGCGGGTGCGGATCGTCGCCACCGGCGTCTGCCACACCGATGCCTTCACCCTCTCGGGTGAAGATCCTGAAGGGGTCTTCCCCTGCATCCTGGGCCATGAGGGGGGCGGCATCGTCGAGTCCGTCGGCGAGGGCGTCACCAGCGTCAAGGTGGGGGATCACGTGATCCCGCTCTACACCCCCGAGTGCGGCGAGTGCAAGTTCTGCAAGTCCGGCAAGACCAACCTGTGCCAGAAGATCCGCGCCACCCAGGGCAAGGGGCTGATGCCGGACGGCACCACCCGCTTCTCGAAAGACGGCCAGCCCATCTATCACTACATGGGCACCTCCACCTTCAGCGAATACACTGTGCTGCCCGAGATCTCCATCGCCAAGGTGGACCCGGCCGCCCCGCTGGAAGAGGTCTGCCTGCTGGGCTGCGGCGTCACCACCGGCATAGGCGCCGTGATGAACACCGCCAAGGTGAAGGAGGGTGAGAGCGTCGCCATCTTCGGGCTGGGGGGCATAGGCCTCTCCGCCATCATAGGCGCGCGCCTCGCCAAGGCCGGCCGCATCATCGCCATCGACATCAACGAGAGCAAGTTCGAGCTGGCCCGCAAGCTGGGCGCCACCGACTGCATCAACCCGAACAAGTTCGACAAGCCCATCCAGGAGGTGATCGTCGAGATGACCGACGGCGGCGTCGACTTCTCCTTCGAGTGCATCGGCAACGTCAAGGTGATGCGCGCGGCGCTCGAATGCTGCCACAAGGGCTGGGGCGAGTCGGTCATCATAGGCGTGGCCGGCGCCGGCCAGGAGATCAGCACCCGTCCGTTCCAGCTGGTGACCGGCCGGGTCTGGCGCGGCAGCGCCTTCGGCGGGGTGCGCGGTCGCAGCGAACTGCCGAGCTATGTGCAGCGCTACATGCAGGGTGAATTCCGCCTCGATGACTTCATCACCCACACCATGCCCCTCGAGCAGATCAACGAGGCGTTCGATCTGATGCACGAAGGCAAGAGCATCCGCACCGTCATCCACTACTGATCCCATGAGAGCCCCGCCCATCGATGCATGGGCGGGGCAAGGAGTCCTTCCATGAATCTGGACATCATCAGCAGCAACAAGAGCTTCGGCGGTTGGCACAAGCAGTATCGCCACCCCTCCACAGTGCTCGATTGCGAGATGCGCTTCGCCATCTATCTGCCACCCCAGGCCCTCACCGGCCAGAAGGTGCCCGTGCTCTACTGGCTCTCCGGCCTCACCTGCACCGACGAGAACTTCATGCAGAAGGCGGGGGCCCAGCGCATCGCCGCCGAGCTCGGCATCGCCCTGGTGGCACCGGACACCAGCCCCCGCGGCGAGGGGATACCGGACGATCCCGGTTACGATCTCGGCATGGGGGCCGGCTTCTATGTCAACGCCACCCAGCACCCCTGGCGGGCGCACTACCAGATGTATGACTACGTCACCCGGGAGCTGCCCGAGCTCATCGAGACCCACTTCCCGGTCTCCACCAGGCGCGCCATCAGCGGCCACTCCATGGGGGGGCACGGTGCGCTCATCGCCGCCCTGCGGGAACCCGGTCGCTACCGCTCGGTGTCGGCCTTCAGCCCCATCAGCCACCCGAGCCGCGCCCCCTGGGGCCAGAAGGCCCTCGGCGCCTACCTCGGCAACAACCCCTTGCTGTGGCAGGAGTGGGACGCCTGCCAGCTGCTGCGCCACCACGACAGCCAACCCCTGCCGACCCGGGTGGACGTGGGGCTGGACGACCCCTTCCTGACGGAGCAGCTCGGCATAGACGCCCTGGCCGAGATCGCGACCGCCAAGGAGTGGCCCCTGGCGCTTCATCGCCATGCCGGCTATGACCACAGCTACTACTTCGTGGCGAGCTTCATCGAGGAGCATCTGCACTTTCACGCTAGCCACCTCGGCGAGCCAGCCCAGGGCTGACCAGGGGGCGGACAGGCCCCCCCATGGTCGCCCGCCCCTCAACCGCGGGCGGCCATAAACAAGGGAACAGGGAGACAAGGATGACGATCTTCACCACGCTGCTGGCCATGCCGGACCAGTTCGCACGACTGCTGGCACAGGTGCCCGCCGACCAGCTGGACTGGGAGCCCGCCAACTGGGCCGGGATCCCCTCAGAGCGCTTCAGCGCCCGGGGACACCTCTGCCACCTGCTGGACATCGAGACGCAAGGCTACCAGGTGCGCTTTCGCCGTACCCTGGAAGAGAGCCTGCCGGCGCTCGCCTCCCTCGATGGCTATCAGCTGGCGCTGGACCATGATTACCCCCGGCAGGATCCTGCGGTGCAGCTCGACCGCTTTCGCACCGCCCGTATGCAGACGGTGGAATGGCTCAGGGCACTGCCCGCCAGCGCCTGGCAGCGGCGTGCCCGCTATGGCGGCTATGGGGAGGTGACCCTGGACGGTCTGGTGCGCCTGCTCGTCAGCCACGACCACCAGCACCTCGCCGGCATGCAGTGGCTGCTGATGCGGCTCAATGCGGATCTGGAGCTCGCGCAGCCCCTCGAGTGAGAACCATGGATAATAAAACAGGCCCTGCATGGGCCTGTTATTTAGCTGTCATCGCGCCGGATACTCAGCTTCCCGCCCGGGAGATGGCGCCGGACCCTGCGATCTCGCTCTCCAGCCTGGGGTTGCCCAGATAGCTGACCGAGCCGGAGCCGGCGATGCCGACCTTCAGCAACGCGCTGGCATTCACTGCCACGTCGCCACTGCCGGCGATATTGACCTCGACCTCCTCTCCTCTGAACTGCGCGCCCGACACACCACCGGCACCGGCGATGTTGAGCTCCACCTCCCTGGCCGAGCCCTGCCCCAGATCCAGGCTGCCCGCACCGGCAATATTGCCCTCCAGTCGATCCAGTGCCAGCTGGCTGGCGACTATATCCCCCAGGCCGGCCACCGACAGTACCAGCTCGTCTCCCGAAAAACCGCTCAGATCGCCGCGAGCCAGGCCCGCCAGCGCCAGCTCATGGAGCTCGGGCAGGGTGATGGTGATATCGATGGGCTCGGGGGGATCGAGCCGGTAGCCCTCCTTCACCTCTATCTCCAGCTTGTCCTCCTGCTCGGTCAGCTCCAGATAAGGCAGCAGGTTCCCCTGCCCGCGGATCAAGATGCTCCTCTCTTCCCCCGCCACCAGATGGATATTGGCGGGCACCCCGGCCAGCACCCGGGTCACCTCCCGGCCCAGAGGGTGCTGCTGCTCCACCAGGGCCCCGGCCCCGCTCACCTTGACGTCATCCTGCCAGCTGCAACCACCCAGCCCCAGGGCCAGCACGGCTCCCATCATCCATTTCATCGCCACTCTCCTCGTTGTGTGTTGGCAAGTGCGACCCCTGGGTCCGCACAGCCTGGTGCAGGGGCAATTGCAAGCCACATGCCATAGAACCAAGACTATGATTTTAAACTGAAAATCAGATTTCATCTTCACCACAGCCTGCATCTTTGAGAGCCATTCAGACCATATGTTGGTCAAACTCACCATGCCCGAACGGGGGAGACAGCCCGCCGGCAGGGCCAGTCGCCGCCGGAGGAGCAAGTTTTTGGTTGCCGCCCCGGTCTGTTGAGCCAATAGTGATACCTTGTGCGTATAGAGCTCTCCACCGTGCATTTGTCACTGCCAACAAGGAGTCAGAGCGTGACCCAAGTCAGCCACCCATTCGCCAGCCCAGAGGGCCTGCCGGCCCCGACCCGCACCCCGCTGCTCGGCGGCGACGATCCCGAGCACAAGCGCCGCGAGCTGCTCGACTACTTCTGTCAGACCTTCGATCTCTACGACAGCCTGTTTGACTGCTTGGCCGATGAGCGGGCCTGGTTCAACAAGGCGATCCCCCTGCGCCACCCCCTCATCTTCTACTACGGCCACACCGCCGCCTTCTTCGTCAACAAGCTGCTGGCGGCGCGCCTCATCGACCAGCGCCTCGACCCCCGCATCGAGGCCATGGTGGCCATAGGGGTGGACGAGATGAGCTGGGACGATCTGGACGAGACCCACTACGACTGGCCCGCCGTCAGTGAACTGCGCGCCTACCGCAGTCGCGTGCGCGCCCTGGTGTGTGATTTCATCGAGCGCATGCCCATCGCACTGCCCATCGACTGGCAGAGCCCTGCCTGGGTCATCCTGATGGGGATAGAGCACGAGCGCATCCACCTGGAGACCTCCAGCGTGCTGATCCGCCAGCTGCCCCTGGCCTGGGTGCAATCACGGCCCCATTGGCCCGCCTGCACCCAGGCCCGCCACAGGCGCGACCAGGTGCCCGCCAACAGCCTGCTGCCGGTGGCCGGCGGCCGGGTGCACCTCGGCAAGCAGGACGCCACCTACGGCTGGGACAACGAATATGGCGAGCGCCACATAGCGCTGGCCCCCTTCCAGGCCAGCCGCATGCTGGTGAGCAACGCAGAATTTTTCGATTTCGTGCAGGCGGGCGGCTACCAGACCCGGGCCTGGTGGGACGACGAGGGCTGGGGCTGGTGCCAGTATGCCAGGGCGCGCATGCCCAGCTTCTGGGTCGGCGACCCCAGCGAGCCCGAGCAACTGCAACTGCGGCTGATGACCGAGCAGGTTGCCCTGCCCTGGGACTGGCCGGTGGAGGTGAACCAGCTGGAGGCCGCCGCCTTCTGCCGCTGGAAGGCGGATCAGACCAGCCTGCCCATCCAGCTGCCGAGCGAGGGGGAGTGGGCGCTGCTGCGCGAGCAGGTGCCCGGGGATCAGCCGGACTGGCTGGCGGCCCCCGGCAACATCAACCTGGCCCGCTTCGCCTCCTCCTGCCCGGTGGATGCCTGCCCCCAGGGTGACTTCTTCGATCTGGTGGGCAACGTCTGGCAGTGGACCAGCACCGCCATCGACGGCTTCGAGGGGTTCAAGGTGCACCCCCTCTACGACGACTTCTCCACCCCCACCTTCGATGGCAAGCACAGCCTCATCAAGGGCGGCAGCTGGATCAGCACAGGCAACGAGGCGCTCAGGTCCTCCCGCTACGCCTTCCGCCGCCACTTCTTCCAGCATGCGGGCTTCCGCTATCTGGTCTCACGCTATCAGGAAGCCATCACAGTGAATCCTTATGAAACCGACGCCCTGGTGGCGCAATACCTCGACTTCCAGTACGGCCCGACCCACTTCGGGGTGGCCAACTACGCCCAGACGCTTGCTGATCTTGCCAGCGAACTGTGCAGCCGCCATGAGCGGGCGCTGGACATCGGCTGCGCCACCGGCCGCGCCAGCTTCGAGCTGGCCCGCCACTTCCAGCATGTGGACGGGGTGGACTACTCGGCCCGCTTCATCGACGTGGCGCTGGCCCTGGCCAGCCAGGACAGCTTCCGCTATGCCCTGCCCCTGGAGGGGGATCTGGTGGAGTATTGCGAGGCGCGCCTCTCCCGCCATGATCTGGGCCGCGAGCAGAGCAATCGGGTCCACTTCAGCCAGGGGGATGCCTGCAACCTCAAGCCCAGGTACGAGCACTACGATCTGGTGCTCGCCTCCAACCTGATCGACCGGCTGCGGGAGCCCGCCCGCTTCCTGCGGGACATTGCTCCCAGACTGCGCAGCGGCGGCCTGCTGGTGCTCACCAGCCCCTACACCTGGCTGACCGACTACACCCCCAAGGTGAACTGGCTCGGCGGCATCCGTGAAAATGGCGAGGCCCTCTCCACCCATCAGGCGCTGCAACGGCTGTTGGCGGCGGAGTTCGAGGAGCTGTGCCCGCCGAGAGACGTCCCCTTCGTCATCCGCGAGACCGCCCGCAAGCACCAGCACACGGTGGCCCAGCTCACCGTCTGGCGTAAACGCTGACTACGCTGCAAACGAAAGAGGGAGGCCAGTGGCCTCCCTCTCTTTTATCCGGGCGTCTTACCCCTCCTGGGCCTGGGGCAGGGCCTCCTGCTCGCGGTAGCGGCGGGCCAGCACGGCGCACACCATCAGCTGGATCTGGTGGAAGATCATCAGCGGCAGCACCATGACCCCGACGCTGGCGGCGGGGAACATGACGTTGGCCATGGGCACACCATTGGCCAGGCTCTTCTTGGAGCCGCAGAAGACGATGGTGATCTCGTCCGCCCTGTCGAACCCGAGGCGGCGGCTGATCCAGACGTTCCAGCAGAGCACCAGGACCAGCAGCACGCAGCTCAGCAACACTATGCTGGCGAGATCGTACCAGCCGACCTGATGCCAGATCCCCTGCACCACGGCCTCGCTGAAGGCCACATAGACCACCAGCAGGATGGAGCTCTGATCCAGCTTGCCGATGAGCGGCCGGTGGCTGTCGACCCAGCGGCCGATGAGGGGCCGCGACAGATGGCCCACCACGAAGGGCAGCATCAGCTGCACCATGATGGCCTGGATGGAGTGCCAGGTGTCGACCCCCTCCCCCTGCACCTGGATCATCAGCCCCACCAGCACAGGGGAGAGGAAGATGCCGAGGATGCTGGAGGCCGAGGCGCTGCACACCGCCGCCGACACATTGCCCCCCGCCATGGAGGTGAAGGCGATGGCCGACTGCACCGTGGCAGGCAAGGCGCACAGATAGAGGAAGCCGAGGTAGATGGCCGGGCTCAGCCACTGGGGCACCAGCGGCGTGAGCAAGAGCCCCAGCAGCGGAAACAGCAGGAAGGTGCTGGCCATCACCACCAGATGGAGCCGCCAGTGGCCGAGGCCCGCCAGCAGGTTCTGGCGCGACAGCTTGGCGCCATGCATGAAGAACAAGAGCGCCACCGCCAGCTTGGTCAGCAGCGCGAACCAGACGGCCACCTGGCCCTCGCAGGGGAAGAAGGAGGCCAGGGCCACCACGGCAATCAATACAGAGGTAAAGGGATCCAGACGCACGGGGAGTCTCCAGGGAAAGCGCGTCCCGCACCGTATGGGGACGACAGGGCACTCGAGGGCCATCCTCAGACGGCGACCCTCGACACGAAACCCCAGCTTACCCCGAACACAGGGTGGCGCAAAGTTGAGCGACGGCCCCAGGCATTCAGTGAAATTAAACGAGTTGGATTTTAGCGCTTTAAAACTGAACACCCAGGGGGGCCACGGCGGGCAACAGAGACAAAAAAACGGGTGGCCAGAGGCCACCCGCGCAGCACCGCAGTCGATGCTCAGCTCTGCCGGGCCAGGGCGTCGCCCCCCGCCTTGCCCCCGGCGGCCAGTTTGCGGGCCTGACGCTTCTCGAAGCGGGAGATCCACCAGTAGGCCAGCGCCGAGAAGACTGCCGTCATGAAGACGTTGATGAAGAAGGCGCGCACCAGATCCACCCCGGACGGGAAGGCGGAGGCGCTCATGCTCACCACGAAGATGGTGATCAGCACAGAGACTACCGCCATGCCGAAGGTGCGCGATCCCATGCGAAAGTCCCGCGGGGTGTCGTCATGTTTCCAGCGGAACACGAAGTAGGCCACCATGATGAAGATGGGCGGCAGCATGGCAGTCCCGGCGGTGAGGTTGATGGCGGTGTTCATCATCTGCTGCACCGACTCCGAGCCGAAGCCGTTGACCACCAGCATCGCGAACACGAAGGCAAACTGCCACCAGGCGGCGCGCACCGGCACGCCGTGCTCGTTGAGCCGGGTGGTCTTGTCGCCGTAGACCCCCTGGGGGATCTCGGAGAAGTGGATCTTCACCGGCGCCGAGGTCCACATCATCATGGAGCCGAACATGGCGATGAAGAGCACCACCCCGACCGCGCGGCCCACCAGCGTCTCGGAGAGTCCGAAGTACTGCGCCATGCCGGTGAAGATCTCCACCATGCCGCCAGCATAGGTGAGGCTCTCCCTCGGCACGAAGACGTTCACCAGCAGGGAACCCAGCGCATACATGGCACCGATGACCACACCGGCGATGATGATCACCTTGATGAAGGACTTCTGGCCGCCTTTCACGTCATTGAGATAGGCCGCCGCCGTCTCGGCACCGCCCGCCGCCTGGAAGATCCAGCACATGATGCCCAGCGTCGCCCAGTTGACGGTCGGAGTCATCGCCTCCAGGGTGATCGGCTGGGCCGCCACATGGTCACCGCCGAGGGCCATCAGGGCCCCCAGCACATAGATGGCGAACAGGGCGAAGACGCCGTAGGCCACCAGTTCGGCAATCTTGCCGAGCCAGCTCGCCCCCTTGGTGGAGATATGGGTTGCCGCCGCAAACAGCGCTATGGAGATGATCGAGGTGACGGTCGGCGAGAAGCTGTACTCATAGCCCAGCATGGCGTAGGAGGCGTAGGCGATGACGTTGGGCAGCAATGAGACGAACCAGAACAGGTTCACGAACCAGTAGAGGAAGGAGCCCAGATAGGCCATCCGGGTACCGAGGGGCTTTTTCAGCCAGTCGTACATCCCCGATTCGGAGTTTTTGTTGGCCGAGACGAACTCCGCGATGATGAAGACGAACGGAATGAAGTAAACGAGGGTCGCCAGCAGGAAGATGGGGGCGGAGCTGAGCCCCAGCTCTATGTTGTTGTTGACGATGTTGCGCACATTGAACACGGCGGCAAAGGTCATCGACAACAGGGCAAACTTGCCTATGGTGCCGCGTACGGATTCAGACATGGTGTCCTCCAATGGACTCGCGCTCCCTGCGGGCAACGCTGTGACTCTGTGATGTGTTTGGCAAGGGTCTGTCGGCCCCGCGCTTTACTCTCTTGTTATGATCGGGCCGTTTGGACGGCCTCCTTGGTGAACCTGTGCAATCTCCCCGCACCGGCTCGCAATACCGTTCAGACGATGGGGGTGCCCGGCGCCATGGGCACCCGGGGTTGCAGCAGCACACTCTGGCTCTCGTCCGGGGTCTCGGCGCAGAGCAACATGCACTCGGAACG
Source organism: Aeromonas sp. 130281 (assembly GCF_056642115.1). Lineage (NCBI taxonomy): Bacteria > Pseudomonadati > Pseudomonadota > Gammaproteobacteria > Aeromonadales > Aeromonadaceae > Aeromonas > Aeromonas sp. 130281. The sequence goes on along the minus strand of NZ_JBWVQS010000009.1, from coordinate 7,465 downwards.
CTCGCCGCGCATCCTGGTGGGCTTGAGGTTGGTCAGCACCACCACCTCGCTGCCCAGCAGCTCAGCCTCGCTGTAATGGGGTACCAGGCTGGTGACGGTCTGCAGCGGCCGCTCGCCCCCCACGTCGATCTGGACGATGTAGAGTTTGTCGGCACCGGGGTGGCGCACCACCTCCAGCACCTTGCCCACCTTCATCTCGACCCGCTTGAATTCGGCAAACTCGATCGTCTCGCTCATGCTCTTCTCCTTATCTGGTTCAAGGGTTTGCGGGTGGTCAGCGGCCACCCGGCTTGATGGGGTCATGACGGCTGGATGACCGCCTGCGCCGCCGGCTGGGCCTCTTTCGCGCGCGCTTCGGCACTCAGGGAGGCCTCGTAGCGGTTGTATTTCCACCAGGCGAAGCCGAGGAAGATGACGATCCCGCCGACGTTGTAGAAGATGATGGTCATGATGTCGGCGCCGGTCGGGAAGGTGGAGGCGAGGAAGCCCACCGAGAAGATGGCGATCAGCACCGAGACCACGGCGATACCTGTGGTGCGCGAGCCCATCTTGAACTCCCGCGGCAGGTGATCCAGCTTCAGGCGCAGATTGAGGTAGGCCAGCATGATGAACAGCGGCGGCAGCATGGAGGCGGCAGCGGTCATGTTGATGACGGTGTTCATCAGATCCTGCGCGGTGTTGGAGCCGAGCGTCGGGATCACCATCAGCGGCAGCACGATGAGGTACTGGATCCAGGCTGCGCGGGCGGGCACGCCGTTCTCGTTCAGCTCGACCGTCTTCTTGCCGAAGATGCCGGCCGGGATCTCGGAGAAGAAGATCTTCACCGGGGTCGCCGTCCACATCAGCAGGGAGCCGAACATGGCGGTGAAGGAGACCAGCCCCACGAAGCGGTTCATCAGGATCTCCGGCAGGCCGAAGTAGGCCGCCAGCCCCTCGAACACCTGCACCGAGCCGCCGGTATATTTCAGGGTGCCGCTCGGCACGAACACGTTGATCAGCAGCGAGGCGATGGAGTAGAGCACGCCGATAAAGATCCCGGCGACGATGATCACCTTCACGAAGGACTTGGAGCCCCCTTTCACGTCATTGACGTAGACCGCCACCGACTCGGCGCCACCGGCCGCCATAAAGATCCAGGTGGTGATGCCGAGGAAAGCCCAGCTGAAATCGGGGATCATGGCCTCGACCGTGATGGGATCGGCCGGTTGAACGCCGCCCACCAGTGCCGCACCTGCCAGCAGAATGTAGGAGAGGGTCAGCAGCAACATCAGGGACGAGGTCACCGAGGTGATGGGGCCGAGCATCTTGGCGCCATTGGTGGAGACGTAAGTGGCAAAGGCAAACAGCACCATGCTCAATGCCGTGGTCGCCACCGGAGTGAGAATGTACTCGTAGCCGAGAAAGGCATAGGAGGCGTAGGCGATGACCCGCGGCAGCAAGGAAGTGAAGAAGAAGAGATTCACGAACCAGTAGGTGTAGGCGGAGATAAAGGCCCAGCGACCGCCGAGGGAGCTCTTCACCCAGGCATAGACGCCCGCTTCGGAGTTTTTGTTCAGTGACACGAACTCCGCAATGATGAGGCAAAACGGAATGAAGTAAAAAAGGGTGGCCAGAAAGAACATCGGGGCCGAGGCCAGACCGATTTCGATGTTGTTGTTGATGACGTTGTTGAAGCTGAATACCGCCGCGAAGGTGAGCGACAGCAGACCAAACTTGCCTATCGTATTCCGTTTGGAATCAGACATGGTGCATCTCCAGACCTGTAGTTATTGCAGCGAAAGAGCGGGACATGATTTGTAGGGTGAACCCCGCCCTTCCGGCTTTTATCAGTGCAAAAACAGCGGCTTGTTATTTGTTTTTGAAGTAGCCGCCTTCGACGGTGACCTTGATGATCAGCTTGCGTACCTGGCTGTCGCCGACGAAGCGATAAGCCTCGTCGTTCTCGAAGATCACCACCTGACCGTTGCCGACTTTCTGGCGCTCGCGCACCTCTCCGGCCAGCCACTCACGGTCTGTGGTGTCGTCATAGGCCTGTTCGACCGCCAGCTCGCTCTTGGCTGCCCACTCCACCGTCTCTTCCCCTTCCAGGTAGTAGTGAACATCGAAGTAGCGGCGCTGCCCCTCAAACAGTGAGGTGGCCGGGCTGGCCCCCTCCTGCAAACGGTAGGTGAGGGAGTCACCGATGGAGTGGCAGATGCCGGGCTTGAGGTTGGCCAGGTTGTTGATGGCCTCCACGCAGCGGCCCCACTTCTTGCCCTCCCGGTAGATGTTTTTGAACAGGGTCAGGTTGCCTAAGGTGATCATGCGAGGTTCCTCCCGCCGTTGATGGTGAGATCGAGCCCGGCCAGCGCAGCCGGATTGAGGTTGCCACGGGCGATGGGCAGCAGGGTCAAGCCGAAGCTGAACGGTTCGAAGCGCACCCGCCAGGAGTCCAGCACCTCGGAGCCCCAGGAGTTGGAGCCGAGCCCCAGTACCTTGTGATCCAGATTGAGGGTGAGATAACCGCAGGGCTCCAGCTCGTTGATGTGCTGAGCCGCGTGGATATGCTCCCAGCTGTAGGGCCAGACGCTCAGGTTGATGGGGGCATCGGGGCGCACGTAGAGACCGGCGCCGTGGCGGTTGGTCAGGGTCGCCCAGCGCACCTGCTGGCGGTTGCCGTTGTCCTGCGGGAAGGGGTAGTGCTCCCACATCTCGCTGACTGTGCTCTGGAAGCTGTCGATCCAGTTGCTCTGGCGGCTGTCCTGATAGTTTTCGCCCGGCCCCATGCCAAGGTAGTGCACCCGGTCGAGATCCTGACGAATGCCCAGCTCGAAGCCGATCTTGGGAATGATGTCGTCATAGCCGCCGTAGGGCTGGCCGGAGAGCGCCACGTGCAGCTGGCCGTTCTGGCTCAGGGTGTAGACGTAGCGGCAGCGCATGCCGAAGTCGAACACCGGCGGCGCGATCAGGCTCTCCACCGTCACCTCGACCGCGTCACCCAGCTGGCGCCAGCTTAAGCCACGGAAGTGCTCCTGCATGATCTGCAGGTGGTTCGGGTGCCACAGGCTCTCGTACTCCTGCTTGTGGTTGTCGATCATCGGCTTGAAGAAGGTGAGACGCGGCGCCCGTTCGATAAGCTCATTGCCATCCTGCTGCCAGCTCACCAGCTTGCCGTCGAGGCGTGAGAAACGCAGGGCAAAGCCGCTGCCGCTCAAGGTCAGCGCGAGGCGCTCGTCGGCAATCTGCAACGGAGTGGCGTTGGGATTGGCAAAGGGCTGCAGCTGGCGAGTCGACTCTTTCAGCTGGAACTGGTACTGGCCCAGCTCGTGCTCCGCCGCGCTGTAGCGAGTGGCGGTGGCCTTGATGACCCGCAGCTGGACGAAGGTTTCCCGCCCATCGAGGGATGGCAGTTCGAGCTGCAGCTCTGTGGTGGCACCGGGGGCAACCCCTTCCAGCCGGATTTGCTGGCTCGCCAGCAGTTCACCCTCGGCCTTCACCTCGACCAGCAGGCGGATATCGTCGAGATTGGAGAACCAGTAGCGGTTTTCCACCGCCAGCTTGCCGCTCGCCAGATCCAGCGCGCGCACCTTGACCGGGCAGATCACCTGCTTGTATTCACGCAGGCCAGGCCCCGGGGTCTGATCCGGGTAGATGAGGCCATCCATGCAGAAGTTGTAGTTGTTGGGGTAGTCGCCGTAGTCGCCGCCGTACTTGTAGACGGGGCGCCCCTGCTCGTCCTGATCCAGAATGCCGTGATCGCACCACTCCCAGATGTAGTGGCCCTGAATGTGGGGATGACGGTCGAACACCTGCTGATATTCGCTGAGGCCACCCGGGCCGTTGCCCATGGCGTGGGCGTATTCGCAGATAATGCGCGGCTTCGCCATCGGGAACTCGCCAAAGCAGTTCATCTGGGAGACGCGCGAATACATGGTGCTCACCACATCCACCACCTCGGCATCGCGATCCTCTTCGTAGTGCACCAGCCGGGTCGGGTCGATCCCCTTGCAGCGCTGGTACATGGCTCTGATGTTGCAGCCGTAGCCGGACTCGTTGCCGAGCGACCAGATGATGATGGAGGGGTGGTTCTTCTGGGCGTGAACGTGGCGCTCGATGCGATCCACGAACACCAGCTCCCAGAAGGGGTCGTCGGTGATACGGCTGAGATCGCCGACGTTGGCAAAACCGTGGGTCTCCACGTCGGTCTCCGCCATCACGAACAGGCCGTACTGATCGCACAGCTCGTAGAAACGCGGGTCGTTCGGGTAGTGGGCGGTGCGCACCGAGTTGAGGTTGTGCTGCTTCATCAGCACGATGTCGCGCTCCACCCGATCCATGCCGACGGCGCGGCCCTTCAGGTGGTCGTTGTCGTGGCGGTTCACCCCGTGCAGCTTGAGGTAGTGGCCGTTGACATGGAAGAGGCCATCCTTGACCTTGATTTCACGCACCCCGACCCGCTGCGGGATCACTTCCAGCAGCTCGCCCTGACCGTTGTAGAGGGAGAGTTGCAGCTGATAGAGGTAAGGGTCTTCGGCGCTCCACAGATGAGGGTTGGCCAGATCCAGCGTGAAGCGGCAATCACACTTGCCGTCGATGGCGAGATGGTCGAGCGAGCCGCTGGCGATCTCGTTGCCCTGATCCAGCAGGGACCAGACCAGACGGTGATCTCGGGCAGCCGCACCCAGATTTTCCAGCTGGATATCGCAACTCAGGGTAGCGCTCTGGTTGTCATCGGCCAGAGCGGTGCGGATGAAGAAGTCCTGCACATGGGCGGCCGGTTTGCCCACCAGATAGACGTCGCGGAAGATCCCCGCCATCCACCACATGTCCTGATCTTCGATATAGGTGGAGTCCGCCCACTGCATCACCCGCACCGACAGCAGGTTCTCACCAACCTTGGCGTAGGCACTGATATCGAACTCGGCGGTGAGGCGGCTCCCCTTGCTGAAGCCGACGTAGTGGCCATTCACATAGACCTCGAAGTAGGTCTCCACCCCGTCAAACTTGATGATCACCTGCTCGCCGTCCCAGGCCGGGCTCAGCGTGAAGCTGCGCTGATAGGCGCCAGTGGGGTTGTTGGTCGGCACGAAGGGCACGTCGATGGGGAAGGGAAAACCTTCGTCGGTGTACTGCAGCTGGCCGTGCCCTTCCATCTGCCACATGTTGGGCACGGTGATCTGGCCCCACTCGCTCATAGGGCTGTGATAGAAGGCCTCCGGCACCTGCAGGGGGTGGTCGAAGTAGTGGAACTGCCACTGACCGCTAAGGCCCAGAAAACGGCGGCTCAGCTCGCGCTGCATGGTGGCCGCCAGCGCGTGGTCGGCATAAGAGAAGAAGTAGGCACGCGGAGCCAGCCTGTTTTCACCAACGAATTGGACGTTTTCCCAGTTATTCACATGTCCTCCCGGAACAAGGCAACTTTGACTGGGTAAACTTTAGATAAACATTTACTAAATATCAGTTTTGGATCGGTAAAGTTTTAACCTGATCACAATGGCTGGATGGTTTTGTGAGCGAGATCAGAAGCGGAGGATAAAAGGGGGTAAAGCAGACAGGGATGGCATGGATGTTGATAATAAATGCAGGCAAGCAATGGCCAAAACCACTGTAAAACAATGTATTAAGAATTTATCAGGAGAGATAGTGGAGAGGATGATGAAGGGAAGGAGTCGCACCACCGCGAGATGGCGCGACTAAAACAGGCTTTATTTTACTAAAATTAGCGCGTGGTGCCACGCAGGGTCAGCTTGCTAGGTACCAGCACTCGGAGTGGAATATCCCGCTCGTCACGCAGCCGTTCGACCAGCAGATTGACCCCCTGGGAGCCCATCAACTCGGAGTGGATCCGCACCGTGGAGAGCGGCGGGAAGGTGAACTTGGCGGTGGGGATGTCGTTGACGCTGATAAGCTCGATCTGCTGGGGAATGGCCAGTCCCTTCTCGTGGATGGCACGCAGCACGCCGATGGCGATGGAGTCGGAGGCGACGAACAGCGCCTTGGGCCAGTCCCCCGCCAGCATCTCTTTGGCCAGCCGGTAGCCGGAGGCGCTGGAGAAGTCCCCGCGATAGAGATCGCTCTCCTGCACCACCCCCAGCCGCTGGCCGTAGTCGAGGAAGGCCAGTTCACGGAGATCCGGCGCCTCATCCTGGCCCCCTATATAGCCGATGCGGCCATGCCCCTGGGCGATAAATAAGTCCACCACCTGCTGGCTGATGAGCGCCAGATCCACGTCCACGGAGTCAAATTCCCCCTGGGAGCGGCAATCCACAAACACCAGCTGGGCAGAGAGAGAGTGGAGCGCTGCCAGGCGCTCCTCGGGCAGGTGGCCGATGACCAGGATGCCGTCGACGGCGGAGAGCTCACGCCCCTCGGCGCCGTTGTAGAAATGGGTCAGCTCTATGTTGAAGCGGGCGCACTGGGTCTCGATGCCATAGCGAATGGCGAGATAGTAGGGGTCGTTGACCTCTGTGCTCTGCGGGTAGGCATAGACAGCCAGAAAGTGCAGCTTGCTCTTGTGCACCCCCTTGCGGGCGCTGCTGGTCTTGTACTCCAGCCGCTCGGCAATCTCGAAGATCTTCTGCCTGGTCTCTTCCTTGACGCTCAGTGTCGGATCTTCATTGAGCACCCGCGACACAGTGGCCTGGGACACCCCTGCTTCCTGTGCAATTTCCTTCAACGTGGCCATGCATACTCCTCTGGCGATGACTCCCGACAATACCTGACCAAGAGTAACGGGCAAGCCGCTGACAGCCCAGCATTTTTACTAAAAGAAGCAGACCTGAATCGAAAAAATCCCAAAGCAAAAAGGCCTCCCGAATGGGAGGCCTCTTCTAAATAGGTGCCTGACAGTGTCCTACTCTCGCATGGCGAATGCCACACTACCATCGGCGCTACCGCGTTTCACTTCTGAGTTCGGCATGGGATCAGGTGGTTCCACGGCGCTATTGCCGTCAGGCAAAAGCTGTATTACTAAATAATGGTGCTGATACCCAGAGTCGAACTGGGGACCTCATCCTTACCAAGGATGCGCTCTACCAACTGAGCCATATCAGCACACTAACCGGTAAAGACCGCACTGTGTGTGCTATCTAAATCTTCTGTCCAACACGACCTGACGTCGTATCGCGACCAACCACATCGCTGTGATTGCTTAATTGAAGCCTGGCAGTGTCCTACTCTCGCATGGCGAATGCCACACTACCATCGGCGCTACCGCGTTTCACTTCTGAGTTCGGCATGGGATCAGGTGGTTCCACGGCGCTATGGCCGCCAGGCAAATTCTTTAATCCAGAAAGCTGACGTGAGTAATGATGTTGCGCTTGGCTTGTCACTATCACTGAAGTTGAGTAGTTCGTTCATTCGCTACAAGGCCCAGAACACTTCTTGGGTGTTGTATGGTTAAGCCTCACGGGTAATTAGTATGGGTTAGCTCAACACGTCGCCGCGCTTACACACCCCACCTATCAACGTTGTGGTCTCCAACGGC
>NZ_JBWVQS010000008.1:0-125970 GCF_056642115.1 Aeromonas sp. 130281 | reverse complement strand
GAAAGTCAAGCGGTTGTTTTCGCTTTTCTTTCGGCGCCCACTTCGCTAGGAAGCTGGCTCATCAGTTTGGCGTGTTCCGCCGTGCTGGTAGGGGCGCATTATAGGGAGCCGGATCACGATGACAAGGGATTTTTTGAAGAAAGTCACGGAAACTTCAAATTATCCAGTTAGAAACAGCTTACCCAGTGTATATATACAATGTTATCCACAAGCTGATGATTTCAGCTCTGTTTCATTGGCATTTAACCGGGTCTTCCTTGCTTAAGGAATGCCATACTGAAGCGGATAATGTGTCCCGAGTGGTCCATGGTAGCGTCCTGTCGTAAAGCTGGTTACCATGGAGGTGAATAGAGTGTTGCACCTTTTTTGCTTTCATTTACAAAAGGTCTTTAAAGATGAATTTATCCAAGTTTCCCGTTTATGTGCAGGCGGCCGTTCTCGCTCTGGTGTTGGCGCTGGTCGGTTATCTGGTTGCCCAGGCCCTGCAGTTTTCCCTGAAAGCCGAAGTCATTTTTGCCGTAGGTCTGGCCATTGGCGGTTTCGTGGTACCGCTGTTCCTTAACCGGGCTCCTGCCGCTGCGGCCGAGCAGAATGCCAGCCAAGAGACATGCACCTTATATGTAGGCAACCTGCCCTACCGTGCCAACGAGATTGCCGTGCGCGAGCTCTTTGCCGAGCAGGGTCTGGTGATTTCCGTCCGTCTGATGAAAGACAAGGCCACTGGCAAGCGCAGGGGCTTCGGATTTGTTGAGATGCCGGTCGCCGATGCGGCCAAGGCCATAGCCGCGCTCAATGACAAGGAGTATCAGCAGCGCACCCTCAAGGTACGTGAAGCCAACGACAAGCGGGACAGGGATGAGAGGGAAGGCGCCGACGTCGACGCCTGAGGACTCAGCACAGCACCTCTTCGAGTGATGACAGCCCCCATGCTTGCAAGGGGGCTGTCAGTTTTTGGGCCCGGGCATCCAGCAGGCTGCAATAGGCATGGCCCTGCCCTTCACCGGTGAGGGTGGATGGAAGCGCGGCCAGCAGATGGGCCACCCGTCTTGCCACCGCATTGCCCGAGTCAACCAGCTGGGCCTCCGGCATCAGTTGCCGGATTTCATCCCCCAGCAGCGGGAAATGGGTACAGCCCAGCACCAGGGTATCCGGCCTCTCTTCCCCTTCCATCCAGTCAGCCAACACCTCTCGCAGCAGCCCCATGTTGACCGGCTGTCCCGCCAGCTTGCGTTCGGCCTCGATCACCAGCTCGGTCGCCCCCTTGAGCAACACCCGCTTGCCCGGCGCGAACTGGGCGATGAGCTCATGGGTATATTCGCGGCTGACGGTGCCCGGGGTTGCCAGCAAGCCGATGCAGCCATTGCGGGTCAGGGCGGCGGCAGGCTTGATGGCGGGCACCACGCCCACCACAGGAATGCTCAGGGTGGCTCGCAGAGATGGCAGGGCTATGGTGCTGGCGGTGTTGCAGGCGATCACCACCAGATCGATGGCGTGTTCGGCCACCATCTGGCTGACCAAGCCGGTGCAGGCAGAGATCAGCTCTGGTTCGCTCAGCTCGCCATAGGGGAAGTGGGCGTTGTCGAAGCAGTAGAAATAGTTGTGTGCCGGCAGGGTGCGACGGATCTCCCCATAGACGGTCAAGCCGCCCATACCGGAGTCGAACACGAGAATATTGGCCACCAGAGCTCCCCCTTGGATGCGAGGCGGCGATCATACTCCCGCCAGCGGCCAATAGAAAAGGCCCCGTACAGGACGGGGCCTCGCTTTTTCCTCTCTATATAAGCAGAGCAGCAGATCAAAGACGATAGTCGGCGGTCAGCTTGAACTCGGTGCCCGGCGAGGCATAGCCATAGGCCGGAACATAGTCACGATCGAACAGGTTGTCGATGCGACCGCCCAGGGTCAGCGCAGGCGTCACCCCGTAGCTGGCCCCCAGATTGACCAAGGTGTAAGAGCTCAGTACCACCCGCTCTGCGGGGAAGCTGCTGAAGTTCTTGTCGTCCCGCTTGCCCACATAGAGCAGCTCGGTCGACAGATCCACCGGGCCCAGCTGTACCTGTGTCAGCCAGCTCGCCTTCTGCTTGGCACGGCGCAGCAGCGGCTGATCGCCATCGTTCTTGTCTTCGGTCTTGGTGTAATCGAAGCTCAGGTCATGATGGAGCGGACCGGTTTCCAGCCCCAGCGCCACTTCCACGCCGCGGATCTCGGCATCCGTGTTGTCCGGTTTGCAGCTGGAGAAGGCGCTCTGGCAGGAGATCAGGTTCTGGATCTGGTTGCGATAGAGGTTCACTGACCAATCCCAGGCGGTGTAACGGCCGGAGAAGTCCAGCTCCAGGTTCTTGCTCTCTTCCGGCTTCAGATCCGGGTTCTCATAACCGGGATAGTAGAGATCGAGGAAGGTCGGCGCCTTGAAGCCGGTGCCGTAGCTCAACCGCACATTGTGGTTGTCATCTATGTCCAGCCCGCTGGCGGCGGACCAGGTGTTGTGACGGCCATACTGCTCGTTGTCATCGGTGCGGCCGGACAGCTCCCACAGCAGGGCCTGCCAGCGATAGCTGCCCACCGCAAACAGACCTGTGTTGTCGCGATCCGGGGCATTGAAGGCCTGGCCATAGCTGCGCGAATCGGACTTCATCTGCTCTTGCTGCCAATCGGCGCCACCGGTCAGGTTGAGCCCCTCGATGCCGCTCCAGCTGTTGATCCAGGAGAAGCGGGTCAAGCCGGTGTGGATCGGCTGGGCACTGGACTCCCCCTGGCTCTCCAGCCAGCTCTTCAGCTTGTTCTCGCCGTAGCTGGCTTCCAGCCGGCTGGTCAGGGTCTCGCTCTGGAACTTGATACCACCGTCGTACTGGAAGGCCTTCACCCGGCTCTGGTCGGCCGACTGATAGGGATCGTCCATCTCGGTCTGGTTGTCATAACCCTGGGCGTTGAAATCGGCACTCCAGGCGTCGTTGAAGGCATGGTTCATCCCGACCTGGCCATTGAGGCTGTCGAAACCGTCCCGATCCGGCTGCTGGGCACCGGCCACCACGTCGAACCCATCGGTCCGCTCATAGCCCACCAGCAGGTTCATGTCGGTCTGCTGGCCAAGCGCCTGCACGGTGCGCAGCTGGCCCTGACCATAACCATGGCTGCCTGCGCCCCCCTTCAGGTGGGTCTCGCTGCCATTCTTGGCGGAGGTCCTGGTGATGAGGTTGATGACGCCACCTATGGCATCCGAACCGTAGACGGCGGCGCGCGGCCCGCGGATGTACTCGACCCGCTCAATGTTGCCGAGGGGGATCTGGCTGAGATCCGGCGTGCCGGCCACCATGGCGGCGATGGGACGGCCATTCATCAGCACCAGGGAGTGGTTGGAGTTGGTGCCGCGGATGAAGAGGCTACTGATATGGCCACGGCCACCCAGGGTGGTGATCTGTACCCCGGGCAGGGTCTTGAGCAGATCCGTCAGGCTCGATACCTGGCGGGATTCGATCTCGGCGCGATCGATTACCACCACGGGAGCCAGCACAGAACTGACGGGTTGTTCCACCCGGTTGGCGGTGACCACCATGGTATCATTGGCAGGAAGGGAAGACTGGGCAAAGGCCGCCGTTGGCAACAGGGCAGCCGCCAATAATTTCTTGGACATGAGAGATCCTTAAGTTCGCGTAAGCATCTACTTCGTGGCCGGTTTCTCTCGGCCCGAAATACGAACTTTGGCAGGTCTTCGGGCTTGGGGGCTGATGGCCTACGGCGACGGCTTCCCACCTGACGGCAGTGCCCTGATGTCGCTTCGTTCCCCCTTACCGCTGCGCGCCAGCTCCGGATTCTCACCGGATTCCCTTTTAAGCATGATGCGCCAAAGCGGGGGGATTATAGGCAGAGCCGGATTGGATGTATAGCCATCTGGATTGCTGCTGTCACTTTTTCCCACCAGAGGGTGTCGAGTGGCACAATTACCGCCCTGCACCTCTGTCATGGCCTCAGTTAGGCGCAATCCGACGGGGTCAGACGCAAGAAATGTTGAGCCAGGTCCCACGGCTTTTTGGTAACATGCGGCAAACGTTTGACACCCCCGAGGAAGCCGTAATGACGACCCCCCCAATGATCGGCCTGGTAATGGGCTCTGACTCCGATTGGCCCGTGATGCAAGCGGCAGCCCGCATCCTCAAGGAGCACGGCGTGCCCTATGAAGCGCGCGTCGTCTCCGCCCATCGCACCCCGGATCTGCTGTTCGAATATGCCGCCAGTGCCCGCGAACGCGGCCTGCGCGCCATCATCGCCGGGGCCGGCGGGGCCGCCCACCTGCCGGGCATGCTGGCCGCCAAGACCACGGTGCCTGTGCTGGGTGTGCCCATCCCGACCCGTCAGCTCAAGGGGATGGACTCCCTGCTCTCCATAGTGCAGATGCCCAAGGGGGTGCCGGTCGCCACCTTCGCCATCGGCGAGGCGGGGGCCGCCAACGCAGGTCTGTTTGCCGTCTCCCTGCTGTCGGTTGCCCAGGATGGCGACGCCCCTCGCTATCACCAGCAGCTCGACAGCTTCCGCGCCAATGAGCGCGATCGGGTGCTGGCCCTGCAACTGGAGGACCCGGCATGATACTGCCCCCCGCTACCCTCGGCATGCTGGGGGGCGGCCAGCTCGGCCGCTATTTCGTGATGTCGGCCCATCGCCTCGGTTATCAGGTGATAGTGCTGGATCCGGATCCCGCCAGCATCGCCGGCGCCGCGGCCGACGCCCAGATAGTGGCGGCCTATGACGACGCCGAGGCGCTGCGCGATCTGGCCAGTCGCTGCGATGCCGTCACCTGCGAATTCGAGAACGTACCGGCAGCCTCCCTGGCCCTGCTGGAGCTATACCTGCCGGTGCGCCCTGCGGCCAGCGCCGTGCGCGTCTGCCAGGATCGCCGGGAAGAGAAAGCCTTCCTGACCCGCGCCGGGGTGCCAGTCGCCCCGAACCTGACTCTGCTGCCGGGCGAGCCGCTGCCGGCCCTGCCCAGCGACCTCTTCCCCACCATTCTCAAGACGGCCCGCGAAGGCTATGACGGCAAGGGACAGTGGACTATCCACCAGGCCGACGAGCTGCCAGCGGCCCTGGCCACCAGCGGCGTGCCCTGCGTGCTGGAGAAGCGCCTGCCGCTGGAGGGGGAGTTTGCCCTCACCCTGGCCCGCAGCCCGAGCGGTGCCATCAGCGCCCTGCCCCTGGTGCAGAACTGGCACAGCGGCGGCATCCTGGATCAGACCCGCTCCCCGGCCAATGTTCCCGCCCTGGAGGCGGAAGCCCAGCGCATCGCCGAGCACATCATCGCCGCCCTCGACTATGTGGGGGTGCTGACGGTGGAGTTCTTCCTGGTCGGCGGCGCGCTGCTGGTCAACGAGATGGCGCCCCGCCCCCACAACTCGGGACACCCCAGCATCGACAACGCCGGCTGCAGCCAGTTCGAGCTGCAGGTGCGCGCCCTGTGCGATCTGCCCCTGCCGGCGCAGGCTGATGTTCAGCCCGCCATCCTGCTGAACCTGCTCGGGGATCTGTGGCAGGACGGCACGCCGGACTGGGTCGGCGCCCTGGCCCTGCCCGGGGTGCACCTGCACCTCTATGGCAAGGGCGAGGCCCGCCCCGGCCGCAAGATGGGCCATGTGACCGTCACCGGCCGCGACTGGCCGACGGTCGAGGCCACCGCCAGCCAGCTGCGCACCCTGCTGGGACTGCCGCCGCGCTAAGCGTCGCTGGTACCAACGAAAAGACCCGGGCCAAGGCCCGGGTCTTCTTTTTTACCGCAGTGGGGACCAGGTCAGCCCCGATCCGCCGCCACCGCAACGGGGGCCGGCAGGCGGATGGTGAGAGAGAGCACCAGGGCCACCACCAGCAACACCAGAATGAGGTTGAAGGTCGCCATGAAGCCACCAAACAGGGAGGCCACGATGGAGCCGATGATGCTGCCCAGACCAAAGCCCAGATAGATGACGCCGTAGTTCTTGGTCAGGTTGTTGAGCCCGAAGAAGTCGCTCACCAGCGAGGGGTAGACGGTGATGGTGCCACCGAAGCTGAACGCCACACAGGCGACCGCCACGAAGAAGAGGTTGGCATTGAGCGGCACAAAGAGAAGCAACGCCATGCCGCACAGCGTGATCAGCTGGGCTATGGTGATGACCCGGATGCGGGACATCTTGTCAGACAGTATGCCCAGCACCAGCCGGCCGCCCAGGTTCGCCATGGCGATGATGGCGACGGCGTTGGCGGCCACCACGGCAGGCAGGCCCACCATCTTCTCGCCTATGTCCTTGGCCACGCCGATGACATAGAGGCCGCTCATGCAGGCGGTGAGGAACATCAGTGCCAGCATCCAGTACTGGGGCTTGCGCATCGCCTCGGCCAGGGTGAAGTCACGGCTTTCGGTCTGCTGCATGGAAGCGGCCTGCTGGGGCGCATCCTTCATCAGCATGCCGCCCACCAGCACCATGGACATGGCGATCAGCCCCCACAGCTGGAAGGTCGCCTCCAGGCCGTTGTTCGACAGCAGCAGCAGGTTGATGTACTTGAAGCCCAGGCTGCCGAGGCCATAGGCACCGATGGAGCAGGCGGAGATGAGCCCCTTGCGCTCCGGGAACCACTTCACGCAGTTGGAGAGGGTCATCAGGTAGCCGGTCCCGTCGGCGAAGCCCACCAGTATGCCGGCGCAGAGGTAGAGCATGGCCAGGTTGCTGGCGTGGGCGGTAAGGAAGAAGCCGATGCCGAGCAGCACGCCAGCCCCCAGGGTGACGTTGCGCACCCCGAACCGCTCCTGCAGCTTGCCCGCCAGGGAGGAGGCCACCGCCAGGGAGAGGCTGAGCAGGCCGAAGGCGAAGGCCACCTGGCTCACCGGCTCGTCCAGCTTGTCGGAGAGCTGGGCGTTGAACAGGCTCCAGGTGTAGACGGATCCCAGCGCAAACTGGGTGATGATGGTACCGATCAGGGTCAGATACCGGGTGCGATTCATCTCTTTGGTCATGATGCGTCTCGAGGAATGGCCATAAGGAAATTGAGGCCACTATAGGCAAGACGCGACTCCCGCCGACCAATTAAGGCATGAAATGCAGATCGGCAGGCATGAATGACAATCAGAGCCGCATCAGCTGACGGAACGCCTTGATGTTGCTGCGGCTGACCGGCACCTCGAACGGCAGATCATGGAGCCGGATGAGATAGGTGCTGTTGAACCAGGGCACTATCTCGCGGATCTTGTTGATGTTGACGCAGTAGGAGCGGTGGCAACGAAAGAACCCCTCCGCCGGCAAGCGGCTGACAAACTCGCTGAGGGCCATGGTCATCACGTAGCGATCGGTGCGGGTGTAGACATGGGTGAGCTTCTCGTCCGCTTCCGCGTAGTAAATCTGTTCGCAGGGAGTGACTATGATGCGCTCCCCCTTCACCAGATTGACGGTGCGATTGTGCGGGATGCTCACCTCCCCCTGCCCCGGCTGCGACTTGCCCGCATGCTCGAGCTTTTGCAGCAGATTGATGATGCGCGGCTCGTTGTAGGGCTTGAGGATATAGTCGAACGCCTCCAGCTCGAACGCCTCCACCGCGAACTCCTTGTAGGCGGTGACGAAGACGATATGGGGCGGATGGCTCGACTTGTGCAGGTTCTTGGCCAGCAGCAGGCCGTCGATGGAGGGGATCTGGATATCCAGGAACACCACGTCCACCTCGTGATCCTGCAGGTACTTGAACGCCTCCAGCCCATCCTCGAAGCTCGCCACTATTTCGATCTGGCTGTGCTGGTTCACCAGATAGATCAGCTCCTCGCGAGCCAGATATTCGTCTTCCACTATGATGGCTTTCAGCATGGCATTGCCCCCTGAAGGCGCGCAGGAGAGGCCAGCGCCTCCCGCATCAAACATTCTTCTTCGACAATAATGGCTTTCAGCATGACAACCCCTCTCGCAGCACACACTTATCTTCAACCATGATGGCCCTCAGCATGGCATCGCCTCCTGATCCGGCAGATAGAAGCAGACTTCGGTTCCCGGCTCCAGTCGCTTGAGGTGCAGGCCGTCCCCGTACAGCAGCTTGACCCGCTGATGCACGTTCATCAGGCCTATGCTGCGACTCTCCACCCGGCCGGCGGCCACTCCGTCGATCACCGCCTGGCTGATGCCGTAACCGGTGTCGCGCACCGCCACCCGAATCCCCCCCGCCAGCTGCTTCACCTCGATAGTGACCCGACCCGGCGCGCTGCGGGGCTGGATGCCGTGCAGGATGGCGTTTTCCACCAGGGGCTGCAACAGCAGGCTCGGCACCTGGATGTGGACGTCGTCCACCTCGAACACCACCTCCAGCTTGTCCCCGAAGCGGGCCTGCTCGATGGCCACGTAGTCGCGCACCTGCTGCAGCTCCTCCTGGATGTCGATGAGCTCGTCCCCCTTGTTGAGGTTGTAGCGCAGATAATCCGCTAGATTGGCGATGAGCTGGCGCGCCTGCTGGGGCCGGATGCGGATCAAGGACGAGATGGCGTTGAGGGCATTGAACAGGAAGTGCGGGTTGATCTTGCTCTGCAAGGCGGTGAACTCCGCCTTGCGGGTCATCTCTTTGAGCTGCTCGATGCGCGACACCTCCATCTGGGTGGAGATGAGCTGGGAGAGGCCCACCGCCATCTCCTTGAGGGAGCTGGTGATGCTGTGGGTGCGGCGGTAGTAGATCTTGAGGGTGCCGCTGACGGCGCCGTTTTCCCGCAGTGGAATGATGATGACCGAATGGAAATCGGAGAGGTGATATTGGCGCAGATCGTTGTTGATGATGATCTGGTCGAGCAGCACCGCCCGCTGGGTCATGTCGCTGATGGCGTGGTGCTCGTCCAGCTCGTAGTAATCCTTGCCCACCCCCACGTAGGCCAGCACGTCCCGGGTGTCCGTGATGGCCACCGCATCGGCGTCGATCTCGCGCCGGATCACGGCGCACACCTGGCCGAGGGAGTGGCGGTCGATGTTCTGGAAGAAGGGCAGCGTCTGGTTCGCTATGTCCAGCGCCAGCTTGGCCTGCTTGGCGGCAATCAGCTCCTTCTCGTCGTCCAGATCCTGCACCAGCTTGATGATGAGGCCGATGCAGAGGGTTCCGGCGATCATGGGATAGGCGATGTGGCTGACGATCTCCACCCCCACGGCATGGGGCTCGGTCAGCAGCCAGATCAGCAGCATGGTCAGCCCCTCGCAGGCCATGCCCGCCAGTATGCCGTAGAGCCAGAGCCGCGACTTGCGGCATTTCAGGTGCAACCAGGTAGCGAGCAGGCCGGCGATGATGCTGGCGATGAGACAGGGAATGGAGGTGTGACCATCCATGTCGATGAGGTAGCGGTGCAGTCCCGAGATGACCCCGGCCGGGATGCCGACCCAGGGGCCGAACAGTATGCCGCCCGAGATGATGGCGATGATCCGCACGTTGATGAGGGCCCCCTCCACCGGAATGCCGGTATAGGTGCTGAACACCGCGAACAGGCCGAAGATGGCGGCCACCAGCAGCAGCTCCGCCGGGGTGTGATCCCGCTTCTGGAACAGTCGCTGGAACGGCCGGGTGCGGGTGAGGAGAAAGAGCGTCATCAGCATCAGCGCCGCCCGTTCAAACACCGCCAACAACATCATCTGATTTTCGAGCATGGCTCTCCTCCGTCAACGACATGGCATGGCGCCAGGGGGCGGATCATACCCCTTATCTGCCGCCGACTCATGGGCGAATCCCGGCAGAGCGGTTCAGCTTTCGGGGAAGGGGCCGATAAGAGGAGGCCCTCGCCAAGGGGGGCCCAGTCCGACAAAGGAGATAACTATGTTTCAAAAAAGCATGGTGCTGGCAGTGATGATCGGTTGCAGCAGCGCCGCCGTTCACGCCAATACGCAGGTGAGCCAGCTGAACTGGCAAGCCACCGCCAGCAAAGAGACCAACATGGAAGTAGCGCTTACCCACCCCGGCCTCCAGACCATCAATTCGGATCCGGCACAGAGTCCCGTCCAGATCCTGGCAGCAGACCTGAGCCACCCGGATTTCAACACCACCTATCGACTGCAAGCCCGCGCACTCTACGGCTCCCTGCCACAGCAGGATGATCTCAGGATCACGCTGGCGCTCAACGGGCAGCCCCTCGAGGCGAGCCACGCCCTACCTTTGATGCAGGCGACCCGCTATTACCTCAGCTATCAGGCCCCTTCCGCCAGACCGGACCAGGTGGGCGAGGCCGCCTATGAGCTGATGGTTTACTGGCTGGGCTGACCAAAGGCCCCGAAGGCATGTCCCCATGCCTTCATCCCTGCCCGTCCATCAGCTGCAACTGGGTCGCCGCCAGCCGGACGACCTCGTACTCTCGCTGCAAACGTGCCAGCGCCTCGGGCAGCCTGGCCTGCTCAAGTTCCCAGGATTCTATTTCGCTGCAGGTCGCCACCAGTTTCATGGTGCCCATGATCCTGGCTCCCCCTTTCAGACGATGTATGCGGTCGATGAACTGGCCGACATGCCCCTCCTCAGCGGCCCGCTGCAATCCCGAGATATCGTCGTCACTGGCCCGCACGAACTCGGCCAGCAGGGGCACCATCAGGGTCGACTGGTGCGCCGTCAGCGGCCCGAGGTATTTCCGGATCTCCTCCATGCAAGCGGCAATGTCAGTCTGCTCTTCCCGCTGCATGTGCCGGCGCAGGCAGTGATCGAGTGCCTCCAGTCCGACCGGCTTGAACAGACAGTCATCCATGCCTGCCGCCTGGCCTTCATTGATCTGCTCCTGCCGCGCATCGGCCGTCAGCCCGAGGATCAGGGTACGTTGCCAGCCGTGCAACCGCTCCAGCTCCCTGCACTGGCGAGCCAGCTCGAACCCGTTCATGCCGGGCATGTTGAAATCGGTCATGATGACATCCACCCTGGCTCCGACCAGCAGCCGCAACGCCTCCTCCCCCGACTCGACGGCCGTGGCGTCATGGCCCAGATAGGCCAGTTGCTGGCTGACCAGCAACCGGTTGGCAGGATGATCGTCCACGACCATGATCTTCAACCGTCGCCCCTGCTCCACCGCAGGATCCTGTACAGGTTCGGAGGGCATCGTCACGGCATCGGCCACCGGCAACTTCATCTCGACACTGACCCGGGTGCCCTGTCCGGGTGCGCTCTCCAGTTGCAGGGAGCCCCCCATCGCCTCGCACAGGGAGCGGGAGATCATCAGACCCAGACCTGTACCCGACTGCTGGATTTTCTCGGGTTGGCTCGCCTGGCTAAAAGGCGCGAACAACCGGGCCTGCTCGGCCCGGTCTATGCCGATGCCGGTATCCAGGATGGTGAGCTGCACGGTACACCAGCCGTCGCAGACCCAGGAGACCAGCGTCACCGTGACCGACCCGCGCTCTGTGTACTTGATGGCGTTGCTGATCAGGTTGGAGAGGATCTGCTTGTAACAGAGGCCATCGATTTGCACCCAGGAGGGATTGCCCGTGACGAGCTCCAGCCGCAGGTTTTTCTGTCTCGCCAGTGCGTTGAAGACGGTGACGACCGACTCTGTCAGGGTCACGATGTCATGGGGCTCGGGGGCCAGTTCGAACCGACCAGACTCAATCTTGGAAATATCCAGGATGTCGCCGATAAGGCTCAAGAGGTCTCTTGCCGAGCCGTGGGCGATAGCGAGGGAGGCCTGATCTTCCTCGTGCAGCCGACCCCGTTTGAGCGCCAGCTCCAGCAAGCCGATGATGGCATTCATGGGGGTACGGATCTCGTGGCTCATGGTCGCGAGGAAGGTGCTCTTGGCACGGTTTGCCTCCTGGGCCTCCTGGCTGGCCACCGCCAGCTCATCGAGCAGGCGCACCCGTTCGCTGACGTCGATCCAGCCTCCCACGCCCCCCTGCACATTGCCGTCAAGATCGTAGTAAGGCTGCACCCAGTGATAGACGTCGACCCCGCCTGTCGGCAGGCTCAGGCGATGATCGCCCTCCTGGGCACGGCGGCTGTCACGGGAGAGGGCCAGATCCCCATGCAGGGGAGCAAGAAAAGGCCAGCGCGTGCGCGCGTCGTCCAGACCCGTTCCGAGCAGGGCGGTCTTGGGCTCGCCAAGGAAGCTGGCATAGCTGCTGTTGCACAGCACCAGGATCCCGTTCAAATCCCGCGCATAGATGGGGTGAGGTGTCCCGTCCACCAGATCGGCGATGAACTTGAGCTGGGTGCTCAGCGCCCCCTCCACCAGCCGCCGCTCGCGGATCTGCTTGCGCAGCGACAACCCCCACAGGCCAACCCAGAGGGTCAGCAGCAGGATCAACGCGATGAAGACCCCGAACTCCCGGATCAACTCCTGCCAGGAGACGCTCTCCTGTTTGACATTGACTCGCCAGCGGTTGGAAAGCCCTTCCAGCTCATCCGGCGGAATGATGGTGATGACCTTGTCCAGAATGTCCCGCAGTATGGGGTAAGCTGGAGTGACTGCAAACGCGGCACCTATGGGGATGGAATCGAACAGCTCTCCCGTGATGAGCAGGCTGTCGGGAAATTTGCTGTTGACATAGTACTTGGCCACCCGCAGCGGCAGTATGGTCACATCGCATACCTCCGTCGCCACGCAGCGCATGGCGTCCTCAATCGTGTCGAACTGCCGCGTCGTCAGCTTGCCGTATTCAGCTTCGATGGCCTGGGTCGAGATAAAGCCCCTGACCATGGCCACAGTGCCGGTCTTGAGCAGTGACTCCGGGGGGGCCTTCCTGTGACGCAACCCCACCACATAGGAGAGGGGATCGAGGACAAAGGCTCGGCTGAACAGATAGCGGTTCCTGCGCTCCGCAGACGGGCTCAGCACCCCTGCATCCACCTGACCGCTATCCAGCAGCTGGGTCATCTGCTCCGGCGTCCTGATGGGCACTATCTCTAGCTCCACCCCCAGCTTGGCTCGCATGACCTGCAGCAGATCGGCGACCACACCGTGCATGGTGCCGGTGATGTCGTAAAAACTGAGGGGGGGAATGCCGCTGTTCACCGCAATCCGGATCTTCTCCCGCTTGGCCAGCCATTCCCACTGCTCGCGGCTCAGGTCGATCTTGCTGGCACCGATGGAGAGGCCTCCCCCATTCCAGCGTTTGGCCACTTCCGCCCGCTTGCCCTCGAGGATCTCCCCCAGGGCGATATCCATGATCCTCTTGAGCCTCCGCTCCTTTGGGTTGAGGGCAAAGGCAAAACCGGCGGTATCGATATAGAGCGGCTTCAATAATTGAATGCTGCTCTGATAGAACTTGTTGACGATGAAATTGCCGGAGATCATGTCCACCATGACGGCGTCAACCTGACCATATGCCACCGCGGATAATGCACTATAGCGGGACGGGTATATTTTTATCTTGTAGTCCGACAAATAGCGCATGATATCCGTATACGGCAAATAATACTCTGGGACTGCCACCGATTTTATTTCACGCTCTCGTATCGCGATATTTTTATAAATGGCGGGATCATCCGCAATATATTTATCGGTCAACAGGAGCTGCTGCTCCTGTTCATAAGCGTTCGAGGCGCTCAGCATGTCGATCTCCCCTCGCTTGAGCGCCTCGATGGCAGCCGCCCTGGAAGGGTATCCCTTCACCAGGATCTCGATGTGCAGCAGATGGGTCAGCATGCCGACGATGTCGGCTGTCACCCCCTCATAGGCGTTGGCTCGCAGGGTGATGTCCATGGGGGGATTATCGGGTCTGGGCACCCCCAGGATCAGCCGCTCGCGCTCCTGCAACCAGCGCCACTCCTCCCCATGCAGCGGTAGAGGGCTGGCATCCAGATATTCCCCGCCATCCCGCGAATAGACCTGGAGCAGTGGCTCTTCCTGCGCATTGGCCGACAGCGGCCACGCACAAAGCAGAACAAGGAAGAACAGCAGGGATTTCATCGCGATCACAGCAGCTTCTGCCGTCTGGCCAGACTGATCAGATCGACGATGTTGGTGATGTTGAGTTTCTTCATCAACCTGGTCTTGTAGGTGCTGACGGTTTTCTCGCTCAGCAGCATGCTTTGGGCAATCTGCTTGTTGGCGTGGCCCTGGCAAATCTGCAACAGCACGCTCATCTCGCGGGAAGAGAGAGTCGACAGCAGATCTTCCCGATCGACCGTATGGGCATGCCTGGCGCCGGCGATGACATCACGGGGGTAATAGAGTTGCTGCTTCTCTATTTTTGCAATCGCATCCTTCAGCAAGTACAAATCATCCAGCTTGGACAAGAAACCCTCGGCACCGGCTTGCAGACACCGCACCATAATATGGTGGGTGGATTGTGCTGACAGCACCAGAATCTTGGCGTCAACATCCAGCATCTTGATTCTTTTAATCACTTCGATGCCATCGAGTTGCGGTATTCCAATATCAAGAATAACGATATCAGGTTGGGTGTTCCTGGCCATGGCGATAGCATCGACACCATTATCAACCTCACCTAAAACATGATGTTCGTCCTGTTTCAACAACATGTTTACGGCCATTCTTATTGCTGGGTGATCATCTACTATCAATACCTTCGCCATATATAGATCCATTATTCAGCCCTGTCCGACGAGCATATTAACTACAAATCAGGCAGCTACACCATACAGTCAACTTTTGTTCTCGATATGTTAAATAAATATAGAAATGGTACTTTCAAGTTAATCATGATTATAGCTTCATTTAATTTCTATATATTTATCAATATATTGCACTTTGATTGATCCGTATGGAGCTCGACCATTGCCGGATGGCTCCCTTTCTTTAACTCCCCCCACCCTTGGTTTCTTCATCGCCTTCGGCTCATGAAAAAAAGCCCTAAAAAAACATATAAATCAAATACATGAGGTGCAACAAACCCCTGAAAGAAAAGGAAAATAAATAATTTTATCAAGCAGGTACCCCATCACCCTTTGGGATTTTTCCTACACACCATTCGGTCGATCCGGACAGCACCGATCGCTATCTTAGTCGACGAAAAAACGAGCTGGTCCGCGGAACAACATATTCCAGGTCCGGCTGCCACTCTTGGTCAAATCATCGCCAAGGTGGCAAGGCATGCCCCTGACGGGCAAGGAACCAACCGGGTGGTCAATACCATCCAGAAGATATGTAGGAAATATCGTAATGAAGAAGACTCTGATTGCTCTGTCCGTGGCCAGCCTGGGCCTTGCCGCCACCGCTCACGCCGCCGTAGAAGCGTCCGCCGTCGCGACCTGGCAGGCCACTGCCAAGAAAGACACCACCTCCGAGCTGGTCGTCACCCCGCTCTCCAGCCTCTCCTTCCAATATGCCGAAGGGATCAAGGGATTCAACACCGTCAACGGCCTGTTCGATGTCGCCATCAAGGGGGATGCCAGCGCGACCGACTTCACCCTGAAGGCGAAGAAACTGAACGGCACCCTGAATCACCTGGGCGGCGACTCCACCGTCGACGTGGGCGTGCTGTGGGGCGGCGCACCGGTCAGCACGACCGCCTATACCACCCTGATCGACACCGCCGCCGGCATCACGGGGGGGAATCTCTCTCCTCTTGCCAACGGCTTCAAGAATGATGCCGAGCGCGTCACCGCACAGGGTTCCTTCACCTTCAACATCGAGAGTGCCACTGCCAACGGCACCCCCACCACCTTTGAAGCCCTGCCGGACGGTCTGTGGAGCGGCGAAGTCAACGTCGAGTTCATGGCGAACTGGAGCTAACTCATCCACCGCGTACCATTGGGGGCCCTGCGGGGCCCTTTGTTCTCTTAGGGGCACATCATGAACCTGAAAATTGCAGCGATATGGCTGCTGCTCATTCCCGGCATCAGCCAGGCGATCAATGTCGGCGCCGTCACCACCTTCATCGATGCGGGCAGTCAGGAGGTCGCCAAACAGATTGAAAATGGTAGCGACCAGGCCAGATTGGTCACGATCAGCGTGACACGCATCACCTCACCGGAAGAGGGGGGACAGGAGATCCCCATGGAAGTCAGCGGCGAGCTGATGTTGTCACCCAGTCGACTGATGCTGCCCGCCAATGCCAGGAACAACGTGAGGTTCTTTTACAAGGGCCCGCAGGATGACAAGGAGCGTTACTACCGCATCCGCTGGCTGGACACGGCCCTCTCCGTCGACGATCAGCGCAACGAACACCGTCAGGCGGTTGCCACCACGTCCGCCCAGATAGGCACCATTCTGGTGGTGACACCACGCCAGCACCGATTCGCCTATGACCTGAAGGACGACACCCTCACCAACCGGGGGAATGCCTCCTATCGCACGGTGGCGTATGGCCCCTGCCTGAAAGGCGAGGAGCTGTGCAAGGAGACCTACTACGACCTGCCGGGCAAGCAACGCCGGTTCAAGCAGGTCAATATGCGTGATCCAAAGAGCCACCTGGGGCTCTGGCTGGGTCAGGAATTCGTCGTCATCAAGTAACCCCCAATAACGGTATCGCCCCACCCTCTTGCAGGGTGACGCCCTCCCGTTGTCTACATCCGGAACCATGGTGCTCGAAATGTTGAAAAAAGCCTGGCTGTTGCCGCTCTCCTGGCTGATTGCTATGTCAGCCTCGGCCAGCACTGCTGCCCCTCTCAAAATCGCCAACGTCATCATTCCTGCCAGTTTTGCCAAGGCACTGGAAGAGGGGCTGGCGGTACCGGTGCGCCTCCGATACACGGATGAGGACAACAGGATCGACACCCTGACCGACGACACCATCGGCAATGCCACCCTGCTGCTGCAAGATGGCAAGCTGCACTTGTTGCACCTTGATTTCAGTGCCGGCCAGCAGCAAGGCGTGCTGAACGACGCCCTCACCACCCTGCTCTCCAGCCAGCAAAAGCGCACTTTTTCTGCAGAAGGCGATTTGCAGATCGACGCCGATGCCAGCATGCAGCTGGACCTTGTCGCCATGCTGCTCACCATCCGGGTGTCACGGGACGCCTTTGGCCAGGCCAGGCAACCTGACAACCGCGTCACACTGACCCCGACGGTGGACACCTTGACGGGCGTACAGCGCTACAACCTGGGCTACTCCTTCATCAACAATCCCCAGAGCGGCCACCACGACTCCAATTTCCTGCAACTGGAGAGCATCGTCGGACTCGGCGCGCACCATGTCGCCCTGGATGCCTCCCTTTACAACCTGGGCGAGCCGGAACAGAGCGGCGATATCTACCGCGCCATGTACGAATGGGATCTCGATGATCGCCGCATCGCGGCGGGCATGGTGTCAACGTGGGACTTGCAGACCCTGGGGGTAGTGACGGGCCTGACCACGGGCCGCCTCTACGGCGCATCCTATGGCAACCAGGCACAATCTCGAAAACAGGCAACCAACGAATCGACCACCCCGGTGCAAGTCTTCATGCCCGCCAACGGCGAGGCCAGGGTCTATCGGGATGAGCGCCTGATCGGCCTGCAAAACCTGGCTATCGGCAACCAGCACATAGATACCTCTTCGTTCCCCAACGGGGTCTACAACGTCACGGTCGAAGTCTATGTCGACGGCCGCCTGACCAGCACGACCACCCAGCGTGTCACCAAGCTGGGTGGCAACCTGGGGTTTACCCGGGAGTGGGGATGGCAGTGGTGGGGGGGCATGATGGAGAACAGCCAGAGCAGCGGCGATTCCCCCCTGCTGGGCCTGTCGCTGGCGCGCTCGCTGGACACCCTCGACGTGGCCACGACGACCTATGCTTTCAGGGGCGCGGCCGCCGGCGAGGGGCGCGCCAGCTGGCAGGTTACGGATCGCCTCGGCACCCAGGTGCAAGGCATGCTGGCCACAGATCACTCCTGGCGGCTGGCCTCCAGCCTCTCCCTGCAGGCCCATGACAACGCCTCCCTGTGGGTCAGCCAGGAGAAACTGAACGCGGGCGATACCCTGGGAGTGGGTGAAACCGAGCTCTACTCCGCCGGCATCACGCTCAATCTGGGTGGCTGGGTCAGCGGCCTGGGCCAACTGACCTTCAACACCACGCACGACCGTCAGATGAACAGCGATCGCAGCTATGCGGATTACTACCAGCACCTCTATGCGGGCCGATACGGCAACCTCTCCATGCGCGCCAGCCTGCAGAGTGACAGCAGTACCCTCGATGGATTCAGCAACAAGAGCATCACCCTGGACTACTCCATCCCGTTCGACAATCTGTTCAGCTTCGGCATGAGCAGCAACGAGCAGGGCCAGACCACGGCCAACCTCAGCTATCAGAAGCGCATGGAGGGGGCCATCAACCTGGCAACGCTGAATGCCTCCCGCATGATGCACGGCAGCGACACGCACAATATGGCGCTTTCCGGCACCCTGGGGTTCGAGAACAGGGTCATCGGCGGCACCATGACGCTGGGTCGCGGCCACGGTGGCGACATGAATGGCAACCTGATTGCACGAGGTGCCCTGATCACCACGGAGAATGACGTGGTCGCATCCAGCCGGAGCTCCTCAGGTTCAGGCCTCATCATCAATACCGGCATCCACCGCGACGGACAGATGCTCGCCAAGGTGAATGGACAGGACTACCCCCTGCAAGGGGAACAGACATTCCTGGCACTCCCACCCTATCAGGAGTACGAGGTGGAACTGCTCAACAGCAAGACGGGCAAGGACAGCTATGACATCAACACCGGCAAGCAGCGCTACACCCTGTTCCCCGGCAACGTCGCCACCCTGGATGCCGGCAGCAGCATCAAGGAGATGGTCACCGTGTTCGGCGTACTCAGGGCTGAAGACGGCTCGCTGCTTGCGAATGCCCGCATTGACAACCACATCGGCACCACGGTGACCAACGAGGCAGGCGAATTCTCCCTGGATGTGGACAAGGCCAATCCCATGCTGACTTTCCGCCGGGGAAGCGACTTCTGTGAAGCCGACCTGGATCTTGCACAACACACGGGCGCAGCCTGGGTCGGCGTCGTGACCTGCCAGGGACTGCCCACCTATGCCATGGTGAGAGAATATTGAACATGAACATCACACACAGATTGCTGCTGGTCATTGCACTTGGCGCCGGCTGGGCACAGCAAAGCAGTGCCGCTGTATCCAAAACCGTCTGGCCGAATGCCGCGCTGCGCCATTTTCTGTTTATTGAAAATCAGGAAGACAACAACCTGTTTGTTGCGCCGACCGATGGTCTGGATCCTCGCCTGACCGGCGCAAATGCCTGGACCTCGCTCAAAGGCAATGGTCAGGTGAGCCTGGCGTACGTTGATAACGGATACAACACCGATATCAACAACTGGAACGTCGATATGTGGGAAAACGGCCCTATTCGCCGCCCTTATGTCAACCAACGCTGCATCATGACTTATACCCGTTGTGACCCTGATACAGCGGAGGCAGTCAACAAACCGGCCGTCGTTGATGATCTCGGCTTCTTCGGCCTCATCGGGGCATCTGCTGGTTGGGGTCATGGCAAATTGAGTTCGAGTTTCTTTGACTATCTTCGGACCATGCCTGTGGGAGCCATCTTGAACAGGGAAATGAACCTGTGCATGACCACATTCAAATATGACGCGGCAGCCGGTGAACGCTGTATCAATCAAAACAGTGGCTACTGGTATGTGAGAAACATGCAGCACAAAAAAGCAGGACATCTTCGCTTCGTACAAACCAATGCGATAAGCGAAGTCATTGTGGACAGCAATGGGACACCCTATGTTTTGCCCGGTTCACAAGGCTGTGAGAATTACAGGCTGGGCACCCGAGATGGGATTTTGTGTCGTTTTCTTGATTACAACTTCAACGAAGATGGCAGCCAGAACTACACCGAGCCCTATATGTATACCAATGTCAGAAACAGCTCGCTGAATAGCGCCATTGGTGCTGCGGATCTGCAAATGAGCGCAGATTTGAAAAATTGGGCAAACAAAGGTTCTCGCTACAACATCAGCTATTTAAGAGGGCAGCCCTCGGTTTATCTTTTCTTGTCCAGCAATTTCTTCAAACAAGTTGTGAGACTGGGACTGCAAGATCAACTGACTCGCAGTCTGATCAACTTCAACATGAAGAATGGCTATGCCCCCGAGAGTGGATACTATGAATTCAGCGGCACAACAGAAATTCATATCAAGCCACGGGACTTCAGCGTTTCCATTTTATCTTCGGAAGGCGTCAGCAACCCTTACAGGGAGGGTCAGGTCGGAAAAGATATTCTGAGCTTCTCATACAATATCTCTGATAGCGGCCCCATCAGTGCCGACATGCTGGAAATTTCCATTTCACAGGACAGAGGTTCGCCTTATCAGGGACATTGCACCTTCTATCCTGCTGGCTCGTCTGCACCCGAACAGGCCGTCCCCATACCCACCAGGCTGGTATTCGATTCGGTGGCTCATGGTGCGGCTTCACGGCACACCATTCGCTGCGATCGCACACCGGTGGATATTCGCACCCTGGGTATACAGGACAACCAGCCGCCGCAGGAGTGGAACGATCCCGTCAACGGCCAGGGCATCACCCGGTTTTACAAGCTGGCGCTGGAGTTCGACCTGACCGATCCCATGGTGCAGCGCACCATGGGCGACGAGATGTGGGAAGGTGAGGTGGAGCAAAGCGGCACCATCACCATCAAGGGGACCTGGCGCTGACCATGGAGCACATTATGCATCGTCTTCTTTGGCCCTTGCTGGGCGGCCTGCTCGCCTCACAGGCCGCCGCCCTCGACATCGGCGCCATGACTCTTGCCATGGCGCCAAAGCAGGAGTTCATCACCCGAACCCTGACCAACAACAGCGCCTCGCCCAAGCTGTACGACATACAGATGGAAAAAATCAGCGACCCCACGGCCAGGGGCAGGACACTGCCCACCGTCCCCGGTGAGCTGCTGTTTGCCCCCAAGCGTTTCACGCTGCACTCCAGACAGGCCCAGAACGTCAAGTTCTACTACAAGGGGCCGACCGATGACCATGAGCGTTACTACCGCATCACCTTCACCGAGTCACCGGCGGCCCAGGTGGATGACGGCAGTCAGACGCAGCACCGGGGAACCGTAGAGGTGAAGCTGGCCCTGCAGTCCATTCTGGTGGTGCGCCCGCGTCAGTCACGTTTTGAATACCAGCTGGATTCGGCACAGAGCAGCATCACCAATACCGGCAACACCTATTTCGAATTCATGGTCAAGCAAGGTTGTGAGCAGCCGGACAGCGAGGCAGACAGCAAATACCTGTTGCCCGGCGAGACCTACCAGAACCCGAGGATCGGCCAAGCAGGCAACCAGAAGCTGATCGTCTACCAGTCTCGCTTCATCCCGGTCGGCAAGGATTGCTGGCCAGACTAGGTGACCGGCACCGGGCAACCTGGGTCAGCAACCCCGAAGGTCAGGAGGAGATCGTCGCCAATCTGGCCGCGAAGCCCATGAAGAACAGACCTATCAGGCCATTGCCCAGCCGGGCAAGCCCCTGTTTACGGCGAAAGAAGCTAGCCACCAGGGTGCCGCCGAAGATCAGCAGGGTGAGATAGACGAAGCTCATGGCTTCCAGCATGCCGGCCAGCACCAGGTAGGAGATCCAGGTGTGGGCATAGCTGAAGTCGATGAACTGCACGAAGAAGGAGACGTAGAACAGGATTGCCTTGGGGTTGGTGAGGCTCAGGGTGAGGGCCTTGGAGAAATAGCGCTCCCCCAGCTCCACCGCAGACTCCTGCCCTTCGCGCCTGGCAATGAAGTTGGCATGGAGGATCTTCACCCCCAGATAGAGCAGGTAGATGGCGCCGAGATAACGCACCAGAGTAAACAGCAGGGGGGTGGTGCGAATGAGGGAAGCGATCCCCAGATAGGCACAGAAGATGAGGATGGCGTCACCGACGAAGACCCCGAGGGCGGCGCGATAGCCAGGCCCAATGCCCCGCACCGCGGCGGTGCGCAGCACATAAATCGAGTTGGGGCCCGGCGCTATGATGATGAAGAAGAGGCCCACCAGATAGGTCCAGACGTTGATGACTCCCAGGCTTTCGAACATGTTCCCTCCATGGCGGACGATGGGCCGGATAGCGGCGGCAGGCTTTCTATACTAATCCGCCACGCGCCAAGCACAAGATCTGACCTGCCATCCCCACACCTTCAGGATGCACGGCTGGCACGCCGATCGAGAGCAGCCCCGGCGTTCGCCCACTTTGGTTATGTCCAGATGCACCGGGATAGGGCATGGTAGAGGGAGTGTGAAACCGCAGATACCTCATCCATGGACAAGACCCTGAGTACCGACACGCCGATCGCCGCCCCGCCCTCGGCCGACCCCCTGAACACCACCACTTATCCGGTGATTGCCGCCATCAGCTTCTCGCACCTGTTGAACGACATGATGCAATCGGTGCTGCTGGCCATCTATCCGCTGCTGAAGCTGGGGCTCGATCTGTCGTTCACCCAGATAGGGCTCATCACCCTCACCTACCAGTTCACGGGCTCGTTGTTGCAGCCGCTGATCGGCCTCTACACGGACCGCAGGCCCATGCCGTATTCGCTGCCCCTCGGCATGGGCTTCACCCTGATCGGCTTGCTCTCCCTGTCACAGGCGGGCAGCTTTGGCGCCGTACTGCTGTCGGCCATGCTGATCGGCATGGGCTCCTCCGTCTTCCACCCGGAATCCTCCCGGGTCGCCCGCATGGCGGCCGGCAACCAGCCGGGCCTGGCCCAATCCCTGTTCCAGATCGGTGGCAACCTCGGCTCGGCCATAGGTCCGCTGCTCGCCGCGCTCATCATAGTGCCGCAGGGACAGGGCAGCGCCGCTTGGTTCTCGCTGTTCGCCCTGGTGGGCGTCATGGTGCTCTGCCTGGTCGGGCGCTGGTCCAGCCATCACGGGGCCAACTTCCACAAGCGGATGAAGGCCCATGCCGGCAGTGGCCTGAGCCGCCGCCAGATCGGCTGGTCGCTGGCCATCCTGGGTCTGCTGATGTTCTCCAAGTTCTTCTACATGACCAGCCTGAGCAGCTATTACACCTTCTATCTGATGGACAAGTTCAGCCTGTCCCTGGATAGCGCCCAGTTCCATCTGTTTGCCTTCCTGTTCGCCGTCGCGGCGGGCACAGTGCTCGGCGGGCCGGTCGGTGACCGCATCGGCCGCAAGCGGGTGATCTGGATCTCCATCCTGGGGGTCGCCCCCTTCACCCTGCTGCTGCCCCACGTCGACCTGTTCTGGACCTCGGTGCTCTCGGTGATCATCGGCCTCGTCCTGGCGTCGGCCTTCTCCGCCATCCTGGTCTACGCCCAGGAGCTGGTGCCCGGCAAGGTCGGCACCATCTCCGGCCTCTTCTTCGGCTTCGCCTTCGGCATGGGGGGCATAGGCGCCGCCCTGCTGGGTCAGCTGGCCGATGCCACCAGCATAGAGACCGTGTACCAGCTCTGCGCCTACCTGCCGCTCATCGGCTTGCTGACCGCCTTCTTGCCGACTCTTAGAAAGGGATAACGGGCCACCCCGCGAGGGATAGCACCCATAAAAAACGCGGCCTGAGAGGCCGCGTTGGACGTTGATGAGAACAAGGGTACGTCAGCAGTACTGATCAGCCACCCAGCCGGAGGGGATGACAGACCCACTGGAAGTTGTCACTACTGAGCCCGTGATCGTGGTCATCGACGACACCGGGCTGCATCATCAGCAGTACTGGCCAGCTACCCAGCCGGAAGACCAGGCCCACTGGAAGTTGTAGCCACCGAGCCAGCCGGTCACGTCCACCACCTCGCCGACGAAGTAGAGACCGGGCACCTTGCGCGCCTCCATGGTCTTGGAGGAGAGCTCCTTGGTATCCACCCCCCCCAGGGTCACCTCGGCGGTGCGATAGCCTTCGGTGCCGTTCGGCAGTATCTGCCAGTCCCCCAGCAAGGTGGCCACCGCCTCCAGCTCCCGTTCGTTGTACTGACGCATCGGCTTGCTGTGGAGCTGCCCCAGCTCCACCAGCTTGTCGACGAAGCGCTTGGGTAGCTCGCGCCCCAGCACGGTTTTCAGCTCCTGGGCCGGATGGGCCTGGGCCCAGGCCTTGAGGGCCGCAGGGATATCCAGCTCGGGCAGCAGGTTGATGTGGATCTTCTCCCCCGCCAGCCAGAAGGAGGAGATCTGCAGGATGGCGGGGCCGGAGAGACCGCGATGGGTGAACAGCATGGCCTCCTTGAAGCGGGTGCCATCCTCGGCGGTCACCGCCACCGGCAGGCTGACCCCGGCGAGATCGGCGAACGCCTCTTTCTGTTCCTGATGCAGGGTGAAGGGCACCAGACCGGCGCGGGTGGGCAGCACGTTGAGGCCGAACTGCTCCGCCAGCTTGAAGCCGTACGGAGTGGCGCCGAGTTTCGGCATGGAGAGGCCGCCGGTGGCGACCACCAGCGACGAGCAGGCGATCTCCCCCTTGCTGGTGTCGAGCAGGAAGCCGTCATCCGTCTTGCTGACGGAGAGGATCTCGGTCTGGCACTGCAGGGTCACCCCGGCCCAGTCACACTCGGTGAGCAGGATGTCGACGATATCCTTGGCGCTTTCGTCGCAAAAGAGCTGGCCCAGGGTCTTCTCGTGGTAGTTCAGGCCATGCCTGTCCACCAGCTCGATGAAGTCCTGCTGGGTGTAGCGCGCCAGCGCCGACTTGCAGAAGTGCGGATTGCCCGAGAGGAAGGCGTGGGGACCGGCCTGATGGTTGGTGAAGTTGCAGCGACCGCCGCCGCTGATGAGGATCTTGCGCCCCGGTTTCTTGGCGTTGTCCAGCAGCAGCACGGATCGCCCCCGATAACCGGCCTGGGCCGCACACATCAAGCCGGCCGCCCCGGCTCCGATCACCACCACATCCACCTGCTTCATCATCACTCACCCATCAAAAGAAAAACGGCCCCTGCTAAGGGACCGTCATCGCATCCGGCAGAAACCACAGCGGCGGTTTCATGGCTGCATCAATCGAAAACGGCCCACGAGGGGGCCGTATTGTACTGGCTGAACACTAAGTGTCCACGACTATCAGGCGTTGCCGTCCATGATGCTGGCAGGGGCACCCTTGACCAGCTCGGCCAGCTCCTTGTCGATGAAGTAGAGACCCTTGCCATCTTCCCCCACCAGCGACAGGCGATCGACGATGCTCTTGAACAGCTTCTCCTCTTCGTGCTGCTCGGCCACGTACCACTGCAGGAAGTTGAAGGTGGAGTAGTCCTGGGTGGTGAATGCCACATGGGCCAGGCCGTTGATGCACTTGGTGATGTGGTACTCGTGCTCCAGGGTGGTACGGAAGATGTCCCCCAGCGAGTTGAACTCGTGGGGAGGGGCATCGATGGCCCCCAGCAGCGGCATGCCACCGGTTTCGCTCACGTAGGTGAACAGGCGCTCCATGTGCTGGCGCTCCTCGGCGGCGTGCTTGCGCAGGAAGGTGGCAGCCCCTTCGAAGCCCTTGTCCTCGCACCAGGCGCTCATCTGCAGGTAGAGATTGGAGGAATAGAATTCAAGATTAATCTGCTCGTTCAACTTCTCGATCATGGCTTTGGCCAACATGATGATTCTCCACTGTGATTTGGTCACGATTGTCGCCACTGTTGCAGCCTGACGCAACCAGATACGACGGTCAGCGCTCGCAGTTGTGACCCGGCTTCACCTCATCCTGTCACCCATACGGTTATAGAGAAGCAAAGAAACATGGTGTAGGTAGCGTCAGCCATTATGATGGCGCCAGTGGTCGGGGAAAGGATTCAATGAGATTCATTATGGCACTGGCGCTGCTCTGGATAACCCAGTTGCAGGCCACTCCCTCCTTGCTGGAAGAGGCTGAATTGCAGGCGGCGCGGGATCCCGTCGGCTATCTGCAGCGCCTCGACGCCAGCCCGCAGCAGGACATGGAGCTGTTCCATGCCAGAGCCCTTGCCCAGGCCGCCCTGGGACGCTACCAGCAGGCCCTGCTGGACAACGCCCGCGCCCGCGGGCTGGCCAGTGCCCAGCAGGAGAGCCAGCGCCTGCTCGACTTCAGATTGCAGCAGATTGCCCTGACCCTGGATACCGAGGCCCCCGAGCAGGCTCTCCAGCTACTGACCCAGCTCAGGCCGGCCATCCTGGGCCATCTCCAGCAGGAGTCCGAGTGGCATGCCCTCAATGGCCTCGCCCTCTACCGTACCCAGCAGATGAAGGAGGCGATCGCCGAGCTCAAGACCGCCTTCCAGCTCAAGCAAAAAGGGCCAAAAAGCGCCCTCTCCACCTTGCAGTGTGCCCGTCTGATGATGACCCTTGGCAACCTCTATGCCGATCTCAGCCTCCACCGGGAGGCCGAGAGCTACTATCAGGATGCCCTCGGGCAGATGGTGCGACTGAACGAACCCAACAGTCAGGCCATCATCCAGGCCAACATGGCACGACTCTACATCGACATGGGGCGCCCCGATCGGGCGAGCGAGCTGCTCGAGACCCTGCTGGCCACCCCCGGGCTCTCGCCCCATTATCGCGCCATCGTCCTCGGCTACAGGGCCATGGTGTTCAATGCGCAGCGAGACTGGCACTCCGCCTGGCAAAGCCTGGAGGAGGCGCAGGCCATCTATGAGGGGCTGGGTTATCCCCAGGCCGCCTCCCGGCTGACCGAGATCCGGGCCAGAACCCTGCAGGGACGGGGGGAGACCCAGCTGGCCTTGCAACTGCTGACGAATCAGCCAGGCCCGGTCAGCATAGAGGGCAAGGCGATGCAGGCCAGGCTGCTGGCAGACCTGGGACGCTACCCCGAGGCCTATGGTGTCATGACCCGCTACATGCAGCACTACAGGCAGCACTTCAACCAGACCCTGAGCCAGCATGCCGCCGCCTTCCAGGTCGAGATGGACCTGGCCCGCAGCGAGGCCAGCAACCTGGCGTTGCAGCAGGAGAACGAGAACAAGCGCCAGCAACTGCTGTATCAGCAGAGTGCCCGCTACTACCAGCTGATGCTGGTCGTCCTGCTGATCGGCGCCCTGATCCTGCTCGGGCTCACCACCCACAGACTGCACCGCAGCTCGCGCCATCTCTACAAGTTGGCCACCTTCGATCAGCTGACCGGGCTGCCGAACCGGCGCGCCCTGCTGGAGCAACTGGAGCAGCAGTGGCAGCTGGATGCGCCACTGACCCTGCTCATCATCGACATCGACCATTTCAAGCAGATCAACGACAGGCACGGCCACCAGACAGGTGACCAGGCCATACGGCAACTGGCCCGGGAGCTGAAGAGCTGGGCGCCGGATCTGCAACAGGTCGGGCGCTGGGGAGGGGAGGAGTTTCTGGTAGCCATGACGCAGGACGGCGCCACTTGCTGGCGGCTGGCCGAACAGCTCAGAAACCGGATCGCCTACCTGGCCGCCCCCCACATGACCATCAGCATAGGGGTGGCGGAGCGCTCACCGGACGATGACAGCCTCAGCCAGCTGATCCACAGGGCCGACATGGCCATGTACCAGGCCAAACGTCAGGGGCGCAACCAGACCATACTGGCTCCGGCCCCCAACCAGCCTGCCTGCAACGTCGCCTGAGGCTGAAGGCCTGAGGCCATAACGCCTCGAACATCAGACACCAGGGGCGCAACCAGACCATATTGGCTGGCTCCGGCCCCCAATCAGCCAAGCTGCAATGTCGCCTGAGGCTGAAAGCCTGAAGCCATAACGCCTCGAACATCAGACACCAGGGACGCAACCAGACTATATTGGCTGGCTCCGGCCCCCAACCAGCCTGCCTGCAACGTAGCCTGACACAGGCACCTGACTCAGGGCAGCAGCTCGGTCAGGGAGGCTACATCCACCGGCGCCCCATAGTCGACGCCGGGCAGCTCGAAGCCGTTGAGCTGCATGAAGTCCTGGCGCAGCCCGGCGAAGTCCCCCAGGGCGTGGAAGTTGTCCGGTGTCACCTTGGACCAGAGCGCCGAGACGGCGGCCTGCACCGCCGGATCCAGCTCGTGGTCATCCATCCGGATCAGGCGGTTGCCGTCGGCCACCACCCCATGGGGCCCGTACATCTTGGTGGCAAACAGCCGCTGCATCTGCTCGATGCAGCCCTCGTGCACGCCCCGCTCCTTCATCACCCCCATCAGCAGGCCGAGGTAGACAGGCAGCACGGGAATATAGGCGCTCGCCTTGGTCACCAGCGCCTTGCACACCGACACCCAGGCGTGACCGCCGAGTTCGGCCAGCTGCAGGTTGATGGTCTCTGCGGTGGCGTGCAGGTGCTCCTTGGCGTAGCCGATGGTGCCGTCCCGATAAAGGGGATAGGTGGATTCAGGGCCAATGTAGGAGTAGGCGACTGTCTGCACCCCTGGAGCGAGACAATCAGCCTGCTGCAACGCCTGCAGCCAGAGCTGCCAGTCTTCGCCCCCCATCACGGTGACGGTATCGCGGATCTCCTCCGGGGTCGCGGGTGCCAGGGATTGCTGCACCAGGGTATCGCGCTCCAGATCCAGCCCCCAGCCGCTGAAGGGCTGGCCCGTGGTCTTGAGCACCGAGCGCACCTGGCGACCATCCGGCAGCACCCGAAGGCCGCTCGCCAGCGAATAGATCACCAGATCCACCTGCCCCAGTTGCTGGCGGATGGTGTCGATAGCCTGCTGGCGCATCCCGTCGGAGAAGGCATCACCAATCAGGTTGATGGCGATACGTCCCTCCTGCTCTGCCGCCTGGCGAAACCAGATGTTGTTGTACCAGCCCGCGCTGCCGAGCCCCTTGTCGGAGGGCCCGCGCTCGAACGAGATGCCCAGGGTATCGGCGCCGGCGCCGAAGGTCAGCGCGATGCGCGACGCCAGCCCGAAGCCGGAAGAGGCCCCCAGCACCAGCACCCGTTTCGGCCCGTTGAAGGGGCCCGCCCCCTTGACGCTGGCGATCTGCTGCTGCACGGCGGCGCGGCAGCCGATGGGATGGCAGTTGCGGGCAACGCAGCCCTGGATCTGGGGATGAATGATCATGAATGAATCTCCAAGGGATCGATGGAATACGGGGATCGGCCGCAGCGAGCGTCGGCAGCATCGCCACGGGAATTGGCTAGAGCATAACCAAGAAGCCGGGGATTACCTTGATGTCGGGTGGCATAGGGGCAAGAAAAGGGGGCAGAAAAACAAGAGGGAGCACAAGGCTCCCCAAAGCGTTATTCAGATGCTTTTTGTTGTGTTGTGTTCATTGCGAAGCACGGGCACATCCTATTCCCCTCACTCAGTCGGGGCAATAGAACGGCTGTGATCGGCTTCAAACTCCTGTTCAAAATATATGCAATCCTTTATCCGCAATGGCAACCAGGGAGTACGGGCTTGCCATGCAAATCCTGAAACTGTGGTGACATCGCCGTTTTAGTTTCAGCGGACATTGGTATAGTGAACCCAGGATCAGTGAGGAGAATTCCCATGAGTGGAACCTATTACAAGCACATACTGGCGGCGATCGACCTGTCGGAAGACAACCGCAAGGTGATCGACAAGGCGGTGGACAGAGCCCGTTCCAATGGCGCCAAACTGTCGGTGATCCATGTGGACGTGGACCTCAAGGATCTCTACACCGAGATGATCGATATCGACATCGACAACGTGCAGGATCAGGTGATCGCCGAAGCGAAAGAGAAGCTGGAGGCCTTCCTCGCCTCGGTGGACTACCCCATAGAGAAGAAGCTGGTGATCTGCGGCGATCTGAGCGAGCGGGTCAATCAGGCGGTCAAGGATTACCAGATAGACCTGCTGGTATGTGGCCACCGCCAGAGCTTCTGGAGCCTGCTCACCTCCAGCGCCCGCCAGCTGATGAATACGGTACCCTGCGATCTGCTGGTCGTGCCCTTGCAGAAGTGATCAAACAGGCGTAGCTTGATTTGCCATGAACATGACCATCGTCAATCACAACTACTGGTGGTGCTGCTTATAAACAGGCGGCACTGCTTTTCTATGTAATTTTTCCCAAAGAAAACACCGTGACCGCCGAGAGGCGGTCATTGTTTTCATCCCTTTGTCGCCTCCCGGCCCACCCCACTGGAGAGAGTGACATGCACAACCCCGTTATCCTGACCGGCGATCGCCCCACCGGCAAACTGCACATAGGCCACTACGTCGGCTCCCTGCGCCAGCGCGTCGAGGCCCAGCACCATTACCGCCAGTTCGTGATGATCGCCGATCTGCAGGCGCTGACCGACAACGGCCACAACCCGGCCAAGGTGACAGATCACGTGCTGGAGGTGATGGCCGACTACCTGGCCGCCGGCCTGGATCCGGCCAAGACCACCTTCTGCCTGCAGAGCGCCCTGCCCGCCCTCGCCGAGCTCACCACCTATTACCTCAACCTGGTCAGCGTCGCCCGACTGGAGCGCAACCCCACCGTCAAGGCGGAGATCCAGCAGAAAGGGTTCGAGCGCAGCCTGCCGGCAGGTTTTCTGGTCTATCCCGTCAGCCAGGCCGCCGACATCACCGCCTTTCGCGCCACCCATGTGCCGGTGGGCGAGGATCAGCTGCCCATGCTGGAGCAGACCAACGAGATAGTGCGCCGCTTCAACGCCCTGGTAGGAAAGGAGGTGCTGACCGAATGTCAGCCCATCCTGAGCGATACAGGGCGTCTGCCCGGCATCGACGGCAAAGCCAAGATGTCCAAGTCCCTCGGCAACACCATAGAGCTCGGCATGTCGGCGGAAGAGATCAAGCAGGCGGTGTTTGCCATGTATACCGACCCCAACCACCTCAGGGTGAGCGATCCGGGCCAGGTCGAAGGGAATACTGTGTTCGCCTATCTGGATGCCTTCCACCCGGACAAGGCGCTGGTGGCCGAGATGAAGGCCCACTACCAGCGCGGCGGGCTGGGAGACATGCGCTGCAAGCAGCTGCTGAACGACTGCCTGCAGACCCTGCTCACCCCCATGCGGGAGCGACGTCAGGCGGCCATCGCCGACAAGGAGAAGCTGCTGCGCCTGTTGCAGCAGGGCACCTTGCAGGCCCGCGCCCTCACCGACGAGGTGCTGACAGAGGTCAAGAGCGCCATGGGGCTGGACTACTTCGCCGGGTTGCGCTGAGTCGGCGCCCCCAGCGCGTCGGCACCGTAACGCTCGAAGGCGAGCCGGTGCAGCAGCCCCTTGAACCAGCCGATCGCCTCGTCATGGGCGCTGAGCGGGTGGCCCGCCATCAGGTAGACGATGGGAATGGCGGGCTCCAGCTGATGGAGCCGCAGCGGGTAGTAGCGACAGAAGTGGCGCCCTATCATCTCGGGCACCACCACCAGATAGCGGCCGGTCGCCATCAGCTGCGGCACCGCCATGAAGCTCGGCAACCTGACCCCCAGCTCCCGCGCCACCCCGAAGCGGGCCAGCCAGAGATCCACCATGGCCTGGCTGTGCCCCCAGCTGGAGGTGTGGATGTGGGGGCGGCTCACCAGCTCGTCCGGCCCCAGCTCATCGGGCAGCGCGCTGCCGAGCGGTGACAGGCAGACCAGGGGATTGCTGAACCACTCCTCGCGCCACAACCGGGGCGAGAGGTGGTTGGCGCCGGCGAAGCCGATCACCAGATCCAGCTCCCCCTTCTCCAGCTCCCGCTCGTAGTCGCTGTCCGCCAGCTCGCACACCTCCAGCCGGCAATGGGGCGCCTGCTGCACCATGCGCTCCACCAGGGTCGGCACC
This sequence comes from Aeromonas sp. 130281, assembly GCF_056642115.1. Classification (NCBI taxonomy): domain Bacteria; kingdom Pseudomonadati; phylum Pseudomonadota; class Gammaproteobacteria; order Aeromonadales; family Aeromonadaceae; genus Aeromonas; species Aeromonas sp. 130281. The sequence goes on along the minus strand of NZ_JBWVQS010000008.1, from coordinate 94,535 downwards.
AGGCCGTGCTCCACCGAGCCCGGGGTGGCGATGCGAAACACCCGCTGGGCGCTGGCGGGCTCGAATCCCTTGGCCTGGCGCAGGCCCTGCTCCAGCATGGCAAGCGCCTGGCGCACCGGCCCGGCCAGGGCCTTGGCGCGCTCGGTGGGCATCATCTCCCGCCGGCTCATCACGAACAGGGGGTCGTCCAGCGCCTGGCGCAAGCGCCCCAGGGCGTGGCTGACGGTGGACTGGGAGAGGTGGAGCCGTTCCGCTGCACGGGTGACGTTGCGCTCCTGCATCAGCATGTCGAACACATTGAGCAGGTTGAGGTCGAGGCGGGAAAGGGGGAGTTCCATCGATATTGGCCATAGTTGAATGACGACAATTCATTTTTGGCATAGTAGCAGATTGCATAGAATGCGCGGGCGAATTACACGGAGATTAACATGCGTAGCTATCTGTTATTGCTGGCGATTGGCCTGTTGTGGGGCTCCCAGTTCATTTTCATGCATCAGGCCGTGACCGAACTGCCCCCCATCATGGTGGCGGCCGGTCGTGCCCTGTGCGGCAGCCTGACCCTGGGTCTGCTCTGCCTGTTCATGCGCCTCAAGAGCGAGCACACCCCCTGGCGTACCTATATGCTGATAGCCCTGCTCGATGCCACCATCCCCTTCATCATGGTGGCCTGGGGTCAGCAGTATGTGGACAGCGCCATCGCCGCCGTGGTCATGGGTTGTATCCCCTTTGTGACCATTCTGGCTGCGCCCCTGTTTATTTCTGGTGAAAGAATCACCAAGGGCGGTCTGCTCTCCGTGGTCATCGGCTTCGTCGGCGTGCTGGTGCTGTTCTGGCCGAAACTGGCCAACGGCATGAACGCCGGTCTGCTCGGTGCCATGGCCATACTGTTCGGCGCAAGCTGCTTCGCCATCGGCCTGCTGATGATCAAGCGCTTCGCCAAGGACCACCCTGTGGTGGTGGCCCGCAACATACTGATCTCGTCAGCCATCCAGCTGCTGCTGGCCGCTCCCTTCGTCACCGATCTGAGCGCCCTGACCCTGCCGAGCCAGCAGGCCATCGGCGCCGTGACAGTGCTGGGTGTGTTCTGTACCGGTCTGGTCTACTTCCTCTACATGGCGCTGATCCAGAAGGCGGGCCCGACCTTCGCCTCCTTCAGCAACTACCTGGTGCCGCTGTTCGGCGTCATGCTGGGTGCCCTCTTCCTCGGCGAGCAGGTGCACTCCACCACGGCCGTGGCACTGGCGCTGATCCTGGGCTCGGTCGCCCTGAACCAGTGGGCACAGCAGCGTCGTGCCCGTCGGGAGGCCAGCCTATGTCAGGCATCCTGACCACACTCTGCGGCGGTCTGGTGCTGATAGCCGGCTGGCAGTATCGCCACCGGCTGGCCGGACTGCTCGGCCTGCTGATGCTGACCCTGCCCTGGTTCTTCGACAGCAAGCTGCAGGCCATGCTGAGCTATGCCCTGAATGCCTGAATGCCATCTCTGAATGTGTGACGAGAGTGTATCTCTCCTGTTTTTGGGACCGTTTTAAAAAAAACCTCCGATTTGTCCCCGCTACCGGCGCTCTGCGCCGGTTTTTTTATGCCGGGTTTCAGCCCTCCGAGCAGTAGCGGTAGCTGAGCCGCTCGTTCTTGCGCGGCCCCGTGATCTGCCAGGCGAGCAGAAAGCCGTCCTCGGTCGGCGTCAGTTCCGCGCTGTAGTGATCCTGGCCGCACAGGTGCGCCTCGGCGGTGAGCCAACGCCCGTCTCCCTGGGGCAGCAGCTCGAACAGCAGCACCGGCGCCTGGTGGCGAAGGTGGGAGAGGCGGATCCCCCGCTCGCCGCGCTGCCACCAGAAACTGTTGTGCATGGTGAGCACCCGGCCATGGGGCGTGGTGTAGCGCCCCAGCTCAGTAAACAGCCAGCCTCCCTGATGATCGGTCACCCGCACCTCTCCCTCCCCACGGCCGTTCCAGTCGGTCGCGGAGCCCGTCCCGTTGCTAGCCTCGAAGGCAAACACACCGATCTGTGGCAACTGCCCCCATAAACGCTGGATCGCGCTTTCCAACTCGGCCATCATAGCGCCCTCCAAATTGACAACTGACGACAATTCAATCACATGAACTACTTGATAGGGGTTACCCTGCTCTGGTCCTTCTCCTTCAGCCTGATCGGGGTCTACCTCGCCGGCCAGGTGGACGCCTACTTCTCGGTGCTGACCCGCATCGTCCTCGCCAGCCTGGTGTTCCTGCCCTTCCTGCGCCGCCGCTGGCTGCGCCCCGATCTGGTGGCCAAGCTGATGGCGCTCGGCGCCATCCAGCTCGGCATCATGTATCTGTTCTATTACCACTCCTTCCTGCTGCTGACGGTGCCGGAAGTGCTGGTGTTCACCATCTTCACCCCCATCTACGTCACCCTGATCCACGATCTGCTGGAGGGGCGTTTCAAGCCGACCTACTTGTGGGGGGCGCTGCTGGCGGTGCTGGGGGCGGCCGTCATCCGCTTCGACGGCCTGACCGAGAGCTATGTGATGGGATTCCTGGTGGTGCAGGGAGCCAACCTCTGCTTCGCCCTGGGCCAGGTGGGCTACAAGGTGCTGCTGGCGCGAGAGGCGCAGCAACCGCCCCAGCTGGCGGTGTTCGGCTGCTTCTATCTGGGGGCCCTGGTGATCGCCCTGCCCGCCTGGTGGCTGCTGGGCCAACCGCAATACCCGACGAGTGGATTGCAGTGGGGCATACTGCTCTGGCTGGGGGTGGGGGCATCCGGACTCGGCTACTTCCTGTGGAACAAGGGAGCCACCCTGGTGAGCAGCGGCGTGCTGGCCATCATGAACAACGCCCTGATCCCGGCCGGTCTGCTGGTCAATCTGGTGCTCTGGGGCAAGGATACGGATCTGTTCAGGCTCAGCCTAGGCGCCCTGCTGATGCTGGCCTCCCTCTGGGTCTGCCAGCGTCAGCCGGCGCGCAGCGCGGACTGACGAACCACCAGGCCTGCCGATGCAGGCCTCCTTTGAACTACAGGCGTCGGCGGGTGAGTGAGCGCTGACTAAAAATCAGCCAACCACTGTGTTGCGTTCCCGCCTGGCCTGGCCGTGGCAGGAGGCCAGCCGGGCCAGCAGGTGATCGAGCTGCTCGGCGCTCTGGCTCTGCACCAGGCCTATGCTGACGGTCACCGGCCGCTCAGGCAACAGGCTGGCATCGGCGATCTCGAGACGCAGCCGTTCGGCAATCTCGAGGCCGCTCAGCCGATCTGTCTGGGAGAGCATCAGGATGAAACCGTCCTCGTCCCAGCGGGCGAAGGGATCTTCCCGCCGCAATTCGCGGCGCACTATGCGGGCCAGCTTGGCCAGCATGGCGTCGCAGGCGGCCTCGCCAAACAGCTGCAATATCTTGCTGCGGTGATCCACGGTGAACTGCAGCAGGCAGAAGCTGCCGCTCTCGCTGGTCAGCCGCTCGTCCAGCAGCGACTCGAAGTGACTGCGGCTCTCGAGCCCGGTGAGAGGGTCGGTGTCGTGGCGATCGTCCAGCTGGGGCATAATCGCGTCCAGATGGCGCACCACCCCCAGCAGCTGGCCTCGTTCGTCGCGGCGCACCCGCTCTTCCAGCCGGATGTAGTGGCCCTGATGGTGCAGGATGCGGTACTCGAGCCGCAACCCGCTGCTGCGCCCCTCCCGACAGGCATCGATGGCCTCCCCCAGGCGGGGCCCGTCATCCGGGTGCACCCGGGCCAGCCAGCCGAGATCATCCAGCTCGTTCCCCACCAGACCCAGCAGTTGCAGGCAGGAGGGATCGCGCCTCAGGCCCTGTTCGACCGACCAGGTCCAGATCCCGGCCTCCAGCATCGCCATGGCTTCTGCCTTCAGCGTCACCTCAAGCGGGGTAATGACCTCAACCCCGGGAGTCTCATACCTTTCCATCACGCGCCTCGAAACCGGATCTGACTGTCTGCCCAGACAGCAACACTCAATAAGTAACATTGGCGATTGCGCCGAGCAACAGCGTCAACTCGCTTTTCCCTGGTGCCCTTTTATCCGCACCAGCCGCTCCCTCAGCACATCTTGCCCTGATAGCCCGCCATCTGCGCCTGCCAACCTCCAGACACGAAGTGGAGGCCGAACTCAACCCGTCTTGCCCTGATAGCCCGCCATCAGGGCCTGCCAGTTCTCCGGCACGAAGTGGAAACTGGTGTGCAGCTGCGACTCCTTGTTGAAGGAGCGCAGCAACCGCTCCAGATTGGCCTGCTGCCAGCTGCCGGGGGAGCGGATAGCCCCCTTGTCAAAATCGATCACCCACACCTTGCCCTCCTTGTCGAGCAGCAGGTTGTGGCTGTTGAGGTCGGCGTGACAGACCCCAACCTCGTGCAGCCGGCGCACCGTCTGACCCACCTTGTGCCACACCTCGTCGGCGAGCGTCCCCTGCTTGAGCAGAGCCACCAGATCCTTGGCGCCACGGATGCGCTCGATCAGGATGTCGGCGCGATAGAAGGGCCCCTGCTTGACCATGCGGGCCGCGAACGGCCGCGGCACCGGCAGCCCCTGCTCGCTCAGCTGGGCCAGCAGACGGTATTCGGCCATGGCGCGGCTCGATTCGACCCCTTCGAACCAGAAGCGATCCCGTACCAGCTTGCCCACCATGCCGCCGCGATAATAGTGGCGCAGCACCAGGTGGCGCGACTCGTCCTTCACGAACCAGGTCACTCCGCGGCCTATGGCGGAGCCCACCACCTGCCGATGGGTCTGCCACCAGGCCGGATCGAATAACGCGGGGGAAGGGTCGCGGAAGGCGCCTTCGGCATACCAGCAGATCTGGTTGTGGGCGGTCTGTGTCAGCATCATGAGTATTCCGGTCGATAGTGGGGCGCAATGCATCCCGTCATGGGGACTGTGCCGGTCGGGCAGCTGGCGCAATTTTACAATCCACAAGGGAGTTTGCATAATGCCATCCATCCATTTTGCCACCATTGCGCCACATCATGCCGCTGTTCCAAACGCCGCCCTCCTCTATCTGCATCCTGCGGCTCTCCGCCATCGGAGATTGCTGCCATGCGCTGGCGCTGGTGCGCGTCATCCAGCGGGCCTGGCCAGAGACTCGCATCACCTGGGTAACCGGCAAGATTGAGGCGACCCTGTTTGCCGATCTGCCCGGGGTGGAGGTGATCCCCTTCGACAAGAGCAAGGGCTGGCGTGGCTACCGTGATCTCTGGCGCACCCTCAAGGGCCGCAAATTCGATGCCCTGCTCCACCTGCAGGCTGCCCTGCGGGCCAGCATCGCCACCCTGGGCATCAGGGCCAAGATCAAGCTCGGGTTCGACAAGGCGCGGGCCAACGACGGTCAGTGGCTGTTCACCAACCATCAAGTGGCTTCCCCCGCCTCCCCCCATGTGCTGGATGGCTTTCTCGCCTTCGCCAGGGAGCTCGGCATCCAGGATCTGACCCCGGACTGGCAGCTGCCCATCAGCGCCGAGCACCAGGCCTGGGCCCGGGAGAAGATAGACGGCAAGCCGACCCTGCTCATCTGCGCCGCCGCCAGCAAGGCGTTCAAGAACTGGACCGCCGAAGGCTATGCCACCCTGGCGGATCACGCCGCCAGCAAGGGGTTTCAGGTCTATCTCTGCGGCGGACCGGCCAGGCTGGAGCGGGATCTGGCCGCCGACATCCAGCGCCTGAGCCAGAGCAAGCCGGTGGATCTGGTGGGGCAGACCAACCTCAAGCAACTGCTGGCACTCATCAAGGAAGCCAGCCTGGTGCTGGCCCCCGATACCGGCCCCACCCACATGGCGACCCTGGCGGGCACGCCGGTGATCGGCCTCTACGCCCATCACAACCCGGATCGCACCGGCCCCTATCTGTGCCGCGAACACGCGGTCAGCGTCTATCGGGAGTTGATCGAGCAGGAGACCGGCAAGCCGCTGGCGGCACTCGACTGGCGTACCCGCCTCAAGGATCCGGACGCCATGCGCAAGATCACCAGCGAACGGGTCATCGCCGCCTTCGATCGGCTCTGTGCCGAGCACCAGCTGCCGGGCTGAGGGGCAACTCGGAAATTCCGAGCCCTGAGGCAGGGATAATCTGATGGCCCGAACCGGGTGCCGGGGGCAGAATAGCGGCCGATGTGGGTAACGCTCCCGCAGCAAGCAACGAATACTTTGATCGGCTGGAATATGATTCCGGCCGTTTTTTTATCCGCCCCCATCTGCTAACATTCGCCGCCTTTACAACCTCCTGACTCTGATTCTTCCGCGTTTTGCGAGCGACTGTCTCCCTTTCGGGCACATGACGGCAGCCTCTGCTACAACCAAAACACGGGTCATCGCTTAAAGGTACAGACATGGCGCAACAAGGCACTCTCTATATCATCTCCTCCCCGAGCGGGGCCGGTAAGTCCAGCCTGCTCAATGCCTTGCTGACCCAGCACAACGACGCCGGCAAGATGCAGCTCTCCGTCTCCCACACCACCCGCGCCACTCGCCCCGGCGAAGAGCACGGGGTGCACTACCACTTCGTGCAGGTGGAAGAGTTCAAGGCGCTGATCGAGCGCGGTGATTTTCTGGAGTGGGCAGAGGTGTTCGGCAACTACTACGGCACCTCCCGCGCCGCCATCGAGGCCTGCCTGGCTCAAGGCATCGACGTCTTCCTCGACATCGACTGGCAGGGCGCCCGCCAGATCCGCGAGCAGATGCCGACCAAGTCCATCTTCATCCTGCCCCCGAGCCGGGAAGAGCTGGAGCGCCGCCTGATCGGTCGCGGCCAGGACAGCAGCGAAGTGATCGCCGGCCGGATGGCGAAAGCCATTGCCGAAATGGTGCACTACGACGAGTATGACTATGTCATTATCAATGAAGACTTTGAGCAGGCGCTGTTCCAGCTCAGGGCCATCATAGAGTGCCAGCGGCTGGAATTGCGCCAGCAGCAGCAGGCCCAACAAAACTTGCTGCAACAGCTACTGGCAGAATAGGCCAAAAACAAGTAAACTTTTGCGTCATTTTTAAACACTGCTTTTTCAAACACAGAAAGCCCAAACACTGGAGTCCTGCATGGCACGCGTTACTGTAGAAGATGCTGTAAAACAGGTAGGTAACCGTTTTGACCTGGTGCTGGTCGCCGCACGCCGCGCCCGTCAAATCGCGGTACAAGGCAAAGATCCCCTGGTCGACGAAGAGAATGACAAGCCGACCGTGATCGCCCTGCGCGAGATCGAACTGGGTCTGGTCAACAACCAGGTGATGGATACCCAGGACCGCTACGAGCAGCAAGAGCAGGAAGCCGCCGAGCTGGCTGCCGTTGCTGCCATCGCCGAAGGCCGCGGTTAAGTTATTTCTCATGGTCGGCGCCCGCCCGGGTGCCGACTGTTCTTCCCATTTACAACCGCTCGAAAACCTCGCAAACTCGAGGGCATACCCTCAATTCCACGGATTGTCGTTTCACCGCTGCGGGGACTGTCTTGTATTTATTTGAAAACCTTAAAGAAATAGCCAGTTCCTACCTGCCTCCAGAGCAGGTTGAGAAGCTCAGGCAAGCCTATGTGGTGGCCCGTGACGCTCACCAGGGACAGATGCGTTCCAGCGGCGAGCCCTATATCACCCACCCGGTTGCCGTTGCCCGCATTCTCGGCGACATGCGACTCGATCACGAAACCCTGATGGCCGCCGTGCTGCACGACGTCATCGAAGATACCCCGGTCACCAAGGACGATCTCGCCGAGCTGTTCGGCAACGCCGTCGCCGAGCTGGTATCCGGCGTCTCCAAACTCGACAAGCTGAAGTTCCGCGATCGCAAGGAAGCCCAGGCCGAAAACTTCCGCAAGATGATGATGGCCATGACCCAGGACATCCGGGTCATCCTGATCAAGCTCGCCGACCGCACCCACAACATGCGCACCCTGGGCTCACTGCGGCCTGACAAGCGTCGCCGCATCGCCCGGGAAACCCTCGAGATCTTCGCCCCCATCGCCAACCGCCTCGGCATTCACACCATGAAGAACGAGCTGGAAGAGCTGGGCTTCGAGGCGCTCTACCCCATGCGCTCGCGGGTGCTGCGGGAATCGGTGCGCCGCGCCCGCGGCAATCGCCGCGAGATCATCGACTCCATCGAGAGCGAGATTGAGGGCCGGTTGCGCGAGGCCGGCATAGATGCCCAGGTCAGCGGTCGCGAGAAGAACCTGTTCTCCATCTACAACAAGATGGAGAAGAAAGAGCTGCAGTTCCATGAGGTGATGGATATCTACGCCTTCCGCGTCAGGGTGAAGGACATAGACACCTGCTACCGGGTGCTTGGTCAGATGCACAGCCTCTACAAGCCCCGTCCCGGCCGTTTCAAGGACTACATCGCCATTCCCAAGACCAACGGCTACCAGTCCCTGCACACCTCACTGGTGGGGCCGCACGGGGTGCCGGTGGAGGTGCAGATCCGCACCGAGTTCATGGATCAGATGGCCGACAAGGGGGTCGCCGCCCACTGGGCCTACAAGCAGGATGGCGACAGCTCGGGCACCACGGCCCAGATCCGCGCCCAGCGCTGGATGCAGAGCCTGCTGGAGTTGCAGCAGAGCGCCGGCAGCTCCTTTGAGTTCATCGAGGGGGTCAAGACCGACCTCTTCCCGGACGAGATCTACGTCTTCACCCCGGAGGGCCGCATCATGGAGCTGCCCGCCGGTGCCACCCCGGTGGACTTCGCCTATACGGTGCACACCGACATCGGCCACGCCTGCGTCGGCTCCCGGGTCGACCGCCACCCCTACCCCCTGAGCAGTCCGCTGCACTCGGGCCAGACGGTGGAGATCATCACGGCGCCGGGCGCCCGCCCGAACGCGGCCTGGCTCAACTTCGTGGTGACCACCAAGGCGCGCTCCAAGATCCGCCAGTTCCTCAAGAACCTGCGCACCGAAGAGTCTGTGGTGCTGGGTCGCCGCCTGCTCAACCATGCCCTCGGCGCCAAGAACATCGAAGACATCCCCGAGCCGCGCATCAAGCAGGTGCTGGCCGACACCAAGCACGAGAACCTGCAGGGGCTGCTGGCCGATGTGGGCCTTGGCAATGCCATGAGCGTCATGGTGGCGCGCCGCATGCTGGGTGACGAGTTGCCGCCGGAAGAGCAGCCGAAGTCCAGCAGCAAGAAGATGCCCATCAAGGGGGCCGACGGCATGCTGGTCACCTTCGCGAACTGCTGTCGCCCGATCCCGGGGGATGCCATCATCGCCCACATCAGCCCGGGCAAGGGACTGGTCATTCACCAAGAGTCCTGCCGCAACATTAAGGGCTACAGCCGCGAGCCGGACAAGTACCTGCCGGTGCAGTGGGAAGTGGACAAGGAGCAGGAGCAGGAGTTCCGCACCGGCATCAGCATCGAGATCGTCAACCACCAGGGTGCCCTGGCGGAGCTGGCCAACGTGATTGCCGCCACCGGCGCCAACATCCACGCCATCAGCACAGAAGAGAAGGATGGCCGGGTCTATCTGGTCACCCTGCTCATCACCACCAAGGGCCGCATCCACCTTGCCAACATCATGCGCAAGATCCGGGTGATGCCCAACGTGCTCAGGGTGAGCCGACAGAAGAACTGATCACACAGGCGGCGCGAGCCGCCTGCTGCTTTTCAAGAGACACTCATGGCCCCATGCAGCAGCCCACCTGCCTTGTTGCGTGCACCAGCCTCACGACATAGAAACCGATATGACTCCTGAACGCTTTAAACGGATCTCCGACATGCTGGCCCAACGCCAGCTCGATCTCACTGTCTGCATGCCTGGAAAGACGTCCACAAGCCTCACTCGATAGAAACTGACATGACACCTGAACGCTTTAAACGGATCTCCGACATGCTGGCCCAGCGCCAGCTCGATCTCACTGTCTGCATGGAAGAGGTCCACAAGCCTCACAATCTGGCCGCCATAGTGCGCACCGCCGATGCCATCGGCATCCACCGGGTCCACGCCGTCTGGCCCAAGACTTGGATCCACAAGCGCAAGGGCACCGCCCGCGGCAGCCAGAACTGGGTCGACGTCAAGCTGCACCCGGATATCGGCAGTGCCGTGGCCGAGCTGAAAGCCTCCGGCATGCAGATCCTGGCGACCCATCTCTCGGAGAGCTCGGTGGATTTTCGCGCCATCGACTACACCAAGCCGACCGCCATCCTGGTCGGCCAGGAGAAGCACGGCATAGGGGAAGAGGCGCTGGCCCTGGCCGATCACCATATCGTCATTCCCATGGTGGGCATGGTGCAGTCCCTCAACGTCTCGGTGGCCGCTGCCGCCATACTGTACGAAGCCCAGCGCCAGCGCGAGCTGGCCGGCTGCTATCAGCGCGGCTGCCCGCTCGACCTGGAGGAGCAGAACAGCATACTGTTCGAGGGGGGCTACCCCATCTATGCCCAGCTCTGCAAAGAGAAAGAGATGCCCTATCCCCAGCTCGGCCCGGCCGGCGAGATCCTGGCGGACGAAGCCTGGTGGCAACGGATGCAGCTGACCCGCAAGGGCTGGGCCGCACAACAGGACGACCCCCTGGATATGGAGTATCCAACCGATGAAATTTAACGCTCTGCCCCTGCTGGCCCTGACCCTGTTTTCTGCCGGAGCCCTTGCCGTGACCAATCCCTATCAGCTGACCACGGAAGCCGAAGTCCCTGCCCTCCATCAACAGACCCTGCCCGACTTCTGGCGCCAGCACGCCGTCGAGAGCGCCTTCAAGGGCAAGGACGGGGTCACCATCCGCTATGCCGCCCTGCGCCAGGCCAAGGTGGACAGAGCCATACTCCTGGTCAACGGCCGGGTCGAGAGCTACCTCAAGTATCAGGAGCTGGCCTGGGATCTGTGGCGTCAGGGCTACAGCCTCTACCTCATCGACCACCGCGGCCAGGGGCTGTCGGATCGCCTGCTGGCCGACAAGGAGAAGGGCTATGTCGCCGACTTCGACGACTATGTGCTGGATCTGAAGCAGTTCCATGACGAGGTCATACTGGCGGACAAACCCGCTAAGCTGTTCCTGCTGGCCCACTCCATGGGCGGCGCCATCTCGGCCCGCTATCTGGAGCGCTGGCCGGATGATGTCGAGGCGGCCGTGCTCTCCTCCCCCATGATGGGCATCAACCTCGGCGGCCTGCCCAAGTGGCTGGCCCAGGGGCTGGCGGCCACCATGGATACGGTCGGCAGCTGGCGGGGCGAGCCCCCCTATGGCCCGGGCCAGACCGGCTATGTCGCCCATGAATTTGCCGACAACGGCCTGAGCCACAGCGAGCCCCGCTACCAGGCATTCCGCCAGCTCTATGAGCAGCATCCGCAGATCAAGCTGGGCGGGGTGACGGCCCACTGGATCCGCGAGGGCATCAAGGCCGGGGATGCCGCCATCGCGGAGGCAGACAGGATCAAGACGCCACTGCTGCTGATCCAGGCCGGGGAAGACGGCATTGTCGATAACCAGGCCCAGGACAGCTTCTGTGCCCGGCTCCAGTGCGAAGGGGGCAAGCCGCTGCGGATCGAGGGGGCCTGGCACGAGCTGTTCATCGAGGCCGATGCCCAGCGCCTCCCTGCCCTGACCGCGACCCTGGACTTCTTCGCCCGCTTCTAGTGGCCGGTTGTGTGACGTGCCAGGGGTGTGGCCAGCGTCCCGTGTCCAGCATGGCGTCACTTGCCACCCAGGCACGGTCTGTACCGGCACGGCAACAGGCCCGGGGACTGGTTATTTTTTGGATCCCTAAATAAATGGGGTCACACCGGACGCTGGGGTACACTGCCCCGGCGTTCCACTGATGCCGAGGTAATGATGTTCAAGGTAGTTGTGTCCGATCTCGATGGTACCCTGCTCAACGGGCAGCACCAGATCTCCTCCCGCACCCGGGATACCCTGCACCGTCTGGTGGATCAGGGGATCAAGTTCGTGGTGGCCACCGGCCGTCACCATGTGGATGTGCGCAGCATCCGTGATGCCCTGGGGCTGGATATCTACCTCATCACCTCCAACGGCGCCGTGGTGCACGACAAGCAGGATACCCTCGTCTTCAACCAGGCTCTGCCGAGCGCGGTGGCAGCCGAGCTGATCGCGCTGGAGCGCGACCCCTCCATCCACATCAACGTCTACTACGGCGACGAGTGGCTGGTGGAAGAGGAGATGCCCTGGCTGCTGCAGTTCCATCACGACTCCGGCTTCAGCTATCGCCTGACCGATCTCGCCAGCCACCCGCTGGACAAGATCAACAAGGTCTTCTACATCGGCGAACACGAGAAACTGCTGCAGATAGAGGCAGAGCTCAACCAGCGTTATGGTGATCGGATCAATGTCACCTTCTCCCTGCCGGATTGCCTCGAGGTGATGCACGCCGGGGTCCACAAGGGCAATGCCGTGCGCGCCGTGCTGGAACAGCATGGGCTTGAGATGTCCCAGGCGGTCGCCTTCGGTGATGGCATGAACGACTTCGAGATGCTGAGCATGGTGGGTCGGGGTGTGGTGATGGGCAACGCCCATGATCGCCTCAAGCTGGCCCTGAGCGAACACGACAGAACCCTGAGTTCGGATGAGGATGGCGTCGCCGTCTATCTGGAGCAGCTGTTCGCCATCGATCAGACTGGCGCGGCCTGATCTCCGCCATCATGGCGATCTCCCCCGGGATCGCCATGGCACTATAGGCGCGCGAGCGCCTCATCGCTTGAAACTGTGGTTGCACTCCTTGCACCAGTACTGCCGGGAGATCTGCCGATCTAGGGTGCGACCCAGCCATAGCCCGACCCCACCACCGGTTGCACCGCCGACCAGGGCGCCGCTCAGGGCACCCGCGATGGCGCCTATGGGTATCCCCACGCCACCCAGCGTGGCCCCCAGCCCGGCCCCGATCTTGGCAAAGGTCGCCGCACAGGCATAGCCCCCCGCCGCGCCACAACCCAGGGCACAAGCCCGACCGACCCGTTCATCCTCTACCTTCTCGACTCCCTGGCTCATGCAGTGTGGGCATCTCATGATGTTCTCTCCCGTCATCCAGACAGCCTCAGTATCGGCCAGGGTCGTCCCATTGGGAAACCCCGCACCTCAGCCGCGAGGCTTGAACTGCTCCTTCTCGAGATTGTGCTTCTTCATGCGCAGATAGAGCTTCTTGCGCGGGATGCCGAGGTAGCTGGCGGCCTCGCTCACCCGCCCGGAGAAGAGGAACAGGGTGTCCTCTATCACTCGCTTCTCGTACTCCTCCACCAGGTCGTCGAGGGGCTCCCTGGCGCTGGCGGCCGGGATGGCACGCTCGACCCCCGCCAGCTTGATGATGCCCACCGCATAGAGCTCGGCCACGTTGCGCAGCTCCCGGATGTTGCCCGGCCACCGATGGCGCTTGAGCGTCTCCAGGTAGGCGCGATCCACCTGGGGGGCGGGCCGGCCGATGCGCTTGCAACCCTGATGGAGGAAGGCGCGAAACAGCGGGATGATGTCGCAGCTGCGCTCCGCCAGCCGGGGCAGCTTGAGCCGCACCTGGGAGAGGTAGTAATAGAGCTCCGGCATCAGCTGGTGGCTCTCCACCAGTTGCTCTGGCGCCTCGTCAAACAGGGCGAGGGTGCGTTGCTCCTTGTCCCCCTTGCGCTCCTGCTCCAGCAGATGGCCCCCCAGCCAGCGCTGGCACTCAGGCGTCAGCCTGGCGGGCGCATTCAGCACCAGGGTGCCGCCACGACTGAGCGCCAGGCTCTCTTTCAAGGCTGCAAGCTCGGGGGCCGCGGCGCAGTCGTGCAGCTGCAGCCTCTGCTCCTTGCGGGCGCCTATGCGGTGCAGCAACTCGGCCAGGGTATGGCGGCCGGTGCCAGGCTCCCCCTCCAGCATGAGATCCTTGTCGGTCTGGGCCAGCTGGTTGAGCTGATGACGCAGGGCGACGATCTGGGGGCTGGTGCCGATCAGCTGATGCTCCACGGCCGTCTGGATCTCGCCGCGCCTGGCCAGTACCTCCCGCCTGTGCGCCATGGCGCGCGTCAGCAGATCCAGCAGGGCCTCGGGGTGCAGCGGCTTCTCCAGAAAATCGAAGGCCCCCTGCTTGACCGCCCTGACCGCCAGGGGGATGTCCCCATGCCCGGTGATCAGGATCACCGGGATCTCGGCATCTATCTGCTGCACCTGAGCCAGCAGATCCAGGCCATTCATCGCCGGCATGTAGATGTCTGACACCAGCACGCCGGGCCACTGGTCGTCGAGCAGGGCCAGTGCCTGCTCAGGATCGGCGAGCCCCCTGGGTTTGTAGCCCGACAGGTTCAGCAGATGGCAATAGGATTCCAGTACATCTTCGTCATCATCCACCAGCAGCACATCGGTGGGGCGACTACGGGTCAACAGCATGGTTCTCACTCCCGCGCGTCATCATAGGCAGACGTCATCGGCAGCGCCGATGGGTCGACGGTAAACTCCAGCACCACCATGGCACCGCCCTCCAGGGCAGAGGCCAGCCCTATTTCACCGGCGCAGCGCGCCAGCAGGGAGCGGCAGATGGTCAGCCCCAGTCCCAGCCCCACCTCCTTGGAGCTGGTGAAGGGGGTAAACAGACTGGGCAGTATGGCCTCGGCGAAACCGGGGCCACTGTCACACAGGGCGATGCGCACCCGCGCACTCCCCCGCTCGAGCAGTATCAGCCGCAGCTGGCGCGACTCCCGCCCGGCGATGGCATCGAGGCCGTTCACCAGCAGGTTGACCAGCACCTGCTCCACCAGACCGGGGTCGCCCTGGATCCAGAGCCCGGGGGGCAGCTCGTTGTGCAGCTGGCAAGCCTCGCGCCTGGCGCGGTTCTCCACCAGCAGCAGGGACTGTTCCGCCAGCTCGTGCAGATCCAGCCGGCAGAGGGCGTCGAGCTGTGGCGACTTGCGGGCAAAGTTGCGCAGCGCCGTGATGATGCGGTTCATCCGCTGAGCGAGCCGCTCTATCTTGTCCAGCTCCTGGCCGAGCCGCTGGCTCTCCCCGGTCGCCAGCGCCATCCGGCTGGTGTAGAGGTAGGTCATCATGGCCGACAGCGGCTGATTGAGCTCATGGGCCAGGCTGGTCATGGCCTGGCCGACCACCGCCATCTTGGCCGCCTGGATCAGCTCGTCCTGGGTCTGCAGCAGGTTGCGCTGGGCCTGCTCCCGCTGGGTCACCTCCTCGGCCAACCGCCGGTTGTTCTCGGTCAGCTCCCGGGTACGCTCCGCCACCAGCAGCCCCAGCTCCCGGGCGGTCAGCTCCTGGCGGGTCACATCCGTGATGGTGATGATGAACTTGGATCGTCTGGCCTGCTCGAAGCGGCGGAAGTTGAAGTGCAGGTAGCGTATCTGCCCCGCCAGCTCGATGGCCAGGGTGCATTCGCTGCTGCCGAAGCGCTGCAACGGCTGATCGGGCTGGAACTGGGCCGCCAGCACGGCGCAGCCCTCGCCGGGGAACAGCTGCCACAGCGGCTGCTCCGGCGCGATGGAGCTCTGCTGGAACAGGGTCAGGGCACTCGGGTTGACTGACTCTATGGTCCCGTCCTGATGACAGGTGATGAGGGAGGCCTGGGTGTTGTTGATGAGGTTGAGGGCATTGCTCTTCTCCATCTGCTGCAACTGCTCGCAGAAGCTGCGCAGGCTCTCCCCCAGGCGGCCAATCTCGTCCCGCCCCAGGGTGCGGATCGGTTGATCCAGCTGCCCGGCGGCGACCCTGGCCAGATCCTGACCCAGGATGTCCAGGCGCCGGATCAGCCGCCGCCCGATCAGCACCACCAGCACCAGGCCCCCGATCAGCACAGAGAGGCTCAGCCCCACCAGGATCACCGTCTTGCCGGTGGCCACCATGCGATGGCTGTCATGGCTCAGGGTGCGCAGCGCCTGGTTGGCCTCGGTCACCACCCGGCTCACCCTGGCATGGTAGCGGGAGACGGATTCATCCAGCTGGGGGCGCAGCGCCTCCAGCCGTTGATGAGTCCGCACGTCGGCGGCAAGCAGCTGTTGCAGCTGGCCGCCGGGTTTGACCAGGGTGACTATCTCTTCGAGGATCTGGCGATAGCTCACCGTCGAGGGGTAATCGGCGAGACGGGCCGTCAGGCCGTCGATCTCGTCGATCTTGTAGCCGATAAACAGGAAGGCGCTCTCCAGATCCTGCTGATAACGCTGCGCTATCACCTCCTCCACCAGGCCCTGCAGCTCGTTCTCCTTGAAGGTCAGATCCTGCAGGGCGGAGAACTCCTTGATCACCTCAGCCAGGGTCTCCCGCTGCTCCTGGTTCGCCACCATGCCGGTCAGGTGCCACTCCACCTCCTGCAGCAGGGGGGCTACCTCCTCGACCAGATCCTGGTGCAGCCAGGCGCTGCGCTTTCGCATCTGGCTCAGCATCTCCTGATGATCCAGCTGCTGGCGCAGGTAGCCGGCGTGGCGTTCGACCCGCTCGCCGAGCTCGGCGAAGGCCTGGCGCTGGCTGGGGGTTTCCCGGTTGTCCGGGCTGCTGGAGAGGGCGGATTGGCGCATCTGCCGCAGGGTCACCGATACCTGGCGGGAGAGCCGCTGGAAATCCCCCAGGGTGGGTGCGTCCCTGAGCTGGGCCAGTTGCAGCAGCAGGCGGGAGCTGGCCCGTTCCAGCCGGTAGGCATCATCGATGGCCGGCAGACTCTCCTCGACGATCAGCCCCACCTGGCGGCCCAGCCTGTCCCACATCACATAGGCCGTGCCCCCCATGGCCAGGGCCAGGACAAGGATGGCCACGAAGGAGAGCCTGAGCCGCCGCCCCAGGGTACCGGGCCAGCGCAGCCGCCAGCGCCTCACGGTTTGGCCGCCTGTTCCACCAGCACCATGGCGGCCGCCAGATTGTCCCGGGTGAGCTGACGCCACCGATGTTGCAGACGCTCGGCCTGGGGATTGGGCCTGTCCTGCTCGTAGATGGCATCAAACAGCGCCAGGGTGGCCGGCTCCCGCGCCTCCGCCTCGCTCAGGGGGGGCGTGCTGGCCAGGGCCCTCGCCTTGGCCAGCAGGGCGGCCCGCTCGACATCCCCTCCGGCCTCCGCCTCGGCGAGGCCCTGCCAGGTGAGTCGCAACTTGGGCAACTGCTGGGTGATGGTCTGATCGAACAGCGCCTTCAACAGGTTGGCACGACCATAGAGCAGCGCCTTGTCGATCACGAACTCGGTCTGCTGCGCCAGCTTCGGCTCGGTGAGCGTCACCTTGGCCATCTCCGAGGTGCCGACTATGGCCTGCCCCTCGGCGGAGAGCAGGTAATCGATGAAGTGACCGGCCAGCGCCGATTGCCGGCTGCTGCGGGTCACCGCCAGGTAGGTCGGCAATATGGCCGCCTGTGGCAGGGGGGTGAAGCCGATGTAATCGAAGCGGGCCTTGCTGGTGCGGGCGTAGCTCTCGATCACCAGGCCAGCCCCCGCCAGCCCGCGGCTGATGCCGTCGCTGACCCCGAAGCTGCGGGCCGTGATGGCGGACAGGTTGCCGCCGATCTGCATCAGCATGGCCCAGCCCTGCTGCCAGCCATATTGCTGCAGTATGCTCTCCACCATCATGTGCGTGGTGCCGGACTGGGAGGGGGAGCTCATCATCACATGGCCCATGAAGGCGGGGTCGGCCAGGCTCTGCCAGCTGGTTGGCACCGGCAGCCGGTATTTTTCCAGATAGCGCCTGTTGTACATGATGCCGATGCCGGAATAGCCGACCACGGCCACCTTCTCCTCCAGCCCCATGGTATGCGGGCTCAACCAGGCGGGGGCCCGGCTCTTGATCGGCAATTCTGTCAGCAGGCCCGCCCTGTCCAGCGAGTGGAAGAAGGTGGGGGACGAGGAGAGCACCACGTCCACCGGGGCCCCGTCGGCCTGGGTCAGCAGCCGCAGGGCGGGCAAGGTGCGCCTGTAGATCACCTCGACCATGACCCCGGGGTTGGCCTCGGTGAACCCCGCCACCATGGCCCTGACCGGGCTCTCGGAGAAGGAGGTCAGCACCGTCAGCGAGGCGGCACCGGCCCCGTTGCAGAGTCCGCCACAGATCAGCATCAAGATGGATAGCAGTCGGCAATGGGTACGCATAACGGCTGGCTGACTCCCCGTGGTCATCGAATGTGTGCGAACGATCAAAGATTCGAGATCCGGTCAAAAACACCCGGCCGGGGCCATGGGCCGGATCTGACTCATTCCCCCTCCTCCTCCTGGCTTATTGTCTTTGATCCCGCATGGGCGGGCCAGACGAAAGCTGCCATTTCTGACTCAGGAAAGCGGCCCCTTGAGTCACAACTGACCCGAAAAGCGCGTTTTGTAAGGGTCCGAACAGGCTCCCTAAGATGGCGGCGACAGTCAGAGCCTCTCTGCACTTCCGCTACCCACCTTCACGGAGCACAACATGTTCAACTTCTTCAAGACGCGAGCCGACCTACCGGTCATGGACGCCTCGCCGGACAAGATAAGATCCATCTATCGCAAGTATCAGTGGCAGGTCTTCCTGGGTCTGGTACTGGGCTACGCCATGTTCTACGTGGTTCGCATGAGCCTTAACGTGGTCAAGAAGCCCCTGCTGGATGCCGGCATAGTCACCCTGGACGAGCTGGGGGTGATAGGTTCCGCCTTCCTGTTCACCTATGCGGTCGGCAAGTTCTCCAACGGCTTCCTGTCGGATTACGCCAACATAGGCCGCTTCATGTCGGTCGCCCTGGGCGCCTCCGCGGTCTGCACCATCCTGATGGGCATGAACACAGCCACCTTCTTCCTGGTGCTGATGTGGGGCCTGAACGGCTGGTTCCAGTCCATCGGCTCGGCCCCCTCCTGCGTCTCCATCTTCCAGTGGTTCTCCCCCAAGCAGCGCGGCTCCGTCTATTCCATCTGGGGCGGTTCGCGCAACATAGGTGAAGGCATCTCCTGGATCCTGACCGCCACCGTCGTCAGCTACTTCGGCTGGCAGGCCGGCTTCATCGGCGCCGGCATCGCCTCCGGTATCGCCGCCATCCTGATGTACCTGGTCCTGAAGGATCGCCCGCAGACCTATGCCCTGCCGGAGCCTGCCGTCGCCTTCGGCGAAGAGCCCGAGATCGCCAAGAAGGTCGAGCCGGCCGAGATCCGCCGCGCCCAGCTGTTCATTCTCAAGCAGCCGGTGGTCTGGCTCATCGCCGCCGCCTGCGCCTGCATGTACATGTCCCGCTATGCCATGAGCTCTTGGGCCGTGCTCTATCTGCAGGAGCAGAAGGGTTACAGCCTGATCGATGCCGGCTTCGCCATGTCCGCCTACCCCATCGCCGGTTTCATCGGCGCCATCCTGGCCGGGGTCATCTCCGACAAGCTGTTCAACGCCAACCGCCACATTCCGACCCTGCTGTACGGCCTGGCCAACATCGCCGGCATGTGCCTGATGTTCTGGGGCCCCCAGAGCCGCATGATGGATGCCGTCGCCCTCTCCCTGATCGGCTACTCCATCGGGGGTCTGGTGGTGTTCCTGGCCGGCCTGACCGCCTGCGACCTGATGCCCAAGACGGCAGTGGGGGCGGTGAAGGGCTTCATCGGTCTGTGCTCCTACATCGCCGCCTCCGGCCAGGAGCTGGTCTCCGCCGCCCTGATCGAGACCAGCGTGGTCGACGGAGTCACCCACTATGACTTCAGCAGTGCCCAGTACTTCTGGCTCGGAGCCTCTGTGGTCTCCATGCTGCTCGCCATGACGGTGTGGAATGCCAAGAAAGTCGTCAACTACTGATGCCTGCTCGCAAAAAAGGTGGTCGCTTGACCACCTTTTTTGTTTCCTGCACTACCCAAGAGAGTCACCCCATGCGTAAAACCAAGATTATCGCCACCCTGGGCCCGGCCAGCTCCTCCTGCGAGATGGTGGAGAAGTTGCTGCTCGCGGGCGCCAATGTCTTTCGCCTCAACTTCTCCCACGGCAGCCACGAGCAGCACAGGCAAGTCGCAGGGCGGATCCGCGAGGTCGCCAGCCGGCTCGGGCTGCACATCGGCATACTGGCCGACCTGCAGGGCCCCAAGATCCGGATCGCCAGCCTGGCGGCGGGCAGCATTCAGCTGAAGCCGGGAGACGGCTTCATCCTGGACGCAGATCTGGATCCCGCACAGGGCAACCAAGAGAGAGTCGGGCTCGACTATCCGGCACTGGTGGCGGAGGTCGGGGTCGGCAACATACTGCTGCTCGATGACGGTCGCCTGCAGTTCAGGGTGGAGCGGATTGCGGGGACCGAGGTGCACACCCGGGTGCTGGTCGGCGGTACCCTGTCCAGTCGCAAGGGGATCAATGTGCTCGGCGGTGGCCTGAGCGCACCGGCCCTGACCGACAAGGACAGGGCCGACATTCTCCTTGCCCGGCAGATTGACGCCGACTTCGTGGCCGTCTCCTTCCCCCGCAGCGCGGCGGACTTGCAGGAGGCTCGCCAGCTGATCCGCGCCACCGGCAGCAGGGCGGCCATCATCGCCAAGGTGGAGCGGGCCGAGGTGGTCGCCTCCATCGAGGCCATGGACGAGATCATTCATGCCGCCGACATCATCATGGTGGCCAGAGGAGATCTCGGGGTCGAAATTGGGGATGCCAGGCTGCCCGGCGTGCAGAAGACACTGATCCAGCGTTGCCGCTTGCTCGGTCGGCCGGTGATCACGGCGACCCAGATGATGGAGTCCATGCTCGCCAGCCCCATGCCGACCCGGGCCGAGGTGCTGGATGTGGCCAACGCCGTGCTGGACGGGACCGATGCCGTCATGCTCTCGGCCGAGTCGGCCGCCGGCCACTTTCCCGTCGAGGCGGTGGAGGCCATGGCCC
Organism: Aeromonas sp. 130281; assembly: GCF_056642115.1. Taxonomy (NCBI): domain Bacteria; kingdom Pseudomonadati; phylum Pseudomonadota; class Gammaproteobacteria; order Aeromonadales; family Aeromonadaceae; genus Aeromonas; species Aeromonas sp. 130281. Next base: position 73,880 of record NZ_JBWVQS010000008.1, on the reverse strand, counting down.
GCATCACCCTGGGGGCCGAGCAGGACGGGGGCGGCGGGCAGCCACCCTGGCTTCAGGGCAGCACACCCCAGGTGCAAGCCGGTCATCACAGGGCGCTGACCACCCTGACATCCAGCCTCGGCCTGGACAACACCTGCGGCATCGCCATCCTGACCAAGGGGGGCCAGGCCGTCACCGCCATCTCCCGCGGCGCGCACCAGGGGCCCATCTGGGCGCTCTCAGATGATCAACCACTGCTCAACCAGATGACCATACTGCGGGGGGTCAGACCGTTCCACTATCTGGACGAGTCACCCCGGCACCTCCACTGCCCCCTGGTCGAGACGCTGCAACGGGCGGATCAACTGCACGGCATCCAGACCCTGCTCATCAGCCGGCTGGATGCACTGGAAGGGGCCGGTCCCGAGGATGTCTGGCGTCTGGTGCCCCTGCCCGCGGTCCAGCGCGGATCCCGTCAGGAGTCGAGGGACAGCCTCATCCGCTGAGGCCAGGCAGCCCAAGGCGATCCAGCAGGCTGCCGGTCGGCGTCCAGGTGAAGCTCTGATTGGCACCACCGTAGCACTCGGCCAGCCGCAGCGGCACCGCGGCTCTGTGGCGGCGACCAGCCACATCCAGGCAGAGTGAAACCTGCCGGTTGAACAGTCTATCCCCCTGCCACTGCCATTGACGGCTGTCGTCCTGGCACTCTCCCACGGCGAGGCCGTCCTTCCCCCTGGCGATCAGGCAACCCTGCGCCAGCTGCAAGGCCCCCGCATCCCAGCTGAACAGCTGGCGTGGGCTCTGATCGCAAGGCTGGGTGAGCAGGCTGCCCTGCTCGCCCAGGGCCACGCAGAAGCCGCCGTCGGTCACCAGGGTGGCCGGGGGCTCCGCCGTTGACCTGGGGGCGGCCCCCAGCAGAAGGTTCTCTGGTCTCGGCTGCAAGGCACAGCCGCCGAGCAGCAGTGCCATCAGGGCGAACAATCGGATGTGAAGGGGCATGATGGTGCATAGGCCTGTGTCTGAATGGGTCGCGGGTGTCCACTCTTCGGGTGGCTCCCGGCCAAGCATAACGAACTCGAGGCGAACAGGCGCCAGCAGAAATGTAAGAAGAGGTGACAGAGGCGCGACGGACACGCAGAAAAGCAAAAACCCCGCCGAAGCGAGGTTTTCAGAATGTGGTCGGTGATAAAGGATTCGAACCTTTGACCCTCTGGTCCCAAACCAGATGCGCTACCGGGCTGCGCTAATCACCGATGGGTATATCCAAAATACAAAGATGACCATGTGGTCATCTTCGTCATACAGCAAGTATGGTGCGAAGAGAGGGACTCGAACCCTCACACCCGGGGGGCACTAACACCTGAAGCTAGCGCGTCTACCAATTCCGCCACCTTCGCATACCTGACAAGCTGTAAAATGGGGTGGCTGATGGGGCTCGAACCCACGACAACCGGAATCACAATCCGGGACTCTACCAACTGAGCTACAGCCACCACAGCTGTTTTGTTCCACAACAACGCCCGCTTAACTGGCGCACTTGATGGTGCGCCCGACAGGATTCGAACCTGTGACCTCTGCCTCCGGAGGGCAGCGCTCTATCCAGCTGAGCTACGGGCGCTACGCTGTCGAACGGGGCGCATTATTGATGATGGCGCCCACCTTGTCTACTCTTTTTTTATCTCCATGATTCAAGTGTCTGTTTTTCAATCTTTTCGTACACTTTTATGCCTCTTCTTCAGACGTTCGGCCAAAAACGTCCTCACTCGGCCCACTTTTGGATCCTCTTCTGACAGTAAAGTGGCCGGCATCCCTTGACTTGCTTTCTTCTCCACCTAGAATGAATGAACGTTCATTCACTCGCCAAAGCCTGATCATCATGGATAAGAAAGAACGGATTTTCGAGGCAGCGCACGAAATCCTCGGCGAGCAGGGCTTCTACGGCCTTTCCATTGCCGCGGTTGCCAAGAAAGCCAAGGTAGCGGCAGGCACCATCTATCGCTACTTCAGCGACAAGGATGATCTTGTCCGCCAGCTTTATCAGCACACCATTCTCAAGTGTCATCCCTTGGTCATGGAAGATGTGCAGATAGAAGAGGTGTCCTATCGGCAGTATCGACGCCTCTGGCTCAATATCGACGCCCTCTTTGCCAGCCACCCCAATGTACTTAAATGCAAATTGCAGTACGAAAGTTCTCCATTGGGGGCTGAATTGGAGAGGGATCCGGTCATAATGGCGACATGGGCCCCACTTGAGCGTTTCTTCGAACAGGGACGCCAGCAGGGTCTGTTCATCGATTTGCCCGTTCTGGTGCTGGAGGCCCTGAGTCTGAGCAGCGTGGTCAACCTGGTACAACAACGCCAGGCTCACGAATTTGAGTTGACGCAAGAACAGTTGGAAACGGTCATCCGGGCCAGCTGGAATGCCATTTTAAACCCTAATTATTCCATCACAGGAGCCTGTTCATGAAAAAGTGGATGGCCATCATGTTGCTGATAGCACTCGCCCTGTTCGGCAGTGTCATCGGCTTCAATATGTTCAAGCAGAAGAAGATTGCAGAGTTCATGACCAATCGACCCGAGCCCGAGTTCCCGGTGACCGCCATGGTGACCAAGGCGCAGGACTGGGTCCCCACCATAGAGGCGATCGGCTTCATCGAGCCCAACCAGGGGGTCACCCTTTCCAGTGAACTGGCTGGCACCATAGACAACATCAGTTTCGAATCCGGGGCTCAGGTCAAGGCGGATCAACTGCTGCTGAGCCTGGACTCCAGCGTGGAGAAGGCCAACCTGAACTCCTCCCGGGCCAGGCTGCCTGCGGCTCGTGCCAAGTTCGAGCGCTACCAGAACCTGTACCAGAAGAACTCCATCTCCCGGGATCAGTTGGATGACGCCGAAGCGAGTTACCGTTCACTGGAAGCGGACATCGAGAGCCTGAAGGGCACCATAGCCCGCCGCGAAGTCCGCGCCCCCTTCGGTGGCGTCGTGGGTCTGCGCAACGTCTTCCTCGGCCAGTATCTGGAACCCGGTACCGAGATAGTGCGACTGGAAGACACCAGCGTGATGCGCCTGCGCTTCACCGTGCCCCAGACCGACATCTCCAAGATTTCCCTCGGCCAGACCGTCAAGATCAACGTGGATGCCTATCCCCAGACCCAGTTTGACGGTCAGATCACCGCCATCGAGCCGGCGGTCAACTACCAGAGCGGCCTGATCCAGGTGCAAGCCAACATCCCGAACAACGGCGGCCAGCTGCGCTCCGGCATGTTCGCCCGCGCCAGCATCATACTGCCCACGGTGAAAGACCAGATCGTGATCCCGCAGTCTGCCATCTCCTTCACCCTCTATGGCGAGAACGTCTACGTCATTCACGAGGCAGACGGAGTGAAACGCGCCAAGCAGGTGGTGGTCAAGGCGGGTGAGCGTCGCGGCAATGATGTCCATGTGTTGTCCGGCATCAAGGCTGGCGATCAAATCGTGCTGTCGGGTCAGGTTCGCCTGAGCAACGATACCAAGGTGCACGTGGTCGAGAATGATGCCCTTGCCGTTCCGGCACAAACCCCGATGCTGTAAGCGCGGAGATCTGCGATGCGATTTACTGACATATTCATAAAACGGCCGGTGCTGGCGATCTCGCTCAGCTTCCTGATAGCCCTGCTGGGCTTCCAGGCCATCTTCAAGATGCAGGTGCGGGAATATCCCGAGGTGATCAACACCGTCATCACGGTCAACACCAGCTACTATGGCGCCAGCTCGGATCTGATCCAGGGCTTCATCACCCAGCCGCTGGAGCAGGCGGTCGCGCAAGCCGACAACATCGACTTCATGACCTCCTCCAGCCAGCTGGGCAGCTCCACGGTGACGGCCTACATGAAGCTGAACACCGATCCGAACGCCGCGCTGTCCGACATCCTGGCCAAGGTCAACTCGGTGCGCTCCCAGTTGCCCAAAGAGGCGGAAGACCCCTCGGTCACCTCCTCCACGGGCTCCACCACTGCGGTGCTCTACATGGGCTTCACCAGCCCCGAGCTCAACTCCAGCCAGATCACCGACTACCTGGAGCGGGTCATCAAGCCCCAGCTGTTCACCGTGGGCGGGGTATCCAAGGTTGACCTCTACGGCGGGGTCGAGTTTGCCCTGCGGGTGTGGCTGGATCCGGCCAAGATGGCCGCCTTCGACCTGACCTCCAGCGACGTGATGACTGTGCTCAACAGCAACAACTATCAGTCGGCCACCGGTCAGGCCACCGGCTATTTCACCCTGTTCAACGGCAATGCCGAGACCCAGGTCAGCAATACCGATGAGCTCAAGCGTCTGGTGGTGGCGACCCGGGATGGCAAGGTGATCCGTCTCTCCGACATTGCCAAGGTGTCGCTGGAGAAGAGCCACGACATCTATCGCGCCAGCGCCAACGGCCGCGAGGCCGTGGTACTTGCCATCAATGCCGCGCCGACCGCCAACCCCATCAACATCGCCCACGATGTGCTGGAGCTGCTGCCGAGCCTGAAGAGCAACATGCCGAGCACCATGCAGGTCAACATCCTGTATGACTCCACCATCGCCATCAACGAGTCCATCAACGAGGTCATCAAGACCATACTGGAAGCGGCCGCCATCGTACTGGTGGTCATCACCCTGTTCCTCGGCTCCTTCCGGGCGGTCATCATCCCGATCATCACAATCCCGCTGAGTCTCATCGGCGTGGTGATGATGATGGACATGTTCGGTTTCTCGATAAACCTGATGACACTGCTCGCCATGGTGCTCGCCATCGGTCTGGTGGTGGATGACGCCATCGTGGTGCTGGAGAACGTCGACCGACACATCAAGGAGGGGGAAGAACCGTTCCGGGCCGCCATCATAGGGACCCGGGAGATCGCCGTGCCCGTCATCGCCATGACGGTGACCCTGGCTGCGGTATATGCGCCTATCGCCCTGATGGGAGGCATCACAGGCTCCCTGTTCAAGGAGTTCGCCCTGACCCTGGCGGGGGCCGTGTTCGTCTCCGGCATCATAGCGCTGACCCTGTCGCCCATGATGTGCTCCAAGATGCTCAAGGCCAACGAACAGCCAGGCAAGTTCGAGAGCACAGTGCATCACCTGCTGGATCGGATGACGGCCCGCTACGACAGCATGCTGCATGCGGTCATGCAGCGCCGCATCGTGGTCATCCTGTTCGCCGTCATCGTGTTCGGCAGCCTGCCGCTGCTGTTCAAGTTCATCCCGAGCGAGCTGGCCCCGTCCGAGGACAAGGGGGTCATGGCCGTGCTGGGGACGGCACCGTCCAATGCCAACCTGGACTACATCGAGAACACCATGGCGGACGTGAACAAGGTGCTGGATGACCAGCCCGAGATCGCCTACTCCCAGGTCTTCTCCGGGGTGTTCAACGCCAACCAGGCCTTCGGCATCGCCTCCATGGTGCCCTGGAGCCAGCGTGAGGCGAGCCAGAAAGAGGTGCTGGATCGAGTAGCCGGTCTGGTGAAGGACATCCCCGGGATGGCCATCACCACCTTCCAGTTCCCCGAACTGCCAGGTGCCTCCAGCGGTCTGCCCATCCAGTTCGTCATCACCACCCCGAACAGCTTCGAGAGCCTGTTCCTGATCGCGGGTGAGATGCTGGCGGCAACCCAGGCCAACGGCCAGTTCGTCTATTCGGATCTCGATCTGAACTACGACTCGGCCACCATGAAGATCAGCATCGACAAGGACAAGGCGGGTGCCTACGGCATCACCATGCAGGACATCGGCATCACCATGGGCACCATGATGGCGGACGGCTACGTCAACCGGATCGATCTGGATGGCCGCTCCTACGAGGTGATCCCCCAGGTGGAGCGCAAATTCCGTCTCAACCCGGAGTCCATCAAGGGTTATTACGTGCGCGCCGCCGACGGCAAGTCGATCCCGCTGGGCAGCCTGATCAAGATTGAAGTGGTTGGCGAGCCCCGCGCCCTGCCCCACTTCAACCAGCTGAACTCCGCCACCATAGGCGCCGTACCGGCACCCGGCGTGGCCATGGGGGACGCGATCAACTGGTTCAAGGCCACCGCCGAAGAGAAGCTGCCGCAAGGCTATCGCTACGACTTCATGGGGGAAGCCCGCCAGTTCGTGACCGAGGGCAATGCGCTCTACGCCACCTTCGCCCTGGCCCTGGCCATCATCTTCCTGGTGTTGGCGATCCAGTTCGAGTCGGTGCGTGACCCCCTGGTGATCATGGTGTCGGTCCCCCTTGCCATCAGCGGGGCCCTGATTGCCCTGGCATGGGGCCTGGCCACCATGAACATCTACTCCCAGGTGGGCCTCATCACCCTGGTGGGTCTGATTACCAAGCACGGTATTCTGATCTGCGAGGTGGCGAAGGAGGAGCAGCTGCTGCACGGCATGAACCGGATGCAGGCCGTGATGCAGGCTGCCAAGGTTCGTCTGCGCCCCATCCTGATGACCACGGCGGCCATGATCGCCGGCCTGATCCCGCTGCTCTATGCGGCGGGTGCGGGGGCGGCCCAGCGCTTCAGCATCGGCATCGTCATCGTGGCGGGTCTGGCCATCGGCACCCTGTTCACCCTGTTCGTGCTGCCGGTGATCTACACCTTCCTGGCCTCGGAGCACAAACCGCTGCCGGAATTCGACGAGTCCATTCCGGCCAAGGCGAAAGGAAACCATTGATCCTCAGCCAACAGCAACAAGGCCCCGAAAGGGGCCTTATTTTTATCCATTTCATGACCCACGACATGAGTCCATGAAGCAGTTAAACTAGGCCGTTCGCAATCCAGACCGCAAGGATGCCATGTCAGGAATCTTCTCCAGGGCCATAGGCCTTAACGGACTCTCTTATCGTCTGCTTTCCTACATTCTGATCTGCAGCACTGTGCTGGCGCTGGTCATCACGGTGCTGCAGCTCGCCTGGGATTACAACAAGGACGTCACCGTCATCGAGGCCAGCATCGACCAGATCGAGGCCTCCTTCCTGCAGCCCATCTCCGCCAGTCTGTGGAACCTGGATGAAGAGCAGGTCAAGGTGCAGATCGAAGGCATCATGAACCTGCCCAACATGCAGTTCGTCATGGTCAAGGAGATGCTGGGCAACTCGGAAGTGCCGCTGCTGACCCAGGGGGTGGAGCAGGCGCGATACGACATCTCCCGCGAATTCAGCCTCACCTATCAGGGCGAGGTGGTCGGCAAGCTGTTCGTCGCCGCCACCCTGGATCAGGTCTACCAACGGCTGATCGAGAAGTCGGTGCTGATCCTGGTCAGCCAGACCATCAAGACCCTGGTCGTCTCCCTCTGCATCCTGGTCATCATCTATTACCTGGTGATCCGCCATATCAACCGCATCGTCAGCTACGCCCAGAAACTGAGCCTGGATCGGCTGGCGGTGGAGCTGACGCTGGAAGGGCGTCCCCTGCCCCGCAAGCACCCGGACGAGTTCGATGCGCTGGCCGCCACCCTCAACCAGATGCGCACCCGATTGAACGACGAGTTCAACGCCCGCCATCAGGCGGCGGATCAGCTCCAGCAGGAGCGGGACTTCTCCGCCACCCTGATCAACTCCGCCAACATGGTCATCTGCTGCATGGAGCCGGATCTCAACATCGCCAGCATCAACCCGGCCGCCATACTGCTCACCGGCTATCACCACGAGGAGTTGCTGCAGCACAACTGGCTGGATCTCTTCGTCAGCGAGGAGCAGCGGGCCGAGCTGGCGGCCACCCTGGCGGATCAGGGCTCCCTCGAGGACAGGGAGATCACCATGCATGACCAGCAGGGCAGCGAACTCGTCCTGCAGTGGACCTTCGCCCCCTTCTACGAGGGGCCGAATCTCAAGTATCTGATTGGCTTCGGTTACGACATCACCCCCCTCAAGAAGGTGGAGCGGGAAATCATACTGTTCAACGAACAGCTGGAAGGCAAGGTGGCGGAGCGTACCCGCAGCCTGAGCGATGCCAACGACCAGCTGGGCAAGGCCTATGACGATCTGAAACAGGCGCAGCAGACTCTGGTGGAGTCGGAGAAGATGGCCTCCCTGGGTTCGCTGGTGGCCGGCGTGGCCCACGAGATCAACACCCCCATCGGCATCAGCGTCACGGCCTCCTCCTATCTGCAGGAGCGGGTGGCCGACTTCAAGCAGCACCTCGAGGCCAAGCAGCTGTCGCGCACCTATCTCAACGAGTTCACCCAGAACCTCGATGAGTCGATGCAACTGCTGCAGGGCAACCTGAGGCGGGCCTCGGAGCTCATCGCCAGCTTCAAGCAGGTGGCGGTGGATCAGTCGTCCGAGGCGCGCTACAACTTCAGCCTCGCCGACAACCTGCATCAGGTGGTGGTCTCCCTCGGCTACAAGCTGAAGAAGGCCCAGTGCGAGGTCGACATTCAATGCGATCCCAAGCTGGCCATCTACTCCTTCCCCGGCAGCTTCACCCAGATCTATTCCAACCTGATCCTCAACTCCATCCATCACGGTTTCGACGGCTGGGACAGGCCCAAGAAGATCACCATCAGGGTGGAGCAGCAGGGTGACGAGCTGGTCATCGACTACAGCGACAACGGTCGCGGCATCCCCCCGGAGATACTGCCGCGCATCTTCGATCCCTTCGTCACCTCCAAGCGGGGCCAGGGTGGCAGCGGGCTCGGCACCCACATCATCTACAACCTGGTGGTGCAACTGCTGCGCGGCCGCATCCATTGCGCCAGCGAACCTGGCCAGGGTGCCCAGTTCCATATCCGCCTGCCGATCCGGCAGAACTGAACGCCGGCTCTTGTGAGCCGGCCACTTTGTCCCCATCATGCTGTGATTGCATTCTTAACGAGCGGAGAACCTCGCAATGGCACAGCATTTTGACTATATCGCCATCGGCGGCGGCAGCGGCGGCATCGCCTCGGCCAACCGGGCTGCCATGTATGGCAAGAAAGTCGCCCTGATTGAAGCCAAAGAGCTGGGGGGTACCTGCGTCAACGTCGGCTGCGTGCCGAAGAAGGCCATGTGGTATGCCGGCCAGATCGCCGATGCCCTGAGATACGGGGCCGACTACGGCTTCGACACCACCCTCAATCACTTCAGCTGGGCCAGGCTGGTCGAGTCCCGTCAGGCCTATATTGGCCGCATCCACAAGTCCTACGAGAACGTGCTGGGCAAGAACCAGATCACCGTCATCAAGGGCTTCGCCCGTTTCGTCAGCAGCAACACCATCGAGGTTGATGGCGAGCAGTACAGCGCCGATCACATACTGATCGCCACCGGTGGCCGCCCCGAGGTCCCGACCATACCGGGCGCCGAACTCGGCATCGACTCCGACGGCTTCTTCGATCTGCAAAGCCAGCCCAAGCGGGTCGCCGTGGTCGGTGCCGGCTATATCGCGGTCGAGATCGCCGGCGTGATGCAGGCGCTTGGCTCCGAGACCCATCTGGTGGTGCGCAAGCATGCGCCGCTGCGCAACTTCGACCCCATGATCCACGAGACCCTGGTGGAGATCATGGCCCAGGAAGGGCCCAGGCTGCACACCCACGCCGTACCCAAAGCCGTGCTCAAGAACGCTGACAACAGCCTGACCCTGCAACTGGAAGATGGTCGCCACCTCACGGTGGACTGCCTGATCTGGGCCATCGGCCGCGTGCCGGCCACCGACAACCTCAATCTGGCCGCCACCGGCATCACCCTGGACGAGAAGGGCTTCATTCCCACCGACACGTTCCAGAACACCGCCGTCGCCAACCTCTATGCGGTGGGTGACAACACCGGCCGCATCCAGCTCACCCCGGTGGCCGTCGCGGCCGGCCGTCGCCTCTCGGAGCGGCTGTTCAACAACAAGCCGAGCGAGCACCTCAACTACGATCTGGTGCCGACCGTGGTGTTCAGCCACCCGCCCATCGGCACCATAGGTCTGACCGAGCCGGAAGCCATCGCCGAATACGGTGAAGATCAGGTCAAGGTCTACCGCAGCCAGTTCACCGCCATGTATTCGGCCCTGACCCAGCATCGCCAGCCCACCCGGATGAAGCTGGTCTGCGTCGGCCCGGAGGAGAAGGTGGTCGGCCTGCACGGCATCGGCTTTGCGATGGACGAGATACTGCAGGGCTTTGGCGTCGCCATGAAGATGGGGGCCACCAAGGCGGACTTCGACAACTGCGTCGCCATCCATCCGACCAGCGCGGAAGAGTTTGTCACCATGCGTTGAGGCTGGGGAACAGGGAGACAAAGCTCAAACCGACAACTGCGTTGCCCCTTCCCACCCCACCAGCGCGGAAGAGTTTGTCACCATGCGCTGAGGCTGGGGAACAGGGAGACAGAGGTCAAACCGACAACTGCGTTCCCCTTCCCACCCCACCAGCGCAGAAGAGTTTGTGACCATGCGTTGAGAGCCGCTGGCAACGGTATAAGCCTCGCTCTCCAAACCCGGCCCAGGCCGGGTTTTTTGATCCCTCCCCACCCGATTCCCTCTGAAACCGGCGTTCTTTACGCCGATTTTACGCTCCCCCAATGCCCCTTTATGGCGCCTTTACGCCCGTTTTACATACCCTTTCAGCGTCAATGACACCAACGGAGTCGATATGGATATGCATCGACTCTCGACGCTAATTATCTCAACGGAGTCGTTATGAATTGGCTATATCTGCTGCTGGTCCTCGCCCTGATGGGTTACCTGATGCGTGCACTGACGCATAGCCACGAGTGAGGGACTTGAAGATGCGGCAAGTAATTATCCATCCGGTAGCCTGCAAGCAACCGGGCCTCACGGGCTATCCAATGCGTGCACTGATGCACTGCGACCACGAGTGAGGGATCTGATATGTGGCAAGAAATAATCTATCCGGTGGCCTTCGTGCTGCTGGTCCTGCTGCCGGCACCCCTGCTCGGCAGCTATATGTATCGCGTGTTCGAGGGCAAGAGTCGCTGGCTCGCGCCGGTCGAGCGCGCCACCCTGGCCTGCTGCGGCACGGACGGACGGGAGCAGGACTGGAAGTCCTACGCCCTCAGCCTGCTGGCCTTCAACGGTGCCGGTTTCGGTCTGCTGTTCCTGATCCTGATGGCCCAGGGCCTGCTGCCCCTCAACCCGCAACAGCTGCCGGGCCTGAGCTGGCAACTCGCCTTCAACACCGCCGTCAGCTTCATGACCAACACCAACTGGCAAGCCTATTCCGGTGAGGCCAGCCTCTCCTACTTCAGCCAGATGGTGGGGCTCACCACCCAGAACTTCGTCTCCGCCGCCACCGGTGCCACCGTCGCCGTCGCGCTGTTCCGCGGTCTCTCCCGCCAGCAGACCATACACCTTGGCAACTTCTGGCAGGATCTGGTGCGCTTCTGCCTCTACGTGCTGCTGCCCATGGCGTTGATCATGGCGCTGCTGCTGGTGTGGCAAGGGGTTCCCCAGAGTCTGTCGGCCTATCTGCCGTTCCATGCCCTGGAAGGTCAGGAGCAGCTGCTGCCGCTCGGCCCTGCCGCCTCGCAGATCGCCATCAAGCAGCTCGGCTCCAACGGCGGCGGCTTCTTCGGCGTCAACTCGGCCCACCCGTTCGAGAACCCGACCGCCCTCTCCAACTGGCTGGAGATGGTCACCCTGCTGACCATTCCCGCCGCCCTGGTCTGCACCCTGGGCCGTTACGTGAAGGATTCCGGTCACGGCCGCGCCATCCTCGTCGCCATGACGCTGCTGTTCGTGATGGGGCTCGGCCTCTCCGTCTATCAGGAGTTGCAACCGGATCCTGCGCTCGCCCAGCTCACCACCCAGGCAGGCAACTGGGAAGGCAAGGAGAGCCGCTTCGGCCCCGTGCTCTCCAGCATCTGGGAAGTGGCGACCACTTCGGCCTCCAACGGCTCCGTCAACGCCATGCACGACAGCTTCACCCCGCTGGGTGGCATGGTCGGCATGATCAACATGCTGCTCGGTGAGGTCATCTTCGGCGGCGTGGGTGCCGGTATCTACGGCATGATGCTGTTCGTGCTGCTGACCGTGTTCCTGTGCGGCCTGATGGTCGGGCGCACGCCGACCTATCTCGGCAAGCGCCTCGGGATCACCGAGATGAAATGGGTGGTCGCCAGCATGCTGGTGATGCCGGTCGGGGTTCTGGTGATCGGCGGGGTCACACTGCTGATGCCGGATGCCGCCACCATCATGGGTCACGATGGCCCCCACGGCCTGTCCAGGTTGATCTACAACTACGCCTCGGCCGCCGGCAACAACGGCTCGGCCTTCGGGGGCTTCGCCGCCGCGGACAACTGGCAGTGCGTCGCCATCGGTCTGGCCATGCTGCTCGGTCGCTTCGGCTACATTATTCCGGTACTGGCCATCGCAGGTCAGCTCTCGCGCGCCTCCCAACAGGATGCTGGCGAGGGTGACTTCCCCATCCGCGGTCCGCTGTTCATCACCTTGCTGATCATCACAGTGCTGCTGATAGGCGGTCTCTCCTTCCTGCCGGTACTGGCGCTGGGCCCCGTCGCCGAGCATCTCCTGATACTGGGAGCACTCTGATGACCCTGTTCATGTCAGTCACTTTACCGATGCCAATGACCGAACATCTGATGCTGGGAGCATTCAAATGAGCAAGTCCATCTCCATCCCTGCCCGCACCGAAAAGGTGAAGGGCAAGGGCAAGAAACAGACCTCACAAGTCGTGCAGGCCATGATCGAAGCCTTCTATCGCTTCAACCCCAAGGCGCTGTTTGGCAGCCCCATACTGTTCACCCTCTGGCTGGCCGCCGTGATGGCGACCGTGGAGTCCCTGCTGGGCCAGCCCCTGTCAGGGGTCACCCCCAGCCTGGCCTGGCAGCTGACGGCCTGGTTGTGGCTGACCCTGTGGTTTGCCAACTTCGCCGAAACCCTGGCAGAAGGCCGCGGCAAGGCGCGGGCCGACAGCCTGAAGGCGGGCATGAGCCAGCTCCAGGCACGCAAGGTGCGGGATCCGAAAGATGGCCAGGGCGAATGGGTCGCGGCCACCAGCCTGCAAAAAGGGGATCTGGTGCTGGTGCGCAGCGGCGAGATGATCCCGGCCGACGGTGAAGTCGTTGCCGGTATCGCCTCCGTCAACGAGGCCGCCATCACAGGTGAATCCGCCCCCGTCATCCGCGAGTCCGGCACCGACCGCAGCGGCGTGACCGGCAACACCACTGTGGTCTCCGACGAGATCTGGGTCCGTGTGACCAACAATCCCGGGGAGAGCACGCTCGACCGCATGATAGCGCTGGTCGAGGGGGCCAAGCGCCAGAAGACCCCGAACGAGATGGCACTCGATGCCCTGCTGGTGGGTCTGACCCTGATCTTCCTGCTGGTGGTCGCCACCCTGCCCTGGTTCCTCGACTACAACGGCACCCAGGTACCGCGCCTCTACCTGCTTGCACTGTTCATCACCCTGATCCCGACCACCATAGGGGGCCTGCTCTCCGCCATCGGCATCGCCGGCATGGACCGGCTGGTGAAGCTGAACGTGATCGCCAAGTCAGGTCGTGCCGTGGAGGCCGCCGGTGACGTGCGCACCCTGCTGCTGGACAAGACAGGCACCATCACCTTCGGCAACCGCATGGCCGACGAGCTGATCCCTGCTCCCGGTGTCGATCCCTCCCTGCTGGCCCAGGCCGCCATGCTGGCCTCCCTCGGCGACAACACCCCCGAGGGCAAGTCCATCCTGACCCTGGCCGGCAAGAGCATGGCCAAGCCGAGCCAGCTCGAGAGCGACAAGGTGATCCCCTTCAGCGCCGAGACCCGGTTGAGCGGTCTGGATCGCAACGGTCATCAATATCGCAAGGGGGCCGTGGATGCGGTGCTCAACTACCTCTCCCTCGATCGCAAGGGAGTGCCCGAGCTTATCCTGAAGGCGGTCGACAACATCGCCCGTCAGGGCGGTACCCCGCTGCTGGTCTGCACCCACGAGCAGTTGCTGGGGGTGGTGTACCTCAAGGACATCATCAAGCCAGGCATCAAGGCCCGCTTCCAGATCCTGCGTCACATGGGGATCCGCACCGTGATGATCACCGGGGACAACCCGCTGACCGCCGCCGCCATCGCCGCCGAAGCCGGGGTGGATGACTTCATCGCCGAGGCAACCCCGGAGAAGAAGCTGGCCTATATCCGTCAGGAGCAGGCCGATGGCCGCATGGTCGCCATGTGCGGTGACGGCGCCAACGACGCACCGGCCCTGGCCCAGGCGGACGTGGGGCTGGCCATGAACGAAGGCACCCAAGCCGCCAAGGAGGCGGGCAACCTGGTGGATCTGGACTCCAACCCCACCAAGCTGCTGGACGTGGTGCTGGTGGGCAAGCAGTTGCTGGTCACCCGGGGTGCCCTGACCACCTTCTCCATCGCCAACGACGTGGCCAAGTACTTCGCCATACTGCCGGCCCTCTTCATCGCCGCCTACCCACAGCTGGGGGCACTGAACCTGATGCAACTCGGCAGCCCAGAGAGCGCCATACTGTCGGCCATCATCTTCAACGCCCTGATCATAGTGGCGCTGGTACCGCTGGCGCTGCGGGGGGTCAACGTGAAGGGCTCTGCCGCCAGCCTGCTGCGCCGCAACCTGTTGATCTATGGTCTCGGTGGCCTGGTCGTGCCCTTCATTGGAATCAAGTTGATCGATCTGGTCATCACAGGCCTGGGGCTGGTGTGATGAAAACGCCGCACGATGGTATCCACAGCCTGATCGTGCCCCCATGCATGGGCATCAAGTTGATCGATCTGGTCATCACAGGCCTGGGTCTGGTGTAACCACATAACGGGTGCAAGCCTGGCCTGCACCCCATCAATCTGTTTGGAGCAAGAAAATCATGATAGCAATCAGAACCCTGCTGACCCTGACCCTGCTGCTGGGTGTCGGCTACCCCCTGGCCGTCACCGGACTGGCCCAGCTGCTGTTCCCCTGGCAGGCCAACGGCAGCCAGCTGACCGATGCCAAGCAGCAGCTGATCGGCAGCGCCCTGCTAGCGCAAAAATTCGAGCGGGCGGAGTACTTCCACTCCCGTCCCTCCGCCAGCGACTTCACCACCATAGGCAGCGGCGCCAGCAACCTGGGGATGAGCTCCCCCCTGCGCAGCGAATTTGCCAAGGCACAGGGTAATTACCAGTCCCCCGCCATGCTGACCCGCTCAGGTTCGGGCCTGGATCCCCACCTGCCCCTGGATGCCGTGCTGGCCCAGGTGGAGCGCGTCGCCAAGCAACGCGGGCTGGATCCCGCTTCCCTGACGGAGCAGGTCAAGTCGTCGACACAAGCTGGTATCCTTGGCCCCCAGGTGGTCAACATCCTCCAGTTGAATCTGTTGCTCGATCAGCACAAGGACGCATGATGGCGCGCTTGGCTGGCCCGAGTTGGAGGGCGACCCAGATTTTCAAACCGAGCCGGCAGTTGCTCCATAAGGATGATGATGCGTGATGTGGTAAAAGCGGGTGCCTTGCTGGCAGGCATGAAGCAGGAGCACGGGAATGCGTAATGAGGTTAAGGCGGGTGCCTTGCTGACAAGCATGAAGCAGGAGCACGGGAATGCGTGATGAGGTACAGGCGGGTGCCTTGCTGGCAAGCATGAAGCAGGAGCACGGGAATGCGTGATGAGGTTCGGGCCGACGCCTTGCTGGCAAGCCTGGAAGAGGAACACAAGGGCAAGCTGAAGGTCTTCCTCGGCGCTGCCCCCGGCGTAGGCAAGACCTACGCCATGTTGCAGGCGGTGCGGGAACAGGCCAAGGAAGGGGTCGACATTCTCATCGGCGTGGTCGAGACCCACGGGCGCCAGGAGACCCTGGCGCTGCTCGACAAGCTCGCCATCCAGCCACGCAAGCTGCATCACCACCGCCAGCAACGACTGGAGGAGATGGACCTGGATGGCTTGCTCGAACGCAAGCCATCCATCGTAGTGGTGGATGAACTGGCCCATACCAATGCTCCCGGCAGCCGCCACGAGAAACGCTGGCAGGATGTGGAGGAGCTGCTCGGCGCCGGCATAGACGTCTACTCCACCCTCAACGTACAACACCTGGAGAGCCTCAACGATCTGGTGTGGCAGCTGACCGGGGTCAGGGTCAAGGAGACCCTGCCCGATCAGGTGCTGCTGGAGGCGGACAGCATAGTCCTCATAGATCTGCCCCCCAAGGAGCTGCTCGGTCGGCTCAAGGAGGGCAAGGTCTATGTGCCCCATCAGGCCAAGGCCGCCCTGCAATCCTTCTTCTCCCTCAACAACCTGACCGCCCTGCGCGAGCTGGCGATGCAGACTGCCGCCAGCCACGTGGAGGGGGATCTGCAACTGCAGTGGCAGGCGGCGGGCAAGACCACGCTGCCGCTGCGGGGCAAGCTGATGGTCTGCCTCGGGGATCAGCACGGCTCTGCCCTGGTGCGCTACGGCCACCGCTTCGCCCAACGCCGCCAGCTACCCTGGCTGGTGGTACACATCGACAGCAAGGGGCAGCGCTCCCCTGAGCTGGAGCAGGCGCTGGCGCTGGCCTCTCACCTCGGCGCCAAGGTGCTGACCCTCTCCAGCCCGGCGGTCGCCGATGCCCTGCTGGAGACGGCCGAACAGCAGCAGGTCTCGCAGCTGTTGCTCGGCAAGCCCCACAACCCGCCCTGGCGCCGCTCCCTGGTGCAGCACCTGCTGAAACAGGCACAGGGATTCGAGATCACGCTGGTGGACACGGAGAAGAACAAGCCAGGACTGAGGCTGCAACCACTCCACCCCAAGGACATTCGCCAGAGCCTGCTGGCCATCGCCATTATGGCGGTGACCTCAGCCAGCGCCTGGGGGCTCTCCCACTGGCTGCCGCCCGCCTCCCTGCCGCTGCTGTTCGTGCTGGGGGTACTCGCCACTGCCCTCACCACCAGCCTGGTGCCCGCCATCCTGGCGGCCGTGCTGGGATTCGTCGCGCACAATCTGCTGTTCACCGCCCCCTACTTCTCCCTCAGCGTCGCCAGCCACAGCGACCTGCTCACCCTGTTCGTGCTGCTCATCGTCGGCATGACGGCGGGGCGGCTCGCCTCCCGCCAGCGCCAGCAGCTGGTAGGCTTGCGCGAGACCCAGCAGCTCGGCAACGCCCTGCTCTCTCTCAGCCAGGGGCTGGCCACTGCCAGCAGCCCGGTGGAGGTGCTCAGGCAGGGTACCCAGGCCATCTCCCTCGCCCTGGGGCAGCCCGTGTTCGCCCTGGGTGAGGAGTACCAGTACAGAGCCGGAGACGAGGTGCGGGCACCGGGCCAGACCGACAAGGCCGCCATCGACTGGTGCCTGGCCCAGAAGCAGAGCGCCGGGGCCCACACCGCCACCCTCAATGCGGCCGAGGCCCAGTACCACCACCTCACCGATGAACTGGTGCTGGGGATACGGCTGGCCAGCCCGCTCGCCTCCTCCGCCGAACATCAGTTGCAGGCGCTGCTCACCGACATCCGCGCCGCCTTGGCGCGGATCGATCTCAACGAGCGGCTGGCCGACAGCCAGCTGCAGGCGGAGACGGATCGGATGCGCGCCGCCCTGCTCTCCTCGGTCTCCCACGATCTGAAGACGCCGCTCGCCACCATCATGGGGGCAGGCAGCACACTGCTGGAATACGGTGACCGGATCAGTGCCGAGGATCGCAACGAGCTGCTCCACTCGGTGCAGGAGGAGGCGCGCCGCCTGCACAGCTATGTGCAGAACCTGCTGGACATGACCCGCATCGGCTCCCCGGACTTCCAGCTGAAGCGGGAGTGGGTCGACCTCGCCGACCTGGTGGAGAGTGCCCGCAAGCGGCTGGACTCCTCCTGGCGCCAGCACAAGCTGCTGATCCACTTCGATCAGCAGATCCCCCAGCTCTATGTGCACGGTGCCCTGATCGAGCAGGTGCTGGTCAACATCCTCGACAACGCCTCCCGCTACTCACCAGCCGGCACCCCCATAGAGTTCAAGGTGATGCTGGCGGATCCCGACCTCATCATCGACATCATCGACATCGGGGTCGGCATCGCAGAATCGGATCGGGACAAGATCTTCAATCTGTTCTATACCCAGCCGGTGGGGGATTGCGGCAGTCGCGGCACCGGACTTGGCCTCGCCATTTCCCGCGCTATGATAGAGGCTCACGGTGGTCGCATCTGGGCATTTGCCGGCCCCAACGGCAACGGCACCTGCATGCGTATCTCCCTGCCACTCTCCCTCAACTCACCTGAGGTATGATGCATACATTTCGGGTTTCTGACCCTTCAACACTCGCCTCTGGAGGTTAGATGGCTCATATCCTGGTCATAGATGATGAAGCGGCCATTCGCCGCTTTCTGCGGATCAGCCTGGTCGCCGAGGGGCACCAGGTGAGCGAGGCGGTGGGCGTCAACGAAGGGCTGGCGCAGTACCGCCACCTCAACCCCGATCTGGTGATCCTGGATCTCGGCCTGCCGGACGGGGACGGCATCCAGATCTTGCAGGCCATCCGCGAGCACCACCCCAACCCGGTGCTGGTGCTGTCGGCACGGGATTCGGAGCAGGAGAAGGTGCGGCTGCTGGATGCCGGGGCCAACGACTACATGAGCAAGCCGTTCGGCATCGGCGAGATGATGGCCCGCATCCGGGTGCTGCTGCGCCAGCGCGCCGGGGTCAGCAGCGGCGAATGCCGCCACTTTCCCCAATGCGGCCTGAGCCTGGATACCGGCAGTCACAAGGTCACCATGGGAGATGAGGAGATCCCCCTCTCCCGCAAGGAGTTCGCCCTGCTGCAGGCCCTGGTGTGTCACCCCGGCAAGCTGGTGCTGCAGACCCAGCTGCTCAACGACATCTGGGGGCCAAGCCACAAAGAGGATACCCACTACCTGCGCATCGTCATCGCCAGCCTGCGCAAGAAGCTGGGAGACAATCCCCAGAACCCCAGCCTGATCGAGACCGAATCCGGCATCGGCTACCGCTTCATCGGCAGTTGAAACAGTCACAGGCAGCCTACCCCGTTCGAAACACCATACCCGGTATCGGCAACTGACGTTTCACGTGGAACGACGCCCGCTGCAAATCAGCGCCAACAGACCGCAACCACAGAGCAACAGGCCGAGATCCTGCAATCCGGCCGCCACCGCCAATCCCAGACTGAGCAGCAGGTAGTAGCCGAGCCCGAACAGGGCGCCAGCACTGCCTGCCACCTCGCGATAGGCCAGCAGCGCCTGACTCAGCACATTGGGGATCGCCACCCCATAGGCCACCACTATCCCCATCATGGGCAGCAGGAACCAGAGCGAGGCCTGACTCGCCCAGACCAGCAGCCCGGCAACCAGTGCCAGACTGCAGGCCAGCCTGATCAGGGATGACGGCTGCCACCCCCTCCCCAGCAGATGCTTGTTGAACAGGCTGCCGAGCAGGGTCGCCAGCGCCAGCAAGATCCCCGAGTAACCAAACTCGCCGGTGCTCAATCCCAGCCCGGCAAACAGGAAAGGCGCCAGGCTGTAGTAGCCAAACAGCATGGTGTTGAACAGGGCGACCAGCAGGGCACTGCGCCAGAGCCCACCATCTTTCACCATCCGGCACGCCAGCGGCCAAAGCGCAACCCGCTGAGTCATGGCCGGACGGGTTTCCGGCAGCCACCGACCGGCCACCAGCAGCAACACTGCCGCCAGCACCAGCAGACCGCTGAAGACCCCGAGATAGCCAAGCCGCTCGGCCAGCAAGCCGCCGCTCACCAACCCCAGCACGGGGCTGAGGGAGAGCGCCATGCCCATCACCGAAAACACCCGCGCCAGATCGCTGCCCTGATAGCTGTCGCGCAGCATGGTCTGGGTCACCACGGATCCCACGGCGGCGCCGAAGGCCGAGATGACCCGGGCCAGCAGCAACACCTCGAACTCATTGGCCAACAACGCCAGCAGGGTGCCGATGCCATAGGTGAGCAGACCTGCCAGCATGGCGGGACGCCGCCCGATCAGATCGCAGAGCCTGCCCCAGCAGACCACACCCACCGCAAACGCCAGAAAATAGACCGACAGGGTCTGGGATGCCTGCCCCTCGCTCACCCGGAACTGGGTGGCGATCTGGGTCAGCACCGGGCTGTAGATGGTCTCCACTATCTGGGGAAACATCATCAATCCCACCACCAGCCAGCGCGGTGGCAACTTGTTGTTCATGACACACCTCCTTCACAAGAGGTCGTCATTCTAGAGAGATGCCGATTGTCTGATTACAATAAGCAGGACTATATACATCAAGAATCGGACACATGGCCTTTATTCTTCCCGATCACCCTTTCGACCCCGACCAGCTGGCGGGCAGCGTGATCGGCATCGCCTCCGCGCTCGGCTGGCACGACTCCGGCCTGCATCGGCATCAGCGCCACCAGCTGCTGTTCGCCCAATCAGGCTGCATGACCATGGAGCTGGCAGACAGGGTCTGCCTGCTCCCGCCGACGCGAGCGGCCTGGCTGCCGGCGGGCACGCCCCACAGGGTCCTGATGCGCGGTGTGGTGGCCTATCGGTCCCTCTACTTCACCCCGCACCCCGAGTTGCCGACCAGCATGGCGGTGCTGGCCGTCAATCCCCTGTTGCACGCCCTGATCGAACGGATGGCGCTCTGGCCGTGGGACCAGCCGCAAGAGGAGCAGCAGCGGACGCTGGCACTGTTCATGGAGGAGTTGGGGCAGGCACCCCGAGAGTCCTGGCAGCTGCCGTTGCCGTCAGACCCGCGTCTGGCGACCTGGCTGCAGGAGATAAAGCGGGGCGACACCCTGCCCCCTCGGCTCAACCGGCTGGCCGAGGAGGTGGGTGCCAGTGACAAGACCATAGGCCGCATCTTCATGAGAGAGACCGGCATGAACTACCAGGCCTGGCGCCAGCAGTGGCGACTGCTGCGAACCATGGAGTTGCTGGCCGAAGGCGAACCCATCAGCCGGATTGCCGCTTCTCTGGAGTTTTCCAGCGACAGCGCCTTCATCAGCTTCTTCAAACAGCACTCGGGGCAGACGCCCCTGCGTCACCTCAACTCTCGGGGTGAGTCGTCACGGCGGGGCTGACCTCCACCACCAGGGTATCCAGTGCCAATGGCTGGAGGTTGTGGATGGCATCCAGTACCACCTCCCGGGATGCCTGCTGCTGCTGGGCAAGCATCTCCTGCGCCAGCTTGGCGCTATCCAGCTCGGGCCTGGGGTTGTCGTTGGCCATGGCGTTCAGGCTCAGGCTCAGGCTCAGGCTGCTCAGTATCAGGGTCGCGATCAGGGTCTTCATCTGGCTTGCTCCGGTGTGGTTGAGATGACCAGAGAGTTATTCCAATAGTCGTGCCAACTATATAAACATTTGATTTTGTTTAAATAAAATCAAAACAGATACCATTTGAGGCATCCCTTCCCATCTTGTTGGTTATTTTGAAACCCATTAGTGGTTATTTTTACCACATCCATTTTCCTGGGCCCGTTCCACGTGGAACGTCCCATGATTTTGATCGACACCCGCTTTTAAACTGAGCTATGGTGCTAGCTCCCCCGTAACTGAATCTGGATCTGTCACCGAATGGAATTCTCCTTGTTCGGCGAGAAGTTCACTCGCCACGCCGGTATTACCCAACTCATGGATGACCTCAATCAGGGGCTGCTCAATCCGGACGCCATCATGCTGGGAGGCGGCAATCCGGCCCCCATCCCCGCCATGCTGGAACGCTTTCAGACCGAGGCCAAGCAGCTGCTCGACAATGGCGAGCTGATCAAGGCCATGGCCAACTACGATGGCCCGCAAGGCAAGGACAGGTTCACCAAGGCGCTGGCCGCCCTGCTCAAGAGAGAGCTGGGCTGGGACATCTCGGCCCGCAACATAGCCCTGACCAACGGCAGCCAGAATGCCTTCTTCTATCTGTTCAACCTGCTGGCCGGCGAGTTCGCCGATGGCCGCAAGAAGAAGGTGCTCTTCCCCCTGGCCCCCGAATACATCGGCTATGCGGACTCGGCCCTGGCGGAGGATCACTTCGTCGCCTACAAGCCCACCATAGAGAAGCTGGCCGACGGCCAGTTCAAATACCATGTGGATTTCGAGAGCCTGGAGGTGGGTGACGACATAGGGGTGATCTGCGTCTCCCGCCCGACCAACCCCACAGGCAACGTGCTGACCGATGAAGAGATAGAGCATCTGGATCAGATCGCCCGCGACAAGGGGATCCCGCTGCTGCTCGACAACGCCTACGGCGTGCCCTTCCCCGGCATCATCTTCAGCGAGGCCAAGCCGTTCTGGAATACCAACACCATACTCTGCATGAGTCTCTCCAAGCTGGGCCTGCCGGGCACCCGCTGCGGCATCGTCATCGCAGACGAGAAGATCATCCAGGCCATCACCAACCTGAGCGGCATCATCAACCTGGCACCGGGCAGCCTGGGGCCCGCCATCACCATCCCCATGATAGAGAGCGGCGAGATCATCGCCCTGAGCGAGCAGGTGGTGAAACCCTTCTACAAGCAGAAGGCCGACTTCGCGGTCCAGCTACTGCGAGAAGCCATTCCCGATCCGCGCTTCCACATCCACAAGCCGGAAGGCGCCCTCTTCCTCTGGCTCTGGTTCGAAGGCCTGCCGATCCACTGCCAGGCGCTCTACGAGCGGCTGAAGGCGAAGAACCTGCTGATAGTGCCGGGTCACTACTTCTTCCCCGGCATCGACGACCCCGAGTGGCGCCACAGTCAGGAGTGCATCCGCCTCAACTACTCCCAGAGCGAGGAGCTGGTGCGGCGCGGCATCGCCATACTGGCGGACGAGATCAACGCCATTTACCGCGGCAGCTGACTCGCCTGCGGATAAAAGAAAGGCCTGCGATCGCAGGCCTTTCTCGTCTCTGGTGTCAGGCTCCCCGGCTTAACTCGGCAGCGCCAGCTGATCGGGTTTGCCGATGGGGATGGCGCGGGGCTTGAGTGCCTCCGGCAATTCGCGGGCGAGATCTATGGTCAGCAGACCATGCTCCAGTCTGGCCCCCTTCACCTCCACGTGCTGGCTCAGCTTGAAGGCGAGCTCGAAGTCACGCTCGGCAATCCCCTGATGGAGGAACTGACGCTCACCGGCCGCAGCGGCCTTGCGCCCCTTCACCTTGAGGGTGCCGTTTTCGGTCTCCAGCTCCAGCTCGTCGCGCTCGAAGCCAGCCACGGCAACCGTGATGCGGTAGCCGTCATGCTCCCGCTTTTCGATGTTGTAAGGGGGATAGGCCGCCGCCTTCTGGTCGAACAGGCCTTCCAGCTCGCGGGCCATCCGCTCGAAGCCGACGGCATTGGAAGAGAGGTGAGAAAAATCGAGGTTACGCATAATCCTATCCTTCTAGTAAGCAACAGGTTTGACTCTCCACAGGCCCGTCATCGGCACCCGGGAAGCAGGTAAAAACACTGAGAGTTCAGGCTGTCAGCCGTTGATCTCGATCTTGCGGGGCTTCATCGCCTCGGGCACTTCACGGGCCAGATCGATGTGCAGCAGACCATTCTTGAGATCGGCCCCCTTCACCCGCACATAGTCGGCCAGCTGGAAGCGACGCTCGAAGCCGCGCTCGGCTATGCCCTGATAGAGATAGTGGCGCTCGGAGTCAGCCTGCTTGTTGCCCTTCACCGTCAGCAGGTTTTCCTGGAAGCTCAGCTCCAGCTCTTCCTGGGTAAAGCCCGCCACCGCCATGCTGATGCGGTAGTCGTTGTCACCCAGCTGCTCGATGTTGTAGGGGGGATAACCGGCATTGCCATTGCTGGCCGCAGATTCGATGAGATTGGCCAGACGATCGAAACCAATGGCAGAACGATAGAGCGGAGAAAAGTCGATAGAACGCATAGTATTACCCTCTTGTGAGCGATAACGGATTGTTTGCCCTCCATATGGACGGGCGCCTGGTCGAAACCTCTGTCGAGCGTTCCGGCCTTGTTACCTATATAGGGGCTCACTTTTTCCTTTCAAGGGAAAAAATGAAAAGAAATTTTTGGTCGCCTGTCAGCGTCGAAAATGGCCCGATTGATATGATATTCGGCCCGCGGGCCACTCACTCCCCGATCCCCTCCGCGCCATACTGGTTGCGTCCCCCCACCAGAGACCGGAGCACACCATGCAAGTTACCCAGGTTCGCAATGCCACCCTGCTCATCCACTACGCCGGCACCCGCTTCCTGATCGATCCCATGCTGTCTGCCAAGGGCAGCCTCCCGGGGTTTGAGGGAACGGCCAACAACCAGCTGCGCAATCCGCTGGTCGAACTGCCCCTGCCCATGGTGGAGATCCTCGATGTGGATGCTGTGATAGTGACCCATGATCACCTCGACCACTGGGACCCTGCCGCTCAGCAGCAGATCCCCAAGCACCTCCCGCTGTTTGTGCAGCATCAGAAAGATGCCGACACCATAAGCGCCAGCGGCTTCAGGGATGTGCGCCTGCTGAGCGAGCAGGTCGAGTTTGCCGGGATCCGGTTGCAACAGACCGAGGGGCAACACGGCAACGATCAGGTCATGGCGGTGTTGGGCGAGCGGCTGGGTGAGGTATCCGGGGTGGTCTTCTCCCACCCCGCAGAGAAGACCCTCTATCTGGCGGGTGACACCGTCTGGAACGCCCAGGTTGAACAAGCGCTGCAACAGCACCAGCCCGAGGTCGTCATCCTCAACTGTGGCGATGCCCAGGTGCCGGGGCTGGGTTCCATCATCATGGGCAAGGAGGATGTCGCCGCCGTCTATCAGGCAGCGCCACAGGCCACCCTGATTGCCAGCCACATGGAGGCGGTCAATCATGCCCTGCTGACAAGGCGCGAGCTGCGCGACTACCTCGGCAAACAGGGGATGGCAACGCGGGTGCTGGTGCCCGAGGATGGCGAGTCCATCGTCCTCTGATCGAGCGGGCCATGTGACCACATGGCCCTTCGGCTTTCTGTTGCCGCCCCTTATCATGGGGATCCGAGTGCAAAGGAGTCTGCTACTATGCCCAATCCCATCGTCGTCGCCGTCATCACCTTCGATCACTTCAGCCCCTTTCACTGCGCCGTGCCCTGCCTCATCTTCGGCGACACCATGATGCCTGGCGCCTCCCTGTTCGAACTCAGGCTCTGCACCGGCGACACCACCCGCCAGCCCGGTTCCGCCCAGGGCTTTCGCATCGACGCCAGCCACGGGCTGGAGGGATTGATCGGGGCGGACATCGTCATCATCCCCTTCTGGCGCGATCCGGCCGAGCGACCGGCCCAGCCACTGCTCGATGCCCTGGTTGCCGCCCGAAGCAGGGGTGCCCAGATAGTGGGGCTCTGTCTGGGCACCTATGTGCTGGCCTATGCCGGTCTGCTGGAGGGACGCAGGGCCTCGACCCACTGGGAGTTCGAGCAGGACTTCATGGGCCGCTTTCCCGCCGTGCGGCTCGATACCAATGCCCTCTACGTGGACGATGAGGGCCTGATCACCTCGGCAGGCACCGCCGCCGGGCTGGACTGCTGCCTCTACCTGGTGCGCGAACACCATGGCAGCCGGATCGCCAACAAGCTGGCCAGGCGGCTGGTGGTGCCGCCCCATAGAGAGGGGGGCCAGGCCCAGTTCATCGAGCAGCCGGTGCCCTCCTCCACCCGGGACGCCAGGATCAACCAGCTGTTCGATCACCTGCGCATGCACCTGGCCGAGCCTCACAACCTGGACGCACTGGCAGAGCACTGCCTGATGAGCCGGCGCACCTTCACCCGTCGCTTCCAGCAGGCGACCGGCCTCTCCGTCGGGGAGTGGCTGCTGGCCGAGCGTCTCAGGCGCAGTCAGGAGTTGCTGGAGACGAGCGGCCACTCCATGGATCGCATCGCCGAGCTGGTGGGGCTGAAGACGGCCGCCATACTGCGCCAGCATTTTCGCGCCCGTTTCGGTGTCTCTCCGAGTGAATGGCGCCGCTCTTTTCGTGGCAACAAGGTCTGACACCAGCCCCGTCCTGACTCTTCCTCTCATGTTTCACGTGGAACGCGCCACTTTCCTCTCGCACAGAAAACAAAAAGCCGCTCACAAGGAGCGGCTTTTTACTGTCTGACTGCGTCGATCAGACGTCGAGGTTGGCGACCCGCAGGGCGTTGGTCTCGATAAAGTCACGACGGGGTTCGACCGCATCACCCATCAGGGTGGAGAAGAGCTGGTCGGCGCCGACGGCGTCGTCTATGGTGACGCGCAGCATGCGACGGGCTTCCGGATCCATGGTGGTTTCCCACAGCTGATCCGGGTTCATCTCACCCAGCCCTTTATAGCGCTGGATGTAGATGCCACGCTTGCCTTCGCCCATCAGCCAGTCGACCGCTTCCACGAAGTTGGCCACAGGTTTGACCTTCTCGCCACGCTTGATGAAACCACCTTCCTCGATCAGGTTGGCAATCTCCTTGCCCAGGGAGACCAGCTGACGGTACTCACCGGACTGCAGGAAGTCGTAGCTGAGCGGGTATTCGCGATCGACACCGTGCTGACGTACCACGGCGTGCGGCACGAACAAACTGCGCTCTTCGTCACGACGTACCTGGATCTGGTACTGGATGCCGTGGTTGCTCTCGTTGAGCACGGCTTCCATCCCCTGGCACCAGGCCAGCAGATCGCTCTCGCTGGCCAGCAGGGTTTCGTTCAACTCAGGCTGATAGATCAGCTGGGTCAGCACGGCATCCGGGGCGCGGCGGGACATACGGGTGATCAGGTGAGAGACGGCACGGTGCTGGTTGACCAGACGCTCCAGCGCCTCGCCACCGATAGCCGGGGCAGACTCGTTGACGTGCAGGGTAGCACCGTCCAGCGCCATGGAGGTCTGATACTGCAGCAGTGCATCTTCGTCTTTCAGATACTGCTCCTGCTTGCCCTTCTTGACCTTGTAGAGCGGCGGCTGGGCGATGAAGACGTAGCCACGCTCGATGATCTCCGGCATCTGACGGTAGAAGAAGGTCAGCAGCAGGGTACGGATGTGCGCACCATCGACGTCCGCATCCGTCATGATGATGATGTTGTGGTAGCGCAGCTTGTCCGGGTTGTACTCGTCGCGGCCTATGCCGCAGCCCAGCGCCGTGATCAGGGTACCCACCTCTTGCGAGGAGATCATCTTGTCGAAACGGGCCTTCTCCACGTTCAGGATCTTGCCCTTGAGCGGCAGTATGGCCTGGTTCTTGCGGTTGCGACCCTGCTTGGCGGAGCCGCCAGCAGAGTCCCCTTCCACTATGTAGAGTTCGGAGAGGGCCGGGTCTTTCTCCTGACAGTCCGCCAGCTTGCCGGGCAGACCGGCGATGTCCAGGGCGCCCTTGCGGCGAGTCAGTTCGCGGGCCTTGCGGGCCGCTTCACGGGCACGGGCCGCATCGATGATCTTGTTGACCACAATCTTGGCGTCGCCCGGGTTTTCCAGCAGGAAGTCCGCCAGCTTCTCGCCCATCGCCTGTTCAACGGCAGTCTTCACTTCAGAAGAGACCAGCTTGTCCTTGGTCTGGGAGGAGAACTTGGGATCCGGCACCTTGACGGAGATGACCGCAATCAGACCTTCACGGACGTCGTCGCCACTGGCGGCAGACTTGGCCTTCTTGCTGTAGTCCTCTTTGTCCATGTAGGAGTTGAGGGTACGGGTCAGCGCGGTACGGAAGCCCACCAGGTGGGTGCCCCCATCCCGCTGCGGGATGTTGTTGGTGAAGCAGTAGACCCCTTCCTGATAGGCGTCGTTCCACTGCATCGCCACTTCGACGCCGATGCCATCCTGCTCGGTGGTGAAGTGGAACACCTTGGGATGGATCGGGGTCTTGTTCTGGTTCAGGTATTCGACGAAGGCCTTGATGCCGCCCTCGTAACAGAAGTGAGCCTCGCGGCCATCCCGCTCGTCCATCAGGCGGATGGAGACACCGGAGTTCAGGAAAGAGAGCTCACGCAGACGCTTGGCCAGGATCTCGTAGTGATACAGGGTATCGGTAAAGATGGTCGGGCTCGGCCAGAAGCGCACTTCGGTACCTGTGCCGGTGCTGTCGCCAATCTGCTTGAGCGGCGCCTGCGGCTCACCCAGGTGATAGGTCTGCTCGTAGACGTGGCCGTTGCGACGTATGGTCAGCAGCAGCTTGTCAGAGAGGGCGTTCACAACCGAGACACCCACGCCGTGCAGGCCGCCGGATACCTTGTAGGAGTTGTCATCGAATTTGCCGCCGGCGTGCAGCACCGTCATGATGACTTCGGCGGCGGAGCGGCCCTCCTCCTCGTGCATGTCGACCGGAATACCCCGGCCGTTGTCACGGACGGAGACGGAACCGTCGGAATGGATCTTGACCTGAATATCGGAGCAGTAGCCAGCCAGAGCCTCGTCAATGGAGTTATCGACGACCTCGAACACCATGTGGTGCAGGCCCGAGCCATCATCCGTATCGCCGATATACATCCCCGGGCGCTTGCGGACCGCATCCAGGCCCTTCAGCACCTTGATATTCGAGGAGTCGTAAGTATTTTCACTCATAGCTTACTCTCTGCCTTCTCTAACGTTTCGGAGATCTTGCCTTGTTCCACGTGGAACAGCTTGCAGTCACTCGCATCCATCATGTCTGCGAGCTGACCGATATCGATGGCGGTGATAAACACCTGGGACGCGCACTGCTTCAGCCTTGCGGCCAGCAGGCGACGTTTGTCGACATCCAGTTCAGAGGCAAAATCGTCAATTAAAAAAATACAGCCACGGCTGCTATGTTGATTCAAATAGAGCCCTTGAGCCAGTCGCATGGCACAGACCAGCAACTTCAACTGACCCCTGGACAAAATATCCTGAGCGGGCACCCCGTTCGCCTTGAGCCGCACATCCGCCTTCTGCGGACCGACCCCAGTGTACCCCAGCGAACGATCCCGCTCGAACCCCGCCTCCAGCAAGTCGCCGAGGGGAGTCTCTCTCTCCCAGCCCCGATAGAAACCGAGGCTGATGTCGAATTCCGGCAGAAAATCCGCCGTCATCTCCTTGATCAGGGGGGTAATGGCCTGACAATAACTGGCGCGAAACTCCGCCAGCTCACCCCCTAGCCGCACCAGCTCCTGATCCCAGAACGCCAGCTGGCGATATTGGCTGCTCTGGCGCAGCAGCGCATTGCGCTGTTTCAGCAGACGCCGCACCCGCCCCCACAGGGAGAAGAAGGTCGGCTCCTGATGAAAGACACCCCAGTCCAGCCAGGCCCGGCGAGCCTGAGGCCCGCCGGTCAGCAGGTTGAAACCATCGGGGTGGATCAACTGCACCGGCAACAGCTCGGCCAGATCGGCCAATCGCTGGGCCTGGGCCCCGGCGATCTTGAGCTGGGTCTCGCCCCCCTTGTCCTTGGCAAGCCCGATGGGCACCTGACGCCCTTCCAGCTCGCACTGGGCAAACAGGGTAAACGCCCTCTCCCCCTGGCGGATGACCCGCCCGGTCAGGTGAGTACGAAAAGAACGACCGAGACCGAGGTAATGGATGGCTTCCAGCACGCTGGTCTTGCCGCTGCCATTGCACCCGACCAGGATATTGAGGCCGGGGGACAGCGCGAGACTGGCGTGCTGGATGTTGCGAAAGTCGCTGAGCTGGAGTTTGACCAGGGACACGACTAGATCCGCATCGGCATCACCACATACTGGGCATCTTGGCTGTCAAAATCCTCAATAATGGCACTGCTGATGGAATCGCTCAGGCTGATCCGGATTTGGTCACATTTTAACGTATTCAGCACGTCCAGCACATAGGAGACGTTGAAGCCGATCTCCATCTCGCCAGCGGCATATTGTACGTCAAGCAGCTCCTCGGCTTCTTCCTGTTCCGGGTTGTTGGCGGTGATGCGCAGCAGGTTTTCCTGCAGATTGAGACGCACCCCACGGAATTTCTCGTTGGAGAGGATGGCGGCGCGGGCGAAGGCCTGGCGCAGATCCTCACGACCGGCGATCAGGGCCTTGTCGCTCCCACGGGGAATGACGCGACGCCAGTCCGGGAAGCGGCCATCCACCAGCTTGGAGGTGAAGATGAAGCCATCCAGGGCGGCGCGCAGGTTGCTGCGACCGACCTGCAACCGCACCGGCTTGTCTTCTGCCTCCAGGAGGCGCACCAGCTCCAGCACGCCCTTGCGGGGCAGGATGACCTGATGATCGGGCAGCGATTCCCCGACCACTGCGCGGCGGCAGGTGGCCAGGCGGTGACCGTCGGTGGCGACGGTGCGCAGGCCATGGCCCTCGCTCTCGAACAGCATGCCGTTCAGGTAGTAACGCACATCCTGGCTGGCCATGGAGAACTGGGTCGCATCGATCAGCTTCTTCAGCTCAAGCTGGCTGATGTCGAACTCGAGCACGGATTCCCAGTCCTCGATGTTCGGGTACTCGGTCGCCGGCAGGGTCGAGAGATTGAAGCGGGAACGACCGGAGCGGATGATGAGGCGCTCCCCTTCGGTGTTGAGACGGATATCCGCCCCTTCCGGCAGGCCGCGGCAGATATCCAGCAACTTGCGCGCCGGCACTGTGGTGCGCCCATCCTGGCTGTCGCTGCTGAGATAGACCTGGCCTATCATCTCCACCTCGAGATCTGTCCCGGTCAGCGACAGCAGGCCATTGCTGACATCGAGCAGGACGTTGCCGAGGATGGGCAGGGTCGGCCGGCCACCCAGGGCACCGGACACCAGTTGCAGAGGACGTAACAGGGCCTCACGGCTAATTTCGAGCTGCATCTGTGCTCTCCGTTGTGATTAGGAGGAAAATTTTCGGATCAGGTTGGAATATTCAAGCCCCATCTGTCCACTCCGTTCCGTTATCAGGAAGAAAGGGTACGGATCAGGTTGGAATAGTCTTCCTTGATGTCGTGACTCTCCTCCTTCAGCTGCTCGATCTTGCGGCAGGCATGAAGAACGGTGGTGTGGTCACGGCCACCAAAGGCATCCCCTATCTCCGGCAAACTGTGGTTGGTCAGCTCCTTGGCCAGGGCCATCGCCAGCTGACGCGGGCGGGCAACGGAGCGGGAGCGACGCTTGGACAGCAGATCCGCCAGCTTGATCTTGTAGTACTCCGCCACCGTCTTCTGGATGTTGTCGATGGTGACCAGCTTCTCCTGCAAGGCCAGCAGGTCGCGCAGCGCCTCGCGCACGAAGTCGATGTTGATGGCACGGCCGGTGAAGTTGGCGTTGGCGATCACCCGGTTGAGGGCGCCTTCCAGTTCACGGACGTTGGAGCGCAGACGCTTGGCGATGAAGAAGGCCACTTCGTCCGGCAGATGGATCTGGTTCTCGTCCGCCTTGCGCATCAGGATGGCGACGCGGGTCTCCAGCTCGGGCGGTTCGATCGCCACCGTCAGACCCCAGCCGAAGCGGGACTTGAGGCGATCCTCGACACCGTTGATCTCCTTCGGATAACGATCCGAGGTCAGGATGATCTGCTGGTTGCCTTCGAGCAGGGCGTTGAAGGTGTGGAAGAACTCCTCCTGGGAGCGCTCCTTGTTGGCGAAGAACTGGATGTCATCGATGAGCAGGGCATCGACGCTACGGTAATAACGCTTGAACTCTTCAATGGCGTTATTCTGCAGCGCCTTCACCATGTCCTGCACGAACCGTTCGGAGTGCATGTAGATGACTTTGGCGTCTTTCTTGCGTTCCTTGATGGCGTTGCCAACGGCATGCAGCAGGTGGGTCTTGCCCAGACCGGTGCCGCCATAGAGGAACAGCGGGTTGTAGGCGCCACCCGGATTGTCGGCCACCTGACGGGCCGCCGCACGGGCCAACTGGTTGGACTTACCCTCGACGAAATTCTCGAAGGTGTAGTTCACGTTGGTGTTGCTCTTGTGGTTCGGTTCGGGCTTGGCTTCCGCCTTGCTTTCCCAGCTCTTGTGAGAGTTATTCACAGGATCGACACCGCGCGCCGGCGCTCTGGCGACCGCGACGGGATGGGGACGATTACCGATGTCAAAACGCAGGGTGGGAGCATCGGCTCCGCACAGCTCGTTGATGATGCCATTGACCCGGAGCAGGTACTTGTCGCGTACCCAGTCCAGAACGAAGCGATTCGGTGCATACAGGGTCAGAGTATTGTCACTCAACTCCGCTTGAAGCGGCCGGATCCACATGCTGAATTCTGCCGAGGGCAACTCATCTTGCAGCCGGTTAAGGCACTGCTGCCATAGCGAAGCAGTCACTCTAGACTCCCGTCAATTGATTAAGTAAAGACCGGCTATTCTACGTTTTTAGTGGCTGGATCTCCAGTTGCCGCCGCACGGATCCAGCAAATAAGATCCTTGACTTTCAAGGATCCAACGCCCCAGGATCTGATTTCATCCCCAAAGTTACCCACAGCCACCGACCGGTGATGTGGACAGAATGAGAGCCTGCTGCTGCGGTTATTTTATATAACCAAATATCATTTATTCTTTATATTTTATTCCAATAACATCAGCGCCAACCCGTGATTACAACTAAAAATACAGAACTACAGAGAGAGGAATCCCCATGAAGACCACCATCAAGCTGATTTCCGGCGCCGCCATTCTGCTGGCCAGCCTGTCCGGCCAGGCCATCGCCCAGGAAACCATCAAGGTCGGCATGTCCGGCAAGTATTTCCCGTTCACCTTCGTCAAGCAGGACAAGCTGCAGGGCTTCGAGGTGGACATGTGGAACCAGATCGGTGAGCGCACCGGTTACAAGGTCGAGTTCGTCACCGCCAGCTTCTCCGGCCTGTTCGGCATGCTGGAAACCGGTCGCGTCGATACCATCTCCAACCAGATCACCATCACCGACGAGCGCAAGGCCAAGTACGCCTTCTCCCAGCCCTACGTCTATGACGGCGCCCAGATAGTGGTGCGCAAGGGCAACAACACCATCCACGGTCTCAAGGATCTGGAAGGCAAGACAGTTGCGGTGAACCTGGGCTCCAACTTCGAAGAGCTGCTGCGCAAGAACGACCCGAACAAGAAGATCGACATCCGTACCTATGACTCCAGCTTCGAGCAGGACGTCGCCCTGGGTCGCATTGATGCCTTCGTGATGGACCGCGTCTCCACCGCCCAGCTGATCAAGGAATCCAAGCTGCCGCTGCAACAGGCAGGCGCACCGTTCGAGACGATCGAGAACGCCCTGCCCTTCCTGAAGACCCCGGAAAAACAGGCCGTGCTGAAGAAGGTCGACGAGGCGCTGACCGCCATGCGTAAAGACGGCTCCCTGACCAAAATCTCGGAAAAATGGTTCGCAGCGGACATCACCAGCAAATAAATGATGGAATTTGATCTCGAGTACACGCTAGGGCTGTTTCCCATCCTGCTCAAATACCTGGGCACCACGATGGAAATGGCCCTGTGGGGATTCGTATTGGCACTCGTACTGTCGCTGGCCCTGGCGATAGTACGGGTCTTTCGCGTTCCCGCAATTCACTGGCTGGCGATGCTGTATATCTCGTTCTTCCGGGGGACTCCCCTGCTCGTCCAGCTGTTCCTGCTCTACTACGGGCTGCCGCAACTGTTCCCTGTCTTCGTGGGGATGGATGCCTTTACCGCCGCCATCATAGGGCTGACCCTGCACTTCGCCGCCTACATGGCCGAATCGATCCGGGCCGCCATTCTCGGCATCCACAAGAGCCAGATGGAAGCTGCCCTCAGCATCGGCATGAGTCGATATCAGGCGATGCGGCGGATCATACTGCCGCAGGCGGCCCGCATCGCGACGCCGTCCCTGATGAACTACTTCATCGACATGATCAAGAGCACCTCCCTGGCGTTTACCCTGGGGGTGGCCGAGATCATGGGCAAGGCACAGATGGAGGCCTCCTCCTCCTTCAAGTTCTTCGAGAGCTTCATGGCGGTGGCCCTGGTCTACTGGGTGGTGGTCATCTTCTTCACCCGCTTGCAGCACCTGCTGGAAGTACGCCTCAATCGAGCTTACTAAGAGGATGCCAGCGATGATGAGCACGCCATTACCCACTTGCGGCACAGGCTGGAAGTACCTCTCAACAGCCGCGCCCATTGAAGGAGACCTGTCATGATCAAGTTAACGGGTCTTTCCAAGGCCTATGACGGCAATCAGGTATTGAACGGCATCGATCTGGAGGTGAAGAAGGGTGACATTGTCGTCATCATCGGTCCCTCCGGCACCGGCAAGTCGACCCTGCTGCGCTGTCTCAACCTGCTGGAGACCCCGGATGCAGGCACCCTTGCCATCGATGATCTGCAGCTGGATCTGGCCCGTGCCAGCGAGCAGCAGGCCATCGAGCTGCGCAAGCGCGCCTCCTTCGTGTTCCAGAACTACGCCCTGTTTGCCAACAAGACGGCGCTGGACAACATAGCCGAGGGGCTGATCACCGTCTGGAAACAGCCGAAGGCGGAGGCCCGTGCCACCGCCCTTGGCATCCTCAAGGACATAGGCCTCGCCGACAAGCAGGATGCCTACCCGGCGTCCCTCTCCGGTGGCCAGCAGCAGCGGGTCGGCATAGGCCGCGCCATGGCGGCTCACTCCAAGGTCATCCTGTTTGACGAGCCCACCTCGGCCCTGGATCCGGAATGGGTCGACGAGGTGCTGGGGCTGATGAAGGAGCTCGCCCGCCAGCACCAGACCATGGTGGTGGTGACCCACGAGATCGAGTTTGCCCGTGATGTCGCCGACCGGGTGATCTTCATGGAGGGGGGCCGGATCGTCGAACAGGGCCCGCCGGATCAGATATTGGTCGATCCGCAGGATCCCCGTACCCGGGAGTTCCTGCGCAAAGTCCTTAAATAGCTCTCTCTTTGGCGGCCTGGCCGCCTTTTTTCTTGGTGGATCCTTGTTTAACCCGGGGTTGCCAGTATAATTCGGGGCCCTTGATCCTCTGGATCCTGCCAGCTTCTCCTGCTTATTGTTGAGCCAGAAGAAGATGAGAGGGAACGGCGGATTGACGAGAAGCCGAACTCTGTTTAGAATTCGGCCTCTTTTGCTAGTCGTCACACGCTATAGCTGGCGCGTCGGCTAAGTGTGACAATCAAAACTGTACAGAAATACGGAATCGAATCATGAAACGTACTTTTCAACCATCCAACCTGAAGCGCAAGCGCTCTCACGGTTTCCGCGCTCGCATGGCTACTGCCAACGGCCGCAAAGTTCTGGCCGCTCGTCGTGCCAAGGGTCGTGCCCGCCTGGTAGTCTAATGCCTACCCAGCACACCTTCTCTCGGGAGTTACGTCTGTTAACTCCCGAACACTTCAAACGCGTTTTCGCCGAGCCTGTCCGGGCCGCTTCTCCGCAAATTACGCTTCTTGCTTGCCCCAATTCCCTCGAACACCCCCGTCTTGGCCTAGCTGTGCCCAAAAAAGCACTCAAGCGTGCCGTCTGGCGTAACCGTGTCAAACGAGTGGTACGGGAGAGCTTCCGTCTCAATCAGGCCAATCTGCCCGCTATCGACATCGTCGTCATAGCCAAGGGTGGCGTAAAGGAGATGGATAACGAAGAGCTGTTCAAGTTACTGGAAAAGCTATGGCGCACTCTGTCACGCCGTTGCAATGGGTAGCTATCAAACTGATACGCCTGTATCAGCTAATCATTAGTCCCCTGCTCGGGCCGCGCTGCCGTTTCACCCCGACTTGTTCCCAATTTGCGATAGAAGCAATCCGACTTCACGGTTTCATAAAAGGCGTTTGGTTAGCCAGCAAACGTCTATTAAAATGCCATCCCTTATCCGAGGGTGGTTATGACCCGGTTCCGCAACCAAAGCGAAGAAACTGAAGACTATGGAATCACAACGCAATTTACTCCTGATCGGTTTGCTGTTCGTGAGCTTCTTGCTCTGGCAACAGTGGGAGTCCGACAAGGCTCCGAAGCCGGCCCCGACTACCGTGGCCCAAACCGAACATTTCGTACCTGAAGCCGGTCAGACCGGTGATATTCCTCAGGTTTCCGAGCAAGCCAACGCCACTACCGCACGCAAGCTGATCACCGTCTCCTCCGACGTGCTCAAGCTGACCCTGGATACCCAGGGCGGTGACATCGTCTCTGCCGAACTGCTGGCCCACAAGCTGGAAGAAGGCAAGGAACAGCCGTTCACCCTGCTGACCAGCCAGCCTGCGCACCTCTATGTTGCCCAGAGTGGTCTGGTGGGTCGCAATGGTCCTGACAGCCAGCCCCAGGGTCGTCCCACCTACGAAGCCGCCCAGACCAGCTACCAGCTGGCCGACGGTCAGGATCAAGTCGTCGTGCCGATGACCTGGACCGACAGCAAGGGCGTTGTCTTCACCAAGGAGTTCGTGCTCAAGCGCGGTGACTACGCCATCGGCGTCGATTACAAGATCGACAACAAGTCTGCCGAGCCGGTTCAGGTGCAGTTCTACGGTCAGCTGAAACAGACCGTGACCACGCCGAAGGACCAGGAAGGCCATGCCATGGTGGCCAGCGCCTACCGTGGTGGTGCCTTCTCCAGCGAAGATACCCGCTACAAGAAGTACACCTTCGACGAGATGAAGGATGCCGACCTGAACAAGACCACCAAGGGTGGTTGGGTCGCCATGCTGCAACACTACTTCGTCTCCGCCTGGGCACCGAACGCCGAGGACACCAACAGCTTCTACAGCCGCGTGATCCCGGGTAAAGACCAGGCCATCATCGGCTACAAGGCGCCGCTGGTTGACGTGGCTGCCGGTCAGCAGGCCGAAGTAAGCGGCAAGCTGTGGGTCGGTCCCAAGCTGCAGGACCAGATGGCCAAGGTGGCAAACCACCTGGACCTGACCGTCGACTACGGCTGGCTCTGGTTCATCGCCCAGCCGCTTCACTGGCTGCTGACCGTGTTCCACGGTTTCGTCCAGAACTGGGGCCTGGCCATCATCATGCTGACCCTGCTGGTACGCGGCATCATGTTCCCGCTGACCAAGGCCCAGTACACCTCCATGGCCAAGATGCGCATGCTGCAACCCAAGCTGGCTGCGCTCAAGGAACGCTTCGGTGACGATCGCCAGAAGATGTCCCAGGGCATGATGGAGCTGTACAAGAAGGAGAAGGTCAACCCGCTCGGTGGCTGTCTGCCGATCCTGGTGCAGATGCCCATCTTCATCGCCCTCTACTGGGCACTGATGGAGTCTGTCGAGCTGCGTCACGCGCCGTTCGCCCTGTGGATCACCGACCTGTCGGTGAAGGACCCCTTCTTCGTGCTGCCGATCCTCATGGGTGCCTCCATGTGGTATCTGCAGAAGATGAGCCCGACCACCATCACGGACCCGATGCAGCAGAAGGTGATGCAGTTCATGCCGATCATCTTCACCTTCATGTTCCTCTGGTTCCCGGCAGGTCTGACCCTGTACTGGCTGGTGAGCAACGTCATCTCCATCATCCAGCAGACCATCATCTATCGTCAGCTGGAGAAGAAAGGTCTGCACTCACGCACTTGATGCGCAGCCCATCTTCCCTGATGACAAAAGAGGCGGCCTTCGGGCCGCCTTTTTTATTACAATGTCCCCCAATTACCGAACAGACGAGTCAAGCAAGATGACAACAGATACGATCGTGGCCCAGGCCACCGCCCCCGGCCGGGGTGGCGTCGGCATAGTCCGCGTCTCAGGCCCCGCCGCCGAACGAGTCGCCGAAATCGTGCTCGGTCGGCAGCCCAGGGTGCGCTATGCCGAATATCTGCCGTTCAATGACGAGCAGGGCCAGCCTCTGGATCAGGGCATAGCCCTGCTGTTCAAGGCCCCCAACAGCTTCACCGGCGAGGATGTGCTGGAGCTGCAGGGCCACGGCGGTCCCGTCATCCTGGACATGCTGATACGCCGCATCCTGCAAATCGAGGGCATCCGCCCCGCCCGTCCCGGCGAGTTCAGCGAGCGCGCCTTCCTCAACGACAAGCTGGATCTGGCCCAGGCCGAGGCCATCGCCGATCTGATCGAGGCCTCCAGCGAACAGGCCGCCCGCAGCGCCATGCACTCCCTGCAGGGGCAGTTCTCCGGCAAGATCCAGCAACTGGTGGAGAGTCTCACCCGATTGAGGATCTATGTGGAGGCCGCCATCGACTTCCCGGACGAGGAGATCGACTTCCTCTCAGACGGCAAGGTGGCGGGGGATCTTTACGCCATCATGGCAGAGCTCGATGACGTGCGCGGCGAGGCCAAGCAGGGGGCCCTGCTGCGGGAAGGGATGAAGGTGGTGATCGCCGGCCGTCCCAACGCCGGCAAGTCCAGCCTGCTCAACGCCCTGGCGGGCCGTGAATCCGCCATCGTCACCGAAATCGCCGGCACCACCCGCGACGTGCTGCGCGAGCACATCCACCTGGACGGCATGCCGCTGCACATCATCGACACCGCCGGCCTGCGCGATACCCAGGACAAGGTGGAGCAGATCGGCATCGAGCGTGCCTGGGCCGAAATAGAACAGGCCGATCGGGTGCTCTTCATGGTGGATGGCACCACCACGGATGCGGTCGACCCGCGGGAGATCTGGCCGGAATTTGTTGATCGGTTGCCAAAAAAGATCGGCCTCACCGTGGTGCGCAACAAGGCCGACCTGACCGGCGAGGATCTGGAACCTAGCCAGGAGCTGGGCCACGCCGTCTACCGCATCTCAGCCAAGACCGAGCTGGGGCTGCCCGCCCTGCGCGAGCACCTGAAGGCCTGCATGGGCTTCCAGGGCAACACCGAGGGGGGCTTCATGGCCCGCCGCCGCCATCTGGATGCCCTGGAGCGCGCCGCCGAGCGGCTGCTGGTGGCCAAAGAGCAGCTGGAAGTGTTCGTGGCTGGCGAGCTGGTGGCCGAAGAGCTGCGCCTGGCGCAGGAGTCCCTCTCCGAGATCACCGGCGAATTCAGCTCGGACGATCTGCTGGGCCGCATCTTCTCCAGCTT
This sequence comes from Aeromonas sp. 130281, assembly GCF_056642115.1. Classification (NCBI taxonomy): domain Bacteria; kingdom Pseudomonadati; phylum Pseudomonadota; class Gammaproteobacteria; order Aeromonadales; family Aeromonadaceae; genus Aeromonas; species Aeromonas sp. 130281. The sequence continues at coordinate 35,304 of NZ_JBWVQS010000008.1, read as the reverse complement.
CTGCATCGGCAAGTAAACCTGCACGGCAGGCAATGAAAAGCCCGGGATGATCCCGGGCTTTTTTTTTTGTGCATTTTTCATCCGCAAACCTAGAGGCGGCGCAGGCACCACATGAAGTAAGCGCCCCCTAACAGGGTGGAGACCAGCCCGACCGGCACCTCCTGCGGGAACAGGATCTGCTGGCCGACCCAGTCCGCCAACACCATCAGCAGGGCCCCACATCCCGCCGCACCGAGCAGGTGCCAACGGGCCCGCACCAGCCCCATCAGCTTGGCCATGTGGGGGGCCAGCAAACCGGCGAAGGAGAGCGGGCCTATGACCATGGTCGCACTGGCGGTGAGCACTGCCACCAGCAGCAGTATGATGAGCTGGGCGCGGTTGAGGCGAATGCCGAGCGCCGTCGCCACCGCCGGCCCCATGGGCATCAGATCGAGCCAGCGGCTCACCAGCAGGCAGGCCGCCAGCATCAGCAGCGCCAGCCCCGTCAGGCCATAGGCCACCGGCAGGGTGACGTAATAGGTGGAGCCGGACATCCAGGAGAGCAGCTGCTGCACCCGCAGATCGCCGTTGGCCAGGGCGATGGCCTGCAGCGGCTCGAACAGTGCCGTGATGGCGATGCCGGAGAGCAGGATCCGCTCAGGCTGGAAGCCGTGCTTGCGGTTGACCAGCACCAGCAGCAGCAGGCAGCCAAAGGCACCGAGCAGGCCCCCCAGCAGCATCATGGGCAACGGCAAAGCGGGCAGCAGCAAGGCCGTCGCTATCACCCCCATAAAGGTGCCGCCGCTCACCCCCAGCAGCTCCGGGCTCGCCATGGGGTTGTTGCTGACCCGCTGCAACAGGGTGCCCGCCAGAGCCAGCAGCACACCGGCAGCACCGGCAGCCAGGGTACGCGGCAGGCGCCACTCCAGCTGGGCCTGCCACCTGAGCCAGCTCGGCCAGCTCCAGCCGTGCACCCCCTGCCCGACCAGCAGGGACGCAACCACCGCCAATAGCAGCCCCATCAACAGCAGGCCGATTAGGCGAGCGGGCGCCCCATGGCGTGCCACCGTCAGGCCGCTGGCGGCCTTGGGGGCGCCTGACTTGAAGGCAAGCCGAGGGATCAGCCAGAGCAGCAGAGGGGCACCCAGCAGCGCCGTCATGGCCCCGGTCGGGATCAGCACAGGCCAGAAGCGGCTCAGGGATTGCAGCAGCAGATCCGTTGCCGCCAGCAGCAAGGCGCCCAGTATGGGGGCCCACAGCAGGCGCTGGCCGAGCTGCCTCACCCCCAGCAGTCGCACCATGGCCGGCGCCGCCAGCCCGATGAAACCTATCAGCCCCACCACGCTCACCACGCAGGCGGTGACGAAGACCGCCAGACCGAGGCCGGCAAAGCGCAGCTGCTTGAGGGAGACCCCCAGGCTGCGGGCGCTGGCATCATCCAGCTCCAGCACACCCAGCGGGCGCACCAGCACAGCGGCCAGGACGCCGGCCAGCAGCAGGCGTGGCAGCAAGTAGCTCACGCCGCTCCAGCTGTTCTGGGCCAGGGAACCGCTGCCCCACACCAGCAGGCCCTTGAGCTCCTCCTGGAAGAAGAGCAGCAGCCCCATGCTGATGGCCGCCAGATAGAGGTTGATCACCAGCCCGGCGAATACGATGACCACAGGGTTGAGCTGGCGACGCCAGGCCAGGGCAAACACCAGCCCCATGGCGAGGCTCCCCCCCGCCATGGCGATCCACTCGCGCCCGATCAGCAGCCAGGAGGGGGCGAACAGGGTCACGATCATCAACGCCAGCTGGGCGCCGGAGGCCACCCCCAGAGTGGTGGGGGACGCGAGGGGATTACGCAGTACCTGCTGCATCAGGGTGCCGGCCAGCCCGAGGGCGGCACCGGCCAGCAGGCAGACCACCAGCCGCGGCAGCCAGCTGAAGTGAATGACCGCCTGGCGGGCATCGTCCAGCCTGGGGGAGAAGAGCGCCTGCCACCAGAGGGAGCCCGGCAACTGGCGCGCCAGCTCACCACAGGCCAGCACCAGGGTCAGGGCCAGCAGGCAGAGGCCCGGGCGCAGCAAGGGAGAGGAGACGAAACGATTCATTGGGCTTCCCCCTTGAGGGCCACGCCGCCCTGAGGCTGCAGGGCCTCACCGAGCAGGGTGGCGAAACGACGGGCGGCCAGCATGCCGCCGAAACTCCAGGTCGCGGGCAGATGCAGCACGGGCGTGTTCTGTACCAGCGGCAGGTGCTGCCAGAGCCCGGGTTCCTGCAGTTTTTCACTCACCCCCACGGGAATGGGATCCACCACCACCAGCCTGGCCTCGGGAATGGCCAAGAACTGCTCGAGACTGACCACCGAGAAGCCCCAGGCATTGGTCTCCCCCTGCCAGGCATTGCGCAGGCCGAGCCGCTCCATCACCGCCTCGAACAGGCTGTGGCGGCCAAACACCCGTACATGGCGCTCGTCGATGAACTGCACCACCAGCAAGGGGGGCAGATCGGCGGGCAGCGTCTCCTTCATCTGCGCCAGATCCCGCTCCAGCGCGGCGAGCTGGCGCTCGGCCTCGGCGGTTCTGTTCACCAGCGCGGCTATGGTCAGGGTCGCCTCGCGCAGCCGCGGCCACAGCTCGGTATCGGGTTCATAGAGGGCGATGGACTGCACCGGCGCGATGCGGGACAGGGTCGGCGCCAGGGGGGCCGCCAGCGGGGAGATGAGGATGAGATCGGGTTTGAGCTCAGCCAGCAGTTCCCGGTTGGGCTGGGCCCGCAGGCCGATGTCGATCACCCCGGCGGGGAGCCTGGGTTCGCCGACCCAGGCGCGATAGGAGTTCACATCCCCCATGGCCAGCGGGGTCACGCCGAGGGCCAGCAGGGTTTCGGCTATGGTCCAGTCCACGGTGGCGATGCGCGGAACAGTGCCATCGGCAGCAGGGGCTGAGGGCGGTGTCTCGGCCTGCGTCGCCAGCGGCAGCAGCAGGCTGACGAGGCAGGGGGCCATCTTCAATAAAAGGTTCAAGAGCTCCCCCGGTCAGACGATGGCGATGGCGTGGTCATGAGCCGGGTGGCGAATGACCTCCATCGGGATGCCATAGATGGCATGCAGGGTCTCGCTTGTCATGATGCGTGAAGGCTCACCGTGGGTCAGCAGACGACCGCCGTGCAGCGCCACCAGCCGATCGCAGAAGCGGGACGCCATGTTGATGTCGTGAATGACGATGATGACCCCGAGGTTGAGCTGGCGACTCAACTGTTTGACGAGGGTGAGCACCTCCACCTGATGAGCCACGTCCAGGGCAGCCAGCGGCTCGTCCAGCAGGATGAAGCGGCTCTCCTGGGCCAGCAGCATGGCCAGCCAGACCCGGCCCCGCTCGCCGCCGGAGAGGGTATCCACCAGCCTGTCGGCAAACCCCTCGGTATGGGTCAGTGCTATGGCCTTGTCGACCTGGCGGTGATCGGCCTCCCCCATGCGGCCCAGCAGACCGCGCCAGGGATAGCGCCCCATCTCCACCAGCTCCCGGCCGAGCAGGTTCTCGGCGCTCGGCAGATGCTGGGGCAGATAGGCCACCTGACGGGCGAAGTCCCGGTTGCCCCACTCCTGCAGCGGCTTGTCATCGAACAGTATCTCCCCATCGCTCAGGGGCTGCTGGCGTGCCAGCAGCTTGAGCAGGGTGGATTTGCCCGAGCCGTTGTGGCCGATGAGGCCGTAGACCTGACCCTGCTCGAAACGCAGGCTGGTGGGTTGCAGCAGGGTGCGGTCGTTGACCGCGAAGCTGGCTGCTTTCATCTCAAACATGATCTGCTCCCGTGCCGGCTCTGTGCTCGACGCTCGGGTCGGTGAGCGCCATGGCTCGGCGAGCGTTCACCATTAAACCGGCAGATTTCCTCTCAAACATGATTCATTCCTGTACTGAAAGGGGTTGGCGCTCGCCTCCCCCTTGCGGCCGGTATCAGACCGGCACCTCGCTATCGAGATGGGCGACCGCATCCCGGCTCACCTGCTCGCGCCGCTCGCCGGTCAGCTCGGTGAGCTGGCCCTGACGCATCTCCAGCAGGCGATCCGCCAGGGAGAAGTAGAGATCGTCGTGGCTGATGGCGATCACCGTCTTGCCCATCTCCTTGAGGCGCGGCAACAGCACCTGATAGAAGATGCGGCGGAACTGGGGATCCTGATCCGCCGCCCACTCGTCAAACAGCATCACCTCGCGCTGCTCCGCCAGTGCCAGCAGCAGGGCGACCCGCTTGCGCTGCCCCTGGGAGAGATCGATGTTGGCGATGAAGCCCTCCTCGATGGCCAGCTTGCTGCCCATCTGCAGCCGCTCCAGCCACTCGGCCACCAGGGCCTCTTTCGGCTCAGGCCCCAGCAGGTGCTGGAACAGGTGGTAGTCGGTGAAGATGGCGGAAAAGAGCGCCAAGTAGGCGTTGCGATCGGCAATGGGCTCACCATCCAGCAGGATCCGGCCAGAGACCGGCTGATAGAGCCCGGTCAGCAGCATGGCCAGGGTCGACTTGCCGGAGCCGTTGCCGCCAATGATAAAGATCTGCTCCCCCCGCTCAATGGTCAGATTGATGGGGCCCACGGCGAAGCCGCCCTCCCCCTGATAGTGAAAGCTCACCTGCTCCAGCTCGATGCGTTGCCAGGCACTGGGGGCCGGCGGCAGCGGGAACCTGGGCTCCGGCTCGGCCAGATTCAGGGTCGCTATCTTGTCAAACGCCACCTGGGCCGAGATCAGGGTCGGCAGGGCGCCTATCCCTTGCAACAAGGGGGTGCGCAGGAACAGCAGGGTCAGGGCGAAGGTGGCGGCCACATTGGTGTTGGCCCAGCCGAGGCCATTGGCCAGGAAGAAGACCAGGCCTATGGCCCCCAGCATCATGATGTTCGACCAGTTCACCGCGCTCAGGTGATAGGTATCGGCACGGATGATCTCCCGGCGGTAGTCCCGGGCGTTCTGCTCATAGAGCTGGTGGTAGACGAAGTGGGCCCGCTCGCGGTTGAGCGCCAGCTCCTTGCTGCCCGCGATGATGGACTGGTAGTTCTGGTAGAGCCGGTCTTCGGCCTGACGCATCCGGGCCAGGTGGCGATAGACCCGGTTCACCAGCAGCCAGCCCACCACCATGGTCACTGTGACCCAGAGGGCGGTGACACCGAGCAGGGCGGGAGAGAGCAAGCCGAGGTAGATGATGGAACCCAGGGTGAGCACCAGCCCCTGCACCAGCTCCGGCAGGCGCACGAAGGCGATGGTGATCTGGCCGATGTCGCTGGAGAGGGAGGCCAGCAGCGGCCCCTGCCCTATCTGGCGAATGCGGGCGACGTCGGTGTCCAGCAGTTGCTTGAGCAGGCGGCCGCGCAACCGGTAGACGAAATGATGACCGAGGGTGGTCAGGGCCAGCTGAGAGCCGAGCGTGATCACCAGCAGCAAAAAGATAAGGCCGACAAGTTGACCCAGGATCGGCAACGGATCGCCGACTGACTCGATAAGATATTGATTGATAAAGGCAATGACACCTATCCCGCTGACAGCGCTGAGCAGGCTGAGCAGGGTAATGGCGATGAAGGGCCAACGGTATTGGCGGTAAACCAGTGACAAGAGTTCCATGACAGGCCTGTGTACAAAAAGAAGGAGGGCGGGAGCTTGAGGCTCCCGCCCGGCCTGTATCTTACCAGCGGTAGTTGACGGAGCCGACTATGCTGCGCGGCTCACCGTAGTAGCAGTAGTAGTCACAGCTCGCTACATAGGTGTCGTTCAGCAGGTTGTTGACGTTGACCTGGGCACGCCAGTTCTTGGCGAAGTCATACCCGATCATCGCATCCCACACCGTCTGGGCCGGCACCTGGGCCGAACCGTAGATGGGGGTGTAGTCCGCATTCACGGCACCTATGCCGACGCTGGAGCCGATATAACGCACCCCGGTGCCCACTTCCAGCCCGGAGACCGGACCCTGCTGCACCTTGTAGTTGCCCCAGAAGGAGGCCTGGTGACGCGGGATCAGGCTGGCCTGGCGATCACCGTTGCCGGTGTCGTTGGTCTTGGCATCGGTGTAGGTATAAGCAGCGGTCAGGCGCAGCGCCTCTGTGGCCTGCACGCTCCCTTCCAGTTCGATCCCCTGGGAGGTCACTTCACCGGCCTGGGTCTGCTGGCCGGAGCCGGTAGAGACCAGCGAGTTGGTCTGTTCCAGATCGAACAGCGCCAGGTTGATGTAGCCATCGAGGAAGCTGGGGGCGTACTTGATGCCGGTCTCATACAGCTTGCCTTCCAGCGGCTTGTAGGAGTTCTTGGTGTTCGGGTCTATGCCAGGCAGCACTTCGAACGACTCCGCATAGGCGAAGTACGGGGAGAGGCCGTTGTCGGCCAGGTACATCAGGCTGCCGGAGAGCGAGAGGTTGTCGTCATACTGCTTCTCGTTCTTGCTGGTGGCTTCGCTGATGTTGTGGGTCTCCACATAGTCGAAGCGGCCACCTGCGGTCAGCAACCAGCGATCGTCCCAGCGGATCTGATGCTGGGCGTAGAGGCCGCTCTGACCCTTGGTGTTCTTCTGATAGGTGGCGGTGGACTCGTCAAAGCCAGGGAAGCCGCTGTAATCCGGGTTCATGGTGTCGATGGACCCCATTCCGTAGTTGTCGGCCTCGACCCCTTCGTTCACGTGACGCTGAAGATCTATCCCCATCAACAGGGTCTGCTCGGTGCGATCCGTGTTCCAGTAACCCACCAGTTGGTTGTCCATGGTGGCACTCTTGGTGTCGCCGTCACGGTAGACCAGGCCGCGGTAGGCGGTGGTGCCTTCATAGGTCGGGAAGATATAGGTCTGGCGCAGCAGCAGATCGTTGTAGTTGAAGCGGACGTTCTGCTTGAACTCCCAGGTCTGGTTGAACTGGTGGGCCAGCTCGTAACCGGTGGAGATCTGGGTGTTGCGGTTGCGATCGTAATCCGGCTGACTCAGGTTGGTAGCGGGATCGATCTGGCCGCCCTCGGTATTGAGGGTGCCATAGACGGGGAAGAAGCCGTTGGTGGGCACTCCTTCATCGTGCAGGAAGCTGGCCAGCAGGGTGAGGCTGGTACGATCCGAGATGTCCAGGGTCACGCTCGGCGCCAGGTAGGCGCGCTCGTTGTAGGTGCCATCCAGCACGCCGTCGCGCTCTTTATAGAGCGCAACCATGCGATAGCGGCTGTCGTCGGTCAGATCGTCGGAGAAATCGACCCCGACCTGGCGCAGATCCCGGTTGCCCAGTTGCAGATTGACCAGGCCTTGCGGGGTCGCGGTGGGGCGCTTGCTGATGGAGTTGATCACGCCGCCGGGAGGCGCCTCGCCGTAGAGGATGGAGGCCGGGCCCTTGAGCAGCTCCACGCTTTCCAGACCAAATGGCTCCGGTGTCCAGACATAGTAGCCGGTGCCGAACAGGCGGTTGCCATCGAGGTATTGAGCGGCATCGAAGCCACGCACCTTGAACCAGTCGGTGTTGTTGTCCGAGCCATAGAAACCGGTGAGCACGCCGGAGCGGTAGCGCACGGACTCGTCGAGCTGTTGCACGGCGTGCTGATCCAGCTCTTCACGGTTGACCACGGAGACGGCGCGGGGGGTCTCGGCCATGGGCACCTCGACCTTCATGGCGGTGCCGGTGACCACCATGGTTTCAGCCGCCTTGGGCAGCTCTTTATCCACCGGTTCCGCGGCCAGCACCGGCAGGCTCGCCAGCAGGCAGGAAAGCGGCAACAGCTGGGCCCCCTTCTTTCGCATCACTGCATCTTGGGTATTTTTTTGCGCAATCATATAAGTGTCTCAAATATCAATGAGTTATAAATTGGTTTCTTATTATGGGTGCCCAATGCGGCCGGTCTGCCCGACTCCTTAGGCGAATAAATCGGCACAATGCTACTACAGGAGCCATGATCGAATCGATTCAATAATTGCTAATCATTTGCATCTCTATTGTTACCTGTTGTATCAACGGGTGCCTTTTCCGGCAGAAAGACTCATTCAGGAGGGTGATCAAGAGAAGGGAACACAGAGGAAGATGAAAAAAGATGGCGAGAGCGGCCTCTGCCATAAAAATCGTGAAGGATCCTTATCCCCAAGCTTTATCCATATTTATCCACATCCTTTGGCGGTAGAATCCCGGCTCTCCGTTTCTTTCGATGAGATCAGGATCCATTCCATGGCCAAACTCAATCTTGTCGTCGGCTCCATGCTGGGCGCCGCCGAATATGTCGCAGATCATGTCGCCAGCCTGCTGGAACAGGCGGGCCACCAAACCCGGATCCACAACCCGGCCAGCCTGGCCGAGGTGCTGGCGGAGCCGGATGCGATCCTGCTGGTGATCACTTCCACCCACGGTGCCGGCGATGTGCCCGACAATCTTCAGCCCTTCGCCAAGGATCTTGCCGACCAGCATCCGGATCTCAACGCCTTGAAATATGGGGTGATCGGGCTTGGGGACCGCAGTTATGACACCTTCTGCCAGGGTGGCAAGACGCTGGATCGACTGCTGGCCGAGTGTGGCGCCAGCCGGATCGGGGATCGTCTGGAGATAGACGTGACCCAGCACGAGATCCCGGAAGATGCCGCCGAAGCCTGGATCCAGGACTGGATGCAGATGATCGCCTGATCAGGGCCTGGGAGATCCGGTAAAAACACCTTGATCTCCCCGCTTATCCCCAAATTCCTATCCACCAGGTTATTAACAGATAGATCCGGGAGAGTTGTTCTACAGGGTTACCCACAACGCCCAGGGGTAATGTGCATAACTACAGTGTTAAGCTCTGTAAAACCTATAGTTATCCATGTATGAGATCTAATCCAGTTCTGGTCTGTGTATAAAACCACTGGTTATCCCCCCGTTCACGGCCCTGGGATCCAAGCTTTTCCACAAGCTGGGATCGTCTTTAAACGGATGATCTTTATGATCAAAAAGGGCTTATCAACAGAAACCCCGGATCCTAATAAAAGATCCAGTAAAAGATCGATCTAAAGATCCTTAAGATCTACTAACGGATCCTGCATCCATACTGATCCTGAAGTAGACGTTCCCCTCAAGAGGCGAAACGGATAGAATGATCCGCCCTTCAGCCCAGGCAAATAAAGATCTTCAGGCGTGCAGATCAAGGTGATCCCCAATGCAATACCATGAACAATTTGATGTGATCGTCGTCGGTGGCGGTCATGCAGGAACCGAAGCAGCAACGGCGGCCGCCCGTATGGGCCTGAATACCCTGTTGCTGACCCATAACATCGATACGCTGGGACACATGTCCTGTAATCCGGCGATCGGCGGGATCGGCAAGGGACACCTGGTCAAGGAAGTGGATGCCCTGGGCGGGATCATGGCGCAGGCCATCGATCTTGGCGGGATCCAGTTCCGCACCCTCAACTCCTCCAAAGGGCCCGCGGTGCGTGCCACCCGTGCCCAGGCGGATCGCCTGCTCTACAAGGCCGTGGTGCGCCAGACCCTGGAAAATTACCCGAACCTGAAGATCTTCCAGCAAGCCTGCGACGATCTCGTCATGGACGGGGATCGCGTCGCCGGCGTGGTCACCCAGAGCGGGATCCGCATCAGCGGCAAGACGGTGGTGCTCACGGTCGGGACCTTCCTGAACGGTTTGATCCACATCGGGATGGAAAACTACAAGGGCGGCCGCGCCGGGGATCCACCCTCGATCGCCCTGGCCCAGCGTCTGCGTGAGCTGCCCCTGCGCATCGATCGGCTCAAGACTGGCACGCCGCCACGCATCGATGCCCGTACCGTCGATCTCTCCGTGATGCAGCAGCAGCACGGTGACGATCCTCGTCCCGTCTTCTCGTTCATCGGCAACGCCAGCCAGCACCCGCGTCAGGTGCCCTGCTACGTTACCCACACCAACGAGAAGACCCACGAGGTGATCCGCAACAACCTGGATCGCAGCCCCATGTACGCCGGGGTGATCGAGGGGATAGGCCCTCGTTACTGCCCGTCGATCGAGGACAAGATCACCCGTTTCGCCGACAAGACGGCGCACCAGATCTTCGTCGAGCCGGAAGGCCTGACCACCCACGAACTCTACCCGAACGGGATCTCCACCAGCCTGCCGTTCGACGTGCAGGTGCAGATCGTCCGTTCGATCCGTGGCTTCGAGAATGCCCACATCACCCGCCCCGGCTACGCCATCGAATACGACTTCTTCGATCCGCGGGATCTCAAGGCCAACATGGAGAGCAAGTGCATTCCAAACCTCTTCTTCGCCGGCCAGATCAACGGCACCACAGGCTATGAAGAGGCCGCCGCCCAGGGGCTGATGGCCGGTCTGAACGCCGGTCTGCGCGCCCAGGGCAAGGATGCCTGGCATCCGCGCCGGGATCAGGCCTACATGGGCGTGATGATGGACGATCTCTCCACCCTGGGTACTCGCGAGCCCTACCGCATGTTCACCAGCCGCGCCGAATACCGTCTGCTGCTGCGGGAAGACAACGCCGATCTGCGCCTGACCGCAATTGGTCGCGAGCTGGGCCTGGTGGATGACCATCGCTGGAGCCTGTTCAACACCAAGATGGAGCAGGTGGAGCAGGAGCGTCAGCGCATGCGTTCGACCTGGATCCACCCGCAACACCCGTCACTGGAGGCAGTCAACGCCCTGGTGAACACGCCCCTGACCCGGGAGCAGAGCCTGGAAGAGCTGTTGCGTCGCCCCGAGGTGACCTACGATGCCCTGATGGCCATCGAAGGGGTCGGCCCGGCGCTGGAAGACGCGGCCGCGGCGGATCAGGTGGAGATCCAGATCAAGTACGCCGGCTACATCGAGCGCCAGCACGACGAGGTGGAGAAGCAGCTGCGCAACGAGAACACCCTGTTGCCGCTGGACATGAACTACCGCGACGTGAACGGTCTCTCCAACGAGGTGATCGCCAAGCTGAACGATGCCAAGCCGCAGACCATAGGTCAGGCCTCCCGCATCTCCGGCATCACCCCGGCGGCCATCTCCATCCTGCTGGTTCACCTGAAGAAACACGGCCTGCTGCGTAAAACCGCCTGAGGAATCCCATGCTGGAAAGATTGAACGGCCTGCTCATGCAGGCCGGTATTGTTATCACCGACACCCAAAAGACCCAGTTGGTGCAGTTGGTTGAGTTGCTGCACAAGTGGAACAAGGCTTACAATCTCACCTCGGTGCGGGATCCGGACGCCATGCTGGTCAAGCACATCCTCGACAGCCTGGTGGTGAGTCCTCACCTGCACGGTGAGCGTTTCATCGATGTGGGCACAGGCCCGGGTCTGCCCGGTCTGCCGCTGGCCATCATCAATCCGGACAAGCAGTTCGTGCTGCTCGACAGCCTGGGCAAGCGGATCAACTTCATCCGCCAGGTGATCCAGGAGCTGGGGCTGACCAATGTGACGCCGGTCAAATCCCGGGTGGAGGAGTATCAACCCGAGGTGGGCTTCGATGGCGTTCTCAGCCGGGCCTTCGCCTCCCTGGAGGACATGTTGAACTGGTGTCACCATCTGCCGTCACCCGAGGGCAGCTTCCTGGCACTCAAGGGACAATACCCCGAGCAGGAACTGGCACAGTTGCCTGCCAGCATTCGTCTGGTTGCCACCCATCAGTTGGTGGTGCCCGAACTGGAAGGTGAGCGTCATCTGCTGGAGTTTAAAGCCATCCAGCCCGAATAGGGCCGCCGTATTCATTTAGGGGATAGTGTGGGAAAAGTCATTGCCATAGCCAACCAGAAGGGTGGAGTGGGTAAAACCACCACCTGTGTGAATCTGGCCGCCTCCATGGCCGCCACCCGGCGCAAGGTGCTGGTGATCGATCTGGATCCGCAGGGCAATGCCACCATGGGCAGTGGCGTCGACAAGTACGAAGTCGAACGCACCGCCTATGAACTGCTGATCGAAGACACCCCCATCAAGGAGGTGATCATCCCCGAGACCTCGGGTGGTTATCACCTCATCGCCGCCAATGCCGACGTGACGGCGGCGGAAATCCGTCTGATGGAGTTCTTCGCCCGCGAGATCCGCCTGCGCAACGCCCTGGCCTCGGTACGGGACAAGTACGACTACGTCTTCATCGACTGCCCGCCTTCTCTCAACATGCTGACCGTCAACGCCATGGCCGCCGCCGACTCCGTGCTGGTGCCCATGCAGTGCGAGTATTACGCGCTGGAAGGGCTCACCGCCCTGGTGGATACCATCAGCAAGCTGGCGGCCGTGGTCAACCCGGAGCTGAAGATCGAAGGGGTGCTGCGCACCATGTTCGATCACCGCAACCGGCTGGCCAATGATGTGTCCGATCAGCTGAAACAGCATTTCGGGGACAAGGTCTATCGCACCATCATCCCCCGCAACGTTAGACTGGCGGAGGCGCCGAGCTTCGGTGCCCCGGCCATGCACTATGACAAATCATCGGTGGGGGCCAAGGCCTATCTGGCCCTGGCTGGCGAGATCCTGCGTCGTCAGGAGCAGGAGTCTCAGCCGATCACCGCAGACCGAGAGAGCATATGACGCCGAAGAAACGTGGGCTGGGCAAGGGGTTGGATGCCCTGCTCAGCACCAGCACGGCCGCCCGCCAGAAACAGGTGATGAGCGACCAGCGTACCGAACAGGCCATGGCCCCCACCAACCAGGGCGAGTTGCGCAAGCTGCCGCTGGAGTGGCTGCAGTCCGGCAAGTACCAGCCGCGCAAGGACATGTCTCAGGATGCGCTGGAAGACCTGGCCAACTCGATACGGGCGCAAGGCGTGATTCAGCCGATAGTGGTACGCTCCATCGGCGAGAATCGCTTCGAGATCATCGCCGGTGAACGGCGCTGGCGCGCGTCCCAGCTGGCCAGGCTCGAGGTGGTGCCCTGCATCGTCAAGGACGTGCCCGACGAGGCGGCGGTGGCCATAGCGTTGATTGAGAATATCCAGCGCGAGGATCTCAACGCCATCGAAGAGGCGGTGGCCCTGCAGCGACTGCTGACCGAGTTCGAGCTGACCCACCAGCAGGTGGCCGAGGCGGTGGGCAAGTCCCGCACCACGGTCACCAACCTGCTGCGCCTGAACCAGCTCAACGAGGACGTGAAGCGGTTCGTCGAGCACGGGGATCTCGACATGGGCCATGCCCGTGCCCTGCTTGCCCTGAGCGGCCCGGCCCAGTCAGAGCTGGCCAAGCTGGTCGCCCAGAAGGGGCTGACGGTGCGAGATACCGAGAAACTGGTGCAAAAAACGCTGGAACCGGTAAAAACCAAGGTCGAGCCAGTCCGCGATCCACAGTTTGGTTACCTCGAGCGCCAGATTTCAGAAAAAATTGGCAATCAGGTACAGCTTCAGCCAGGCAAGAAGGATAGCGGCAAGTTAGTAATAAGTTACGATAACTTAGCGGATTTGGACCGGGTATTGGGCTATTTTGGTCTGTCAGAATCGTGATTTTTACGCTTTTTGTAGTAATAAAACATCCATTCCTTTCGATATGAACATAACCTTAATTTCGCGCGGAAAGCCGCAAAAATTAAGGATTTTTGCCATGTTGCAATAGCCGTCTTCACGGGTATAATTTGACCGGCTTTTCGAGCTGTGAACCTGGGGTCTTCGGATCCCGATTTTTTACAGTTCTGTAATGTTCAGGGGTAGGTTGGTGAAACAGAAAGTAGCCTTGGAAGGTTTGACGCTAGCCTTGGCTATGCTCGTTTGTCAGCTCATCCTGATCCTGGCGATCGGTTCCGTCTGGTTTTATCAGAGCGGGGCGCTTGCCGGACGTTCTTCCCTCTTCGGGGGGGGAATGTACTGGGTTCCTCAAGCCCTGTTCACGCTCTGGGTTCTGCGCCGCAAGGTGACGAAAGAGAGCGTGGGCCTGGTTTTGCGGGACTTTTATGGTGGGGCAGGGATTAAGCTCATTACTACAACAGGACTTTTCGCCCTGATGTTTGGCTCCGGGATCGAGGTCGACACCGTCTCGTTCTTCGCCACTTATATCCTCGCCCTCGTTGTACAGTGGATAGTTTCATTCACGCTTAACAACCACTATTAGGAAAACTCATGTCTGCAACCGGAGAAGTCCTGACTCCTCAGGGATATATCTCCCACCACCTGACCCACCTGCAAGTCGGGTCCGGGTTCTGGACGGTGAATATCGACTCAATGATATTTTCCGTCTTGCTAGGCGCCCTGTTTATCTGGTCGTTCCGCCGTGTAGCCGTCAAGGCCACCAGCGGTGTGCCCGGTAAACTGCAGTGCTTTGTGGAGATGCTGGTCGAGTTTGTGAATGGTAACGTCAAAGACATCTTCCATGGTCGGAACCCGGTCATCGCACCGCTGGGACTGACAGTGTTTGTCTGGATCTTCCTGATGAACTTCATGGATCTGATCCCCGTTGACTTTATCCCTCACGCTGCACAGTTGATGGGTGTTCCCTATCTGCGTGTGGTTCCCTCTGCTGACGTTAACATCACCATGTCCATGGCTTTGGGCGTGTTCTTCTTGATCCTGTACTACAGCATCAAGGTCAAGGGTATCAGCGGATTCGTGAAGGAGCTGACGCTTCAGCCTTTCAACCATCCCGCTGCCATCCCGGTTAACTTCATCCTTGAAACCGTCACGTTGATTTCCAAGCCTGTTTCATTGGGTCTGCGACTGTTCGGCAACATGTATGCTGGCGAACTGATCTTTATCCTGATTGCGGGTTTGTTACCCTGGTGGTCACAGTGGATCCTGTCCGTGCCTTGGGCAATTTTCCACATCCTGATCATCACTTTGCAGGCGTTTATCTTCATGGTTCTGACCATCGTCTATCTGTCGATGGCGCAAGAAGACCATGGTTGATGCAACTCAAATAATCCTTTTTATACAATCAATTACATCTAAATAAATGGAGATCCTCATGGAAAACTTGAACATGGACCTGCTGTACATCGCTGCTGCAATGATGATGGGTCTGGCGGCTATCGGCGCCTCCATCGGTATCGGTATCCTGGGTGGCAAGTTCCTGGAAGGTGCTGCTCGTCAACCGGACCTGATCCCTGTTCTGCGTACCCAGTTCTTCATCGTCATGGGTCTGGTGGATGCGATCCCGATGATCGCCGTTGGTCTGGGTCTGTATGTGATGTTTGCGGTTGCCTAAGTCGTCACGACTCACGCAGAACCCATTAACTAACTTAAGAGGACATCGGCTGTGAATATCAACGCCACCCTCCTCGGCCAAGCAGTTGCTTTTTTCATCTTCGTAGTGTTTTGCATGAAGTACGTATGGCCGCCGCTGATCGCTGCCATCGAAGCCCGTCAGAAAGAAATTGCTGATGGTCTCTCTTCTGCCGAACGTGCCAAGAAAGATCTGGATTTGGCCAAGGCCAACGCCACCGATCAGCTGAAAGAAGCCAAGCTTCAGGCTGCTGAAATCATCGATCAGGCCAACAAACGCAAGGCCCAGATCATTGATGAAGCCGCTGTCGGAGCTCAAGCAGAGCGGGAAAAAATCCTGGCTCAGGGCCGTGCAGAGATCGAAGCTGAACGTCATCGTGCCAAAGAAGAACTGCGCAAGCAGGTTGCTGCTCTTGCCATCGCGGGTGCAGAGAAGATCCTGGCACGCCAAATCGACCAGGCTGCCAACAGCGACATCGTCGACAAACTGGTAGCAGAACTGTAACGGGAACGGGGCTATGTCTGAACTGACTACAATCGCTCGCCCCTACGCCAAGGCTGCTTTCGAGTTTGCCGTTGAGCACAAGGCGGTTGACCAATGGCTGGAGATGCTCGGTTTCGCCGCACAAGTGGCAGAGAACGAGACCATCCATGACCTGGTAAACGGCTCCGTGGCCGCCGAAGAACTGGCAAATCTGTTTGTCGGTGTCTGCGGTGAGCAGCTCAACGAGCATGGTCAGAACCTGATCCGGGTGATGGCTGAGAATGGTCGCTTGGGTGTGCTGCCGGCTGTCGTTGCTGAATATGTCGCGCTCAAGGCTGAACTGGACAAAGAAGTTCAGGCTGACGTGATTTCGGCGATCGAACTGACCGACCAGCAGAAGGCCGCTATTCAGGCTTCTCTGGAACAACGTCTCGCGCGCAAAGTGAAGCTGAATTGCAGCACAGATGCGTCCTTGATGGCCGGGGTGCTCATCAAGGCCGGTGATCTGGTTATCGACGGCACGGTCCGCGGTAAGCTGGATCGCATGGCCGACGCGCTGCAATCTTGATTGGGGTATTAGAGCATGCAACTGAATTCCACTGAAATCGCCGAGCTGATCAAGCAGCGCATTGCGCAGTTTGATGTCAAAAGCGAAGCGCGTAACGAAGGTACCATCGTCTCTGTGAGTGACGGTATCATTCGTATCCACGGTCTGGCCGATGCCATGCAGGGTGAAATGATCGAGCTGCCGGGTAACCGCTTCGCTCTGGCATTGAACCTGGAGCGTGACTCCGTTGGTGCCGTTGTCATGGGGCCCTATGCCAACCTGGCTGAAGGGATGAAAGTAAAGGGTACCGGCCGTATTCTGGAAGTGCCGGTCGGTCGTGGTCTGTTGGGCCGGGTGGTCAACACCCTGGGTCAGCCGATCGACGGTAAGGGTCCGGTAGACAACGACGGCTACTCGCCGATCGAAGTCATTGCCCCGGGCGTTATCGAGCGTAAGTCTGTTGACCAGCCAGTCCAGACCGGTCTGAAAGCCATCGATGCCATGATCCCCATCGGTCGTGGCCAGCGTGAGCTGATCATCGGTGACCGTCAGGTTGGTAAGACCGCCATCGCGATCGACACCATCATCAACCAGAAAGACTCCGGCATTAAGTGCGTCTACGTTGCGATTGGCCAGAAGGCCTCCACCATCGCCAACGTGGTGCGCAAGCTGGAAGAGCACGGCGCCCTGGCCAACACCATAGTGGTCGTCGCCTCAGCCTCCGAAGCTGCTGCCCTGCAGTACCTGGCTCCCTATGCCGGTTGCTCCATGGGTGAGTACTTCCGTGACCGCGGTGAAGACGCGCTGATCATCTATGATGACCTGTCCAAGCAGGCCGTAGCCTATCGCCAGATCTCCCTGCTGCTGCGCCGTCCGCCAGGACGTGAAGCTTACCCGGGCGACGTCTTCTATCTGCACTCCCGTCTGCTGGAGCGTGCTTCCCGCGTCAACGTCGAGTACGTCGAGAAGTTCACCAAGGGTGCCGTGACTGGCCAGACCGGTTCTCTGACCGCGCTGCCGATCATCGAAACCCAGGCTGGCGACGTGTCTGCGTTCGTTCCGACCAACGTGATCTCCATCACCGATGGCCAGATCTTCCTGACCACTCAGCTGTTCAACTCCGGTATTCGTCCGGCGGTTGACCCGGGTATCTCCGTATCCCGTGTGGGCGGTGCCGCTCAGACCAAGATCGTCAAGAAGCTGTCCGGTGGTATCCGTACCGCGCTGGCCCAGTATCGTGAGCTGGCGGCTTTCGCCCAGTTCTCTTCCGATCTGGACGATGCGACTCGCAAGCAGCTGGATCATGGTCAGAAAGTGACCGAGCTGATGAAGCAGAAGCAGTACTCTCCGATGAGCGTGGCTCACCAGTCTCTGGTGCTGTTCGCCGCCGAGAAGGGCTACCTCGCCGATGTCGAACTGAGCAAGATCGTCGACTTCGAAGCCGCTCTGCTCTCTTACGCCAATACCCAGCATGCCGAGCTGATGGCTGAAATCAATGCCAAGGCCGACTACAACGACGCGATCGTTGGCAAGCTGACTGCGTTGCTGGATAGCTTCAAGGCAACCCAGACCTGGTAAGCGTGTGTGGCAGCGCAAGCTGCCACCTGATGGAGAGAAGAGATGGCCGGCGCAAAAGAGATACGTAACAAGATCGGGAGTGTGAAGAACACTCAGAAGATCACCAGCGCTATGGAAATGGTGGCAGCCAGCAAGATGCGCCGTGCGCAGGAACGCATGTCTGCCAGCCGTCCGTACGCTGAAACCATGCGCAAGGTGATCGGCCATATCGCTCAGGGGAACTTGGAATACAAGCACCCCTACCTCATCGAACGTGAGGTCAAGCGAGTGGGTTACATCGTCGTCTCCACCGACCGTGGCCTGTGTGGCGGCCTGAACATCAACCTGTTCAAAGCTGCCCTCAACGATATGAAGCAATGGAGCGCGAAAGGTGCCAAGGTTGACCTGGCACTGATCGGTAGCAAGGCCTCCAACTTCTTTGAACGGCACGGCGCCAAGGTGAAAGCCCATGTCTCCGGACTGGGTGACAACCCGAGCGTCAATGACCTGATTGGTTCAGTCAAGGTCATGCTGAAGGCTTACGACAACGGTGAGATTGACAGGCTGTATCTGGTGTACAACAAGTTCGTCAACACCATGGTTCAGCAACCAAAAGTCGATCAACTGCTGCCTTTGCCCGTAACAGAAGACAGCAAGCTCGCCAAGAAACACCACTGGGATTACCTCTATGAGCCGGATCCCAAGCAGCTGCTGGATACCCTGCTGATTCGCTACGTCGAATCCCAGGTGTACCAGGGCGTGGTAGAAAACTTGGCAAGTGAACAGGCAGCCCGAATGGTTGCCATGCAAGCCGCGACTGACAACGCCGGCAACCTGATTAACGATCTGCAACTGGTGTACAACAAGGCCCGTCAGGCCAGTATTACCCAGGAACTGACAGAGATCGTATCCGGTGCTGCTGCGGTGTAAGGCAAGGGTTATCAAAGGTTTAGAGGATTTGACATGAGTAACGGTTTCATCGTCCAAATCATCGGCGCTGTAGTGGACATCGAGTTCCCGCAGAATGCCGTGCCCCAGGTGTACGATGCACTGAAAGTCATCAGCGAAGGCCAAGGCCAGGGTCTGGTACTGGAAGTTCAGCAACAGATCGGCGGCGGCGTCGTTCGTTGCATCACCATGGGTTCCTCCGACGGTCTGCGTCGTGGGTTGGAAGTAGTTAACAGCGGCAAGGCCATCCAGGTACCGGTCGGTACCTCGACCCTGGGTCGTATCATGAACGTACTGGGCGAGCCCATCGACGAGAAGGGTCCGATCGGCGAAGAAGAGCGTTGGTCCATCCACCGCGAAGCCCCCAGCTACGAAGATCAGTCCAACAGCGCCGAGCTGCTGGAGACCGGCATCAAGGTTATCGACCTGGTTTGTCCGTTCGCCAAGGGTGGTAAGGTCGGTCTGTTCGGTGGTGCCGGTGTAGGCAAGACCGTCAACATGATGGAGCTGATCCGTAACATCGCGATCGAACACAGTGGTTACTCTGTATTCGCCGGTGTGGGTGAGCGTACCCGTGAGGGTAACGACTTCTACCACGAGATGATGGAGTCCAACGTACTGGACAAAGTATCCCTGGTATACGGTCAGATGAACGAGCCGCCCGGAAACCGTCTGCGCGTGGCGCTGACCGGTCTGACCATGGCCGAGAAGTTCCGTGACGAGGGTCGTGACGTGCTGTTCTTCGTGGACAACATCTACCGTTACACCCTGGCCGGTACCGAGGTATCCGCACTGCTGGGCCGTATGCCGTCCGCAGTAGGTTACCAGCCGACCCTGGCCGAGGAGATGGGTGTTCTGCAAGAACGTATCACCTCCACCAAGACCGGTTCCATCACCTCAGTCCAGGCCGTTTACGTGCCTGCGGATGACTTGACCGACCCGTCTCCGGCGACCACCTTCGCCCACCTGGATGCGACCATAGTTCTGTCCCGTCAAATCGCGGCACTGGGTATCTACCCGGCCGTTGACCCGCTGGACTCCACCTCCCGTCAGCTGGATCCGCTGGTGGTTGGCAAGGATCACTATGAGACCGCTCGTGGTGTGCAGATCGTGCTGCAGCGCTACAAGGAGCTGAAGGACATCATCGCCATCCTGGGTATGGATGAACTGTCAGAAGAAGACAAACTGACCGTATCCCGTGCCCGTAAGATCGAGCGTTTCCTGTCCCAGCCGTTCTTCGTGGCCGAAGTATTTACCGGTTCTTCCGGCAAGTACGTGCCGCTGAAAGAGACCATTCGCGGTTTCCAGGGCATCCTGAAAGGCGAGTATGACGATCTGCCCGAGCAGGCGTTCTACATGGTTGGCGGTATCGACGAAGTCGTCGAGAAAGCCAAGAAACTGTAAGCCTCGATAGGAGGGCCCATGGCTGAGATGATCTCATTTCACCTGGATGTAGTGAGCGCCGAAGGGAAACTGTTTTCCGGTCGCGTGCAATCTGCCCAGGTAACAGGCTCCGAGGGTGAGCTGGGTCTCCGCCACGGTCATGCTCCGTTGCTGACTGCCATCAAGCCGGGCCTGGTCCGCTTGATCAAGCAAAATGGTAGCGAAGAGGTGCTGTACATCTCCGGCGGCATGCTGGAAGTACAACCCGAAGCCGTGACCGTGCTGGCCGATACTGCCATTCGTGCCGATGACCTGGATGAGGCGAAAGCCCAGGAAGCCAAGCGTCGTGCCGAAGAGCGGATCAGCAGCTCCCATGGTGATATCGACTATGCTCAGGCGTCTGCCGAGCTGGCCAAAGCAATGGCCCAGCTGCGGGTTATCGATATCGTCAAAAAGAATTACCGCTAATCACGGTGATGCAAAAAGCGACCTTCGGGTCGCTTTTTTTTTGCCCGTTGGATAGACTCCGCCGAGCATTTCCTCATGTTTCAAAGGCTGGCTATGTCTCTCAACGTCGTGATCCTGGCTGCGGGTAAAGGTACTCGCATGCGTTCCGTTCTGCCCAAGGTGCTGCACCCCGTCGCCAACAAACCCATGGTGTCCCATGTGATCGACACCGCCCGCCAGATAGGTGCCGAGCAACTGCACCTGGTCTATGGCCACGGCGCCGAGCTGCTCAAGGAGCGGATCGCCGCCCCGGATCTCAACTGGGTGTTGCAGGCGCAGCAGCTGGGCACCGGCCATGCGGTCGCCCAGGCGATCCCGTTCTGGCAGGATGAGGATGACGTGCTGGTGCTCTACGGCGACACCCCGTTGATCCAGCCCGAGACCCTGCAACGGCTGCTGGCCGCCAAGGCCGATGACGGCATGGCGCTGCTGACCGTGGTGCTGGACAACCCCACCGGCTACGGTCGCATAGTGCGGGAAAACGGCCAGGTGGTCGGTATCGTCGAGCAGAAGGATGCCAGTGCCGAACAGCTCGCCATCCGCGAGGTGAATACCGGTGTGCTGGTGGCCAATGGCGCCCAGCTGAGCGGCTGGCTGTCGCGCCTGGACAACAAGAACGCCCAGGGGGAGTTCTATCTGACCGACGTGATCGCCATGGCCCATGGGGATGGCTGCCCCATCGCCGCCGTCCATCCGGACAGCGCCATGGAGGTGGAAGGGGCCAACAACCGGGTCCAGCTGGCTGCCCTCGAGCGCAGTTATCAGCAGATGCAGGCCGAGAAGCTGATGATCGCCGGGGTCACCCTGATCGATCCGGCCCGCTTCGATCTGCGCGGCACCCTGGAGATCGGGGAGGAGGTGGTGATCGACGTCAACGTCATCATCGAGGGCAAGGTCAAGCTCGGCAACCATGTGCGCATAGGTGCCGGTGCCGTGTTGAAGGATTGCGAGATTGGCGATCACAGCGAGGTGAAACCCTACTCCGTCATCGAGGGTGCCCTGGTGGCGGATCAATGTTCGGTCGGTCCCTTCGCCCGTCTGCGCCCGGGTGCCGTGCTGGAGCAGGATGCCCATGTCGGCAACTTCGTCGAGATGAAGAAATCCCGGCTCGGGGTCGGCTCCAAGTGTGGTCACCTGACCTATCTGGGGGATGCGGACATCGGCGCCAAGGTGAATATCGGTGCCGGCACCATCACCTGCAATTACGATGGGGTGAACAAGTTCCAGACCATCATAGAGGATGACGTCTTCGTCGGCTCCGATACCCAGCTGGTGGCGCCGGTGCGCATCGGCAAGGGGGCGACCCTGGGGGCTGGTTCCACCATCACCAAGGATGTGGCCGAGCACGAGCTGGTGATCACCCGGGTGCCCCAGCGCCACATCAAGAACTGGGCCCGCCCGGTCAAGAAGAAGTGATGCCCGATCAATGAAATGAAACCGGCGCCCTGAGGGCGCCGGTTTTGTTTTCAGCTCTCCTGGTCCGGGGCTGGAGAAGGGGGCGGGTTGCCCATCACTCCATACCAGTCCAGCTTGCGGGTCAGCACCATGATGAGCGCCAGGATGGCGAACAGCAGCAGGGCGCCGAGCAGCAGGGCTATCTCCTCGGCTTGCAGCAGCCCGAACAGGATGGCGTAGACCAGCCCGAGCAGGGCCGAGAAGCCGAGTCCCTGACGCGGCCCCCCCAGCACATGGCTGAGGTAGAAGCCGTTGAGCGACACACTGGCGAGGCTGGCAATCAGATAAGCCCAGCCAAAGCCGAGGTGCTCGGTCAGCGCCAACAGCACCAGATAGAAGATGGCCAGCCCCATGCCCACCAGGGCGTACTGGATCGGGTGTACCCGCAGCCCCCTGAGCAGCTCGAACATGAAGAAGCTGAGGAAGGTGAGGCCGATGAACAGCAGGGCGTACTTGGCGGCCCGCTCGTTCAGCTGGTAGTGATCCACCGGCTGCACCAGGCTGACGCTGAAGGTCGGCAACTCGCTCCCCGCCCCCTTCATCATGCGGGTGAAGCGCCGCTCCATGTCGGTGGCAAACCAGCTGGTCTGCCAGCTGGCGTCGAACCCTTGATCGTTCAGGGTGCGGTTGCCGGGCAGAAAATCGCCGATGAAGTTGGGATGGGGCCAGTTGCCACTCAGGTTGAACCTGCTGTCCTGGCCGATCGGCACCACCTCGAGTGCATTCATGCCCTGCAGGTTCAGCTCGATGTGAAAGCGGCCATCTTCCCCGGGCAGGCGCTCGAGCGGAGCATGGATGCCGGCCAGGCCGTCACCCAGCAAGGCACCGGGGGCGAACGGAATGCGCCGCTCCCCCAGCTGCAGCTCGGGCACGCTGCTGATGCCGCGAGCATCGGACAGCACCAGGCTGAGGTAGGGCTTGCCCGGGATCAGGGCGGGATCCGCGGCGTCGAAGCTCAGGTCCGGGTTGCCGGCCACCAGCACCTTGTCGGCCAGGCTGGCCGGCAAGCGGCCGGAGAGGGAGAGCCGGCTGTGATAGACCTGGGCCTGATAGATGCCGAGCTTGCGCGGGGTGACTTCCATGCTGGCCCGCACATCCAGCCTGTCCGGCAGCAGGTAGCGATAGACCCGCTCCTCGCGCACGAAGCGCTTGCCATCCTGCTCGACGGTGACGGCCCGGGTATAGGGTTGCACCAGCACAGGCCCCAGCAAGCGCTGCGGACCGCTGCTGCTGGCCATGATGCTGTGAATGGCCTGGCTGCGGTAGGCCTGGCGTTCCCGGTTCAGCTCCATGATGGAGTGAACCGGGATCATCAGCAGCAGGCTGAGCAACAGCAGCAGCGTTATCTTGTGGGTGAATATCTGTTTGACCATGACGCCTCTCCTTGTTGATGGGGTCGACTGTGCCCTGGTCGGGTGAAGCGGGGATGGGGCCCTGTGAAGTGGGAGTGAAGGGGGATAAAAAAACCGGCGCCAGGCGCCGGTTGGGGATCAGAGTTTCTTCAGCTCTGCTGGCAAGGCGGCAAACACCTCTTCCTTTGCCCTGAGGGACGCGAACTGCTTGCCGGGTTTTTGTACCACTGTGTGCACGAAGATGAGCTTCTTGTCCTGCTTGCTGGCCCAGCCGACGAACCAGCCGATCTGCTGATCCCGGTTGAGGCTGCCATCCAGCAGCTTGGGATAGCCCATGCCGGTCTTGCCGTGGATCTGCCAGCCATCGATGTCGGGTTGACGCAGCAGAGTGCTGGTGCGGCGCACCGCCTCGGCGGAGACCGGCAGCTTGCCGCTCACCAGCTTGCCGAGGAAGCGGGCCTGCTCCTGGGGGCTGATGGCGAGGCTGGAGCTGAGCCAGGCCTGGGTCAGACCGTCGTGCTTGCCTGGGTTGCCCGACAGCTCCCGGTTGCCGTAGTCGAAGCGGTCGACGTACTGCTGGAAGCGCGTCTCTCCCAGCCACTCGGTGAGGCGCTGGGAGTACCAGATCACCGAGAACTTCATCCAGTTGCTCGGGGTGGTGGTCTGCTTCCATTCCGGCAGGAAATCAGGGTCGCCGGCTTTGAATGGCAGGGCGGGCAGTTGTTCATCCACCAGGAAGCCGCTCTCATAGCCCATCAGCGCCAGCGGGATCTTGAAGGTGGAGGCGGGCGTCAGCTGGCTGGCGCAGTCACCCTGGGCGCTGAGGGGTTTGCCGCTGCCATCGGCGAACAGCAGACAGCCTGTGGTGGCGCTGGCGGGCAAGGCACAGAAGAGGCCGGCGGCAAGCAGGCCGGACAACAGAATGCGGGACATGAACATCTCCTTGATTCATCAGAACGCGGGTAGACGGGTCCGGGCGGGACCCTATCCTAGGAGGCGCAGCTTAGCCCGGCTCTGTGTGTTCAGTGTGAAGTTCCCTAGCCGGCAGGTAGCCAGAGTTCGGCCAGCACCCCGCCTTCCGGCTGGTTGCCCAGGGTCAGCCGGCCACCGTGCTGGCGCGCCACCTCGGCGGCAAAGCTGAGCCCGAGGCCGCTGCTCTTGCCCTTGTCGGGTCTGGGCAGGGAGTAGAAGCGCTCGAAGATCCGCGGCAGTGCATAGTCCGGGATGCCGGGCCCCTGATCCCGTACCCGGAAGCAGTAGCCCCCCTCCTCCATGGCGCCACTCAGCCGGATGTGACCCCCGGCGGGTGAGAAGTCGAGGGCGTTGTCCAGCAGGTTGCCCAGCGCCTGCTCCACCAGCAGGGGATCCCACTTCTGCCTGGGGGCGTCGGTGAGCTCTGCCGCCAGGGCCACCTGACGACGGGCTGCGACTATCTGGCGGGCATCCAGAGCCCGCCTGCCTAGCGTGGCGGGGGCTGTGGCCTGTCTGTCCAGCCCCTGCCCCGATTCGAGGCGTGCGAGCTGCAGCATGCGCTCGATCAGTTGCTGCATGCGGGCCGTCTCCAGGTTGATGTTGCCGATAAAGCGCCGCGCCACCTCGGGGGGCGGCGCCTCGGCGAGGATCTCCCCAGCCCCGCGAATGGCGGCCAGCGGGCTTTTGAGCTCGTGGGTCAGGCTGTGCACATAGGCTTCGATGTAGGATTTGCCGTCCAGCTGGCGGCGCATGGTCTCGAGGGAGTGGCCGAGCCGGTCCAGCTCCGGGCTGTGGAGCCTCGGCAGGCTGGCGGGCTGACCCTGGCTGACCGCATCGGCATAGTGCACCAGCTTGCCGATGGCGCGGGTGAGCCACCACACCAGCAGGGCGCCGATCAGCAGCGAGATGAACAGCAGCAGGGCCGCCCCCTGCAACAGCTGGTGCTCGCTGCGCTCTATCATGGGCAGCAGGGTGCGGTTGGGCTTGGCGACGGTGAGGGAACCCAGGATCTCGTCCCCCTCGCGCAGGGGGGCAGCCACGTGCATCACAGAGCTGGCGGGATCGTCGGGATCGCTGCGGGTGCTGCGGGCGCCATACTCCCCGCGCAGGGTGCGGTAGACGTCGTTCCAGCGGGAATAGTCCTTGCCCAGATCCACTCCGTCCGAGTCATAGACCACCTTGCCTTTAGCGTCGACCACATAGATGCGGTACTCCGCCTGCTGCTTGAGGTGACCGTCGATCAGGGCGTTGATGGGGCTCTGGTTGAGGCGGGCGAAGGCGCTGGCCAGCCGGCCATCCGCCATCTTCCCCTCCTGCAGATCGTCCAGGGCCAGGGGGGCCAGCAGCTGGGCCATATCCACCAGGGTATCCTCGGTGGCGCTGCGCACCCCGGGTTTGATCTCCTCGACGAAGATCTCCAGCACGAACCAGGCGGCCAGGGCGAAGATCAGCACCAGGCCGCACAGCAGTTGCAATCCGATTCTCATCTCATCCCCCGGCCGGTGCCCGGCACCCCTGAGTTCATGCCAGCTCCAGGCTGTAGCCCAGCCCGCGGTGGGTCAGGATCAGATTGGCCTCGGAGTCCCGCTCCCGCAGCTTGGCGCGCAGGGTCTTGATGTGGGTGTCGACGGTGCGATCCAGGCTCTCTTCGGCCCCGCTCCACACCAGGTCCATCAGCTGCTGGCGGGAGTAGACCCGGCCCGGCGCCTGCATGAGCGTCTTGAGCAGCAGATATTCGTAGCGGGTGAGGGTCAGGGGCTGACCGTGGAAGCAGATGCGGGCCCGCTCCTCGTCCAGTGCCAGCAGGGCGCTGGGCTGGGGAGCGCTCGGCTGGCTGCGGCGCAGTATCACCCTCACCCTGGCGCACACCTCCCGCGGCGAGAAGGGTTTGGCCACGTAGTCGTCGGCCCCTATCTCCAGCCCGATCAACCTGTCTATCTCCTCGCTGCGGGCGGTGAGAAACATCAGGGGAGTGTCGGTCAGGGCCCGCACCTGCTTGCACAGCTCGAAGCCGCTGATGTCAGGCAACCCCACATCCAGGATCAGAAAATCCGGGTGCGACTGTTCCAGTCGCGCCAGCAACGGCTGGCCGAGGGGGAACCACTCCACCTCGAAACCGTCGGTCTGCAGGGCATAGATCAGGGTGTCGGCAATGCTGGCCTCATCTTCCACCAGCCAGATGACTCGTTTTTGCATGGCGTCCTCGTCACAAATCGGCCTGACCATTCTGGCATCGAACCAAATCGGATCCTATTTGCCGTTTGATTTTTCCCAAAAAGGTATTAATATTTCGCCATCCTTTCGAATCGAAACTTTAAGATGACCAAACGCAACACTCAACAGCGCCGTCACACCATAGTGACCCTGGTGCAGGAACAGGGCGAAGTCAGCGTCGATGCCCTGGCCAAGCACTTCTCCACCTCGGAAGTGACCATCCGCAAGGATCTGGCAGTGCTGGAGACCGGCGGTCTGCTGCTGCGCCGTTACGGTGGTGCCGTGCCTCTGCCGAGCGAGATGGTGGTGGACAGCAACCCGGATCAAGTTTCGAAACGAAAGCTGGCCATCGCCCGTGCCGCCGCCGAGCGCATCCGCGATCACAACCGCGTCATCATCGACAGCGGCAGCACCACCAGCGCCATGATCCCCATGCTGGGCAGCAAGCGCGGCCTCATCGTGATGACCAACTCCCTCAACGTGGCCGGTGCCCTGCGCGAGCTGGAGAACGAGCCCACCTTGCTGATGACCGGCGGCACCTGGGATCCCCACTCCGAATCCTTCCAGGGACAGGTGGCGGAGCAGGTGTTGCGTTCCTATGACTTCGACCAGCTGTTCATCGGCGCCGACGGCATAGACCCGGAGCGGGGCACCACCACCTTCAACGAGCTGGTGGGCCTCTCCCGGGTAATGGCCGAGGTGTCCCGCGAGGTCATCGTCATGGTGGAGTCGGAGAAGATAGGCCGCAAGATCCCCAATCTCGAGCTGCCCTGGTCCAGCATCCATACCCTGGTGACCGACGAGGGGCTGGACGACGAGGCCAGAGCACAGATCCAGGCCAGGGGGATAGCACTGATCTGCGCCCCCGTGGCGGTTTGACCCAAACATCTATTATCCAATCGAATTAACGTCTTACATTTCAAGGAGAAGTCTATGTGTGGCATCGTCGGGGCAGTGGCCCAACGTGATGTGGCTGAAATCCTGGTAGAAGGCCTGCGCCGTCTGGAATACCGCGGCTATGACTCCGCCGGTGTGGCCGTGTTCAGCGCCAACCAGCCGCTGCAGCGGGTGCGTCGCCTCGGCAAGGTGGCCGAGCTGGCCAAGGCACTGGAGGAGCAGTCCGTCCATGGCGGTACCGGCATAGCCCACACCCGCTGGGCGACCCACGGCGAGCCGTCCGAGCGCAATGCCCACCCCCATGTCTCCGAGCATATCGTCGTGGTGCACAACGGCATCATAGAGAACCACGAAGAGCTGCGCAGCCAGCTGCAGGGCATGGGCTACGAGTTCACCTCGGACACCGACACCGAGGTGATCGCCCACCTGGTCCACCACGAGCTGAAATCCGCCCCCAGCCTGCTGGCGGCCATGCAGGTCACGGTGAAGCAGTTGCGCGGTGCCTACGGCACAGTGGTGATGGACAGCCGTGACGACAGCCGCGTGGTGGTGGCCCGCTCCGGCTCGCCCCTGGTGATTGGTCGCGGCATCGGCGAGAACTTCATCGCCTCCGATCAGATGGCCCTGCTGCCGGTGACCCGCCGTTTCATCTTCCTGGAAGAGGGTGACGTGGCCGAGGTGACCCGCCGCGACGTGCACATCTTCGACACCGACGGCAATGCCGTGGTGCGCGAGGAGCTGGAGTCCGAGCTCTCCCACGACGCCGGTGACAAGGGCGAGTACCGCCACTACATGCTCAAGGAGATCTACGAGCAGCCCAAGGCCATCACCAACACCCTGGAAGGCCGTCTGGGCACGGATCACGTGGTGGTCGAGTCCTTCGGCAATGGCGCCCGTGCCATCTTCGACAAGGTGGAGCACGTCCAGATCGTCGCCTGCGGCACCTCCTACAACTCCGGCATGGTGGCCCGCTACTGGTTCGAGGAAATCGCCGGCGTCTCCTGCGACGTGGAGATCGCCTCCGAGTTCCGCTATCGCAAGTCCGTGGTGCGCCCCAACAGCCTGCTGGTGACCCTCTCCCAGAGCGGCGAGACCGCCGACACCCTGGCCGCCCTGCGCCTGGCCAAGGAGTCCGGCTACATGAGCTCGCTCGCCATCTGCAACGTGCCGGGCTCCTCCCTGGTGCGCGAATCCGACCTGGCCTTTATGACCCGGGCCGGTGCCGAGATCGGCGTCGCCTCCACCAAGGCCTTCACCACCCAGCTGGCCGGCCTGCTGATGCTGGTGGCCTCGGTCGGTCACTGCCGTGGCAACCTGAGCGCCGAGGCCGAGGCCGAACTGGTCAAGGCGCTGCAGGCCCTGCCGCTGCGCATCAAGGAGAGCCTGGCGCTGGCCAAGCAGATCGAAACCCTGGCCGAAGAGTTTGCCGACAAGCATCACAGCCTCTTCCTCGGCCGTGGCAGCCAGTACCCCATCGCCATGGAGGGGGCGCTCAAGCTGAAAGAGATCTCCTACATCCACGCCGAGGCCTATGCCGCCGGTGAGCTCAAGCACGGCCCGCTGGCGCTGATCGATGCCGAGATGCCCATCATAGTCGTGGCGCCGAACAACGATCTGCTGGAGAAGCTGAAGTCCAACGTGGAAGAGGTGCGCGCCCGTGGCGGTATCCTCTATGTGTTCGCCGATGCGGACGCCGGCTTCAAGAGCGACGAGACCATGCGGGTGATGAGCCTGAATCACGTGGAAGAGATGATTGCCCCCATCGTCTATACGGTGCCGTTGCAGCTGCTCTCCTACCACGTCGCCCTCATCAAGGGCACCGACGTGGATCAGCCGCGCAACTTGGCGAAATCCGTGACCGTGGAATAAGTCGTTGTCAGACATGAAAAAAGAGCCGCTGTTGCGGCTCTTTTTGTTTGGCTGGCGGGGTTGCCGTTATGACAGCCGCAGGTTGGTGATGGTCACATCGTCCAGCGAGGGCACTATGATGCCGCTGGAGATGCTCTTGGCGATCGCCTGGTTGCGGTTCTTCGAATCCGTCTTGTTGGTGACCTGATTGAGGTGGAAGTTCACGGTACGCTCGCTGATGCCGAGTATGGTGGCTATCTCCCAGGAGGTCTTGCCCTCGCTGGCCCAGAACAGGCACTCCTTCTCCCGATCCGACAGCTCGGCCAGATGCTTCATCAGGTCCGGCCTGCTCTTTATCAGCTGCAGCGCCGCGTTGAAGATGTAGCTGGCACAAAATGAGAGCATGGGAACGTTTTCAAACATCAGGTCAGAGTTGGACCTTTCCTTGCTGATGAAGGAGAGGATGCCGTGTTCCCCCTGAGGGGTGTGCAGCGGGAAGGAGACACCGTTTCTCACGCCAAAGTCGGCGGCGAGGTTCATCACTTCCCGGCTGGCGCTGGGCAGCCAGGGGGAGTCGCAGTCGAGCTTGTTCCAGAAGATGGGCTGGGTCTGCTTCAGGCCCAGGAAGACCACAGGATCCTGGGTCAGGTAGTGCCGCTCCGTGTAGGCATCAAACCAGCTGGTCGGGCAGTTATTGAACAAGGCCACGTGTGATTTCTGCATGCTGATGGGGAAAATGATCAGCAACCTGAAGTAATCAAATCCCATCTGATGGCTGAAGCGCTCCAGTTGTTGCTGGATGTCGCTGGTTTTCTTGGCCTTGGTGAACCGATCTATGTGTTCCCAGATCGCATCGTTAAACATGTAAGTCTCCTTTTTCGACCACTTATCATCCTGATCGAAAAGACATTTTTTAGTTATTTAAAATGGTGTTGTGACTACCAACGCCAGTTGTTCCCGTGCTTGTCTAAAAAGTATCCTGTTTTTTCAGCCACAGGCCAAGAAAATCATCTGATTGCCACTGACCCCACTCTTTGAGACAATGAGAATAGTTATCATTGTTAAGATTGTGTACCATGAAAAAGATCTGGGGTCTGGCCTTGTTGCCATTGGCCGTTCATTTCGTCGCCTCGGCAGACGATCTGGTCGCGCCCGCACTGAAAAACAGCATCGCGGATGGGAAAGCCTCCCAGCAACGCGTAGAAAAGGCGGCCGATGCCGCCGTTGCCGCCCGGCTGGAGCTGCAAAATGCCCAGCTGCAACTGCGGGATCTGGAAGCCTACAACCGCTACATGCAGTCTCTGGTGGCCGATCAGCAGAATGAGCTGGGCAAGCTGACTCAACAGCTGGAAGCGGTTCAGGAGACCCGTCAGGGCCTGATCCCGCTGATGTTGCAGATGCAGGCGGATCTGGAGCAGCTGGTGCAGGATGACATTCCCCTGCGCAAGGAGGACCGTCTGGCGCGGGTCGAGCAGCTGAAGGTGACCCTGGCCCGGGCGGACGTGAGCGAGGCGGAGAAGTTCCGCCAGCTGCTGCAGGCCTACCAGATCGAAGCCGAATACGGCAGCCGGATGGATGCCTATCCCGCCCAGCTGGCGTTGGATGGTGCCGAGCGCCGGGTCGATGTGCTGGCGCTCGGTCGCGTCTCCCTGCTGGCCATGACAGCCGATCGCACCCAGGGCTGGCGCTGGTCCGCCGAGAGCAAGACCTGGCTGCCGCTGGATAGCGAGTGGCTCACCCCCCTTGCCGATGCGCTGGACATGGCGGCCGACAAGAAAGTCCCGCAACTGTTGCATGTGCCCCTGTCTGTCGCGCGTAGCCAGGAGGCTCAGTCATGAAATGGTTCCCCCTTCTGATCACCCTCTCCCTCTGCTCCCAGCTGGCCCTTGCCAATGAAGAGTGGCAGCAGCAGGAACAGGCCCGCGAGCAACAGGCACAGCAGGATCTGGCGTCTGTCTCCACCGAATTGCACAGTGCCCGCGCCAGGCTGGCCGAGGCTCAGCGCCTGAGCAAGGAGCTGGCCAGCCAGTTTGCCAGCAATGAAAAGCAGCTGGTCGAGCTCAACACCCGCTGGGAGCAAGCCTCCGGCGACATGAACGAGATCTTCGCGGTGACCCGCCAGGGGGCCAGCGATGCGGTCAAGTTGCTGGGTGACTCCTCGGTGCAGGGCCAGTATCCGGATCGTCTGACTGCCTTGAAGGCCATGGCCCAGGACAAGCAGGTGCCGGATCGCGCTGCCCTCGCCCTGCTGCCCGCCACCTTGCTGCAGGAGATCCGCGAGTCGGGTCGGGTTGTCCAGTTCGATGGCAAGGTGCTCAATGCCCAGGGCGCGGCCAGTGAGCAGGCGCTGACCCGGGTCGGCAGCTTCGCGCTGTTTGGCAGCGAAGGCTTCCTGCAACCGAGCGGCGAAGGGCTGAGTCCGGTACTGGGACTGCCCGGCGGCTTGCTGTCCGAGCTGACCGCCTATCAGGGCAAGGAAGGCGAGGCGTTGCCGCTGGATCCCTCCCACGGCGTCCTGCTCGAGATGCAGGCCCAGGCACCGACCTTCTGGCAGCAAGTCCAGCAAGGGGGCCAGGTAGGCGCCATCATAGTGCTGCTGGCCGCCATCGGCCTCGGCATTGCCGCCGTGCGGCTCTGGACCCTCTCCCGCGAATTGACCCTGGTGCGTCGCCAGCTCAAGAGCGGCGAATACCACGCCGACAACGCCCTCGGTCGGGTGCTGACGGTGGCAGACAAGCACCCGGAGCTGAGCATGGAGACCCTCGAACTGAGGCTGGACGAGGCCATACTGCAGGAGACGCCCCGGATGGAGCGTGGCATCGGCATGGTCAAGGTGATCGCGGCCATTGCCCCCATGCTGGGGCTGCTCGGCACCGTCACCGGCATGATAGGCACCTTTCAGGCCATCACCCAGTTCGGCACCGGCGATCCCAAGATCATGGCGGGCGGCATCTCCATGGCGCTGATCACCACGGTACAGGGGCTGGTGGCCGCTATTCCGCTGATCCTGGCCCACAGCCTGCTGCAATCCCGTTTCACCGAGCTCTCCAACGTGCTGGAGCAGCAGGTCGCCGGCATTCTGGCCGAGCGTGCCGAGAATAACGGGGACGGGATGGAGCGGGTGGCATGATGGTCGACATCTGGCAACAGTTGCAGAGCTTCATGGGCCGTGGCGGCCCCGTGCTCTGGGTCATCCTGGCCCTGCTGGTGCTGATGTGGATTCTGATGATCGAGCGGTTGCTTTACCTCAACCTGGGTTTCGGTCCGCTGCAGCGGCAGCTGTTCGGCCGCTGGCAGGGGCGCAGCGAGCGCCACAGCTGGCACGCCAAGGCGATCCGCAGCCGCTGGCTGGCCGAGGCCGAACTCGAGCTCAACCGCCATCTCATCTTCATCCGCACCCTGGTGGTGCTCTGCCCCATGCTGGGTCTGCTCGGCACTGTGACCGGCATGATAGGCGTATTCGATGCGTTGGCCGCCGCCAACCGCTTTAACCCGGAGAGCATGGCGGGCGGGATCTCCCGCGCCACCATCCCCACCATGGCAGGCATGGTGGTGGCGCTCTCCGGCGTGTTGTTACTCAGTCGTCTCGAGAGCCAGGCCAAGCGTGCGCTGGCCAAGACCCGGGATGGCCTGCGAGAAGAGAAGGTAATGCAATGAGACGGCAATCCAAACGCCAGCGTGATGAAGTACAGATCGACATGACCCCCATGCTGGATATCGTGTTCATCATGCTGATCTTCTTCATCGTGACCACCTCCTTCGTACGGGAAGCCGGGCTAGAAGTGCACAGGCCCCAGGCGAGCCAGGCCAAGGCGCAGAAGTCCTCCAGCATCATGCTGGCGATCGGCGCCCAGGGGCAGATCTTCCTCGACCGCAAACAGGTGGATGTGGAGCGGGTGCAGGCCAGTCTGGCCCGTCTGCTGTCTGAGCAGCCCGACGCCAGCTTGGTGATCCAGGCCGATGAGAGGGTGCCCCATGGCAAGGTAGTGCGGGTGATGGATGAGGCCAAGGCGGCAGGCATCGCCAATATCGCCGTGGCGGTGGCGCCGAAATGAAGTTCAAGCTGATGAGCCTGGGGCTGGGGATTGCCCTCAGCCTGGGGATCCTGCTGTTCATGGCCACGCTGGTGGAACCCCCCCGGGGAGAGAAGGCCTCGTCCGAGCAGAAAGCCATCGTCATCAACATGCAGACCGAGGTGAACGAGGTGCAGGTGCGCGAGCGTCCGGTACCCCAGGAGCCGGAACCCTTGCCGGAGCCTCCCGCCGCCCTGGCATCCACGCCAATGCCCATGCCGGCGGCGGCGCCGCTGCCCTCGGTGCAGCCCAGCCTGGATCTGGTATCCAGCCTGAGTGCGGTGCAGGTATCTGCCCCAGGGGTCGCAACCAGCCCCACCCCGGTGGCGAGCGGCAGCTTCCATGGTCAGTCCCAAGGCGCGGGCATAGGGGTCGGCGACATGCTGACCCCCTTGCAGCGGGTCGAACCCGTCTACCCCTATCGGGCCCAGCAGGCCGGCATAGAAGGCTCGGTGACCCTGCGCTTTAGCGTCGATGCCGAGGGGCGGGTACAGGATGTGGAAGTGATCGATGCCAAACCCAAGCGGCAGTTCGAGCGGGCGGCGATTCAGGCCGTCAGCAAGTGGCGCTACCAGCCAAGACCGGGAGCCACCGACAAGCTGGTGCAAACCATCAATCTCAAATTCAAATTGGAGTCGTAACCATGTTGCGGATCTGGATCTGTCTGCTGGCCCTGGTCAGCCAAGCCTGTCTGGCCATGGAAGTGAGCCCTCATTTCTCCCGTCAGCTGGAGCCCGTGATGAAGCTCTATCAGTCGGGTCAGTGGCAACAGGCCCAGAACAAGGCGATCGGGCTCAAGCCTGGCTCCGATGCCGAGCGCGCCTGGCTGGCCCAGTTGCAGGCCTCACTGGCGGCCAACCTGCAGCAGACCGCACAGGCGAGTCGCTACGTGGAACAGGCGTTGGCCTATAAAGAGTGGCCCGAGCAGCAGCAGCTCCAGTTGCTGCGTCTGCGTGGGGATATCCAGGCCCAGCAATCCAACTGGTCAGGCGCCATCGCCAGTTACAAGGCGGCACTGGCACTCAAGTCCGACGATGCCTTGCGTCTGCGCCTGGCCGGCCTCTATTACCACAACAAGCAATATGGCGAGGCGGTCAGCCAGAGCGAGCAGTTGCTGAAGAAAGGCTGGCACAAGCAGACGGCGATCATTCGCCTCTCCGCCCTCACTGCCCTGCAACGTTATGGTGTGGCGGCGGATCAGGCGGAAGAGCTGATCCGCCACGAACCGAAAGAGAGCAAGTGGTGGCAACAGGCGGTATCCCTCAACCTCTCCGCCAAGCGCGGGGACCAGGCGCTGGCGCTGTTACAGACCGCCATCGATAGAAAACTGATGGACGACACTGCCGCCCGCAACCAGCTGATCCGGCTCTATGCCTGGCAGGGGCTGCCCTATCGCGGCGCCCGTCTGCTGGAAGCGGCCATGGCCAAGGGACAGATGAAGGGGAGTGCCGAGAACCAGCAACTGCTGGCCCAGTTGTGGGAAGGTGCCCGCGAGTGGCCCAAGGCGGTAGATAGCTGGCAACTGCTCGCCAAACAGCATGCCCAGCCCAAGGCGGCCATGCGCGTCGCCGAGCTGTTGCTGCAACAAGGCAAGACAGAAGCCGCCATGACCCAGCTGGTGGCCATGAAGTCAGCCAAGGGTGAGCAGGGCAATAGAGCTAAGGCACTGCTGGTGCAGGCACATCTTAATAAGGAGCAGTATGCCCAGGCGCTGGAGCTGGCTCGCGAGCTGCAACAGCAGGACAACTGGCAACAGAAGGCGACCAGCTGGGTCAACTACATCCAGGCCCAGACCGATGGAGTGAACAAAAAAGCGGCATGAAACGGAGCTAAAACTCGCATTTCATGAGGTTCAGCCTGCTTTTTCAGCAAACGAACGCATTTTTACAAAAAGCCCTTGTCATCCCGGCGCGGCTCCCTATAATGCGCCCCTACCAGCACGGCGGAACACGCCAAACTGATGAGCCAGCTTCCTAGCGAAGTGGGCGCCGAAAGAAAAGCGAAAACAACCGCTTGACTTTC
>NZ_JBWVQS010000007.1:0-209691 GCF_056642115.1 Aeromonas sp. 130281 | reverse complement strand
CCTGATCCCATGCCGAACTCAGAAGTGAAACGCGGTAGCGCCGATGGTAGTGTGGCATTCGCCATGCGAGAGTAGGACACTGCCAGGCACCCAATACAAGAAACCCCGCTCAATCGAGCGGGGTTTTTTATTGCCTGACATTCACTGCATCCATCTATATCCGGTTGATTTACAACCGCATCCTCTCTTCATCGGCCCTGATCTGCGCAGGGCAGCACCATATTGACTATGCCGTCTTCCAGCTGGATGTCGATCTGGAAACCCAGCCGCTTGGCCAGATTGATCATGCCGCGATTGCTGGGCATGGTCATGCCCGACAGCTGGCCGATGCCGCGCTCTCTGGCGTAGCGCACTATCTTCTCCATCATCAGCTTGCCGAGTCCCAGCCCTTTCATATCCGATCGCACCAGGATGGCAAATTCCGCGTCAGACTGGTCCGGGTTGGAGATGGCGCGCACCACTCCCAGGATCTGCTGGTTGTAGGGCCCATCCTGCCCCACGGCGACGAAGGCCATCTCCCGGTCGTAATCGATCTGGGTCATGCGGGCCAGTTCTTCGTGCCCCAGTTCTCCCACGTCGGCGAAGAAGCGCTTGTATCTGTCCTCATCGGAGACCTTGAGCACGAACTGCTTGTGGGCCGGTTCATCCTCAGGACGGATCGGGCGCAGCAGCACATGGTTCTGATCTTTCAGCCAGGCACCCTCCTCCAGTTCGGTGGGATAGGGGCGAATGGCCAGTGGCAGCATCTGCCGACCCTCTTCCATCAGCACCAGCCTGGCATCCAGGATCACCATCTCTTCGCCGCAGGCCTGCAGTGGATGCAGGTCCAGCTCCTGGATTGCGGGGAAGGCCAGCAGCAGCTCGGAGAGCTGGCACAAGACCTGGGCGAGGGCATCGATATCGAGTC
Organism: Aeromonas sp. 130281; assembly: GCF_056642115.1. Taxonomy (NCBI): domain Bacteria; kingdom Pseudomonadati; phylum Pseudomonadota; class Gammaproteobacteria; order Aeromonadales; family Aeromonadaceae; genus Aeromonas; species Aeromonas sp. 130281. Next base: position 208,784 of record NZ_JBWVQS010000007.1, on the reverse strand, counting down.
GTACCGGGCTGGCCTGTTCGCGGATCTTGCCGTTCTTGAGGGCACCGATGATCTGGTAGCGAGCGAGCGCCTGGTTGAGCGGTGGCAGGGCCGCGACCATCTCGTGGGGTTCGGCACCGGACTCCCCGAGCAGGATGACGGGGCCGAACACAGGATCCTGCTGCAGGCGGATGCGCAGCTCGAGTCCACCGCTGCGTTTTGCCATGCGCTGGACCAGCAGGCCTTCTATTCGGGCCCCAGGGTCGTGCTGGCGGACCCGATCCAGGATGGCATCCGCCGCCTGGGCCACTTCCGCCGAGGTGCGCAGATTCAGCATGACGCCGTGCACCTCGGATTTGTGGGCGATGTCGGGGGATCGCAGCTTCACCGCCACCGGATAGCCTATCTGCTCCGCGGTCAGCGCCGCCTCGATGGCATCGGAAACTATCCAGGTCGACAGGGTGGAGAGACCGGCCGCCTGCATGATGGGTTGCGCCAGGTGGGTGTCCAGTACCCGCTGCTTGCGATCCAGCGCCTGGCGGAGCAACTGCTGGCAGCGCTCGACATCGAGTCTGTCCCCTTGCAGGGAGGCGGGGGTTTCCATCAACTGTTTCTGGTTGCGGCGGTATTCCACCATGTGCATGAAGGCGGTGACGGCACTCTCCGGAGTACGGTAAGTCGGGATCCCCGCTTCATTGAACAGGCGTCGACCCTCCTGGGCCGAGTATTCTCCCGCCCAGTTGGTCAGTATGTTGAAACGCCTGGCTCTGGGGTGCTGCTTGAGGAAATCGATCAGATTGCTGGCCAGGGTCGCACCGCGAGCGGTGAGGGAGGGGGCGTGGATCAGCAGTATGGCATCGGCTCCGTCCCCTTGCAGCAGCTCGTCCAGCGCGGTTCGGTAGGCCTCCACATCGGCATCGCTGCCTATGTCCAGAGGGGGCATGGGCATCTTGCCGCCGCGTGCCAGCAGCACGTCTGCGGCCATGTTGGCCAGACCGCGCCCGTTGGAGAGGATGGCGAGTCGCTCCCCCTTGAGGGTCAGGGAGTGGCTCAGGGTTTCGACGGTGGCAAACAGCTCGTGGGTGTCCCGTACCCGCAGCATGCCGGCCCGGCGGATGGCGGCGTCATAGACGTTGTCGAGGCCGTTGGCCGGATCGTGGCGCCCGCTCTTGAGCACCAGAATGGGCTTGTTGCGGGAAGCGGCGCGGGCGGCGGAGAGAAAGTGACGGGCATCGTGCAGCTTGTCCATGTAGATCAGGATGGCGCGGGTTGCCCCGTCGCGGGAGAGCTGATCCAGCAGCTGGCCGAAGTCGATGTCGCAGTGATCCCCAAGCGAAACGAAGGCCGAGAAGCCGATCTCCCGCTGTTTGGCCCAATCGAGGATGGTGGTGCTGACCGCCGCCGACTGGGACAAAAAGGCCACCTGCCCCGGAGTGGCGGCAATGGGGGAGAAGCTGGCGTTGATGCCCTGCCCGGGCAACAGCATGCCCATACTGTTGGGGCCGAGCAGGCGGATGCCGTATTGCCGGCAGAGCTGCCTGAGCCGCTGGCGCTCGTCGCCGGAGAAGTGGGCGGCCAGTATGATGGCCGCCCCTGTGCCCTTCTTGCCGAGCTCCTCGATGAGCGGCAGTACCCGCTCGCGCCGGGTGCAGACGATGGCAAGATCCGGGGAGAGGGGGAGGCTCTCGATATCGGGATAGGCGAGCACGCCGGCGACGGCCCGGCAGTGAGGGCTGACCGGCAGTATGGGGCCCTTGAACTGGCCCGCGAGCAGATGCCGGATGACCACATGCCCGGCCTTCTGGGGGTCACTGGAGGCACCGATGACGGCAATCGATTGGGGTTTGAAGAGCCGATCCAGGCCGCTTGGTTTCATGGGCACTCCTCATGGCGACCCCCGAGGCGAGGGCGACGTATGGTGCCAGTCTAATACGCTTCAGGCGTTCGTTCTGTGACCCATTTCGGATCACGACCGGGCCAGGGCATTGGCACGCAGATAAAATCTCAGTTCACCCTGGATGCGCCGCACAGTGGCCAGGTGCCTGTCTTGCACATAGATCTCCTGCTCCCGATCGAGCGAGGTGCGCTGAACTCCGAGGCTCTGCAGGTACTCTGCAAACAGGATGGCACTCTGGATTTCGACAAGATGCTGGCTCACGGCGTGATCCTCTGTGGTGGATGGATTTGCCGGCCAGTGTCCCCTCTTCTCCAGGGCTTTCATACTGACACATTTGACACTGGTGCTGGGGCAGCCCCGGAGTCAGCGCAGTCCTCCCTGACCGCGGGCCGTGTCCCAGAAGGCGCGGATCAGCGGCTCTTCCAGCCGCTTCTTGAGCACGGCGATGCCGACATCGAACGGCTTGAGGGCGGGCTTGGGATCGACGATGCGTACCTTGTCCCCCATGGGGCTGTGATCGATCACGGCGGCAGGCACCAGGCCTACGCCGAAGCCGAGGGCCACCATGGCGACTATGCCCTCGTTGCCCGCCACCTCGGCATAGATGTTGGGGGCTATGCCCTTGTTGCGAAACCACTGATCACAGCGTTTGCGGGCCAGCCCCTGCTCCGAGAGGATGAGCGGCAGTCGCTCCCAGTCGGGTTCGCCCTGGGAGAACCACTGGCTTTGCTGGGGGGCATTGCGGGGGGCGATAAAGACCAGCGGCACCTGCTGCAGGCTGGCGAACTCCAGCTTGGACGAGAGGGCATCCGGCCTGGCGGCGATGGCGAGATCGGCCTCGTCGGCCAGGATCTTGTCCACCGCCAGGGCGGGGTCGCCGGTCTCCAGCTTGATCTCGAGCTGGGGGTAGCGGCGGCGAAAGCGCTCCAGCACCTCGGGCAGCAGGAAGTAGCTGGCGGTGACCGAACAGAAGACCCGCAGCCGCCCCTGCAACGGCTCGTCGCTGCGCCTGAGTTCCTGCTTGAGCCGCCGCCACTCCTGCAGCAGGCTGCCACCGAACTCCCTCAGCTTCTCTCCCGCCGGGGTGAGCCGCACGCTGCGGTTGTCCCGCTCGAACAGCACGCAGCCGGTCTCCTGCTCCAGCCGCTGGATGGCGCGGCTCAGGGTGGAGGGGCTGACCGCCATGGCGTCGGCGCTCTTGCCGAAGTGGAGGGAGTCGGCGAGGTGGAGAAACAGTTCGAGATTGCGAAGGTCCATCTTTGAATTCCTGCAGCGGCGCTTGTGCCGACCATATACCTTCAGGCCGCAAGCCCCCGAGATGCACCGGGTGGGAAAAACGGCCTGAGAATGCCAAGAGTCATATTTCAATTTCTGCAACGTACTGTTTCGAATATATCAGTTCAGGCAATAAGTGTCCCGCGCTATAGTGGTTTGGACAACGCCGCTACCCGGCATGGAATCAATCGAACGGAGCAATCACCATGGCTAACTATTTCAACACCTTGAACCTGCGTCAGCAGTTGGCCCAGCTGGGCAAGTGTCGTTTCATGCAGCGCGAGGAGTTCGCTGACGGTTGTGCGGCGCTCAAGGGCAAGAAGGTGGTGATTGTGGGCTGTGGCGCCCAGGGTCTGAACCAGGGTCTGAACATGCGCGACTCCGGGCTGGACATCTCCTATGCCCTGCGCAAGGCCGCCATCACCGAGAAGCGTGCCTCCTGGCAGAAGGCCACCGACAACGGCTTCGTCGTCGGTACCTATGAAGATCTGATCCCGACCGCCGATCTGGTGCTGAACCTGACCCCGGACAAGCAGCACTCCGACGTGGTGAAGACCGTCATGCCGCTGATGAAGCAGGGCGCCGCCCTGGGTTACTCCCACGGCTTCAACGTGGTGGAAGAGGGTCAGCAGATCCGCGCCGATATCACAGTCGTCATGGTGGCGCCCAAGTGCCCGGGTACCGAGGTGCGTGAAGAGTACAAGCGCGGCTTCGGCGTGCCGACCCTGATCGCCGTTCACCCGGAGAACGATCCCCAGGGTGAAGGCATGGCCATCGCCAAGGCCTGGGCCTCCGCCACCGGTGGCGACCGTGCGGGCGTGCTGGAATCCTCCTTCGTGGCGGAAGTGAAATCCGACCTGATGGGCGAGCAGACCATCCTCTGCGGCATGCTGCAGGCCGGTTCCCTGCTCTGCTACGACAAGCTGGTTGCCGAGGGCACTGACCCAGCCTACGCCGGCAAGCTGATCCAGTTCGGCTGGGAAACCATCACCGAGTCCCTGAAGCAGGGCGGCATCAGCCTGATGATGGACCGTCTCTCCAACCCGGCCAAGCTGCGTGCCTTCGAGCTCTCCGAGCAGCTGCGCACCCTGATGCGTCCGCTGTTCGAGAAGCACATGGATGACATCATTGCCGGCGAGTTCTCCCGCGGCATGATGGCCGACTGGGCCGAAGACGATGCCAAGCTGTTCGGCTGGCGCGAAGAGACCGGCAAGTCCGCCTTCGAGAATGCCCCGGCCTATGCGGGCAAGATCGCCGAGCAGGAGTACTTCGACAATGGCGTGGTCATGGTGGCCATGGTCAAGGCGGGTGTCGAGCTGGCGTTCGAAACCATGGTGGCCTCCGGCATCTATGAAGAGTCCGCCTACTACGAGTCCCTGCACGAGCTGCCGCTGATCGCCAACACAGTCGCTCGCAAGCGTCTGTACGAGATGAACGTGGTCATCTCCGACACCGCGGAGTACGGCAACTATCTGTTCGCCAACGCCGCCGTGCCGCTGCTGCGCGAGCACTTTATGCCGACCCTCCAGGCTGGTGATTTGGGCAGCGCCCGCGCCGAGCCGAAGGCGGTGGACAACCTGGCCCTGCTGGCGGCCAATGAGGCGACTCGTAGCCATCCGATCGAAGCGATCGGCCATACCCTGCGTGGCTACATGAAAGACATGAAACGCATCGCCGTCGGCGGTTAATGCCGGCGATGGAAGGGCGGGGGTGACGATCCCCGTCTTCTGGCTGGCTTAGACACCTGGCCAGATCTCCACAGGATGGCAACGCCGGCTTCCGGCAACAAAAAGCCCCGCTCAATGAGCGGGGCTTTTGCATTCAGAAAGACTTGGAAAATCAGGCTTTCCAGGATTTCCAGGTGTTGATCAGACCGTTGGTGGAGCTGTCGTGGCTGGTGACGGCGTCATTGCTGCCCAGCTCCGGCAGTATCTTGTTGGCGAGCTGCTTGCCCAGTTCCACGCCCCACTGGTCGAAGGAGAAGATGTTCCAGATTGCGCCCTGTACGAAGATCTTGTGCTCGTACATGGCGATCAGGGCACCCAGCGTCTTCGGGGTCAGGCTCTTGAACAGTATGCTGTTGGTCGGGCGGTTGCCTTCAAACACCTTGAACGGCACCAGATCCTTGACCTGCTCCAGCGTCTTGCCAGCCGCCAGGAACTCGGCCTCGACCTGTTCCTTGCTCTTGCCGAAGGCCAGCGCCTCGGTCTGGGCGAAGAAGTTGGCCAGCAGCTTCGGATGGTGGTCGCCGATCGGGTTGTGGCTGATGGCCGGCGCAAGGAAGTCACAGGGGATCAGCTTGGTGCCCTGGTGGATCAGCTGGTAGAAGGCGTGCTGGCCGTTGGTGCCCGGCTCACCCCAGATGATGGGGCCGGTCTGGTAGTCAACCGGGTTCCCGTTGCGATCCACGTACTTGCCGTTGGATTCCATGTTGCCCTGCTGGAAGTAGGCAGGGAAGCGGTGCATGTACTGATCGTAGGGCAGGATGGCTTCGGACTCGGCACCGTGGAAGTTGTTGTACCAGAGGCCGATCAGCGCCAGCAGCACAGGCACGTTCTGCTCATAGGAGGCGGTGGCGAAGTGCATGTCCATCTCGAAGGCGCCTTGCAGCAGGGCTTCGAAGTTGTCGAAACCGACGGACAGGGCGATGGGCATGCCGATGGCAGACCAGGAGGAGTAGCGGCCGCCAACCCAGTCCCAGAACTCGAACATGTTGTCGGTGTCGATGCCGAACTCGGCCACGGCCTTGCCGTTGGTGGAGAGCGCAGCGAAGTGCTTGGCAACGTGGGCCTTGTCACCGGCGATCTGGATGAACCAGTCGCGGGCGGTCAGGGCGTTGGTCATGGTCTCCTGAGTGGTGAAGGTCTTGGAGGCCACCAGGAACAGGGTGGTTTCCGGATCAATCTTCTTCAGCGTCTCGGCGATGTGGGTGCCATCGACGTTGGAGACGAAGTGCATCTGCAGGTGGTTTTTGTAGGGGCGCAGCGCCTCGGTGATCATCACCGGGCCCAGATCGGAACCACCGATACCGATGTTGACCACGTGCTGGATCGCCTTGCCGGTGTAGCCTTTCCACTCGCCGGAGATGATCTTCTCGCAGAAGCCCTTCATCTTGGCCAGCACGGCGTTCACTTCCGGCATCACGTCCTTGCCGTCGCACTCGATGGGGCGGTCGGAGCGGTTGCGCAGGGCCACGTGCAGCACGGAGCGGCCTTCGGTCATGTTGATCTTGTCGCCGTTGAACATGGCATCGATGGCGCTGCGCAGATCGGTCTCCTTGGCCAGATCGATGAGCAGCTTGAGGGTCTCCTCGGTGATCAGGTTCTTGGAGTAGTCGACCAGGATGTCGCCTTGATAGGTGAGGGAGAACTTGTCGAAACGCTGGGGATCCTGGGCGAACAGATCTTTCAGCCGGGTCTCTTTGTTCGCTGCAAAGTGGGCTTCCAGTGCCTGCCAGGCCTGGGTCTGGGTTGGATTGATGTTTTTCATAGGATTATCAGTCTTCCAAGTTGTGTTTGAACCTTGCAGGCAAGGCTCCCGCCAAACCTTATTATTCGAGCACTATACCGGGCCCATTATACCGGGCACATGGTGCGGCCCGTGTAACAGAGCTTTACCAATTGTCTGCATCGAAGGAGTTTACAACCAAAACGCTGCGATTATGAGTCAGCAGGGGTCATGAGATCTTGCGTTGGCTCATGCTTCGCCAGTCTCGTCAGGTTGAAAGGGGTTTCAATGTGGCAGGGGAGAGGCGGGGCCGGAGATGGGGTGAGGCGAGCGGGTATTGGGCGGGGGTCAGGCCGCCCGTGGCTGGCTTTTCCCCTGCCCCGGAAACGACGATGCCAGCCCTGAGGCTGGCATCGTGGCCATCATCACTGGATTCAGGCCTGGGTCTTCTGCATGTGCATGACCATCTGGGGGAAGGGGATCTCGACGCCCTCGGCATCGAAGGCCAGCTTCACCTTCTCGTGGAAGTCGAACCAGACACCCCAGTAATCGCCCGTCTTGACCCAGGGACGCACCACTATGTTGACCGAGGAGTCGGCCAGGGCAGCGACGGCGATGGTGACGGCCGGATCCTTGAGGATGCGGGTCTCTTCATTCACCAGACGCTCCAGGATCTGCTTGGCCTTGCGCAGGTCCGAGCCATAGCCGATGCCGAAGGTCATGTCGACCCGGCGGGTGTCCATGCGGGAGTAGTTGACTATGGTGCCGTTGAGGATGGCGGAGTTCGGGACCACCACCATCTTGTTGTCGGCGGAGGTGAGGGTGGTGGTGAACAGCTGAACGGCCTGCACCACGCCGTTGGTACCGGCCACCTCGATGAACTCACCGGCCTTGATGGGACGGAAGATGATCAGCAGGAAACCGGCGGCAAAGTTGGAGAGGGACCCTTGCAGCGCCAGACCTATGGCCAGACCGGCGGCACCTATGATGGCGACGAAGGAGGCGGTCTGCACCCCGACCCGGCCCAGGGCCGCGATCACCACGAACACCAGTATGGTGTACTTGAGGATGCTGCCGACGAAGTGGGTGATTGTGGTGTCCAGCTTGCGGGTATGCATTACCTTGGTCACGCCGCCGCTGATGATGTTGGCGGCGATGTAACCGACCAGCAGGGTGAGCAGGGCGGCGGCGATGTTGACCGAATACTCGATGATCAGTCCCTGGTTATTGACCAGCCAGGTCTGCGCTTCTGTGATGATCTCGGGTTCCATAGGGTGTCCTGTTGGTATTGAAGGTTTATGGCGGATAAATCTAACACCGGAGCGCGACAACCTGGGTCGCATCTGGTGCTTATTCTCTGCCATCAAAAGCTGCCACAAAAAACAAGGGAGGCCAAGGCCTCCCGCTTCGCACCCACCAGTATGGTCCAGCTTTGCAGCTATGGGTTGCGCATCTATTGCCACCGAGCCTCTAACCCGGTGATGGGTAAAGGTTTTATTCGGAGCAGGTATGTAGGTCGATCCGTCCCTCTGGCTCGGCTCAGCTTTGCAATAACTGGCTGCGCATAAACTGCCACTGATCCTCGAAGCCGGCGGTGGGCTTGAGCTTGAACTCGGAGCGGACGAACTGGCTGATGCGGCCCTCCGCATAGGCCAGCAGCAGGTTGGCCAGCATGGTCTCATCGAGCTGGAAGCCCTGGCCTTCCCGCAGCCGCTTCTCCCTCAGTGCTTGCTTGAGCTGGGTCTCCAGCTTGTCAAACAGGGCACTGATGCGATCCCGCAGCCGATCGTGCTCGCCAAGCAGGGCATCGCCGTTGAGGATGCGGGTGATGCCGGGATTGCGCTCGGCGAACACCAGCAGCAGCTGCAGTATATGGTGGCAGCGGGCCATGGTGTCCTTCTCTTCGGCCATGATCAGGTTGACCCGTGACAGCAGGGAATCCTCGATAAAGTCGATCAGTCCCTCGAACATCCGCGCCTTGCTCGGAAAGTGTCGATAGAGGGCCGCCTCGGACACACCCACCTCGGCTGCGAGGCGCGCCGTGGTGATGCGCTGGCCCGGACTGGTTTCCAGCATGTGGGCGAGTGCCTGCAGGATCTGATCGCGCCGACTCTGTTTCTGGTTACTGCTTGCCATGGATTCCCCTAAAAAAAACAATGGCTTGATTCTGTTATTAGACACAGACCCCAGGGGGCTGTGTGGTCTTGTTATTGGCGACCAGAAGAACCAAACCCGCCTTCACCCCGTTCACTCTGGTTGAATTCGTCGACCAGCTGGAAGCTGGCCTGCACCACGGGCAGGATCACCAGCTGGGCGATGCGCTCGCCTGGCTGCATGGTGAAGCTGTCGTTGCCGCGATTCCAGACCGAGACCATCAGCTGGCCCTGATAGTCGGAGTCGATGAGACCGACCAGGTTGCCGAGCACTATGCCGTGCTTATGGCCCAGGCCGGAGCGAGGCAAGATGGTGGCGCACAGACCCGGATCCTGAATGTGGATGGCGAGCCCGGTCGGCACCAGGGTGGTGTCGCCCGGTGCCAGCGTGATCGGTGCATCCAGCAGGGCGCGCAGATCCATGCCAGCGGAACCCGGAGTGGCGTAGGCAGGCAGCGGGAAGTCGGTGCCGATGCGGGCATCCAGGATTTTCAGTTCAATTTGTGTCGTCATGAATCGTTTTTCAATTGGATCGCCCCGGGGCGATCGAGTGGTTCAGTGGGCGCCCTTGGGTCGCCCAGCATGTTGTCAATGCGATGCCGGTCGCCGTGAGTCCGTCGCCAGTGGTCATGGCCCGGGGCTCAGGGTCGATAGTGGCGTGCAATCAGGGCGACAAGATGACGAGCCAGCGTCAGCTTGTCGGCCAGGGGCAGGGCGGCCTGACCCCCTTGCCAGAAGACGGTCAGGGCGTTGTCATCGGCATTGAAGCCTTGACCCGCGCGGGACACGTCGTTGGCGGCGATCATGTCCAGCCGCTTACGTCGCAGTTTGTCGAGGGCGTATTGTTCCACATCCACGGTTTCGGCGGCAAATCCGACGGTGAAGGGCTTGTCTGACAGTGCCCCCACGGCGGCGATGATGTCGGGATTCTTGACCAGGGTCAGCGCCATCTGGTCGTTGTCACCAGTCTTCTTGATCTTCTGGCTGGCGACCTGGGCCGGGCGATAGTCTGCCACGGCGGCGCAGCCGATAAAGAGGTCGCACTCACCGACCCGGCTCATCACCGCTTCGTGCATCTGCAGGGCGCTCTCCACATCGACTCTTGTCACCCCTTGCGGGGTGGCCAGGGCGACAGGGCCGCTCACCAGCGTCACTTCGGCACCCGCCTCGCGGGCGGCGCGGGCGATGGCGTAACCCATCTTGCCGGAGCTGTGGTTGCTGATGTAGCGCACCGGATCCAGCGCCTCGCGGGTCGGCCCGGCGGTGAGCAGCAGTTTGACCCCCGCCAGCAATGGCTCGTCAGCCAGCTGCTGGCAGCAGCGCTCCACCAGTTCGAGGGGATCCAGCATCCGGCCGGGGCCCACGTCACCGCAGGCCTGGCTGCCGGAATCCGGCCCCCACAGCAGGATGCCGCGGCTGGCCAGGGTATCGAGATTGGCCTGGGTGGCGGCGTTGCGATACATCTGCTGGTTCATGGCAGGCGCAAGCGCCACGGTTGCCGGGGTGGCCAGGCAGAGGGTGGTGAGCAGCTCGTCCGCCATGCCGGCGGCCATGCGCGCCATCAGGTTGGCGCTGGCGGGGGCGATCAGCACCAGATCCGCCCACTTGGCCAGCTCGATGTGGCCCATGCCCGCCTCGGCGGCCGGGTCCAGCAGGCTGTCGGCCACCGGGTGGCCGGAGACGGCCTGCAGGGTCAGGGGAGTGATGAACTCCTTGGCGGAGCGGGTCATCACCACCCGCACCTCGGCCCCCTGATCTTTCAGGCGACGTACCAGTTCGGCACTCTTGTAGGCGGCGATCCCGCCACTGACACCCAACAGGATGCGTTTATCGGCCAATCTCATCTGCTGCTTCTCTTTCGGCTCACTCTGACTGGTCGGCTAAGATAGCACAGGCGATGGGCGACGACAGAGGCTGACATGGGGGAGTTGTGGTCGGGCTCCCGCGATTTTTTGCTATGTTTTCTCTCAATAGCCATGGGGGAGAGACAAATGAGCATCAAGGAGTGGCCGGAAGATGAGCGCCCCCGGGAGAAGCTGCTGCGCCGTGGGGCGGGGGTGCTGTCCGATGCGGAATTGCTGGCGATCTTCCTGCGCACCGGGGTCAGCGGCCTGAGCGCGGTGGATCTGTCCCGCCAGCTGTTGCAGCAGTTCGGCTCCCTGCGGGCGCTGCTCGGAGCCGAGCAACAGGCTTTTTGCGGCGCTCACGGGCTGGGGCCGGCCAAATATGCCCAGTTGCAGGCGGTGCTGGAGATGGGCAGGCGGCATCTTGCCGAGCAGTTGCAACGGGGGGAGGCCCTCACCTCCCCCCAGCTGACCCGGGAGTATTTGCAGGCCCAGCTGCGGGACAGGCCGCGGGAGGTGTTTGCGCTGTTATTGCTCGATAACCAGCACAGAGTGATTCAATTTGTTGAACTTTTCTACGGCACCCTGGATTCGGCGAGCGTCTGGCCCAGGGAAATCGTGCAGATCGCGCTCAAACATAATGCAGCCGCCGTGATTCTGGCGCATAATCACCCGTCCGGCGTAGCCGAGCCCAGTCGGGCCGACCGCCAGATCACGGATCGGATCCTGGCCGCCCTGGCCTTGGTCGATATCAGAGTGCTGGATCACTTGGTGATCGGTGACGGCATCACGGTTTCTTTCGCAGAGCGTGGTTGGTTATGACTGGGCTCTGGCACTGTATTAGTTGATCTTTGATCACGGATGCTGTATAAAATGCCGCCTTCTGTTTGCCCCGCAATCGAAGGCCAGCGGGGCAGATATTTGCTCGAGCAATGAAGTAAGATTTGGAGAGACTGACATGTCTAGAGTATGCCAAGTAACCGGCAAGCGCCCGGCAGTTGGTAACAACCGTTCGCACGCTAACAACGCTACCAAGCGTCGTTTCCTGCCGAACCTGCACACTCACCGTTTTTGGGTTGAGAGTGAAAAACGCTTCGTAAGCCTGCGCGTATCCGCAAAAGGCATGCGTATCATCGACAAGCGCGGCGTTGAAGTGGTTCTGGCTGAACTGCGTGCCAGCGGCGTTAAGGTATAAGGAATTAGATCATGGCTAAAGGTATTCGCGATAAGATTCGCCTGAACTCCAGCGCCGGTACTGGTCACTTCTATACCACTACCAAGAACAAGCGCACCATGCCCGAAAAAATGGAGATCAAGAAATTTGATCCCGTTATTCGTCAGCATGTGATCTACAAGGAAGGCAAAATCAAGTAATCACTTGATGCTGCATTCCCAAAAAACCCGGCTTAGTGCCGGGTTTTTTTATGGATGGAATTCAGTACACTGCCGCTTCAAAGGGAGGCTTGCCATGTTCAAATTGAGCCGTAAAGGCTGGAATAACGTGATCATAGTGGTGGTGCTGATCGTTATCACCCTGCTGCACCGGCTGGAGCAGGCCCAGCAGGAGAACAGCGCCCAGCGGTCCCGTCCCCTGCTGCCCGAATCAGCCGTGGTGTTGACCTGGCAGGGGCCGAGCTGGCAGATAGAGCGGATCGGCCAGGGCTGGCGCAGCGGGCCGGATCTGGGGCTCAGCAGCGCCCAGCTGGCCGCCCGCATCGAGACATGGCAAGGCTGGCTGTTGCCCCCGGGCGGGGCCGTGCGCGGCACCCCTGTCACCCTCAAGATATGGGTCGCCGGCCAGAGCGATCCGGTTGAGGTGGGGCTCTATCAGGACGACGGCAAGTTTGCCGCCCTGCTGCCCCCCTCGACCTGGCTCACCCTGAGCCAGGAGCAGTACCGCGACCTGCTGCGTCCCACCCCCTGAACCCTGCCGTGAGCGAGAGACCTGTCTATGCCTGAATTACCGGAAGTCGAAGTCAGCCGCCAGGGGATCTCTCCCTGGCTCACCGGCATCAAGGTGACCCGTGTGGTGGTCAGGGATGGCCGGCTGCGCTGGCCCGTGCCTGGGGAGATCCAGGAGCTGGTGGATCTCGTCATCCACAGGGTCAGCCGCCGTGCCAAGTACCTGCTGCTGGAGACCGACTTCGGCACCGCCATCCTGCATCTCGGCATGTCCGGCAGCCTGCGGGTGCTGGACATAGGTACCCCGGCCGAGAAGCACGATCACGTGGACATCGAGCTCGCCAACGGCAAGCTGCTGCGGCTCAACGACCCGCGCCGTTTCGGTGCCCTGCTGTGGACCCGTGAACCCGCCGAGGCGCACGCCCTGCTCGCCAAGCTGGGGCCCGAGCCGCTCACCGACGCCTTCAGCGCCGACTATCTGAGGGCGCGAGCCAAGGGGCGCAGCACCGCCATCAAGCAGTTCCTGATGGACAACCAGGTGGTGGTCGGGGTGGGCAACATCTACGCCAACGAGGCGCTCTACGCCGCCGGCATTCACCCCAAGCGGGCGGCGGGCAACATCAGCGGCGAGCGGTTGGGGACCCTGGTGGCAGAGATCAAGCGGGTGCTGGCCGAGGCCATTCGCCAGGGGGGCACCACCCTCAAGGATTTCACCAGTGCCGACGGCAAGCCGGGCTATTTCGTGCAGCAGTTGCAGGTCTATGGCCGGGGCGGCCAGCCCTGTTTCCACTGCCATACCCTGCTGACCGAGGTGAGGATGGGCCAGAGAACCACAGTGTTCTGCTCCCACTGCCAACGCTGAATTGCCGTTTTCTGGGCCATATCCGGCCAAGTTGTAAGAGAGTATTGCCAGTCTGTTGATGCAGCTTTCGTCCATGACTACTATCTCGCCAGTTCAGGCTGCGAGGTAATAAAAATGACAGCAGAATCAATAGACTGGGAGCATTTATCCCGGCAGGGGCACTATTGCGCCCAGAAAATGGCCCGCTTCCTTTATCCCGATGACAGCGCCCGCAAGACCTTCAATCGCGGCAAGTTCGTGCTGCGCAGTCTGCTCTACCGGCCGCAGTTGAACCGGGTGTTCGAGCTGTTTCAGACAGAACCCCTGAGGGCCCTGCCTGCCCACTATCCCGAGCTGCTCGACAAGCCGATGCGCCCCTATCGCTTCGCCTGCTCGACCGTGAACCAGCGAGTCAGGATGGTGGAGGATCACTACCGGCTGCTGCTGGCCCGTTATCCGGACCTTATCGACCCGCTCTATCTGGGGGAGGGGATCGAACTCGGCCGCTACCCCGAGGGGGGCTGTCGCCTGGTGTTGCGCCACGACGGCACCTTCCGCCGGGAGGCCGAACTGGCCCTCTCCATCGTCAACGAGCAGGGGGAGCGGCTCTACAGCTGCGCCTTCTCGCTGGCGGGCAGCGAGGACGAGCTGGCGCTGGTGATAGGCTCGGTGCAGGGGCCCGAGCCCGGTGTCGAGCAGCCCCAGGAGCAGGTACGAGCCCTGACCAAGGTGGGCCATGGCCTGAGACCCAAGTCGCTGGTGGTGATGCTGGTGATGGCGCTGGCCGCTGCCATGGGGGCCAGCCGTGTCTCGGCCGTGCGGATGAAGGCGCACATCTTTCAGGCCAGACGCTACAGCAAGAAGAAAAAAGCCTGCCTGCAGGCGGATTATGACGAGCTGTGGCAGGAGTTCGGTGCCCTGGATCAGGATGCCAACTTCGTGCGGTTGCAGCCCGTGGTGCGCAAGCCGCTGGAGGAGGTGGCCGCCAGGAAGCGGGCCATGTACCGGCGTCGCTACGCCTGGCTGGACGAGCTGGCGCTCAACTGTCAGCAGGTGCTGAACCGCGCGCCCGACTGATGGCAGGGGCGGGAGACAGGGGCAGCGTCAACTGCCCCGACAAACAGGCTACCCTGGGGTAGCCTGTTTGCGTTGTCACTTGCCCTGTTTGGCGGCGATGGCCTGGGCCACCAGGGGATCGACGAACTGGTGGATGTCGCCGCCGTGCAGGGCGACTTCCTTCACCAGGGTGGAGGAGATGAAGGAGTTCTCTTCCGCCGGGGTGAGGAAGACGCTCTCCAGTTCCGGCATCAGGCGGCGGTTCATGTTGGCCAGCTGGAATTCGTACTCGAAGTCGGAGACGGCGCGCAGGCCGCGGATCAGCACGTTGGCCTGCTGCTCCCTGGCAAAATCCACCAGCAGGCCGGAGAAGCCCACCACCTTGACGTTGGGCAGATGGGCGGTCACCTGCTGAGCCAGCAGGACGCGCTCCGCCAGATCGAACAGCGGCCGCTTGCTCGGGCTGTTGGCGACCCCGACCACCACCTCGTCAAACAGCCTGGCGGCCCGGCCAATGAGATCGGTATGGCCGTTGGTGATGGGGTCGAAGGTGCCGGGATAGATTACCTTGTTGGTCATGCTGCTGATTCCTGCAACCGGGAAAATTGGTCGCATTATAGGGTCTGTTGGTGGTTTGTCGCGACCGGGATGGCGCGGATTTCTGGCGCGGCGCCCCAGGTTGGATCGCCCAAATCAGGGCCCCTCGGCGTCTTCGCTTGAGAATAGCCCGGCATCAGGCAAGAATAGCCGCACCGCGCATCGAGCCTCCCTGCATTGGTGACAGGGAGCAAAGGGATTTTTTATGAAACGCATTCTGGTAGTACGCAATGACAAGATTGGTGACTTCATGCTGGCCTGGCCGAGTTTTGCCATGCTCAAGCGCTCCATGGAGTGTCATGTGACTGCCCTGGTCCCCGCCTACACGGCACCGCTGGCCCGCCTCTGCCCCTGGATCGACGAGATCATCCTGGATCCGGGTGCCCGGGCCGACAAGGAACAGCAACGGGCCTTGCTGGCCCGCATCAAGGCGGCCGCCTTCGATGCCTCCATCTGCCTCTTCTCCAACACCCGTAACGCCAAGCTGGTGTGGAAGGCGCACATTCCCTACCGGCTGGCCCCGGCCACCAAGCTGGCCCAGGTGCTCTACAACCAGCGGCTGGTGCAGCGCCGCTCCCGCTCCCAGAAGCCGGAGTACGAGTACAACCTGGATCTGGTGCGCCGCTTCCTCGCCGACCAGCAACTGAGCGTGGTGGAACCCCATGGGCCCTACCTCAGCTTCGATCCCGAGAGCCTGCAACAGGTGCGCGAGCAGGTCGCCAGCCGGCTGAGGCTGGATGCGAGCCGCCCCTGGCTGATGGTGCACGCCGGCAGCGGCGGCTCGGCCAATAACCTCTCCATCGAGCAGTACTCGCGCCTCATCATCAAGCTCAACCAGGCCTGCCCTGAACTGCAGTGCGTGCTGACGGCGGGGCCCGGGGAGGAGAGCAAGGCGGAGCAGCTGGCGGCCGAGCTGCTGGCCCACGGCGGCAACGGCTGGATCTACCGCTCCGACGAGGGGCTGCCGAAGTTCTGCCAGGTGATGGCCAATGCCGCCCTGTTCGTGGCAGGTAGCACGGGGCCGCTGCACATAGCCGCGGCGCTGGACGTGCCGACCATCGGCTTCTTCCCTGCGCACCGCTCCGCCACGCCGCTGCGCTGGCGTCCGCTCAACAGCGAGGGGCGTCATCTGGCCTTCAGCCCGCCGGAAGACAGCGATCACCCGGAAGACATGAGCCAGCTCGATCCCAAGACCATGGCGGCGGCGATCGCCCGCTGGGCACCGCCGTTCTGGCGGGCAGAGCGCTGAGAATGCAGACAGGGCCCCTCGGGGCCCTGTCTCGTCATGGGGATGTCGCCATGCCGGCTTACTTTGGTGCCTGGTCCGGTGCCTGGGGTTGCTGGCGGATCCAGAGGTCCGCGTACTTCGCGAAGGTGGAGTGGGCGGAGAGGATGGCCAGCAGCAGGCCCTGCTTGCCATCGAGGAAGCCGGCCTTGAGCAGGTACATCTTGAGGAAGCAGCCGATGGCGTGCACCAGTCCCTGACCGAGGGAGCCCTTCTTGCCGCGGGCGGTGCGCTGATCGGCCCAGGCCCTGGCGTAGCCGGCGGATTTCACCAGATAGTGCTCCAGATCCCGGTAGGTGAAGTGCAGCAGGTCGCCGTGCAGGTTGACGATCTTCATGTTGGCGCGTACCTCCACCTTCTCGTGCACCAGGGCCTCGTTGTAGCCGGTCAGCGCCCTGGGGTAGAGGCGCAGCACCCGATCCGGGTACCAGCCGCTGTGGCGGATGAAGCGGCCGAACACCCAGGAGAGGCGGGGGATGGAGTAGATGATGTCGCCGGCCGGATTGGCCATGACCCCCTTGATGGCCTCCCTGAGTTCGGGGGTGAGCCGCTCGTCCGCATCCAGCCACAGCACCCACTCCGACTGGACATGGGACTGGGCGAGGCGGCGCTGGCGACCGAAGCCAGGCCAGGCCGTGTTGACGAAGAAGCGGGCGCCGAATTCGGCGGCGATGGCGGGGGTCTCATCCTGACTGCCGGAGTCCAGGATGACGATTTCGTCCACCAGGCCATCGAGGGAGGCGAGGCAGGCGCGCAGGTTGTCGGCTTCGTTCTTGACGATCAGGACGGCCGCCAGGGTCGGTTTTTTCACGGGTTCTGGACTCTTGTTGGCGCCCGGCGGGCGGGTCATGCTCGGATTGGCGCCCATTCTAGCCTAAAACCCCGGCGGGGGCATGGGCCCGCTGGCCATGTCGAGCCGCTTTCGATGGGGGACAGGGCGCCGGTGCTGACAAGAGGGAGCATCCACTTCCCGCAGCGCGGCCCCGGAAGGCCTCTTGCGCATCGGGCAGGTATCTTCTGTTATTTCTTCGGCCTTTCTTGGGGCATAATCTCGCCCAGTAACGATTAACAGCCGGGCCAGTCCCGAGAGAAGACGCGCGATGAAGATATTGGTGATCGGCCCCTCCTGGGTCGGCGACATGGTGATGTCCCAGAGCCTCTACAAGGCACTCAAGGCCAACCACCCGGGCAGCGAGCTGCATGTGATGGCTCCGGCCTGGTGCGTGGCCCTGCTTGAGCGGATGCCCGAGGTGGACAAGGCCATTCCCATGCCGCTCGGCCACGGCGACTTCAAGCTGGGGGCCCGCCGCCGGCTCGGCAAGCAGCTGGCTGCCGAAAAGTACGATCAGGCGATCATCCAGCCCAACTCCATGAAGTCGGCGCTTATCCCCTGGTTTGCCAGGATCCCGGTGCGTACCGGCTGGAAGGGGGAGCACCGCTTCGGCCTGCTCAACGACATGCGCAGCAACAAGCAGGCCTTCCCGCTGATGGTGGAAGCCTATCTGGCGCTGGCCTACCCCAAGGCGCAGATGAAGAGCCGGAGCGACATTCCGTCCATTCCCCATCCCTCCTTGCACGTGGATCTCGTCAACCAGGGCAAGGCGCTGGAGCGGCTCGGCCTGAATCGCGCCCGCCCCGTGCTGGTGCTCTGCCCCGGGGCCGAGTTCGGCCCGGCCAAGCGCTGGCCCGAGGGGCACTACGCCGTGGTGGCCCAGAAGCATCTGGATGAAGGCTGGCAGGTGTGGATCTTCGGCTCCGGCAAGGATGTGGAGGTGGCGAACACCATACGAGACCGGATCAACCCCCTGTCGCGCCCCAACTGCCACGTGCTGGCGGGCAAGACCAGCCTGCACGAGGCGATCGATCTGATGGCCCTGGCCGGTCGGGTCATCGCCAACGATTCGGGCCTGATGCACGTCGCCGCCGCCCTCAACCGGCCGCTGATCGGTGTCTACGGCTCCACCTCGCCGCTCTACACGCCGCCACTGGCGGACAGGGTGGAGATAGTGCACACCGACATCGAATGCCGCCCCTGCTTCAAGCGCACCTGCAAGTTCGGCCACCTCAAGTGCCTGATCGAGCTGATGCCGGAGCAGGTCATCGAGGCGGGCAAACGACTGGAGCGCAGCGACGGGGCGGATCTGACCATAGCGCTGCAACCGGTGGCGGGTCACGCGACCGGCGGCGAAGGCCAGTAGCATGATCTATCGGCTGCTCTACAACCTGCTGATCCACCTGGGCCTGCCGCTGGCGCTGCTGGCGCTCTACAAGCCCAAAAAAGGCAAGCCCGGCTTCGGCAAGCGCTGGGCCGAGCACCTGGGACGGGCTCCTGCCACCGGGCAGGAGGCGCCACTCTGGATCCATGCGGTGAGCGTGGGGGAGACGCTGGCCATCAGCCCCTTCATCCGCGCCCTCAAGGCGGAGCAGCCCTCCTTGCCCATACTGCTCACCACCACCACCCGCACCGGCGCCGAGCAGGCGGCCAAGCTCGGGGATCTGGTGGTGCACCGCTATGCGCCCCTGGACTACCCCTGGGCCGTCTCGGCGTTTCTGGCCACCTTCAAGCCCCGCGCCCTCTGGGTGATGGAAACCGAGCTGTGGCCGAACTGGCTGGCGGCCTGCGAGGCGCGCCACCTGCCGGTGACCATACTCAATGCCCGGCTCTCCGAGCGATCCTGCCAGCGCTATGCCCGCTTCCAGGGCGCCTTCGATGCCCTCAGTCGCCCGCTGACTCACCTGCTGTGCCAGCACCAGGACGACGCGGATCGCTTCCATCGTCTGGGGATCGGCCGCGAGCGGCTGGCGGTGACCGGCTCCATCAAGTTCGACATCCAGTTTGGCGACGAGGTACAGGCCAGGGGCCGCGCCCTGCGCCAGCAGCTTGGACAGGAGCGGCCGGTCTGGATCGCCGCCAGCACCCATCAGGGAGAGGACGAGCAGGTGCTGGCCGCCTTCGATAGGGTGCTCAAGGTACATCCGTCTGCCTTGCTTATCCTGGTGCCGCGCCACCCCGAGCGCTTTGCCCGGGTGGCCGAGCTGTGCGCCCCCTACGGCTGCGTGCGGCGCACGGCGGGCAGTGCGGTCGGCGAGAGCGACAAAATCTACCTGGGCGACACCATGGGCGAGTTGCCGCTGATGCTGGCGGCCGCCGATCTGGCCTTCGTCGGCGGCAGCCTGGTGAAGATTGGTGGCCACAACCTGCTGGAGCCGGCGGCGCTCGGCAAACCCTGCCTGACCGGCCCCGCCTACTTCAACTTCAGCGACATCACCCGCCAGCTGGTGGCTCAGGGGGGGGCCGCCGTGGTGGCGGACGCCGATGCCCTGGGCGACAAGGTGAATACACTGCTCGGCGATGCGGGCGCCCGCCGCCAGATGGGGGAGCAGGCCCGTGCCGTGGTGCTGCGCAACCAGGGGGCGCTGGCGCGCACCCTGTCCCACTGCCTCGCCGCACTGGAAAACGACTAGCGCGGGTGGCCCTGGTGGCCACCCCGTGCCTTATCCTGCACCCACCTGTCGTCCCGCCTCCTCCCGGGGCAGGGGCAAACGCCGCAGGCAATCCGGCCTGCTTTCCTTTATGCTCTGCCCTTTGCCCTGACCCTGTGATGCCCCGATGAACCGCGCTCCCCTGCTGCTGATGATACTGGTCACCCTGCTGGCCGCCGCTGGCTGGCTCTTCTCGAAAGAGGCTATTCGCGAACTGCCCACCGCCGCCTTTATCGGCAGCCGCTTCCTGCTGGCCGCCCTGCTGCTGTTGCCACTGGCCTGGCTGCGCGAGCCGCCCCCCAGCCGTTCGCAACTGCTGCGCGCCGCCGGCTGCGGCACCCTGCTCGGGGCCAGCCTGCTGTTCTGGGTCACCGCCATCAGCCAGAGCGATGCCCTGGGCAGCGGCGCCTTCATCATGAGCGTGGCCACCCTGATGGCGCCGCTCGCCGCCTGGGCCGCCTTCAAGGCCAGACCCGGCCGCCACTACTGGTTCACCCTGCCCGTCGCCGTGGCCGGCCTGCTGCTGCTCTCCAGCAGCACCCACTGGGGCGTGTCGCTCTCCCTGTTCTGGTTTCTGGCCGCTGCTGCCACCCTGGGGGTACAGCTCGCGGTGCACCGCCACTTCGCCCAGTCCATTCCCCCCACCTGGCTCACCTGCGTCCAGCTGGCGGTGACCGGCCTGATCGGCACCCTGCTCTCCCTGCTGACCGAGCAGTGGCCCGCCGACATCAGCTCTGGCATCTGGGGCTGGTTTGCCGCCAGCGTCCTGATCGCCACCACCCTGCGCTACTGGCTGCTCACCCACGCCCTGAGCCGGATGACCACGGCCCACGCCGCCCTGCTGATGCTGCTGGAACCGGTCTGGACCCTGATCCTGAGCACCCTCTTCTATGACGAGCCCCTGGGCCCTGCCAAGCTGGCCGGCGCCGGCCTGGTGCTGGGGGCCCTGGTGCTCTACCAGCTCCCCCTGCTGCTGCGCAGCCGCAAGCTGAAGTCACCGGTCTGAGCCTGAACCGGCGACGAGCGTGCATGGTTCGGAAAAACGAGAGGGTCTGCATGGCAGACCCTCTCTGCTTCATGGCGAGGGCCGGGCTGGCGTCGCCATAAGCCATACCGTTGATCACACAGGGGATATGACATAAAAAAGCCCCCGGGTGGCGGGGGCTGGTGCATCGATGAGAGGGATCACTCGATGTTGAATTTAATCATTGAGTGTGACTGCTAAATCCCTGTATGTATTGGGTTGTGGTGACTCTTCTTTTGTATTGGGACAACTTTGGGTACACCTTTTTCCACGCTATCACGCACAGGGTGGGCTGGATGCGGAGCTATCCAGGGCAGTGACTAGTTGTCATTTCATTGATAGGATAGCTATTCATCTATCTATTCACCTACCCATTCACGGAGCTATTCAACATCATGTCTACCCGTTCCGACACGATACGCCAGTTGCTCAGCCAAGGGCCGATGCAGACTAGCCAACTAATTGAAATATTAGGGGTTAGTCAGCCGACGGTTTCTCGTGCATTGCGAGAGCTTGGCGATGAAGTCGTCCGAATTGGTGCTGGCCCATCTATTCAATATGCTCTACGTGACACCTATCGAGGCCTCAGACCGGTGCCCATTTACCGTGTCTCCAATGAAGGGCGCGTCAAGTCTCTTGGTGAGCTTATCCCAGTTCGCCCGGGTGGGTTTGTCATGGTGCAGAACAACAACGAGAGTTTCCATAGTGACGGGTTGCCGTGGTGGTTGTACGACATGCGGCCGCAGGGGTACCTCGGACGGGCCTATGCATCGGCGTATGCTGCCGAGCTAGGCTTGCCTGCGAACCCAGAGCAATGGGCTGACGCGGATGTACTCAGGGCATTACTTGCTCATGGGCATGATGCTGTCGGTAACCTGTTGATAGGTGAACAGGCACTAGCCCATTTTTTGGAGATGCCGGAGAGTGCCCCAATTGCTCGCGCCACAGAGTACCCCACAATGGCACAGGCAGCTGGTGCCGGCGAAGCACCTGGTTCATCTGCAGGGGGTGAACAGCCGAAGTTCTGTACCTATACAGACCGTGGTCATGTGCTGGTAAAGTTTTCGGCACCAGAAGATAACCAAATCAGCGAACGTTGGCGCGACCTCCTGCTGGCTGAACATCTGGCGCTGGGAGTACTTGGCGTAGAGACAGTTGTGTTCAATTTCGGGGGGCAGCGCTTTCTTGAGATCCCCCGATTCGACCGGGTTGGTCAGCTGGGGCGTGTCGGTGTGTTCTCCCTCCGGGCGCTTGATGCGGAGTTTGTCGGCAATGCTATGGCCCCCTGGCCGAGCTTAGTCAACAGGCTGATTGCGGAGAAGGTTGTCCATCCTGACGCCTCTGCGGAAACGGCGCGACTTTGGGCATTCGGGATGCTGATTGGTAATACTGATATGCACAACGGCAATCTGTCGTTCATCAGTAGCCATGGTCGTCCGTATCATCTTGCTCCGGCCTACGACATTCTACCTATGGGATTCGCCCCCAAGGCGAGCGGCGCAATGGCGAACGAGCTCACATCGCTGACACTCTCGGACGTTGTCAGTGCGGATACTTGGCGGGAAGCGCTGGGACTAGCCAGAGAGTTCTTTACTAGGGCAAGTGCTTGCGACGGCTTTTCCGCCAACTTCACCCCATGCCTTGAGGCGATTGGCCGGCACATAAACGAGGCAGGCTCGCGCATTGAGCGCCTGGGATAACATGGCGTGACCGGACGAAAATGCCTTCTCACTCGATTGCGTCCGGTCACGACAACAGCCCCTCGACAGTTTCCTTTTTTCAGTTTTCTGAATCCCCGAAAAAATCCGTCACCCCTTGCTGGACAGGGTTTTCAGCCTCATAGCCATGCCACGAAATCCGTGAGTATATCGTGATCAAATTCCACGAAAATTGAATTAATTATTTAAAATCAATTGCATACGGTTTTGGCATGATTTCCATTTTTTGCAATTTATTTCAATTTTTTCAATGCTTTCAGTTTTGGTTTTGACCCTAAACCCCAGGCGTGGCGCGGCCTGGCAGTATGGAATTGCGGTATCTGGTTTTTGCAAAATTTTTACTCACACAGCCGGAAGGCGGGAGCGGAAGAGCGCGGATTCTTTGGTGTCGTGGATTCCGTGGAAATGGTTGGCCGGGATTCTTCTACGACGTTCCTGAGCTGAGCCCATACCCTGGCACTTGGCAACGGGTGAGAGCGTTATAGGGCCGTTGAGGCATTTTAGGATGTTTGAATCGCCCCGCCTTGACCGGATAGGTCTTGGCCCAGCCGACCCGGGAGCGGATGGTGGTTTGGCGGCCACTTGGCAAGGTGTCTGCCAGCTGTTCCGGGGTGAAGGTATAGTGTTGGCAAACTTGCGCGAATACGTCCCTAAGGGGGCGGGCATGACTATCGGCCAGCACCTTGAGCACCGCAGGCATCATGGCTTCATAACTGGGTAGATTCATGGCGAGCAGGGACTCGTTGAAAGGCAGTCACCTATCTTGCCACAAGCGGCCCGACTGGGGCCATGCCGTTGATCACACCGGGGATATGACATAAAAAAGCCCCCGGGTGGCGGGGGCTGGTGCATCGGCGAGAGGGATCACTCGATGTTTTGAATTTGCTCGCGCATCTGTTCGATGAGGACTTTCAGCTCGACGGCGGACTGGGTCACCTCGGCGTTGATGGACTTTGAACCCAGGGTGTTCGACTCGCGGTTGAACTCCTGCATCATGAAGTCGAGGCGACGGCCGCAGGCGCCCCCCTTCTTCATGATCTTGATGGTCTCGCCGATGTGCATCTCCAGGCGGTCCAGCTCTTCGGCCACGTCGATCTTCTGGGCCAGCAGCACGATCTCCTGTTCGATGCGGGCCGGATCCAGCTCCACCTTGGCCTCGGCCAGGCGGTCGGTGAGCTTCTGGCGCTGCCACTCGATGATCTGCGGCAGGTGCTCGCGCACCTTCTTCACTTCCACCTGGATGCCGTCCAGGCGCTGCTGGATCAGTGCCTTGAGGTTGGCCCCTTCGCTGGCGCGGGAGGCGAGGAACTCTTCCATGGTCAGATCGAAACCGCCGAGCAGCTCGGTGGCGACCGCGTCCATGTCCTGCTCGGCGGCGGCCATGACACCCGGCCAGCGCAGCACGTCCACCGGGTTGAGCTGGCCCTGGCCTGCCTCTTTCATTACCCAATTGGCGCTGTCGATGATGAGTTTGGCCAGCTCTTCATTGATATGCAGCTGGCTGGCGGCGGCTTGCGCTGCCTCGAACCTCAGGTTGCACTCCACCTTGCCGCGCTGCAGCTTGGCACGGAAACGCTCACGCAGCACCGGCTCCAGGCTGCGCAGCTGCTCCGGCAGGCGGATATAGGTTTCCAGATAGCGCTGGTTGACCGAACGAATTTCCCAAACGGCTGTGCCCCAGTCGCCCTTGAATTCCTTGCGGGCGTAGGCGGTCATGCTGTGAATCATTGATTGTTCCGGGCTTGATGAAGTGTGCGGCCAGTATACTCAGCCAGGCTTACCCCGTCAGCCGATGCAGTGGTTTTAGCGGCTGATATTTGGGGCGGGATCACTTATAATCCCCCGCCAATTTGAGCCAGCCCAGAGGTCAGTCCCATGTCCCGTCCCAGCGATCGCAGTGCCGCGCAAGTGCGCCCGGTTACCATCACCCGCAACTTCACCAAGCATGCGGAAGGATCTGTGCTGGTGGAGTTCGGCCACACCCGCGTGCTGTGCACCGCCAGCGTCGACACCAGCGTGCCGCGCTTCCTGAAAGGCAAGGGGCAGGGCTGGGTCACCGCCGAGTACGGCATGCTGCCGCGCTCCACCCATTCGCGCATGAACCGCGAGGCGGCTGCCGGCAAGCAGAGCGGCCGCACTCTGGAGATCTCCCGACTGATCGCCCGCTCCCTGCGCGCCGCCGTGGACCTGACCGCGCTGGGCGAGCACTCCATCACGGTGGACTGTGACGTGCTGCAGGCCGACGGCGGCACCCGCACCGCCGCCATCACTGGCGCCTGCGTGGCCCTGGTGGACGCGCTGAACTGGATGGTCGAGAAGGGCATGCTCAAGCAGAGCCCGCTCAAGCAGATGATCGCCGCCGTTTCCGTCGGTATGTATCAGGGCGAAGCCATCTGCGATCTGGAGTATGTGGAAGACTCCGCCGCAGAGACCGACATGAACGTGGTGATGACCGAAGACGGCCGCATCATAGAGGTGCAGGGCACCGCCGAGGCCGAGCCCTTCACCCACGAGGAACTGCTGGCGATGCTGGCGCTGGCCAAGGGCGGCATCGACGACATCATAGCGCTGCAGAAGCAGGCGCTCGCTTGAATTTCTGATTTTAAAAACGCGGCATCGACCGCGTTTTTTTATACCCCCACACCAGTTAACGACAAGCCAAGCAAGGAGCCAGAATGAAAGCCTACCAGCGTCAATTTATCGAGTTCGCCCTGGAGAAACAGGTTCTCAAATTCGGTGAGTTCACCCTGAAATCCGGCCGCAAGAGCCCCTACTTCTTCAACGCCGGCCTGTTCAACAGCGGCCGCGATCTGGCCCGCCTCGGCCGCTTCTATGCCGCCGCCCTGATGGATGCCGGCATCGAATTCGACGTGCTGTTTGGCCCGGCCTACAAGGGGATCCCCATCGCCTCCGCCACCGCGGTGCAACTGGTGGAGCAGCACGACGTGGACGTGCCCTGGTGCTTCAACCGCAAGGAGGCCAAGGATCACGGCGAGGGCGGCAATCTGGTGGGCAGCCCGCTCAAGGGGCGCATCATGCTGGTGGACGACGTCATCACCGCCGGGACCGCCATCCGCGAATCCATGGATCTGATCCAGGCCAACGGCGCCTCCCTGGCCGGGGTGCTGATCGCCCTGGATCGCCAGGAGAAGGGCAAGGGCGAGCTCTCCGCCATCCAGGAAGTGGAGCGTGACTACGGCGCCCACATCATCGCCATCATCCAGATGAGCGACCTCATCGCCTATCTGGAAGAGAAGCAGGCAGAGCAGCCCGCGCTGGCCGAGCAACTGGCGGCCATGAAGGCCTATCGCGCCCAGTACGGCATCTGACGACCTCGCCTGCCATCATGGCGTCGCCCCTGGCTCGGGGCGGCGCCATTTTTTTATTTTTGATAAAAGCGGGTATCCTGACTTGAGCTTGCCCTTACAGTAAAGGTTAGGGTTTGGTCATTGGCGCATTTTCTGGCCGAGGGGTTCCGAGGAGGAACAACATGACTACCCAGATTCAAGATCCCATCCATCTTCAGTTGCCGCTCAGCGGCATGAGCTGCGCCAACTGCGCCAGCCGCATCACCGCCGCCCTCAATCAACTCGACGGGGTGCAGGCCAGCGTCAACTTCGCACTGGAGCAGGCGGCCATCGAGCTTGCCAGCAGCGATCGCCTGCCCGCTGTGCTGGACAGCATAGCCGCGCAGGGCTACGGCTATGGCAGCGAATCCGTGTCGTTTCAAATCAGTGGCATGACCTGCGCCGGTTGTTCGGCTCGGCTGAACAAGATGCTGACTGCGCTGCCCGGCGTCATCTCGGCCGAGGTCAATTTCTCCCTCGAGCAGGCCCGCATCCTGCTGGTGCCGGGGATGCAGACACCAGCCTCGTTGCGCGAGCATATAGAAGCCCTTGGCTTCGGTGCCCAGCTGGCGCAAGGCTCCGTCAGCCAGCGCCGTCAGCAATTGCTGGCCCGTGAGGCGCAGGAGGCCGCAGCCGCCCGCCAGGCGCTGACTCAGGTGGTGATCTCGGCCCTGCTCACCCTGCCGCTGCTGGTGGGCATGATCGCCATGGCCGGCCTGTTGCCCTGGCACCTGCCCGCCTGGCTGGAGCTGGTGCTCGCCACCCCGGTGCAGTTTTGGGTAGGCAGACGCTTCTATCGCGGCGCCTGGCTCGCATTGCGCAACAGGGCAGCCAATATGGATGTGCTGGTGGTGACCGGCACCAGTGCCGCCTACTTCTACAGCCTCTATCTGTTGCTGACCCTGGGGATGGCCGCCAGCGGCCAGCTCTATTTCGAGGCGAGCGCCATCATCATCACGCTCATTTCGTTGGGAAAACTGCTGGAGGCGAGAGCCCGCCGCAGCACCCAGTCCGCCATTCGCGAGCTGATGGCGCTGCGGCCGGACACAGCCACCGTCTGGCGCGGCCAGGGCTGGCAGAGCGTCGCCATCGACGAGGTGCTGCGCGGCGACAGGCTGCGGGTGCTGGTGGGGGAGCGGGTGCCGGTGGACGGCAAGATCCTGAGCGGTGCGAGCGAGCTGGATGAATCCATTCTCACCGGCGAGAGCCTGCCGGTGCCACGCGCACTGGGGGATGCCGTGCTGGGCGGCGCCATCAACCGCTCCGGCGTGCTGGAGATAGAGGCCACTACCGTGGGTGAAGACTCCAGCCTCAGCAAGATCATCACCCTGGTGGAGCGCGCCCAGATGGGCAAGGCGCCGCTGCAGCAGCTGGTGGACAGGGTCTCCGCCATCTTCGTACCCGTGGTCATGGCCATCGCCCTGTTCACCCTGCTGGCCTGGTATGCCGCCAGCAACGACTTCGGTCAGGCGCTGCTGGCCGCCGTCGCCGTGCTGGTGATCGCCTGCCCCTGCGCCCTCGGCTTGGCGACCCCGGCCGCCATCGTCACCGGCACCGGGGTGGCGGCCCGCCATGGCATTCTGATCAAGGACGTGGATACCCTGCAGAAGGCCCACGCCATCAAGGCGCTGATTTTTGACAAGACCGGCACCCTCACTCAGGGCAGGCCCGTGCTGGCGAGCTGGAGCGGCAGCGACGAACAGTTGCGCCTCGCCGCCGCCCTGCAGCAGGCGAGCGAACACCCGCTGGCACTGGCGATGCGCGAGGCGGTCGGCAAGGAGGTCGCGCTGCCCCAGCCGGAAGCCGTGGAGGTGCGGGTCGGCGCCGGCATCCTCGGCAAGGTGGCCGGCCATTCGGTCGCCATCGGCAACGCCTTCCTGCTGGCCCAGCTCGGCATTGAAGTGCCGGTACAGGATGAACAGCCTGCCGACGGCGCGACCCGGGTCTGGGTCGCCATCGACGGCGTGGCGGTGGCGATCGCCGCCCTGGCCGATACCCTGAGACCCGAAAGCCCCGAGGCCATCGCCACCCTGCGCCAGCGCGGCATCGCCAGCTGGCTGGTGAGCGGCGACGCGCCGGCGCCGGTGGCCCACATTGCCGCCAAGCTGGGGCTGGACGGTGCCTTCGACTCCGTGCTGCCCGCCGGCAAGGTGGAGAAAGTAGAGGCGTTGCGCGCCCGTACCCAGGGCCTGGTGGCCATGGTGGGGGACGGGGTGAACGACGCCCCGGCGCTGGCGGCGGCGGACGTGGGGATCGCCATGGGCTCAGGCTCGGATGTCGCCATGGAAACCGCCTCCATCACCCTCATGCGATCCGACCCGCGGCTGGTGGCCGATGCCATCGACATCTCGGCGGCCACCTGGCGCACCATACAGCAGAACCTGTTCTGGGCCTTCGTGTTCAACATCATCGGCATTCCGCTGGCGGCGCTGGGCTACCTCAGCCCCGAACTGGCGGGGGCGGCCATGGCCCTGAGCAGCATCACGGTATTGAGCAATTCCCTGTTACTGAAACGCTGGCAGCCCAGGGCGGGCAGCCAGCGCCAATCTGAATCTAAGAGGAGTCATCCATGAACATCAGCAAGGTTGCCAAGGCCACTGGGCTGTCCGCCAAGACCATCCGCTACTACGAGAGCATCGGCCTCATCTCGGCGCCGGTGCGCAGTGACAACGGCTATCGCAGCTACACAGACGGCGCCCTGCGGGAGCTGCGTTTCGTCAAGCGGGCGCGGGAGACCGGCTTCAACCTGGAGGAGTGTCAGGAGCTGCTGGCGCTCTACCGGGACGAACACAGGACCAGCGCCCAGGTGAAGAAGCTTGCGCAGGAGAAGATCGTCGATCTGCGTGCCCGCATCGCCGGTCTGCAGGCCATGCTCAGCTCCCTGGAGGAGGTGGTGGGGTGCTGCCACGGAGACGCGAATCCCCAGTGCCCCATACTCGACGAGCTCGAGAAGGGTTGAGGGGGTTGCCGGGCGAGCGCGAGCAGGCTGGAGTGTCCCGGGATCCTGCCGGCGTGGCACGGCGCGTCAGGGGCTGAGTGGCTGCTTAATAGCGGGCGATTGATTGTTGAGCAGGAAAAGGGAGTGGTAGACTGTGCGGCTCTTGTACGGGGAGTACCCAGTTGACCCAGAGTGTGAATCACCAGGTGCGGCGGGCCATCATGGTCCAGCTCTATACCCACGCCTCCTTCAGCCTGCCTTGTCTGGCGCTGCTGGCGATCAGCTGGAGCCTGCTGTTCCACGACTACCTGCCCGCCAGGGAGGCGCTCGGCTGGCTTGGCCTGGTCTTCCTGTTGCTGCTGGGACGCTGGTGGCACCTGCGCTGGCGTCAACCCCGGCTGGCAGAGCTGCCGCTGCCGGTGCTGGAGCGGGAGCTCTTCATCGGGGTGACCATCACCTCCATCATCTGGGCCCTCGGCGTGCTGCTCTACATGGACAGGCTGCCGGACACCTATCGCGCCGCCATGCTGATGCTCACCAGCCTGATCCTCACCGGCAGCGCCATCATGCTGTTCGGCAGTCGCCGCACCCTCTACGGCGCCGTGCTGCCCCTCGGGTTTGCCATGCTGTTCGAGCTCAGCGGCGGCAACGAGCAGGAGCGGATCGTCTCCTGCATGCTGGCGGGTTACCTGTTCGTGTTTCTGCCAACCCTGCTGCGCCGGTTGCGCCGGGATCAGGTGGCTTCCCTCTATCACAGTTTTTCCAACGCCGAACTGGTGGCCGAACTCAAGGCGGTCTCCGAGCATCTCAAGCTCACCTCCCGCCTGGACGGCCTGACCGGCATCGCCAACCGGGCTCACCTGGACGATACCCTGGCGCGGGCCTGGCGCCGCTGTCACCGGGCCAGGGCGCCCCTCTCCCTGGTGCTGGTGGATGTGGACTACTTCAAGCAGTTCAACGATCACTATGGTCATCAGCTGGGGGACCAGTGCCTGCAGCAGGTGGCGAGCCTGCTGGCCGAGGTGTTGCGGCGGGAGGACGATCTGGCCGCCCGTTACGGCGGGGAGGAGTTCGCCCTGCTGCTGCCCTGCACCACCTTGCAGGGGGCCATGCAGATCGCCGAGCAGGTGCGCACGGCCCTGCGCACCCTTGGCATTCCCCACCACAAGTCCCGGGTATCCGGTCGGGTCAGCTGCAGCTTCGGGGTCGCGACCCTGGTGCCGGATCAGCACCACTCCATCGCCGAGCTCATCCAAAAAGCGGATGCGGCCCTCTATCAGGCCAAGCATAATGGCCGGGATCGTATCGAAGTAGCCTTGATGGGTAAGGTTGCCTGAGTTTCACATGACAGATTAAAGAGGTCGTCTATGCAATGTCATCGTATCGAAGAGCTGCTGGAGCTGCTGCAGCCCGCCTGGATCAAGGATCAGGATCTCAGCCTGGTGCAATTCATCGCCAAACTGGCGGCAGAAGCCGGCTATGAGGGCGCCCTGTCCGAGCTGACCGACGACATGCTGATCTACCACCTCAAGATGCGCGAATCCGACAAGCAGGCGATGATCCCGGGCCTGGCCAAGGATCATGTTCCTGACTTCAAGGAAGCCCTGCTCAAGGCCCGCGGCATCAAGTAACCCGGCCACCGGGTTGCCGGAAGAGGAAGGTTTCAAGAGAATCTCCAAAAAGGTCCATAGTCAACTGGCTATGGGCCTTTTTTGTTGCCTGAAATTGCGACGGCACTCGAACTATAGATACATTTAACCCACACAATTAGCAGGCTGTTTAAGATATAATCGGCTTCATAACAATATGAGTGGAGCTATGTGCTGCAATGGCCGACCAGGACAAGATCGATATCAAGGATGTGACCGACAAGAACGTCACCGGGACCTTCAATCCCCACACGTTCAAGGCGGGCGATGACAGGTTCAATCCCGGCAACCGCATCTACGTCAGGTCCCAGACCGGCTACTGGCAGCGGGTGCGCAAGGCCATGGGCTGGTTCTTCGTCGCGCTCTTCGTCACCCTGCCCCTGCTGCGCTACGACGGCCGCCAGGCGGTACTGTTCGATCTGGAGCATCAGCAGTTCCACATCTTCGGCGCCACCATCTGGCCGCAGGATCTGACCCTGCTGGCCTGGGTCTTCATGATCGCCGCCTTCGCCCTCTTCTTCGTCACCACCTTCCTCGGCCGGGTCTGGTGCGGCTATCTCTGCCCCCAGACGGTGTGGACCTTCATGTTCATCTGGTTCGAGGAGAAGCTGGAAGGCGCCGCCAACAAGCGCCGCAAGCTGGATGCCGCCCCCTGGAGTGGCGAGAAGCTGGCCCGCAAGGGCGCCAAGCACCTGGCCTGGATCCTGCTGTCCCTGGGCACCGGCCTCACCTTCGTCGCCTACTTCCAGGATGTGTTCCAGCTGGTGCCTGATTTCTTCACCCTGCAGGCGAGCGGCTGGGTCATCTTCTGGGTGATCTTCTTCGCCGCCTGTACCTACGGCAACGCCGGCTGGATGCGCGCCATCATGTGCATCCACATGTGCCCCTATGCCCGCTTCCAGTCCGCCATGTTCGACAAGGACACCTACATAGTCGGCTACGACACCAAGCGCGGCGAGACCCGTGGCGCCCGTGGCCGCAAGGCCGATCCCAAGGCGCTGGGGCTGGGGGACTGCATCGACTGCGACCTCTGCGTGCAGGTCTGCCCGACCGGCATCGACATCCGCGACGGCCTGCAGTACGAGTGCATCAACTGCGGCGCCTGCGTCGATGCCTGCGATCAGACCATGGATCGGATGGGCTATCCGAAGGGGCTGATCAGCTACACCACAGAGCACAAGCTGGCTCACAACCAGACCCATGTGGCCAGGCCCAAGCTGATCGGCTATGGCCTGGTGATGGTCGTCATGCTGGGGGTCTTCGTCTACAACGCCATGTCCATCATGCCCATGGGGCTCGACATACTGCGGGATCGCAACCAGCTGTTCCGGGAGAACAGCGAGGGGCTCATCGAGAACACCTATACCCTGAAGATCCTCAACAAGACTCTGCAATCCCAGACCTATCAGCTGGATGTGGAAGGGTTGCCGGAGCACCAGTGGTTCGGCCCGCGGGAAGTGACGCTCAAGCCAGGGGAAATCTTCACCCTGCCGGTGAGCCTGGCGGTGGATCCCTTCAACTTGAAGCGGCCGACCCTGGATGTCCAGTTCGTGCTCAAACGGGAAGGGGCCGCACCGGACGACAGCAAGGGCACCCTGCGCCAGCCCAGCAAGTTTATCAGCCGGCTCTGAGGGGTCGTCCCTGGCGGCTGACCCAGCGTGCCACGGGCGTCCGTGGCATGCCCCGGATCGGGATCATGGGCGGCATTGATCGGCTATCTCGGATAGAATGGGGCGCAACAGCGCCCCTTTCTCATGGTGGATGACATGCGTTTCAACTATTCCGACCTCAATCCCGATCTCATCATGGATGCGATCGATCTCAGCGGCCTGCGCATCGACTCCGGTCTCATCGAGCTCAACAGCTATGAAAACCGGGTCTACCAGTTTCAGGATGAGGATCGTCGCCGTTACGTGGTGAAGTTCTACCGCCCCGGTCGCTGGAGCCGGGCCCAGATCCTCGAGGAGCACGAGTTTGCCGCTCGCCTGCGTGAGACGGAGATCCCGGTCGCCGCCCCCATCGCCTTTGCCGGCGAGACCCTGCTGGAGCATCAGGGCTACCCCTTCGCCATCTGGCATAGCGTCGGTGGCCGCCAGTTCGAGGTGGACAACCTGGATCAGCTGGAGTGGGTGGGGCGCTATCTCGGTCGCATCCACAGGGTCGGGGCCAGTCACTCCTTCCACCATCGCGTCCAGCTGGACGTGGAGAGCATGCTGCACGAGCCGCGTCAGCTGCTGGCGGCCGGAGAGTGGGTGCCGAGCGGCCTGGCCAAGCAGTTCTTCGGGGTGCTCGACGAGCTGATCCGCCATGTGGGGGACGCCATGAGCCTGGACGTGGCGCGGATCTCCCTGCACGGGGATTGCCACCCGGGCAACATACTGTGGCGCGACGGCCCCCTGTTCGTCGATCTCGACGATTGCCGCACCGGTCCCGCCATTCAGGATCTCTGGATGATGTTGAGCGGCGAGCGCCACGAGCAGCAGATCCAGCTCGACACCCTGCTGGCCGGCTACGAGGAGTTCATGGAGTTCGACCCGCGGGAGCTGGCGCTGATAGAGCCCCTGCGAGCCATGCGCATCGTCCACTACATGGCCTGGCTGGCCCGGCGCTGGGAGGATCCCGCCTTCCCCCGTCACTTCCCCTGGTTCAATACGGATCACTACTGGCGCCAGCAGATAGCGACCCTGCACGACCAGCTGGAAGCGCTCAAGGCGCCGCCCCTGACGCTGATGCCGAACTGGTAAGCCAGACGGTTCGCGGTACCCGCAGTACGGCCAGCAGGATGCGCTCCAGGCACTGCTGTTGACGCTGATGCCGAACTGGTAAATCAGACAGTTCGCGGTATCCGCAGTACGGCCAGCAGGATGCGCTCCAGGTACTGCCGCTGACGCTGATGCCGGCCGGGCAAGCCCCGGCAACCCGGCTCAGGATGCCGGGGCGAGAGGCTTGGCCACCCGCCTTTGCCATTGACGGCGGGAGGGTGAGGCAATAGGCTTGGACTGCTTCGGTTCGCCGGGCGTGCCTCACAGTGATCCCTTAACAGGAAACGTCATGAAAAAAGTACTATTTTTCCTCGCTGCCATGCTGATGATCCCCATGGTTCACGCCGCCCCGGAATTCAAGGAAGGCGTCAACTATGACGTGGTGACCCAGACCGGCAGCGCCCAACCTGAAGTGCTGGAGTTCTTCTCCTACTTCTGCCCGCACTGCGCCAAGTTCGAGCCGATCGCCGAAGATCTGAAGAAGAGCCTGCCGGAAGGCGTGCCGATGAAGAAGAACCCGGTGGCCTTCCTGGGCCGCGAGATGGGCCCGGAGATGCAACGCGCCTATGCCGTCGCCAACCTGCTGAACGTCGAAGGCAAGCTGACCCCGGTCATCTTCGACAAGATCCACACCCAGCGTCAGGTGCCGCAGAGCCGTGCCGACGTGAAGCAGATCTTCGTGGACAACGGCGTACCGGCCGAAGAGTTTGACGGTGCCGTCGACAGCTTCGCCGTCTCCGGCATGGTCTCCCAGTTCGATCGCAACACCGAGAGCTACAACGTGCGCGGTGTGCCGGCCTTCCTGGTGAACGGCAAATACATGGTGAAGATTGAATCCATCACCTCCCAGGAGCAGTTCAACCAGCTGGTGAAATTCCTGCTGGCCAAGAAAGACTGACCTCTCCCGAGTCGATAAAAAAGCCCGCCGGTGCGAACCGGCGGGCTTTTTGTTGTCTGCTGTTTCCGGGTGTTTACACCCCGATGTGGAAGGCCTGCTTGAGGTTGCGGATGAAGTCCGCGTCCCGGCACAGGGTCTTGCCCGGGCTGTCGGAGATCTTGGCGACCGGGCCGCCGTTGCACTCCATCAGCTTGAAGACGATGTTCATCGGGCTGACGCCGGGCAGATCGCAGGTGAGCTTGGTGCCGATGCCGAAGCTGGAGTTGATGCGGCCACGGAAGTGGCGCAGTAGCTCGACGGCCTTGTCGAGGTTGAGACCATCGGAGAAGACCAGCGTCTTGTCCTTGGGATCTATGCCGAGTCGCTGGTAGTGGCTGATGGCCTTCTCGCCCCACACCACGGGGTCGCCGGAGTCGTGGCGCAGCCCCTGATAGCGGCTGGCCAGCTCGAAATCGAAGTCGCGCAGGAAGGCATCCATGGTGATGCAGTCGGTCAGGGCTATGCCCAGGTGGTTGGTGAACTCGTCGAGCCAGCTGATGAGGGCGGCCCGCTGGCTGTGCTCCAGCGGGAAGCCGAGCTGCTGGTGGGCCTGGAACCACTCGTGGGCCTGGGTGCCCACCGCCGGCAGCCGGTACTTCTGGGCCAGCTGGTAGTTGCTGGTGCCCCGAAATGCCGGCAGCCGCTCCTTGAGACGGCCCACCACCGCATCCTGCACGGCATGGGAGAAGCGGCGGCGGGTGCCGAAGTCGATGAGGTTGAACTCGCTCATCTCTTCGGGGCTGAGTTCCCGCTCCAGCTTGTCGATCTTCTGATCCAGCCGCGCCAGGGCCTGGCTCACCCCGAACTGGGGATAGCGGAAGCGGTTGCGCATCTCGCTGATGATGGCGAGCACCGGGATCTCCCACAGGATCACATCCTGCCAGGGCCCCTCGACCCGCACATTGATGCGGCCATCCTGCTCGAACACCTTGAGCAGGTAGGCATCCAGCGGCTTGCGGCGCAGGTGATCGAGGTAATCGGCGGTGAAGAAGGGGCGCTCGGCCAGGAAATCGAGCTCGGGTTCGGTCAGGCGCAGGGAGCCCGCGAGGCGCAGCTGCTCCTCGATCTCGCCCATCATGGGCAACAGATCTTCCTCGTTGCGGCTGTGGAACTCGGCCACCACCTCGGCATCCGGATAGCGATGGAACACCGCCTGCTGCATGTGCAGCTTGTAGGCATCGGTGTCGAGCAGACTGGTGAGGATGGGTGGCATATCAGACTCCCCGCAGGCGGGCGAACGCCAGCCGCATATGTTGATTGCAGGCGCCGGTATCGGATTGGCGGGAAAAAATGGGTGACATATCAGGCGTCCAGCAGGCGTTGTACATCGACCAGGGTCTGGGCCAGTTCGGCGCCGGCCTCGGTCATCCGGGTGCGGGCCTGGGCCACAGTCTCGGGCGCTATGCCACGGCAGGCATCGAGATGGACGATCACCCGGAAACCGGCGCGGCGCAGCTGCAGCACGCTGGTCTTGACGCAGTAGTCGGTGGCTAGCCCCCCCACCAGCACTGTGCTGACCCCCCGTGCTTGCAGGAATTCGATAAGCCCGGTGCTGCGCCGCTCGGCCAGGTCATGGTAGCAGGCGCCATAGGGATGCAGGTCCGGCTCGACCCCCTTCCAGACGAAGAAGTCATAGTCGATGGGGGCGGGCAGGCCATCGAGCAGTTCGAAGCCCGGGGTGCCCGGCACGCAATGGGCCGGCCAGGTGAGGTCGGCGTTGGGCAGGTCCAGCGGTTGCAGCATGGCGGCGGGGGTTGTCACGACCCAGGCGGCGTTCGCTGGGTGGGCGTCCTTGCTGCCGATTCGCAGGCTGGCGAGGGCGGCCTGCGCGTTGAGAGCGGCCACTATGTCAGCCCCGCCCGCGACGGGCAGCTCGTTCGGGCAGAGGGGAGTGAATCCCTTCTGCGCATCTATATCCAGGCTGGCGATGGTTCCCATGGGTGGCTCCTGCACATAATATTCTTGTGATATTATCTACCAAACATTATTAGAAGGCGAGCAGGTCGACCAGGATGCCGAGAATGAGTCTGGATATGGTGGTGCTGCGGTTGCACGAGGAGCGGCTCGAGCTGCTCCTCGAGACCCGGGATCGCCTCCCCTTTAGCCACTGCTGGCAGCTGCCGGCCCTGCGCATCGACGAGACCCGGGATCGGGATCTGGATGCCGCCCGTCACCGCCTGCTGGGGGAGTGGGGGCTGGGTCATTGCTACAGCGAGCAGGTCTGTACCCTCGGCAATCTGGAACGGGATCCCCGTGGCTGGTCCACTACCCTGGTTTATCTCTGTCTGGTGGAGCCGGAAGCGGAAGCCGTGCGAGGTCATTGGCACCCGCTTGCCGACCTGCCCGACCTGAATCTTGCCTTCGATCACGGCCAGTTGGTCGCCATGGGGCTGGAGCGGCTGCGCATCAAGAGCCGCTACAGCACACTGCCGCTGCAACTGCTGGGGGCCGAGTTCACCCTCTCCGAGGTGCAGCGGGCGTTCGAGATAGTCCTGCAGACCCCCATGAACACGGCGGCGTTTCGCAAGCGGATCCATCGCGCCGACATCCTGGTGGATACCGGCCGCAAGCGCACCGGCAAGCAGAGGCCCGCCATTCTCTACCGGCTGGAGAACCCCTGCTGCGTGATGTTCGATCAGGTGATGCACGGCGCGGAAGCATAAGCCGGTGTCTGCGAAAACCGGATTGTCGCCCGATAGCGGGTCTGGTGCGCGGGCACCCTCACACAGGGAGTGACAGCATGGGAGAGACGGGAATGCACAAGGTGCTGGTGAGTGCCTGCCTGCTGGGCCAGCCGGTACGCTACGACGGTCAGAGCAAGGGGATCGTCAGCGACTGGCTGAAGGCGCTGGGGGCCGAGGGGAGGGCGCTGGCGTTCTGCCCCGAGGTGGCGGGCGGCTTGCCGACGCCGCGCCCGCCTGCCGAGCGGCAGGGCGAGCGGGTGGTGACGATAAGCGGGCTGGATGTAACGGCCGAGTTCGATCGCGGCGCCGAGCTGGCGCTCGGGCTCTGCCTGGCACAGGGCATTCGCTTTGCCCTGCTCAAGGAGGGGAGCCCCTCCTGCGGTAGTGGTCGCATCTACAACGGCCGCTTTGAAGGCGTCTCCATGGTGGGAGAGGGCAAGACCACGGCCCTGCTGCGCCGTCACGGCATTCAGGTGTTCAGCGAGGATCAGTTGCCCGAGCTGGCGTCGGCCCTCTCCCTGGCGGCCACCGCAGCGGGCTCCTGAGCGCGCTGCCACTCTTCCAGAACCTCGTCCTTCTCCTGCCAGCGCTGGTTCAGCCAGGCCTGAAAACCGCGCTTGAACTGCTTGTCGTTGAAGTAGTCCCCCACCAGCGCCTCATCCACCGGCAACTCCTCGATGCGCACCTGAATGCGCTTCATCCGCCCCATCAGGAAGTCCTTGAACGGCGTTTCGCTGTTGTCCGGATAGCGGATGGTGACGTTGATCAGGCTGTCGAACTGCTCCCCCATGGCCGCCAGCGTGAAGGCGAGCCCCGCCGCCTTGGGGGGCATCAGGTGGCGGTAGCGGGAACGGGTCGCCTCTCGCTTCGCCTCGGTGAAGCGGGTCCCCTCCACGAAGTTGATGACTGTGGTGGGGATGTGGCGAAACTTCTCGCAGGCGTGGCGGGTGGTCTCTATGTCCTTGCCCCTCAGGTGCGGGTTGCGCAGCAGAAATTCCCGTGAGTAGCGGCGCATAAAGGGCATGTCGAGCCCCCAGCAGGCGAGCCCCAGCAGCGGTATGTAGATGAGCTCGTGCTTCATGAAGAACTTGGGCACCGGCAGCCTGTCCCGGAACAGATGGCCCAGCACCACTATGTCGGTCCAGCTCATGTGGTTGCTGATGATGAGGTACCAGCCATCCTTGCGCAGCCGGGTCTCATCCTCGAGCTGCCAGTCGATGCGGGTGGTGAGGCGGATCACCAGGGCGTTGCAACCCAGCCACAGCCTCATGAAGCCATTGTTGAGCCGGCTGCAGGCACGGCCGAAAGCTGGGATGGGCAACAGCAATTTCCCTAGGGAGACCAGCAGGATCAGGCTGGCGCACAGGGCGGTGAACAATATGGTCAGGCCGGCGCTGATGAGCAGCACCAGGGGGCCGGGGAGCAGGCTTAGCATGGGCGTCGTTTACTGCGTCTCGTCCGCCAGCAGCTGACCCAGGGTCTGGTCTTTCTCGCGCCAGATCCCGTTCAGCCACTGTTGAAACTCTTGTTGGAACTCGGGGTCATTGAAGTAATCCCCCACCAGATTGCGTTCGATCGGCAGAAAGCGGACCCGAACCTTGATCTCCTTGACCCGACCGCACATGAAGTCCCAGTAGCTGGGGATGCCGCCCGGATAGGCGATGGTCACATCCACCAGCTTGTGCAGTTGATCCCCCATGGCCGCCAGGGTGAAGGCGATGCCGCCAGCCCTCGGGTGCAGCAGGTGGCGATAGGGCGCGCCCTGTTTGTCGTGCTTGTGGGCGGTGAAGCGGGTGCCCTCCACGAAGTTCATCACACTCACCGGAATGTGGCGGAACTTGGCACAGGCCTTGCGCGTCGTTTCTATGTCTTTTCCCTTCAGATGCGGCTTCTTTTCCAGCAAGCTGCGTGAATATCGCCGCATGAAGGGGAAGTCCAGCGCCCACCAGGCCAGACCGAGAAAAGGTACCCAAATCAGTTCTTTCTTGAGGAAAAACTTCAGGAAGGGAATTTTTTGATTAAAAATCCGCTGCAGTACCAGTATGTCGACCCAGGATTGATGGTTGGCAACCACCATATACCACTCATTCCGGCGCCCTTTGTCCACTCCGACCACCTCGAAAGGGGTTCTGATGATGGTTTTCTGGATCAGGTTGTTGAAACCTATCCAGCAGCTGGCACAGCCGTCCAGCAGGGCGTTGCAGAGGGTGCGCCAGCCCTTGAGCGGCAGCAGCAGCTTGACGAGGCCGAGCAGCAGTATGGGGACAAACCAGAAGAGGGTGTTGAGGAAATAGAGCAGGGTCGAGAGGCAGCCGCGCAGCCGCTCTATCAGCTTGTTGTGCATGAATCGGATCCGTTTTCGTGTCTGTGGGTGGCAACCAGGTGGTCAGATCTGTGGCCATAATATCAGCCGATCCGGCGCTAGACCATGAATGCACCGCATTGACGCCGGGATCGCCTCGCCATCATGTCGCGATCACTGGCCGCTGCGCAGCCGTGACAGCAGCCTGTCCATGGCCCTGTAACCGAGCGCCTCGATGAGATGCTCCTTCTCGATGGCGGGGCTCCCCGCCAGATCCGCTATGGTGCGCGACACCCGCAGTATGCGGTGCCAGGCGCGGATGCTGAGCCCCAGCTTCTGGATGGCGTTCTCCAGAAATTCGGCATCTTGCGGCGATAATCGGCAAATATCCTCTATCTCACGACTATCAAGCAGGTTGTTGAGTTTACCGTTGCGGCTTTGCATGCGCTCCCGCGCCGCCAGTACCCGATCGCGGATCTGCCGGCTAGACTCCCCCCGCTCCGCCTTGCCGGTCAGGCTCCCCTTGGGCAGCAGCGGCACCTCCACCGTCAGATCGAACCGATCGAGGAAGGGGCCCGAGAGCTTGCCGAGGTAGCGCAGTATCTGATCCGGGCTGGAGCGGGTCTGGCCGTCCCCGTAGTGGCCGCAGGGGCTGGGGTTCATGGCGCCCACCAGCTGGAAGCGGGCGGGGAAGTCCACCTGGCGGGCGGCGCGGCTGATGGTGATGTGGCCCGTCTCCAGCGGCTCTCGCAGGGAGTCCAGCACCTTGCGTTCGAACTCAGGCAACTCGTCGAGAAACAGCACCCCGTTGTGGGCCAGGGAGATTTCCCCTGGCCTCGGGTGGCTGCCGCCCCCCACCAGGGCCACTGCCGAGGCGCTGTGGTGCGGCGTGCGATAGGGCCTGTGATGCCAGTGGCCGGCGCGGGGGGTGAGGCCGCCGATGGAGTGGATGGCGGCGGTCTGCTGCGCCTCCTGCTCGCTCAGCGGCGGCAGTATGCCGGGCAATCGGCTCGCCAGCATGCTCTTGCCGGTGCCGGGCGGGCCGATGAACAGCAGGTTGTGGCTGCCGGCGGCGGCGATTTCCAGCGCCCGCTTGGCCTGGGACTGGCCGATCACGTCCTGCAGATCCGGCACGTCGGGCAGGGCGTCCGTGGTCTGGGGTTCCGGCAGGGGCAGTTCGTACTGGCCCGCCAGCCAGGCGGTGACGGACAGCAGCTGGTGGGCGGTGCGCACCTCGGCATCCTGGATGAGGGAGGCTTCCGGGCCGTTCTCCCGCGGCACCAGCAGGGTGCGCCCCGCGTCGCGGCAGGCGAGCACGGCGGGCAGCACCCCGAGCACGGGACGGATCTCGCCGGTCAGGGCCAGCTCCCCCAAAAATTCGTGATCGAGCAGGTATGTTGCCGGTATTTGCTTGGAAGCGGCGAGAATGCCGATGGCGATGGCCAGATCGAAACGGCCTCCCTCCTTGGGCAGATCGGCGGGGGCCAGGTTGACCGTGATGTGCTTGGAGGGGAACTCGAAGTTGCCGTTGAGCAGGGCGCTGCGCACCCGATCCCGCGACTCCTTCACCGAGGTTTCCGGCAGGCCCACCATGTTGAAGGCGGGCAGCCCGTTGGATAAATGGACTTCCACCGTGACTTGCGGCGCCGCGATCCCCAGGCTGGCACGGCTATAAACCACAGCTAATGACATAAATCCCGTCCTTGGTTTGATGTATGTGCTGGTTAACCGTTTTTTATTAGTTTTTTGTTCCAGAGAGCAGCTTGCCGAACAGTAAAAATCAGAGTCTTGTCAGGTAAAAAATGCTTGCCCAATAAAAATCACCGTGCTAGTTCTAATAGCCATTCGCGGTGCAAACCGCCCCCATTTCACAGGATTTCCGGTTGTAACTATGAACATGGCCTCCCGTTTCGTCAGCATTATTGTGGTCCTAGTGGTGATTATTATCTCACCGCTCGGGGCTCGTTTAGCTGCACGGAACAAGGGATAGACCCACCACCGGACAGAACGAAACAAGCGACCCCCGAGCCTCACGGCCCGGGGGTTTTTTTTCGACCAAAGGACAGGATTTTCCACATGAACGGCGCGCAGTTTTTGGTACAGGCTCTCAAGAAACAGGGTGTGACCCAGGTGTTTGGTTACCCGGGCGGGGCCATCATGCCGGTCTACGACGCCCTGTATGACGGTGGCCTGGCCCATCAGCTCTGCCGCCACGAGCAGGGTGCCGCCATGGCCGCCGTGGGTTATGCCCGCGCCTCCGGTCAGGTGGGGGTCTGCATCGCCACCTCGGGCCCTGGGGCCACCAACCTGGTGACCGGCCTGGCGGAGGCGCTGCTCGATTCCGTGCCCCTGGTCGCCATCAGCGGTCAGGTGCCTTGCGCCGCCGTGGGCACGGATGCGTTTCAGGAGGTCGACGTGCTCGGCATGTCCCTCTCCTGCACCAAGCACTCCTTTATGGTGACGGATCCCGCCGATCTGGGTCGGGTGCTGGCGGAAGCCTTCGCCATCGCCACCGAAGGGCGTCCGGGTCCTGTGCTTATCGACTTTCCCAAGGATGTGCAGCTGG
Organism: Aeromonas sp. 130281; assembly: GCF_056642115.1. Taxonomy (NCBI): domain Bacteria; kingdom Pseudomonadati; phylum Pseudomonadota; class Gammaproteobacteria; order Aeromonadales; family Aeromonadaceae; genus Aeromonas; species Aeromonas sp. 130281. Next base: position 167,098 of record NZ_JBWVQS010000007.1, on the reverse strand, counting down.
CCGCCGTGCCGACCCAGAGCCCGCTGTTTGCGGTGGAGGAGCCCGAGCCCCTCAATCCGGCCGAGCTGACCCTGGCCCGCACCCTGCTGGCCGCCGCCGAGCGCCCGGTGCTCTACGTCGGCGGTGGTGTGGGCATGGCCAATGCGGAGCAGCAGCTGCGGGACTTTGCCGCCGCCACCGGTATGCCGGCGGTCACCACCCTCAAGGGGATAGGTGCGCTCGACCCCGACAGCCCCGTCTACCTCGGCATGCTCGGCATGCACGGCACCAAGGCCGCCAACTATGCGGTGCAGCAGTGCGATCTGCTGGTGGTGGTGGGTGCCCGTTTCGATGATCGGGTGACCGGCAAGCTGGAGGAGTTCGCTCCCGAGGCCAGGGTGATCCACCTGGACGTGGACGCCGCCGAGTTCGGCAAGCGCCGCGCCGCCGACGTGGGCATCACCACGGATCTCAAGCGGGTGTTGCCCGCCCTGGCCATGGCGCTGGCGATCGATCCCTGGCGTGAGCACTGCGCCGCCATGGCTCGCGAATATGCCTTCCGCTACGACCACCCCGGCCAGCCCATCTATGCTCCGGCCCTGCTCAAGCAGCTCTCGGCACGGCTGCCCGAGACCAGCGTGGTGGCCTGCGACGTGGGTCAGCACCAGATGTGGGTGGCCCAGCACATGCGCTTCACCAGTCCGCGCAATCACCTCTCCAGCGCCGGCCTCGGCACCATGGGCTTTGGCCTGCCCGCCGCCATCGGCGCCAAGATGTCGCGCCCGGATGACGAGGTTGTGCTGGTGAGCGGTGACGGCTCCTTCATGATGAACGTGCAGGAGCTCGGCACCATACGCCGGGCCCAGCTCAAGGTGAAGATGGTGCTGATCGACAATCAACGCCTCGGCATGGTGCGCCAGTGGCAGGAGCTGTTCTTCGACGGCCGCTACAGCGAGACCATACTCTCCGACAACCCGGATTTCATCGCCCTGGCCGCCGCGTTTGGCATCCCGGGCGAAACCATCACATGCAAGGAGCAGATAGCCGGTGCACTCGACCGCCTGCTGGCAAGCGAGAGCGCCTACCTGCTGCATGTGGCCATTTCAGAGGAAGAAAACGTCTGGCCCCTGGTTCCGCCGGGAGTCGCCAACCACAAGATGATGGAGCAACGCCCATGAAGCAGCACAGCTTTCACCAACACACCCTGCATATCCACGCCCAGCCCAGACCCGAAGTGATGGAGCGGGTGCTGCGGGTGGTGCGTCACCGTGGCTTCGCTCTCTGCGCTCTGAACATGGAGCAGGATTGCCAACAGCTGCGGATCACGGTTACTGTCGAGTCGGAGCGTCCCATCCAGCAGTTGTGGATCCAGCTGGTCAAGCTGGTGGACGTCTCCCGGGTCGATGCACTGGAACAGCAACCCCGGATCAGCGCTTAAGGAGCCAAGCCAATGTCACAGCCTTCCCAATCCGCCACTCACCCCCAATACATCTGGTTCAACGGCAAACTGGTGCCCTGGCAGGATGCCCAGGTGCACGTCATGAGCCACGCCCTGCACTACGGCTCCTCGGTGTTCGAGGGAGTGCGCGCCTATGACACCCCCAGGGGGACCTGCATCTTCCGCCTGCAGGAGCACACCCGCCGCCTGTTCGACTCCGCCAAAATCTACTGGATGGATGTGCCCTACAGCGAGGCCGAGGTGAATGATGCCTGCCGCACCGTGGTGCGCGAGAACGGCCTGAAGAGCGGCTATCTGCGCCCGCTGGCCTTTGTCGGCAACGTGGGGCTGGGGCTGCACCCGCCGCTGGATGCCAAGGCAGACCTCATGGTCGCGGCCCTGCCCTGGGGCGCCTATCTGGGGGAGGAGGGGTTGAAGAACGGGGTGGATGTCTGCGTCACCTCTTGGAGCCGGCTCGCGCCGAACACCATACCCACCGGCGCCAAGGCCGGGGGCAACTACCTGTCGTCCCAGCTGATCAGTCGCGAGGCCAAGCGCAACGGCTTCGCCGAGGGGCTGGCGCTGGACGTGAACGGCTACCTGAGCGAGGGGGCGGGGGAGAACCTCTTCCTGGTGAAGAACGGCGTGCTGTTCACCCCGCCCGCCACCGCCGCCATCCTGCCCGGCATCACCCGCGACACCATCATGACGCTCGCTCGTGACTTGGGGTATGAGGTGCGCGAGCAGGCATTGCCCCGCGAAGCGCTCTACGTGGCGGACGAGATCTTCATGACCGGCACGGCGGCCGAGGTGACCCCGGTGCGCTCCGTCGATCGGATGAAGGTGGGCTCTGGCAGCCGTGGCCCCGTGACCGAGCAGCTGCAAAACGCCTTCTTCGGCCTGTTCAACGGCAAGACCGAGGACAAGTGGGGCTGGCTGACGCCGGTCAACGACTGATGAGAGAGGGGAGGCGTCACGCCTCCCCGAGTCGCTTCCGGTGAAGGCTCCCTGTGGCGCCTTCACCAGGATCGATTCCCGATCCGCGAATCACACATTCATGTTGAAAGACAATGCGCCCCAGGGGCATTCAGGGAGTAGAGACAATGCCGAAGTTGAGATCCGCCACCACCACCCACGGACGTAACATGGCCGGGGCCCGCGCCCTCTGGCGTGCCACCGGCATGACAGATCAGGATTTCGGCAAGCCCATCATCGCCGTGGTCAACTCCTTCACCCAGTTCGTGCCCGGTCACGTCCACCTCAAGGATCTGGGCCAGCTGGTGGCCCGGGAGATCGAGGCCGCCGGCGGCGTCGCCAAGGAGTTCAACACCATCGCCGTGGATGACGGTATCGCCATGGGCCATGGCGGCATGCTCTACTCCCTGCCGTCCCGGGAGCTGATCGCCGACTCGGTGGAGTACATGGTCAACGCCCACTGCGCCGACGCCATGGTCTGCATCTCCAACTGCGACAAGATCACCCCGGGGATGCTGATGGCCGCCCTGCGCATCAACATACCGGTGATCTTCGTCTCCGGCGGCCCCATGGAGGCGGGCAAGACCAAGCTCTCCGATCAGATCATCAAGCTGGATCTGGTGGATGCCATGATCCAGGGTGCCGACCCCAAGGTGTCCGACGCCCAGAGCGATCAGATCGAGCGCAGCGCCTGCCCCACCTGCGGCTCCTGCTCCGGCATGTTCACCGCCAACTCCATGAACTGCCTGACCGAGGCGCTGGGTCTCTCCCAGCCGGGCAACGGCTCCCTGCTGGCGACCCATGCCGATCGGGAGCAGCTGTTCAAGCTGGCGGGTCAGCGCATCGTCGCTCTGGCCAATCGCTACTACCAGCAGGATGACGAGAGCGCCCTGCCGCGCAACATCGCCACCAAGGCGGCGTTCGAGAACGCCATGGCCCTGGACATCGCCATGGGCGGCTCCACCAATACGGTGCTGCACCTGCTGGCGGCGGCCCAGGAGGCCGGGGTGGACTTCACCATGGCCGACATCGACCGCATGTCCCGCAAGGTGCCCCAGCTCTGCAAGGTGGCCCCGTCCACCCAGAAGTACCATATGGAAGACGTGCACCGCGCCGGTGGCGTGGTCGCCATCCTGGGCCAGCTGGAGAAGGCCGGGCTGGTGCACGGGGATACCCGCAACGTGCTCGGCACCAGCTTGCACGAGCTGCTGGAGCAGTACGACGTCAGCCGCTGCGATGACAAGGCGGTGCACGACTTCTACCGCGCCGGTCCGGCCGGTATTCGCACCACCAAGGCATTCAGCCAGGATTGCCGCTGGCCAGAGCTGGATCTGGACAGAGCCGAAGGCTGCATCCGCTCCCTGGACAACGCCTACAGCCTGGAAGGGGGACTGGCGGTGCTCTCCGGCAACCTGGCCCTCGATGGTGCCATCGTCAAGACTGCCGGGGTGGATGACGAGAACCTCTGCTTCCGCGGCCCGGCCCGGGTGTTCGAGAGCCAGGACTCGGCGGTCGCCGGCATCCTGGACGGCACCGTGCAGGCAGGCGAGGTGGTGGTGATCCGCTACGAGGGCCCGAAAGGGGGCCCCGGCATGCAGGAGATGCTCTATCCCACCACCTATCTCAAGTCCATGGGCCTCGGCAAGGCCTGCGCCCTCATCACAGACGGTCGCTTCTCCGGCGGCACCTCTGGCCTCTCCATCGGTCACGTCTCCCCCGAGGCGGCCTCCGGCGGCACCATAGGGCTGGTGGAGGATGGGGACATCATCAACATCGACATCCCGGCCCGCAGCATGGTGCTGGAGGTGGCGGACAGCGTGCTGGCCACTCGCCGCGCCGCGGTCGAGGCCCGTGGCTGGAAGCCGCTCAACCGTCAGCGTCAGGTCTCCTACGCCCTGCGTGCCTACGCCATGCTCGCAACCAGCGCAGATAAAGGCGCGGTGCGCGACCTCAGCAAGCTGGAGGAGTAAGACATGGTCTCTGCGGCTGATTATCTACGCAAGGTGTTGCTCTCCCCCGTCTATGAGGCGGCGCGGGTGACACCCTTGCAGACCCTGAAAAAACTCTCCGAGCGACTCGGCAACCAGGTGGCGCTCAAGCGGGAAGACCTGCAGCCGGTGCACTCCTTCAAGCTGCGGGGTGCCTATCACAAGATCGCCACCCTGAGCGCCGAGCAGAAATCCCACGGCGTGGTGGCGGCCTCGGCCGGCAACCATGCCCAGGGGGTGGCGCTGTCGGCGGCCAAGCTCGGCATCAAGGCCATCATAGTGATGCCCAAGACCACGCCGGACATCAAGATCGATGCGGTGCGCCGCCTGGGTGGCAACGTGCTGCTGTTTGGCAACAGCTTCGACGAGGCCTATGCGGAGAGTCGGCGCCTCGCCGAGACCGAGGGCTATACCCTGATACCGCCGTTCGACGACGTCGAGGTGATCGCGGGCCAGGGCACCATAGGCAAGGAGCTGCTGGAGCAGGACACCCACCTGACCCACGTCTTCGTGCCTGTGGGCGGCGGCGGCCTGGCCGCCGGGGTGGCTGTCTACATCAAGCAGCTGCTGCCGGACGTCAAGGTGATCGGAGTGGAGGCCGAGGGCTCCGCCTGCCTCAAGGCTGCCATGGAGGCCGGTGAGCCGGTCAACCTGGAGCGGGTCTCCCTGTTTGCGGACGGGGTGGCGGTCAAGCGCATCGGCGAGGAGACCTTCCGCCTGTGCAACCAGTATCTGGACGAGGTGGTGACCGTCTCCAACGACCAGATCTGCGCGGCGCTGAAAGACATCTTCGATGATTGCCGTGCCATCGCCGAGCCGTCGGGCGCCCTGTCCCTGGCCGGCCTCAAGGCCTACAGCGAGCGGGAACAGGTCAAGGGCGGCCGGATGGCGGCCATATTGTCCGGCGCCAACGTCAACTTCCACAGCCTGCGCTACGTCTCCGAGCGCTGCGAGATCGGCGAGAAGCGCGAGGGCATGCTGGCGGTGACCATACCCGAGCGCAAGGGGGCCTTCCTCGACTTCTGTCGTCAGCTTGGGCCCCGCATGGTGACCGAGTTCAACTACCGCTACGCGGATGCGGCCCAGGCCTCCCTGTTCGTCTCGGTGCGCCTCACCGGGGGTGACGAGGAGCTGGGCCAGATCCAGCAGCAGCTGGAGGAAAACGGCTACCCCGTGGTCAACATGACCGAGAGCGAGCTGGCCAAGAACCACGTGCGCTACATGATTGGCGGCCGCCCGGCCCGGCCCCTCGGTGAGCGTCTCTACAGCTTCAAGTTCCCGGAGCAGCCGGGCGCCCTGATGCGCTTCCTCGAGACCCTGGGTTGCCGCTGGAACATCAGCCTGTTCCACTACCGCAACCACGGCGCCGACTATGGCCGGGTGCTCTGCGCCTTCGAGCTGCCAGACGAGGACGTGGCCGCCTTCCACGACTACCTGCACGAGATTGGCTACGGCTGGAAGGAGGTGAGTGAGGATCCCGCCTACCGCCTGTTCCTGGCGAGCCAGGGCAGTCAGTGACGGCGGCTTGACCATCCCGCCTCGAGATGCAAACGAAGAGCCTGGCTCTTCGTTTTTTTATGGGCGCGCCAGGGGGCGCATCTACCGATAATGTCGCCAATATCACACTCCTGAGTCCCTGGTCGTTTGAGGCTGGTTGCAGATGGGATAATCTGAGTGCGGGGCTTGGGTTCAGGGCCCCGTCAGGGAAGAGAGGCGCAGTCGCGTCATAACAATTCATTGCAGGGGCTCATCCATGAACAGATCTATGCTCGCCGTCTTCGTCGGCGCTCTGATGGCAACGGGGACGGTGCAGGCTGCCGCCCAGGACAACACCTGGTATGTCGGCGGCAAGGCCGGCTGGTCCAATTTTTACGGGGTGGATTACGACGAGCAGGTCAAGGAGCTGTTCGATGCCTTTGATCCCGGCCAGGATCACAGCGACCTCGGCCTGGGGGCCTTCGCCGGCTATCAGGTCAACCGCAACGTGGCCGTCGAGCTCGGCTATGACTGGCTCGGCAAGTATCAGGTCGATCAGCGCTTCAGCGGCAACGGGGTGGAAGCAGGACTGGATGGGGAGGCCAAGGCCCAGATGATCCAGGCCACCATGAAGATCGGCTTCCCGGCGACCGAGGCCCTGGATATCTACGGCCGCCTCGGGGGCGCCTACGCCTGGACCGACAGCTCCATCAGTGCCTGGGCCAACGATGGCACCAGCAACCTCTCGGCATCGGGTGGGGGCAAGTATCACGGCGCCGCCTTTGTGGGGGCATTGGGCATCGAATACGCCATCGACAGGGATTGGGCCGCGCGCCTCGAATACCAGTACACCACCCCCCTCGGCAAGACTTCGCTGGATGAATCCGGCATTGAGATGGACAACGGCCTGCTGTCGGTGGGCATGCTCTATCGCTTCGGTCAGGTCGGTGACGAGCCGGTGGCGCCGACCCCCGCGCCCGAGCCTGCGCCCGCCCCGGCTCCCGTGCTGGTGGAGAAGCAGTTCAGCCTGGACTCGGACGTCTTGTTCGAATTCAACAAGGCGACCCTGAAGCCGGCCGCGAGCCAGGCCCTCGACAACCTCTTTGCCCAGATCCTGGCGGCCAACCCGAAAGACGGGGTGGCGACGGTGATCGGTCATACCGACCGGCTGGGATCCGATGCCTACAACCAGGCCCTCTCGGAGCAGCGTGCCCGCACTGTGGCCGACTACCTGATTGCCAAGGGGCTGTTTGCCGACAAGGTGCGGGCCGAGGGGCAGGGCGAGTCGTCACCGGTGACGGGGGGCAGCTGCCCGGACGGCGCCAAGGCGCAGATGATCGCCTGTCTGGCCCCGGATCGCCGGGTCGAGGTGCGCCTGACCGGGGTCTCCCAGGTCGCCGAATAAGCCATCGCAGCCAGACAGTGACAACGAAGAGGGGGCCCCAGGCCCCCTCGTCGCGTTCTGGCTCCCCCCCCTCATCCCCAACCCTTCTCCCACGAGGGGAGAAGGGAGCAAACACGCCATGGCGGGTGCGCACTATCGCCAGGCCCGTATTTCGCCGCTAAGCGGCGTAGTCAGACACACGGTAAGGGAAACGCCACTGGCGGCGCGTGATGGTGGTGGTTTAATTCAACTCCGTGGGGTCTATGTCCAGGCTCCAGCGCACCTTCTTGGTCTCCGGCCAGCCGTCCAGCTCCTTCACCGCCCAATCCAGCAGCTGGGCCAACGGCGCCCGGTTCGGCCCCTGCACCAGCAACTGCATGCGAAACTTCCCCGCCTTGCGCTCCATGAAGCCGCTGATGGGCCCGAGCACCTGCACCTGGGGGTAGCGGGCGCTGCGCAGGGTATCGGCGAGACGGGAGAGGAACAGCAGCACCTCGTCCCGGCCGTTGGCCTCGGCCCGGAACAGTCCCTGATAGCTGAAGGGCGGCAGCCCCAGCAGGCGGCGCTCCTTGAGCGCGGTGTCTGCGAAGTGGCCGTAACCGTTCTGGGTCAGATCCTGCAGCAGGGCATGCTCGGGGTGGTGGCTCTGCAGCACCACCAGCCCTGGTTTGCTGGCGCGACCGGCCCGGCCCGCCACCTGGGTGTAGAGCTGGGCCAGCTTCTCGGCGGCGCGAAAATCGGCACTGAACAGGGCGCCATCCACATCCAGCAGGCCGACCAGGGTCACATCCGGGAAGTGGTGGCCCTTGGCCAGCATCTGGGTGCCGATCAGGATCTTGTATTTGCCTGCCTTGATGTCGCCGAGGTGGGTCTCCAGCTCCCCCTTGCGGCGGGTGTTGTCCCGATCGATGCGCACCACAGGATATTGAGGGAACACAGTGGTGAGCAGCTGCTCCAGCTGCTCGGTGCCGACCCCCGAGCCGATCAGCTCGGGGCTGCCGCACTCGGGGCAGTGGTGGGGCAGGGGGCGCACGCTGTCGCAGTGGTGGCAGTGCAGGCGCCGCCCGGCCTGATGCCAGGTGTACCAGGCATCGCAGCGCTCGCAGGCGGCGCTCCAGCCGCACTGGTGGCAGATGAGGGCAGGGGCATAGCCGCGCCGGTTGAGAAACAGCATCACCTGGTTGCCCGCCGACAGATGCTCCGCCATCAGCTGCTCCAGCTGGGGGGAGAGCCCGGCCTGCAGCCGCACGCTCTTGATATCCAGGATCACCTGGCGGGCGGTCTGGGCGTTGCCGGCACGCCGCGTCAGGCTGAGGTGGTGATACTTGCCGCTGCGGGCGTTGTGCAACGTCTCCAGCGACGGGGTGGCGGAGCCGAGCAGTATGGGGATGCCGGCACGATGGGCCCGCATCACCGCGAGATCCCGGGCGTGGTAGCGAAAACCGTCCTGCTGCTTGAAGGAACCGTCGTGCTCCTCGTCGATGATGATGATGCCGAGGTTCTTGAACGGGGTGAACACGGCGGAGCGGGTGCCGATCAGGATGGCGGCGCCACCGTCGCGGCAGGCGAGCCAGGCATCGAGCCGCTCCCTGTCGTTCATGGCGGAGTTCATCGCCACCACGGGCACCTTGAAGCGACGGCGGAAGCGGTTGATGGTCTGGGGGGTGAGACCGATCTCCGGCACCATCACCAACGCCTGCTTGCCCGCCTTGAGCAACGGCTCGAGGATGCTCAGGTAAACCTCGGTCTTGCCGGAGCCCGTGATACCGTCCAGCAGGAAGGCGCCGAACCTGTCGCTCTGGCTGGTGACGGCGGCCACCGCCAGGGCCTGCTCGCCGTTGAGGCGCAGCCCTTCCCCCGCGTCAAAATGGGTGGCCCAGTCGCCGTCGTGGCTCGGCTCCAGGCTGCGCTTCTCCAGCAGTCCTTTCTTCTCCAGCGCGGTGAGGGCCGCACTCTGGATCTCCTCCTGCTTGAGCGCTGACGGCGTCTGCGGCCCCTTGCGCAGCAGGGCGAGGGCCTGTTGCTGCTTGGCCGCCCGCTTGAGCTCGTTGAGATCGAGCGCCATGCCTGCCTCGGTGGCAAACCAGAACTCCAGCTCCCGATAGGCGGCGGGCTCCCCCTTGCGCACCAGCACCGGCAGGGCGTGAGGCAGCACCTCCCCCAGCGGGTGCTGGTAGTAGCTGGCGCTCCAGGCCATCAGCGCCAGTATGTCGGGCCCGAGCACAGGGGCCGTGTCGAGTACCCGCTTCAAGGGCTTCAATTTGGCGCGGGGCACCTGACTCTCGGTCGGGTGATCCACCACCAGACCGACCAGGGTCTGGGGGCCGAACGGGATCTCGACCCGGCAGCCGGGGGCAGGTAAAGGCAGGGGAGAAAGATAGTCGAAGTGACGGCGCAAGGGCACCGGGACAGCGACACGAACCAGATCAAGCGTTTGCGATGAATCCACCAAAAGGTTGCCTATTTTTTCTGCGAAGCCACTTGCCTGAACTCAGGCATTTCCTATATTATTCGCAGCCTTTGAAACTGTGTTCAACAATCGTGTGGTGTCCGACAAGAGATCGGATGGCGACACGGCCTATCAATTGAGGTTGTCCATGAAAGCTGGTATCCATCCTGACTACGTAGCCATCACCGCCAAGTGCTCTTGCGGTAACGTCATCAACACTTTCTCTACCCTGGGTAAAGATCTGAACCTGGACGTGTGCTCCGAGTGCCACCCGTTCTATACCGGCAAGCAGAAAGAAGTTTCTAGCGGCGGCCGCGTAGACAAGTTCAACAAGCGTTTCGGTGCGATGACCACCAAGAAGTAATCTTGCTTCTGAAGAATTCTGAAAAAGGCGCCCATCGGGCGCCTTTTTTGCTTGTGGACGTTCTGTAATGCGGCGCTTTGCCCTATGGTGGTGCGAGTCCATGGGGGATGAGGAGTGTCGGAATGCGAAACTGTCTGGTGATGGGTGCGGCGGGTTACATAGGTTCCTACCTGGTGCCTCATCTGCAGGGGCTGGGTTACAGGGTGATCGCCGGTGCGCGCCGTCCCTGCCGCCTGCCGGAGGGAGTGGAGTTCCGTCTCGCCGACAGCCTCAAGCCCATCACCCTGCTGCCGGCCCTGGCCGGGGTGGATACCGTCTTCTATCTGGTGCATGCCATGGGGGCAGGCGCCGGTTTTCACCGGCTGGAGCAGCAGGGGGTGAAGAACTTCGCCGCCGCCGCCCGCGCCGCCGGGGTGCGCCGCATCATCTATCTCGGGGCCATACAGCCGATCCCCTGCAACAGTCGCCATCTCAACTCCCGTCGTCACTGCGGCGAGCTGTTTCGGGACGCGGGCGTGCCCACGGTGGAGCTGCGGGCCGGCATCATCATAGGGCCGGGCTCGGCCGCCTTCGAGGTGATGCGGGATCTGGTGTTCAACCTGCCCATGATGGTGACGCCCAAGTGGGTGCGCTCCCGCACGCCCCCCATAGCCCTCTCCAACCTGCTGCACTATCTGGGCGGCCTGGTGGAGGCGCAAGGGGTGGATGGTCGCATCTTCAACGCGGTGGGCCCCGAGCTGCTCAGCTACCAGCAGCAGTTGCAGAAGTTTGCCGCCCACATCGGCAAGCGTTGCCCCATCATTCCCATCCCCTTCCTGAGCCCCCGGCTCTCCGCCTGGTGGCTGCAGTTTGCCACCTCTGTGCCCCAACCCATCGCCAAGGCGCTGGTGGGCGGCCTCAAGCACGACATCCCGGCCGACGATGGCCCCTTGCGGGCCCTGCTGCCCCAGCACCTGCTCAGCTTCGACGAGGCGCTGACGGAGAGCCTGGCGCTGGAGCAGAAACTCGGCGCCGAGCAGCAGGGGGAGGAGACGCCGCTCGGCCTGCGCTGGCGCCATCCCGAGTACGGCTTCTACGACCGCACCGCCAGCGGGGAGGCCGAGTGCCTCGCCTCCCCCGAGGTGGTGTGGCAGGTGCTGCAGCAGCTGGGGGGCGAGCAGCGCTACTTCTACATGAACGAGCTGTGGGTGGTGCGCGAATGGATGGATCACCTGATCGGGGGCCCGGCGCTCACCCGGGGCCGCACCAATCCGGATCGCTTCGTGAAGGGGGACATGCTGGACTCCTGGCAGATCCTCGGGGTGGACGAGGGGCGCAGGCTGGATCTGCTGTTCAACATGAAGGCCCCCGGCGTCGGGCGGCTGGAGTTCAACATCCAGCCCCAGGAGTCCGGCCTGACCCGGCTGCGGGTGACCGCCCACTGGCACCCCCAGGGAGCCTGGGGGCTGGCCTACTGGCTCGCCATGTTGCCCTTCCACCTCTTCATCTTCCAGGGGATGACGGAGGCCATCGCCCGCCAGGCGGAGGCGAGGGCCGGTATTCCCGTGATGGACTGAAAGCGGATCTATAACTAAATGGGTATCTTTGCGTGGCGGGAGATGCTGCTGAGTCGGCTATCAGTGGGATTTGGCGATATTTTCTGCTGTGAAAGCCCGGTGGTTTTCTTTATGATCCCGAGCCCTCGCCACAGGCGAGCCAATGCACCACTCACTCACTTCCGTATCGGGGTCCCCCATGTCCGATCTGCGTCACGATCTTCGTCAACAAGCGCTCGATTACCACGCCCAGCCCATTCCCGGCAAGATAGCCATCGCCCTCACCAAACCCGCAGAGACCGCCCGGGATCTGGCCCTGGCCTACAGTCCGGGTGTCGCCGAGCCGGTGCGCGAGATCGCCGCCAATCCGGCCGATGCCTACCGTTACACCGGCAAGGGCAACCTGGTGGCCGTCATCTCCAACGGCACCGCCATCCTGGGGCTGGGCAATCTGGGGCCGCTGGCCTCCAAGCCGGTGATGGAGGGCAAGGCCCTGCTGTTCAAGCGCTTTGCCGGCATCGATGCCATCGACATCGAGGTGAAGCACGAGACCAGCCAGCAGTTCATCGATACGGTCGCCGCCATCGCCGACACCTTCGGTGGCATCAACCTGGAAGACATCAAGGCTCCCGAGTGCTTCGAGATAGAGCAGGCGCTGATCGAGCGCTGCGACATCCCGGTGTTCCACGATGATCAGCACGGCACCGCCATCGTCACCGCCGCCGGCCTGCTCAACGCGCTGGAAGTGCAGGGCAAGCGCATCGAACAGAGCCGCATCGTCTGCATGGGCGCCGGTGCTGCCGCCACCGCCTGCATGGACCTGCTGATCAAGTGCGGCGCCGCGCCACAGAATATCTTCATGCTGGACCGTCAGGGGGTGATCCACAGCGGTCGCACCGATCTCAACCAGTACAAGCAGCGCTTCGCCAACGACACCCCCCTGCGCACCCTGATGGAGGTGATCGACGGGGCGGATGTGTTCGTCGGCGTCTCCGGCCCGGACGTGCTGCCTGCCGAGGCGGTGGCCCTGATGGCACCCAATCCGGTGATCTTCGCCTGCTCCAACCCGGATCCCGAGATCAAGCCTGCCCTGGCGCACTCGGTGCGCAGCGATCTCATCATGGGCACGGGTCGCTCCGACTACCCGAACCAGATCAACAACGTCATCTGCTTCCCCTTCATCTTCCGCGGTGCCCTGGACGCGCGCGCCAGCCGCATCAACGATGCCATGAAGGTCGCGGCGGTGGAGGCCATTCGCGGCCTGGTCAAGGAGCCGGTCCCGGCCGAGGTGCTGACCGCCGCCGGGGTGAGTGCGCTCACCTTCGGCAAGGAGTACGTCATTCCCAAGCCGATGGATGCCCGTCTGCTGCCCCGCGTGGCCCGCGCCGTGGCGCTGGCGGCGGTGGCCTCCGGCGTGGCACGCATCGCGCTGCCGGCAGATTACATGCAAGATTGATCCGCCTGAGCACGACAAAAGGGGCCCCATGATGGGGCCCCTTTTCATTGGGAGCTTGTGCGCCTGTTACTTGGTCTTGGGGGCCACTTTCACGGCCGGTGCGGCATGGGTCGCCTTGTGATGCTTTTTCACCACCTTGGTCTGGGTCGCGTGGGGCGCGGCAGCCTTGGTCGGGGTGGCAGCCATGGTGAAGCCGGAGGTCAGGGCGAAGACAGCAGCCAGGCTCAGGGGGATCAGCTTTTTCATATTCCAGTTCCTCGTTCGGTTTGATGACATGGAGCGGCTCTCCATGACGTCATCCTAGGACTGCAGGGCCTGTACTTCAGTGAGGGACTGGTGACGGTTTGTATCCAAATGTACGGGCAGCCTGAGGCAGAAGCGGGCTCCCGTCTCGGCGGGCAGCAGCTGCACCTCGCCACCGTGGTGGCGCGCTATGCTGCGCACTATGGCGAGACCCAAGCCGGTGCCGCCGGTGCGCCTGTCCCGGCTCTGATCCAGCCGCACGAAGGGCTCGAAGATCTGGGGCGCCAGCGCCGGATCTATGCCGGGGCCGTCGTCGGCCACCTCCAGCAGGTAGTGATCCTGCTGCCGACTCATGGCGAGGCTCACCCGGCTGGTGGCGTGGCGCAGGGCGTTGCCGATGAGATTCTCCAGCGCCCTGTCCAGCAGGCGGATGTCGCCGCGCCAGGGCAGGGGATGGGCGGGCAGCTGGAGGGCGAGCCGCCTGTCCGGGCGCAGCGCCTGCCAGTCCGGGAGCCGCTCCCCGGCCCAGCGACCCAGCTCCAGATCGCTGCATTGCAGCGGCAGCTCTGGGCGATCCAGCCTGGCGTAGGTGAGCATCTCCTCGATGAGGGCGTCCAGGGCGCCGAGATCCCGCTCCAGCCCCTGCTGCTCCTCGGTGGTGGGAGGCTCGGCCAGCATGGCGAGCCGGTAGCGCAGCCGCACCAGCGGGGTGCGCAGCTCGTGGGCGATGGCGTCGGTCAGCTGCTTGCGGCTGGCCAGCATGGTCTGCAACTGCTCGGCCATCTGATCGAAGGTGCGACCGACCCGGCCCAGGCTGCTGCCGGGGGGCAGGCCGGTGCGGCAGGAGAGATCCCCGTCACCGACCCGGCGGGCTGTCTGCTCCAGCCGTTGCAGGCCGTGCCAGTGGGGGCGCAGCCAGAGCAGGATGGGCAGGCCGAGGGAGAGGCCGATGAGCAGCAGCAGGCCCACGTCGACCCAGTGCAGCTCGTGCAGGTAGGAGAGATAGGGGACAGGGCCGACGATCAGCACCTGATCGGTGCCCGGGATGCGCTGCAGGAAGGTGTCATCCTCCTCGACGATGACGATGTTGCCCGCCTCGAGGAAGGCCTGATCCTCCCTGGCCAGGGGCTGGTTGGCGAGGGCGCCGAGTTGCAGCGGCAGGTTGAGCTGGTGGCTCTGCTCCCCCATGCGGGCGGGCCAGCGCGCGGGGGGCAGCCGGGCCAGCTCGCCGGTGAGCAGCCCCAGGGAGCCCTGCATCATGTGCTCCAGATAGCGGTCCCCCGCCCGCTCGGCACTGACCTGATAGACCTGGCCGATGAGCAGGATGGCGAGGCCGAAGCAGCCGATCAGCAGCAGGTAGAACTGGATAAACAGGCGTCGCATGGAGGCTCTCCTCTTAACCTGGATTGCGTCTTGGCGTTGTTTTGTTGTCCCCTCATCCCCAACCCTTCTCCCGCAAGGGGAGAAGGGAGCGGAGAGCATCAAGGTCATTCGGTAATTGCTTATTCCCAGGCCTGGGGCACCAGCAGATAACCCTTCTGGCGCACCGTCTTGATCCGGGTCGGGTTGTTGCTGTCATCCCCCAGCCGGCGGCGCAGGCGGGAGATGGCCACGTCCATGCTACGGTCCTGGCCGTCGTAGTCGCGGCCCCGCAGGCTGCGAAACAGCGCCTCCCGCCCCAGGATCTGGCCGGCGTGGCAGGCCAGCTCCCACAGGAGGTCGAAATCGGCGGTGGAGAGGGGGACGCTGTTGCCGTCGAGACGCACGTCCCGCCCCGGGCCGTCGATCCGCAGGCGGCCGAATTGCAGGCGCTGGGGGGGCGCGCTGGGAGCGGCCGGTTGCGACGCCTGCCCCTGCTGGCGGAACTGGACCCGCAGCCGGGCCAGCAGCACCGGGGGCGGCGTGGTCTTGAGGATGTAGTCGTTGGCACCCAGCTCCAGGCTGAGGATCTGGTTCATGTCGCTGTCCAGCGAGGTGAGCATGACGATGGGGCCGGCAAAGCGCGGGCGCAGATCCCGGCACAGGGAGAGGCCGTCCTGCCCGGGCAGCATGATGTCGAGCAGCACCAGATCGGGCTGTTCGGCCTCCACCCTGGCGAGCGCCAGATCCCCCCGGGTCTCCAGCAGCACTTCGATGTCGTGGCGGCCTAGCCAGCTGCTGATGAGCTGGCCTATGTCGGGATCATCTTCAACAAACAGAACGCGTGGCATGATGGCGTGGCCCCCGGCGATGGCGCGAATGCGTGTGTCGCCAGCATAACGGCTGCGCCAGCGCTCTGCACCGGGATAACTAATCAAAACAGGGCCCGCGGGCCCTGTTGTGATTCTGCCTGTCGAGCGGGTATCGGTGTCTCCCCTGCGGCATCAGCCTGCCTTGCGGCGCAGATAGACCCCGGCTTCCATATGGTGGGTCCAGGGGGAAGTGGCTCGGACAGGGCGAAGCGGTCTCCCCGGCGGCATCAGCTCGCTTTGCGCTTGAGATAGACCCCGGCCTCCATATGGTGGGTCCAGGGTGAAGTGGCTCGGACAGGGCGAAACGGTCTCCCCGGCGGCATCAGCTCACTTTGCGCTTGAGATAGACCCCGGCCTCCATATGGTGGGTCCAGGGGAACTGGTCGAACAGGGCGAAGCGGGCCAGCTCGTGGGTCTCGCCGAGGACCGCCATGTTGGCCTGCAGGGTCTCGGGGTTGCAGGAGATGTAGAGGATATTGTCGTACTCCTGCACCAGCCGGACTGTGGCGTCGTCCAGACCGGCACGGGGCGGGTCGACGAAGATGGTGTTGCACTGGTAGGCGCCGAGATCGACCCCCTTGAGGCGGTTGAACTCCCGCTCGCCGCGCATCGCCATGGTGAACTCCTCCGCCGACATGCGCAGGATGATCAGGTTGTCGACGCCGTTGGCGGCGATGTTGTACTGGGCGGAATCCACGCTCGGCTTGGCGATCTCGGTGGCCAGCACCTTGCGGAAGTTCTGGGCCAGGGCGATGGAGAAGTTGCCGTTGCCGCAGTAGAGCTCCAGCAGGTCACCCTCGCTGCCGCGGGTCACATCCAGCGCCCAGCCCAGCATCTGCTCGTTGATGGCGGCGTTGGGCTGGGTGAAGCTGTTCTCCACCTGCTTGTAGACCAGCTCGCGCCCCTGCACCTTGAGCCGCTCGATGACGAACTCCTCCCCCAGGCAGATCTTCTGCTTGTGGGCGCGGCCAATCAGTTGCAGATCGAACCCCTGGGCCCGCAGATCGGCTTGCAGTGCCGCTGCGGCCTGCTGCCACTCCGCCTCCAGCTTGCGGTGGTAGAGCAGGCTGACGCAGAGCTGGCCGGATTGGGTGGAGAGATAGTCTATCTGGAACAGCTTGCGGCGCAGCACAGGGTGCGGGCGCAGCCCTGCCAGCAGCACCGGCATCAGCCGGTTGATGAGCAGGCTGGCGATGGGGAAACTGTCGACCCGGATGATCTCCTTGGTAGCCTGGGCATACATGCAGTGGAAGAGGTCATCCCCCTCGTGCCAGATGCGGAACTCGGCGCGCATCCGGTAGTGCTCGGCGGGGGAGGCATGGACCTCAAGCGCGGGCGGATTGAAGTCGGCGAACAGCTGGGTGAGGCGATCGCGCTTCTCGTCGAGCTGGGCCTGGTAGTCGGCGGGGGTCCGCTGGGATTGGGTCATAGATACCTCAGATGCACACCGGCAGGGCCGGGCAGAAACCGGGGAAGGCCGCAGCCAACCAAAGGGTGGGGATTTTAAAAGGCCGTCGCGGATTGTCCAAGTTTTTTGTGGTCAAGAAGTGGTCAGTCGGGCCGATAACCGATCCACCAGTATGGCGGGAGAGTGATGATGCAGATCGATGGCATGGGCGCAGCCCAACCCAAGGGAGTGGGCATTGCTCCCAAATCGCCTCAACAGGCAGAGTCGAAAACGGCGGACAAGGGGGATGAGGTCTCCCTGAACAAGCCCCCGAAGTGGGCCCAGGTGCTGATCCAGCAGGCGCTGCAATTCGCGCTGGAGATCAACGGCCAGCACTATCAGGCCCCCAAGAGTCAGGAGTTCAAGCTGGATCCGCCAGAGGCGATCACCCCGGAGACCCTGTTCGATTACGAGACGGTGGCGGACAACGTGCTGCAGTTTGTCACCGGACGGCTGGGGGCGGCCCGTGCCGACGGCAAGTCGGATGAGGATCTGGCCAAGATGATGGAGCAGGCCCGCAAGGGCGTGGAGATGGGCTTCGGCGACGCCAGAAAGCAGCTCGGGGACTGGGCGGACAACGAGGACATCAAGACCGGCATGGATCAGAGCTACAAGCTGATCCAGGAGGGGCTGGAGTCCTTCGAACAAGAGTTCTTCGGCGAGGTCTCGACCACGGATCTCGGGGCGGCCAAGATGGCCAGCCGGCAGCAGGCCTTCCTCGAGATCGAGACCCGGGACGGGGACAAGGTGATGCTGAGGTTCAGCGACAGCTGGCAGTTCAAGTCCCGTAACGACGGGAGCGGCAGCCAGTTCAGCCTCAAGTCGAGCCAGAGCTTCGACTTCTCCCTGGAGGGGGATCTCGACAGTGGCGAGATGGAGGCCATCGGCAAGCTGGTCAAGGGGCTGGACGAGCTGGCTGGCCAGTTCTTTGGCAGCGGGGAGGGCAAGACCCTGGCCGACAGGCTGGACGGCCTGCAACTGGACGACAGCCAGCTGGCCGCCTATTCCCTCAAGCTCAAGCAGTCGGCCCGCTTGAGCCAGACCTATCAGGGGGCCCATTCGCTGCAGGAGGGGCTCAAGCCCCTGGCGGACTACCTGCCGAAGCTGAGCCAGCTGCAGCAGCAGGCCGATGCCCTGTTGCCCCCTGCCCAGCAGCAGGCCTTGACCCCTGCGGTGCTGGCGGCGCGAGGCCAGAGCGAGGGGGCCGGTTTCATGGGCTTCAACCAGCGGATGCTGGAGGCCATGAGGCTGCTCGGCCAGCAGATGGCGACCACCTGATCCCGGTTCGTCACCTCTCTGATGCGGCGTTTGCCAGCCCGGGCCCGGGCTGGCACACTGCCTTTTTCTCCAGCCAGACGATGCCATGAACCCCAAGAAGCCAAGAGACAAGCGCGAGCTCTGCTACCCCTTCATCTTCGAGACCCAGTTCCAGTGCGACTACGAGATCGCCACCGACGAGCTCTGCTGCCAGGTGGGGGCCGTGCTCTCCCATCTGGTGCCGGATGAGGATACCCGCCCCGTGCTGGCGGATCTCGCGGCGCTGCAGCGACTCATCTACAACCTCAACGGCTCGGTGCGTGGCAGGCTCGGGATCTTCGAGGAGGATCTGGACTGGCTGAAGGGGCGTTACGATCACTACAACGAGGCGAGCCGCGGTCGGGTGACCGGTTTCGTACTGCCCCAGGGGCCCCAGCCCATTCCCACCCTGCACCTGTGCCGCTGCGGCAGCAAGAAGGTGGTGCGCCTGCTGGTGCGCCTCGAAGAGAGCGGCGTGCGCTTCGACCCCATCCTCTATCGCTTCGCCAACCTGCTGGCCAACTTCTTCTTCGTGCTGACCGTCTACCTCAAGCAGGCCTGGGAGGTGACCGAAGTCCCCTACGTCAGCATCAACTACTGAGGTTGCCGGGGTTTGCCGAAGCAACATGAAGAAAAACCGGAGCCTTGGGCTCCGGTTTTTGTTGTCAGCTCGACAGCAGTACCCTGGCCGAGTTGGCCGGTATGGTGAGCTGCACCTCCCCCTGCACCACCTCGAACTTGTCGCCGTTGAATGCGTCGGTGAAGCGGCTGGCGGGGCTGGCGGTCTGCCACAGGGGCAGGCTGATGGTGCGGGGCTCCGTGGGGTGGCGGTTGCAGGCCACCACTACCTGATCGCTTTGCAGGGTGCGGGCAAACACATAGCTGTGAGGGCCGGCGTAGAGGGTCTGGATGTCACCCCGGCGCAGGGCCGGACGCTGGCGGCGCAGCTGGATCAGGCGGCGGTAGTGATCGTGCAGCACATGATCCCAGTCTGTGGTGTCCCAGGGGAAGCAGCGACGGCAGTCCGGATCGTTGCCGCCGGAGAGCCCCACCTCGTCGCCGTAGTAGATGGAGGGCACGCCGATATAGGTGATGAGCAGGGTGGCGGCGAGCCGCATCCGCTGCTTGTCCTCCCCCAGCAGGTGCAGGAAGCGGGCGGTGTCGTGGCTGTCCAGCAGGTTGAACTGGGCCAGCTGGTTCTTGAAGGGGATATGGGCCCGAGCCAGCTTGAGCCACCTGTCCAGCTCCTCGGCGCTGATCCGGATGGGGTGATAGGCGATGTCCTGTCCCGCCAGGAAGGCGCGTATGGGGTGGGCGAAGCCGTAGTAGTTCATGGCGCCGTCCTCCTGATCCCCCTGCAGCCACTGACTCGCCTCGAAGAAGTGCTCGCCCAGCACGTAGGCGTCAGGGTTCTCCTGCTTCACCGCACCGCGAATGGCGCGCACATGGCCGCTGTTGCCCATGGCCGAGCCCCGCTCCCCCAGCATGTGGATGACGTCGAAGCGCCAGCCATCGATCTGGTAGGGGGCCCGCATCCAGTAGCGCAGAATGGCGTTGTCTGCCCGATACACGGCGTCTTGCACCTGCTCGCTGGAGAAGTCCAGCTTGGGCAGGCTGCGAATGCCCTTCCAGCTGACATAATCCCCCTCCTGATCGAAGGTGTAGAAGCTGCGCCAGGGGGAGTCCGGATTGCTCTGGGCCCCCAGCGGCGGGCAGAACCAGGGGTGGTCGGTGGAGGTGTGGTTGACCACGGCGTCCAGGATGATCTTCATGCCGCGCTGGTGCAGGTTGCGGGTCAGCTCGGCAAACTGGGCATTGGTGCCGAGGTGGGCATCCACCTTGAAGTAGTCCTGGGTGTCGTACTTGTGGTTGCTCGGCGAATCGAAGATGGGGTTGAGGTAGAGTGCCGTTACGCCCAAGGATTGCAGGTAGTGCAGCTTGGCGTCTATCCCCGCCAGATCCCCGCCGTAGAACTCGCAGGCGCCGTGCCCCTCCTCGTGGCGACTGACCGGTTCCCCCCAGGCCTTGCTGATGACCGCCTTGCCGCGGTACTCGTACTCGTGATGCCTGACGCTCAGCGAGGGATCGCCGTTGCAGAAGCGGTCGGGGAAGATCTGGTAGAACACCTGATCCTGTACCCAGGCCGGCGGCTGGTGGCGGCTGTTGAAGCGGAAATGCTGCTCCCGCGGCGGCATGGCGGCGCTGACGCCCGCCCCGTGCAGCCACCACTGCTCCTGGTCGGTGAGGCACTTGAAGCAGTAGAGGTGGATCTCCTGCCCCCTGGCCAGCGGCAGCTCGACCTGCCAGACCTGCAGCCTGTCCCGGGTCGAGACCGGGCGCATGGCTACCAGGTACTCCTCGTTGTCCGGCTCGTGACGCAGCCACACCTCGCGGATGGGGGCGTCCAGCTCGCTGAACAGGGTGAGCAACAGGGTATCGGCACTCTCTTTGAACCAGGGTGCCACCTGGGGATGAAACAGGAAGGGATGGGTCATGGTATCTACTGCATCAGAGGGTGGCCAGAGGCTACTGGGTCAGGAGGTCGGCGAGGGCATTGCCCTGCTCGTGGAGTTGCTCCAGCTGATCCGCCAGGGTGGCGGGATCCAGCCCGAGCTGGTCGGCCAGCGGCTTGGGGAAGCGCGCTATGATGGTCTGGGCCGGTACCCCGGCGTGCCAGGCGAAGGAGACGAAGACGGAGAGCCGGATCAGCACCGCCTCCTTGCTGACGGGATCGTGGGAGAGGGGATCCAGCTGCTGGGCGATGGCATCGACGAAGGAGGCCGACAGGTTCCAGCGCTTCGCCAGCTCGGCGCCGAGCTGGGCATAGTCGTACCCCAGCATCTCCCGCTGGGCCTCGACCCGGCTGCTCCCCTTCTCGATGGCCAGGTTGATGAGCCCGGCCTCCTCCGGCAGGGTGCTCTGGATCAGCAGCTCGCCGATGTTGTGAATGAGGGCGCAGGTGAAGGCGCTCTCCGGATCCACCGCCCTGGTCTGTTGGGCCAGGGTGCGGGCTATGGTGGCGACCTGGAAGGTCTGGGTCCAGAAGCGGTGCTTGTCAAAGCCCGGGGGGGCCTTGAAGCTGCTGATGATGCCGGAGGCGACCACCACGGAGCGCAAGCGGTTGAAGCCGAGGCGGATCACCGCCTGCTCGATGGAGGTCACCTCGTTGCCCCGGCGCAGGGCGGCGGAGTTGGCCATCCGCAGCACCTTGACGCTGATCACCTGGTCCATGGCGATCTTGGCCGCGATCTCGTCGATGCGGGCATTCTCATCGTTGAAACTCTGCATCAGCTCGTGCAGCAGCTGCGGGATTGTGGGCAGTTGTTTGATCTTGCCAAACAGGCGATCCATCGACATGGCTGAGGCAGCCTCCATTGCGAACAGTGCCTCATATTGTGCCACAGCTGGGCCAGTTGTTCCTGTCGGCGAGTGGTTTTGTGAGCCCTAGTACACCCAGTCTCGCAGTCTGTATTCCAAACGGTGCCGTTTTCCGGTCAGGATCAGGGTCTGTGGCGTGCCGCTCAGGGTCGCGCCCTCCATCAGGGTGGCGAGCACCGCCTGTTCGATCTGATCGAGCCTGGGCGGGCAGGCCATGGCCGTGCTGCCGAGGCTGGTGACCCAGAGCCTGTCATCCTCGAGATGGCCCTGGCCGAAGTAGCGGTTGCACCCGGCGATGCCGTTGACGGTGAAGTGCTCCCCTATCTCGATGTCGGGGGGATTGACGCGGCTGCTGGGGATGGCCTGGCCATCCAGCTTGTCGAGCACCCAGTGGTGGTGCTGCAGATCTTGCGAGGCGAAGCGGGGAGTACTGCTGCAGGCACTGAGCAGGAGCAGGGCGAGCAGCAGTAGCAGAAATCTGGGCATTGAAGGGGCTCCGGTGGTGGGTATGACAAGCATACCCGTCCCCGGGCCTGGGCGGCAGGGCGAGGGGGGAGGTGCCCGACCGCTTCTGTCGCCCCGGGGGAAGAGGGGGTGTCGGCAAATGGCAACACCCGCCCCAGGCGAGTCGGATTGCACGCAAAAGGGGTCATCATCTGACCCCTTTTGCACGTCTATCGGTGAACCGGCTTATGCATCGGCAAACAACCGCTCGGCATAGCGGGCGAGCCCGAGATGACGGAGCCGAAGTCACCCCCTCCTTCCAGAGGGGATGCTGTTGGCAGCCTTTGGCGTGTCGGGGCTCAGCCGGCAAACAGCCGCTCGGCATGACGGGCGAGACCCGAGGCCACGGAACCGAAGTCATCCCCTCCTTCCAGAGGGGATGCTGTGGGCAGCCTTTGGCGTGTCGGGGATCAGCCGGCGAACAGCCGCTCGGCATGACGGGCGAGCCCCGAGACGACGGAACCGAAGTCACCCCCTCCTTCCAGAGGGGATGCTGTGGGCAGCCTTTGGCGTGTCGGGGATCAGCCGGCGAACAGCCGCTCGGCGTAACGGGCGAGACCCGAGGCCACGGAACCGAAGTCATCCCCTCCCTCCAGAGGCACTGCGGGCAGCTTCTGGCGAATGAAGGCCTTGATGAGGGGGGAGCGGGCGCTGCCACCGGTGACGAAGATCCGGTCCGGCGCCACGCCGGCGGCGGCGATCGCCTCGTCCATCAGCTCGCCGATCTTCTCCAGCAGGGGGGCCGAGGCACTGGCCAGCTGAGGGCGGGTGAGTTCCGCCTCCAGCCCCTTCTCCAGCTCGTTCAGGGTCTGGTGATTGAGCTCGTGGTCGGAGAGGGCGATCTTGCCCTGCTCGGCGCGCCACACCAGCTGGTGGCTCAGCTTGTGGGCCCGCAGGCTGGCGAGCCGTGAGAGCTTGCTGCCGGGCTGGCTGTCGAGCTGCAGATCCTGCAGCTGGCGGGCGGTGTCCAGGCTGTAGAAGCGGCTCTGGGCGCTGACGTCGTTGATGGCGGCCGCGTCCCAGAACAGCGGGTGGGGCAGCGGCTTGCCGGTCTTGAGGGTCTCGTGCATGCCGAGCAGCGGCATCATGCCCTCCACCGTCAGGCGGATGTCGAAGTCGTTGCCGCCGATGCGCTGGCCGCTGTGGCCGAGCAGATCGCCGCTGCGATCGAGCCGGTCGCGGTGGCTGGGGCCCATGCGCAGCATGGAGCAGTCCGTGGTGCCGCCGCCTATGTCCACCACCAGCACCACGGCATCCTCGGTGAGGCGCGCCTCGAACTCGAAGCCGGCGGCCACCGGCTCGTAGAGAAACTCCACCCGCTCGAAGCCGGCGAGGCGGGCCGCCTCACCCAGGATGGCGATGGCCTGGCGGTTGCTCTCCTCCCCGGCCAGCCCCTGGAAGTTGACCGGACGACCGATCACCGCCTGGCGCACGGGGGCGCCGGTCTGCTGCTCCGCCTCGTGGCGGACGTGCAGCATCATGGCGCAGACGATGTCCTCGAACAGGGCTATCTGGGGCGCCTTGAGGCCGTAGGCCCCGAGGAAGGATTTCGGCGACTTGATGTAGTAACCGTCATCCGGCTCCTCCAGGTAGCGCTCCAGCGCCGCGCCGCCGAAGCTGAGCTCGTCGATGAGCCCCTCTTCGCGCATCTGGCGACGCACCGCCTGGGCCCGGGTCACCACGGGGCCCCGCAGCTTGAGGTACTCCGCCTGCTGGGTGCTGGCCAGCCGTTCGGCCAGCAGACCAGCGATGGCGTCCCGGTGCGGGGCGTGCAGGGTGGAGGGGAGGTAGTGGGAACCGGAGAGGGTCAGCAGCCTGGGGCTGCCCTGTTCCATCACGGCGACGGCACAGTTGGAGGTACCGTAATCAAATCCGATAAACATGGGTGCCAGACTCCAGAGTAAGAAAGGAGGACTGGCCTACCCGAAGGTGCCGGGTCTTACAACCCGACGCACAGTCGGAGGTACAGTGAGCAAATCCGATGAACATGCTTGCCAGACTCCTGTACAAAAAAGGGCTGGTAGCCTACCCGAAGGCGCCGAGTCTCACAACCCGGCGCCATGGTTATTGCGCTCGCGGGGGGCAACAGGACGATCGGGGCGCCTGTCGGTACAGGAGACAGAGGGGGTGACTCCCTCTGTTTTCCTCGCTGCAGGGGGGGGTCACTCCACCTCGTTGTCGCTGCGGCCCTGGCTCTCGATGGCCTGGATGTTGCCGAGGGTGGTGTCGGCGATGGCGTGCAGCGCCTCCCGGGTCAGGAAGGCCTGGTGACCGGTGAACAGCACGTTGTGGCAGGCTGAGAGGCGGCGGAAGACATCGTCGGTGATCACCTCGTTGGACTTGTCCTCGAAGAAGAGATCTTCCTCCTCCTCGTAGACGTCCAGCCCCAGGGCGCCGATGCGGGAGGTCTTGAGGGCCTCGATGGCGGCGTTGGAGTCGAGCAGGCCGCCCCGGCTGGTGTTGATGATCATCACCCCGTCCTTCATCTTGGCGAAGGCCTCCTTGTTCAGCAGGTGGTAGTTCTCCTTGAACAGGGGGCAGTGCAGGCTGATGACGTCGGACTGGCGCAGCAGGGTGTCGATGTCCACGTACTCGGCCCCCAGATCGATGGCCGCCTGGTTCGGGTAGGGGTCGCTCACCAGCAGGCGCATGCCGAAGCCCTTGAGGATGCGCAGGGTGGCGATGCCGATCTTGCCGGTGCCTATGATGCCGGCGGTGCGGCCGTGCATGTTGAAGCCGACCAGCCCCTCCAGGGAGAAGTTGGCGTCGCGGGTGCGCTGGTAGGCCTTATGGATGCGGCGGTTGAGGGTCATCATCAGGCCCACCGCGTGCTCGGCGACCGCCTCGGGGGAGTAGGCGGGCACCCGCACCACTTTCAGACCCAGCTCCTTGGCGGCCACCAGATCCACGTTGTTGTAACCGGCGCAGCGCAGGGCGATGACCCTGGTGCCATTGGCGGCCAGCTCGGTCAGCACCTCCCGGTCGGCGTCATCGTTGACGAACAGGCAGACCACGGGGAAGTGATGGGCGAGGCGGGCTGTCTTGGCCTCCAGCCGCACGTCGAAGAACTCCAGCTCGAAGCCGTACTGGCTGTTGGCCTGATTGAAGTGTTCCTTGTCGTAGCTCTTGGTACTGAAAACGGCGACTCTCATGGGGCGCTCTCCGCAGATAATGATGTGGTTAAATTACAACAAATAGTGACCGTCATCACGGGATAAATGGTGGGGATTCAGCCCCACGGCATGATGGGAACGGCGCTCACTGCACTCTTGTACGAACCATCCACCAACTTGGTGCTGTAAGTCAGATAGACAAGGGCATTGCGCTTCTCGTCGTAAAAACGCACCACCTTCTGCTCCTTGAACACTAGCGAGGTGCTGACGTCGAACACCTATTCCCCGGCTTTGAGCTTGGCGGGCAGGGTGATGGGGCCTATCTGGTGGCACGACAGTGAGGCGTGGGAGGGATCTTCCGCCAGCCCCAGCCCACCCTTGACGCCCCCTGTCTTGGGGCGTGCCAGGTAGCAGGCGACGCCGGCGATTTTCGGGTCGTCGAACGCCTCCACCAGGATCTTGTGATTGGGGCCGACCAGCTTGAAGGCGGTGCTCACCTCGCCGACGGGGTCGGCCTTGTCGGCCAGCGCCGGACCGGCAAACAGCATGCCCAGCAGCAGAGGCAGGGCGCGGGTGAGGGGGGAATGGTGTGTCATGGTTTCTCCTTTGGCTTCCCTCGGTAGGGGATGCCCAAGCGACGATAGAGACTGGCCAGCACCCAGGCGGGGCCTACCAGCAGAAATTGCAGGTCGGCGAGGAAGGAGGGGCGCTTCCCCTCTATCCGGTGGCCGGCGAACTGGGCTACCCAGAGCAGTGCGAAGCCGCACAGGGCCGGCCACAGCAAGGGGCCTTGCCAGCTGTGGCAGAAGGCCAGTCCCAGCGCGGTCAGGATCGCCATTCCCACGAACAGGGCAAACGACAGCTGCAGGTAGAAGGCCAGCACCGGAATGGCAACCAGCGCCGCCCAGTTGAGGGACGGCGGCAGCGGGCCTGCCGGCAGGCACCACAGCAGGGCCAGGGTACAGAGGTAGATGCCGGGCACCGCCACCTTGTGGATGGCCACATTGACCGGGTGCTGGTGGCTCTGGCCGTAGTCGCTGAACCAGTCGTCGAGTCGTTTCATGGCACCTCCCTGGTGCTGCGGTTGAAACCGGCCCGCTTATTCCCTGCGAGCCTGCGGTCAGGGACTACTGCCCCTGCCTGTGGGGGATAGTCCCAACAAATAGGGCCCCGGAATCCCGGCGTTATTGCCCTTGTCTGGGGGGATAGTCCCAGCAAATAGGGTTCCGGAATCCCGGCATTACTGCCTGGGGGGATAATCCCAATATTGGGCTGGAATGCTCCTGAGCAAGGGGGTCATGTCCGGGTTGGGCAGGGAGATGGTGACTCGCTGCTCCAGGTTCGCGCTGGCCAGGGCCTCGCGCACCCTGGGATTCTCGTGGAAGAACTTCATGAAGCTGCCGTCGGCATAGGCCCGCTCCAGTCCGATCTGGATCGCCTTGGCCAGCTTGGGAGACTCTGGGCTGACGAAGAAGAACTCGGCGAAGGGGTAGCGGATCAGCAGGTGCTGCTCTATGGCGAGATTGGGGTACTGGGCCGCCAGCTCACGGCGTTCCGCGAAGATCTCCACCAGACCACGGGGGAAGAAGTCGAGCTTGTCGCCGTCGTTGATGAGACGGAACAGGTTGCTGTAGCGCCCCGCGTAGGTCGCTATGCCCGCCTGCTCCAGGATCTTGTTGTCGGCCCAGCCGACCCCCTGGGCCGCCTTCAGCTGCTTGAGATCCGCCAGGGTGTTGACCTGGTTGAACTTCTCCTGGGCATCGCCGTGAATGAACGACAGCCGCAGCCCTTCCAGACCGCGGAACAGCGGAATGGGGACGGGGATCAGGGCGGATTCGAGGGCGCTGGAGGTACCCATCCAGAACACATTGATGGTTTTGCCCTTGCGCAGCTCCTGCTGCAGGGTGAACTGATTGAGATTGAGGTCGACCCGCTCCAGCTTGTAGGGCTGCCCGGCACGGTCGAGTGCCAGCTCCAGCAGCTTGAGCTGGTATTCGCTGTCGAGGTCATTGATCGGTCGGCTGGGGACCTTGACGGTGAGAGTCTGCGCCTGTGCCAGCAGCGGCAGGCACAAACACAGCTTGATGAGCCATTTCACGCTCTGATCTCCTGTAGAGTCCGGGACTTGCCCGGAGTCTAACAGAAGTTGTCACGCTCTTGCTGTGAAGCCGCAAACAAGGTTCATGTGCAGCCCGGCATGCTCGTCTGTCTATACGGACGCCGGTGCCTGCGCACTGCCTTGCCTGCGGCCCGGTGCGACAAGGGGGTGACGGTTCACCGGCGCATCAGGCGACGCGGCGGAACACGTGGGTGTCGTTGAATTCCTTGGTGCTCTGGCACTCGACGCAGAAGCGGGACTCAGGACGAGCCTGCAGCCGCTTGAGGGAGATCTCGTCACCGCAGGATTCGCAGTAGCCAAAGTCTCCTTCATTGATGCGTTTCAACGCCCCTTTCAGCTTGCGCAGATGCAGCTTGTCGTGCTCGATGCGGTTCAGCTCCAGACGGCGGGCCTCCTCGATGCTGGCACGATCAATTTCATCGGCCATCTCGTTGGTATCGGTGGCGATGGCCTGGCTGGCTTGGGAGTTGAGACGCTCTTCGAGCTCGAGGATTTGTCGCTCGATCTGACCCTTGTAAAAGGCCAGTTGGTCTTCAGTCATGAAATCACACATAGGGTTTGCTACCAGTCAGTTTCCCAATTTTTCCCATTTATGGGGGCTGTCGGCCCGCAGACCAAGCCCCTGTAGTCCGATTTGCACCAAATCCATGCAGGAGAGTGCAAATCAGGGCGGGCCTTGTACCAAAAAAATGCAGGTATGCAAAGAGAATTGGATAAGGATTGTGCGCCCTTGCAAAGAAATGGGCCCGCTCCGACAGGGGCTGACTGAGTATCGAGCAGCTTCTGTCCAGCCTTGGCATCGAGCTTGCAGTAGGCTGATCGTGACACAGGGTGTTTAGTATTTGGTGCCGCATTGGTCATTATACCGGCCGTTGTTTATAGTTTTTTAAACACCACTGCTTGACAAAGGCCTTTATCACGGGCTTTTATGGTGATGTCGATTACATTTTCTTAACAAGGGTGTTCCTTATATTAGACACCCTTGCCAATGACAACCGTAGAGTCGGGGTTTAACATGGACAGTATCAAGGGCTGGATGGAGAGCAATCGCATCACGGAAGTGGAGTGCCTGTTCCCGGATTTCACCGGCAATGCCCGAGGCAAGATCATTCCAGCCAACAAGTTTCTGCGCGAAGGGGGCATGCGGCTGCCCGAGGTCATCTTCACCCAGACGGTGACCGGCGAGTACCCGGATGACGACAGCATGATCGACCCGCTGGAGCGGGACATGCAGCTCTATCCCGATCCCAACACCATTCGTTTCGTGCCCTGGGCACTGGAGCCCACGGCTCAGGTGATTCACGACTGTTTCGACATCAATGGCAAGCTGATCGACATAGCGCCGCGCTCCGTGCTGCGCCGGGTCCTGTCATTTTACGAGAAGCAGGGCTGGAAGCCGGTGGTGGCCCCCGAGCTCGAATTCTATCTGGTCAAGCGCAACGAAGACCCCGACTATCCGCTGGTGCCGCCGGTGGGCCGCAACGGCCGCCCCGAGACGGCGCGCCAGTCGTTCAGCATAGATGCGGTCAACGAATTCGATCCCATCTTCGAGGACATGTACGACTACTGCGAGGCCCAGGAGCTGGAGGTGGACACCCTGATCCACGAGTCCGGCGCCGCCCAGATGGAGATCAACTTCCTGCACGGTGACGCCATCGATCTCGCCGACCAGGTGTTCCTGTTCAAGCGCACCATGCGGGAAGCGGCCCACCGTCACGGCATCTATGCCACCTTCATGGCCAAGCCCATGAGCGACGAGCCGGGCTCCGCCATGCACATCCACCAGAGCCTGGAAGATGCCGAGGGGCGCAACCTGTTTGGCACCAGCGAGGGTGGCAACTCCGCCCTGTTCATGCACTTCATCGCTGGCCTGCAGAAGTACACCCCGGCGGTCACCGCCCTGC
Organism: Aeromonas sp. 130281; assembly: GCF_056642115.1. NCBI lineage: Bacteria > Pseudomonadati > Pseudomonadota > Gammaproteobacteria > Aeromonadales > Aeromonadaceae > Aeromonas > Aeromonas sp. 130281. The sequence continues at coordinate 137,819 of NZ_JBWVQS010000007.1, read as the reverse complement.
TGGCGCCGAATGTCAACTCCTACCGTCGCCTCACCTTCGGCGAGAGCGCGCCGCGCAACGTGCAGTGGGGCGTGGAAAACCGCACCTGCGGCCTGCGGGTGCCCTTCTCCGAGCCGAGCGCGCGCCGGGTCGAGAACCGCTTCGCCGGTGCCGACGCCAACCCCTATCTGGCGCTGGCGGCGACCCTGGCCTGCGGCTACCTCGGCATGCTGGAGAAGCTGGAGCCCATGCAGGAGATGAAGGCGAGTGCCTATGACCTGCCCTACAGCCTGCCCCGTTCCCTGGAGGAGTCGCTCAGCCATCTGGAGCAGTGCGAACCCATCAAGGACATGCTGGGGGAGCGCTTCATCCGCGCCTTCGTCGCGGTCAAGCGCAAGGAGTACGAGACCTACTTCGGGGTGATCAGCCGCTGGGAACGGGAATTCCTGCTGCTGAACGTCTGACCCGTCCCGGGAGGGGCGCAGGCCTCTCCCGTCACTCTCAAAGCAAGATGGCACTGGCTCGTGAGGGGCGGCCGATGGCGCCCGCTCGCGGCCGCACCGTGCCCGTGGGCCAGCCCATGGATGCCTGCACGACGATCGCTTACATCGAAGGAACCGAGGAGCAGGCAACGCAGCATTCCGCCCGTGAGTAGCAGTGACCGGGAGAGTGCCAGCCGCCCTCGACATTGACGAATAAACATCGCTTACATCGAAGGAACCGAGGAGCAAGCAATGAAGCAGACCACCCGCGAGTGGCAGCAACTGGATGCCAGCCACCACCTGCATCCCTTTACCGACTTTCAGGCCCTGAACAAGAAGGGCAGCCGCATCATCACCAAGGCCGAGGGGGTCTATCTGGAAGACTCCGACGGGCGCCGTATCCTGGACGGGATGGCGGGCCTGTGGTGCGTCAACCTGGGTTATGGCCGCCAGGAGCTGGTGGATGCTGCCACCAGACAGATGCAGCAGTTGCCCTACTACAACCTCTTCTTCCAGACCAGCCATCCCCCCGCCGCCGAACTGGCGACCCTGCTGGCCGAGATCACGCCCCCTCATCTCAACCACGTCTTCTTCACCGGCTCGGGCTCGGAGTGCAACGACACCGTGCTGCGCATGGTGCGTCACTACTGGGCCAGCAAGGGGCAGCCTGACAAGCAGGTGATCATCAGCCGCCACAATGCCTATCACGGCTCCACGGTGGCGGGCGCCAGTCTGGGGGGCATGAAGGGCATGCACGCCCAGGGTGGCCTGCCCATTCCCGGCATAGTCCACATCGATCAGCCCTATCACTTCGGCGAGGGGGAGGGCATGAGCGCCCACGAGTTCGGCCTGGCCCGTGCCCGCCAGCTGGAAGAGAAGATCCTGAAACTGGGGGTGGACAAGGTGGCCGCCTTCATCGGCGAGCCTATCCAGGGGGCCGGCGGCGTCATCATTCCGCCCGATAGCTACTGGCCAGAGATCCAGCGTATCTGCGACAAGTACGGCATCCTGCTCATCGCCGACGAGGTGATCTGCGGTTTCGGCCGCACCGGTCACTGGTTTGCCAGCGAAGGGTTCGGCATCAAGCCTGACCTCATGTGTCTGGCCAAGGGCATCACCTCGGGCTACCTGCCGATGGGGGCCGTGATGGTGGGGGACAGGGTCGCCAGGGTGCTGGTGGAGGAGGGGGGCGAGTTCAACCACGGCTTCACCTATTCCGGTCATCCGGTGGCCTGCGCCGTGGCCATCGCCAACATCCAGCTTATGCAAAGTGAGAGCATAGTTAAGCGCGTTCATGATAGTATCGGCCCCTATTTGCAGCGCCGCTGGAGCGAGCTTGCCGATCACCCGCTGGTGGGAGAAACCCGGGGTAAAGGCCTGGTTGCCGCGCTGGAAATAGTCCAGGACAAACAGACGAAACGTCGTTTCCCGGCCGAACTGCACGCCGGGATGACCTGTCGGGAGTTCTGTTTTAACAATGGCTTGGTGATGAGGGCTGTCGGCGATACCATGATCATATCGCCCCCCTTGGTGATCACCGAGGAACAGGTGGATGAATTGGTCAAACTGGCCAGGCTCAGTCTGGATCTGACGGCTGCAAAGCTGCAGGAATAGGCTGAAACCGGGCAGATTGGCTTACGCATACAATTTGCTTAGGAGACAAGGACTATGTCTTTTAAAAAGGGAATGATGGCTGCTTCCGTGGCGCTGGTCATGATGAGTACCGGGGCGATGGCCGACGAGAAGGTGCTGCACGTCTACAACTGGAGCGACTACATAGCGCCGGATACGCTGGAAAACTTCCAGAAGGAGACGGGCATCAAGGTGGTGTACGACGTGTTTGACAGCAACGAGGTGCTGGAAGCCAAGTTGCTGGCGGGCAGTTCGGGTTATGACATCGTCGTCCCGTCCAACCCCTTCCTGGCCAAGCAGATCAAGGCAGGCGTCTTCCAGAAGCTGGACAAGTCCAAACTCTCCAACTGGCAGAACATGGATGTCGATCTGCTCAAGGCGCTCGAACCGAGCGATCCGGGCAACCAGTACTCCATCCCTTACCTGTGGGGCACCATTGGCTACGCCTACAACGCCGAGAAGGTGAAGGCCGTGCTGGGTGCCGATGCGCCGGTCAACTCCTGGGATCTGGTGTTCAAGCCGGAGAACATGGCCAAGTTGAAGGAGTGCGGTGTCTCCTTCCTCGACTCGCCGACCGAAATGCTGCCGGCCGCCCTGCAATACCTGGGCTTCAAGCCGGATAGCCAGAAGCCGGACGAGTTGAAGAAGGCAGAGGAGCTGTTCCTCTCCATCCGCCCCTATACCGCCTACTTCCACTCCTCCAAGTACATTTCGGATCTGGCCAACGGCAACCTGTGCGTGGCAGTGGGTTACTCAGGTGACCTGCAGCAGTCCAAGGCACGTGCCGCCGAAGCCAAGAACGGTGTCAGCCTGACTTACACCATTCCGAAAGAGGGGGCCGGCAGCTTCTTCGACATGATCGCCATCCCGGCGGATGCCAAGAACGTCGAGGCAGCCCACACCTTCATCAACTACCTGATGAAGCCGGAAGTGATCGCGAACATTACCAACGTGGTGCAGTTCCCGAACGGCAACAAGGCGGCGACTCCGCTGGTGGACGAGGCGATCCGCAACGATCCGGGCATCTACCCGACGGCGGACACCCTCAAGAAGATCTACACCTTCCCGGATCTGCCGGCCAAGGTGCAGCGTCTGATGACCCGCAGCTGGACCAAGATCAAATCAGGTAAGTAAGTGACGAGTACCCCTCCCGGTCCGCAGTTCGGCCGGGAGGGTGGTGACCACCCGACAGGTTGGACGGCGCGTATGGATGCGCGACTGGCAAAATCACACAAACGAGGACTGATACGTGCACATGACCAAGATGGCAACGCTGGCCCTGACCCTGGGGTTTGCAAATCTGACCCAGGCAGCCCCTGTGGTTCATTTTTACAACTGGTCCGATTATATCGGCGAGACCACCCTCAGTGACTTTCAGCAGAAGACCGGGATCAAGACCGTCTACGACGTGTTTGACTCCAACGAGACGCTGGAGGGCAAGCTGCTGACCGGACGCACCGGTTACGATCTGGTCGTGCCTTCCAACAATTTCCTGGCCAAGCAGATCAAGGCGGGGGCCTTCCAGAAGCTGGATCCCGCCCTGCTGCCCAACCTGAGCAACCTGGATCCCCTGCTGCTCAAGCAGCTCGACAAGGTGGATCCGGGCCATCAGTACGCCGTGCCCTATCTGTGGGGCACCAACGGCATCGGTTACAACGTCGAGAAGGTGAAGGCCGTGCTGGGGGTCGACAAGATTGACTCCTGGGCGACCATCTTCGAGCCGGAAAACATGAAGAAGCTCTCCCACTGCGGGGTGGCCTTCCTCGACTCGGCGGACGAGATGATCCCGGCTGCCCTGAACTACCTCGGCCTCAATCCCAACAGCCACGATCCTGCGGATCTCAAGCGTGCCGAGGAGCAACTGCTCAAGGTGCGGCCCTATGTGACCTACTTCCACTCCTCCAAGTACATAGGGGATCTCGCCAATGGCGACATCTGTGTGGCGGCGGGGTTCTCCGGTGACATACTGCAGGCGGCGGCCCGGGCCGACGAGGCGGGCAAGGGGATCAAGATTGCCTACAGCATCCCCAAGGAGGGGGGCAATCTGTGGTTCGACATGATGGCGATCCCCTCCGATGCCACCAACGTCAAAGAGGCTCACGCCCTGATCAACTACATTCTCGAACCTGAAGTCATCGCCAAGGTGAGCGACTACGTGGGCTACGCTAACCCGAACCTCAAGGCGGGAGAGTTCATGGACAAGGCCGTGCGCGATGACGAGTCAGTCTATCCCCCCCAGGCGGTGCTGGAGCGTCTGTATGTGCAGGAAGCACATCCCCGCTCGGTGCAGCGCCTGATCACCCGGAGTTGGACCAAGATCAAGTCCGGAACCTAACCTTGGCGCCCATCCCGGGGCGCCAGATTGTATTGATGGATCGGCCCCGGCCGGTATCACCTTTGGGAGTTTGGTAATGGCGATAGCCTCCAGTGCCTACAAGAAAGCCCTCGAGGGCAGCCAGCAGCGTAAAGAAGTGCTGGTCAAAATAGACAGGGTAAGCAAGCAGTTCGACGAAACGCTGGCGGTCGATAACGTGTCTCTCAACATCCACAAGGGCGAGATCTTCGCCCTGCTGGGTGGTTCAGGTTCCGGCAAGTCCACCTTGCTGCGGATGCTGGCCGGGTTCGAGCGCCCCACCGAGGGGCGGCTGTTCCTGGATGGGGTCGACATTACCGACATGCCGCCCTACGAACGTCCCATCAACATGATGTTCCAGTCCTACGCCCTGTTTCCCCACATGACGGTGGCGCAGAACATCGCCTTCGGCCTCAAGCAGGATGGCCTGCCCAAGGCAGAGGTCGACGCCCGGGTGGAGGAGATGCTCAAGCTGGTGCAGATGACCCAGTATGCCCGTCGCAAGCCGCACCAGCTCTCAGGCGGTCAGCGCCAGCGGGTCGCCCTGGCCCGGTCGCTGGCCAAGCGCCCCAAGCTGCTGCTGCTGGATGAGCCCATGGGGGCGCTGGACAAGAAGCTGCGCTCCAAGATGCAGCTGGAGCTGGTGGAGATCATCGAGCGAGTCGGCGTAACCTGCGTCATGGTGACCCACGATCAGGAAGAGGCCATGACCATGGCGGAGCGGATCGCCATCATGCACCTCGGCTGCATCGAGCAGATCGGCAGCCCGATGGACATCTACGAAACCCCGGCCAGCCGGCTGGTGTGCGAGTTCATCGGCAACGTCAACCTGTTCGACGGCCTGCTGGTGGAAGATGAGCAGGACCACGCCACCATCGCCTGCGCGGATCTGGAGCAGCCCATCTACGTGGGTCACGGCATCAGCTCCCGCGCCGAGAACAAGAAGGTGACCTACGCCCTGCGGCCGGAAAAATTGCTGATGAGCCTGCACAAGCCGGAGGAGATCGAGCATCCGGACTTCAACTGGACCAAGGGTGAGGTCTATGACATCGCCTATCTGGGCGGCCACTCGGTTTATCACATCCAGCTGCCCTCGGGCAAAATCGTTCAGGCTTTCATCGCCAATGCCGAACGCCACGGCAAGCGGCCAACCTGGGATGACCAGGTGTTCCTCTACTGGGAAGATGACAGCGGCGTGGTGCTGCAATCATGAAGGCATTGAGACGACTCAAGCAGATGGGGGGACGCCAGCTGGTGATCGGCATCCCCTTCTTCTGGCTGTTCCTGTTCTTCCTGCTGCCCTTCGTCATAGTGGTGAAGATCAGCTTCGCCGAAGCGGATGTGGCGATCCCGCCCTACACCGACGTGATGAGCTGGGCCGACAATCAGCTCACCATACTGCTCAACATGGGCAACTACCTGCTGCTGCAGGAGGATGAGCTCTATATCGCGGCCTATCTGGGCTCCCTCAAGATGGCCTTCATCAGCACCCTGCTCTGCCTGCTGATCGGCTATCCCATGGCCTACTCCATCGCGCGGGCCAACAAGGAGACCCAGACAGTTCTGCTGCTGCTGATCATGATGCCGACCTGGACCGCCATCCTGATCCGGGTCTACGCCTGGATGGGCATCCTCAGCAACAACGGCCTGCTCAACAGCGTCTTGCTGGGGATAGGGGTGATAGACGAGCCCTTGCAGATCCTCAACACCAACCTGGCGGTCTACATCGGCATCGTTTACTCCTACCTGCCGTTCATGGTGCTGCCGCTCTACGCCAACCTGGTCAAGCACGATCAGAGCCTGCTGGAGGCGGCCTCTGATCTCGGCGCCCGCAACCTGACCCGGTTCTGGCAGATCACTGTGCCGCTCTCCAAGAACGGCATCATCGCCGGTTGCATGCTGGTCTTCATTCCCGTGGTGGGCGAGTTCGTCATCCCCGAGATGCTGGGCGGCCCCGAGACCCTGATGATCGGCAAGGTGTTGTGGCAGGAGTTCTTCAACAACCGTGACTGGCCGGTGGCGTCCGCCCTGGCAGTGGTGATGCTGGCGGTGCTGATCATTCCGATCATCCTGTTCAACCGCAACCAGGCCAAAGAGCTGGAGGGGAAAGTATGAGGCGCTTTGGTTTTGCCAAGCTGATGCTCTGGCTGGGGCTGCTGTTCATCTACCTGCCCATGATCATCATGGTCATCTACTCCTTCAACGCCTCCAAGCTGGTGACTGTGTGGGGGGGCTGGTCCCTCAAGTGGTACTTCGGGCTGCTCGACAACAAACAGTTGATCGGCTCCGTGTTCCGCTCCCTGGAGATCGCCTTCTACACCGCCATCGCCGCGGTGGCGCTGGGGACAGTGGCGGCCTTCGTGCTGACCCGGATCCCGCACTTCCGTGGCCGCACCCTGTTCGGCGGCATGGTGACGGCGCCGCTGGTGATGCCAGAGGTGATCACGGGTCTGTCGTTGCTGCTGCTGTTCGTGGCCATGGCCCAGCTGGTGGGCTGGCCCGCCGAGCGGGGCATGCTGACCATCTGGATTGCGCATACCACCTTCTGTACCGCCTATGTGGCAATCGTGGTGTCGGCGCGGTTGCGGGAGCTGGATCTCTCCATCGAGGAGGCGGCCATGGATCTTGGCGCCAAGCCGTGGAAGGTGTTCTTCCTCATCACCATCCCGATGATAGCCCCGTCGCTGGCGGCGGGGGGCATGATGTCGTTCGCCCTGTCGCTGGATGATCTGGTGCTGGCGAGCTTCGTCTCGGGTCCGGGCTCCACTACCCTGCCGATGGAGGTGTTCTCGGCGGTGCGGCTCGGGGTGAAACCCGAGATCAACGCGGTGGCCAGCCTGATCCTGCTGTCGGTGTCGCTGTTCACCTTCGGCAGCTGGTATCTGATGGCGAGGGCGGAGAAACGCCGCCGCGCCGAGATTGCCATGACCACCCAGATGCAGGCCGTCGCCTGACCCCGGGGCTGTTGAGGCCGTCACGCGGCTTGCGTCGACGGCTCAACAGCCCCTAAGATCCGCATTCTCTCATCCGTCAGGAGAATGGAATGCGGATCTCCCTCTTTATCGGCCAGAGCGCCGAGATGAATGCCGAACTCGCCCCCGGACTCGTCAGTGCCATCGACAAGCATGAGGCAGGACATCCCCTGTGGTGCGGCTTCTCGGGCCTGGAGGGCGATGAGCAGAGCGACAAGCGCCATCACGGCGGCCCGGATCGCGCGCTGCATTACTATCCTGCGGATCACTACCCCTGGTGGAAGAGCTGGCAAACCGCGCTGGGTCTGCCTGCCCCCCGAGCCTCCTGGCAGCCGGCGGCCTTTGGCGAAAACCTCTCCGGCCTCGGATTGACCGAGGCGCAGGCCTGCATCGGCGATGTCTACCGCCTCGGTGCCGCCTTGGTCCAGATCAGTCAGCCAAGATCTCCCTGCTTCAAGCTCAATCAACGCTTTGGCTACCCGCACCTCTCCCAGGTGATGCAGCTCAGCGGCCGCTGCGGCTGGCTGCTGCGGGTGCTGGAGGAGGGGCGTGTGGCCCCGGTGGATGAACTGCTGCTGATGGACAGGCCCTATCCCGAGCTGACGGTGAAGCGCACCGCCGACATCCTGTTCAACCAGGCCCGTCACGAAGGGGATCTGCAACTGCTGCTGGACAATCCGGCGCTCTCTCCCAACTGGCGCCAGCATGCGGCCCACTGGCTGGAGCACGGGGTCGTTGCCGATTGGAGTCGGCGTTTGCTGGGACCCGCCGAGTTTCAGCTGCTGCCAAAGGCGTAACTGAGCACCTGGGCGAGCCCGGCGCTCCGTATCGCCCTGAAACGCTGGATTATTGAGCGTAAAGCCCTTTTTTTACGGCAGATGCAAAAAAAAGGCTTGTGTCATGTCGGGGCTTTCGGTAAATTCTCGCCCCGCAGACATCGGTGTGTAGCGCAGCTTGGTAGCGCACTTCGTTCGGGACGAAGGGGTCGGAGGTTCGAATCCTCTCACACCGACCACATTGGAAAAGGCCGCTCATCGAGCGGCCTTTTCGCATTTGGCCGTTTGCCTTGGTCGCCCTCGGCAGACGGGCAGGAGAGGTACATGGGGTCGATTGCCTGGTACTGAATGCCACCCATTAAAAGGGCCACCGCTCGGTGGCCCCACAGGTGGAGTCTGATCCTGACTCCGGCACTCTAGATTGTGGCAATCTCGTTGTGGGTCTTGTCGATGGTGCCCTCCTTGCGCTCTGGGCGCATGATTCAGATATGCCAGTGTTGATGCCGCAATGCCTTGAAGCCGTGCTGAGTTTGCAGAGCCGCATGCTTGGGGTACTCGCTGATGAAATGTGCTATTCCCTCCATCAGTTGTGACCGCAGAGAAGACACGGGCTCGTGCCAGGCCTGCAGGCAGAGATGGCCGGGGATCAACTGCTCTCGATACGCTTCCAGCAGCTGTTCTGGCCAGGGCTCGATATGGGAATCATGACGCAGTAAATAGTGGGCGGCGGGTTCACGGGCATAGATGAACTGAACTTGGGCCAGGTCGCGTTGGCTTAGCGTTTGGCTGCCGATATGGCAAGTCAGATATTTCCCCGTCTTCAGATTCAGGAAGTGACCGCGTTGCCGACAGGCAATGATGCGATACCAAGGCAGGGGTGAACAGAGAGAATACCCCTCCAGCTCCTGTTCCAACCAGTGACGGCACTCGGGCGTCTGCACTTCTTCGCGCATGGACTCGAGCTGTGTCAACAAGGCTCTGGATGGTTGGGTAGCCAGCATCGCGCTCATCGTCTGCAATCCTCCCTCTGCACACAATCCCGACTTTCAGTATGGACCCTGACCGGTGGCGGGGGTAACTATTCTAATGATTAAAATCAGCTTAGAAGCGCACTTTTTATGCAATAAAGGCCATTAGCCGACCAGGTAGGTGCCGGTACCAAAGGCGATATGAGTCCCCTCTTCGTTGTGCAGTTCCATACGGGCGACGGCGACCTTGCTGCCTGCCCGAATGATGTGGGCGGTGGCAATGAACTCGTTGCCGCGACCGGGCCGCAGGTAGTCGACCCTCAGGTCTATGGTGCCGAGGCGGGAGAAGCGCTCCTTGAGGTAGCTGGGGGAGAAGTCCTCCAGCTCATCGATGCAGGAGGCGGCGACTATCATGCCGCCCGCCACGTCCAGCAGGCTGGCGGTCACGCCACCGTGCAGTATGTTGTGAAAGGGGTTGCCGATCAGCTTGTCATCCATCTTGATGCGCAGCTCCACCTTCTCGAAGTCATAGTGGGTCACCTGCATGCCGATGAGCTTGTTGAACGGCATCTTCTCGGCGAACAGGTTGGCAATGCCACTGAGCGCCATCTTCTTCAACATCTGTTTCATTCTCTGATACCGATCCCTGTCATCAAAGCCGAGTAAAAACTCCAGCCAGTCTGCAACACTTCCTTAACAGTCGCAATGGCAGGTTTATTGTGGGCGGCGGCTGCTTTAGAATGGCGACCCCAAAGGAGAGCCCATGACCGCCATTGCCGACACCTTGCCCGATACCCCCCTTGCCCTGCTGCAGGCGGTCTTCGGCTACCAGCAATTTCGGCCGGGCCAGCTCGAGATCATCGAGCAGATAGTGGCGGGGCGCGATGCCCTGGTGCTCAAGCCCACCGGTGGCGGCAAGTCGCTCTGTTACCAGATCCCGGCCCTGCTGCGGCCCGGTCTCGGGGTGGTGGTCTCCCCCCTTATCTCGCTGATGAAGGATCAGGTGGACAGCCTGCGCGCCAACGGTGTGGCGGCCGTCTACATCAACTCGGCCCTGAGCCGGGAGGAGATGATCCAGAACTTTGCCGCCATGCGCCGCGGCGAGATCAAGCTGGTCTATGTCTCCCCCGAACGGCTGCTCCAGCACGAGTTTCTGGATCGACTGGCGGAGCTGCCCCTCGGGCTGTTCGCCATCGACGAGGCCCACTGCGTCTCCCAGTGGGGCCACGATTTTCGCCCCGAATACGCGGCGCTGGGGCGGCTCAAGCAGTGGTTCCCCCAGGTGCCCGTGGTGGCGCTCACCGCCACCGCAGACGAGGCGACCCGCAGCGACATGCTGCATCGGTTGGAGCTCCACGATCCCTTCATTCACACCGCCAGCTTCGACAGACCCAACATCCGCTACAGCCTGGTGGAGAAGTTCAAGGGGGCGGAACAGTTGCTGCGCTATGTGCAGAGCCAGAAGGGCAACTGCGGTATCGTCTACTGCTCCAGCCGCAACCGGGTGGAGGAAGTCGCAGAGCGGCTCTCCCGCCACGGCTGCAAGGCGGCGCCCTATCATGCGGGCCTGCCGCTGGATCAGCGGTTACGCACCCAGGATGCCTTCCTCAAGGACGACGTCGAGATAGTGGTGGCGACGGTGGCGTTCGGCATGGGGATCGACAAACCCAACGTGCGCTTCGTGGTGCACTACGACATCCCCAAGAACATCGAATCCTACTATCAGGAGACCGGCCGTGCCGGCCGTGACGGTACCCCCGCCGAGGCGCTGCTGCTGTACGATCCCGCCGACATTGGCCGGGTGCGACGCCTGCTCGACAACATAGAGAATCCCCAGCAGTTGCAGGTGGAGCAGTACAAGCTCAACGTGATGGCGGCCTTCGCCGAGGCGCAGACCTGCCGCCGTCAGGTGCTGCTCAACTATTTTGGCGAGTACAACGACAAGCCGTGCGGCAACTGCGACATCTGCCTGGATCCCCCCAAGAGCTATGACGGCACCGAAGATGCCCAGAAGGCGCTCTCCTGCGTCTGGCGGGTGGGGCAGAACTTCGGGGTGGGTTATGTGGTGGAAGTGCTCAGGGGCTCGCTCAACCAGCGCATCAAGGATCATGGCCACGACAAGCTGTCGACCTACGGCATCGGCAAGGATCAGAGCCACGAATACTGGATGAGCGTGATCCGCCAGCTGATCCACAAGGGGCTGCTGACCCAGAACATCACCCGCAACCTGGTGCTGCAGCTGACCGAGGCGGCCCGCCCCGTGCTGCGCGGCGAGACGACGCTGGCCCTGGCGGTGCCGCGCTTGCAGCCCATCTCCAGCCGCAAGGAGAAGCGCAGCGGCCTGCTCGACAATGCCAACTACGACAAGCGGCTGTTCAAGGAGCTGCGGGCCCTGCGCAAGCAGATTGCCGAGGATGAAGAGGTGCCGCCCTACGTGGTGTTCAACGACGCCACCCTGGTGGAGATGGCACAGCTCATGCCCATGACCGAGGACGAGATGCTGGCCATCAACGGTGTCGGCCACCGCAAGCTGGAGCGCTTCGGCGAGGCCTTTATGGACCTTATCATCGAGTATTGCCGCCGCTAGGGTCGACCCTGGTGGAGCTGGGGTCAGCGGCGATGCCGATGACCGAGGACGAGATGCTGGCCATCAACGGTGTCGGCCACCGCAAGCTGGAGCGCTTCGGCGAGGCCTTTATGGACCTTATCATCGAGTATTGCCGCCGCCAGGGTCGACCCTGGTGGAGCTGGGGTCAGCGGCGATGCCGATGACCGAGGACGAGATGCTGGCCATCCACGGCGCCGGTCACCGCAAGCTGGAGCGCTTCGGTGAGGCCTTTATGGACCTTATCATCGAGTATTGCCGCCGCTAGGGTCGATTAGCGCAGCGTAATCGACCGCATCGGGGATAGGGTGCCGCCAGGCTACTTCAGGCTGGCGTAATAGGCCGCCAGGTTCTCCATATCCGCCTCGGTCAGCATCGCCATGAAGGGGACCATCAGGGGCTCGGTGCGGCTGCCCTCCTTGAAGGCTTTCATCTGTTTCAGCAGATAGGCAGAGTTCTGTCCGGCCAGATGGGGATAGACGGGGACACTCGCCTTGCCATCCACTCCATGGCAGGCGGCGCAGACAGTAGCCTTGGCCTTGCCCGCTTCGATGTCGGCGGCCTTGACCTGATGTCCCCAGGCCAGTGCCAGCAGGGGCAGGGCATATATCCATTTTTGCATTGTTTTCTCCGTGAAATGAAATAGCGCGATCGCCTGTTAGCCTGTGCGGGCAGACGGCGGTATAAAGAGTGACACGAGCATACGCAGGGACAACCCCCATCACCATGAAGTTGATCAACACTTTCGCCACCGAACTGCCCTGGGCCTGCGAGCCCGTGGTCCCCCAGCCATTGCATGCCCCCAGGTTGCTGCATCTGAACCGTGCACTGCTTGGGGAGCTGGGGCTCGGTGAGGTGAGCGAGGCAGACTGGCTCGCTTGCTGCGGACTGGGGCAGCCGTTGCCGGGCATGCAGCCGGTGGCCCAGGTCTATGCGGGGCATCAGTTTGGCGGTTACAGCCCGCGCCTGGGGGATGGCCGCGCCCTGCTGCTGGGGGAGCAGCAGGCGCCGGATGGCCAGCGCTGGGATCTGCACCTGAAGGGGGCGGGCAAGACGCCGTTTTCCCGCTTCGGCGACGGCCGCGCCGTGCTGCGCTCCAGCATCCGCGAATACCTCGCCTCAGAGGCGCTCCATGCCCTCGGCATTCCGACCACCCGGGCCCTGGTGCTGGTGGGCAGTGACGAACCCGTCTACCGGGAGCAGGTCGAGAGCGGGGCGACAGTGCTGCGCACAGCGCCCAGCCACCTGCGCTTCGGTCACTTCGAGTACTTCGCCTGGAGCGGCCAGGGGGAGAAGATCCCGGCTCTCATCGATTATCTGCTGCGTCACCACTTTCCCGAACTGGAAAGCGGTGCCGAGCTGTTCGCCGAGGTGGTGCGCCGCACCGCGCGCCTCATCGCCAAGTGGCAGGCGGCGGGCTTCTGTCACGGGGTGATGAACACAGACAACATGTCCCTGCTCGGGCTGACCCTGGATTACGGCCCCTACGGTTTCATCGATGCCTACGTGCCGGACTTTGTCTGCAACCACTCGGATCCGGGTGGTCGCTACGCCCTGGATCAGCAGCCGGCGGTGGGTTACTGGAACCTGCAGAAGCTGGCCCAGGCGCTGGCTGGCCACGTCGATGGGGATGCGCTGGCGGTGGCCCTGGCCCAGTACGAGCATCAGCTGATGCTGCACTACTCCGAACTGATGCGCGCCCGGCTTGGCCTGGAGACCTGGGAGGATGAAGATCCTGCCCTGTTCCGCCAGCTGTTCCAGTCGCTGGCGGCACATCGGGTGGACTATCACCTCTTCCTGCGTCGCCTGGGTGAGCTGACCGCCCAGGGGGAGTGGCCCGCCGCTTTGCTGGCGCTGCTGCCGGACCCGGCCCCCTGGCAGGAGTGGCTCGAAGCCTATCGGGCCCGGCTGGCCCGTGAAGGGAGCCAGGATGCGGCGCGCAAGGCGCGGATGGATGCCGTCAATCCCAAGTACGTGCTGCGCAATGCCCTGGCCCAGCAGGTGATAGACGCCGCCGAGACGGGGAACATGGCGCCGTTCGAGCGGCTGTTTGCCGCCCTGCAGCGCCCCTATGACGAGCAGCCGGAATACGAGGATCTGGCGACCCCGGTTCCCCAGTGGTATTGCGGTGGCGAGCTCTCTTGCAGCAGTTGAGGAACAACAGATGAGCTGGCGTGTCATGCAGACGGATCGGGAGGCCGGGGTGGTGTTGCTGGCCTGCCCGGGCCTTGACTGGGACAGCTTCCCGGCTCTTGCCAAAGAGCTGGTCGAGGGGTGGGAGCTTATACCGCTCGAGCGGGAGTGGGGAGCGGATCGCCACAGCTGGCTGCTGGAGTTCGAAGGCAGCCGGTTGCGGCTGGAGTATGAGCAGCACAGCGGCTGCTGGCTGGAGGCGACGCACCCGGACGACAGGGAGGTGGTGCTCTGGCTCGGCCGTCAGCACTCAGCCGCCTCATAGCATAAGGATTGAACTATCCGCGTCGGGGCGTATAATCTCGCCCCTCAATTATCGCCATGGTGGCGGTATGGGTTCCCTAACCCCATTAACCAAAAAGGTCACAACATGAATCTGACCCCTGCTCAGCACCAGACGGCGCTGGTGCGTCTCTCGTTGTTCCACATCCTGATCATCGCCAGCAGCAACTACCTGGTGCAGCTGCCGATCACCATCTTTGGCTTCCACACCACCTGGGGTGCCTTCAGCTTCCCGTTCATCTTCCTGGCCACCGATCTGACGGTGCGGATCTTCGGCGCCGGGCTGGCCCGCAAGATCATCCAGACCGTGATGCTGCCAGCCCTGGCCGTTTCCTATGTGCTCTCCGTGCTCTTCTTCGAAGGCAGTTATCAGGGCATGGGCAACCTGGCGGAGTTCAACCTCTTCGTGGCGCGCATCGCCCTGGCCAGCTTTATGGCCTATCTGGTGGGCCAGTTCATGGACGTGGTGGTGTTCAACCGCCTGCGGCTGCTCAGGGCCTGGTGGGTGGCACCGGCCGCCTCGACCCTGTTTGGCAACCTGGTGGATACCATAGCCTTCTTCAGCATCGCCTTCTGGCGCAGCACGGATCCCTTCATGGCCGAGCACTGGGTCGAGATCGCGACCGTGGATTACGTATTCAAGCTGCTGATAAGCCTGGGATTGTTTGTTCCACTCTACGGCGTGCTGCTGCGCTACCTCAGCCGCAAGCTGGTGGGGGAGGCCGGCCTGGCCAGTCTGCAAACGGCCACACGACAAGCCTGACGAGAATGACCACCCGAGCGGTGGTCATTTTTTTTGCACTTTTTACAAATAAGGCTTGCACAGTTAAATGAGAATGATTATTGTTACCTTGTTTTCCGGGAAAGACTTCATTCGTTCCAACGTGATGGACTTCTTGTGAAGGCACGACATTGCTCACATTGCTTCCAGTTAAGGGGCCAGTTGTTTACTGGCCCTCTTTTTTTGTCTGTTTTTCAGCAAGTTGCAGCCATAAAAAATGGGAGCCAAGGCTCCCATCTTCAGTCTGTGTCGGCTTATTCGATGTCGAGCGCATCGGGGGAGAGGATCACCCCTGTGGTGTCGGCATAGAGGTGATCGTCCGGCAGGAAGGTGACACCGCCGAAGTTGACTGGCAGATCCGTCTCTCCCACATCCTTGTGGTCGGCACCGACCGGGATGGCGGCCAGGGCCTGGATGCCGATGTCGAGATCTTCCAGGATGTCGACCTCGCGCACGCAGCCGTAGCAGACGATGCCTTCCCACTCGTTTTCCGCCGCCGTGGTGGCGATCTCGCTGTCGATCAGGGCCCGGCGCATGGAGCCGCCGCCGTCGATCAGCAGCACGCGGCCGACGCCGTTCTCTTTGACGACTTCACGGATGAGACCGTTCGATTCGAAGCATTTGACCGTGGTGATGACGCCGCCGAAAGAGGCACGGCCGCCGAAGGAGCAGAGCATGGGTTCGAGTACATCCACCATGTCCTGATAGATGTCGCACAGTTCTGAAGTGTTGTATTCCATTGTGTCAGATCCACCGCTGGAAACAGGTGGATCCAGTATAAGGAGTGGGGTTGGCATTTCAACGACTATTCCTTGCCCAGAGGCGGTAATCCCCGTTTTTGTCGCGGCGACGCCCCCGGATTCCTGTGTGGGACAAGGGCCTGCCCTCCGGGCCTGCCGGGGTCTGAGGCCACCAGGATGCCGGGCACCCTGGTGGCTGCCATCTGGGGCTAGAGCAGGAACAGGGTCGCGAGACCGAGGAAGATGAAGAAGCCGCCGGTGTCGGTGATGGCGGTGATCATCACGCTGGCCCCCACCGCCGGATCCCGCCCCAGCCGACTCATGGTCATGGGGATGATGACCCCCATCAGGGCCGCGACCAGCAGGTTCAGCACCATGGCGAGCGTCATGACGGCGCCCAGGGCCGCATCCTGATAGAGGAAGTAGGTCGCGACCCCCATGGTGCCGCCCCACACCAGGCCGTTGATCAGCGCCACCCCCAGCTCCCGCCACAGCAGGAAGGAGACGTTGCCCGGCTGGATGTGCTGCAGCGCCAGGGCTCGCACTATCATGGTGATGGTCTGGTTGCCCGTGTTGCCGCCAATTCCTGCGACTATGGGCATCAGGGCCGCCAGCGCCACCAGCTGCGAGATGCTGTGCTCGAACAGGCCTATGACCCTGGAGGCCACGAAGGCTGTGCAGAGGTTGAGGGCGAGCCAGGCCCAGCGGGTCTTGACCGCCTTGGCGACAGGGGCAAACACGTCTTCTTCCTCGCTGATCCCCCCCATGCGGCGCAGATCGGTGTCGCTCTCCTCATAGACCAGGTCCACCACTTCGGCGACGGTGAGCCGCCCCATCAGCTTGCCCTTGCCATCCACCACGGCGGCGGAGACGAGATCGTCCCGCTCGAAGGTACGGGCGGCCGCCTCGTCGTTGTCTTCCGGATCGAAGGTGATCGGATCCTTCTCCATCACCTCGGCTACCAGGGTCTCGGGTCTGTGCAGCAGCACTGTGGTGAGCGGCAGCTCCCCCTGCAGCCGGTTGCGCCTGTCGGTGACGAACAGCTTGTCGGTGTTGGCGGGGATCTTGCCGAGCTGGCGCAGATAGCGCTGCACAGTCGCCAGGCTTATGTCGGCCCGTACCGTGATCAGCTCGAAGTCCATCATGGCGCCGACCGTGTGTTTGCCGTAGCGGATCACCTCCCGCACCCGGTCGCGCTGGTCGGGGGCCATGGAGGTGAGCAGTCGGCCCATCAGGTTGCGGGGCAGGTACTGGCCCAGATAGATCTGGTCGTCGATGTCGAGGGTGCGCAGGGCATGCAGCAACTCCTTGTCGCTCATGCCGCTGATCAGGCTGTCCCACACCGTCTCCGACGCCTCCACCAGGATCTGGCCGTGGCGCTCCGGGTCTACCTGCTGCCAGAGCACGTGGCGCTCGTCCGGCGGCAGGGACTCCAGGGCATCGGCGACGTCGGCGGCCGGCAGGCTGTTGACCAGGCGCGTCAGCTCGCTGGTCTGATCCCGCAGCTCGGCGTCCTGCACCCCTTGGGGATCGAGCAGGCTGTCGGTGAGGGCATCGTCGGCCAGCAGCAGGGTGAGGATGCGGGCTCTGTCGTGTTCACGCTGTTTGGCGCTGTTCTTGGGGGGGAGAGACATGCAGCAAGATTCCTGAATTCGGTTGGCCGGATGGCCTTGCTCCATAGGATACCAAATTCAAAACAAGAGGTTATGACAGTAAATGCAGGAAAAGAAACGCCACCCTGAGGTGGCGTTGGCATATGAAGCGATATCAGGCCGAAGCCAGGGCCGCGTCTGCGGCACATCCTTGCCCGAACCAGGCGAGCTGGTCCGCCAGGGTCACCACGGATCCCACCATGATAAGGGCCGGACTCTCGACCCCCACCGCCAGCGCGGGCAGCTCATTCAGGGTGCCACGGATGACCCGCTGGCTCGGCTGGGTGCCGCGTTCGATCAGCGCCACCGGGGTGTCGCCCCCCTTGCCGTGGGCCAGCAGTTGCTCACGGATCACCGCACAAGATGAAAGCCCCATATAGAACACCAGGGTCTGCTTGTCTTTGGCCAGCAGGGGCCAGTCGAGATCCTGGGCCCCACCCTTGCCGTGGGCGGTGACGAAGCGCACGCTCTGGGCGTGATCGCGGTGGGTCAGGGGAATACCGGCGTAGGCGGCGCAGCCGCTCGCCGCCGTGATCCCCGGCACCACCTGAAAGCCGATGCCGCTGCCGACCAGCGTCTCCAGCTCCTCGCCGCCACGGCCGAAGATGAAGGGGTCGCCCCCCTTCAGCCGCACCACCCGCTGCCCTTTCTTCGCCTCCTCCAGCAAGAGCTGGTTGATCCCCTCCTGGGGCACGCAGTGGTTGCCCGCCTGCTTGCCGACGAAGATACGCTTGGCGTCCCGGCGCACCAGCGCCATCACCTCGTCCGAGACCAGTCGGTCATAGACCACCACATCCGCCTGCTGCATCTGGCGCAGGGCGTGCAGGGTGAGCAGACCCGGATCGCCGGGGCCAGCCCCCACCAGCACCACCTCGCCAGCGGTCTGGCTCTCGTCGGCAAACAGGTTGTCGGCGAGCTGGTTGGCCGAGGCGCCATCCCCCCGCGCCAGCGCCTGACCGAGCCGATCCGCCCCGAGCAGCCGCTCCCAGAAGCGGCGCCGCTCCCCCATGCTGGCAAAGCGCGCCTTGACCCGCTCCCGCAGGCTACCGGCAAAGGTCGCCACGGCCCCCAGATGTTGCGGCAGCAGGGCTTCCAGTTTTTCCCGCAACAGCCGGGCCAGCACCGGCGCCTTGCCGCCGGAGGAGATGGCCACCATCAGCGGCGAGCGGTCGATGATCGACGGCATGATGAAGCTGGAGCGCTTCGGGTCATCCACCACGTTGGCAAAGATCCGCGCCCGGTTGGCGCTCTGGTAGACCAGCGCATTCACCTCGCGCCGATCGGTGGCGGCCACCACCAGCCACTTGCCCGCCAGTTGTTCCGATGCAAATTCACCGGCCAGCCACTCGATGCTGCCGTTGGCAGCCAGTTCCGCCAGCTCGGGGTCGAGCTCGGGGGCGACCACGGTGAGCTGGGCACCGGCATCCAGCAGCAGGCGCGCCTTGCGCTCCGCCACCTCGCCGCCGCCGACCAGCAGCACGGGTTTGTTGTCGAGTCGGCAAAAGATGGGCAAGTAGTCCATGGGGCCTCCTGATTAGGCTGCTTTGCGCTGGCTGGCGCTGGCGTCGCTCACCGCCACCGGGCGCTCCGCCTTGGGGGTGGCATACCAGTAGCCGAGGCCCATGAAGAGGGCGCCGGAGACGGTGTTGCCGAGCGTCACCCACAGCAGGTTGTGGCCGATGCCGCCCAGGGTGTAGGCCTCGGAGTGGGCACCAAACCAGGAGAGGGCGAACAGGGTCATGTTGGCGACCGAGTGCTCGTAGCCGGAGGCGATGAAGGCCAGCAGGCACCACCAGATGGCGATGAACCTGGCGGCACCCTCGGTGCGCAGCGCCATCCAGATGGCGAGGCAGACCAGCCAGTTGCACAGCATCCCCTTCATAAACAGGGTCAGGGCCGGTGCCTGGGTCTTGGCCAGCGCCACCTTGTGGGCCAGGCTGCCCGCGTCCGGCAGCAGGCTGCCGCCGTAGGAGTAGATCAGCGCCACTGCTATGGAGCCGAGCAGGTTGCCGGCCCAGGTCTGGGGCAGAATGCGCAGCAGATCGGCCATGGTGATCTTGCCGCTCTTCACCCCGAAGGTGAGGAACATGGTGTGGCCGGTGAACAGCTCGGAGCCGGCGATGACAACTAAGGTGAGGGCTATGCCGAAGGTGGCCCCCATCACCAGCGGACGCACGCTGGGATCCACCAGGTTGCCGAGGGTGAAGATCAGGATGATGCCCAGGCCCACATAGGCCCCCGCCATGGCGGAGCTGAGCCAGAAGCCGAGCTTGTCGCTGCGCTCGAAGCGGTTGATGCGGGCCGCGTTGGCGGCGCACTTGTTGATGGTGTCTGTATACATCTTTGTTTCCTTCAAGAGGGCCGCCCGCGGGCAGCCCTTGATATGCATGGTGTTAGACGGCGACCCAGACTTGCTGGTCGCGTACTTCAACGGGGTAGCTTTGCACCGACATGGCGGCGTTCTCGAGGCAGTGACCATCGCGCAGGCGGAAGTGCTGCTTCTTGAGCGGGCTGGCGACCCAGAGTTCACCCTCGTGTTCACCAACAATGCCCCGCGACAGCACGTTGGCGGCGAAGAAGGGATCCCGGTTGTCGATGGCGAACACCTCGTCCGCTGCGCTCGGGCGGAACAGGGCGATCTGGCGACCTTCAATGAGTGCGCACACACCGGTTCCCGGCAGGATGTCGCTGAGTTGGCAGGCGAATTTCATGATTGAACCTCCACATCGAGCGAAACAGGCATATTCTGGCGCCCCTCGATCAGAGCGCAGACACCGGTTCCCGGCAGGATGTCGTTGAGTTGGCAGGCAAGTATCATCATTTGGTCTCCACCTCGATCTGGTAGACGGGGATGCGCTCGGCCGGGGTCGCCGGTCGATGCTGGTCGCGCTCGGCGACGAACTGAACGTCCGGGTCGCGCTTGTCGCTGTTGATGAAGTGGCTGAAACGCTTGAGCGCTTCCTCTTCGTTGAGGGTGCGCGACCATTCGCATTCGTAGCTGTCGATAAGGCGCTGGATGTCGCGCTCCAGCGTCTCGGCCAGCCCCAGCTTGTCGTGGACTATCACCTCGCGCAGGTAGTCGATCCCCCCTTCCAGGTTGCCGAGCCAGACCGAGGTGCGCTGCAGTTTGTCGGCGCTGGTGACGTAGAACATCATAAAGCGGTCGATCAGCTTGATCAGGGTCTCGCGGTCGAGGTCAGACGCCAGCAGGTCGGCGTGACGCGGCTTCATGCCGCCGTTGCCGCCCACATAGAGGTTCCAGCCCGCGTCGGTGGCGATGATACCGACGTCCTTGCCCTGGGCTTCCGCACATTCGCGGGTACAGCCGGAGACGCCGAACTTCATCTTGTGCGGGGTGCGAATGCCCTTGTAGCGGTTCTCGAGGAAGACCCCGAGGCCGACGCTGTCCTGCACGCCGAAGCGGCACCAGGTGCTGCCGACGCAGGTCTTGGCCATGCGCAGCGCCTTGGCGTAGGCCTGACCGGTCTCGAAACCCGCCGCCAGCAGCTTGCGCCAGATGGCGGGCAGATCATCCTTCTGGGCACCGAACAGGCCGATGCGCTGGGCGCCGGTGATCTTGGTGTAGAGCTTGTAGTCGCGGGCCACTTCGGCCACCGCCAGCAGCCCTTCCGGCGTCACTTCACCGCCGGCCATGCGCGGGATGACGGAGTAGCTGCCGTCCTTTTGCATGTTGCCGAGGAAGATGTCGTTGGTGTCCTGTAGCTGGGTATTGAGCGGGCTCAGCACATAGTCGTTCCAGCAGGAGGCGAGGATGGAGCCGACGGTCGGTTTGCACACCTCGCAGCCATGGCCCTGACCGTGTTTGGCCAGCAGCTCGTCGAAGCTCCTGATCCCCTCCACCTTGACCAGGTGGAACAGCTCCTGACGGGAGTGGGGGAAGTGGGCGCAGAGGTGGTTGTTGACCTCGATGCCCTGCTTCACTAATTCTGCGTTGAGCACCTGGCTGATGAGTGGCACACAGCCGCCGCAGCCGGTACCGGCCTTGGTGTGCTGCTTGATGGCGGCCAGGGTGGTGTGACCCTCGGCGACCGCCTGGGCTATGTCCCCTTTGGAGACGTCGAAGCAGGAGCAGATCTGGGCGCTGGCGGGCAGGGCATCCACCCCCAGGGTCGGCTTGGCACCGGCGTAGGCAGGCAGGATCAGGGTATCCGGGTGGCTCGGCAGCGGCATGGCGTTGAGCATCAGCTGCAGCAGGTTGCCGTAGTCATCCACGTCACCGACCAACACGGCGCCGAGCAATCGGCTGTTGTCTTCGCTCACCACTATCTTCTTGTAGACGCCGGCCTGGTCGTCCTGGAACACATAGCTGTGGCTGCCCGGGGTGCGGCCATGGGCATCACCGATGGAGCCGACGGAGACGCCGAGCAGCTTGAGCTTGGCGCTCATGTCCGCCCCCTCGAAACGGCTGTCGCCGCCGAGCAGATGGTCGACGGTGATCTGGGCCATCTTGTAGCCCGGCGCCACCAGCCCGAAGAAGCGGCCCTGCCAGGCGGCGCACTCGCCGATGGCGTAGATGTCGGGGTCTGAGGTGAGGCAGTGATCGTCGATCAGTACGCCGCCACGCGGGGCTATGGCCAGTTCGCAATAACGGCCCAGGGTGTCCTGCGGGCGGATGCCGGTGGAGAAGACCACCACGTCTACTTCAAGCTGGCTGCCATCGGCGAAGGCGAGGCGATGCTGGGCATCGCGGCCGCCGTGCATCAGGATCTCGCTGGTGCTCTTGCTGGTGTGAACCTGCACGCCCATGGATTCGATCTTGCGGCGCAGCAGCTGGCCGCCCTGACCGTCGAGCTGCTCGGCCATCAGCACAGGGGCAAACTCCACCACATGGGTCTCGAGACCCAGCGCCTTGAGGGCGCCGGCGGCTTCGAGGCCAAGCAGGCCGCCCCCGATCACCACCCCGCTCTTGCCGCTCCTGGCGGCGCTGCGGATGGCTTTGAGATCCTCGATGGTGCGATAGACGAAGCACTCGTGGTGCTGGCTGCCCTGGATGGGCGGCACCCAGGGGTAGGAGCCGGTGGCCAGCACCAGCTTGTCGTACTCGACCACAGTGCCCTTGTTGGAGTGCACCTCGCGGTTGGCCCTGTCGATTTTTTTCACCGCTTCGCCGAGCAGCAGGCGGATGCCGTGCTTGTCGTAGAAGCCGGGTTTGACGAGGGAGAGATCTTCGCTGGTGTGGTGGGAGAAGTAGGAGGAGAGATGGACACGATCGTAGGCGGGACGGGGTTCTGCACCGAAGACGGTGATCTCGTAGCGGCCCGGGTCGGCCCGCTCGATCAGCTCTTCGATGAAGCGGTGCCCCACCATGCCGTTGCCCACAACGACCAGTCTGACTTTGCTCATAGTTGCCTCAAGTTTGGAGTAATAAAACATCATTCTGAGGCTAGGCTACCGAGTCGGCGGGGGCGGTCGATTGATGCAAATCAAGTGTCTATTTATATATCTCCTCAGGGGTAATTCGAGGAAATTCAAACTTATACATAAATGGGTATGCCAGTTGACGGTTTCCGTGCCCGGCGCGGCCCCGGTTGAGTGCCGGCCTGGCGGGCAAGAGGCCGGCCCCTGGCAGGGGCCGGGTCATCAGGCGATATGGCGGCGGAACATGGCCAGCGCCAGGGAGAGGGTGACACCGGCGATGGCGAGCAGGGGCCAGAGCAGGGGCCAGGCCGCCGACCAGCCGAGATCCTTGAGGAAGACCCCCTTGAGCAGCAGGATGAAGTGGCTGAGGGGATCCATGGCCGCCAGCCACTGGAACAACAGCGGCATGTTCTCGATGGGGGAGACATAGCCCGAGAGGATCACCGCCGGCACCATGAAGGAGAAGACCCCGAGAAACGCCTGCTGCTGGGTCGAGCAGAGGGACGAGACGAAGAGCCCTATCCCCGCCAGCGCCAGGCCGTAGCAGACCATGCCCGCCATCAGCAGCGTGGTGCTGCCGCCAAACGGCACCTGGTAGAGGAAGCGGGCCGCCAGCGCGACTATGGTGCCCTGGCCCACCGCCACCAGAATGCCGGGTACCGCCTTGCCCGCCATGATCCAGCCCGGGGTGAGGGGGGAGACCAGCAACTGATCGAAGGTGCCCTCTTCCCGCTCCCGCGCCACCGACAGGGCGGTGACGATGAGGCAGCCTATGGTGGTGATGATGGCCACCAGGGAGGGGAGCACGTGCCAGCGAAACTCGATGTTGGGGTTGTAGAGGTGGCGCACCGTGAGCGTAGGCAGCCCCTTGCCCTCGCTCTGCCAGCGGGCGATCACCTGATTGATGTAGCCCGCCGCCACCTGGCCCCCGTTGGAGCGGCGCCCGTCGATGATGAGCTGCACCTTGGCGGTGTCGCCACGCGCCAGTCGGCGGGAGAAATCCTGCGGGATGATGAGGCCGATCAGCGCCTGCTGCCCGGTGATGGCACTGGTCATCCCCGCCTCGCCCGCCACCGTCATCACTGTGGTGAAGGCGGGCATGTGGGTGAGTCGCTCGATGAGCTCCCGGCTCTGCGCCCCCCCATCCTGGTCGTAGATGGCGAGCGTGTTGCCGGTCACCTCCAGGGTGGCGGCGAAGGGGAAGAGGGCGGTTTGCAGCAGCACCGGCATGATGAGCAGGAAACGCCCCTGGGTATTGCCCATCAGGGCCTGCAACTCTTTTCGGATCAGCCACCAGAGTCGGATCAGCATGTTTACTCCAGGGTGCGCCGCGTCTTGCGGGCGGTGAGGGCCAGCCAGAAGGCGGCCAGCAGCAGCAGGCAGACGCCGTTGACCAGCAGGATGGAGAGCACGTTGCCCGCCTGGTAGAGGGTCTGCAACGAGCTCGCGAAGTAGCGGGCCGGGATCAGGTGGGTGATGGCCCGCAGCAGGGGCGGCATGCTGGCGATTTCGAACACGAAGCCCGAGAGCATCATGGCCGGCAGGAAGGCCGCCGTCAGCGCGGCCTGGGCGGCGTTGAACTGGCTGCGCATCACGGTGGAGAGAAAGAGCCCGAGCCCGAGGGCGCTGCCGAGAAACAGGGTGGTGAGCACGAACAGGGAGATCAGGGAGCCGCGCCAGGGCACCCCCATCACGGCCACCGAGAAGAGCAGGCAGATGAGCATGGCGGCGATGCCGAGTCCGTAATAGGGCAGCAGTTTGGAGAGCAGCAGCTCTGTCTTGGTCACCGGGGTGGCGAGCAGCGCCTCCATGGTGCCGCGCTCCCACTCCCGGGCCACCACCAGGGAGGTGAGCAGGGCGCCTATGATGGTCATCACCACGGCGATGGAGCCCGGCACCAGGAAGTTGCGGCTCACCAGCGCCGGGTTGAACCAGGCGCGGCTCTCCACCGCCAGCGGCAGGGAGAATCCCTCTCTGGCGAGCCACCCCTGCCAGATCCCCTGCGCGTAGTTGGTGACGAAGTTCGCCGTGTTGGGTTCGGAGCCGTCGGTGAGCAGCAGGGCTTTCGGCGTGCCATCCCCCTGACCGGCCAGGGCGGCGGAGAAGCCGCCATCGATCACCAGCAGACCGCGGATCTCGCCGCGCTCCAGGCTGGCGAGCAGCGCCGCCTTGCTCGGGCCGCCGTGGATTTCCAGCGCCGTGGAGCCGCGAAGGGCCTGCTCCAGCCGCACCGCAGGGGCGCCGCTATCGGTGCGCCAGATGCCGAGCCGCAGGTGGTCCACGTCCAGGTTGATGGCGTAGCCCATCACCACCAGCAGCACCACGGGCATGATGAAGGCGATGAGGATGCTGCTGGGGTCACGGACGATTTGCAGGGACTCCTTGCGGCACAGGGCCAGCAGTCGGCGGCGGTTGATGCTCATGCGTCCTCCTCGCTGGCCTGCTCGACTAGCGTGATAAAGGCCTCTTCCATGGTTGGCAAGGCTGTGGTTGTGTCCTTGGCGGCCAGCCCCTTGAGCTCGTCCGGAGTACCCAGGGCCAGCAGGCGACCGCGGTAGATGAGGGCGATGCGATCGCAATACTCCGCCTCGTCCATGAAGTGGGTGGTGACCAGCACAGTCACCCCGTGATCGGCCAGGGCATTGATGTGGGACCAGAACTCCCGCCGGGTCACGGGATCGACCCCTGAGGTGGGCTCGTCGAGAAACAGCAGCGGCGGCTCGTGGAGCAGGGCGCAGGCCAGCGACAGGCGCTGGCGCAGGCCAAGGGGCAGGGATTCCGTCTGCTGGCCGAGCCAGGGGGCGAGGGCGAACGCTTCCACCATGGCGTCGATGCGCGTCTGCTGCTGGCGACCGAACAGGCCGTAGATGCCGGCGAAGAACGACAGGTTCTGGGCCACGGTGAGCTGCTTGTAGAGGGAGAACTTCTGGGCCATGTAGCCGAGGTGCTGGCGCGCCGCCGAGGGGCTGCGGGCCAGATCGATGCCGGTCACCAGCGCCTGCCCGCTGCTCGGGCGCAGCAGGCCGCACTCCATCTTGAAGGTGGTGGACTTGCCTGCGCCGTTGGGGCCGAGCAGGCCGAAGATCTCCCCCCGGCGCACCGCGAAGCTGACGTCGTCGGTGGCGGTGAAATCCCCGAAGCGCTTGGTGAGGCGGCGCGCCTCGATCACCGCCTCCGGGGAGACCCCCTCGGGCAGGCTGGCCTCGCGCATCAGCTGTGCCAGGCTGGATTCCCCTCCGGGGCCGCCGCCAAGCAGATCGATGAAGGCATCTTCGAGCCGGGGTTGGGCCGGTTGAAAGGTGCCGTTGGTCAGTTGCAGCTCTGCCAGCGGCGGGGGCGTCATGCCCGGATGCAGCAGCAGGCGCACCCGCTCCCCCGCCACGGCGCCGTCCATCACCGCCGGGTGGGCTAGGGCGCGGCGCAACAGGGCGCGCCGCTCCCGGCCGTCCAGCTCTCCCGCTTCCAGCAGCCAGCAGCGGCTCGCCATGGCGCCCATGAGTGTCGCCGGGGTGCCGCTGGTGCGCACCTCGCCGTCCGCCATCAGCAGCACGTGATCGCACAGCTCGGCCTCATCGAGGTAGGCGGTGCTCCAGAGCACCGTCATGCCTCCCTGGGCCAGCTCGCGCACCATCTGCCAGAGGGCGCGGCGGGAGATGGGATCGACCCCGACCCCGGGCTCGTCCAGCAGCAGCACGTTGGGGGTGCCGAGCAGGGCGCAGGCCAGCCCCAGCTTCTGTTTCATCCCCCCAGAGAGCTTGCCCGCGGGCCTTGCGGTGAAGCGGGCGAGATCGGTGAAGGCGAGCAGGCGCTCGAAGGTGGGGGTGCGTTCCGGCTCCAGCACCCCGCGCAAGTCGGCGTAGAGGCTGAGGTTCTCCTGCACGCTGAGATCCTCGTAGAGCCCGAACTGCTGGGGCATGTAGCCGAGGCGCTGACGCAGGGCATCCCCCTCGCGCACCGGATCCAGCCCGAGCACCCGGATTTCCCCTGCCTCCGGCACCAGCAGACCGGCCAGCAGGCGCAGCAGGGTGCTCTTGCCTGCGCCGTCGGGGCCCACCAGGCCCGTGATGCCGCCGGTCGGAATGGTGGCCGAGATGGCGTTGAGGGCCACCCGATCGCCGAAGCGCTTGGTGAGCCCGGCGAGCTGGATGGCGGCATTCATGGCTGCAGCCTGACGGTGACCGGCATCCCCTGGCGCAGGGCAGAGTCAGGATCCTGCACCACGATGCGCAGCCGGTAGACCAGGTGGGTGCGAAGATCCGGCGTCTCCACGGATTTGGGGGTGAACTCGGCGGTGGGGGAGACAAAGCCCACCACCCCCTGATAGGGCTTGTCCGGCCGCGAGTCTGTGGTGAGAGTCACCTTGGCGCCGCTCGGGAAGTGGCCGAGCCAGGGCTCCTCCACATAGGCGCGCACCCAGACCGGGGCGGTCAGTGAGAGGTTGAAGGCGGTGGCCCCCGGTTTCACCATGCTGCCGATCTCGATGGCGCGGGTGAGGAGGATGCCGTCGCTCGGGGCGGTCAGCACGGCGTCGGCGAGCGCCAGCTCGGCACTGGCCAGCGCCGCTTTGGCCCCTTGCAGCTGGGCATCGGACTGGGCTATCTCCTCCGGGCGGTAGCCGGTCTCGAGTTGGCCGAGCTGCTCGCGGGCTGAGCGCACCTGGGCCTGGGTCTGATCCCGCTGGGAGCGGGCGCTGTCGAGCTGACCGCGGGAGATGGCGCCGGTGGCCGCCAGCGCGCGCTGGCGGCGCCATTGCTGCTCTGCCTCGAGCGCGGCCGCCTCGGCGGCGGCCAGTTCGGCCCGGGCACGGTCCGTCTCTTCGCTGCGATACCCCTTGTGCATCAAGGCATTGGCAGCAATGAGCGCAGCCAGGTTGGCCCGGGCGCTGTCGCGCTCGTGGGCGAGGGGCAGGGGATCGAGACGGGCCAGCGGCTGACCCGCTGTCACGCTGTCCCCCTCATCCACCAACACCTCGCTGACCCTGCCCCCGACCCTGAACGCCAGGTTCACATCGCGGATGTCGACGTTGCCGTAGAGGATGGAGCCGTCGGTCGGGCGGCCCTGCCACCAGAGATAACCGCCGATAACGGTTAGCAGCACGGCCAGGATAAGGATGCGTTGTTTCATACGGGATCTCCTTCGGTGCGGCCCTGCCACCCGAGGTAGCCACTGAGCAGGGTCAGCAGCACGGCCAGGATGGCGATGCGTTGTTTCATGCGGGATCTCCTTCGGGGCGGCGCAGGCCGCGCAGGGCCCATACCAGGCGTTGCCGGGCGGCCTCAGGGTTGTCTATCTGGGACAGAAAGGGGGAGGCCTCCGGGGGCAACCAGCCGAGCTGGCGACCGCCGCCGGCGATCACCAGGGGCAGACCCACCGAACCCATGATGAAGATCATCAGCTGCAGCGGGTTGCCCGCCACCAGGGATCCCTCCGCCTGCGCCTTCTGAACCTGCTCGAGCAGCAGCAGGGGGTGGCGGCGCGGCAGGCTCAGCAGAAAGCGCTGGGCCGCGCGCTCGCCAGCCAGGGCATCGCCAAACAGGTGGTTGATGAAGCTGCGCTGGCGCGCCACCAGGGCGATCAGTGCCTCCATGGTCGCTTCGAACATGGCGATGGCGGAGGGGTAGGAGCCTTTGGCCGCCACCGCCTTGAGCTCGTCATAGAGGGGGGCGTACCAGAGCTCCACCAGCTCGTCGATATAGGAGTCGCGGTTGCCGAAGTGGTAGACGAAGGTGCCGAGATTGACCTCGGCCGCCGCCGCCAGCTCGCGTACCGTGAGGCCGCGCAACCCCTTGTCGGTCGCGATGGCAAGGCCGGTATCGAGCAGTTTTTGACGAGTGGGGTGCATCCAGCAAGGTTCCTTCCGCATAGATTTTGAACTGAATTATACGCTCGTATAAACCCGAGGGAAGGGGCGGGTCGATCTTTTTTTGAACAAGGGTGAGCGGGGCCTTACGGCGCTGCGTGAAGGAGGGAAAGGGTGGGTGCAGCGGACCAGAAGCCTCGGACTCCCGTACGGCCACGCCCTGCTTCCCGGGCGGCCCGCAGGTGGACTTGTCTGCCGCCGGGGGCGATCAGCTCTCCCTGGCGTTCCCTCCATAGGGAGCCTGGGCGCAGGTCTCGCGGATGAGGGCGCGCAGCCAGCGGTGAGCCGGGTCGGCGTCCTGGCTGGGGTGCCAGATCAGGGCGACCCTGATCCCTGCCAGCGGGAAGGGCAGGGGCAGGGTCACCAGATCGGCGTGCAGGGCGGCGCAGTGCCGCTCGGGCACGGTCGCCACCAGGTCGCTGTCCCGCACCAGGGCCAGGGCAGTGGCAAAGCCGGGGACCAGGGTCGCCGCCGCGCGTATCAGCCCGAGGCGCGCCAGGGCCTCGTCTATGGGGCCCTGCTCCAGCCCGCGCCGCGACACCAGTATGTGGCGGGCGGCGGCATAGCGGGCGGCGGTCAGGGGGCCTTCGCACAGGGGGTGGCCCGGACGTACCACGGCGACGAAGCTGTCCTGAAACAGCGCCTGGGTGCGCAGCTCGGGCGCCGTCTCTGCGCCTATGACGCCGGTTTCGAAATCCAGCTCGCCGCTGCGCAGGGGTCGGCTCCCCTTGTCGGGTTTGGCCAGGAAGTGCAGCCTGACCCCGGGGGCCTCGGTGGCGAGCCGGGCCAGCAGGGCAGGGCCGACCGCCTCCACGAAGCCGTCGCTGGATCTCAGGCGAAAGGTGCGTACCAGCCGGGCCGGATCTATCTCCTGCTGGGGGCGCAGCACGGCGTGCGCATCCTGCACCAGCTGGCTGACCTGAGCGCGCAGGGCCAGGGCCCGCGGCGTGGGCACCAGACCCCGGCCCGCCCGCACCAGCAGGGGGTCGCCCGTGGTCTCGCGCAGCCTGGTCAGGGCGCGGCTCATGGCGGAGGGGCTCAAGGAGAGTCGTCTGGCGGCACCGGCCACGCTGCCCTCGTCCAGCAGGGCATCCAGGGTCAGCAGCAGATTGAAGTCGGGGGTATTCATGGCATTGCCCTCGCCGAGCCGGGGATCCCGGGTGATGACCCATGACGGCCGGTTGGCTTCATCATACGCGAGAACCTCTCTCTTCATATGGCGTCTGGTGCAGCTATAAGCTGCAAGTCGTGCGTCTTCCGCCTGATCATGCCTCCCGCTAGCCTTGTGGGCATCATCCTCTGCCGGAGATCGGATCATGTCGCCACTCAACCCCCTCCCGACCCCTGCCGCTCGCCGCCTCGGCCTGCTGGCGCTCGGCCTCGCCACCCTGCTGCCCATGCTGGGGGGGAGCCTGGCCAACATGGTGCTGCCTGCCCTGGGACAGGCCTTTGTTGTGCCCTTTGCCAGTCTGCAGTGGGTGCTGGTGGCCTATCTGCTGGGGATCACCTGCCTGACTGTGGTGGCCGGCCGGCTGGGGGACAGGTTCGGTCGGCGTCGCCTGCTGCTCCTGGGGCTGGGGCTCTTTGCGCTGGCCTCGTTGCTGTGCGCCCTGGCGCCGACCATAGGCTGGCTGATCGCGGCCCGTGCCCTGCAGGGGATCGCTGCGGCCTGCATGCTCTCCCTGGCACTGGCCATGGTAGGCCAGCTGGTGCCGCCGGCGCGGCGGGGCTGGGGCATGGGACTGCTCGGTACCCTGTCGGCCTGCGGCACGGCGCTCGGCCCCTCCTTTGGCGGCCTGCTGACGGCCGGCTTTGGCTGGCAGGCCCCCTTCCTGCTGCTGGTGCCCCTCAGCCTGCTGGCACTGGGCTGTGCCCGGCTCGGTCTGCCCCGGGATGGCGGCTCGCCACATGAAGAGGGGGTGAACCTCGTTAGCCTGTCACTGCTGGTGGCGGCCCTGCTCTGCTACGGCCTGGCGCTGACCCTGGGGGGCGCCCTGGCCCTCTGGTGGGGGACGGGGGCCCTGCTGGTCACGGCCTCGTTCGTTCGCCGCGAGCGCAACGCCCCTGTGCCCCTGCTGCCGCTGGCGTTGCTGGGGGGCCCTGGGCTGCGCAACGGCCTTGTCGCCAGCGCCCTGGTGGCCAGCGTCATGGTGCTGACCCTGCTCATAGGCCCCTTCTACCTGAGGGGGGTCTTCGGCCTCAGTCTCGGGACTGTCGGCCTGATGATATCGGGCGGGCCCCTGCTGGCGGCCCTGACGGGCATGCCCGCCGGCTGGCTGGTGGACAGGCTGGGGGCGCGGCAGGTGGTCCGGTTGGGACTGGCAGTCATGGGGGCTGCGGCCCTCGCCCTGGCCGGGGTGGCGGGGCAGTTCGGCCCGCTCGGCTATCTGCTGCCCATACTGCTGCTGACCGCAGGTTATGCCCTGTTCCAGACCGCCAACAACAGTGCCGTGGTGGGTGGGGCGAGTGAGCAGACCCGGGGCGCCGTGGCCGGTCTGCTGACCCTGTCGCGCAATCTGGGTCAGCTGACCGGGGTGGCCGGGCTCGGCGGCCTGTTCGCCGCCCTGGTGGGGGTGCAGGGCCTGACCCTGGCCAGCGAGCTGGTGTTTGGCACCCGGGCCCTCTTCGCCCTGAGCGCGCTGTTGATTGGCCTGGCGCTCTGGCTGGTGGGTCCTCGCCGGGAGGGGGTGCCGGTCAGGGCCTGAGCGTGACGCATAAAAAACGCCTCCGCGAAGGGAGGCGTTTTTTCATCGGGAGGAGCGCGCTTACAGAATATAGCGGCTCAGATCCTCGTCCTCGATCAGGGCACCCAGGTGGGCGTTGACGTAGTCGGTGTCGATGACGAAGGTCTCGCCGGACTTCTCGGAGGCGTCGTAGGAGATGTCTTCCATCAGCCGCTCCATCACAGTGTGCAGACGGCGGGCACCTATGTTCTCGGTGCGCTCGTTGACCTGCCAGGCCGCCTCGGCCAGACGGCGGATGCCGTCCTGGGTGAACTCGATCTTGACCCCTTCGGTGGCCATCAGCGCCTGGTACTGATCGGTCAGGGAGGCGTTCGGCTCGGTCAGGATCCGCTCGAAGTCATGGGTGGTGAGGGCGGTCAGCTCGACCCGGATCGGCAGGCGACCCTGCAGCTCGGGGATGAGGTCAGACGGACGGGCCACCTGGAAGGCGCCGGAGGCGACGAACAGGATGTGGTCTGTCTTGACCATGCCGTGCTTGGTGTTGACGGTGCAACCCTCGACCAGGGGTAGCAGATCGCGCTGCACCCCTTCGCGGGAGACATCGGGGCCCGAGCTCTCGCCGCGCTTGCAGATCTTGTCGATCTCGTCGAGGAAGACGATGCCGTTGTTCTCGACCGCGGCAATGGCCTTCTGCTTCAGCTCTTCCGGGTTGACCAGGCGGGCCGCCTCCTCTTCGATCAGCGCCTTCATGGCCTCCTTGACCTTGATCTTGCGCTTCTTCTTCTGCTGCTGGCCCAGGTTCTGGAACAGCCCCTGCAGCTGGTTGGCCATCTCTTCCATGCCCGGCGGGGTCATGATGTCGACGCCCATGGGGGTGGCGGCGAGATCCAGCTCGATCTCCTTGTCATCCAGCTGACCTTCCCGCAGTTTCTTGCGGAAGATCTGGCGGGTGTTGGAGTTGTCGGCCTTCTCCTCCTCGCCCCAGCTGTTGCGCGGGTTCGGCAACAGGGCGTCGAGGATGCGCTCCTCGGCGGCTTCCTCGGCGCGGTATTTCATCTTCTCCATCTCGGTCTCGCGCACCAGCTTGATGGCGACATCGGTGAGATCGCGGATGATGCTGTCCACTTCCTTGCCCACATAGCCCACTTCGGTGAACTTGGTCGCTTCCACCTTAATGAAGGGGGCGTTGGCGAGCTTGGCCAGACGACGGGCGATCTCGGTCTTGCCGACCCCGGTCGGGCCTATCATCAGGATGTTTTTCGGGGTCACTTCATGGCGCATCTCTTCGCTGAGCTGCATCCGGCGCCAGCGGTTGCGCAGGGCCACGGCCACCGCACGCTTGGCATCGGCCTGACCGATGATGTGACGGTCCAGCTCGTGGACGATTTCTCTCGGGGTCATCTCGGACATGATGGAGTTCCTGTATCCGGGGCGGGCAGGGCCCACCCCTTGGAGAATGAGTTGGCTGACGGGCGCCCTTACTTGGCGCTGTAGTCCAGCACTTCGATGGTGTGGTTGCCGTTGGTGAAGACGCAGATGTCGCCCGCAATCTTGAGGGACTTCTCGACTATGGTCCTGGCATCCAGATCGGTGTTTTCCAGCAGGGCGATGGCGGCGGACTGGGCGAAATTGCCGCCGCTGCCGATGGCGATGAGATCGTGCTCCGGCTGCACCACGTCACCGTTGCCGGTGATGATGAAGGATTTGTGCTCGTCGGCCACGGCCAACAGGGCCTCGAGGCGGCGCAGGGCGCGATCGGTGCGCCAGTCCTTGGCCAGCGCCACGGCGGCGCGCTCCAGGTTGCCCTGATGGGCCTGCAGTTTGGCTTCGAAGCGCTCGAGCAGGGTGAAGGCGTCGGCGGTGCCGCCGGCGAAACCTGCCAGCACCTTGCCGTTGTAGAGACGATGAACCTTGCGGGCGTTGCCCTTCATGACGGTGTTGCCGAGGGAGACCTGGCCATCACCGCCGATCACGACCTGGCCGTTGCGGCGGACGGAAACTATGGTAGTCACTTTACTTACCTCGCTTGAGCCGAATGACGGCCGGACTGTGCATGGCAAGAAAGATGGGGATGGCAAACCGGCTTTTCAAGCCTGCCTGTTGTCGGGAAAAAAGGGGAGGCCGTGTCTGCGAGGGAGAGGGGAGTCGAAAGGAGAAGGGCCGGGGTTGTCCCCCGGCCCTGCTTAATTGGCTGTGTGGCTAGCCTTTCTTGGGGATGCAGCCGCTGATGCCGGAGCCTTGCAGCTTGCGGTTGGCCGCATCGACCGCCGCCTTGCCGCTGAAGGGGCCCACCATCACCTTGTAGACGGTGCCATTGGCGCCATTGACCACCTGCAGGCTGGAGGAGAGGCCGGCACCGAAGGCGATGCGCGCCTTGAGCGACTCTGCAGAATCCTGCGAGCGCAGGGCGGCGCACTGCATCATGTAACGCGCGCCGTCGGCTGCCGCCGTCTGGGTCGCCGCCTTGGCCCTCGAGGCCTCGGCACGCTCCCGCTCCAGTTCGGCACGGATCTCCCGCTCCATCCGCTCACGCTCGGCCTTCTGGTTGATCACCTGCTCCTGCGCGCTGGCGACCGGGGCGCCGGTGGCCGGCTTGGTCGGTTGCACCGGCTGCGGCTGGAAGGGTTTCACCTGGCCGAGAGGGGTCCCGGGCTGGGGGATCTCGGTCGGTACCGGCTGCGGCAGCTTCTCGGGTTGCAGGGTGAGGGTCTCGGCAGGCGGTGGCGGCAGCACGCCCGGCTGGGGCGGCGGCTCTATGATGTCCACCTGCTTGTTCTCCAGCCGCTCGATGTAGCTCCACTTCTCCTGGGGCAGGGTATGACCCTGTGCCTTGGGTTTGTTGGCCTTCACTTGCTCTTCGATGGTGGGGGCATCCGCCCCCTTGCCGTTGATCAGGTAGAGGAAGGCGCCAAAGCCGACGACCAGGGCCCCGGCCAGCAGTGCCGGGATAACAGGAAAGCGGCGTGGTGCCGCTTTCTTGATGTTACGACCACCGGCCCGTCGTCTCGGGCTGTTGCCGACGTAATCCCGGGTCGCCATCTATTACATGCGCTCCAGGGTGTGAATGCCCAGCACGCCCAGGCCCAGCTTGAGCACCTTGGCGGTGGCGGCACACAGCAGCAGGCGGCTGTTGCGGGTCGCTTCGTCTACGCCGTCCTTGTTGATCGGGCAGGCTTCGTAGAAGGTCATGAAGTTGCCGGACAGCTCGTACAGATAGGTGCACAGCAGGTGCGGCATGCCCTTGTCTGCCACGCCGTTGACCGCGTCGGAGAACTGGATCAGCTTCTGGGCCAGCACCTCTTCGGCCTCTTCGTTCAGGGTCACGTGGCCGGTCAGGGCCTCGGCATCGATGTTCGCCTTGCGGAAGATGGACTGGATACGGGTGTAGGCGTACTGCAGGTAGGGGGCAGTGTTGCCTTCGAAGGAGAGCATCATGTCCCAGTCGAAAATGTAGTCTGTGGTGCGGTTCTTGGAGAGATCCGCATACTTGACCGCGCCCATGGCGATGGCGTGCACCACCTTGGCCTTCTCTTCGGCGGAGAGGTCGCTGTTGCGGCTCTCCAGCAGGGCACTGGCGCGCTCCTCGGCTTCATTGAGCAGATCGACCAGCTTGACGGTGCCGCCGGAGCGGGTCTTGTAGGGGCGGCCGTCCTTGCCCAGCATCATGCCGAAGGCGTGGTGCTCGAGAGGCACGGACTCCGGCACATAGCCCGCCTTGCGGGTGATGGTCCAGGCCTGCATCAGGTGCTGGTGCTGACGGGAGTCGATGAAGTACATGACACGGTCGGCGCCCAGGCTCTCGTAGCGGTACTTGGCACAGGCGATGTCGGTGGTGGTGTAGAGGAAGCCGCCATCGCTCTTCTGGATGATGACGCCCATGGGCTCGCCATCCTTGTTCTTGAACTCGTCCAGGAAGACCACGGTCGCCCCTTCGCTCTCGACCGCCAGGCCGCGGGCCTTCAGATCGGCCACTATCTGGGGCAGCATGTCGTTGTACATGGACTCGCCCATGATGTCCTCGTTGGACAGGGAGATGTTCAGGCGGTCGTAGTTGCGCTGGTTCTGTTCCATGGTCATGTCGACCAGCTTCTTCCACATGGTGCGGCAGTACTCATCGCCACCCTGCAGCTTGACCACGTAGTTGCGGGCGCGCTCGGCGAAGGCTTCGTCCTCGTCGTAGTGACGCTTGGCCTGGGTGTAGAAGGCCTCCAGGTCCTTGAGCTCCATGTCGGAGGCGTGCTCGTTGGCCATCTTCTCCAGATAGGCGATCAGCATGCCGAACTGGGTGCCCCAGTCGCCGATGTGGTTGGCACGCACCACCTTGTGGCCGAGGAACTCCAGGGCGCGGGCGGCGACGTCACCGAGGACGGTGGAGCGGATGTGGTGCACCGCCATCTCCTTGGCCACGTTCGGCGCCGAGTAGTCCACCACCACGGTTTGCGGGGCCGGCAGCTTCACGTTGGCGTTGGCGGAGGTCACCATGGCTTCTACCTGACCGGCCAGCCAGCTCGGGTCGAAGAAGAAGTTGATGAAGCCGGGACCGGCGATCTCGACCTTGGCGATCAGATCGGAGGCGGGCAGGTGCTCTATGATGGCAGCAGCCAGCTCACGGGGGTTCTTGCGGGCCGGTTTGGCCAGCAGCATGGCCAGGTTGGTGGCCAGGTCGCCGTGAGCCTTCTCCTTGCATCGGTCTACTTGCACCCGGGCTTCCAGGTCGGCCGGCAGGACGCCCGCAGACTTGAGATTGGCTACCGTTTGTTCAAGTAGATGATGAATATGCTCTTTCATAACTGACCACCGAGGTTGCGCGTCGAAAAATGACTGACTGGATAAGGGCGTGAATTTTACCCGCATCGGGCCGAGAAAACTATAGGAATGGCCCGACCCCCTTGGGGTGGCGGATATTTCACTGCGTTTTTCACCACATTGCAGAATATTGATTTGTATAAGTGGTGGTTATCCATTTCTACTGCATATCGAAGCGGCTTGTCCAGGCTATTTTCCCCTGATTGTTAAGGGGTTATTTATTCCAATTTGGTCTGAATGATCCCGTGTCGTCCGGCGGTCGTATCCTTAGAGGAAGTCGCTAGAGGACGATTCCCATGACACTGGTGCTGTTTCCACTCTCCGCCCACCTGCTGCCCGGCGGCATCATGCCGCTGCGCATCTTCGAGCCCAGGTATCAGCGCATGATAGCCGAGGTGCAGGAGCGGGAGTTTGCGCTCTGCATGCTGGACCCCCGCCAGCCCGATGCCCTGCGCAACATGTATCCCATCGCCACCCGGGTGCGGATCATCGATTTCGATCTGCTGCCGGACGGTCTGCTCGGCATCACGGTGCTCGGGGTGGAGCGGGTCAGGATAGTCGATCTGTGGCAGGAACCGGACGGCCTGCGGGTCGGCGAGGTGGAGCCGCTGCCCCCCTGGCAGAGCGGCCGGCTCAAGGCCGACCAGCACTCCCTGGCCAAGGCGCTGCAGGATGTGTTCAACGACTATCCGGAGTACGCGGCCCTCTACCCCGAGCCCGACTGGGATGACGCCAGCTGGGTGGCCCAGCGCTGGCTGGAGGTGCTGCCCATCCCGGTGGAGCAGAAGCAGTGGCTGGTCGCGGCCAAGGACAACCAGCCCGCCCTCTCCCTGTTGAGCGGCCTGCTGGTCGCGAGCCACTGAATTCCCGTCCCCGGTGATCCTTTTGCCCCGCCCGTCGTAATGGTGATGACAGCAACACTCAAGGGATGGCGCAATGGCATATACTGGCCAACCACAATCGGCTCCACGCAGGACATCGCCCCCCATGGACAACCCAGATGGCGATCTGACGTCTCTTCTCATCCGGGTGGCCGAGCATGGCGACAAGGTCGCCTTCGCCACCCTGTTCCACCACTTCGCGCCGCGTATCCGCAGCTATGGGATGCGCCACCTCGGCAGCGAGGCCAACGCCCTCGAGCTGGTGCAGGAGACCATGCTGCTGGTGTGGCAGAAGGCGCGCCTCTATCACCCCGAGAAGGGGGCGCCGACCACCTGGATCTACACCGTCATGCGCAACCAGAGTTTCGACATGCTGCGGCGCCGTCGCGCCAGCAAGGAGGATCTCTGCGCCGAGGAGCTGTGGCCCCTGCTGGAGTTCAGGGCGGAGGAGGAGCACCTGAGCGGCGGGGAGGACGCCGTGCTGACCCGCCAGATGGCCGATTACCTCGCCACCCTGCCGGAGCCGCAACAGCAGGTGGTGCGCGGCATCTATCTGCAGGAGTTTTCCCAGCAGGAGCTGGCCGACAGGCTAGGCGTGCCGCTCGGGACCATCAAGTCCCGCCTCCGGCTGGCATTACAGAAACTGAAAGAGCAAGTGGAGCAAGGCCATGATTAAGACCCATCCGACCGAACTCATGTTGCGGGCCTTCGCCGCCGACGAGTTGCCCCTGCCGCTGGCCGTCGGTGTCTCTGCCCATTGCGAGCTCTGCCCCGAGTGTGCCGCCCGGGTACAGACCCTTGAGGCCGAGCTGGCGAACCAGTTCCTGTCGCCGACCGTACCGGACCAGGGGCTGCCGGCCGGGCTCGACGCCATGCTGGCGGAGATACTGCAACAGCCCGTGGCGATGGCGGCCGAGCTAGCGCCGCGCGCGCAGCCGGCGCCCGAGTTGCGGGTCGCGGGCCAATCCTACCGGCTGCCACAGGTGCTGGCCCGCCACCATGCGCCCAAGTGGCGCCATGTGGGCGCCATTCGCCAGCACAGCCTGCCGCTGGACGAGATGGGGGCCCGCGCCAGCCTGCTCCATATCGAGGCCGGTGGTCGCATCCCCGAGCATACCCACAAGGGCTATGAGCTGACCCTGCTGCTGGCGGGCAACATGCAGGAGGGGGACACCTGCTATCAGGCGGGGGACTTCATCTGGCGCGACGCCAGCCACGCCCACAGCCCGCACACCCCGGACGGCTGCCTCTGCTACACGGTGCAGGACGCCCCCGTCCACTTCACCAAGGGGCTGTCGCGGCTGCTCAACGGCATCAGCCACCGCCTCTACTGAGGTGGGCAGCAATAGAAAAGGGACCGAAAGGTCCCTTTTTCATGGTGTCGCGGCTGAATCAGGCCACAAATACCAGGTAGACGGCGAAGGCCACCACGAAGCGGTAGATGGCGAAGGGGATGAAGTCGAGGCGACGGATCAGCGCCAGGAAGGTCTTGATGGCGATCATGGCGACCACGAAGGCGGTGACGAAGCCCACCGCAAACATGGGGAGGTCGGCCATGGAGAGGAAGTCGCGGCTCTTGTAGAGGTCCAGTCCGCTGGCCGCCATCATCATGGGTACCGCCATGATGAAGGAGAACTCTGCCGCCGCATGGCGGCTGATGCCCATCAGCATGCCGCCGCTGATGGTGGCGCCGGAGCGGGAGAAGCCGGGCCAGAGCGCCAGGCACTGGAACAGACCTATGCCGAACGCCTGCTTGTAGCTGATGTCGTCCAGGGTCTCTGCGGTGACGGCGGGGCGGCACTTCTCGGCGATGATGAGCAGTATGCCGCCGGCCACCAGGGCATACATCACGGTTTCAGGGCCAAACAGATGGGCCTTGATCCAGCTGTGAATGGCCAGCCCGATGAGCACGGCGGGCAGCATGCCGAGGATGATGTGCACCAGGGAGAGGGTGGCATGCCCAGGTGCCGGTTTCTGACCGAAATGGATGCCGATGAGGCCGAACAGGCGGCGCCAGAACATGACGACCACAGCCAGGATGGAGCCCAGCTGGATCACCACCTCGAAGGTGGCGGCCTTGGGGCCTTCGAAACCGAGCAGGTGGCCGACGATGATCATGTGGCCGGTGGAGGAAACGGGCAGAAACTCGGTCAGGCCTTCCACTATGCCCAGCACGAAGGCCACAAACAGGGCGTAGGATTCGGTCATGGTACAGATCTCTTGGTTGATGGGTCCGGATAAAATCAGCCCCGATCAGGGTCGGGGCGGCCAATGATGGCGGAAAATCACGCGGGCAACCAGAGAATATTGGGGACTCCTGTGCGGTTTCCGGCCCTTGTCCGGCGGCCGGCCCCTTCCGCATGGTGCAGGGCCAGGGCGCTGCGGCTCCAGTGGTTCTGTCCCGGGCGTCGTTGCCGCCCCGTCACCTTCTGACATGGCCGCCACGGGCAGCCAGCGGCCCGTGGCGGGGCCAATTCGTCATGCCAGCACCGCCAGGATCTGCTGCTGCAGCGCCTCGTCCAGCGGCGGCAGAGCCAGGGCCTCGACCGCGCTCACTATCTGCTGCGGGCTGCTGGCGCCGATCAGGGCGCAGCTCACCACGGGATCGCG
Source organism: Aeromonas sp. 130281 (assembly GCF_056642115.1). Classification (NCBI taxonomy): domain Bacteria; kingdom Pseudomonadati; phylum Pseudomonadota; class Gammaproteobacteria; order Aeromonadales; family Aeromonadaceae; genus Aeromonas; species Aeromonas sp. 130281. Next base: position 98,184 of record NZ_JBWVQS010000007.1, on the reverse strand, counting down.
CAGCACCCACTGCAATGCCAGCTGTGACAGGGGTTGGCCCCTCTGCTGCGCCAGGGCGTGGAGGGCGCGAATGCGGGCCAGCTTGTCCGCGGTGATCTGGTCGGGCTTGAGGAAGGGGCTGGCGCTGGCGGCGCGGGAGTCCGCCGGGATCCCTTCCAGGTAGCGATCGCTGAGCAGGCCCCCCGCCAGGGGCGAGAAGGCGACCACCCCCATCCCCTGCTCGCGGCAGACCGGCAGCGTCTCGGCCTCGATGTCGCGCTGGAACAGGGAGTATTTGAGCTGGTTGACCAGGCAGGGGGTGCCGAGTTCGGCCAGCCGGGTCGCCGCCCTGGCGGCAAGCTCGGCCGGGTAGTTGGAGAGGCCGACATAGAGCGCCTTGCCCTGGCGCACCATGAGCGCCAGCGCCTGACAGGTCTCCTCCAGCGGGGTGCGGGGATCCGGCCTGTGGTGGTAGAAGATGTCCACATAGTCGAGCCCGAGCCGACGCAGGCTCTGGTGCAGGCTGGCAAACAGGTATTTGGCGCTGCCGCCGTCGCCGTAGGGGCCGTCCCACATCACATAACCCGCCTTGCTGGCGATGATGAGCTCGTCTCTGTAGGGGGCCAGACTGCGTTTGAGCACGCCGCCGAAGGTGGTCTCTGCGGAGCCTGGCGGCGGCCCGTAGTTGTTGGCGAGATCGAAGTGGGTGATCCCGAGATCGAAGGCCTGATGCACCATGGCCTTCACCCTGGCGGGATCGCTCCCGGCGCCGAAGTTGTGCCAGAGGCCGAGGCCTATGCCGGGCAGGTGCAGGCCGTGGCGACCGGCGGGGCGGTAGGGCTGGCGCTGGTAACGATCCGGCGCGGCGAGGTAGTGATCATCCATGTTCATCAAAACTCCTGGGTTGGCTCGGTGGACTGTCGTTAGCAAGAGGAGGCGAAGAGCCCCCTCCTCTTCATAAGGGGAGGGGTATCATCGCGCCTCCCCCTCTCGAAGGGAGGTCGGGAGGGGTCTTAGCCTGCGGGGATCAGACGGTAACGGGTCTGATGGTGATACAGCCGGTCTGGCAGCAGCCAGGGGTCGCCGAGCTCGGGCCGGTTCGGGCTGTCCGGCAGCTGCTGCGCCTCCAGGCAGAAACCGTCGTAATCCCGGTATGGCCGACCGCTGCGGTCCGGCGTGCTGGCCAGCCAGTTGCCGGTGTAGAACTGCAGGGAGGGCTGATTGGTGTGGACCTCCATCACCAGCTGCCCATCCCCCGAGACCACCCGTGCCGCCCACGGCTGTTCGGGGCCGTTCAGCACAAAGGCGTGGTCAAAGCCCTTGGCCTGCAGCTGCTGGGGATGGCTCAGCCAATCCTGCCCGATGAGGCGCTCATTGCGCAGATCGAAGGGGCCCTCCACCGGCGTGATGGCGAGCGGCAAACCGCTCTGGTCGGTGGGCAGGAAGCGATCGGCATTGATGCTGATGGCATGATTGCGAATATCGGAGCGCACATCGCTGCCGCCCTGGTGGCCATCGAGATTGAAGTAGGCGTGGCTGGTGAGGCTGACCGGGGTCGGTGCATCCGTGCTGGCCATGAAGTCGACCACCAGATCCTGTTGCTCCAGCCGGTACTCCAGGGTCACCCGCAGGTTGCCGGGGAAGCCCTGATCTCCCGCCTTTGAGAGCAGCGCCAGCCTGACCCTGTCCATCTCCTGCTCCTTGACCTGCCAGGGCTGGCGATGGAATCCGTCGCGCCCGCCGTGCAGGCAGTGGGGGGCCTGATTGGCGTCGAGAGACCAGCGTTCGTCCCCTCGCACCAGCTCGGCGCCGCCGATGCGGTTGGCAAAGCGACCCGCTACCGCCCCCAGCCACACCTGCTGGGCGGCATAAGCCTCGTCGGCGCAGCCCAGCAGCACTTCACGGCGCTGGCCAGCTACCGGCAGGCTGAGGGAGGTGAGGGTGGCGCCAAATTCGAGGCCGCGCAGGCGCAGCCCCTCCTCGTTTTCCAGTTCGAATATCTTCATGGTTTGCCCGTTTCGATGATCGGTGAGCTGTCACTCATGTGCTTACCGTTAGAGCCTGCCGGCCCCGGCGCTGGCGCGGCAGACGTAGCAGTCCGCCTTGAGGCCAAACCTGGCCGGATACTCGGCCTCGACCACGGCGATCACCTCGTCCACCTGCGCCGGGCGCAGCAGGGCCACCACACAGCCGCCAAAGCCGCCGCCGGTCATGCGCACACCGCCTTCGCTGCCGATCTGGGCCTTGATGATCTCCACCAGGCCGTCGATGGGGGGCACGGTGATCTCGAAGTCGTCCCGCATGGCGGCATGAGACTGCCCCATCAGTTCGCCGAGGCGTATCAGATCGCCGCTCGCCAGGGCGTCGGCGGCGGCCAGGGTGCGGGCGTTTTCCCCCACCACGTGGCGGGCACGGCGGTAGCAGGCCTCGTCCAGTCCGGCCTTGCCCGCCTCCAGCGCGGCCAGATCCAGGTCGCGCAGCGCCTTGACCCCGTAGTGACGGGCGGCGGTCTCGCACTGCTGGCGGCGGGTGTTGTATTCGCTGTCCACCAGGCCGCGGCGCACGTTGGAATTGATGATGAGCACCGCCAGATCAGTGGGCATGGGGATGAGGCGGGTCTCCAGGGAGCGGCAGTCCAGCAGCAGGGCGTGGTCCGCCTCGCCGCTCGCCGAGATCATCTGATCCATGATGCCGCAGTTGCAGCCGACAAACTGGTTCTCCGCCTGCTGGCCGTTCAGGGCGATGTCGGCCTGGCTGATGGACAGCCCCAGGGCTTCCTTGAAGGCCTGGCCTATGGCCACCTCCAGGGAGGCGGACGACGACAGGCCGGTGCCCTGGGGCACGTTGCCCGAGACCACCAGGTTGAGGCCGCGCAGGGCATGGCCACGGGCCTGCAGATGCTTGACCACGCCGCGGATGTAGTCGCTCCAGCGCTGGTCCGGGTGATGGGTGATGGGCTTGTCCAGGCTGAACAGATCCCGCTGGTTGCCGTAGTCGGCGGCGACCACGTGCACCAGGTTGTCGCTGCGCAGGCCGATGGCGACGCAGGTCTCGTAGTCGATGGCACAGGGCAGCACGAAGCCGTCGTTGTAGTCGGTGTGCTCGCCGATGAGGTTGACGCGACCGGGGGCGCGCACCAGCAGGTCGGGTTGTTGCTCAAACTGCTCGGCAAACACGGCGCTGACGCGTTGGCTGGGGGTCATGGGGTCACCTCATTGGCTTTGTAATGAACGGGGGAGAGGGAACGCAGGCGCTCGGCGGCTTGCTCCGGCGTCAGAACACATTGACTGGGTTTCATCGTATTTCCCCATTGGCCTGGTTGTAGTGAATGGGGGAGAGGGCGCGCAGTCGTTCTGCCGCCTGTTCCGGCGTGAGATCGCGCTGGGTTTCTGCCAGCATCTCGAAGCCCACCATGAACTTGCGCACCGTGGCGGAGCGCAGCAGGGGCGGGTAGAAGTGGGCGTGCAACTGCCAGGCCTCGGGGCAGTCCGAGTTCGGCGGCGCGAAGTGCCAGCCCATGGAGTAGGGGAAGCTGCATTCGAACAGGTTGTCGTAGCGGCTGGTGAGCTCCTTGAGCGCCACCGCCAGATCTTCTTGTTGCTCCGGGGTGAGATCCAGCATTGAGGGCACATGGGCCTTGGGCAGCAACAGGGTTTCGAACGGCCAGGCCGCCCAGAAGGGCACCACGGCCAGCCAGTGTGCCGTCTCCACCACGATGCGGGATCTGTCTTGCAGCTCGCGCTCTACGTAGTCCAGCAGCAGCGGGCGGCCGTGCTCGGCCAGCCAGTCGCGCTGGTGCTGCTCTTCGCGGGCTATCTCGTTGGGCAGGAAGTCGCTGCCCCACAGCTGGCCATGGGGGTGGGGGTTGGAGCAGCCCATGACGGCGCCCTTGTTCTCGAACACCTGCACCCATTCCCACTGGCTCGACAGCTCGGCGACCTGGCTCATCCAGGTGCGGATCACCGCCTCTATGGCGGGCAGGGGCAGCTCGGGCAGTGTCTTGCCGTGATCCGGCGAGAAGCAGATGACCCGGCTGGTGCCGCGGGCGGCCTCCAGCTTGAGCAGGGGATCCTGCTCGCCGTCGGCGGCCGGGGTGTCCTGCATCAGGGCGGCGAAGTCGTTGGTAAAGACGAAGGTGTCCTGATAGTCGGGGTTCTGGTCGCCGGTGACGCGCTTGTTGCCAGCGCAGAGGAAGCAGTCCGGATCGTGGGACTGGCTCGGTGCCTGGCTTATTTTTTCGACCTGACCCTGCCAGGGGCGCTTGGCCCTGTGGGGGGAGACCAGCACATACTGGCCGGTCAGCGGGTTGAAACGGCGGTGGGGGTGATCAACAGGGTTGAACATCATCACTCCAATCAATGAGTTGAGAAAATCGTAACGGGCAGGCCGGCAGGCCTACTCCTCGTAACCGTTCGGGTTGGCGAGCTGCCAGCGCCAGCTGTCTGCGCACATGGCCGCTAGATCCCGGCTGGCGTGCCAGCCCAGCTCGCGCTCGGCCTTGGCGGGGTCTGCCCAGCATTCGGCGATATCGCCCGGGCGCCTGGGCTCGATGCGACAGGGCAGGGGGCGGCCGCATGCCGCCTCGAACGCCGCCACCATCTGCAGCACGCTCTGGCCCTGGCCGGTGCCCAGGTTGTAAGGGTGGACGCCGCCTCGCCCCGCGCAGTGGTGCAGCGCCTTGACGTGCCCCTCGGCGAGATCCATCACATGGATATAGTCGCGCACCCCTGTGCCGTCCACGGTGTTGTAATCGTTTCCAAAAACCGAGAGGCAGTCACGACGGCCTATGGCCACCTGAGTGATGTAGGGCATGAGATTGTTGGGCATGCCCTGGGGATCCTCCCCCAGGGTGCCGGATTCGTGGGCGCCGACCGGGTTGAAGTAGCGCAGCAGCGTCATGCTCCAGTGGGGTTCGGCGGCCTGCAGATCCTCGAGGATCTCCTCGATGATCAGCTTGGATCTGCCATAGGGATTGGTGGCGCTGCGGGGGAAGTCCTCCCGGATGGGGGTGCTGGCCGGGTCGCCGTAGACGGTGGCCGAGGAGCTGAACACCAGGTTGTGAACCCCGGCCCGCTTCATCGCCTGCAGCAGCACCAGGGTGCCGCTCAGGTTGTTCTCATAATATTCGAGGGGGATCCGGGTCGATTCGCCGACCGCTTTCAGGGCGGCGAAGTGGATCACGGCGTCTATCTGCTGCTCGGCGAAGATGCTGTCCAGCAGGGCGGGATCACGAATGTCTCCCTGATAGAAGCGGGGCATCTGCCCGCTGATGGCGGCAACCCGTGTCAGCACGGCGGCCTTGCTGTTGCAGAGGTTGTCCACCACCACGGGCTCCATGCCTGCCGCCTGCAAGGCCAGGCAGGTGTGGCTGCCGATATAGCCGCAACCGCCGGTCACCAGTACTCTCATCCTCTTCTCCACCGTTCGTGCCTCACGCAAGGAAAGCCTGAGCAGGAGTCTAGCCGAGGGGCTGGCGGACAAACTGTGAACTGGTTAACAAAATTGTGGAAACGATTACACCCGCTTGTGTGGTTATAAATGCATCGACATGGCTTTTCCCCCTGTTATCAGTGACATTGCCCGGTATAATGGCGCCATATCGAACCGTGAAATAAGTGAAAACAGCATGAGCACCATCAAGGATGTCGCCCGTTTGGCCAATGTATCGGTGGCAACGGTTTCACGGGTGATGAACAACTCACCCAAGGCCAGTGCCGCCTCCCGCGAGGTGGTGCAGAAGGCCATGGCCGAGCTGGGCTACACCCCCAACGCCAACGCCCGGGCCCTGGTCAGCCAGACCTGCGACACCATGGGTGTGGTGGTCGGTGATGTGGCGGATCCCTTCTTCGGTGCCCTGGTCAAGGGGGTCGCCGCAGTGGCGGTGGAGCAGGGGTTGCACCTGCTGATGGGTAATGGTTTTCACCGCGCCCAGCAGGAGCGGGAAGCGATCGAGCTGCTGATCGGCAAGCGCTGCGAGGCGCTGGTGGTGCACAGCAAGGCGCTCAGCGACGAGGAGCTCATCGACTACGCCCTGCGGGCCCCCGGCATGGTGCTGATCAACCGCGACATCCCGAGCCTGAGGGGGCGCTGCATCGCCCTCAACAACCGGCAGGGGGCCGCCACCGCGACCCGCCATCTGCTGGAGCTGGGGCACCGCCACATCGCCTTCCTCAGTTCGGATCACGCCATCGAGGATGCCCTGCTACGCCATCAGGGTTATCAGGATGCCCTGGCCGAGGCGGGCCTGAGCGCCGATCCCGAGCTGGTGGAGAGCGGCATGCCCAATGAGGAAGGGGGGGAGCGCGCCATGCTCAACCTGCTGGCCAAGGGGCTGCCCATCACGGCCGTGGTGGCCTACAACGACGCCATGGCGGCAGGGGCCATCTCCGTACTGGCGGACAACGGCCTCAAGGTGCCGGAAGAGGTCTCTGTGGTGGGCTTCGATGACATCATCTATGCCAGATACCTGAGGCCCAAGCTCTCCACCATGCGCTATCCCATCGAACTCATGGCCGCCCAGGCCGCCAAGCTGGCGTTGCAACTCGCCGCCGGGGAGAGCGAGACGGTGCAGAGCCGGATCTACACCCCGACCCTGATCAATCGCCACTCGGTCGCGCCCGTCAGGCTCTGATCGCTTCATCTTCCCGCCGCCGTCATGGCGGTGGGGTGAAGGCTGCAGAGGCACGTCTACTGGCTCAGGCCTCTGCTAAGCGCCCCAGTCTCTAATCAACAGCCGTCGGACTATGCGCGCCGCGCCCCCTGTCGCTGTCATGGCGGTGGGGTGCAGGCGGTGGAGGCACGTCTACAGACTCAGGCTTCAGTTAAGCGCCCCAGTCTCTAATCAACAGCCCGTCGGGCTCTGCACGCCGCGTCCCCTGCCGCCGTCATGGCGGTGGAGCCGGGCGCAGAGGCGTCTTTGCGCTGTCATGTCTTTGCTCAACAGCCGCTTGATGGTGCCCGCCACTATCTGCTCAACCGCCACTCGGCTGCGCCTGCCAGGTTCTGAGTGCTGCGCCTCCTTGCCGCCGTCATGGCGGTGGAGTGGGACGCAGAGGCGCCGCTGAAAGCCGCGGCTCTGATGATGGGCCCTGAAATGCCCCGTTCGAAGCCAAATCCTCTCTTTTCCCCCACTTCCCCGGTCCGGATCGCCCTGTTTCAGCCTGCCTGTGCGGCGGGGTGACCTTTTACTTTCATTTATCTGATTTTTACTCTGTTTTACTTAACAAAATCAGTGTAATCGTTTACATCTGTGTGAGCGAGATCGCCGATCACCGGGCAAAACTCCCCTACACTGCATGCGTTATCTGTTTCATGCAGGGAGAGAGAAGAATGCTCAGGGAGATAGTGGCCCGTCAGGACTGGCAGACCCAGGCGATTACCTCGGTGAATCGTCTGCCTGCCCATACCCCCTTGTTCAGCTGGCGCAGCGAGGCCGATGCCCGTGCCGGGCTCCCTTCGCCGTCCCGCATGCTGCTCGATGGCGACTGGCGTTTCTCCTTCTTCGAGGCCCCCGAGCTGGTGCCAGAGGTGTGGCTGAGCGGGGATCTGCACGGTGCGACTCCCATCAGGGTGCCTGGAAACTGGCAACTGCAGGGGTTTGATCGCCCCATCTATACCAACATCAAGTACCCCTTCCCCTGCGATCCGCCCCGGGTGCCGGCCGAGAATCCCACCGGCTGCTATTCCCGCGAGTTTGAACTGCCCGTCGACTGGCTGGCCAGCGGCCAGACCCGCATCATTTTCGATGGGGTGGACAGCGCCTTCCATCTGTTCTGCAACGGCCGCTGGGTCGGTTACTCCCAGGACAGCAGGCTGCCCGCCGAATTCGATCTCGGCGACTTCCTGCAGGCAGGTCCGAACCGGCTGGCCGTGCTGGTGCTGCGCTGGTCCGATGGCTCCTATCTGGAGGATCAGGACATGTGGCGCATGAGCGGCATCTTCCGCTCCGTCAGCCTGCTGCACAAACCCGAGCGCCGGCTGCTGGATGTGCGGCTGACCCCGGTGCTGGACGCCTGTTACCGGGATGCCCGTCTCAAGGTGGCGCTGCAGGTCAATGAGGGCGCAGGGCTGGCGGTGGAGACCAGGCTCTATTTCGGTGAGACCCTGATCGCCGATCGGCGCCAGCCGCCGGGCACTGGTGCCATCGACGAGAAGGGCGCCTACACAGACAGGGCCGAGCTGTGGCTGGAGGTAGCGGCGCCGCACAAGTGGAGCGCCGAGACGCCGCACCTCTATCGACTGACCCTGACCCTGCTGGACGAGCAGGGCGAGCCCATCGAGAGCGAGGCTTATGACGTGGGTTTTCGGGCGGTGGAGATCCGTGGCGGCCTGCTGAGGGTCAACGGCCAGCCCCTGCTGATCCGTGGCGCCAATCGCCACGAACACGATCCCGCCCTGGGCCATGTGGTGACCCCGGCCGCCATGGAGCAGGATCTGCGGCTGATGAAGCAGCACAACTTCAACGCGGTGCGCTGCTCCCACTACCCCAACCATCCCGAGTTCTACCGGTTGTGTGACCGGCTCGGCCTCTACGTGGTGGATGAGGCGAACCTTGAGACCCACGGCATGACCCCCATGGGGCGGCTGGCGCAGGATCCCGCCTGGAGCAACGCCTTCCTCGAGCGGGTCACCCGCATGGTGGCGCGGGACTTCAACCACCCCAGCATCATCATCTGGTCCCTCGGCAACGAATCCGGCTATGGCCCGGCACACGACGCCATGTACCAGTGGGTCAAACGGGCGGATCCGAGTCGCCCGGTGCAGTATGAAGGGGGCGGGGCCGATACCCCGGCCACCGACATCATCTGCCCCATGTATGCCCGTACCCACCAGGATCAACCCTTCCCGGCGGTGCCCAAGTGGGCGCTGGCCAAGTGGATAGGCCTGCCGGAAGAGACCCGGCCGCTGATCCTCTGCGAATATGCCCACGCCATGGGCAACAGCCTGGGGGGCTACGCCCACTACTGGCAGGCGTTTCGCGATCATCCCCGCCTGCAGGGCGGTTTCGTGTGGGATTGGGTGGATCAGGGGCTCGACAAGCAGACCGACGATGGCCGCCATTTCTGGGCCTATGGCGGCGACTTTGGCGATCTTCCCAACGATCGCCAGTTCTGCTGCAACGGCCTGCTGTTCCCGGATCGCACGCCGCATCCCGCCCTGTTCGAGGCGAAACGGGCCCAGCAGCCCTTCGTGCTGACCCTGCAAAGCCAGAAGCCGCTGACGGTGGAGATCGCCAGCGAATACCTGTTCCGCCCCACGGACAACGAAGTGCTGCGCTGGCAACTGCTGGAGGACGGTGTGGTGCTGAGCCAGGGGGAATGCCCGCTCGCGCTGGCGCCCAGAGGCAGCGTGACGCTGACCCTGCTGGAGCGGCTGCCGGGCGTTACCGCTGGCTCCCTGGCCTGGCTGGATCTGGCCATAGTACAGCCCACCGCCACGGCCTGGGCCGGGGCGGATCACGAGGTGGCGCGCCAGCAATGCATGCTGCCGACCCCTCTGGCCATGCCGGTGACCCGGGCGTCCGCCCCATTGAGCGAGCAGCCGGACCACTGGCTGGTGCGTGCCGCGGGCAGCGAGTGGCGGCTGGACAAGGCCAGCGGCCGCATCAGCAGCTGGCAGAAACAGGGCCGCGAGCGGCTGCGTGAGGCCATCGCCGATCACTTCTACCGGGCACCGCTCGACAACGACATCGGCACCAGCGAGGCGGATCACGCGGATCCCAACGCCTGGATTGCCCGCTGGCAGGAGGCCGGGCTCAATGATCTGCAGCACCGCTGCCTCGGCCTGGAGGCTAACCCCGATGGGGGGACGCTGGTCGCATCCCACGGTTACTTCGTCGGGGAGTCGCTGCGGCTGCTGACCCGCTGGCATCACAGCTTTGATGCCGACGGCGCCATGGCGCTGCGCATCGAGGTGGAGGTCGCCGCCGACATGCCGTCGTTGCCCCGGATCGGCGCCAGGCTCTGGCTGGCCGACGAGGTAGACGAAGTGAGCTGGCTGGGGCGCGGTCCCCACGAGAACTACCCGGACAGGCTGCTTGCCGCCGACCTCCATCGCTGGCAGTTGCCGCTTGCGGCCCTGCATACCCCCTATGTGTTCCCGACCGACAACGGGCTGCGCTGCGATACCCGTGAACTGCAGCTTGGCGAGATTGCCGTCGAGGGCCAGTTTCATTTCAGCGTCAGCCGCTACAGCCAGCAGCAGCTTGCCCAGGCCCGACATCAGACCGATCTGGTGGCCCGGGGGGGAGTGCACCTCTGTCTGGATGGCTTCCACATGGGGGTAGGGGGGGATGACTCCTGGAGCCAGAGCGTGCGGCCCGAATTCTGGTTGCCGCCTGGAAGTTACAGCTGGAACTGCATTTTTCGCTAGATGGACTAGTCTTGCATGGTGTGGCTTCGAAAGAGGCCTTAACTTACATAACTATTTAATTTTTAACAACATTGCTTCTATGTAACAGAGTGTAAACGTTTTCATTTTGTTGCCATGATCACAGACCGCCATACAACAAACTGATTACATTAGGCTGGCGCCAGTTCAAATGGTGTACAGCATTCCCTACAAAAACAGATATTAGAGATCGGAGCATAACAATGAAAAAACTCACGACAGTTGCCACCTTGCTGATGGGACTGATGGCGGGAGCCCAAGCCCAGGCCGATACCCGTATCGGTGTCACCGTCTACAAGTATGACGACAACTTCATGGCCGTGGTGCGCAAGGCCATCGAGAAGGAAGCGGCAGCCAATCCCGGCGTGGAGCTGCTGATGAATGACTCCCAGAACGACCAGTCCAAGCAGAACGACCAGATCGACGTGCTGCTGGCCAAGGGCGTGAAGGCGCTGGCCATCAACCTGGTTGACCCGGCGGCGGCCCCTGTCGTGATTGAGAAGGCCCGTGCGGACGAGATCCCCGTGGTCTTCTACAACAAGGAACCGAGCGCGGCCGATCTGGCCAGCTATGACAAGGCCTACTACGTGGGTACCGACTCCAAGGAGTCAGGCATCATCCAGGGCCAGCTGATCGCCAAGCACTGGAAGGCACACCCCGAGTGGGATCTGAACAAGGATGGCGTCATCCAGTTCGTGCTGCTGAAGGGCGAACCGGGCCACCCGGATGCGGAAGCCCGCACCACCTACGTCGTCAAGACCCTGAATGACGGCGGCGTCAAGACAGAGCAGCTGCACATGGATACCGGTATGTGGGATACCGCCATGGCGAAAGACAAGATGGACGCCTGGATCTCCGGCCCGAACGCCAACAAGATCGAAGTGGTCATCGCCAACAACGACGGCATGGCAATGGGCGCTGTTGAATCCCTGAAAGCCCAGGGCAAGACTGCCATCCCGGTGTTCGGCGTCGATGCCCTGCCGGAAGCCCTGGCCATGGTCAAGAGCGGTGCCATGGCGGGTACAGTGCTGAACGATGCGGCCAACCAGGCCAAGGCCACTTTCGAGCTGACCAAGAACCTGGCTGAAGGCAAGCCGGCCGGTGAAGGCACCAACTGGAAGATCGACAACAAGGTCGTGCGCGTTGCCTACGTGGGCGTAGACAAAGACAACCTGTCCCAATTCGAGTAATTCCTCCCCTCAGGGCAAGGGAGATCCCCTTGCCCTTTTTTCAACCAGATGTGATGGCTGATATGACAACACGGCAACAATCAGAATGGCTGTTGGAGATGATTGACGTCAGTAAGAGCTTTCCTGGCGTCAAGGCACTCGATAATGTCAATTTACGGGTCCGTCCTCATTCTGTGCATGCGTTGATGGGCGAGAATGGCGCAGGGAAGTCCACGCTGCTCAAGTGCCTGTTCGGCATCTACGAGAAGGATCAGGGCAAGATCTTCTTCAAGGGACAGGAGATCAACTTCACCTCGTCCAAAGAGGCGCTGGAAAATGGCGTATCCATGGTGCATCAGGAGCTGAACCTGGTATTGCAACGCACCGTGATGGACAACATGTGGCTCGGTCGCTACCCCACCAAGGGGTGGTTCATCGACCACGGCAAGATGTATGACGACACCAAGCGCATCTTCGACGAACTGGACATCGACATAGACCCGCGGGTCAAGGTCGGCACCCTCTCCGTCTCCCAGATGCAGATGATCGAGATCGCCAAGGCATTTTCCTATGACGCCAAGATCGTCATCATGGACGAACCCACCTCCTCTCTGACCGAGAAAGAGGTCAACCACCTCTTCAAGATCATCAACAAGTTGAAGGACAAGGGGTGCGGCATCGTCTACATCTCCCACAAGATGGAAGAGATCTTCCAGCTCTGTGACGAGATCACCATATTGCGGGATGGCCAGTGGGTGGCGACCCAGCCGCTCGAGGGCATGACCATGGATCAGATCATCGGCATGATGGTCGGTCGCGAGTTGACCCAGCGCTTCCCGGAGAAAACCAACCAGCCCAAAGAGGTGATCCTCGAAGTCGAGCACCTGACGGCCAAGAATCAGCCTTCCATCAAGGACGTGAGCTTCAACCTGCATAAGGGGGAGATCCTCGGCATCGCCGGTCTGGTGGGGGCCAAGCGCACCGACATAGTCGAGACCCTGTTCGGCATCCGCGATCACAGCGACGGTGTCATCAAGCTGCACGGCAAGGAGGTCGCCAATCGCAACGCCCATGAGGCGATCCAGAACGGCTTCGCCCTGGTGACCGAGGAGCGCCGCTCCACCGGGATCTACTCCCGTCTCGACATCGCCTTCAACTCCCTGATCGCCAACATGGACAACTACAAGGGATCTATGGGGCTGCTCAGCGACAACAAGATGAAGAGCGACACCCAGTGGGTCATCGACTCCATGCGGGTCAAGACACCGACCCAGCAGACACAGATTGGCTCCCTCTCCGGGGGCAACCAGCAGAAGGTGATCATAGGCCGCTGGCTGCTGACCCAGCCGGAGATCCTGATGCTGGATGAACCGACCCGGGGCATAGACGTCGGGGCCAAGTTCGAGATCTACCAGCTCATCCTGGAGCTGGCGAAGAAGGACAAGGGGATCATCATCATCTCGTCCGAAATGCCCGAACTGCTGGGGATCACCGACCGCATCATGGTGATGAGCAATGGCCGGGTCGCCGGGATCGTCAATACCAAAGAAACTGACCAGAGCGAGATACTGCGCCTGGCATCTCTGTACCTCTAGAGACAGGAAGACATTTATGGAGTCGGCTAAAAATTTCAATCTGATGCAGGCGCTCAAGGAAAACGCCATCTACCTGGTGCTGCTGGTGCTGCTCATGGTTATCGTGATCCAGGAGCCATCCTTCCTGAGCCTCACCAACCTCAGCAACATCCTGACCCAGTCCTCGGTGCGGGTCATCATAGCGCTGGGGGTGGCGGGCATCATCATCACCCAGGGGACGGATCTCTCGGCCGGTCGTCAGGTCGGTCTGGCGGCGTTGATCGCGGCCACCATGTTGCAGGCCCTGACCAACGTCAACAAGGTGTTCCCCAGTCTGGGTGAAGTGCCCATCCCGGCGGTGATCCTGCTGGTGTGTGCTGTGGGGGCCCTGATCGGTCTGGTCAACGGCCTGATCGTGGCCTACCTGAACGTGACGCCCTTCATCACTACTCTGGGCACCATGATCATCGTCTACGGCATCAACTCCCTCTACTTCGACTCGGTAGGTGCCTCCCCGGTGGCCGGCTTCGACCCCCGTTTCTCCAGCTTCGCCCAGGGCTTTATCCGGATAGGGGGATTCAAGCTCTCCTATCTCACCTTCTATGCGGCCATCGCCAGCGTCTTCGTCTGGGTGCTGTGGAACAAGACCCGTTTTGGCAAGAACATCTTCGCCATCGGCGGCAACCCGGAAGCAGCCAAGGTCTCCGGCGTCAACGTGGCGGTCAACCTGGTGATCATCTATGCCCTGGCCGGCGTCTTCTACGCCTTCGGCGGCATGCTGGAAGCGGGCCGGATCGGCAGCGCCACCAACAACCTCGGCTTCATGTATGAACTCGATGCCATCGCGGCCTGCGTGGTGGGCGGGGTTTCCTTCGCCGGCGGTGTGGGAACTGTCGCGGGTGTGATCACCGGCGTGCTTATCTTCACGCTGATCAACTATGGTTTGACCTACATAGGTGTCAGTCCCTACTGGCAGTTCATCATCAAGGGCGGCATCATCATCCTGGCGGTAGCCCTGGACTCCATGAAGTACGCCAAGAAGAAGTAAGCATTGGCAGGGGGCCGGGTTATCCCGGCCCTTTCTCTTTGGAGGGATCCAATCCATGGCATTCAAAGTCAAGATCAACGCGCTGCTGCTGCTCGCCATCCTGGTCACCATCGGTACCGCCTGGTTCAGCGTCAACCACTTCATCAGCGGCTACATCCGCACCCAGGCCACCCAGAACATCAACGAGCAGATCACCCTGGTCAAGGAGAAGCTGGCCGGTGACATCAACCAGAAGGTGCTGCTGGCGGCGAACCTCAATCTCGGGGTGACCAGCGTCAAGAAGGCGCTGCAGGAGACCGGCTTTCACAACATCGTCAAGCTGATCGGCGACATGGCATTCGACGTGAACGGGGTCATCGACGACAAGGCCAGGGTCGAGGCTCTGCGCAAGCTGATCCCCGCCGCCAACAACCAGATCACCGTCAGCCCGCTGGAGCAGCTGGACGGCAAGCCGGTCATCTCCATCCTGGTGCCGCGCGGTGCCGATTCCGCCTACCTCTACTACCTGGACATGAGCGAGTTCAAGGCGCTGCTGGAGAAGGTGAGCGGGGAGGGGCGCTACTTCTCCCTGAGCGACAGTCAGGGCCAGGTGCTCTACAGCAGCAAGCCACAGGGGGAGAGCGAGAGCCGCCCCAACCAGCTGGATATCCGTGGCAGTCAGTGGACCCTGACCGGTTACGTGGACCTCGATTACATCCGGTCCATGACCCGGTCCCTCAACGGCCAGATCATCATGGCGCTGTTCGGCGTGGCGATAGTGGTGATGGTGCTGGCGATGCTGGCGCTCAATGTGGCCTATAGGCCGATCCTCTCCCTGCGGGATCTGGTGCTGGAGCTCTCTCGCGGCAGCGGCGATCTGACCCGCCGGCTGACGGTGACCAGCACGGATGATCTCGGCCAGATCTCGGCGGGCATCAACCGCTTCATCGAGCGGCTGCAGGAGATGATGGGAGAAGTACGGGAAGCCAGCGGCCAGCTCAACAGCGGCATCGAGGGGCTGGCCAGTCAGACGGGCTCCGCTCAGGGGCTGCTGGCGGATCATGTGCGGGAAACCGAGCAGGTGGTCACCGCCATCAACGAGATGAGCCGCACCGCGGTCTCCGTATCGGAGAGTGCCGCCAGCACGGCCCAGCTCACCGGCCAGAGCCAGCAGCTCGCGAGCCAATCGCGCCGGGTGGTGGATCAGGCCATGGCCAGCGTGACCGCCCTGGTGACCGAGGTGGAGACCACGGCCCACTCCATCGCCGCCATGCAGCAGGATGTGCAGCAGATAGGTTCCATCCTGGGGGTCATCGGCGGCATCGCCGAGCAGACCAACCTGCTGGCCCTCAACGCCGCCATCGAGGCAGCCCGGGCTGGTGAGCAGGGGCGCGGGTTTGCGGTGGTGGCCGACGAGGTGCGCTCCCTGGCGGGCCGTACCCAGAAGAGCACGGCCGAGATCCAGACCATGCTGACCCGGTTGCAGCGGGGCACCCAGACCGTGGTGGCGGCCATGGGCAACACCCGGCAGAGCTGTCAGGATGCGGCAGAGAACACCAGCAAGGTGAATGCGTCGCTGGATCTGATGGCGGGGGAAGTGGTGGAGATCAACGATCTCATCAGCCACATTGCCACGGCGGCGGAGCAGCAGAGCGCGGTCGCCGAAGAGATCAACCGTAACATGAGCGCCATCGCCGAGGTGATCACCCAGCTCAAGGGCAATGGCGAGCGGACGGTGGAGAGTTCGACCTCGATGCAGCACACCTATGACAGGCTGCGGGAGATAGTGGGGCACTTCCGGCTGGAATAAGGTCGGTTGGACTGGTGATGGGCACCCTGGCCGCAGTGGTCAGGGTGACAGCGAACCGGGAAAGCGTGAGAAACGCCCAAAAAAGATGGGGGCGACTTGCGTCGCCCCCGATAGTCTTATCGCTCATATCCTTGAACGAAGTTGCTCCCTGCAATCCCTGACTATACCTCTTCCTTTAGGTTTCCCCTTCCCAATCCTTTGGGGTGTCCTTTAGCCATCATGGCTTGACGAGTCATCCGTTCCCGTCGCACTTTCTCCGTCCTGGGAGGTGTCCTTTACCACATCCTGTGGTGAGTCCATTTGCCCAACCCTGGCAGCCAGTCTTCCTGACCGACTTCATTGCGTCCGTGCAGGAGTAACTATAAGGATTTCCCGGGGGACGACAACGGCATGTTGAAAAACGTTTTTTCCAAACTCGTTTCTCGAGAAATGATAATGACGTTATTTCGTTTTGTATCAATATCTTGCGCTTTTTAAGTGCGGTTTTTTTGCGCCTATCTTCCGACTATGGCGAGAATTTTTGAGGCGCTTTGCTTACACCTACTATGGCGAATGTCTCACAGCTCGTTTAACTGAGGTTCAGAAAAGTCATCAGGGTCAGAGTCGATCGCGGATAGGCGAGCCGGGGCCGACAGCATCCAGGTCGGAGGCGCCTGTGCCAAGTCGGGTTGAGGGGGAACACGGAGGGTTGCATGGGGTTGCTGGCCGGAAGCGGCTAACAGGAGCTGGCTATAGGGGGAGGGGTATACCGGCGTGGGGAGCGGACAAGCCAGGAGGAGGGATCCTCCCCCTGGGGGCAGTATCAGTGGTGCTGCTGACCGCCATACCATTGGCACAGATAGGCGGGGATCAGCATCTGGGGGGCCTGGTCAACATGGCACACCACCAGCGGCATGGCGGGGGCGCCCTGGGCCTGAACCAGGGCCGGTGTCATGGGCAGAACCAGGGCGACCAGCAGAAACAGCGACTTGATCTTCATGGTTATCTCCTTGGTGATAGAAAATAGCGTGATCTTGATCACTTTCTGAGTTAAGGCGAACCAGGGAGCGGCGCAAGGCGGCGCAATAAATTCAACTAATGAAAAAACTTTAAAACCCGGATGCAATGGCGCTGGTGAGAAAAGCATCGCCAGGATGCGCTCAGAATGCATATCCATATAAAGGAGATGCGATGAGTATCACAGCACGGAGGGCTGTCCGTGCGGGTTGGCGCCGATGCCATGATCTGGGACAAGAGATGGATTATTCAGAAGAAGGGATGCAGATGACTATTTATGTGACGAGGGGAGGGTGTATTTATGAGGATAAATGCATGGATGAACGCATAAAATTCAAACAAAAAATAAAATAAAGATATGCTCATGATTTTATTGGTTATTTGTAATGGCGAATATCCATTTATAGATATCAAGCATGAATGAAAATGCTATCTTGGCGAAATAAAAGCTGCCCTTATTGCGTAAACATGCGGTCAGCATTAATGGGTAAATGTCATTTATGTAAACTCCATCATAAATTAACTCCTGATTTTATTCAGTCTCGAGTGAATGTGATCAATGTCTAAGTTTGCAGTGATTGCTAGTCCTAACCTCTGTCACGAAAGGCAAGGGCAGGATAGAACACAAGCTGAATACCCTACATAAAGAATATCCCGCCTTAGCCACGAGCCAGAATAGAAGGAATCTATTCAATCACTCGCAGGGACCACTGCTAGACGGAATATAATCATGAGCAAATTTTATGTAGGTTCTGAAGTTGGCCAATTGCGCCGCGTCATGCTGCACCGCCCCAACCTCAGTCTGAAGCGTCTGACCCCTTCCAACTGCCAGGATCTGCTGTTCGACGATGTCCTGTCCGTTGAACGTGCCGGTCAGGAGCACGACAAATTCGCTCAGGTACTGCGCGATCAGAATGTCGAAGTCTTCCTGCTGACCAACCTGCTGGCCGAAACCCTGGATGTGCCGGAAGCCAAAGCCTGGCTGCTGCAACACCAGGTCTCCGATTATCGCCTCGGCACCGCCCTGGCCAATGACGTGCGCTGCTTCCTGGCGGACATGCCGCACCGCGAGCTAGCCCGCATCCTCTCCGGTGGCCTGACCTACTCAGAGATGCCCTACAGCGGCGTCAACATGGTGGTCGGCATGCACGCCCCGACCGACTTCATCATAGAGCCGCTGCCCAACCACCTCTTCACCCGTGACACCTCCTGCTGGGTCTATGGCGGCGTCTCCATCAACCCCATGGCCAAGGCCGCCCGTCGCCGCGAGACCAACCATGTGAAGGCCATCTACCGCTGGCACCCGCAGTTTGCCGGCCAGGACTTCATCAAGTACTTCGGTGACGAGGATCGCGACTACGACAACTCCACCATCGAAGGGGGCGACGTCCTGGTCATCGGCCGTGGCGCCGTGCTCATCGGCATGTCCGAGCGCACCACGCCGCAAGGGGTGGAGCACCTGGCCCGCGGCCTGTTCAAGCACGGTCAGGCCAAGCAGGTCATCGCCATGCAACTGCCGAAACACCGCAGTTGCATGCACCTGGACACCGTCATGACCCACATGGACATAGACACCTTCTCCGTCTATCCGGAAGTCATCCGCAAGGACGTGAACTGCTGGAGCCTGACCCCGGGCGGCGCCACCGGCATGAACATCAAGGAAGAGGGCTACTTCGTGACCGCCATCGAGAAGGCGCTGGGCGTGGATCAGCTCAAGCTCATCACCACAGGTGGTGACAGCTTCGAGGCCGAGCGCGAGCAGTGGAATGACGCCAACAACGTGCTGACAGTACGCCCCGGCGTGGTGGTGGGTTACGAGCGCAACACCTACACCAACGAGAAGTACGACAAGGCCGGCATCACAGTGCTGCCCATCCCGGGTGAAGAGCTGGGACGTGGCCGCGGCGGCGCCCGCTGCATGAGCTGCCCGATGGAACGTGACGGCATCTGACAAGACGGCGTGGCGCCGGCAGAGGCTGGCGCCACACATACCAAGACTCGAGAGTAACACTCATGAAAAAACCAACTGTCGTCGTCGCCCTGGGTGGCAATGCCCTGCTCCGTCGTGGCGAGCCCCTCGAAGCTGACATCCAGCGCAAGAACATAGCGACCGCCGCCAAGACCATCGCCCGGATCGCCGAGGATTACAACGTGGTACTGGTGCACGGCAACGGCCCGCAAGTCGGCCTGCTGGCCCTGCAGAACAGCGCCTACACCAAGGTCTCCCCCTATCCCCTGGATGTGCTGGGCGCCGAGTCCCAGGGCATGATCGGCTACATGCTGATCCAGGAGCTCAAGAACCTGATGCCGAGCCGCAACGTCACCGCGCTGCTGACCCAGGTGCAGGTCGACCCCAAGGATCCGGCGTTTGCCAATCCGACCAAGTTCATCGGCCCCGTCTATGAGGAAGCCGAAGCCCGCGCCCTGGCTGCCGAGAAGCAGTGGAGCGTCAAGGCAGACGGCAAGTTCTTCCGCCGTGTGGTGCCGTCCCCGCTGCCCCAGCGCATCGTCGAAGGCGACGCCATCGAAACCCTGATCGCCCAGGGCCACCTCATCATCTGTACCGGTGGTGGCGGCATTCCGGTGACCTGGGATGGCCACTGCCTGACCGGCATCGAAGCCGTCATCGACAAGGACATGTCTGCCGCCTACCTGGCCAAGCAGATCAAGGCCGATGCCCTGCTGATCCTGACCGATGCCGATGCCGTCTATCTGGATTGGGGCAAGCCGACCCAGCACCCGCTGCGGGTCACCAGCCCGGCCGAGCTGGCTGGGGTCAAGTTCGATGCCGGCTCCATGGGGCCCAAGGTCGAAGCCTCCTGCGAATTCGTCAAGGCAACCGGCGGCATGGTCGGCATAGGTTCCCTGGAAGATGGCCTCGCCATCCTCAAGGGGGAAGCCGGCACCAATATCGTCGCCACCCATACCGTGAATGCTTGAGTCGTTGAATCACTGCGTAGTTAACAACACTGCCCGAATTGGTCTGACACAAATATAGAGAGAACTCATCATGGCTTTTAATCTGCGTAACCGTAACTTCCTGAAACTGCTGGACTTCACCCCGCGCGAAATCCAATACATGATTGACCTGGCCATCGACCTGAAAAAAGCCAAATACGGTGGCTATGAGCGTAAGCACCTCACCGGCAAGAACATTGCCCTGATCTTCGAGAAGACCTCCACCCGTACCCGCTGCGCCTTTGAAGTGGCGGCCTTCGACCAGGGCGCCCAGGTCTCCTACCTCGGCCCAAGCGGTTCCCAGATCGGTCACAAGGAGTCCATGAAGGACACCGCCCGTGTACTGGGTCGCATGTATGACGGCATCGAATACCGTGGCTTCGGTCAGGAGATAGTCGAAGAGCTGGGCGCCCATGCCGGCGTGCCGGTCTGGAACGGTCTGACCAACGAATTCCACCCGACCCAGATCCTGGCCGACTTCATGACCATGCTGGAGCACGGCAAGGGCAAGCGCCTGGATCAGATCAAGTTCGCCTACCTGGGTGACGCCCGCAACAACATGGGCAACTCCCTGATGGTCGGTGCCGCCAAGATGGGCATGGACATCCGCCTGGTCGCGCCGAAAGCCTTCTGGCCAGAAGAGGAGCTGGTTGCCAAGTGCCGCCAGATCGCCGAAGAGACAGGTGCGCACATTCATCTGACCGAAGACGTGAAGGAGGGCGTGCTGGGTGCCGACTTTCTCTATACCGACGTCTGGGTCTCCATGGGTGAAGCGAAGGAAGCCTGGGACCAACGGGTCAAGCTGATGACCCCCTATCAGGTCAACATGGACGTCATCAACGCCACCAAGAACCCGGATGTGAAGTTCATGCACTGCCTGCCGGCGTTCCACAACGACGAGACCACCATGGGCAAGGAAGTGGCCGACAAATATGGCATGAAGGGTCTGGAAGTGACCGAGGACGTGTTCGAATCCGAGCACAGCATAGTCTTCGACGAGGCCGAAAACCGGATGCACACCATCAAGGCAGTGATGGTGGCTACGCTGGGCGACTGAGGTCGCAGTAGTGGTGCCGGGGGGTGACCCCCGGCTTTTCGACCATGTGACGGCGGCATAATACCTCTAACCCTACGACCCGCAGATACATGGATACCACACCCACAGAAGGAAGCTGGACCATGACCAAATTCAAGTTCCCGTCAGCCTACACCATATTGTTTGTGCTGATCGCCCTGGTGGCCGCCCTGAGCTGGATAGTGCCGGCCGGCAAATACGACATGGTAATGAATGAAGCCCTCGGCAAGGAAGTGCCGGTGGCAGGCACCTACAAGCTGGTGGATGCCAATCCCCAGGGGATCGTCGACGTGCTGCTGGCACCCATCGACGGCCTCTACAACCACGACACCTATGAGGCAGGCGCCATCGACGTCTCCCTCTTCATCCTGATCATCGGCGGCTTCCTTGGCATAGTGACCAAGACAGGTGCCATCGATGCCGGTATCGAGCGCGTGACCGACCGTCTGCGTGGCCGCGAGGAGTGGATGATCCCCATCCTGATGGCGTTGTTCGCCGCAGGGGGCACCATCTACGGCATGGCGGAAGAGTCGCTGCCCTTCTACACCCTGCTGGTGCCGGTGATGATGGCCGCCCGCTTCGACCCCGTGGTCGCCGCCGCGACCGTGCTGCTCGGCGCCGGTATAGGGACGCTCGGCTCCACCATCAACCCGTTCGCCACCGTGATTGCCGCCAACGCGGCCGGCATCTCCTTCACCGACGGCATCTGGCTGCGGGTCGCCATGCTGGTCGCCGGCTGGCTGCTGTGCGTGGCCTACGTGATGCGTTATGCCAAGATGGTGCGCAACGACCCCAGCAAGTCCCTGGTGGCCGACAAGTGGGAGGAGAACCGTGCCCACTTCCTCGGCAACAAGAGCGATCAGATGCTGGAGTTCACTCTGACTCGCAAGATAGTGCTGGGTATCTTCGTCGCCGCCTTCGCCGTGATGATCTACGGGGTGGCCGTGCTCGGCTGGTGGATGGCGCAGATCTCCGGCGTCTTCCTGGCCGCCGCCATCATAGTCGGCCTCATCTCCCGCATGAGCGAGGAGGAGCTGACCTCCAACTTCATCGACGGTGCCCGTGACCTGCTCGGCGTGGCCCTCATCATAGGTATCGCCCGCGGTATAGTAGTGGTGATGGACAACGGCATGATCACCCACACCATCCTGAACAGCGCGGAAGGCATAGTGACCGGCCTCTCCACAGTGGTGTTCATCAACGTGATGTTCGTGCTGGAAGTGGTGCTCTCCTTCCTGGTGCCGTCCTCCTCCGGTCTGGCGGTGCTGACCATGCCGATCATGGCGCCCCTTGCCGACTTCGCCAACGTGGGTCGCGAGCTGGTGGTGACCGCTTACCAGTCCGCCTCCGGTCTGGTGAACCTGGTGACCCCGACCTCAGCCGTGGTCATGGGAGGCCTGGCCATCGCCAAGGTGCCCTATGTGCGCTGGCTGAAGTGGGTGGCGCCCCTGCTCGGTATCCTGACCGTGCTGATCGTGGTCTGCCTGAGCCTGGGGGCCGTGCTCTCCTGAGGGATGACAAGCAAGATGCAACGGGAGCCTGAAGGCTCCCGTTTTTTTATGGTCAGGATGACAGGCAACAAAAAGGCGACCCAGGGGTCGCCTTGCTGCATGCGGGCTTGGCTTAGCGCGCCTGCTCCAGGGTGCGCACCACGGCGGCATGGGCCTGGCGGGTGCGGCTGATGTGGCGCGGGGCGATGAGCACCACGTCGTTGCCGGCCACGGCCCCCAGGATCTCGGGATCGGCGTGGCGATCCAGCAAACGGGCCACCACGGTCGCGGCCCCCGGGGTGGTGTGCACCAGCACCATCTGCTGGTTGTGCACCACGGCGCGCACCATGTCGTGCACGGAGCGGGTGCTGCCGGCGGGTTCCAGCTGCTCGTCAACCAGCGTGTAGACCTTCTTGCCGTTGGCATTCTGGGCCTTGGCGACGCCGAGGCGGCGCAGCAGGCGGGAGATGGTGGACTGGCTGATGTCGGCGAAGCCGCGCTCCGCCAGCTCGCGACGGATCTCTTCCTGGGTGCTGTAGCAGTGCTGGCCGATGATCTGGCGGCAGGCATCGAGCTGGGCCAGGTCGGACTCCTGTTCCGGGGGGCGACTGAGGGTCTTGACCATGGCGACTTCCTTTGACGATGACAGATGGCTATGGCGCTCAGTCTGTCACGCCTGTTTTTCATAGCGAAAAACACTGATGACGAGCATTTCGGTAGGTGATGAGCGATGTCTAGCCGTTGCGAGATGGCAAATTATAACCAAAGGGGGAATAAGTGATGTGACAGGGGTCAAAAATGGGCCCGATAGGGCCCACATGGATATCAATTGCAGGCGGAAAATCAGTAGCGTTCGCTGACGATGTCCTGGGTGAAGGATTTCTCGCAGTATTTGCACTTCATGCGCACCGCGCCCTTCACTTCGCGCACCCGGAAGTAGCTGTCCACCGGCTCGTTGTGGGAGATGCAGTTGGAGTTGGGGCAGTGGAACACCCCGGCGATGAACTCCGGCAGCTTCAGCTGGTGCTTCTTCACCACGGCGAAGTCTTCGATGATGTTGACGGTCGCGGTCGGGGCAAACAGCGCCAGCTGGTTGGCCTGCTGCTCGGTCAGCCGGGTGTTCTCTATCTTGATGAGATCCTTCTTGCCCAGGGCGCCGGATTTCAGGTTGAAGCCGACGGTGATCCGCTCCTGGGTCTCGATCAGCTGGAACAGCTTGAGGATCTTGATGCCCTGGCCGGCGGGGACGTGGTCGATGACGGAGCCGTGACGGATGGCTTCGACTTGCAGTTGGTTCTTCTCGGACATGATGTTCCCCTTTTCCCTTAGACGGTTTCGTTCAGTACCAGTGCCAGCAGCGCCTGGCGTGCATAGACCCCGTTTTCCGCCTGCTGGAAGTAGTAGGCGTGGGGGGTCTTGTCGACGGCGACCTCGATCTCGTCGACCCGGGGCAGGGGGTGCAGGATCTTCATGGTGGGCTTGGCCCCTTCCAGGGTCGCCAGCTCCAGCACGAACTTGGCGGCCATGTGCTTGTACTCGGTCTCGTCGAAGCGCTCTTTCTGGACCCGGGTCATGTAGAGGATGTCCAGCTCCGGCATCACCTCTTCCATGGTCTCGTGGACGCTGAACTGAATGCCCTTCTCCTCCAGCTCTTCGCACAGGTAGTCCGGCATCGCCAGGGCTTCCGGGGAGATGAAGAAGAAGCGGCAGTTGAACAGGCTCAGGGCCTGGGCCAGGGAGTGGACGGTGCGGCCGTATTTCAGGTCACCGACGAAGGCCACGTTGAGGCCGTCCAGCTTGCCTTGGGTCTCATGGATGGAGAAGAGATCGAGCAGGGTCTGGGTCGGATGCTGGTTGGAGCCGTCACCGCCGTTGATGACTGGCACCCGGGAGAACTCGGAGGCCAGACGGGCGGCGCCCTCCTTCGGGTGGCGCATCACCACGGCATCGGCATAGGAGCCGATGATCTTGATGGAGTCGGCCAGGGTCTCGCCCTTCTTGGCGCTGGTGTTGCCGCCGTCGGCGAAGCCGATGATGTTGCCGCCGAGGCGCTGTACCGCGGTCTCGAAGGAGAGACGGGTGCGGGTGGAGGCCTCGAAGAAGCAGCTGGCGACCAGCTTGTCTTTCAGCAGGCGGGTGTCGGGTTCGGCCTTCAACCGCTGAGCGGTGGCGACCACCAGTTCCATGTCGGACCGGGTTAGGTCCGAGATGGAGATGACGTGTTTGTTATAGAGTGGATTGGTCATCGTCTGCATTCCCTTTGACATCAATGAAGGTTTTTCTGGCACAAAAAAAAGCCCCTGAAACAGGGGCTCTTTTTAAAAACAACTGGGGATCTGTGGGTCGGAAACCGGAAACAACGGGGCCGCTCTGGTGCGCTCCACCCGTCTGCAAGGCTGCTTTTTTCATCAAAAACGGCATCGTCCTGTCCCGACCTTTTTCAAAACCGGACAGATTATAGGGCTGGTTTTTGAATTGTCAAAAATTTATTTCAGAGGCAGGATTTACCGGTAAAAACGTTTGAGTGTCGCGAACGGGTCGACAAATCCAGACCTGGTGCTCGGGCTGCAGCGGCAGGCCGTCTTCGGCCATGCTGCGCAGATAACCGAGCCTGTGGTGCCCCTCCAGCAGGCAATATGGCTGCGGCAGGGGTTGGCCATCGGGGTAGCAGGCACCGGGCTCGGGGGCGAGCACTATGATGGGCTCGGACCAGGTGCCCCGGCTCAGCATGTCCTCGCCGAGCCAGGAGCGGCGCACATAGCGGTTGCTGCGCAGCATCTCCCCCCAGCGCTCGATCACCTCCATGTGGCGGGAGCCTATCTGGTTCACGACCTGGGCCGTGTCCCAGGCTTCGCACTCGAAGTGGTGGCGGGCGAGGTCGATAAAGCTCCAGTTGGACTCAAAACCGCGCCAATGGCGGTAAATCCATTGGGTCAGCACATTTTGGGGAATGAAGGGCACCAGGGGAGAGACCCGCTCGAGATAGTCTGGCAGGGACTCGGTTTTGCGCTCATCCCGGAAGTTGAGGGGCGCAAGTTGTTGAAGCAGGCGGTAATTGAGCATGAACGACCTCCCTGTAGCTGGTTTCACCCTACCCCCATTTATGCCCCATTCCTACCCCGGCGGTACTGCAAATACAGCAAGTTACCCCGGCTGGTTGCGGGAATTGCCGCGATTTGCTCGTGAATTGTTCGATCGCATCGAAAGTGAGAAAAAAAGCCTTTACCTTTGATCCCGGCTTTGTATAATTCGCCTCGTTTGTTGCAGGGGCGTAGTTCCAATTGGTAGAACAGCGGTCTCCAAAACCGATGGTTGCGGGTTCGAGTCCTGCCGCCCCTGCCATTTTCAGAAAGGCCAGCTCATTGAGCTGGCCTTTCGCATTTCTGCCTTTCCCGTTTTCTGCGGCGACCCCGCTCCACTTCTCCTCCTGACACCTTGGCTTCCCCTGCCTTTCAAGGGCTTGGCCCAGTTGCTCTTCGCTAGTCGCTATTGCCGCCTTCTGCCCTGTCGTTTCTGGCAGTCGTGCCGTCCGCGTCCCTGTGCTACACCACATGAGCTGCGCCGCGCGCTGCCTGAGGGGCACGTGGCGGTTCGTCAGCATGGATGCTCAAGCCGTGGATTCTGGGCGTGAAGACAATGCGAGGAGATGAGTCATGAACAAGGCCGTTGAAACCCGACTGAACAAGTCCCGCCCCGGTGGCTGGGTGCCACAGGATCAGGCCCACATCACACGCTGGACCAAGCGGCTCCAGCTGTATGTGGCGCAGCAACCGCGGCCGCTGGTGGCCCCCATCGCCCAGCTGCAGGATCTGGTCAGGTCGGATCCCCTGCTGCACGCCCAGGCCGATGCCATGTTCAAGGAGGCCTGGCGTCATGAGCACCTGACGCCACTCGGGCAGATCGAGCTGAAGAGCTTCGACGACTTCCTGATCCTGCTCAACGGCATCATGACCACGGCGCCCGAGGCCTATCAGGATATCCCGAGCCAGTCCCCCTCCGGGCTCATCGGCTTCCCCATCAACGCCCTGCTCGACTGGCCCATGGCGACCCGCTCCGGCTATCTGTTCTTTGCCAACACCTTGATCAACCAGCAATTCAAGAAGATCCTCGGCTACTGGGCGCAGTTTCTGCAAAGCCCGGCCTCCCGCTATGTGCTGACCGAGCCGGTCAGCCGGCTGGATCGGGAGACACTGATAGTACCCTGGCTCGGCCAGTTGGCTCAGGCCGAGATGGTGCAGGTGGCCCGCTCCGCCCTGGGGGAGGGCGTCAACCCCACGCCCGCCAGCTTCGAGCAAATCTTCCAGTGCAATCCCGCGGACCCCCACTATGGCTTCGGCTGCTGGGATGACTTCTTCACCCGCACCTTCCGCCCCGGCGTGCGGCCGGTGTCGGCGCCGGAGGACGACAGCGTCATCGTCAGCGCCTGCGAGTCGGCCCCGCTGCAGGTGAAGAGCGGGGTGAGCCGCAGCGATCGCTTCTGGCTAAAGGGTCAGCCCTATTCCCTCGACAACATGCTCGACTTCGATGACACGGCGCCGCTGTTCGACGGCGGCACCGTCTATCAGGCCTTCCTCAGCGCCCTGAGCTATCACCGCTGGCACAGCCCGGTGAGCGGCACCATCCGCAAGGTGCGCGTGGTCAATGGCACCTACTACCTGGAGAACCAGTACGAGGGCTTCCTCGACGCCGACGGCGCCGATCCCAGCGCCCCCAACAACTCCCAGCCCTTCCTCACCTCGGTGGCGACCCGGGCGCTGATCTTCATCGAGGCCGACAACCCCAGGATAGGCCTGATGTGCGTGGTGCCGGTGGGGATGGCGGAGGTGTCGAGCTGCGACATCACGGTGAAGGAGGGGGACAGGGTGAAGAAGGGAGATCAGCTCGGCATGTTCCACTTCGGCGGCTCCACCCACTGCCTGGTGTTTCGCCCCGGGGTCGAGCTGGCGTTCGACTTCCATGACCAGACCCCGAGCCTGGAGGCCACCAACCTGAGGGTCAACACCGCCATTGCCAGGGTGAAGTAGAGAGCGCGCCAGGCATAGCGAAGAGGCCGCCCAAGGGCTGCCTCTTCGCTTCACCTCGCACTCTGTTGTTGGGCCAGCAGGTCAAGATAGGCGCCTTCGATCAACTGGGATGGCGCCACCCCGAGACGCGCCATGATCTCATGGGCCTCCTGTATCCCCGCTTCGAGCGGTTCCTCATTTTCCAGCACTACCTCCAGCTCGAGAAAGTGGCCTAGCCCCTCGACCCGATCGAGATGGATCCGGGTTCTGCCGACCAGAAACAGGGTGCGTGTCTTCTGCACCCGACCTATCTGGCCACAGGCCAGGCTGAGGGTCTCTCGCAGGCTGTCCGGCTCGCTCGTTGGAGTGACCTGATAGAAGCTCTCCTTGGGCCCCTGCCGATCGGCTCGGCGGTAGAAGATGAGCTCACCGCTACTGTGGGAGAGGGTGCGCAGCTTGAGTCGGCCTGACTCGCAGCGAAAGAAAGTATCATCCTGCGCAATCTCGATGGGGCCCCGATCGGCGATGGCGGCCGCCTTGGGGAGGAGGGCGTCGATCCGTGTGATCTGGGCTTTGATCTCGATATTTCGGGGCATGGTATGAGGGGCTCCTTGGGAACTACAGTGCCCAACCTATCACAGATAGCACATGCCGGCGGCCAGGCATGCCACCAGTTTCGTGAACCGCAGCACAGTCTGTCGCCGACAAAGGAGAAATCGAACAGATTCACTAAAGTAAGACCCTGGTGGCGCCGATAGTCTCTACCAAGATGGGGGTATTCCTGGCCTCCTGTCACCACAAGGATTTGTAGTCATGACACTCTCGTTGCGCGGCAAGCTGCTCGCGACCAGCCTGGGGGTAGTGCTGCTGATGGCCGCCCTGCTCGGTATCGTCGCCTTCCATACCCTCAAAACACGGACCCTTGACGCCATCCAGAGCGAGGCGGTCAATTATGGTCACGCCCACTCGGTGGCCATCGGCAACTGGATGGCGGATCGCAAGCACGCGGTCGATGCCCTGGCCGCCGTCATTGCCGACAATCCCCAGGCGACCCTGGTGCCGCACCTGCTGCAGACCCGCACCTCCGGCGGCTTCGGCCTCACCTATTTCGGTTCGGCGCAGGGGGCCATGACCCGCCACGATCCCTCCCTCAACACCGCCAACTATGACCCCAGGGTGCGCCCCTGGTATCAGAGCGCCAGCAAGGCGGGCAAGCTGATCGTCACGCCTCCCTACGTCAGCGTGACCATGCAGCAGATGGTGGTGACCCTGGCGGAGCCGGTGAGTCATCAGGGTCAGGTGATCGGGGTGGCGGGGGCGGATCTCTCCCTGGATGCCCTGATCGACGAGGTGCTGGCCATGAAGGTGCAGGGGGAGGGCTACGCCATGCTGCTGGACAGCTCCGGCCTCATCGTCGGCCACCCGCAGAAGGAGCTGGCCCTGAAACAGGTGGCCGAGCTGGCCCCCGGTCTCACCGGGGCGACCCTGGAGGGCTGGAGCCGGGACGGCGAGTTGCACGTCGCCACCATAGCGGGGCGTGAGGTGCTGCTGTCGGTGCAGGGGGTGCCAGGCACCGACTGGCTGCTCGCCATGGTGATGTACAAGGATGTGCTGGAGGCGCCCTTCGCCAGCCTGCTGTGGCAGCTGGTGGGGCTGACCCTGGTGCTGCTGCTGGTGTTCAGCGCCCTGCTCATCGCCATGTTCAACTACCTCTTCGCCGATCTCGGCCGGGTGTCAAAGGCGCTGGCCGACATCGCCCACGGCGAGGGAGATCTCACCGTGCAGATCGCGGCTCACAGTAAGGACGAGGTGGGGCTGCTGGCCCAGAACTTCAACCTGTTCGTGGCCCGGCTGCACGGCATCGTCAGCCGGTTGCGGGACGTCACCATCGAACTGGCTGCCCAGTCGCGGACCCAGGCGGCGGGGGCAGAGGCGCGCAGCCAGCGGGTGCGCGAGCAGCAGGACGAGATAGTCATGGTGGCCACCGCGGTGACCGAGATGGCGTCCGCCACCCAGGAGATCGCCGGCAACGCCGAGTTTGCCGCCACCACCTCCGGCGATGCGGTCAGGCTGGCCGTGGCCGGTCAGTCCCAGGTCGGCCAGAGCCAGCGCAGCATCAGCGGCCTGGCGGGGGAGGTGGCCGATGCCAGCCAGACCATCCACGAGCTGGATGGCCATGCCCAGAAGATCAGCGGCATCCTGGCCACCATCAGCGGCATCGCCGAGCAGACCAACCTGCTGGCGCTCAACGCGGCCATCGAGGCGGCCCGGGCCGGGGAGCAGGGCCGTGGCTTCGCCGTGGTGGCGGACGAGGTGCGGGTGCTGTCGCGCCGCACCCACGACTCCACCGCCGAGATCCAGCAGATGATCGAGGCGCTGCAGCAGACCACCCGCCGCGCCGTGGGGGGCATGGAGACCAGCCGCCAGCTGGCGGGCACCAGCGTGGAGGATGCGGAGGCCGCCAACCAGAGCCTGGCGCGGATCAACGAGGCCATAGGCGCCATCAGCGACATGGCGACCCAGATAGCGGCGGCCGCCGAGGAGCAGACCTCGGTCACCGGCGAGATCAGCCGCAACACCGAGAACATCCGCCACGTCTCCCAGACGCTGGCGGCGCAGGCGAAGGAGGAAGCCGCCCAGGCCGCCGAGCTCAAGTCCCTGACCGAGCGGCTGGAGCAGGAGATAGGCCGCTTCCGGCTCTAGGGGCAGACCCCGATGTGACAAAGGCGACCCCGGGGTCGCCTTTATTCATGTGGTGTATGGATGTTTTTTCGTCATGCACCCGCTGAATAATGTCGGGGCCAGGCCTCGAAACCGCCCTGATCAGGGGCTCAGAGGGGCTTGATGTAGCTGTAGAACTCGATGTCCCGCTGGTAGCCGTGCCCCTCGTAGAGCGCCTGGGCCTGCCGGTTGTCGGTGGCGGTGCTCAGCATCAGGAAGGCGGCGCCCGTCTCCTGGCCGTGGCGATCGGCCCGCGCCAGCAGCGCCTGGGCCACCCCCTGCTGGCGGGCCGCCGGCGCCACGAACAGATCGTACAGCAGCCAGATGCGTTTCAGGGCGAGGGAGCAGAACAGGGGATAGAGGTGGGCAAATCCCAGCACCTCTCCCTCCTCGCTCTGGGCCACGAAGAGCACCGACTCCCCGGCGGTGCAGCGCTCCAGCAGGAAGGCCCCGGCGGCCTCGGGCTCGGCAGGCAGCCGGTAGAACGCCCGGTATTGCACGAACAGGGGGGTGATCCTGGGAATGTCCGGGGGAGTGGCCTGGAATATCCTCATGGGGTGTTCCCGGCCGGATCCTGGCTGACCCAGATAAGCTGGTCGGTGGCAAAGCCGAGCCCCCTGGCCCGCTCGACCAGGGCCTCTACCTTCTCCTTGGGCGGATGGGGCGTGCGGGAGAGGATCCAGAGGTACTGGAGGTTGTAGCTGCTCACCAGGGAGAGGTCATAGTCCGTCGCCAGCACGTTGTAGCTGCCGTAGAAGGGGCCGAAGAAGCTCACCTTGAGGCGCCCCTCATCGCTGTTGCCCACGAAGTAGGCGCGCCCCTCGGCCTCGCGCCACTCCCCCTCTTCATCCTGCCCCCGGTTGATCACCCTGACGCCGCCGTCATCCCGCAGGCGGTAGCTGGCGGTGACCCGGCTCAGGCCGCGCTCGAAACCGTGATCGAGGCGGGCGATTTCGTACCAGGTGCCGAGATAGCGGTCGAGCTGGAAGGGCTTGACCACCTGGTGCCCCGGTGGAATGCCGGTGCAGGCGGTGGCCAGCAGGGCCAGAGCGAGCAGGATCAGTGTGCGCATGTCATCCCTCCACGATACGCAGTTGTCCCGAGCGGAAGCGTGCCGCGTGTTCGCTCGGGGTGTTGCCGAAGAAGCGTTTGTATTCGCGGCTGAACTGGGAGCCGCTCTCGTAGCCTACCCTGTCCGCCGCCACCCCGGCCTTGAGGCCGTCGTGCAGCATCATCAGCCGCGCCCGGTGCAGGCGCAGGGTCTTGATGTACTGCAGGGGCGAGGTGGCGGTGGCCGCCTTGAAGTGGTGGTGGAAGGCCGAGACGCTCATGTTCGCCTCCCGGGCCAGCTCCTCCACCATCAGGTTTTCGGTAAATCGCTGCTCCATGATACGCAGCACCCGGGCGATCTGGCTCACCTGGCTGTGACGGCTGGCCATGGCCAGCAGGGCGGGGGCTCCCCCCTCGTGCAGGGCGTGGAACAGGATCTCGCGCACTATCTGGGGCCCCAGCACCCGGGCGTGCAGCGGTTTGTCCATCACGTCGATGAGGCGCTCCACCGCGCAGAGCATGGTCTCTGAGAGGGGCACCGAGACCACGCCCCGCCCCGGCTCCGCCGGGGCGGGGGCGGCGTCCCCCATCTCCAGCAGCAGGGCCTGCAGCGCCGCCACGTCGATCTCCACCGAGAGCCCCACCAGGGGGGCTTCGGGGGAGGCGAAGCACTCGCACTCGCAGGGCAGTGGCAGGGTCATCATCAGGTAGTGCTCGGGGTCGTAGCGGAAGGTGAAGTCCGAGAGATAGCCCACCTTGTGCCCCTGCAGGATGATGATCATGCGCGGCCGGTAGAGCACAGGGATGCGGTCGTGGTGCTCGGTGGTGTAGATGAGGTGCACGCCGGGCACGGGGGCGGCGGTGATCCCCGGGTGCGGCGCCAGGGCGGCGAGGCGGCTGGCGAGGGCGGACTGGTGGGTTGCCGCGACGGGCTGATTTGTACTCATTTATCCAGACTCAGTAGAAATAGGCAAGAAATCGGCAGAAAGCTCCCTTGATGGTAGGTGGTTATAAGAGAAAAATGCAACCCATACCTTACCGACTACGATCACCCCAGGAGATCCCATGAACAACTTCATCCTGCACACCCCCACCAAGGTGCTGTTTGGCAAGGGCCAGGTGGCCCAGCTGCGCGGCCAGATCCCGGCCGACGCCCGTGTCCTCATCACCTACGGCGGCGGCAGCGTGGTGCGCAGCGGCCTGCTGGCGCAGATCCGCAGCGAGCTGGCGGGCCTGACCCTGTTCGAGTTCGGCGGCATAGAGCCCAACCCGGCGTACGAGACCCTGATGGGCGCCGTCGAACTGGCTCGCGCCGAGCAGATCGACTTCCTGCTCGCCGTCGGCGGCGGCTCCGTGCTGGACGGCACCAAATTCATTGCCGCGGCCGCCCACTACGATCTGGCCAGGGAGCCCTGGCACATCCTCGAGACCGTGGGGGGCGAGGTGGCTTCCGCCATTCCCCTCGGCGCCGTGCTGACCCTGCCGGCTACCGGCTCCGAGATGAACATGGGGGCCGTCATCACCCGCAGGAGCACAGGGGACAAGCAGCACTTCTTCTCCCCCTTCGTGATGCCGCGCTTCGCCGTGCTGGATCCCGTGCTCACCTACACCCTGCCGGCCCGCCAGGTCGCCAACGGCGTGGTGGATGCCTTCATCCACACCCTGGAGCAGTACCTCACCTATCCGGTGGACGCCAAGGTGCAGGATCGCTTCGCCGAAGGGCTGCTGCTGACCCTGATCGAGGAGGGCCCCAAGGCGCTGGTTGAGCCGGAAAATTACGACGTGCGCGCCAACATCATGTGGAGCGCCACCCTGGCACTCAACGGCCTGATCGGCGCCGGCGTGCCCCAGGACTGGGCCACCCACATGCTGGGTCACGAGCTGACCGCCCTGCACGGCCTGGACCACGCCCAGACCCTGGCGGTGGTGCTGCCCGCCCTGCTGCAGGCCAAGCGTGAGCAGAAGCGCGCCAAGCTGCTGCAATACGCCGAGCGGGTCTGGGATCTGCGCAGCGGCAGCGAGGCCGAGCGCATCGACGGCGCGATCAAAGCCACCCGCGACTTCTTCGAGCGGATGGGGGTCAAGACCCGGCTGCGTGACTACGGCCTGGCCGACGCCAATATCGACGCCCTGCTGGCCAAGCTCGAAGAGCACGGCATGACGGCGCTCGGGGAGCACGGCGACATCGACCTGGTGCAGAGCCGGCATATTTATGAAGCCGCCTGGTAAGAGGCGAGAGACCAGTTCCGGCCTTGTCCGGGGTTGAATCAGGGGGCCCGCTCCCGCCTTGTGGCGGTGGCGCGGCCCCCGAGTCGTTACAAAACGGTTACTTTTTCCCCTTTCATCTCATCTGATGAGCCAACGGCAGATTTCATAAGAACAAAAAACGCTAAGGTAGAGGCTCGGCAAAACATTTTTTTTGACTGGTTGGATCACTTTTTTCAGCGTATTTTGCTGGTATAAGCCACTAATTTGGTTTGTTTTTTTTAATCATGGGCCGGGATGGGCTGAATTCTGTACCCGCTCGCCCGGGGTCGTGGTTGTAATAAAACTCCAAAATTTGATACTAATCACCTTCGCGCCTGAAAAGCGGGGGCCTGACCATGACAGGAGGTTGAGGTAAAGCCTGCTGATTTTCATAACAAAGGGCCCGTGACCTGCACTTTGATCATGCCTTGTCCCTTCAGACATGAGAGACTGGGCAATGATTGTTTATTAACCATCAGGGAATAGTCATGCAGATTGGAATACCGAGAGAGAGTCTCGCCGGTGAGACCCGGGTCGCAGCGACCCCGGCCACCGTCGAGCAGCTGAAAAAGCTCGGCTTCGAGGTCGCCATCGAGGCCGGTGCCGGCCAGCTGGCCAGCTTCGATGATGCCGCCTTCGAGGCTGCCGGTGCCAGCGTGGTGCCGAGCGTCTGGCAAGCCGACCTTGTCTTCAAGGTCAACGCGCCGACCGATGCCGAGATCGCACAAATTAAGGATGGTGCCACCCTGGTGAGCTTCATCTGGCCTGCCCAGAACCCCGAGCTGGTCAAGAAGCTGTCCGAGCGCAACATCAATGTGATGGCGATGGACATGGTGCCGCGGATCTCCCGTGCCCAGTCCCTCGATGCCCTCTCCTCCATGGCCAACATAGGTGGCTATCGCGCCGTGGTCGAAGCTGCCCACCAGTTCGGTCGCTTCTTCACCGGTCAGATCACCGCCGCTGGCAAGGTTCCGCCCGCCAAGGTGCTGGTGATCGGTGCCGGTGTGGCCGGTCTGGCTGCCATCGGGACTGCCGGTTCCCTCGGCGCCATAGTGCGTGCCTTCGACACCCGCCTGGAAGTGGCCGAGCAGATCGAGTCCATGGGTGGGCAATTCCTCAAGCTGGACTTCGGCGGCGAAGATGGCGCCTCCAGCGACGGTTATGCCAAGGTGATGAGCGAAGAGTTCATCAAGGCCGAAATGGAGCTGTTCGCCCTGCAGGCCAAGGAAGTGGACATCATCATCACTACCGCCCTGATCCCGGGCAAGCCGGCACCCAAGCTGATCACCAAGGAGATGGT
This sequence comes from Aeromonas sp. 130281, assembly GCF_056642115.1. Classification (NCBI taxonomy): domain Bacteria; kingdom Pseudomonadati; phylum Pseudomonadota; class Gammaproteobacteria; order Aeromonadales; family Aeromonadaceae; genus Aeromonas; species Aeromonas sp. 130281. The sequence continues at coordinate 63,396 of NZ_JBWVQS010000007.1, read as the reverse complement.
GGACAGCATGAAGCCGGGCTCCGTCATCGTGGACATGGCGGCCCAGGCCGGCGGCAACTGCGAATACACGGTACCGGGTGAACTGCATGTCACCGACAACGGCGTCAAGGTGATCGGTTACACCGATCTGCCGGGTCGTCTGCCCGCCCAATCCTCCCAGCTCTACGGCACCAACCTGGTGAACCTGATGAAGCTGATGTGCAAGGAGAAGGACGGCAAGGTCGCCATCGACTTCGAAGACGTGGTGCAGCGCAACATGACGGTGATCCAGGCCGGTGAAGTGACCTTCCCGCCCCCCGCCATCTCCGTCTCTGCCGCACCGCAGAAGCCAGCCGCCGCCAAACCGGCAGCCAAGAAGGAAGAGGCCAAGCCCTCCAACAAGAAGTTCGTGTTCGGTGCCCTCGGCATCGCCGCCTTCGGTTGGGTCGCTGCGGTGGCACCTGCCGCCTTCCTCTCCCACTTCACCGTCTTCATCCTGGCCTGCGTGGTCGGATACTACGTGGTGTGGAACGTCTCTCACGCCCTGCACACGCCGCTGATGTCGGTCACCAATGCCATCTCCGGCATTATCGTGGTCGGTGCCCTGCTGCAGATTGGGCAAGGGTCGACCCTGGTCACCGTATTGGCCTTTATCGCCGTGCTGATTGCCAGTATCAACATCTTCGGTGGCTTCACCGTCACTCAGCGCATGCTGAAGATGTTCCGTAAGGATTAAGGGGGTTTAACGTGTCTCAAGGACTGGTAACAGCATCCTATATCGTTGCCGCCGTGCTCTTCATCCTCAGTCTCGCGGGACTGTCGAAGCAAGAAACGGCCAAGCATGGCAACCTGTTCGGTATCGCGGGGATGGCCATCGCCCTGCTCGCCACCGTCTTCAACCCGGAAACCAGTGGCGTCCACTGGATCATCCTGGCCATGGTCATCGGCGGCGCCATCGGCGTGCGTCTGGCGCTCAAGGTCGAGATGACCGAGATGCCCGAGCTGGTGGCCGTGCTGCACAGCTTCGTGGGCATGGCGGCGGTGCTGGTGGGCTTCAACAGCTTCATCGACTTGCACCCCTCCGCACCTGCTGAGGTGGTCGTCTCCGTCGGTTCCAACCTGGATGCGACCCTGGCTGCGGCCCGGGCGGCGTTCGAGCAGGCGGCCAGCGTCGCCCAGGTCGAGCACCTCTCCGGCGCCATGCTGAACATCCACCTGGTGGAAGTGTTCCTCGGCGTCTTCATCGGTGCCGTGACCTTCACCGGTTCCGTGGTGGCATTCGGCAAGCTGCGTGGCCTCATCTCTTCCAAGCCGCTGATGCTGCCGCACCGCCACAAGCTGAACCTGCTGGCCGTGGTGGTCTCCATCGCGCTGATGATCCACTTCGTCAACGCCGGTGGCTCCACCTTCGCCCTGCTGCTGATGACCCTGATCGCCTTCGCCTTCGGCTGGCATCTGGTCGCCTCCATCGGCGGCGCCGACATGCCGGTAGTGGTCTCCATGCTGAACTCCTACTCCGGTTGGGCGGCGGCGGCGGCGGGCTTCATGCTCTCCAATGACCTGCTGATCGTGGTGGGTGCCCTGGTGGGTTCCTCCGGTGCCATCCTCTCTTACATCATGTGCAAGGCGATGAACCGCTCCTTCATCTCTGTCATCGCCGGTGGCTTCGGCTCCGACGGTGTGGCCTCCACGGCCGATCAGGAGATGGGCGAATACCGCGAGACCAACGCTGAAGACGTGGCCGACATGCTGAAGAACGCCAGCTCCGTCATCATCACCCCGGGCTACGGCATGGCGGTGGCGCAGGCCCAGTACCCGGTTGCCGAGATCACCCACAAGCTGCGCGAGCGCGGCGTCAAGGTGCGCTTCGGTATCCACCCGGTGGCCGGTCGTCTGCCTGGTCACATGAACGTGCTGCTGGCGGAAGCCAAGGTCCCCTACGACATAGTTCTGGAAATGGACGAGATCAACGAGGACTTCAGTGACACCGACGTGGTGCTGGTGATAGGTGCGAACGACACCGTCAACCCGGCCGCCATGGAAGATCCGGGCAGCCCCATCGCCGGCATGCCGGTGCTGGAAGTGTGGAAGGCGCAGAACGTCATCGGCTTCAAGCGCTCCATGAACACTGGCTACGCCGGCGTCCAGAACCCGCTGTTCTTCAAGGAGAACACCCAGATGCTGTTTGGCGATGCCAAGGCCAGCGTCGAGGCCATCCTGAAGGCGCTCTAAGCGTCCATGGGATGAGACAAGAGGAGGCTTCGGCCTCCTTTTTTATTGCCCGCTTTTCACGGAGGCAGGCAAGACATTGATGGCAAAGGGCCCTGGCCGGGAGGGGGGATCCGTTGCCGGCGGCAGGGCAGCAATCCGGTGACGTTGCCCTCGCTGGAGGGCATAATGGCGGCAAAAGGCGAGGGGGCTCAATTTTATTTGAGGCTCGTGCCACTAGAATCAAATAAAGTGACATGGACGGGGTGGCCCGGCGGGCGGCCCTCCAGATAGCACCCATACCCTCATACGATGCCTGCGGCACAGTGAACCAGAGAAACCACAGATGAAAGCACAATGGACCGACTTTATTACTCTGCTCAAGCGTGAAGTGGTGCCGGCCCTGGGCTGCACCGAGCCCATGTCGGTGGCGCTGGCCGCCGCCAACTGCCGCAAGCTGCTGGGGCAGGATCCGACCCGCATCAGCGTCTGGGTCAGCGGCAACCTGTTCAAGAATGGCATGGGGGTCGGGGTCCCCGGCACCGGCATGATAGGCCTGCCGGTGGCCGCCGCCGTCGGCATCACGGGGGGCAACCCGGATGCGGGTCTGGAGGTGCTCAAGACCCTGACCCCGGCCCAGGTGGACGCCGCCAAGGCGCTGCTGCCCATCATCAAGGTGGACGTGAAGGACGTGCCTGACGTGCTCTACGCCGAGGTGCTGGCCGAGGCCGACGGCCACAGCGCCCGGGTGGTGATCTGCACGGATCACACCCGCATAGTGCTGCTGGAGAAGGATGGCGAGGTGCTGATGGAGCAGGACAGTGCCCCCGGGGTGCAGATCCAGCCCGCGAAATCCGACAAGCCCGCCATGACGCTGCGGGAGATAGTGGAGTTCGCGTTGCAGGCGCCGCTGGCCGAGATCGACTTCATCCGCGAGGCCGCCACCATGAACCAGGCGCTGGCGGACGAGGGCCTGCAGGGCTATGGCCTGCGCATCGGCAAGATCCTCACCGAGCAGGTGGAGCGCAAGCTGCTCTCGGACGATCTGATGACCCTGGCCATGCGCCTCTCTTCTGCCGCGTCGGACGCGCGCATGGACGGCGCCATGCTGCCCGCCATGTCCAACTCGGGCTCGGGCAACCAGGGCATAGCCGCCACCATGCCGGTGGTCGCCGCCGCCCGCTTCCTCAAGGCCGACGACGAACAGCTGGCCCGGGCGCTGGTGATGAGCCACCTGGTGGCCATCTACATCAAGGCCTACCAGAACAAGCTGTCGGCCCTGTGCGCCGCCAGCACCGCCGCCATGGGCTCGGGCGCTGCCATCACCTGGCTGCTGGGAGGCCAGTTCGAGCAGATCAGCCACTGCATCAACAACATGATTGGCGACGTCTCCGGCATCATCTGCGACGGTGCCGGCAGCGCCTGCTCCATGAAGGTGTCGACCTCCACCTCGGCGGCGGTCAAGTCGTCGCTGATGGCCATCAACAACCTGCACGTGCCCCAGAGCGAGGGCATAGTCTCCGACGACGTGGACCAGACCATAGCGAACCTGGGCCGCCTCTCGAAACAGGGGATGCTGGACACCGACATAGAGATCATCAACATCATGCGGGCCAAGCAGCAGGGCAAGGCTGGCTGATGAGGGGGGCGGCAGTGGCCGCCCCCGTTTTTTGCAGATATTGACGTCACCCCGAACGGGGGGCGTGCCGCCACGATGCGGCCAGTTTCGGGGCGAGGTGCAGGGTGCGCCCGTCCATCCATCTCGGGCCTCGCCCGTTTATTTCTGGGGAATATCATGACTCTTAGCGTTATCGGTAATCTGGCCATCCTGGTCATGTTGCTGCTGTTTCTCTACCGCTTGCAGCAGACCCACGTCAGCTTCACTCGCCGCGTCTTCTCGGGGCTGGGGCTCGGGGTCCTGTTCGGCTGGGCCTTGCAACTGCTGTACGGTGTCGGCTCCGAGGTGCTGGTCCAGACCGGCGACTACCTGGACCTGGTCGGCAGTGGCTATGTGAAGCTGCTGCAGATGATCATCATCCCGCTCATCATGGTCTCCATCATAGGCGCCATCCTCAAGCTCTCCGGCGGCAGCGCCCTCGGCAAGATCAGCGCCCTGACCATAGGGGTGCTCATCTTCACCACCATGATCGCCGCCGGGGCCGGGATACTGATGTCCAACCTGTTCGGCCTGAGTGCCGAGGGGCTGGTTGCCGGCGCCGCCGAGACGGCCCGTGGCGCGGCCCTGCAGACCAGCCTCGGCAGCGTCGAGAGCATGTCCCTCGCCAAGATGGTGCTGGAGTTCATCCCGGCCAACCCCTTCCTCGACATGACGGGGGCGCGCAAGACCTCCACCATAGCCGTGGTGATCTTCTCCATCTTCATCGGCCTGTCCGCCACCGGCATCGCCCGCAAGCAGCCCGAGATCTTCGCCAGCTTCGAGCGCTTCATGCAGGTCGCCCACGCCATCGTCATGCGGATGGTGACCCTGGTGCTGCGCCTCACTCCCTATGGCGTGCTGGCGCTGATGGCCAAGGTAGTGTCCGGCTCCAACTACGCGGACATCATCAACCTGCTGAACTTCGTGCTGGCCTCTTACGGTGCCATCGCCATCATGTTCCTGGTGCACCTGCTGCTGGTGAGCCTGGTGGGCATCAACCCGCTGCGCTTCCTGAAGAAGATCATGCCGGTGCTGGCCTTCGCCTTCACCTCGCGCACCAGTGCGGGCTCCATCCCCATGAACGTGCAGACCCAGACCCGGGCCCTCGGCATCCCGGCGGGCATCGCCAACTTCGCCGCCTCCTTCGGCGCCACCATAGGCCAGAACGGCTGTGCCGGCATCTACCCGGCCATGCTGGCGGTGATGATAGCCCCGACCGTGGGGGTCAATCCCCTGGATCCCGGCTTCATCATGACGCTCATCGCCATCATCACCGTCAGCTCCTTCGGGGTGGCCGGTGTGGGAGGCGGGGCCACCTTCGCGGCGCTGATCGTGCTCTCCGCCCTGGACTTCCCGGTGGCCCTGGCGGGGCTGCTCATCTCCATCGAGCCCCTCATCGACATGGGCCGTACCGCCCTCAACGTCTCCGGCTCCATCACCGCCGGCACCCTCACCAGCCGACTGATGGGACAGACCGACATGGCCGTCTTCAACGGCGATGCCGAGGTAAGCCTGGACGGGGAAGAGTCCGCGGTCTGACCGGGCCTCATCTTCTGATTTGTATATGAAAAGGGGAGGCGAAGCCTCCCCTGTCGTGACTGGAGTCAAGCTATGCGTATTGTGATCATCGGTGGCGAAGCCGCCGGCATGAGTGCGGCGGCCAAGGCGCGCCGTCTGGCCAGGGACGCCGAGATTGTGGTGTATGAAGCCTCAGAGGTGATCTCCTTCGGCGCCTGCGGTCTGCCCTACTTCGTGGGGGACGATTTCCAGGAGCCGGGCTACATGGCCGAATTTACCCCGGAGCAGTTCGCTGCCAAGGGGATAGAGGTGAAGATTGGCCACAGGGTGCTGAGTCTGGATGCGGCCGCCCAGACCCTGGTCGTCGAGCACAAGGGCGACAGCTTTACCGATAGCTACGATCGGCTGATGATCGCCACCGGTGCCCGCGAACAGATGCCCCCCATCCCCGGCCTGCAGCTGCAGGGGGTGTTCGGCCTGCGCCGGATGAACGATGGGTTGGCGCTCAAGACTGCGGTGCAGGATCCGCGCAGCAAGAAGGCGGTGGTGATCGGTTCCGGCTTTATCGGACTGGAGGTGGTCGAGGCCCTGGTCCATCAGGGCAAGGAGGTGCGTCTCATCGAGCTGGCCGAGCGGGTCATCCCCGAGGCGTTCGATGGCGAGATCACCCAGCACATCGAGACCGAATTGCGGGAGCAGGGCGTCTCCCTGCATCTCGACGAGCGGGTCCAGGCCTTGCTGGGGGAGGGCCGGGTGACCGGCGTGCGCACCGACCAGGGTGAGTACGAGGCCGATATCGTCGTGGTCTGCACCGGGGTCAGGCCCAACACCGAGTTCCTGGCCGACAGCGGCATAGCGCGGCTCGGCAACGGCGCCATCAAGGTCGACCGTCAGGGGCGCAGCTCGCTCGCCAATGTCTGGTCTGCGGGGGATTGCGCCAGCGTCTGGCACAGCGTCAAGCAGCAGCAGGTCTATGTGCCGCTCGCCACCATAGCCAACAAGCTGGGGCGCATGGTGGGGGAGAACCTGGCGGGGGCCGAACAGGAATTCCCGGGCACGCTCGGCTCGGCGGCACTCAAAGTGCTGGGGCTGGAGGCGGGCCGCACCGGTCTCTCCGAGCAGGAAGCCAAAGCGATGGGCATCGACTATCGCACCGTGGTGATCAAGGACAAGTGCCACACCAACTACTGCCCGGGCCAGTCCGACATCCACGTCAAGCTGGTCTATGAAGCGGGCAGCAAGCGGCTGCTGGGGGGCCAGATCCTGGGGCGCAAGGGGGCGGTACACCGCATCGACGCCCTGGCGGTGGCTATCACCATGGGGGTGACCACGGATCAGCTCGGCATGCTGGACTTCGCCTACGCGCCGCCCTTCTCCCGCACCTGGGACGTGCTTAACGTAGCGGGTAACGTCGCCAAGTAGCTGGGCAGTCATGGTGGCGCTTGCCTATGCGCTCTTTTTCCATGCTTGGGATGCACTCAACGTGGCGGGCAACGTCGCCAAGTAGCTGAATGAAGATGACGGCGCATGCAGGGCGCCGTCATGGAGGGTGCACTCTGCGGGCAGATTGCAGCCATAAAAAAACCGATGCCAAGGCATCGGTTTTTTGTCCCCGTCATGCTCAGCCGCGGCCGAGGCGATTGTCCGGGTAGTTCTTGGCCAGCACTTCGCGGGCGTGGCGGGCCAGGGTCGGCATCTTCAGGGTATCGTAGGCGTTGACCATGATCTCCAGTGCCTTCTCTGTCTCCACGGTGTCGGGATAGGTCTCGACCACCAGCTTGGCGCGGTTGGCGGCGGCGATCAGGGCATCACGCTTCACGTAATACTCGGCCACCCCCAGATCGTAGCGGGCGAGGCGGGTCTTCAGACCGACCATGCGGGCACGAGCATCGGCCGCATACTGGCTGTTCGGGTAGTTCTGCAACAGGGTCTTGAAATCCTGGAAGGCCTGACGGGCGTAGGAGGGGTCCTTGTCGTCCCGATCGATGCCCAGGAAGTCCTGGAAGAAGTTGTAATCCGCCGCCATGTTGGTCAGACCGCGCATGTAGAACACGTAATCGATGTTCTTGTGCGCCGGGTTGAGGCGGATGAAGCGGTCGATATTGGCGATCGCCTGGGCGGTATCATCCTGCTTGTAGTAGGCGTAGATGAGATCGAGCTGCACCTGGTTGGAGTAGGCGCCGAACGGATAACGAGAGTCCAGCGCTTCCAGCAATTCGATGGCATTCAGGTAGTTGCCTGTGTCCAGTTTGAGACGGGCTTTCTGGTACAGAACTTCCGGCGGTTCGTCGGGAACCTTGGGTTTGGTGCTGGAACAGCCAGTGATCAGCGTAGCGACCAAGGCGAGCGACATCAGCAGGCGAGACTTCTTTCCCATCAACAACATCCGGTCCATTTCCACGAAATTGGCAAAGTATCCGTTATGCTTGGCTAAAAGAAAAGCTAGAATACCCGGATTATTTCGAATTGATACCCCCGCTCAAGAGACCATACATGAGCCAGCATATTGAACTGACAGGCGAATTTCAGGATCACCAATTCGGGCAGCGACTCGACCAGGCCCTGGCCGAATTGTTTCCAGACTACTCCAGAACCCGCATCAAGGAGTGGATTTTACAGGACAGAGTGACCCTGGACGGTCAGGTTGCCAATACCCCGCGCGAGAAAGTGGTGGCCGGGCAGCAGGTACATGTAGATGTCGAGTTGGAAGATGACACCCGCTGGGATGCCCAGAACATCGACCTCAACATCGTCTATGAAGATGAACACATTCTGGTGATCGACAAGCCCGCCGGTCTGGTGGTCCACCCGGGCGCCGGCACGCCGGACGGCACCATACTGAACGCCCTGTTGCACCGCTACCCCGGCATCGCCGAGGTGCCCCGTGCCGGCATAGTGCACCGTCTGGATAAAGACACTACCGGCCTGATGGTGGTTGCCAAGACGATCCCGGCCCAGACCCATCTGGTGGAGGCGCTGCAGGCGCGTCAGATCACCCGTGAATACGAGGCTGTCGCCATAGGTCACATGACCGCAGGCGGCACTGTGGATGCCCCCATCGGTCGTCACCCGACCCAGCGTACCCACATGGCCGTGGTGCCCAATGGCCGTCCTTCCGTGACCCACTACCGGGTGCACGAGAAGTTCCGTGGCCACACCCGTCTGCGTCTGCGTCTGGAAACAGGTCGTACCCACCAGATCCGTGTCCACATGGCGCACATCAAGCATCCGCTGGTGGGGGATCCCGCTTACGGTGGCCGTCTGCGCCTGCTGCGCAATGCGACCCCTGAGCTGACCCTGGCCCTGCGCAACTTCAACCGCCAGGCGCTGCATGCCACCATGCTGAAGCTGGCTCACCCCATCACCGGCGAAGTCATGGAGTGGCACTCTGCCACGCCGCAAGACATGCTGGATCTGATGGAAGTGCTGCGTGCTGATACGCTCGCCAATCCGGATGATTTAGTCTGGAGCTGATGCGATAGGGCCTGCGTCGGTTTCTGCCGCCGTCCGGCCCGAAGAGATGACAAACGGGGTTCCCTTTCAGGAGCCCCGTTTCTATATCCGTGAATGGAAGGAGTCACAGATGAACTGGATTGAACCCGACTGGCCCGCTCCTGGCAATGTCAGGGCCCTGTCGACCACCCGGGATGGTGGCCTGAGCGAAGGGGTCTTCGCCGGTCTCAACCTGGGTGCCCATGTGGGGGACGAGCCGGCACGGGTCGAGGCGAACCGTGCCCGCCTGCAGCAGGCGGCGCAGATCCCCGGGCCCCTCAACTGGCTCAACCAGGTGCACGGCATCGCAGTCCATAGGGTCGGCAGCGACTATGAAAAGGCGCCGGATGCCGATGCAGCCTGCGCCCACGAGGCCGGGCAGGCCTGCATAGTGATGACGGCCGACTGCCTGCCGGTGCTGTTCTGCGATCGGGCCGGCACTGTGGTGGCTGCCGCTCATGCCGGCTGGCGTGGGCTGAAGGAGGGGGTACTGGAAGCCAGTATCGCCGCCATGGGCTGCGAACCGGAGGAGATCCTGGCCTGGCTCGGCCCTGCCATCGGCCCCGCGGCCTTTGAAGTGGGGGGCGAGGTGCGCGAGGTCTTTATGGCGGAGCAGGCCGAGGCGGCCGCCGCCTTCGTGCCTTCCAGCCATGAGGGCAAGTGGCTGGCGGATATCTACCAGCTGGCCCGATTGCGCCTGGCCTGCGCCGGTGTGAATGCTGTCTATGGCGGCGAATACTGCACCTTCAGCGACAGCGAGCAGTTCTACTCTTATCGCCGCGATGGCCAGACCGGCCGCATGGCCTCCCTTGTCTGGCTGACGCCTTGACGAATCTCCCGCCCTGCATCTTGCAAGGGCGGGGATCCTGCCAGCGCCCCTCGTTGCAGAAAAAATAACCAGACCCGCCCCTTGAAATAGCCCGTACGGGCCTCATCTTTCATCTCAGAAAGTTATGTTGTTTGCCGCGCAAGCGGCGTGTCTGTTTCAAAGGGGGAGTGCAATGCGCCTCGATCGCCTGACCAGCAAATTCCAAGTCGCTATTTCCGATGCCCAGTCTCTCGCACTGGGTCGTGACCACCAATTCATCGAACCCGTCCACCTGATGACAGCCCTGCTCAATCAGGATGGCGGCTCCATCCGCCCGCTGCTGACCCTGACCGGGATGGACATCAATGCCCTGCGCTCCCGTCTCGGCGAGGAGCTCGACCGCCTGCCCAAGGTGAGCGGCGTCGAAGGGGACGTGCAGCTTTCCAACGGCCTCGGCCGTCTGCTCAATGTCTGTGACAAGCTGGCCCAGCAGCGCAAGGATCAGTTCATCTCGTCCGAGCTGTTCGTGCTGGCGGCGCTCGACGAGAAGGGCAACCTGGGGGAGCTGCTGCGCGCCCAGGGGCTGACCAAGGAAAAACTCGAGCAGGCCATCGACAAGGTCCGTGGCGGCAAGAAGGTGGATGATGCCAACGCCGAGGAGAACCGCCAGGCGCTGGAGAAGTACACCATAGACCTCACCGAGCGGGCCGAACTCGGCAAGCTCGACCCCGTCATCGGGCGGGATGAAGAGATCCGCCGCACCATCCAGGTGCTGCAGCGCCGCACCAAGAACAACCCCGTGCTGATCGGTGCCCCCGGCGTCGGCAAGACCGCCATCGTCGAGGGGCTGGCCCAGCGCATCATCAACGGCGAGGTGCCGGAAGGGCTCAAGAACAAGCGGGTGCTGTCGCTGGACATGGGGGCCCTGGTGGCCGGTGCCAAGTATCGCGGCGAATTCGAGGAACGGCTGAAAGCCGTGCTCAGCGATCTCGCCAAGGAGGAGGGCAGCGTCATCCTCTTCGTGGACGAGCTGCACACCATGGTCGGCGCCGGCAAGGGCGAGGGGGCCATGGACGCTGGCAACATGCTCAAACCCGCCCTGGCGCGCGGTGAACTGCACTGCGTCGGTGCCACGACGCTCGATGAATATCGCCAGTATGTGGAGAAGGATGCCGCCCTGGAGCGCCGTTTCCAGAAGGTGCTGGTGGAGGAGCCCTCGGTGGAGGACACCATCGCCATCCTGCGTGGCCTGAAGGAGCGCTATGAGCTGCACCACCATGTGCAGATCACCGACCCGGCCATAGTCGCGGCGGCCCAGCTATCCCACCGCTACATCGCGGATCGCCAGCTGCCTGACAAGGCCATCGACCTCATCGATGAGGCGGCGGCCAGCATACGGCTGCAGATCGACTCCAAGCCGGAGTCCCTGGACCGCCTCGAGCGGCGCATCATCCAGCTCAAGCTGGAGCAGCAGGCGCTGATGAAGGAGGACGACGACGCCAGTCGCAAGCGGCTCGATCTGCTCAACCATGAGCTGACCGAGAAGGAGCGGGAATATAACGAGCTGGAAGAGGTGTGGAAGGCCGAGAAGGCCGCCCTCGCCGGTACCCAGCACATCAAGGCGGCGCTGGAGCAGGCCCGTCAGGATCTCGAGGTGGCCCGCCGGGCCGGGGATCTCGGCCGCATGTCCGAGCTGCAATATGGCCGTATCCCCGAGCTGGAGAAACAGCTGGATCTCGCCACCCAGGCGGAGATGCAGGAGACCAGCCTGCTGCGCAACCGGGTCACCGATGTGGAGATCGCAGACGTGCTGGCGCGCTGGACCGGTATTCCGGTGGCGCGGATGCTGGAAGGGGAGCGTGACAAGCTGCTGCGGATGGAAGATCAGCTGCACAGCCGGGTGATCGGCCAGGAAGAGGCGGTGGACGCCGTCTCCAACGCCATCCGCCGCTCCCGGGCCGGGCTCTCCGACCCGAATCGCCCCATCGGCTCCTTCCTGTTCCTGGGGCCCACCGGGGTGGGCAAGACAGAGCTGTGCAAGGCGCTGGCGGAGTTCCTGTTCGATACCCAGGACGCCATGGTGCGCATCGACATGTCCGAGTTCATGGAGAAACACAGCGTGGCCCGTCTGGTGGGGGCGCCTCCCGGATACGTGGGTTATGAAGAGGGCGGTTATCTGACCGAGGCGGTACGCCGCCGTCCCTACTCGGTGATCCTGCTGGACGAGGTGGAGAAGGCGCACCCGGACGTGTTCAACATACTGCTGCAGGTGCTGGACGATGGCCGCCTGACCGATGGTCAGGGCCGCACCGTCGACTTCCGCAACACCGTGGTGATCATGACCTCCAACCTCGGCTCGGATCTCATCCAGGAGCACTACGCCGAGAAGGACTACGAGGAGATGAAGTCCCTGCTGATGGAGCTGTTGACCCGCAGCTTCCGCCCGGAGTTCATCAACCGGATCGACGAGACCGTGGTGTTCCACCCGCTGGGCGAGGATCACATCAAGTCCATCGCCCGGATCCAGCTCAAGAGCCTGATGGGTCGTCTGGAGTCCCAGGGCTTCGAGGTGGAGGTGAGCGAGGAGCTGCTGACCAAGCTGGTCCACGCCGGCTTCGATCCCGTCTACGGGGCGCGTCCCCTCAAGCGGGCCATTCAGCAGAAGGTGGAAAACCCGCTGGCCCAGGCCCTGCTCAGCGGTCGGGTCATCCCCGGCAAGCGGCTGCTGCTGGGTGCCGACAGCAACGGGCTCACCATGACCCAGTGATGGGTTGTCTACTCAAAACGCAGGCCTTGTGCCTGCGTTTTGTTTTCAGGGGGATTGAGATGCTGACGTTTTCCGTCTTGGTGGATGATGAGGTTCATCTGCCTGGTTGTCTGCCCGAGCGAGGGTTGGCGCTGCTGCTGGAGTGTGACGGCCTCAGGGTGCTGTTCGACAGTGGTCGGGGCCGGGCGCTGCGCCATAACGCCGCCGTGATGGGGGTCGATCTCGGTTCCCTCACCCACGTCGTGCTGTCCCACGGTCATTACGACCATGTGGGTGGCATCGGCTCCCTGCCCGTCTACCCCGAGCCCATCCCGTTGATCGCCTGTCCGGATGTGTTCAATGAGCGGGGCTACTTCCTGCCGTTGCTGCCCCGGCGCTACAACCTCTACCGCCTCTCGGGCGAGCTGGATCCGCAACAACTGGCGGCGAGAGGGCTGCTCCCTCACTGTTCGGCCGAGCCGGTCTGGCTGTCCGAGCGGCTGGTGTTCCTGGGATCCATACTGCGACGGGATCAGGCCAGACCCTCCTTGCTGGGTTACATGGTGCGAGGCGGGCGAGTGGAGAAGGATCTCATCAGCGACGACTCGGCGCTGGTCTACAAGAGCGAGCAGGGGCTCATCGTCTTCATCGGCTGCGGCCATGCCGGGGTCGAGAACATAGTGCAGCGGGCCAGGGAGGTGTGTACCGACGATCGGGTGCACGCCGTCATCGGCGGCCTGCACCTGAAATTTTCCGGCCCGCGGCGGGCGGCGGCGCTGGGGTCCTATCTGCAACGGGAAGGGGTCGGCAGCCTCTTTGCCTGCCACTGTACCGGCAAGCGGAAGGTGGGGCTGCCAAGGCAAACCCAGATAGGGGCGGGTTTTGAGCATGTGTTCCCGTCCCAGAAACCGTGAGCCTGAGCCTGGCGGGAAGCGAGCCCAGCCAGCGCGGCGGCGATGAGGCCATCGGCCAGCACCACGCCAGCCCTCGGGCTGGCGTTTTTTTTATTGTCGCAGCATGTTGGCGTTAACATGGCGATAACTATTGGTCATCGAATTGTAGTGATAGGCTTCATACCATTAATGACGCTATTGTCATTGTCAGGAGAGGGAGCCTTTGCCAATGAGAACACGATTTTCGCTCATGCTGCTGTGCAGCAGCCTGGTGCCCCTGGCGGCACAGGGGGCGCAAGCGATCGAGGATGTGCCCCAGATCTGCGCCACCTGCCACGGGATGAACGGCGTGCCCAAGGAGTCGAACATCCCCAATCTCTGGGGGCAGTCGGAGGCCTACCTGAGCGAGCAGCTGCGGGCCTTTCGCAGCGGCAAACGGGTTAGCGACTTCATGAATCCCATCATCTACCAGTTGAGCGACGAGCAGATAGCCCGGGCGGCCAGCCATTTTGCCAGCCAGTCCGCCGCCAAGGAGGTGAGTCTGCACTGGAGCGGCGACAAGTGGCCCGGGGACATGGAGACGGGGGAGCGGCTGGCCCTGGCCGGCAAACCCGAGCGAAATCTGCCGGCCTGCGTGGCTTGCCACGGCCCGAGTGGCGTCGGCGTCATGCCCCTGTTTCCCCGTCTCGCCGGTCAGGATCCCGCCTACCTCAAGCGCCAGTTGATCTACTGGAAGGCCGACAAGCGCCCGCTTGGCGCCATGGGCTCCATGCCTGCCATCGCCAAGTCCCTCAGCGAGGCGGAAATGGACGCGGTGGCCAACTACTTCGCGGCGCAGGGGGTGGCGAAATGAAGCATGCATATCTGATGGCCTGCCTGCTGGCCGGTCTGGCTCATGGCGCAGCGTTCGAGGATCAGTTCAGCGTCCCGCTCGGGGAGAAGGCGCCCGATGGCAACTACCACAAGGTGCCCGACTGGTCTGCCGTGCCGGAGGGGGAGATGGGAGCGGCCATCAAGCGTGGCTACAGCCTGTTCGTCAACACCCAGCAGCTCAAGGGGCAGGGCCAGCCGGGGAACGGCTTGCAATGCAGCAACTGTCACCTGGGCGCCGGCATCATTGCCGGTGCCAGTCCCATGTGGGGGGCTTATCCGGCCTACCCCGCCTATCGCAAGAAGAACAACAAGGTGAACACCTATGAGGATCGGCTGCAAGGCTGCTTCCTCTATTCGATGAATGCCAGAGAGGGCCAGCCCCCCGCCTATGACAGCCAGGCGATCCGGGATCTGGTGGCCTACTCCTACTGGCTGGCGAGCGGTGCCCCCATCAGTGACAAACTGCCAGGGCGCAACTTCTTCGCCATTGCCACACCTCCTCAGGCCCCTGACTTCAAGCGGGGCCAGAGTGTCTATGCCGAGCGGTGTGCCGATTGCCACGGCGGCGAGGGGGAGGGCAAGAAGGTGGCGGATCGCTACGTTTTCCCACCCCTGTGGGGCAAGGAGAGCTACAACTGGGGCGCGGGCATGCACGGCATCGACAAGGCGGCGGCCTTCATCAAGAGCAACATGCCGCTCTCCCAGGGAGGGAGCCTGAGCGATCAGCAGGCCTGGGATGTCTCCCTTTACATCAACAGCCACGAGCGCCCTCAGGATCCCAGGTTCAAGGGGGATCTCGGCCAGACCACCAAGGCGTTCCATGGCACCTACTCCCAGTACGGCTTGCCTTCCCCGGTGGATGGTCACCTGCTGGGCAGCAAGGCGTATTGAGGGCTGAGGCAGGACTACAGAGGGGCTCAGGCCCCTTTTTTCATGGGCCGCCCGGCTGCAGGCAAAAAAAACGGCAATCCGAGGATTGCCGGGAGGAATGTATTCGATGCGACCTTGCGTGGGTTGAGCGGGTCGCAGGGGCAAGCCCCGGTTTCGCAGAGGGGCATCCAGGATGCCCCTCTCCTTACAGCCTGTCCGGACTGCGCTCTTTCAGTCCGCACCGCCACACACCTTCAGCATCCGGCATGGGTTGCCGGATACCATCAATCTGCTTACAGCATGCCTGGGATAGCTGCCTTCATCCCGGATGGCCAGACGCCGACCTGTATCTGCTGGTCTATGTGCTCCTCTGTGCCGACCCGAGATGACCCTATGCCCATGACCTGCTTACAGCATGCCCGGGATAGCTGCCTTCATCTCGGATGGCCAGACGCCGACCTGTATCTGCTGGTCTATGTGCTCCTCTGTGCCGACCCGAGATAACCCTATGCCCATGACCTGCTTACAGCATGCCCGGGATGGCGGCCTTCATCTCGGATGGCCAGACACCGACTTGCACCTGACCTATGTGCTCTTTTTGCAGCAACAGCATGGCCAGACGGGATTGGCCTATGCCGCCGCCTATGGTCTGCGGCATCCGTGCGGCCAGCAGGTCCTGGTGCCAGTCGTACTGCAGGCGATCCTCGTCGCCGGTGATGGCGAGCTGGCGGCGCAGGGCCTCGGCGTCCACCCGGATCCCCATGGAGGAGATCTCGAAGCTGTCTTCCAGCACAGGGTTCCACACCAGGATGTCGCCGTTCAGGCCGGCCAGACCCAGTTCGCTCTCGCTGCTCCAGTCGTCATAGTCCGGGGCGCGCACGTCGTGGCGCTCGCCGTGGGAGAGGGCGCCGCCGATGCCGATCAGGAACACGGCCCCCAGCTCCTTGGCGATGGCGCGCTCGCGCCCCTTGGCGTCGAGATCCGGGTAACGGGTCAGCAGCTCTTCGCTGTGCAGGAACTGGATCTCCGCCGGCAGGAAGGGGGTCAGCTCGTGCTCGGCGCAGACCGCGCGCTCTGTGGCCTTGATGGCGGCCCAGATGCCGCGCACCGTCTCCTGCAGGTAGGCCAGATCCCGGCGCTCGCCCGGCATCACCTTCTCCCAGTCCCACTGATCGACGTAGACGGAGTGGATGGGGGTCAGCCTGTCCTCGTCCGGACGCAGAGCCTTCATGTGGGTGTAGATGCCCTCACCCGGGCCGAAACCGAAGCGGCCCAGGGTCTGGCGCTTCCACTTGGCCAGGGAGTGCACCACTTCGTAGCTGTGCTGCGGCAGGGTCTTCACCTTCACTTGCACCGCATTCTCGTGGCCGGAGAGGTTGTCCTGAGTGCCATCACCGACCCGGCTCAGGATGGGGGCTTGCACCTCCATCAGGCCCAGTTGCTGGGCGAGCTGGCGGGAGAACATCTCTTTGACGAAGCTGATCTGTTGTTGGCTGCGAATGTAGTGCTGTTTCATGGGAAATACCTGTTTCAAACCCGTTGGATGTGGCGATTCTTCAACAGATTGCGCACTAAATTCAATATTCGATAATAGAAATAGGCTTTACGTATTTTTTTGTTCAAAATACCCGGGCTTTTACTGATATATCGTCAACGGGAGTGCAAAAAAGTGTCGGAAAATTATCGGATCGATAATCTCGATCAGGCCATCCTCACCGCCCTGATGGAGAATGCGCGTATCCCTTACGCCGAGCTTGCAAAACAATTGCTGGTCAGCCCGGGCACCATCCATGTGCGGGTGGAGAAGATGAAGCAGGCGGGGATCATCGAGGGGACCCGGGTACAGGTGAACCCCAAGAAGCTGGGTTACGACGTCTGCTGCTTTATCGGCATCAATCTGAAGAGTGCCAAGGATTACCCCTCGGCCCTGGCCAAGTTGCAGGCGCTGGACGAGGTGGTGGAGGCCTACTACACCACGGGCCACTACAGCATCTTCATGAAGGTGATGACCCGCTCCATCGACGAGTTGCAGACCGTGCTGATCCACAAGATCCAGACCATAGACGAGATCCAGTCCACCGAAACCCTGATTTCCCTGCAAAATCCCATTCTGAGAGACGTGAAGCCCTGACCGACTGATCAGGGTGCGATATAGGGGATGCCGTACTTGTGGTAGAGGGCCTTGAGCCGGCCATCCTGTTTCATGTGCAGCAGTTCGGCGTCATAGGCCACCATCAGGGCCGGGGTGTCGGCATCGGCCCGGGAGCGGGTCCAGACATTGAAGTAGGGGCTGGTCTTGAGGGGTTTTGGAAGGTAGCCGAGCCTGCCCTCCAGCCCCTCTTCTCTTATCTGGGTGAAGGCGGTGACCAGGGACATGGGAACCAGATCGATGCGCCCGGCGATCAGCTTGCGCAGCTGCAACTGGTTGATGGGGATCTCCTGGAAGCGATAGGCCGGGTCGGCCATGGCCGCCGTGAGCTCTGGGGTGTAGGAGAAGTCCTTGGTGACACCGATGCGCCAGGGCTTGAGATCGACCAGGCTATCGTAGTGGATCTTGTCCATGTCGGCCTTGCGCACGAAGAAGTGCCAGCTATGGAGCATATGGGCCTGCTTGGGATAGAGCAGATAGGCCTCCCGCTCCGGCTTGTAGGAGTGGCTCAGCAGCAGGTCATAGACGCCGCCCTCGGCGTTGCGGGTGAGTCTGGCACCGGAATCGAGCAGCTCTATCCTGATGGGGACCCGGAGGACGCCAAAGATGGTGGTGACCAGATCCACATCCAGCCCTCGTGGCTGCCCTTTCTCATCCAGCCACTTCAGGGGGGGCTCAAGAAGGCCGCCAATGACCAGCTCCCTGGCCGACAGCCAGCAGGGCAGCAGCAAGCAGAGCACGAGCAAGATTCGCAAATCACATCTCCTGAACACTCGGGACTGGTTTATGCGCAACGGGGTATAGTGACCAGCAGATACCTGACAAGAGACGACCCCGGATGGCAAACCCTGAAGTAGAAAGCGAACTGGATGGCATCGACAGGCTCTCTGTCCGTCTCTACCGTCTCGGTCTGAGTCTGACAGCTTTGCTGCTGTTGTGTCGAGGGGTTGGCTTGCTGGGGGGACCTGTGCCCCTGTCTCCCTCCGTCTGGCTGACCATGCTGGTGGTGGCCAGCGGCCTGTGTGGATTCTGCCTGCACATTTATGACAAGCGGGTCCGGTTTCTCCTGCAGGGGCTGGCCTGGGGCGGCGTGATGCTGGCCGCCTGCGGCGCCCCCGCCATCCTGGTGCTGGGGGCTGCCCTGGCCACCCTCAGTGGCCTGGCGTTCAAGGAGCAGTTCTGCTTCGCCATCCCGGGCATCAGGCTCTTGCCTCTGCTGTTACCCCTGCTGTGGTTGCTGGAGTGGACCCGCTTCGCCTGGGCCACGGCCCTGGTTGCCCTGGCGAGCGGCCTGCTGCTTGGCCTGCTCAGTCTGGCCAAGTGGCGCATGCCCCTGCATTTCGATATCGGCGATCGGGGACGCTATCAGCTCTAGGTGGCCTGGCACTGCTTCATCTGCGCGTTGAGGGCCTGCATCACCTGTCGGCGGTTGATGATGCCGATCACCTTGCCCCCTTCCAGTACCGGATAGACCTTGGGCCTGGCCCCCGTCATCTGGCGGGCGAGATCCAGGATGCTGTCGTCCGGGCTGACGAACAGCGGGGTGCGGCTCATCAGATCCTCCACCCGGGTGCGGCTGTCGCAGTGATAGCTGCCGGTGAGCAGGCTGGGGATGCAGTCCTGCTCGGAGAGGAATCCGATCAGCCGTTTCTGATCATCCAGCACCGGCAGGCCGCTGGCGTCAGCCTGATGGAGTCTGTCGAGGGCCTCGGCCAGGCCGAGTTGCGGGCTGAGGAAGTGGGTCGGGCGGCTCATGTGATTGCGGATCTGCAGCATCTGGGTGGCTCCAAAAGAGTTAAAGTGGTGTCACTATGTCCGCTGGACGGCGGACGGGGCCAATGGCTTGTGCCGTGGAGATTGATAGGCAGGGCCCCGGGTCGGCAAGCACTGACAAAAGGAGAGGTTATGCGTGCATTGGTAACGGGCTGTGGCCGTCGGCTGGGATTCTACCTGTGCGAACAGCTGGTGGCCGCAGGCTGGCAGGTGACGGGCAGCTATCGCAGCGAGCGGCCCGAGCTGGCCCGCTTGCGGGCCCTGGGGGTGGAGCTGGTGCAGGCGGATTTCGCCCTGGAAGGGGATGTGGCCCGCCTTGTCACGGCGCTGGGTGCCCATGACGATCTGGCATTGATCATCCACAACGCCTCGGCCTTTGAGCCGCAGGCCGGTGAGCCGGCGGCGCAGCTGGCGCAGTTCGAGCAGTTTTATCGGGTGCATATGGCGGCCCCTTTCCAGCTGAACCGGGCCCTGGCCCCCAAGCTGGCAAGCAATCCCAACGCCAGCATCATCCACATCACCGACATCTACATTCACGCACCGGCGCCCCAGTTCGCCGCCTATGTGGCCACCAAGGCGGGGGCCCATTCGCTGGCCATGAGCTTTGCCCGGGAGCTGGCACCCGAGGTGCGGGTCAACACCATAGAGCCCGGCCCCATACTGTTCCTCGATGAACATGGGGACGCCTGGCGCCAGCAGGTGCTGGCCCGGACGCCACTGGCGAGGGAGGGGGGACTGGAGCCCATCTGGCAGGCCGTCAGGCTCTTGATGGCAAACGACTATATGACGGGGGCCAGCATCCGGGTGGACGGTGGCCGGGCCCTCGCCGTCATCTAGCTGTCATGGGAGGGCGATGGTGCGGGGCGGCGGTGGCCTGTCCGGGCGCTCGCCGCCCTGTGCCGGGCGCCTAGTGGGGCCGGATGGTCGCCTGATGGGCAGGCAGGTCCGGGTGCACGGCGGGCAGCTCCTGACGCTGCTCGGCGGGTTGGCGCAGGGCCACGGGCTGCTGGCCGAAGCTCTGCTGCGCAAACACCTTGCTGGTCTGCAGGCGCAGCGTCACCTTGTGGGCGCCGACCCGCCCCCCCTCATACATCTCGGCCAGCAGATCCCCGAGATAGGCATCCACCCCGGCCCCGGCGAAGGCATCCCTCTCGTGGCTGGCCAGGATGTCGATGTCGAGGGGCCTGTCTGTCACCTTGCACAGGGGATTGCCGCGATCCCGCCCATGGGCCAGCTCCATGGTGACGAATTCGGCTTTCAGCTGGGCGGCGGAGAGCTCGCTCTGGACGACGAACAGGCAGTTGAGAAAGTCATGGCGCGACTGCATCCCCACCGGTTCGGTCTGGATCACCGAGCTCAGACGCAGCTGGCCGAAGCGGGCCAGCAGCTCTTCCACGGCCTGGCTGACGTGCTGGGTGGGGTCTAGGTTGGATCCAATGCTGCAGAGGTAAAACATGGTTGCCATTCCTTGGGTTGGGCTCGTCTGAAATATATACGCAGCTCACGGTTATCGGATTTACTATGAATTAACATGCCGTTATCTGTTGTGATCCAACTCTGATTGGCAGAAAGGAGGTTCATATGAGTGTGGAAATGAAGTGGGCGCTGTTGACCGCCTCAGGTGCCCTGGCAGTGATCCTGATAATCTGCCTGGCGTCCGTCGGTCTGGCGTGAACCCGGACCCCGAGTGCAATCAAACCGGCCCCCTGGCCGGTTTTGCTTTTTCATGGAGTGCGGATATGCTGGCCCACCCATGACGAATCGAGACAGCAGAAGATGACCAAGGTTCGGCCCCGTTCCCTGCTCCAGGTGGTATTGATGGGCTTCGTGCTGGTGCTGATGCCCCTGGGGGGCATGATCTGGCACGACAGCCAGGCGCTCTCCCATCTGGGTCAGCTGACCAGCGACGAGATGGAGCGGGCGGTACGGGATACCCGCCGGGCAACCCTGCTCACCACCCAGGCCATCGATCTGGAGCGCACCCTGCGCCGCTATGCGGTGCTGGGGGACGAACGCATCCTCGGCAGCTATCAGCAGCAGCTGGCCCGCTATCGCGAGCTGCTCGCCACCCATCGGCAGTCCATCCCGGACGCCGCCGCCTACACGGATCTCGAGGCCACCCTGGCCTGGCTGGATGGCTTGCAGGATCTGCGCAAGGCCAGACAGGAGGCGACCAGCCCCAAATTCACCCGGTTCAATGAGCTCAACCAGCAACTGGAAGTGGTCACCCGCAGCCAGGTCGATGAGCATGTGGCGGGCATGCGGGCGGCCATCGCCGAGCTGAGGAAGGAGATCTGGTGGGTGAGCGGCTTCGTGGCGGGGCTCAGCCTGTTGCTGGTGCTGCTGTTTACCTACCTCATCATCCACCCCGTGCGTCAGATTGAGTCGCGGATCCTGAGCCTGGGAGCCGGTGTCGAGCCGGACAAGCGCCCGGTGGATGGCCCCGCCGAACTGGTGCTGCTGGGAGAGCGGATCGGCTGGCTGCACGACAGGCTCAAGGAGCTGGAACAGCAGAAGTACCAGTTCCTGCGCCACGTCTCCCATGAGCTGAAGACCCCCCTCGCCGTGCTGCGGGAGGGGGCGGATCTGCTCTCCGAACAGCTGGTGGGGCCGCTCAACGGGGATCAGCAGGAGATCTGCCAGATGCTGGAGGAGAACAGCCGCCGGCTGCAGACTCTGATCGAGCGCCTGCTCGATTTCAATCGCCTCAGCCAGCAGGAGGTGTTCAGCCTGACGGCGGTGCCGCTGGCCCCCCTGTTGTCAGAATTGTCTGCAGAATACCGGCTGGCGCTGGAATCCAAACAAATCAGTGTACACTTGCCGCCCGAGCCCATCAGCCTGCAGGCCGAGCCCTATCGTCTGCGACTCATCCTCGACAACCTGTTTTCCAACGCGGTCAGTTATGGCGCCAAGGGTGGCCAGATCTGGATCCGTGCCGGCCAGGATGCCAACGGCAGCTGGCTGGAGGTGGCCAACGAAGGGCCCGTCATCCCGCCAGACGAGCGGGAGCGGATCTTCGAGCCCTTCGAGCAGGGCAGCATAGTGCGCCAGGGGTTGTTGAAAGGATCCGGGATGGGCCTCTCCATTGCCCGCGAGTCGGCGATGAGTCTGGGGGGCGAGCTTAAATTAATTGAGGATAAACAGGCCGATGTCTGTTTCCGGCTGGATTTGAACGTGCGCCCAAGCTGACGGGCTCGGTGGCTACCCCGCAGGTGCGGGCGGCGCCTTGACACAGAATATGAGAGGAACGGGCAGGTGTCTGTTCTCCACCAGGATCTGAAGTGACATTCAAGATGAAACGATTCGTTGTACCCGTATTGATGATGAGCCTGCTCGCAGGCTGCTCCCTGCTGCCATCGCGCAGCCTGACAGAGCCCTCCGAGCAGGTCCTCGCCAAGCGGATGGAGTTCGCCAACAAAGAGATGCAGGTACGCCTGCAATACTCCGACTGGCTGCTGGCCAGTCATGCCCAACAGCGGGCGCAGGAGCGCGAGCGGCTGGCCGGTGCCACCGATCTCGAGAGCCGGGTCAGCCTGGCCATGGTCAACACCCATCCGTCCGAGTCGGTGGCGAGCCGCCGGGCCGGGCTGGACAAGCTCAAGGCCCTGCTGCCCGAGCTCGGCCTGGATGCCCAGGCCTTCCTGCGCAGCTGGATAGCCCTCGGCGAGGAGCTGCTGGCCCGTGACAGTCGCCGCGACGATCAGAGCCAGGAGGTGCAGCGTCTGCGCCGCCAGATAGAGCAGCTCTCCGCCATCGACGAACAGCTCAACCAGCGCAAGCTCAATGGGGGCGCCCAGCCATGACGTGCCGAGGGCGTGCAAGGCAGGGAACAACAACAGGTCTTCAGGGTAAAGGGGTGAGAGCATGAGTCGCATTCTGCTGGTGGACGACGATGCCAGCCTGCTCAAGCTGATGAGCATGCGCCTGCGCAGTCAGGGTTACGAGGTGGATACCGCCGACAGCGCCGAGGGGGCGCTGGACAGGTTGCGTCAGCAGCGTGCCGATCTGGTGCTGAGCGACCTGCGGATGGGTGGCATGGACGGACTGGCGCTGTTCGAGCGGATCCAGTCCCAGTGGCTCGGCATGCCGGTCATCATCATGACCGCCCATGGCACCATCCCCGACGCCATCCAGGCGACCCGTTCCGGGGTGTTCAGCTTTCTCACCAAGCCCATCGACAAGGACGAGCTGCTGGTCACCATAGAGCACGCCCTGAGTCTGACCCGTCCGAAACAGCAGCACGAGTGGCAATCCCTCATCCAGACCCGCAACCCCCAGATGGAGCAGTTGCTGATCCAGGCGAGCAGCATCGCCGCCATGGAGGTGCCCGTGCTGATCCTGGGCCCTTCGGGCTCCGGCAAGGGGGTGATGACCCAGGCGCTGCATCAGGCAAGTCGTCGCCGTGACCAGCCGCTGCACACCATCAATTGTGCCGCGCTGCCCTGGCCTGTGCTGGACTTGCAGCTGTTTGGCGAGGATGGACAGTCCGGCCTGTTCGAGCAGGCCAAGGGGGCGACCCTCTTCCTCGACGAGATAGGGAATCTGTCGGAGTCGTTGCAGGCCAAGTTGCTGCAGGTGCTGGCGGAATATGGTCAGGGCACCCCCGAGGTGCGGGTCATCAGCTCCAGCCATCAGGATCTGGTCACCGCCATGGAGGAGGGGCGTTTTCGGGAGGATCTCTTCTACCGTCTCAACGTGGCCAACATCACCTTGCCGCCCCTCAGCGCCCGCAGCGAGGATATCCCCCTGCTGGCGCGCCAGGCGCTGGACGACTATCGCAGTCGCCACGACAACTGCGCCGCCCTCGGCTTTTCGCCGGAGGCGCTGGCCCTGCTGGCGGCGGCGGCCTGGCCCGGCAACGTCCGTCAGCTCTATGGGGTGGTGGAGCAGCTCGCCAGCCTCTGCTGCAGCCCGGTGATCGGCGCCGCCATGGTGGAATCGGCCCTGAGTGGTGGCGTCGGCGGCATTCCCTCGTTCAACGAGGCCCGCGCCGAGTTCGAGAAGGAGTATCTGATCCGCCTGCTGCGCACCACGGAGGGGAATGTGACCCTGGCGGCCAACATGGCGGGAAGAAACCGCACCGATTTCTACAAGTTATTGAATCGGCACGGTATCGAGGCGGCAAACTTCAAATCGAAGGGATGAGCGAGGCGGGAGCGGCTAGTCGGCGACTTGCCGCTACCCTTGTTCAGGCCGGGTCGGTCACGCCGGTTCTTGCCTGGGTTTTGCGGGAGAGCCAGAGACCGCTCGCCTTCATCAGGTAGCCAAAGAGCGCGCCTATCACCAGGGAGGGCAGGATGAGCCGCCACTCCCCCGCCGCCCCGAAGGTGGCGCAGCAACCGGCGAAGGTGCCGGGAATGTAGCCCAGCCACTGCTGCCTGGCCTGCACGCACATCAGGGTTGCCACCACACCCGTCATCAGATAGCCCGCCATGCCGGCCCCCCACCAACCTTCGCCGTGGATCAGCAGCAGTGCCCACAGCATGCCGCTGGCATTGCACAGCAGGGTCTGCAGCAGCGCCTTGTAACCGCCGCTCGAGGCGAAATAGCTGGTACAACCGAGGAAGCCGACCCAGGAGATGAGGCCGAGGGCAGCGGCCAGTCCGCCCCAGACGGCGGAGAGGATCCCGGTCGTGATGGCGATGGCGATCAATGGGCTCATGGCATGACTCTCAGTGGTTGAATTCGGAAAAGGAGGCAGCCTACCCTTCGGCAAGGGGGCGGCAAGCAGGGGCCGGATTGTGTGTGATCTCCGTCACTCTTTTCAACTCGGGAATACGCTTGCGCTCGCGAAAAAAATTCATTGGAGGCGTCCTTGGCCTTCGACCATAGTTAGAGGCCCTGTCCTGCTCATGGAGTGAGTCTGATGGCGCCAAACGTGATAGTCCCCCTGCTGGTATTCATTCTGCTGTTCCTGGTCGGCACCATGGCCAAGGCACTGCCTCTTTACCAGCCCATGTAAATTTGTGTGAAATAAAACTCGGCCGGGGCGGGTCTTATGGTTGTCAGCCTCATTGCCCCGGGAGTTTTCCATGTTGATCAAGCGCCGTTCCTCTCATCACCTCACCGAACAGGATGTCACGCCGGAAGCCGTCTATCAGGATCGCAGACTCATTCTGAAAGGGCTGGGACTGAGTGCCGCCACCCTGGCGTTTCCCACCCAGGCCAGCCTGCTGGATCTCTTCTCCACCGAGGAGTCGACCCCGGCACCTGCCACCAAACCACTCAATTACAAGGCTGCGACCCGGCAGGACGGATTGACCCTGACGCCGCTGGAGAAGGCGACCAGCCACAACAACTTCTATGAGCTCGGCACCGACAAGGGGGATCCGGCCCGCAACGCCCACTACCTCAAGCCCGAGCCCTGGACGCTCAAGGTGGAGGGGGAGGTGGCCAACCCCTTTACCCTGGATGTGTGGGACCTCATCAACAAGAGCACCCTGGAGGAGCGGATCTACCGGCTGCGCTGCGTGGAGGCCTGGTCCATGGTGCTGCCCTGGAGCGGTATCCCGCTGGCGGATCTGATCCGCCGTGCCGAGCCCAACAGTCGTGCCAAGTTCGTGGCGTTCGAGACCCTCTATGATCCCGAGCAACTGCCGGGACAGGCCTCCCGCTCCCTCGGCGGCGGCATCGATTACCCTTATGTGGAGGGCTTGCGTCTCGACGAGGCGATGCACCCGCTCGCCTTCCTGGCGATGGGGCTCTACGGCAAGACGCTGCCCGCCCAGAACGGGGCGCCCATCCGGCTTGTGGTGCCCTGGAAGTACGGCTTCAAGAGCATCAAGAGCATAGTTTCCATCCGTCTGGTGGAGGAGATGCCTCCCACCACCTGGAACCTGCTGGCACCGAACGAATATGGTTTCTATGCCAACGTCAATCCCGAAGTGGATCATCCGCGCTGGAGCCAGGCGAGCGAGCGCTTCATCGGCGAGGGGGGCATCTTCGGCGCCAAGCGCCAGCCGACCCTGATGTTCAACGGCTATGGCGACGAGGTGGCCTCCCTCTATCAGGGGATGGATCTGCGCAAATGGTATTGAGACTGACGCTCTGCCCGCATGGTCTTGTGCCCCCTTCTCCCCTGGCGGGAGAAGGGTTGGGGATGAGGGGTGGGAAAAACATAACGGGAACTGCGATATGATGCCGAGACTGAAAACAGCCCATATCAACGGCTTGCGCCTGCTGGTACACCTGGCCTCGCTCGGCTTTCTGCTCTGGCTGGGCTATGCGGTGCCGGCCGGGTTGCTGGGGGGGGATCCGGTACAGGGGTTGACCCACTACCTCGGCAAGGGAGCCCTGCACCTGCTGCTGCTCACCCTGCTGGTGTCGCCGCTGGCCAAACGCTGGCGCCAGGGGCAGCTCATCAAGCTGCGCCGCCCCCTCGGGCTCTGGTGCGCGACCTGGGCCGGCTTGCATTTCATGGTGTGGCTGGGGCTGGATCTGCAGTTCGACTGGGGACTGATCGGCGGCGAGCTGGTGAAGCGCAGCTACATAGTGGTGGGCATGGTGGCGCTGTTGTTGCTGCTGGCGCTCAGCATCACCTCGATCCCGGCCCTGCTGCGGGTCATGGGGCCAAGCTGGCAGAAGCTGCACAACTGGATCTATGCGGTGGCCCTGCTGGTGCCGGTGCACTACTGGTGGTCGGTCAAGAGTGGCTGGCAGGAGCCCCTCATC
The DNA here is from genome assembly GCF_056642115.1 of Aeromonas sp. 130281. Classification (NCBI taxonomy): domain Bacteria; kingdom Pseudomonadati; phylum Pseudomonadota; class Gammaproteobacteria; order Aeromonadales; family Aeromonadaceae; genus Aeromonas; species Aeromonas sp. 130281. The sequence continues at coordinate 36,759 of NZ_JBWVQS010000007.1, read as the reverse complement.
TACCTGTTGCTGGCGGGGGGGCTGTTGTGGCCGCGGCGAGAGAAACTGCTGCGTCCCTGGCGCCAGCGCCGGCAGCAACGCCAGAAACTGAAAGAGGCGTGACTGGTCACGCCCTCATCCCCGCGCAGCGCACCTGGCAAAAGAGGCCTAATCGGCCTCTTTTTTGGTGATCTCTCCGCTGTAGGCATCGACCTGCAGCTGCACTCGCCTATCCTCGGCGTCCAGGGTTTCCACCTCGAATTTGTCCCCTTCCAGCTCGACTTCCCGAATGTCGTGGTACCCTTGTGCCAGCAACAGCTTGACCAGGGCCGGCATGTCGAGACGCGCCTGAGCCGCCCAGCCAAGGGTGGAAAAAAGGCAGAGGATCAGCAGGATACTGCGTGGGATCATATTCATTCCGGATTCATGGCTGGCACACTATAAACGGCATTATGTTAGGTTTTGAGAGATGAATCACCCATGAATAGCGCGCTGCCCCTGCTTGGATTGCTGCTGCCGATGCTGGCCCAGGCGGCCCAGCCGAACGAGGCCTTGCTGCAACAGGCGGTCAGCGAGGGGCGGATCCGGCCTTTTCATGAGTTGATGGAGGTGGCTTCCCGCCTGCCGGTGCGCGTACTGCGCGTCGATCTGGGGGAGGAGGACGGGGTCTGGCTCTACGAGCTTCGGCTCATCGACGACGAGAACAGCGTCATCAAGGTGGGCTATCGCGCCGACAACCTGGAGATGGTGTGGCTCAAGGGTCATCATCTGGAGCGCCTGTTCGAGCCTCGCCCGCCCCCGGAAGAGGAGTGATCCGCCGCATGCTCCCCGCCCTGATGACTCGTCCCCCAATCGCCGCCGCGACAGGCGCAACTCTGCTTTGGATACCCATTTATGCGAATTCTGATAGTTGAAGATGAAAAGATCCTGGCGGGCCAGCTGGCGGAACAGCTGCGCCTGTCCGGGTTTGTGACCGATCTCTGCCACGATGGCAACGAGGCGGGTTTTCTCGGCGAGACCGAACCCTACGACGCCATCATCCTGGATCTCGGCCTGCCGGGTCGCGATGGCCTGAGCGTGCTCAAGGAGTGGCGCAGCAAGGGGATAGACACTCCTGTGCTGGTGCTGACTGCCCGTGGCCAGCTGCACGAGAAGATAGAAGGGCTCAACGCCGGGGCCGATGACTACCTCACCAAGCCGTTCCAGGTCGCCGAGCTGGTGGCCAGGGTGCAGGCGCTGGTGCGGCGGGCGGCGGGCAACGCCAGCTCCATCCTGGAGATTGGCGGGGTGCGGCTCGACATGGCGGCGTCTCAGGTATGGTACGAAGGGACTCCCATCAAGCTCACCGCCCACGAGTTCCGGGTGCTGGGTTACCTGATGCAGCACAGGGGCAAGGTGGTGTCCCGCAGCGAGCTGATCGACCACATCTATGCCCAGGATTTCGATCGCGACTCCAACACGGTCGAAGTGTTCATCGGCCGGATCCGCAAGAAGACCCACGCCGATCTGATCGAGACGGTGCGCGGTCTCGGCTACCGGATCAACGAGTGAGACGGGCGTTGATGCCAGCACGGCTGGGGGGCGGTGAATGAGGCTGGTGCGTACCCTGCGGGGACGGTTGGTGGCCATAGCCCTGGTCTGGTGCGGGCTCTTCCTGTTTGCCACCGGTTTCAGCCTGCAGACCATGATGCGCAACTACTGGCAGGAGGCGGAAGCCGACGGTCTGCGGTTGCAGCTCTACGATCTGCTCTCCCGCCTCGAGATCCAGCCCGACGGCCTGCCCGTGGTCACCGAGCCCATGGCGGATCCCCGTTTCCGCCAGCCCTATTCCGGCTATTACTGGCAGCTTGAGCTGGGGGATGCCGTGGTCAGCCGCTCCCGCTCCCTGTGGGATGTGCACCTGAGCGCCCACGGCCTGAAGTCGGCCTTCGGGGATCCGGATCTCTTCGTCGGCAAGGGGCCCAACAAGGAGCCCTTGCTGATCATGACCCGCACCGTGCTGCTGCCGGGCTCTGACAAGGTGTTTACCCTGGTGATGGCCAAGGACAGTAGCGCCCTGACCCAGACCCTGAAGAAGACCCGGATCAGCCTCTTCCTCGGTCTCGGCTTTGCGGCCGCCGGCCTGGTGTTGGGCTTCATGTTCCAGATCGTCTACGGCCTGCGGCCGCTCCACCTGCTGCGCCGCGAGCTGGGCCGGGTCCATCAGGGCCATCAGGAGGGGTTCAGGCTGCGCTATCCGCTGGAGATCCAGCCGCTGGTGGAAGACATCAACCGCCTGCTGCACCACTACGGCGAGCTGCTGCAGCGAGCCCGTTCCCACACCGGCAACCTGGCTCACGCCCTCAAGACGCCGCTCAGCATCATGCGCAATCAGGTGGCCCAGCTGCCCCCCGAGGATCAGGCCGCCATCGGCGAGCAGCTCGACCAGATCCAGCGCCATATCGACTATCACCTCGGCAAGGCGCGGGTCACCGGGGCCGCCAAGATCCTCGGGGTCTCGACCCCGGTGCGGGCGCGGGTGGAGTACATCTGTCGCGCCTTCTCCCGGCTCTACCCGGGCAAGACGGTGGACCTGCAGGTGCCGGCCAACCTGGCGGTCGGGGTGGAGGAGCAGGACTTTGACGAGATGGTGGGCAACCTGCTGGAGAATGCCTTCAAGTGGTCCGCCAGCGAGCTGCGCATCTCCAGCGCCGAGCTTGGGGGCTGGATCACCCTGCGTATCGAGGACGACGGCCCCGGCATGAGCGAGGATCAGATAGCCAAGGCGGTGCTGCGCGGGGTGCGCCTCGACGAGAAGGTGCCGGGATCCGGGCTCGGCCTCAACATAGTGTCAGACCTGGCCGAAGCCTATCGTGGCAACCTCATCATGGGGCGCGCCGAGCTGGGAGGGCTTGCCGCCTCCCTCTCCCTGCCCAAGGTGGCCAGGGTAGACGGTTAGCACAAGTATGAGCGAGGCGGCCTGGCATGGGCCGCTCGGGCCCGGGTCGTCCTCCGAGGTAGCATGGGGGGCGCACCAGGCATAAGATAGAGTCCTTAATTCAAGTGGTAGGAAGGGTAGCAATGACTGACGATCCATGGGCGCTATGCCATCTCGATGATTCGTTCGATGCCTCCGTGCTGGGTACCAAGGGGGCCCAGATCCAGTGGTTTGAGGACAGGGAGTCCCTGATCCAGTTCCTGCTGGAGGACTTTGTCGATCTGCTGGCCGATGTGGGCGAGCTGGATGAGGATCAGACCGAGAGCGCCCGCGAGCGCTTCACCCTGCTGGTGGAGCAGAGTCAGGACGATCGCACCCTGATGGATGCCATCAACGATCTCGCCTCCGGCCTGCGCCGCATCGCCTGGCTGGGGCCGCTCTCGGAGCTTGCCGAGATCAGCGACGACTTCGCGAGCGGCCTGCGCGCCTTCTTCTGGACCCAGTATGATGGGGACGAGGATGACCCCGAAGCCTGGGTGCCGGAAGAGCTCTGGCCCCAGCTCGTCGAGTGTGCGGAAGAGTACATGGTTGAGGGAGATTTCTGATCCACCTTGTCTGTACTCTGGCTGCAAGGCGTGTGGAGTGTGCACAAGAGTACATGGTTGAAGGAGACTTCTGAGTCACATCGGAAACCACGATAAAAAACGGCGCCTTATGGCGCCGTTTTTGTTTTCACCCGGGATCAGGCGTTGGCCGGTACCTCATGGGCTGTGTTGACGAGTTCTGGCCCGCTGTATTTCTCGATCTGCAACTGGGCCATGTGACCGCAGTTACCTTGCGCCAGGCTGGAAGAGCCCTCGTCGAAGGTGAGGCAGTTGACGTTGCCGTTCTTGCAGATGGCGCCCACCTCGCCCGGTTTGGCCGGATCGAACCAGGCTCCTTCGCAGATCCGCACCACGCCGGGGCGAATGTCTTTCGAGAGCAGCGCCCCCACCAGGATCTGGCCGCGCTCGTTGAAGGCGCGCACCAGGTCCCCGTCCTGGATGCCGCGCGTCTTGGCGTCGTCCGGGTGGATCAGTATGGCCTCCCGATCGGCGATGGCGAACTTGTCCCGCAGGGGGGTATTGTCGAGCTGGGAGTGCAGCCGCTGGGTCGGGTGCGAAGTGTTGAGGGACAGTGGATAGCGCGCGGCCACCTCGCTCTTGACCCACTCCTTGGGCTCATACCACTTGGGGTGACCGGCGCAGTCGGCATAGCCCATGCCGGCTACCGTGTTGGAGAAGATCTCTATCTTGCCGGACGGGGTGCCGAGCGGGTTGAGCAGCGGGTTCTCGCGAAAATCGGCGTGACGGATCCACTGGCGGTTCGCCTCCGGGATCGGGAAACGGATGTAGTTGTTGGACTCCCAGAACATGCTGAACGGCGGCAGCGCGACCCGGGCACCCCGGGCCTGGGCGGCCATGCCGTCGTACATCTGCTTGAGCCACAGCATCTCGTCCTTGCCCTCGGTATAGGCCTCCTGCAGGCCCAGCTTGGCGGCGATGGCGCTGAAGATGTCGAAGTCGTTGCGGGCCTCATGCTGGGGCGGCACGCACTGGTGCATGGGGAACACATAGCGCTGGGAGTAGTCGCCCCCCATCTCCAGATCGTTGCGCTCGTAGCTGGTGGTGACCGGCAGCACTATATCGGCGTGCTTGGCGGTGGCGGTCCAGTAGGGTTCGTGGACGATCACGGTCTGCGGCTTGCGCCAGGCCTGGAGCAGGTTGTTGGTGTCCTGGTGATGGTGGAAGGGGTTGCCCCCCGCCACGTAGACCAGCTTGATGTCCGGATAGGTCACCTTGCGGCCGTTGAAGTCGATGGTCTTGCCCGGATTGGCGAGACAGTCGGCGATGCGCGCCACCGGAATGGGGGCCGGGCTGTTCTTGGGGGCGTTGCCGGCGGAGATCCCCGCCAGGATCCCGCCCTTGGCGGTGGGGCTGCCACCGGAGGAGTAGTGATAGCTGAAGCCGTAGCCGCCCCCCGGCAGGCCGATCTGGCCCAGCATGGCCGCCAGGGTGACCAGCATCCAGTTGGGCTGCTCCCCGTGGTGTTGCCGCTGCATGCCCCAGCCGGCCATGATCATGGTGCGCTTGGCCGCCATGTCGAGGGCCAGCTGGCGAATCACCTTGGCCTCGACGCCGCAGACGGTGCTCGCCCACTCGGCGCTCTTGGGCTGACCGTCGTCCTGGCCGAGCAGGTAGGCGAGGAACTTGTCGAAGCCGACGGCGTAGCGATCGAGGAAGGCCTGATCGTGCTTCTTCTCGCTATAGAGGGTGTGGGCCACCCCCAGCATCATGGCCACGTCTGTGTAGGCGTTGGGGGCTATCCACTCGGCGTTGGCCAGCTTGGCGGTCTCGTTGTAGACGGGGTCGATGCTGATGACCCGGGTGCCTTTCTCTTTCAGCGCCTTGAAGCCTGCCTGACCCTCGTGATCCGGCATGTTCCAGCTGTTCTTCAGGGTGACCTGGGCGTTGACCCCCCAGAGCACCACCAGTTCGGCGTGTTCCACCACGTTCGGCCAGGCGGTCTGCTGCTCGTACACTTCGATGGAGCCCATCACGTGGGACATGATCACCTGGGCCGCACCGGTGGAGTAGTCCCCGGCATAGCCGGTGAAGCCCCCGGCGAGGTTCATCAGGCGGTGCAGCAGGGTGCGGCTGTTGTGGAACATGCCCACACTCTTCCAGCCGTAGGAGCCGGCGTGGATCGCCTGGGGGCCGGCGTCGCGCTGGACCCGCTGGATCTCGCCGGCCACCAGTTCGATGGCCTGCTCCCAGCTCACGCGCACCCACTCGTCGGCGCCGCGCAGCTCGGGTTTGGCGCCCGGGCCGTGCTCCAGCCAGCTCTTGCGTACCATGGGGTACTTGATGCGGTTCTTGGCATGGACCTGGAACGGCGCCATGTCGATGAGGTCGTTCGGCGCCGGATCGTCGGCCACCGGCTGGACCCGCACCATGCGGCCATCGGCGACTATGGCCTCGAAGGCTCCCCAGTGGGCGCCGGTCAGTATGCCCTTCTGGGCGGGGACCAGAGTGGGGAACTGCTCAAGCGCGGTGCTGATGGCCTGGGCCAGGGCATGCTTCGGGAACAGGGCACCGAGCAGGGGCAGGGCGGCACAGGCCCCCATGCCCTTGAGCAGGCTGCGGCGGGACAGATTGGTCTGTTGATCATTGAAAAAAGTCATATCGAATTCCTCTGTTCCAGCCTTAGTGTGCCGCGCTCATGTCACTGGCGTGTTTCTGCACGTATTGGGTCAGCATGCGAGCCTGCTCCGGGGTGAGGGAGGTGCGGGACTCCATGCCCTTGATGACGCCTATCCACTGGTTGGCATTGAAGTGATCCAGCGCGGTCAGACCGTGGCAGCCGGTACAGTTGTTGGACATCAGGGTGGAGGCGTATTGCCACAGCTTGCCCTGATCGCCGATGAGCTGGTTCTGATCCACCCAGGCGGTCAGCTTGACCTGATGCCAGGTGAGGTTGGTGGCGGTGTCGGTCTCGCTCTTGCCGGTGACCAGCGCCTGCTTGGCGGCATCGCCGACCAGCACGCTCAGGATGCGCTTGCCGGGGGCTGCGTAGAACACCTCGCTCACCCCGTCCTGCTGCCAGCCCTCGATCTGCACCTGGGCGCGACCGTTGTCGTTGGCCAGGATCTCGACCTGGGTCGACGGCATCAGGGTGCCCTCGTCCGTGGTGGCCTTGGCATCGAGGAACAGGGGCGTGGTGGCGATGGCGTAACGGGTGGTGACGCTGGCCGGGGTCTGGGCTGCGGCGGCAGCCAGTTCACTGGCACCGGCGGCAGCCAGACCGCTCATGTCAGGCATGATGTGGGCGACGCCGCGGTGGCAGTCGATGCAGGTCTGGCCCTCCTTGATGGCGACCGGGTGCTCGGCGCGGGCGTTGGGGCGCTGGGCCAGGATGTCCATGGCGGCGTAGCTGTGGCAGCTGCGGCAGGTGGCGGAGTCGTTGGCCTTGAGCTGATCCCAGACCGTCTGGGCCATGCGCAGCTTGTGGTCTTCGTATTTTTCGGGAGTGTCGAGCGTGCCGATCGCCTCGTGATAGATGTCCTTCACGGCGCGGATCTTGGTCCAGAGGTAGGAGGCGGGCTCATTGGGAATGTGGCAGTCGGCGCACTCTGCGCGGATCCCCTTCACGTTCTGGAAGTGGACGCTGCCCTGATATTCGGCGAGCGGTGTCTGCATGGAGTGGCAGGAGACGCAGAATTCGGTGGAGCTGGTCTTGTGCAGCACTGTGACTGTCACTCCCAGTGCCGCGACGCCCAGCAGGGCTCCGAGCAGCAGGAGCCAGAACCAGGTCTTTCTCAACATTTTTCCAAGCATGGCGCAGTGTCCTTCGAATCGGGTATTACCAATATAGTAGTAGTCTTGGTGGGTGAGGGGTTGACCTCGGTTATGATTTTTATTCTTTAAATTGGTTTTTTTCGGTTTTAAGTTTCACCAAAACACCTTTGTTTGAATTTAAATCAAATCCAGAGGGTTAATTTTGTCAGTTTAGCCTTATTTGGCTCTCTTTTGGTCATCATATCCGCACTAATCATGCTGGAAACGGCGCTGTCGCGACGTTTTGCGCTCCAGTGCGACGCTCTGGTCCTGAATGGGCCTGTGTTGGGCTTTATGAAAGGCTCGATATATACTGTTTGCATATACAGTGATCAGGTTTGTCAGTCATGCGACTCTTTATTGCCGAAAAGCCCAGCCTTGGCCGCGCCATCGCCGATGTTCTGCCCAAGCCCCACAAGAAGGGGGAGGGCTTCATCGAGACGGCGCAGGGAGACGTGGTGACCTGGTGTATCGGCCACCTGCTGGAGCAGGCGGAGCCCGATGCCTATGATGCCGCCTACAAGCAGTGGCGCATGGAGCAGCTCCCCATAGTGCCGAGCCAGTGGCAGCTGGTGGCCAAGCCCAAGACCAGGAGCCAGCTTGCCGTGATCAAGCGGCTCATCAAGCAGGCCGACTGCGTGGTCAATGCCGGTGACCCGGACAGGGAAGGGCAGCTGCTGGTGGACGAGGTGATCGACTTCCTCGGCTACCCCAAACTCAAGCCGGTGCAGCGCTGCCTCATCAGCGATCTCAATCCCCCCGCGGTGCGCCGGGCCCTCGACAAGCTGCGGGACAACAAGGAGTTCGTGCCGCTGGCGGTCTCGGCGCTGGCCCGCAGCCGGGCCGACTGGCTCTACGGCATCAACATGACCCGCGCCTATACCCTGCTCGGGCGCAAGGCCGGTTGCAGCGAGCTGCTCTCGGTCGGTCGGGTGCAGACGCCGTTGCTGGGGCTGGTGGTGCGGCGGGATCTCGAGATAGACGCCTTCGTCCCCAAACCCTTCTACGAGGTGCTGGCCCATGTGGTGACGGAGCGCAACGAAAGGTTCGGCGCCAAGTGGCTGCCCTCCGAGGCCTGTGCGCCCTGGCAGGACGAGGAGGGGCGGGTGCTCAACCGGGCGCTGGCTGCCAAGGTGGTGGAGCGGATCCAGGGCCAGCCAGCCCGGGTGGAGGAGGTGGAGGAGCAAGCCCGGAAACAGGCGGCGCCACTGCCTTACAACCTCTCCAGCCTGCAGATCGATGCCGCCAAGCGGTTCGGCATGGACGCCAAGCGGGTGCTGGATGTCTGCCAGAGCCTCTACGAGCGCCACAAGCTCATCACCTACCCCAGATCCGACAGCCGTTATCTGCCAAGCGATCACTTCAACCGGGCGCCCCAGGTGCGGGATGCCATCGCCGCCACGGCCCCGACGCTGGCCAGCGCCGTGGCTGAGGCGGACGGCAAGATCCGCAGCAAGGCGTGGAATGACGGCAAGGTGGATGCCCATCACGCCATCATCCCCACCGAGAAGCATGGCAACCTGGCCAGCCTCTCCGCCGACGAGGGCAAGCTCTATGGCCTGGTCGCCCGCCAGTACCTGCTGCAGTTCTATCCCCCGTTCGAGTACAACGACAGCCGGGTGTTGCTGCGTATCGCGGGCGGCCTGTTCCAGGCCAAGGCGCGGCGCATCCTCAAGGCGGGCTGGAAGGCGTTGCTCGGGGTCGAGGAGGACGATGAGGAGGAGGCCGGCACCCTGCCTGCGCTGCGAGAAGGGGAGCAACTGTCGTGCGAGCGGGGCGAGCTGCTGGAGAAGATGACCCAGGCGCCCAAGGCATTCACCGACGCTACCCTGCTGGCCGCCATGACGGGCATAGCCCGCCATGTGCAGGATCCCGAGATCCGCAAGATCCTGCGGGAGACCGATGGCCTGGGCACCGAGGCAACCCGGGCCGGCATCATAGACCTGCTGTTCAAGCGGCGCTTCCTGGTGCGGCAGGGCAAGAGCATCAAGGCGACCCCGACCGGACGGGCCCTGATCCAGGCCTTGCCTGCCACCGCCACCACGCCGGACATGACGGCGCTGTGGGAGCAACACCTGGGCCGGATCGCCGAGCGTCACGCGAGTTACCAGCAATTTATGGGGCCGCTGACGGATCAGTTGCATGCCTTGATCGAGGGGGCCAGGCAGGATTCGGGGGCAAGTTTCAGTGCCCTGCCCAGGGAGGCGCCGGGGGCCAGCAAGCGGCGCTTCAGCCGCAAGCGCTCGGCGGCCAGTGGCACAGGTGCGGCGCCCCGCAAGGGGGCGGGCAAGCGCCCGGCCAGAAGCAAGGCGGCCTGAGTGACCCGGGATCATGGCGGCGACTGGAGGCGCAAAAGCGAGAGGGGCCCAGGGCCCCTCTCGCTTTATCTGGCATTCGATCAGCCGGTGTAGACGTTCTCTTCCGGGTAGCGGATCCGGGTCTCGCTCGGTCTGGAGAGCATGATGGCCAGGGTCAGCGGGCCGAGACGGCCGCAGATCATCACCAGCACCAGGATGAGCTTGCCCGGTTCGCTCAGGGAGGCGGTGATGCCGGTCGAGAGGCCGACGGTGGCAAAGGCCGAGACCGTCTCGAACATGATCTTGTCGAAGGGCTGCGACTCGGTGAGCATCAACAGGAACATGGCCAGCATCAGCACCATGGTACTGACGATGATGATGGCCAGGGAGCGGGTCACTATCTGGGGTGACAGGGTACGGCCGAAGGCGGTGACATGGGGTCGCTTGGTCAGAAAGGCCCTGGTGGCCAGCAACACCACGGCGAAGGTAGTGACCTTGATGCCGCCACCGGTCGAGGTGGTACCGGCGCCGATGAACATCAGCATCATCATGAACAGCAGGGAGGCGGGCACCATCTGGCCTATGTCCACCGTGTTGAAGCCGGCGGTGCGCGCCGTGGCGGACTGGAAGAAGGCCGCCAGCAGCTGGCCGCCTGGCCCGGCGTTGCCGAGGGTGGCGGGATTGTTGTGCTCCAGCAGCCAGAACATCAGGGTGCCAAGCAGCAGCAGGGCGGGGGTCATCAGCAGCATCAGCTTGCTGTGCAGCTTCAGCTTGCGCCAGCGATGGTTGCGCGCCAGGTCGACGATGACGGTAAAACCTATCCCGCCGAGGATGAGCAGGGCCGGTATGGTCAGGCTGATGATGGGGTCGTCTCTGTAGTCGATGAGGTTGTTGGCAAACAGCGAGAAACCGGCGTTGTTGAAGGCAGATACCGCGTGGAAAAAGCTGACGTAGAGGCCATGGCTCCACCCCATCTCCGGTACCCAGCGAATGGCCATGATGGCGGTGCCGATCAACTGGGCTATCAGGGCGAACAGCACTATGCGCTTCACCAGCTGGATGATGTTGACCGAACCCTCCTGGCCAAGCGCCTCCTTCGCCAGTATCTGCTGGCGCAGACCGACCCGCTTGCTGAACATGGCGATGAGCAGCAGGGTCATGGTCATCTGCCCCAGGCCCCCTATCTCCATCAGCATCAGCAGTATGATCTGCCCTTGCAGGGTAAAGGCGGTGCCGGTATCCACCACCCCGAGACCGGTCACACTGATGGCCGAGGTCGCGGTGAACAGGGCATTGATGAAGGTGACCTCGCCCTTGTGGCTCGAGGGCTGCACCAGAAACAGGGTACCGACCAGCAGGATGATGAGAAAGCTGCCCAGGATCAGCCTGGCTTCACTCCAGCGGGATTCGGTATCCCGATGCAGGGCGAAGGCGTAGTTGCTGCGCCAGTTGATCATAGGGTGTCGAGCCAGTGATCGATGGCGTGCTTGTTGCCGGCCAGGATCAGGATGTCACCGAGTTGCAGCTCCATCTTGCCGGTCAGCACGTTGTGCAGCACCTCGCCGCGCTTGATGGCCAGTAACTGGAAGTCGTTCTGTTGCAGCAGATTGAGGTCGGCCAGGGTACGACCGTTCTGTTGCAGACCGATCACGAACTCGGTCAGCACCATCTCGTGCCCCAGCTCCAGGTAGTCGAACAGGCGGTTGTCCAGCATGCTCTGGGCGACCCGGCGGCCCATGTCCCACTCCGGGTTGATCACCTTGTCGGCGCCCACCTTCTGCAGGATCTTGGCGTGGAACTTGTCGCGCGCCTTGACCCACACCTTCTTCACCCCCGCCTCCTTCAGCACCAGCGTGGTGAGAATGCTGGTTTCGAGGTTGTCGCCGATGGCCACGAAGACGATGTCGAAATTGGCCAGTCCCAGCTCGGCGACCGTGGCCTCATCGGTGGCATCGGCGACGATGACGTGATTGCACAGGGTCGCGATCTGGCGGGTCTTGCTCTCGTCGATATCGATGGCCAGCACCTCGGCATTCTGCAACTGCAGCTCTTCACACAGTGCGCTGCCGAACAGGCCGAGGCCGATGACGGCGAATTGATTGTTCATTCATGCTTCCTCAACGGGCTGAAGGGCTTACTTTACTCCAGCGGTTTGAGTCCGAACAGTACCCGGGTTTTTCGTCCCGGGGGATCTGGGGTAAACTGCGCCCTTGTCCTTGTCGGAACACGCAGATGAAACTCACTCCCCATGCCCCCCTGTCGGCCCTCAATACCCTGGGCCTGGACGCACACTGCCTCTGGCTGGCCGAAGTGGCCGAGCTGGATGATCTTTGCCAGTTGCGGGCCGATCCGGAGCTGAGCGTCTTGCCGCGCCTGGTGCTGGGTGGTGGGAGCAACATCTTGTTCTGCAATGATTTTGCCGGTCTGGTCGTGCTCAACCGAATGAAAGGCATCGAGCTGCAGGAGGACGGCAGCCACTGGTTGCTGCACGTGGCGGCGGGGGAGGAGTGGCACCAGCTGGTGTGCCATGCCCTGCAACAGGGCTGGCACGGGCTGGAGAACCTGGCGCTGATCCCGGGCACCGTCGGTGCGGCCCCGGTGCAGAACATAGGCGCCTACGGGGTCGAGCTGGCCCGGTTCTGTGCCTATGTGGAGGCATTCAACTGGCAGAGCGGTGAGGTGGAGCGCATAGCGGCGGCCGACTGCCGGTTCGGCTATCGCGACAGCATCTTCAAGCACGATTATCAGGACACCCACTTCATCACCGCCGTCGGCTTGCGCCTGCCCAAGGCCTGGCAGCCCGTGATCGGTTATGGCCCCCTGGCGGCCCTCGGCGAGCACCCTGGTGCGCAGGCCATCTTCGACACCGTCTGCGCCACCCGCATGGCCAAGTTGCCGGATCCCGCGGTGCTCGGCAACGCGGGCAGCTTCTTCAAGAATCCCGTGGTGCCGGCCTCGGTGGCGGATGCACTCAAGGGGCAATACCCGCAGATGCCCTGCTATCCGGCCGGGGAAGGGCAGGCCAAGCTGGCGGCGGGCTGGCTCATCGATCAGTGCGGGCTCAAGGGCTTTGCCATCGGCCGAGCCGCCGTCCACCAGGAGCAGGCACTGGTGCTGGTCAACCTCGGGGGCGCCAGTGCCATGGAGCTCATTGCCCTGGCGGCCCATGTGCGTGACAGCGTTGAGCACAAGTTCGGCGTGGTGCTGGAGCACGAGGTGCGCTTCATGGGGCTCACCGGCGAGACCTGGCTCGACGAGGTGCTGGCATGACCCTCACCCCCGTCAGGCAGACCCTGATCACCCTGCTCAGCGATGGCCAGTTTCACTCCGGCGAACAGCTGGGGGAGCAGCTCGGCATCAGTCGGGCGGCGGTGAGCAAGCACATGGCCGCCCTCAAGGAGCTGGGGCTGGATCTGTTCAGCCTGACCGGCAAGGGGTACCGCCTGGCCGTCCCCATGGCACTCTATGACGAGGCGCAGCTGCAGGCCCTGGCCCCCATGGCGCCGGTGCACTGCTTCTCGGTGATCGACTCCACCAACCAGTATCTGTTTGAGCGGGTCAACCAGCTGAGCTCCGGCGAGAGTTGTCTGGCGGAGTGCCAGACCGCCGGTCGGGGGCGCCGTGGCAAGCCCTGGGTCTCGCCGTTCGGTTGCCAGCTGATCCTCAGCATGTACTGGCGGCTCGAGCAGGGCATGGCGGCCGCCATGGGGCTGAGTCTGGCGGTGGGGGTTGCCGTGGTGGAGGCGCTGGAATCCCTCGGCTACCCCGGGGTGGAGCTCAAGTGGCCGAACGACCTCTATTACCAGGGCCGCAAGCTGGCGGGCATCCTGGTGGAGATGAGCGGCAGTGCCGGCGCCAGCTGCCACCTGGTGATCGGGGTCGGCCTCAATCTGGCGATGCCGAGCCAGCAGGGGGAGAAGATCGATCAGGCCTGGTCAGAGCTGCGCCACGTTCAGCCCGAACTGGTGGATCGCAACCAGCTGGCGGCCTGCGTACTCCTGCACCTGCAAGAGGCCATGCAGACCTTCGAACAGAGCGGTCTGGCGAGCTTCGTCGAGAGCTGGAACCGGCTCGACTACTTTGCCGGCCAACCGGTGAAGTTGCTGATGGGGGAGCAGGTGATCCGCGGCATAGCCCGGGGTATCGACGATCGCGGTGCCCTGCGGCTGGAGACGGACGAGGGGATCAGGCTCTATCTGGGGGGGGAGATCTCCCTGCGCCGGGGGGATTGAGCGAGAGCGGCTCATGAGAATCCAATAGAAGAGGGGGCCTGCGGGCCCCCTCTTCGTTATCCTGCGATCCGCTGCGATCCGCTGCGATCACTTGCGCAGCTTGATCTGCTCGATGGCGTGCTCTTGTCCCTTGGTCAGGATCAGGTTGGCCCGCTCCCGGGTCGGCAAGATGTTCTCTTGCAGATTCAGATAGTTGATGTCTTGCCATATGTTGCTGGCAATCTCGGTCGCCTCGCTTTCCGCCAGCTTGGCATAGTGGTGGAAGTAGGAGTCGGGATCCGAGAAGGCACCGCTGCGGAACTTGAGGAAGCGATCTATGTACCAGGCGCGCAGCAGTTCGGCATCGGCGTCCACATAGATGGAGAAGTCGACAAAGTCTGACACGAAGACCCTGTGGGGCTCCTGGGGGTAATCCATGCCGCTCTGCAGCACGTTGAGTCCCTCCAGGATCAGGATATCCGGCTGTTCCACCACCTTCTTCTCATCGGGCAGGATGTCGTAGATGAGGTGGGAGTAGACGGGGGCCTCGACCTTCTCGTGGCCCGCACGTATGTTGGCGACAAACTCCACCAGATGGCGGATGTCGTAGGATTCCGGAAACCCCTTGCGGCGCATCAGCCCACGGGCTTCCAGCTCCTTGTTGGGATAGAGGAAGCCATCCGTGGTGACCAGTTCCACCCGCGGATGCTCGGGCCAGCGTTCCAGCAATGCCTGCAGGATACGGGCCGTGGTGCTCTTTCCCCCCGCCACGCTGCCGGCGATGCTGATGATGTAGGTACCCTTGCCGCGGGACTGGCCGAGAAACTGCTCCAGCACCCGACTGCGGCGCTGCTTGGCCTTGACGTAGAGATTGAGCAGGCGGGAGAGGGGTAGATAGATCTCTTCCACCTCGCGCAATGACACCTTCTCGTTGATCCCGCGCAGGGTTTGCAGATCGTGTTCGGTCAGGGTCAGGGGGACCGCATCGCGCAATAACGCCCATTGTTCGCGGGTGAATTGCAAATAGGGGTTATGCTCTGTCGTCATGGTGTCATCACTGTTTCTTGGGCAGGGCGACCATACACCAAGGGATCGGGAGCGACAAGGGACGTGTCCAGTTGGGACGGAGGAGGAGCGTTTTTTTGCCTGGATCCCGGCAATAATGCACATTTTGCAGGGCGCAATGGTTGCATCCCCAAAATCCTTACCATAAAATGCGCGACGCTTGGATGTCTGTCGTCTATTTGCCCAGCAAAAGCGACAAACACAACGGGTGCAAGCAGAATTACCGTTGTGGCATTCGTGCAATCGGAGGGGTTCCCGAGCGGCCAAAGGGATCAGACTGTAAATCTGACGGCTCTGCCTTCGAAGGTTCGAATCCTTCTCCCTCCACCATATTTCTCTGCGGTTTGAGTTCTTTGGGTTAGAGAAATGCGGGCATCGTATAATGGCTATTACCTCAGCCTTCCAAGCTGATGATGCGGGTTCGATTCCCGCTGCCCGCTCCAAGATGCTGATATGGCTCAGGTAATTCTGAAAGCCACACCCTAGGGTGAGTTCGGCAATCGAACCTGCCTGCCAGCACCATCCTCTCTGCCCCCCTGATTCAAATCCATCATATAAACTGTTCTGTGGTTAGCTTGCCACCGCGTACTCAGCGTTAGTTTAGAGGGACGATCATGTCTAAAGAAAAATTTGAGCGTAATAAACCGCACGTTAACGTGGGTACCATCGGCCACGTTGACCACGGTAAAACCACCCTGACCGCCGCCATCACCAACGTGCTGGCCAAGCACTTCGGTGGTAAAGCTTTCGCCTTCGACCAGATCGACAAGGCACCGGAAGAGCGTGAGCGTGGTATCACCATCAACACCTCCCACGTAGAATACGACACCGCGATCCGTCACTACGCCCACGTAGATTGCCCGGGTCACGCCGACTACGTTAAGAACATGATCACCGGTGCTGCCCAGATGGACGGCGCGATCCTGGTAGTAGCCGCGACTGACGGCCCGATGCCGCAAACTCGTGAGCACATCCTGCTGGGTCGCCAGGTTGGTATCCCGTACATGATCGTGTTCATGAACAAGTGCGACATGGTAGACGACGAAGAGCTGCTCGAACTGGTCGAGATGGAAGTTCGTGAACTGCTGACCGAGTACGACTTCCCGGGTGATGACCTGCCGGTAGTACGTGGTTCCGCGCTGAAAGCGCTGGAAGGCGACGCTGCATGGGAAGAGAAGATCATCGAGCTGGCTCACCACCTGGATACCTACATCCCGGAGCCGGAGCGCGCCATTGACCAGCCGTTCCTGATGCCTATCGAAGACGTCTTCTCCATCGCTGGCCGTGGTACCGTAGTTACCGGTCGTGTAGAGCGCGGTATCGTCAAGGTAGGTGAGACTGTAGAAATCGTCGGTATCAAAGACACCGTTTCTACCACCTGTACCGGTGTTGAAATGTTCCGCAAACTGCTGGACGAAGGCCGTGCCGGTGAGAACGTTGGCGCCCTGCTGCGTGGCGTGAAGCGTGAAGAAGTTGAGCGTGGTCAGGTACTGGCCAAGCCGGGTTCCATCAAGCCGCACACCAAGTTCGAATCTGAAGTGTACGTGCTGTCCAAGGAAGAAGGTGGTCGTCATACCCCGTTCTTCAAGGGCTACCGTCCGCAGTTCTACTTCCGTACTACCGACGTGACCGGTACCATCGAACTGCCGGAAGGCGTAGAAATGGTAATGCCAGGCGACAACATCAAAATGGTTGTTACCCTGATCGCCCCGATCGCGATGGATGACGGCCTGCGTTTCGCTATCCGTGAAGGTGGCCGTACCGTAGGTGCTGGTGTTGTAGCTAAAGTTATCGCTTAATCTTGGCTTACATAAATAAAGCAAAGCCCCTATAATAGGGGCTTTCTTATGCAGGGGCGTAGTTCGAATTGGTAGAACAGCGGTCTCCAAAACCGATGGTTGCGGGTTCGAGTCCTGCCGCCCCTGCCATATACCTCGTCTCGTACGGGGCTTTTGTGTCTTTGGTTACGTCAGATACAGGTGGGTTGTATGAGTGTTAGTTCTGAGGGACAGGGCGGAAGCAAGGATACCCTTCTTTGGGGCCTGGTTTTCATCATCCTGGCGGCCGCTGTAGTGGGTAATTACCTGCTCACCGATGTTGTCGCAGCCGTCCGCGCCTTGGGTGTGGTCGTTGTCATCGCTGCTGCAGGTGCAGTAGCCCTGCAAACCACCAAGGGCAAGGCAACACTGGCTTTTGCTCGTGAGTCGCGCCTGGAAGTCCGCAAGGTCGTTTGGCCAACCCGTCAGGAAGCCATTCAGACAACCCTGATTGTGCTGGCGGTGACCGCCGTGATGGGGCTGTTGCTGTTCGTTCTGGACGGTGCCTTGGTCTGGTTGGTCAACCTGATTACCGGTGTGTAAGGAAAAGCCATGACTGAACAACGTGAACAACGTATGAGATGGTATGTCGTGCAGGCATTTTCCGGCTATGAAGGCCGTGTTGCCAAATCCCTGCGTGAACATATCAAGATGCATGGCATGGAAGAGCTGTTTGGCGAAGTGCTGGTCCCGACCGAAGAAGTGGTCGAGATGCGTGCCGGCCAGAAGCGCAAGAGTGAGCGCAAATTTTTCCCGGGTTATGTCCTGGTCCAGATGATGATGGACGAGACCACATGGCACCTGGTACGCAATGTGCCACGGGTCATGGGCTTCATCGGTGGCACCTCCGATCGTCCTGCTCCTATCTCCGATAAGGAAGCGGATGCCATCCTCAATCGTCTGCAAGATGCCCACGACAAGCCGCGTCCGAAAACCCTGTTTGAACCGGGTGAAATGGTGCGGGTTGCCGATGGTCCATTCGCCGACTTCAACGGTACCGTTGAAGAGGTGGACTACGAGAAGAGCCGCGTGAAGGTCTCTGTATTGATCTTCGGTCGCTCAACGCCGGTAGAACTGGATTTTGGTCAGGTCGAAAAGGGCTGATTAAACTCTGTACGTTTAACGGTTGTCAGGGGCAGCGATTATCTCTATAATTCGCTGCCCCTTTATTTGTTGGGGAGCCGTTTGCAGGAGCATGTCTCCGAGGCGCTAGAACCCATTTTTGAGGTATTTTCGTAATGGCTAAGAAAGTCACAGCTTATATCAAGCTGCAAGTTAAGGCTGGCAGTGCTAACCCCAGCCCTCCCGTTGGTCCTGCTCTGGGTCAGCACGGTGTGAACATCATGGAATTCTGTAAAGCGTTCAACGCTCGTACAGAAAAGCTGGAAAAAGGCTCACCGACTCCGGTCGTGATCACCGTTTACAGCGACCGTTCCTTCACCTTCGAAACCAAGACTCCGCCTGCTTCCTTCCTGCTGAAGAAAGCCGCTGGTATCCAGTCTGGTTCCGCCAAGCCGAACAAAGACAAGGTTGGTAAGGTGACTGTTGCTCAGCTGCAAGAAATCGCCAAGACCAAAGAGCCGGACATGACTGGTGCCGATCTGGATGCAAAAGTACGTTGCATCGCAGGCTCCGCTCGTTCCATGGGCCTGGTAGTGGAGGATTAAGACAATGGCAAAACTTTCCAAGCGTATGCGCGTTATTCGCGAAAAAGTTGACGGTACCAAAGAGTACTCCATCAACGAAGCCATTGCCCTGCTGAAAGAACTGGCTACCGCCAAGTTCGTTGAAAGCGTTGACGTTGCCGTTAACCTGGGTATCGATGCTCGTAAATCCGACCAGAACGTACGCGGTGCTACCGTACTGCCGCACGGTACCGGTCGTGACATCCGTGTCGCCGTATTCACCCAGGGTGCCAACGCCGAAGCCGCCAAGGCTGCCGGTGCTGAACTGGTTGGTATGGATGACCTGGCCGAGCTGGTCAAGAAAGGCGAGATGAACTTCGACGTAGTTATCGCATCCCCGGATGCCATGCGCGTTGTTGGTCAACTGGGCCAAATCCTGGGCCCGCGCGGCCTGATGCCTAACCCGAAAGTGGGTACCGTAACCCCGAACGTTGCTGAAGCTGTGAAGAATGCTAAAGCCGGTCAGGTTCGTTACCGCAATGACAAGAATGGTATCATCCATACCACTCTGGGTAAGGTTTCTTTCAACGAAGTTCAGCTGAAAGAAAACTTGGAAGCTCTGCTGGTTGCTCTGAAAAAGGGCAAGCCCTCTTCCGCCAAAGGCGTCTTCATCAAGAAAGTCAGCATCTCCACCACCATGGGTGCCGGTGTTGCCGTAGACCAAGCTTCTCTGGAAGCTCAGGGCTAATTGATGGATTTTACAAGGCGCAAAATTTAATCTATAATTTTGCGCCTTGATTGGTTGGGGGTTTCGACCTCCGTCCAAGACCGCAGGTGGCTGCAAGGCCTTAATCCTTCCTGCGTAGACGGTGCCGGAAACCCAGCGAGAAAGTTTTCTTTCTCTTCTGGAATCCTGCTACCGCATCGTTCCCCTCTGTTGTGAAGGTAGGGGGGATGTGTCAGTACTGAGTCATGAGACTCAGATTCAATCCAGGAGTTAAGCCAATGGCATTGGGACTCGAAGACAAAAAGGCAATTGTTGCTGAAGTCAACGAAGCTGCCAAAGGCGCTCTGTCTGCAGTTGTAGCCGATTCTCGCGGTGTGACTGTTGACAAGATGACCGTCCTGCGTAAATCCGCTCGTGAAGCCGGTGTGTACATGCGCGTTGTGCGTAACACCCTGCTGCGTCGCGCGGTAGAGGGCACCGAATTCGGTTGCCTGAACGACGTATTGACTGGTCCTACCTTGATTGCTTTCTCTAACGAACACCCGGGCGCTGCCGCTCGTCTGTTCAAAGAGTTTGCCAAAGCGAACCAAAAGTTCGAAATCAAGGCTGGCGCTTTTAACGGTGAGTTTATCGCCGCAGCACAAATTGATCGTCTGGCCACGCTGCCGACCTACGACGAAGCAATTGCGAAGTTGATGGCTACCATGAAGGAAGCCTCTGCTGGCAAGCTGGTTCGTACTATCGCTGCTGTTCGCGACCAGAAACAAGCTGCTGCTTGATTCTCGCCTATTTAGGCTGTTTGAGTTTATTCAACATCAGGAATTTTTGTCATGTCTATCACTAAAGACCAAATCATCGAAGCCGTTGCTTCCATGTCCGTAATGGAAGTTGTTGAGCTGATCGAAGCAATGGAAGAGAAGTTCGGTGTTTCTGCCGCTGTTGCTGTAGCTGCCGGTCCGGCCGCTGAAGCAGTAGAAGAGAAGACCGAGTTCGACGTAGTTCTGACTGCTGCTGGCGCCAACAAAGTTGCCGTCATCAAGGCCGTTCGTGCTGCCACCGGCCTGGGCCTGAAAGAAGCCAAGGACCTGGTAGAAGCCGCTCCGACCAACCTGAAAGAAGCCGTCTCCAAAGACGAAGCTGAAGCTCTGAAGAAAGAGCTGGAAGCTGCCGGTGCTTCTGTTGAGATCAAATAATCTGCATTTATGTAGATTAGCCTGATAAAACAGGCTAGGGCTGGTGAATGTTTGTTCACCAGCCTTTTTGCGCTGTAGACTGAGAGCATTTCACACCGTTTACGACTCTCGGTGCACCAGCAATCCGGACCGCCTCATCGTCCGGGCCAACACAAAACGGTGTTGAGACAGAGCTGTCCCGCGGGACAGAGTGGGTCACTTATCAGCGAGCTGAGGAACCCTATGGTTTACTCTTATACCGAAAAAAAACGCATTCGTAAGGACTTCGGTAAGCGAGACCAGGTACTGGACACGCCTTATCTGTTGTCCATTCAGCTGGACTCCTTCAAGCAGTTCATCGAGGCTGACCCGGAAGGTGAATATGGCCTAGAGGCCGCTTTCCGTAGCGTTTTCCCGATCACCAGTTACTCCGGTAGTGCTGAGCTTCAGTATGTCAGCTATCGCCTGGGTGAGCCGGTATTTGACGTAAAAGAATGCCAGATCCGTGGAGTGACCTACTCCGCGCCGCTGCGTGTCAAGCTTCGTATGGTTCTGTACGACCGTGAAGCAGCTGCCGGCACCGTCAAAGATATCAAGGAACAAGAAGTATACATGGGCGAAATTCCGCTCATGACCGAGAACGGCACCTTTGTCATCAATGGTACCGAACGGGTTATCGTCTCCCAGCTGCACCGCAGCCCGGGCGTCTTCTTCGACCACGATAAAGGCAAAACACATTCATCCGGTAAGGTACTGTATAACGCCCGCGTTATCCCCTACCGTGGCTCCTGGCTGGACTTCGAGTTCGATGCGAAAGACAACCTGTTTGTCCGTATCGACCGTCGTCGTAAACTGCCGGCCTCCATTATTCTGCGCGCCCTGGACTTCAGTTCCGAAGAAATCCTGGCCACCTTCTTCGAGACCATTGGTTTCGAGGTCAAAGATGGCAAGTTGATGATGGATCTGGTGCCCGAGCGCCTGCGTGGTGAGACTGCGACCTTCGACATCATTGCCAATGGCGCCGTGGTGGTTGAGACCGGTCGTCGTGTCACTGCCCGTCATATCCGTCAGTTGGAAAAAGACGCCATCACCCAGATCGAGGTGCCGGTAGAGTACGTTGTTGGCAAAGTTGCAGCCAAGAACTACGCGCACCCGCAAACTGGCGAAATGGTCGTGACTGCCAACCAGGCTCTGAGCCTGGAAGCGGTAGCCAATCTGTCCCAAGCCGGCTTCAAGCACTTCGAGGTTCTGTTCACCAACGAACTGGATCACGGTGCCTACATGTCCGAGACCCTGCGCATCGACTCCAGCTCCAGCCGCCTGGAAGCTCTGGTCGAGATCTACCGCATGATGCGTCCGGGCGAGCCGCCCACCCGCGAAGCGGCAGAGCAGCTGTTCGAGAACCTGTTCTTCTCTTCCGAGCGTTACGACCTGTCTACCGTGGGTCGGATGAAGTTCAACCGCCGTCTGGGTCGTGAAGACGAGACCGGCGTTGGCGTGCTGACCAAAGACGACATCGTCGAAGTCATGAAGCGTCTGATCGACATCCGTAACGGCAATGACGAGGTGGACGATATCGACCACCTGGGTAACCGTCGTATCCGTTCTGTCGGTGAAATGGCAGAAAACCAGTTCCGCGTCGGTCTGGTGCGTGTCGAGCGTGCGGTCAAGGAGCGTCTCTCCCTGGGCGACCTGGACACCCTGATGCCGCAGGATCTGATCAACGCCAAGCCGATCTCCGCCGCGGTCAAAGAGTTCTTCGGTTCCAGCCAGCTGTCCCAGTTCATGGACCAGAACAACCCGCTGTCCGAAGTGACCCACAAGCGTCGTATTTCCGCGCTGGGCCCGGGCGGTCTGACCCGTGAGCGTGCCGGCTTCGAAGTTCGAGATGTACACCCGACTCACTACGGTCGTCTGTGCCCCATCGAGACTCCGGAAGGTCCGAACATCGGTCTGATCAACTCGCTGTCCGTGTATTCCCGCACCAACGAGTACGGTTTCCTCGAGACCCCGTACCGCAAGGTCATCGACGGTGTGATCACCGACGAAGTGGACTACCTGTCAGCCATTGAAGAAGGCAAGTACGTGATCGCCCAGGCCAACGCCGCGACCACCGAAGATGGCCGTCTGAAAGACGAGTTGATCCCGTGCCGTCACAAGGGTGAATCCACCTTTATGAACGCCGACCAGATCCAGTACATGGACGTGAGCCCGCAACAGATCGTATCTGTGGCAGCGGCCCTGATCCCATTCCTGGAGCACGATGATGCTAACCGAGCCCTGATGGGTTCGAACATGCAACGTCAGGCAGTACCGACTCTGCGTGCCGACAAGCCGCTGGTAGGTACCGGTATGGAACGCGCCGTGGCCGTTGACTCCGGTGTGACCGTGGTGGCCAAGCGTGGCGGCATGATCGACTACGTCGACGCCTCCCGTATCGTGATCAAGGTCAATGAAGATGAGCTGCTGCCTGGCGAAGCCGGCATCGACATCTACAGCCTGACCAAGTACACCCGTTCCAACCAGAACACCTGTATCAACCAGCGTCCTTGCGTGATGTTGGGTGAGCCGGTGATGGCGGGCGACGTGCTGGCTGACGGCCCGTCTACCGACCTGGGCGAACTGGCGCTGGGCCAAAACCTGCGCGTCGCCTTCATGCCGTGGAACGGTTACAACTTCGAAGACTCGATCCTGGTGAATGAGCGCGTGGTACAGGAAGATCGCCTGACCACCATCCACATCCAGGAACTGGCCTGTATCTCCCGTGACACCAAGCTGGGTCCGGAAGAGATCACTGCCGACATCCCGAACGTGGGTGAAGCCGCTCTGTCCAAGCTGGACGAGTCCGGTATCGTCTACGTGGGTGCCGAAGTGAAGGGCGGCGACATCCTGGTCGGCAAGGTAACACCCAAGGGTGAAACCCAGCTGACCCCGGAAGAGAAGCTGCTGCGCGCCATCTTCGGTGAGAAGGCCTCCGATGTGAAGGACTCCTCCCTGCGTGTGCCGAACGGTGTGTACGGTACCGTGGTTGACGTGCAAGTCTTTACCCGCGATGGCGTGGAAAAAGACAAGCGCGCCAAAGAAATCGAAGAGATGCAGCTGAAGGAAGCGAAGAAGGACTTGACCGAAGAGTTCAAGATCCTGGAAGACGGCATCTTCGGCCGTTCCCGCAACCTGCTGCTGGCCGCCGGTTACAGCGAAGATCGTCTGAACAAGCTGGATCGTTCCAAGTGGTTTGAATTGGCCATCGAAGATGAAGCCAAGCAGATCGAACTGGAGCAGATCGCCGAACAGCACATCGAGCTGAAAGCCGACTTCGACAAGAAGTTCGAGAACAAGCGTCGCAAGATTATCCAGGGTGATGATCTGGCGCCGGGCGTACTGAAAATCGTCAAGGTTTACCTGGCAGTCAAGCGTCGCATCCAACCGGGTGACAAGATGGCGGGCCGTCACGGTAACAAGGGTGTTATCTCCAAGATCTGCCCGGTCGAGGACATGCCTCATGACGAGTTCGGCCGTCCGGTCGACATCGTACTGAACCCGCTGGGCGTACCGTCCCGTATGAACATCGGTCAGATCCTCGAAGTGCATCTGGGCCTCGCGGCCAAGGGCATCGGCGAGAAGATCGACCGCATGATCAAGGATCAGCGCGAGCTGCACGAGATGCGTGGCTTCCTGCAGCAGGTCTATGACCTGGGCGAGAAGGACACCCAGCAAGTGAACATCGCCGAGCTGTCTGATGACGACGTACGTACCCTTGCGGGTAACCTGCGTAAGGGTCTGCCGGTTGCTACACCTGTCTTTGATGGTGCCAAAGAGCGCGAAATCAAGGCCTTGCTGAAGCTGGCCGATCTGCCGGAATCCGGTCAGATCTCCCTGTTCGACGGTCGTACCGGCAACGCCTTCGAGCGCAAGGTCACCGTGGGTTACATGTACATGCTGAAGCTGAACCACCTGGTAGACGACAAGATGCACGCGCGTTCTACCGGCTCCTACAGCCTGGTTACCCAGCAACCGCTGGGTGGTAAGGCACAGTTCGGTGGTCAGCGGTTCGGTGAGATGGAAGTGTGGGCCCTGGAGGCTTACGGTGCGGCATATACCCTGCAGGAAATGCTGACCGTCAAGTCTGACGATGTGAATGGCCGTACCAAGATGTACAAGAACATCGTGGATGGCGACCACCGTATGGAGCCGGGCATGCCCGAATCCTTCAACGTACTGTTGAAGGAAATCCGCTCTCTGGGTATCAACATCGAGCTGGACGAAGAGTAAGAGCTCGCTCTTATTGTTCGAGAATTGACGTGGGCGCCCTGCTGCTTTGGCAGCAGGGCGCCGAGGTTAGACTCCTGACAGGGGAAACACGTGAAAGACTTACTCAAGTTTTTGAAGGCTCAGACCAAGACCGAAGAGTTTGACAGTATCAAGATCGGTCTGGCCTCTCCTGACATGATCCGCTCCTGGTCATTCGGTGAGGTCAAAAAGCCTGAGACCATCAACTACCGGACTTTCAAGCCGGAACGTGATGGTCTGTTCTGCGCCCGTATCTTCGGACCGGTGAAGGACTACGAGTGTCTGTGCGGCAAGTACAAGCGCCTGAAACACCGTGGTGTGATCTGCGAGAAGTGCGGCGTAGAAGTGACCCAGACCAAGGTCCGTCGCGAGCGCATGGGCCACATCGAGCTGGCCAGCCCGACTGCCCACATCTGGTTCCTGAAGTCCCTGCCGTCCCGTATCGGTCTGCTGCTGGACATGACCCTGCGTGACATCGAGCGCGTGCTGTATTTCGAATCCTATGTGGTTATCGAACCCGGCATGACCAACCTCGAGCGCAGCCAGATGCTGTCCGAAGAGAACTATCTGGACGCACTGGAAGAGTGGGGCGACGAATTCGACGCCAAGATGGGTGCCGAAGCAATCCTTGCATTGCTGCGTGCCATCGATCTGGAAGGTGAAGTCAAGACCATGCGCGAGGAGCTGGATCAGACCAACTCCGAGACCAAGCGCAAGAAGACCACCAAGCGTCTGAAGCTGATGGAAGCCTTCCTGCAGTCCGGCAACAAGCCGGAGTGGATGATCATGACAGTGCTGCCTGTGCTGCCGCCGGACCTGCGTCCGCTGGTACCGCTGGACGGCGGCCGTTTCGCGACTTCCGATCTGAACGATCTGTACCGTCGCGTGATCAACCGTAACAACCGCCTGAAGCGTCTGCTGGATCTGGCAGCTCCGGACATCATAGTGCGCAACGAAAAGCGCATGCTGCAAGAGTCCGTGGATGCCCTGCTGGACAACGGCCGTCGTGGTCGTGCCATCACTGGTTCCAACAAGCGCCCGCTGAAATCCCTGGCCGACATGATCAAGGGTAAGCAAGGTCGTTTCCGTCAGAACTTGCTGGGTAAACGTGTCGACTACTCCGGTCGTTCCGTTATCACCGTAGGTCCGACGCTGCGTCTGCATCAGTGCGGTCTGCCGAAGAAGATGGCGCTCGAGCTGTTCAAGCCCTTCATCTATGGCAAGCTGGAATCCCGTGGTCTGGCGACCACCATCAAGGCCGCCAAGAAGATGGTGGAGCGCGAAGAAGCCGTCGTCTGGGACATCCTGGACGAAGTGATCCGCGAACACCCGGTCCTGCTGAACCGTGCACCGACCCTGCACCGTCTGGGTATCCAGGCGTTTGAACCGACCCTGATCGAAGGCAAGGCCATCCAGCTGCACCCGCTCGTCTGTGCCGCCTATAACGCGGACTTCGATGGTGACCAGATGGCGGTCCACGTACCGCTGACCCTGGAAGCCCAGCTGGAAGCGCGCGCCCTGATGATGTCCACCAACAACATCCTGTCGCCTGCCTCCGGTGAGCCGATCATCGTTCCTTCCCAGGACGTGGTCTTGGGTCTGTACTACATGACCCGTGCCCGTATCAACGCCAAGGGCGAAGGTATGGTGCTGGCCGGCCCGAAAGAAGCCGAGAAGGTCTATCGTGCCGGTCTGGCCGATCTCCATGCTCGTGTGAAAGTGCGCATTACCGAATACCTGCGTCAGGAAGACGGTTCCCTGCGTGAACACACCGAGATGAAGAACACCACCGTTGGTCGTGCGATCCTGAGCCTGATCCTGCCGAAAGGCATGGAATACGCGCTGATCGACGAGCCGAAGGTGCTGACTGCCGCCGAGCAGGCCGATCTGGATGCCAATCCGCAGAACTGGATCAAATCCGTATCCAACAAGGCGCTGGGCAAAAAGCTCATCTCCCGTCTGCTGAACACCTGCTATCGCAAGCAGGGCCTGAAGGACACCGTCATCTTCGCTGACCAGCTGATGTATACCGGTTTCCATTATGCGGCCCTGTCCGGTGCTTCCGTTGGTATCGATGACATGGTCATCCCGGATGCCAAGAAAGACATCATTGCGGCAGCCGAAGCCGAAGTCGCCGAGATCCAGGACCAGTTCCTGTCCGGTCTGGTGACCGCGGGCGAACGCTACAACAAGGTTATCGATATCTGGGCCAGCGCGAACGATCGCGTCTCCAAGGCCATGATGGATAACCTCTCCAAGGAGCGGAACGTCAACTCCCTGGGTGAAGAAGAAGAGCAGGCCTCCTTCAACAGCATCTTCATGATGGCCGACTCTGGTGCGCGGGGCTCCGCCGCCCAGATCCGTCAGCTGGCCGGTATGCGTGGCCTGATGGCGAAGCCGGATGGTTCCATCATCGAAACGCCGATCGTGGCGAACTTCCGTGAAGGTCTGAACGTACTGCAGTACTTCATCTCCACTCACGGTGCTCGTAAGGGTCTGGCGGATACCGCACTGAAGACGGCGAACTCCGGTTACCTGACTCGTCGTCTGGTTGACGTGGCTCAGGACATGGTGATCACCGAGGATGATTGCGGTACGACCGAAGGTCTGTGGATGACTCCGCTGATCGAGGGTGGTGACGTGGTCGAGCCGCTGCGTGAGCGCGTGCTGGGTCGTGTGGTCGCCGAAGACGTGATCAAGCCGGGTACTGAAAGCGAGATCCTGGTCGCGCGCAATACTCTGCTCGACGAGTATCTGTGTGACCTGCTGGAGCGTAACTCCGTCGACCGCGTGAAGGTACGTTCTGCCATCACCTGTGAGACCGACTTCGGTAACTGTGCTCACTGCTACGGCCGTGATCTGGCCCGTGGTCACCTGGTGAACAAGGGTGAGGCTGTCGGTGTTATCGCCGCCCAGTCCATCGGTGAGCCGGGTACCCAGCTGACGATGCGTACCTTCCACATCGGTGGTGCCGCATCCCGAGCTGCTGCCGAGAGCAGCATCCAGGTCAAGAACACCGGTAGCATCAAGCTGCAGAACGCCAAGTTCGTTACCAACAGCGCCGACAAGCTGGTTATCACCTCCCGTTCTACCGAACTGACCATCATGGACGAGATGGGCCGTACCAAGGAAAGCCACAAGCTGCCTTACGGTTCCGTGCTGGAAGTGAAAGATGGCCAGGCCGTGAGTGCCGGTGATACCGTCGCCAACTGGGATCCGCACACCCACCCGATCATCACCGAAGTGGCAGGTCGCCTGGACTTCGAACACATGATCGACGGTGTGACCATCACTCGTCAGACCGACGAGCTGACTGGTCTCTCCTCCATCGTCGTGCTGGATGTCAACGAACGTCCGAGCGCCGGTAAAGAGATGCGTCCGACCGTGAAACTGGTCGACCTGAACGGCAAAGACGTGATGATCCCGGGTACCGACGTTGCAGCCCAGTACTTCCTGCCGGGCAAGGCGATCGTGAACCTGGAGGATGGTGCCAACGTGGGCGTGGGTGACGCGGTAGCGCGTATCCCGCAAGAGTCCAGTGGTACCAAGGACATCACCGGTGGTCTGCCGCGCGTTGCGGATCTGTTCGAAGCACGTCAACCGAAGGAACCGGCTATCCTGGCCGAGATCTCCGGTACCATCTCCTTCGGGAAAGAGACCAAGGGCAAACGCCGTCTGGTCATCACCCCGACCGACGGTGGCGACATCTACGAAGAGATGATTCCGAAGTGGCGTCACCTCAACGTGTTCGAAGGTGAAAAAGTTGAGAAGGGTGAAGTGCTGGCGGACGGTCCTGAGTCTGCTCACGACATCCTGCGTCTGCGCGGTATCAGCCCGGTCGCCAACTACATCGCCAACGAAGTGCAGGACGTTTACCGTCTGCAAGGCGTTAAGATCAACGACAAGCACATCGAAGTCATCGTTCGTCAGATGCTGCGCAAGTGCGAGATCCTGAGCGCTGGTGACACTGACCTGATCGAAGGCGAGCAGGTTGAAGTGGCTCGTGTGAAGATTGCCAACCGTAAACTGGTTGCCGAAGGCAAGACCCCGGCCACCTACCGTCATATCCTGATGGGTATTACCAAGGCATCCCTGAGCACCGAGTCCTTCATCTCCGCGGCTTCCTTCCAGGAAACCACTCGTGTTCTGACCGAAGCGGCCGTTGGCGGCAAGCGTGATGAACTGCGTGGCCTGAAAGAGAACGTGATCGTGGGTCGTCTGATCCCGGCTGGTACCGGCTTTGCCTACCACCATAGCCGGATCAACCAGCGTGCCGCCGCAGCCCGTGCTGTCGGTGTACCGCAGGTGACCGCCGATGAGGCTCAGCAAAATCTGGCGGATCTGCTCAACGCAGCCGGCAGTTTTGACGAAGAGTAATCTTCAGCTGCAGTGATTAAAAAGGGCTCCTTCAAGGGGCCCTTTTTGTTGCCTGCCCGCCAGCAGAACCTTGCACCGGGCTGGGGCAGGGGATGATCCAGTGCAAGGTTATAGAGCAAAAAATCAAAAAAAGTTGACATTGATCCCCCGCAATTGAAAACTCGGGAAAGTTGAATGGTTATTACAGGGGTAGAACATGGCTGTCGGTATCGAGGAAGTACTGCTTCCCGAAGAGCAACTGAGCGGTCGCGCTTTTACAGACGAAGACAGGGAATTGTTGCGTTCATATGAGGGCCTCATCGAGGGCCTGGCCGATCTGTTCGGCAAGCACTGCGAAGTGGTGCTGCATTCCCTGGAAAATCTGCATGAGTCAGTGATCAAGATAGCGAACGGATTCAACACGGGGCGAACCCTGGGGGCACCGATCACCGATCTGGCCCTGCGCATGCTCAAGGACATCGAGAGCACGGGTCAGGATCACACCCAGAGCTACTTTGCCCGCAGCCGGACCGGTGCGCTGATGAAGTCGAGCACCATCGCCATCCGCAACCGCGACAAGCAGGTGATAGGGCTTATCTGCATCAACCTGCACATCAATGCGCCTTTCCACGAGTTCGTGGCCGAATTCTTCCCGACGCCCCAGCAAGTGGAGCGTCAATCGCCGGAGACCTTCGCCAACAGCGTGGAGGAGCTGGTTGCCCAGACGGTGGACAACACCATCGACGAGATCAACCGCGATCCCTCCGTGGCCAACAACGCCAAGAATCGTTTTATCGTGACCCAGTTGTTCGAGAAGGGCATATTTGATATCAAGGACTCGATCAACCTGGTCGCCGACAAGCTGAATATTTCCAAACATACCGTGTATCTCTACATCCGACAGCGCAAGCAGGGTGAAGAAGAGAGCGAGTAAGCGCCATAGATAGGGGATAGATAACAATGGCTAAAGAAGTGATTGCAACCGACAAGGCGCCTGCCGCAATTGGTCCTTATGTTCAGGCTACCAAGCTGGGCGACCTGGTGTTCACCTCCGGGCAGATCCCGCTCGATCCGGCCACCATGGACATAGTTGCCGGTGGCATCGAGGCGCAGGCCGAGCAGGTGATGAAGAACCTGGTTGCAGTATTGAAGGCGGCGGGTGCCGATACCAGCAAGGTGCTGAAGACCACCTGCTTCCTGAGCGACATGAACAACTTCGTGGCCTTCAACCAGGTCTATGCCCGCTACTTCGGTGACGCTGCGCCGGCGCGCTCCTGCGTGGAAGTGGCTCGCCTGCCGAAGGATGTACTGGTCGAAGTCGAAGCCATTGCTTACGTCTGAGTCTGAGTCATCGGAAGAGCCCCTCCCAGGAGGGGCTTTTTCGTCTTTGAGGTAGAATGGATGCACATCTGTGCAGGAGTCCGGACATGAGTCTGAATTTTGCCCTGCTGGTCACCGGGCCCGCCTATGGCACCCAGACGGCCAGCACCGCCTATCGCTTCGCCCTGAGCCTCATCGAGCAGGGGCATCAGCTGTCCCACCTGTTCTTCTATCAGGATGGAGTCCATAACGGTAATGGCCTGCATGCACCGGCCAGCGATGAGACCGACCTGGTGGCGCTGTGGCGCGAGCTGGCCCTGGCGCAGGGCATTGCCATCGATGTGTGTGTCGCCGCCGCCATGCGCCGCGGGGTGCTCGACGAGGCCGAGGCCAAGGGGGTCGGCAAGACCCAGTTCAATCTGCAGGCCCCGTTTCGTTTAAGCGGGCTGGGTCAGCTGGCGGAGGCCAGTCTGACCGCCGACCGCTTCGTCCAGTTCTAGGGGGATGGAATGACCAAGATAGCCTTTATCTGCCGGCGTGGTCCCCACGGTACGGCGAGTGGACGAGAGGGCCTGGATGCCTTGCTGGCCACCTCTGCGTTGACGGAATCCCTGGCGCTGTTCCTCATCGGCGATGGCGTGCTGCAACTGGTCAGGGAGCAGTCGCCACAGGGGATATTGCAGCGTCACTATGCCCCGACCTTCAAGATGCTGGAACTGTACGATGTCGAGGAGGTCTATGTCTGTGCGGCATCGCTGGCCGAGCGTGGTCTGACCGCCGCGGATCTGCTGATCCCCGTGACGGTGCTGAGCCCGGCCGAGATCCGCCACCAGTGGGACAACTTCACCACCCACATCAGCTTTTGAGGTGCCCATGATACAACTGGTATTGAGCTCGCCCTTCCTCAGCCAGGACCTCGAGCAGGTGCTGCGTTATCGTCAGGAAGCGGATCTGCTGGTGCTGATGCAGGACGCCGTGGTGGCGACGACGGCTCCGCAGTGGTGCGAACGATTGAGCGGGATCCCGCTTTATGTGATGGGGGAAGACCTGAAGGCGAGGGGTCTGTCCCCCAGGATCGGGATGGAACTCGACATGGCCGGCCTGATCAAGCTGATCGCCGAACAGGGATCACCGCAGACCTGGGCCGGCTAGTTTTCATTTTTGCCTGTCAGCTCAGGTGGTTATCACAATAATGGCGGGATGTCATTTGCCCTTTTGGCGCACGAATTGTATAAATCTTGACTCCCCAGACAACAGGGCATAAAATTTCGCGTCCCCGTATCTGCGGGGAGGATTTTTCACACGTTTATGAAGTCATTATCAGGAGCCTTTTGATGGCAACTATTAACCAGTTGGTTCGCAAGCCACGCATCAAGCTCGTTGTGAAAAGCAACGTGCCGGCGCTGGAAGCGTGCCCTCAGAAGCGTGGCGTATGCACCCGTGTATACACCACCACCCCGAAGAAGCCTAACTCTGCACTGCGTAAAGTGTGCCGTGTACGTCTGACCAACGGCTTCGAAGTCACCTCCTACATCGGCGGTGAAGGTCACAACCTGCAGGAGCACTCCGTTGTTCTGATCCGTGGCGGTCGTGTCAAGGATTTGCCAGGTGTTCGTTATCACACCGTTCGTGGTGCGTTGGACTGTGCCGGTGTTAAAGACCGTAAGCAGGCTCGCTCCAAGTATGGCGTGAAGCGTCCGAAAGCTTAATGGTTCTCCGTTAAGTAAGGCCAAACGTTAATTCGTTTCTAGTTAGATAACTTTCTAGTTTTGGGTAACCCCTGAAGTTACGGAGAATTTGAAATGCCAAGACGTCGTGTTGTTGGTCAGCGTAAAATCCTGCCGGATCCCAAGTTCGGATCAGAGCTGCTGGCTAAATTTGTCAACGTAGTAATGGTTGACGGTAAGAAATCTGTTGCAGAAGCCATCGTTTATGGCGCCCTGGACATCATTGCCACCAAATCTGGCAAAGAGCACCTGGCCCTGTTCGAAGTCGCTCTGGACAACATTCGTCCGGCGGTCGAGGTTAAATCTCGTCGCGTCGGTGGTGCAACCTATCAGGTACCGGTAGAAGTTCGTCCGGTTCGTCGCAATGCCCTGGCAATGCGCTGGTTGGTTGATGCCGCTCGTAAACGTGGTGAAAAATCAATGGCTCAGCGTTTGGCTGGCGAGCTGCTGGATGCCGCTGACAATAAGGGTTCGTCTGTCAAGAAACGTGAAGACGTTCACCGTATGGCTGAAGCGAACAAGGCCTTCGCTCACTTCCGCTGGTAATCCGCTTGCGCAGGGTCTTCTGGCTCTGCGCACCTTTAATTATCTGGGGACAAGTGCCCTAGTAAGAGGATGACAATGGCTCGTACAACCCCCATTGAGCGTTATCGTAACATCGGTATCTCTGCTCACATCGACGCCGGTAAGACTACTACTACCGAGCGCGTTCTGTTTTACACCGGTGTAAGTCACAAGATCGGTGAAGTTCACGATGGCGCCGCCACCATGGACTGGATGGAACAGGAACAAGAGCGTGGTATCACCATCACCTCCGCCGCGACCACCGCTTTCTGGTCCGGTATGGGCAAACAGTTCCAACCGCACCGTATCAACATCATCGATACCCCGGGCCACGTTGACTTTACTATCGAAGTAGAGCGTTCAATGCGTGTTCTGGACGGCGCCGTGATGGTGTACTGTGCCGTAGGTGGCGTACAGCCACAGTCTGAGACCGTATGGCGTCAGGCTAACAAGTACAAGGTTCCCCGTATCGCGTTCGTCAATAAGATGGACCGTACCGGCGCCAACTATCTGCGCTGCGTTGAGCACATCAAGACCCGTCTGAAAGGCGTGCCAGTTCCCCTGCAACTGAACATCGGTGCAGAAGAGAACTTCAAGGGCGTTATCGACCTGGTCAAGATGAAAGCCATCAACTGGAGCGAAGCTGACCAGGGCGTGTCTTTCGATTACGAAGACGTCCCGGCCGAGCTGCTGGAACAAGCGCAAGAAATGCGCATGAACCTGGTTGAAGCCGCTGCTGAAGCGTCTGAAGACCTGATGGAAAAATACCTGGGTGGTGAAGAACTGACCGAGGAAGAGATCAAGAAAGCTCTTCGTCAGCGTGTTCTGAACAACGAAATTATCCTGGTTACCTGTGGCTCCGCGTTCAAGAACAAGGGCGTACAGGCCATGCTGGATGCCGTGGTTGACTATCTGCCGGCTCCGACCGACGTAGCAGCCATCGACGGTCTGAAGCTGGATGGCGAGACCAAAGACGAGCGTCACGCTTCCGATGACGAGCCGTTCTCTGCTCTGGCATTCAAGATTGCTACCGACCCGTTCGTAGGCAACCTGACCTTCTTCCGCGTTTACTCCGGTGTGGTTAACTCCGGTGACTCCGTGCTGAACTCCGTCAAAGAGAAGCGCGAGCGTTTTGGCCGTATCGTTCAGATGCATGCCAACAAGCGTGAAGAGATCAAAGAAGTTCGCGCAGGCGACATCGCCGCTGCCATCGGTCTGAAAGACGTGACCACTGGTGACACCCTGTGTGACGAAAAAGCGCCGATCATCCTCGAGCGTATGGAATTCCCGGAGCCGGTAATCTCCATCGCGGTTGAGCCGAAAACCAAGGCTGACCAAGAGAAGATGGGTCTGGCACTCGGCCGTCTGGCGCAGGAAGATCCCTCTTTCCGCGTATGGACTGACGAAGAATCTGGCCAAACCATCATCGCCGGTATGGGTGAGCTGCACCTGGACATCATCGTTGACCGTATGCGTCGCGAGTTCAAGGTAGAAGCGAACGTAGGTAAGCCGCAGGTTGCCTACCGTGAAACCATCCGCACTACCGTCAAGGACATCGAAGGCAAGCATGCCAAGCAGTCCGGTGGTCGTGGTCAGTACGGTCACGTTGTGATCGACATGTACCCGCTGGAAGAAGGCAAAGCCTACGAGTTCGTTAACGACATCAAGGGCGGCGTCATTCCTGGTGAGTTCATCCCGGGTGTTGACAAGGGTATCCGTGAGCAGCTGAAGTCCGGCCCGCTGGCAGGCTATCCGGTTATGGATCTGGGCGTGCGTCTGCACTTCGGTTCCTACCACGATGTCGACTCCTCCGAACTGGCGTTCAAAATCGCTGCTTCCATGGCCTTTAAGGCTGGCTTCATGAAGGCCAACCCGGTTCTGCTCGAACCGATCATGAAAGTAGAAGTTGAGACTCCGGAAGACTACATGGGCGACGTGATCGGTGACCTGAACCGTCGTCGTGGCCTGATCGAAGGTATGGAAGACGGCCCGTCCGGCAAGATCGTTCGTGCTCTCGTGCCGCTGGCCGAGATGTTCGGTTATGCGACTGC
This sequence comes from Aeromonas sp. 130281, assembly GCF_056642115.1. Taxonomy (NCBI): domain Bacteria; kingdom Pseudomonadati; phylum Pseudomonadota; class Gammaproteobacteria; order Aeromonadales; family Aeromonadaceae; genus Aeromonas; species Aeromonas sp. 130281. The sequence continues at coordinate 2,265 of NZ_JBWVQS010000007.1, read as the reverse complement.
CCTGCGTTCCGCTACCCAGGGTCGCGCTTCCTACGCCATGGAATTCGCCAAGTATCACGATGCCCCGACTAACGTCGCCCAGGCCGTGATCGAAGAGCGCAAATCCAAGTAATTTATGATTCCCCGCCTACGACGGTAGGCGGGTTTAACCTAGAAGGACTACGTCGTGTCTAAAGAAAAATTTGAGCGTAATAAACCGCACGTAAACGTCGGCACCATCGGCCACGTTGACCACGGTAAAACCACCCTGACCGCCGCCATCACCAACGTGCTGGCCAAGCACTTCGGTGGTAAAGCTTTCGCCTTCGATCAAATCGACAAGGCACCGGAAGAGCGTGAGCGTGGTATCACCATCAACACCTCCCACGTAGAATACGACACCGCGATCCGTCACTACGCCCACGTAGATTGCCCGGGTCACGCCGACTACGTTAAGAACATGATCACCGGTGCTGCCCAGATGGACGGCGCGATCCTGGTAGTAGCCGCGACTGACGGCCCGATGCCGCAAACTCGTGAGCACATCCTGCTGGGTCGCCAGGTTGGTATCCCGTACATGATCGTGTTCATGAACAAGTGCGACATGGTAGACGACGAAGAGCTGCTCGAACTGGTCGAGATGGAAGTTCGTGAACTGCTGACCGAGTACGACTTCCCGGGTGATGACCTGCCGGTAGTACGTGGTTCCGCGCTGAAAGCGCTGGAAGGCGACGCTGCATGGGAAGAGAAGATCATCGAGCTGGCTCACCACCTGGATACCTACATCCCGGAGCCGGAGCGCGCCATTGACCAGCCGTTCCTGATGCCTATCGAAGACGTCTTCTCCATCGCTGGCCGTGGTACCGTAGTTACCGGTCGTGTAGAGCGCGGTATCGTCAAGGTAGGTGAGACTGTAGAAATCGTCGGTATCAAAGACACCGTTTCTACCACCTGTACCGGTGTTGAAATGTTCCGCAAACTGCTGGACGAAGGCCGTGCCGGTGAGAACGTTGGCGCCCTGCTGCGTGGCGTGAAGCGTGAAGAAGTTGAGCGTGGTCAGGTACTGGCCAAGCCGGGTTCCATCAAGCCGCACACCAAGTTCGAATCTGAAGTGTACGTGCTGTCCAAGGAAGAAGGTGGTCGTCATACCCCGTTCTTCAAGGGCTACCGTCCGCAGTTCTACTTCCGTACTACCGACGTGACCGGTACCATCGAACTGCCGGAAGGCGTAGAAATGGTAATGCCAGGCGACAACATCAAAATGGTTGTTACCCTGATCGCCCCGATCGCGATGGATGACGGCCTGCGTTTCGCTATCCGTGAAGGTGGCCGTACCGTAGGTGCTGGTGTTGTAGCTAAAGTTATCGCTTAATCGATACTTTAAATGCACACATGAAAGGGGTGGCTTCGGCTGCCCCTTTTATTTTTTGGGGCGTTATTGTCCCGTGAGACACATTTCAAACATCTATTACCGAGGTAGTGCCCGTGAGTAAACCCGCCATTTTTCTGGATCGTGATGGTGTCATCAACGAAGACACAGGTTATGTCAGCCAGGTCGATGACTTCCATTTCCTGCCCGGGGTGATCGAAGCCCTGCAGCTGCTGAAGAAGAAGGGCTATCTGCTGATTGTCGTCACCAATCAGTCCGGCATCGCCCGCGGCTACTTCAGTGAAGACGACTTCATGAACCTGACCGAGTGGATGGACTGGTCACTGGCCGACCGGGACGTTGACCTCGATGGTATCTATTTCTGTCCTCATCATCCGGATCACGGCGCTCCCTGTGATTGCCGCAAACCTGCACCCGGCATGCTGCTGTTGGCGCAGCAGGAGCTGGGCATCGACATGGCGCGCTCTTATATGGTGGGTGACAAGCCTTCCGACCTGAAAGCGGCCATCAATGCCGGAGTCGGACACAAGGTGATGGTGCGCACCGGCAAGGCTGTGACCGACGAGGGCACTGCGCTGGCTGATGTCGTCTATGACAATCTGCACGATTTTGCCGTTTCAGTGCCCGTTGCGGGCTGATTTTGTTCGCTTAATATGCGCATTGGTGGCTTTGTGAGCGAACGGTTGATGAAAGCCATCTTTTTGCAATTATCTGCTTGCCAGAAAGTTTCAGCTCCCTATAATGCGCCTCCATCGACAGGGCAAGCGGCAACGCAGAAAGCCTGAGTCGATAACCTCGAAAAGCCTTTGAAAATAAGGCTTGACTCGAGAAGGCGGTTGAGTAGAATTCCACTCCCGCAGCAACACACTGTTGCGTCGCTCTTTAACAATTTGAAT
>NZ_JBWVQS010000006.1:0-258301 GCF_056642115.1 Aeromonas sp. 130281 | reverse complement strand
CCATCGTTGGTGCCGGTGATGGTGACGGTCACGGTTTCGGTGGCGGTGCCATCGACCGAGCTCACCTCGAAGGTCTCGACACGGGTGTCGCCGGCGCCCAGGTACTGCACATCGGCGTTGGCCACCTCGTAGGTCCAGGTGCCGGCCGCGGTGATGCTCAGGCTGCCGAGGGCACCACCGACGGTGGTGTCGGTGACGCTGCCGGTGTCGAAGACATCCTCGCCCTGATCCACATCGGCCACGCTGAGGCTGCCGCTGTCGGTCAGCAGCGGGGCGTTACCGTCCTCGCTGACGGCACCGACGGCATCGCCGCTGATGGTGGCGCCATCGTTGGTGCCGGTAATGCTAAGGGTCAGGGTGGCCGTCGATGTCTGGCCTGCCGAATCCATGATGGTGTAGTTGAATACATCGTTGACGATTTGGCCCTGAGCGATGCCCTGGGTATCGCTGTCCATATTATTGAGAACGTAGCTGTAGCTGCCGTTGGCATAGAGGGTCAGGGTGCCGTAGGTGCCGGCTACCACGGCACCAACATTACCGCTATTACCGTTGACGGCGGAGACGGTCAGGGTGTCAAAGGGCAGGTCAGGATCTGTGTCATTGGCCAGCACGTTGCCGCTGGCACTGGGATCACCGGGGATGGCATTGGCCACCCCGCCGGCTTCGATCAGGGGATCACTGGCATTGCTGTCTGCATTGGCAATCGGCCCCTGGCTGCTCACCCCCAGGAAGTCCCCCACCACCAGGTGGTGGATGCCCGTCAGCTTGAATGCCAGCTCGGCCACGGCCGGATTGCCGCTGATATCGGCATAGACATAGGTGTTGCCGCCTTCGTGCTTGAACCACACGCCGTAGGCGGTCGGGGTGGTACCACCCCATTTGAGGTCGACGTCGTCTCCGAGCAGCTGGACCAGATCGATCTTGTCGGGGCCGCCGGCCGCGATCAGCGGGTTTGCGCCGAGATCCTTGATGCTCAGGAAGTCGGTGATGGTGTCCATCCCCATGGTGGTGGAGTCGGACCAGCTCTGCAGATCGTAGTGATCATAACCCCCATGCCAGCCACCCCAGCCATGCCAACCGTGATGATGATACTGGTTGAGCTCGGCGGTGAAGATGAAGGTGTCGGCGCCGCTGCCGCCACTCAGGGTGTCGGCCCCCAGACCACCGGCTATCTCGTCGGCGCCGCTTCCCCCATACAGAGTGTCATTGCCTTTTTCACCGAAGAGCGCGTCATCCCCCCCTTCCCCATAGGCGGTATCATTGCCGCTGCCGGCATAGATGGTATCGGCCCCTCCGGCAGCGGCCCCTGCGAAGTTGTTGCCATTGTCGCCGTAGAGCGTGTCGTTGCCCTGGCCGGAGAAGATGAAGTCATTGCCTGTGGCGCCGGCGAGGCCGGACGCCGAGTCCTTGCCATCGCCATAGATGATGTCGCCACCACTTTCGCTGAAGTAGCCGTGACGCCAGCCGTTGTCGTCATTGTTGCCGATGCGATCGTCCCCGGAGCCGCCATACAGCAGGTCGCGGCCGTCTGCGCCGCTGATGGTGTCGGCACCAAGGCCGCCATAGACGGTATCGCGGCCGTCACCGCCCTTGAGGGTGTCGTCACCGGCGCCGCCGTCGAGCAGATCGTCTCCGTCCTCGCCGTAGATGAGGTCGTTGCCCCCTTCACCGTACACGGCGTCATTGCCGCCACCGGCATAGATCCTGTCATTGCCGCCGACCGCACCACCGAGCCCGCTGTCGCCATAGATGCGATCGTTGCCACGGCCGGAGTAGATGAGATCGCTCCCCACTTCGTCTGCCACGCTCAACCAGGCGCCGCTGGCCGAGTTCTTGCCATCGCCATAGATCACATCCTGACCGTTTTCGCGGCTGAAGTTGCAGCGCCAGGCATCGTCGACACCGATCACATCGTCCCCGGAGCCACCGTAGAGGGTGTCATTCTGGTCGGCACCCACAAGCCGATCGTTCCCTTTGCCGCCGTAGACAATGTCGCGCCCATCACCGCCGTTGATGTAGTCGTTGCCATCGCCGCCATCGAGCAGATCGTCTCCCGCCTCGCCGTAGATGACGTCGTCCCCGTCCTGGCCATAGACAGTGTCGTTGCCTTCGCCGGCGAGGATCACATCCTTGCCCGCCCCGGCGAAGATGGTGTCGTTGCCACTCTCGCCGTCGATGCTGTCATTGCCGCTGCCGGTGGTGATGTTGTCGTTGCCCGAGCCCCCGTCGACCGTGTTGTTGCCATTGCCCGCGTTGATGAGGTCGTTGCCGCTGCCGCCGTCGATCACGTCATTGCCGGCACCGGCTGCGATGGTGTCGTTGCCCGAGCCCCCATCGACCTGGTTGTTGCCCTCCCCCGCATTGATGGTGTCATCCCCGGCACCGCCATTGATCGCATCGTTGCCCGCAGTGGCGTTGATGATGTCGTTTCTGTTCGTTCCATTGATGTTGGCCATGAGCAAGTTCCTTTAAAAAGTGGGGGAAAGTGCGATATCGATGAGGAGCTGGGGGTGACAAGGGCGCATCTGCCTCGCTCGGGTCGAGGGATGAGTCCCGTCTGTCTTACAAAGTGGATCTGGGCCAGCAGTCATGAGGGGCGGGCGGTTCTCTCCATAGACCCCCTTCCTGAGCTGCGTGGTGAAATCTGTCGCCGGGCCACCATCCTCTGCCGTCAACAAGGGACGGCGATGGTCGCTGAGCAAGGCGCGGGGCGCATTTGGCGCGGCGCCATCCTGCGATCTGGCGGTGCTCGAAAACGGGGCATCAGGGCCAGGATGCTGCTGATGGGGACAAGGCAGGCTGGCGGGGGCAGTGGTGTGACGGCGGCCCTGGTGGCCGCGTTGGCGTATGCCCTGCTTGCAGCGCCGGGCGCCGGCCTGCCCTGCGGCAGGTGCGCCAAGGCCGCTGCCGGATGGGGTTGTACTGCGAAAGAGTGGTGGGATAAGGTCAGCTTGCGGTGACTCTGCGCTCACAGCGCCGAGGGCGGTCTCGACGGTGAAAGGATTGCTGCTGGCATCCCCTTCCCTGGAGCGCCGCTGGCCGTCGATTGCCATGGGACACATCGGCCCCTGTGGCCAGATGTCGACGACACCTGACCCTAAAACATCGACCCCCATTTTAAACCCCTTAAATCCATTTAAGAGAGATAGTCAGAGTCAATCACCGTCATCCGTGATGCCTCTGCAAGGCACATCAACTTCAACCTGTCCCGGTCTTGAAAACGCACTCGCCATGGTGGCGTATTTATTTTTGGCTAAGCGTAGTTGCTGTCAGATTTGACAGTTGCGAATTTATTTTTTTGCTGCAGAGAGAAACTGGTGTTACGCCATTTTCCCTCCCCCGCGGGGGCTCTGGGCAGCGGTGCTTGTTGCCTGTTTCACAACGCTTTTTGTTTGCTACTTTGCGTCCCTGCCACAGGCACGCCGCTCCGGCCCTGATGCCAGGGTGCACAGAAAGCCAGGGAACAAAGGGGAGCAGATCAAGGCCAAGCGGGAGAGCGCCGCCGGTCACATCACATCGATGAAGGGGGAGCCTCCCGCCACACACCTTGCTCCAGAGGACGTTTTTCCCTAGAATGCCGGCTCCCATCGAGGGGGAGTAGTCTCGCCACGGGTGCCAACCCGGTGCGCGATCCTGATCAACATACTTGGTGCCAACTCACCATGGTCAGGGTGATCCGGGCAATGCCGGATTTGACAAGACCTTTGACGGGCCAGTGCCAATACCGGGGACGGATGGCGCAGGCTTGTCTCTGGTTTATAACAATTCCGTCCCCCGGTCATTTTTATGGAAGCCTTGTTAACCTCAACCCTGAGCGTGGCAATCGCCGAGATCGGCGACAAGACCCAGCTCCTGGCGTTGCTGCTCATCTGTCGTTTTCGCAAACCCTGGCCCATCATCGCCGGCATGCTGGTCGCCACCCTGCTCAACCATGCGGGGGCCGCCTGGATAGGGGAGTTCATCAGTCGCTGGATGGATCCCAAGGTGATGACCTGGCTGGTCGCCGGCGCCTTCATCGCCATGGCGGTCTGGATCCTGGTGCCGGACAAGATGGAGGATGAAGAGAGCTCGCTCGACAAATACGGCCCCTTCATGGCCACCTTCGTGCTGTTCTTCATCGCCGAAATCGGCGACAAGACCCAGATAGCCACTGTGCTGCTGGCGGCCAAGTACGATTCCCTGACCCAGGTCATCACCGGCACCACCCTCGGCATGATGCTGGCCAACGTGCCCGTGGTGCTGCTTGGCAAGCTGGGAGCCGACAAGCTGCCCCTCCAGGGGATCCGCATCGCCTGCGCCATCCTCTTCGTGGGTCTGGGCGCCAGCACCCTGATCTTCGTCTGACGCGCCAGCAACGAGGGGACGGGCGTGAGCACCCATCCATATCCCCGTCAGCCCGTCATCAGAGCCCCCTCCTCCCGGTCGGGGCTTTTTTGTTACTCATGCCCTGCCCCTGTCGCATCAGCGCCACCGGGGTCTGCCCCGGGACGCGGCGCCGTGCCATAATGCCTTATCTCTCAGGCACGACGGCTTCAGGAGCCTCGCCATGCACCTCACCTCAAGACAGACCCTGCTCGACTGGGTCAGACGCGGTCGTCTCCCCCGGGAGTCATTGCCCGCCGCCCTCGCCCTGTGCGATCTGCCCCCGGCCCCCGTGCGCTGGCAGTGGCTGTTCGACAGGCTGCTGCTCTGGCTCGGCTGCCTCTGCCTGGGGGCGGGCCTGGTGTTCTTCGTCGCCTTCAACTGGCAGGCCCTGGGCCGTCTCTCCCGCCTCGCCCTGCTGGAGCTGCCCCTGCTCGCCATGCTGCTGGTGCTCTGGCGCAAGCCCCTGGCCGACACCCCGCGCCAGGCCCTGCTGCTGGCGGTGGCCCTCAACATAGGCGCCCTGCTGGCCCTGGTGGGTCAGACCTACCAGACAGGTGCCGATCCCTGGCAGCTCTTCGCCACCTGGGCCCTGTTGCTGCTGCCCCTGGCGGCGCTCGGCAGGAGCCCCCTGCTCTGGACCCTCGCCTGGCTGCTCGGCCAGCTGGCGCTGGTGCTCTACTGGCGCCTCGGTCTCATCGACCTCTTCTTCTCCTTCAACGAGGAGGCCCTCGGCTGGTGCCTGACCCTGCTCAACGCCGTCCTCTGGGGGGCGCTCATCCTGGCCCCAGCCCGGCTCGCGCTCATGCCCTCCTGGCTCCCGGGGCTGGCCGCCGGGCTCGGGGTCACCCTGCTGGCCCTGCTGGCGCTGTTCGATGCCGCCTCCCCCTGGGTCTGGCCCGCCTGGCTCGCCTGGCTGGGCGCCGCCTACCTGCGCTGGCACCACAGATTCATCGCAGGGCTCGCCATGGGGTGCCTGAGCCTTATCGCCGTCACTCTTGCGGCGCTGGGCAAGTGGATGGAGCCGGACATGAACGGCTTTTTGCTGCTATCCCTCATTGCCATAGGTCTCTCCGTGATGGCCAGCCGCTGGCTGCAACAACAACGGAGGCAGCATGTCTGAACCGATCCCCTGGCAGCACCTGCCAGCCGAGGCCCCTGTCGCCATCGGTCTCTCGGTCTTAACCAACGGCTGGCTGCAACAGCAACGGAGGCAGCATGTCTGATCTGAACCCTTGGGAGAGGCTGCGGGCCGCCCATCTGGTGGAGGGCGATGCCCCCCGGGACGAGCAACCGCACTGGTCGAGCCGTTTCCTGCTCGGCATGGTGGGCTGGCTGGCCGCCCTCTTCCTGCTGTTCTTCCTGTTCATGGCCTTCGAGAGCCTGGTCCGCGAGCCAAACCACGCCCTCGTCATGGGCACCCTGCTGATGGCCGCCGCCCTCGGCCTCAACCGCCTGGCCCGGCGTAGCGATCTCTGGGATCAGTTCGTGCTGGCGCTCGCGCTCGCGGCCGATGCCTGGCTGCTCTATGGCCTCATCGACCAGATTGACCCCCACTCGGCCCCGCTCTGGCTGGGACTGGCCCTGCTGTCGCTGGCCATCGCCGCCCTGTTCGAGCACTGGCTGGTTCGCCTCTTCCACAGCTTCGCCGCCGCCATCCTGCTGACCATGGGGCTCGCCTGCCTCGGCCTGCAACTGCTGGCCCTGCCGCTGGTGATGGCCGCCCTCACCTTCTGCTGGCTGCAGGCCGAACGCGACCCAGAACGCCATTCGCTCTATGAATCCCTCACCCTGGGGCTGGCGCTCTCCCTGCTGGTGCTGGGGCGACTGCACCATCCCCTCTGGGACGGCGGCACCAGCGCACTCGACGAGCTCGGGCTCTCCCGCCTGCCACTCTGGCTCAATCCACTGCTCTGCGCCGCCCTGCTGCTCGCCGTCATGGTGAAACTGAAACTGCCGTTGCTCTATGGCCTGCCCCTGGTGGTGATCAGCGCCATCATCCCCGGCATGGGGGCCGGCGCCCTGGTGCTGGTGCTCGGCTTCTATGCCGGCAGCCTCGGGCTCATGACCCTGGCCGGCCTGCTGCTGCTCGGCTTTGGCTCCCTCTACTACTACGATCTCGGGCTGACCCTGATGACCAAATCCTGGCTGCTGCTGGGCTCGGGTGCCCTGCTGCTCGGCACCCGCCAGCTGTTGAAAATCCTCGGCAAGGAGATCGCCTCATGAGACGTCTTGCCCTCTTGCTGACCGGCCTCGCCATCCTGGTGGGCATCAATGTCACTGTCTGGCGCTTCGAGCACGCCATCAGCAGCGGCGAAACCGTGCTGCTGGAGCTGGCCCCGGTCGACCCTCGCTCCCTGATGCAGGGGGATTACATGCGCCTGAGCTACGCCCTCGCCCGCCAGCTGGGGAGCCCGCACCAGGAGGGCGCCGCCACCCAGACCCTGGTCATCCGCCTCGATGAACAGCAGGTGGCGCAGCGAGTAGAGGGAGGCGCCCCCGACGCCCTGGCCCCGGACCAGCGCCTGCTGCAGGCTCGCTGGCAGCAGGGCCAGTGGTGGATAGGGCCGGATGCCTTCTTCTTCGAGGAGGGGACGGCCGCCCAGTACGAGCAGGCGCGCTATGGCGAATTCAGGCTGCAACCGGATGGCGCAACCCTGCTGGTCGGCCTGCGCGATCAGGCCCTCAAGCCCATAGGCCATACCCGTCCGGCCTGGTGATGGCGCGCGCTGTCGCTCCCCCCGTTGCGCCACGCCCTGGCATGACAACGGCGATTGTCCGCCCCTTCGGGTGGCGAAACCCCGTGGCTTGGCAACACTTGAAGCTGGGCACTCGGCAGCAGGACGGTCAGGATGAGAACAGGGATAGTAAGGATCAGGAACAGAACCGCTCTCCTGGCCACACTTTTAGCCACACTCTGGGGCGGGTCGGGGGAGATGGGGCAGGCCAGCGCCAGCCCGGCCCTTGGCAAGCTTCACTACCTCACCGAAGAGTACAAACCCTATAACTTCACCGGAGAAGATGGCACTCCCAGCGGCTTTGCCATCGAGCTGCTGCACCAGGTGTGGCAGAAGACCGGCACCCCGCCCCAGGCGATCAGCATCCTCCCCTGGGCCCGGGGCTACTACCTGCTGACCCAGAAGCCCAACGTGGTGCTCTTCACCACCGCCCGCACCGAGGCGCGGGATCCCCTGTTCAAATGGGCCTGCCCCATCGGCTATGCCGAAATCGTGCTGATGGGGCTGGCCAGCCATCCCCTCAAGCTCACCCGGCTGGAGGATGCCCAGCAGCACACCATAGGGGCCGTGCGCGCCGACGTGGGGGAGCAGCTGCTGCTCAACAGCGGCTTCGACGAGCAGAAGATAATGACAGCCAACCGCCTCCCCCAGGCCCTGCGGATGCTCACCTCGGGCCGGGTCGACCTCATCTCCAGCAACAAGGCCACCCTGATGGATCTCATCCAGGCCCAGCAGCTGGATCCCGCCCTGTTCGAGGTGCGCTGGGTGCTGAGTTCGGAGCAGTTCTGCTTCGCCTTCAGCCATCCGGTGGACGATGCCCTGGTCAAGGAGTTCCAGCACGGCCTGACCCAGGTGCTGGCCAGCAGCGAGTTCCAGCGGATCCAGCACAAGTACTTCCCGGCGCCCTAGTGCCCTTCGATGCCAGCAGAGAGGCCCGTCATGGGCCTCTCGCTTTCTGGGCCGGCTCCCCTTGCTCAGCCCCTCCCTTGCCCGCCAGCCGCTTGAACTCCCTCACAAACACCATTGAATATCAGGTACTTGTCACCACAAGGGGTGACGTGGAGCGTCACGGGCCCGTAAAATGGCGCCGGGAGTCTGTTGGCCCTCTTGTCGGGCAAGGGATGGCGGCGCGCACGACTGCAAGGCATCAAGCACCCGGGCGCCATATCCCAAGGCACCATCTCCCAGCACCCCGGCGCCCATGGCACCGGCATCTCGTTTGAACAGCTCAGGATTGAACATGCAAGGCACAGTGAAGTGGTTGATGAGTATCTCGGTTTGCGTCCTGTTGATGGCGTGCGGCGGCGACAAGACCACGGGCAAGGCCTGTCTTGGCGCCAACAATGACTCTCTGGTGGAGGGGATGCAGGACAAATGCAAGGCGGGCGACACTGTGGCCACCAAGCACCCGGCCTATTTCTGCGACTTCAACTACGCCGTCGCCTACAACAGTTACAACTCCGCCATCTGCGTCTACTCGGGGGCATTGAAACCGGAGCGCACCACCGAGAAGTCATGACCCGGGCAACCCCGCCAGGGGTTGCCATCAGGCAGCGGGGTGAGTGGCCCGAACCTTGTGACTCTGGCCATTCGGGCCAAAAACGGGACTTTGGCCCGCTATTTGACCCGCATCAGGCGGTGACACTGCCCACCGAGCTCCAGCTGGACCACCTGGGAGCGGGCCATGGCATCGACCCGGGCCATCTATTTGACCCGCATCAGGCGGTGGCGCTGCCCGCCGAGCTCCAGCTGAACAACCTGGGAGCGGGCCATGGCATCGACCCGGGCCATCTATTTGACCCGCATCAGGCGGTGGCGCTGCCCACCGAGCTCCAGCTGGACCACCTGGGAGCGGGCCATGGCATCGACCCGGGCCAGCATCTCGGCGCTGTAGCCCTTGCGGTGCATCCACTGCATGGGCTCCTCGAAACTGCCTTCGTTGACGATGAAGGTGTCGGTGTAGGCATCCTTGATGATGCTGACCACCCAGATGCGCTGCTGAAACTCACAGATCTCCGCAAAGAGGGTGGCCACTTTCGCCGCCAGGGCGCGGTAATGGCCGATAACAGGGTTTGCCATGGTAGAGAGTGCCTGTGTTGAGGGAGACGCATCCTAGCATCCCGGGCGCGGGGACAACAATGCGCGGCATCAAGGGCGCGGCGCCTGGGCCTCACTCCCATAAATCGGGGCGCCCTGGATGCCAGGTGCCCGTCACCCCAGCGCGCGGCGCTGGCGCTTGACTTCATACATGCGCGCATCGGCCTGGCGCAGGGCCTCGTCGACGCTGGTGTGCGCCGGATCGACCGCCACCACTCCCACGCTGGCCCCGGGGTAGTGCAGCACCCGGGACTGGATCGGCAACTGCAGCACGCTGTGCTCGAACAGCCGACGCCCGAAGCGCCGCACCGCCCCCTCGACCGTCTCCTCCCCCGGGATAGGGCCCATGCCCACGGCGACGAACTCATCGCCCCCCATCCGCGCCAACATGTCGCCACTGCGCAGGGCCGAGCCCAGTTGACGCGCCATGGTGGTGAGCAGCCGATCCCCCGCCTCGTGACCGTGGATGTCGTTGATCTGCTTGAAGCCATCGAGATCGATGAAGGCGATGAGCACAGGGTGCCCGGCCCGATCCGAGAGGGAGAACAACCGGGTCAGCTCCTGCATCAGGGCCCGGCGGTTCGGCAACCCGGTCAGGGGGTCGCAGAGGGCCTGGCGCGACAGCTCGTCGTTGGCCCGCTGCAACTGCAGCAGCAACTGCTCCCGTTCCACATGCTCGGCGATCAGCCGGGCGAAGAAGCCGATGAGCTGCTCAGAGCCCGCCACCATGGGCTTGCGCTCGGCGCTGGCGGCGCACAGAGTGCCATAGAGGGAGCCGGACGAGGTGCGCACCGGGCTGCTCAGATAGGTGCGAATGCCCATGATCCTGGCCGCATCCGAATCGCCCCAGCACTCGGCCACGTTGTCGGTAAACAGGCGCCCCTCGTCGATGGCCCGTCGGCACAGGGTATCGCTCCAGTCCACCGCCGCCCCCTCCGGGATCTGCAGCCCGGCCACGTTGCGGGCATAGCGAATATGCTGGGTGCTCTGCCCCTCATCGATCTCGGTGAGATAGGTCGACTCCAGCCCGGTCACCGCCTCCAGCATCTCCAGCAGGGGCCGGGTCAGGCTCTCCAGATCCCGCGCCTGGGTGACCCGCTCCGACAGGGTCTGCAATATCTTGTCCATGCCGCTCTCCACTACCTGCATGTGATGGGCGACCACCTTAGCCAACTCGGGGCACGCCAGACAAGTGCGAGAAAGGGGTAGGCCGGGGAAATACCACCCCGTTCACACTTTGGCGCGCCCCCCGCCAGGGCCTGTGGCCCCGCCCCACCCCGGGCGTGGGACCATAACTTTGAACCAGCGCAAAAAACCTGTCGATTCTGACACTTGAGTCAGCAAGATCCATGGATCGGGCCCCCTCGGCTCCGTAGGATGGGGGTGGGTGCCCGTTGGCCCCTTTTCCTAAGCCAGGGTCAGCGGCGCATTGTGGTAGCGACAGCCAGGGGCGGCAGCGACGGAATTTGGCCGGCTTCCCGGTTCTCGGCGGATGCCAGCCCGGCATCCCGTGCCTCGGCGAGGGACGAGGATTCCATCCTCGACGGGGTTTCCGACGGCCCCGGGACAAGCAGGGTCGAGTAGCGAAGCGTAATCGTCCGCGGTAACAGTCCCCTCTCCCCAACGGGAGAGGCGTTGGGTGCAATAAGCAGAGCGCATTGCACCACGGTAACAATTCCCTCTCCCCTTGCGGGAGAGGGCTAGGGTGAGGGGTCGAGTAACGTCATTACCTTGAGGGATGTCGTTGGCCATAGCATCGGCATGCCTTCGCCATGCAGGATGCGAGGACTCCGTCCTCGACGAGGTTTCGCCCGCCCTTCGGGCTGGGGCGAGTGACTTTTTCTTTGCGTGGCCAAAGAAAAGTCACCAAAAGAAAGGCCACCCCCACTTGTTCGCCCTCCTGCGTCGGGTTCCCTCGGTTCAGGCAAAAGGTCTGGCGGAGCGACGCAGACGCTACATCCTTGTACCCCCTGCGTCTGCGCCGTCGTCCATGACGGCGCTCCTGACCTTGTGCCTTCACCTCGGCGAACAACAGGGGGCAACACCCAACCCGCAACTCCGAGGCCACATAATAGCGCCCTATGTATTTGGGACCGAGCTTGGAAGAGCTATTTTCTCTGATCCTGCCCCTAGACCACTTCATTGCAAGGCCATTTTGTCGCATCGATACAAAAAGTGAAATCAGCTTAGTTACACGGATCAAAAAATGAATACCAGTACGGCAGAAAGTGATACTCCGACATATTGGAGAATGCCCTGACAGTGGTCATTAAGCTGTAATTAAATATTTTTAGCACTTCCGATCATTCGTTGTAAATATCACCACCAAAAATCTCATTAAATATAATTCAAGGAATTACACATGATAAATTGTGGTTCACAATGGCGGCGCTGGGAGCCGCATATTCATGCACCAGGCACAGTTCTAAATGACCAATTTAAAGGTGAAGACCTATGGGAACAATATCTATCAAAAATAGAATTATCGACCCCCAAGATCGAGGCAATTGCGGTAACAGATTATTATTTAACTGACACATACAAAAGTCTAATTGAGTATAAGAAGTTAGGTAGACTGCCAGATATTAAATTGATGTTTCCCAATGTTGAAATAAGACTTGATGTAGCGGCGAAATCAGGATTCGTTAACCTTCATCTCCTCGTTAGCCCAGAAGATCCCGAACATCTTGAACAATTAAACAGAATACTATCTCGATTACAATTCCAAGCATATAGTGACACCTTTAACTGTACGAGAAGCGATTTAATTAGACTAGGAAAAAGATCCAATCCAGAAATCATTGATGAACAAGTAGCATTGCAACACGGTGCGACACAGTTTAAAGTGAATTTTTCACAACTTCGTGATGTTTACCAGCAAAGTGAATGGGCCAAAAATAACATTTTAATTGCCGTAGCCGGTGGTGCTAATGATGGAACATCAGGAGTCCGTGATGCAGCAGATACAACAGTTCGCCAAGAAATAGAAAAATTTTCTCATATAATATTTTCAAGCAGTAGTGCCCAAAGGGAATTCTGGCTTGGCCAGCGGAGCATCTCACCTCAAGATTTAAAATCTCGCTATGATGGGTGCAAACCTTGTTTACATGGGAGCGATGCTCATAATTTAAAAATGGTTGGCCAGCCAATTGAAGATAGATTTTCTTGGATTAAGGGTGCTCTAGAGTTTGATGCATTACGTCAAGCCTGCATTGACCCAGAAGGAAGAGCTTTTGTTGGTTCGGCTCCCCCACCTTCAGCCATTCCCTCACAAGTAATATCTAAAGTTACGATAACTAATTCACCTTGGGTAAAAACACCAGAAATTGCATTAAATTCAGGACTTATTGCTATCATTGGCGCTCGTGGTTCGGGCAAAACAGCTCTTGCAGATATGATCTCTGCAGGCTGTAGCGCAATTCAGCCTAATGGATTAAATATAGGCTCTAATACTAATCCTTCATTTTTATCACGAGCAAACCAACATTTAGGTGATGCAAAGGTTACTCTTGAGTGGGGGGGCGGTGAAAAAACACAACGGTATCTTGATAATCGAGATATAGATAATCAACTGTCTTACCCAAGAGCAAGATATTTATCACAACAATTTGTTGAGGAATTATGTTCAGCAAATGGCATTTCCGATGGCTTAATAAATGAAATTGAAAGGGTTATATTTGAATCACACAAACCAAATGAACGTGATGGGGCGGTAAGTTTTCCAGAACTCCGAGAAAATAAAACTAGCAGATATCAACAAGCACGAAACCGTGAAGCAGAAGCGATACATGATCTGTCTCTTCGAATTTCTGCTGAAATAGAAAAAGAACGATTAGTAGGAATACTAACAAATCAGCTAAACCAAAAGAAAATACTTATCCAAAACTATAATAATGATTTAACAAAGCTAATTGTAAAGGGCACTGAAGAGCAAGTTAAACGCCATACTGAGCTAAGCAATGCCGCTCAATATATTAGGAATAAAATTCAGGTCTTGACCAATCAGCGACGCACCTTTGAAGCAATGCAAGATGAAGTAATAAGCACCCGAACAACTAGAGCGCCAGAATTACTTCGTCAGACAAAAGAGCGGCATATTCAAAGTGGTCTTAGTGATACTCAATGGGAAGAATTTCTCCTTGTTTATAAGGGAAATGTAGATCAAAGTTTAACATCGTATATCGAATGGGCTAATCAATCTATCTCTAAGCTCAATGGCCAACCTGTAGAGCAAAAGGATAAAGATTGCTCATACATTCCTGATAATTCAATTTTGAATGATTTAGAACTAACAGTTATTATCGCTGAAATGTCAAGGCTAGAAGCATTATTTAGTGCGGACAAAGTGGTTAGAGATCAATATTCAGCCTTACATAACCGAATCTTACAAGAAAGCTCCGCACTAAAATTGTTAGAAGAGAAATTAAAAGATGCATCAGGGGCGATGGAAAGAAGGAAGATATTACAAGCAGAACGTGATTCCGCATACACAAGAGTATTTGAAGCAATTATTAATGAGCAATATGCTCTTTCAGAGTTATATACTCCTTTAATGAAGAAGCTTTCAAATTCATCAGGTACATTGGGTAAGCTAAGTTTCTATGTAAGACGAGTGGTAGATGTGGAAAAATGGGGGCGATTCGCAGAAGAAGAACTCCTTGACCGTCGTAAAGCAGGGCCTTTCAATGGTAAAGGTACCTTGACATCTATTGCAGAAAACACCTTAAAAACTGCATGGGAGCAAGGTAGTGCTATTGATATTCAAAAAGCACTAACTGAATTTATCTCTCAATATACCCCTGATCTGATTTCACATGCTCCGTTTAATGCTCAACAGCCAGAAGAATATAAAGCATGGTTAAAAATGTTTGCACAGTGGCTTTACGGGACGGACCATATTTCTATTCGCTATGATATATTATATGATGGAGTTGATATTAGAAAATTATCCCCAGGTACTCGAGGAATAGTTTTATTACTTCTATATCTCGCATTAGATGATAGCGATGATAGACCATTAATTATTGACCAACCGGAAGAAAACCTTGATCCTAAATCAGTGAATGATGAACTTGTACCATTATTTATTGCAGCAAAGAATAAAAGACAAGTTATTATCGTCACTCATAACGCCAACCTTGTTATTAACACAGATGCTGATCAGATTATAATTGCAGAGGTTGGGCCACATCAAGCAAAAGGACTACCACCAATAACATATCAAGCAGGCGGTCTAGAAAATTCATCTATACGAAAATATGTTCGTGATATATTGGAGGGTGGTGAGCTTGCATTCCAAGAGAGAGCTAGACGCCTTAGAGTTAGGCTAGAAAGGTAGTCGATTTATATAAATAGTTAAAATATCACCAAGCCATTAATTGAATGCATCGATTGAAAAACAAAAACCGCAGCCCCAAGGCTGCGGTTTTTTTATTGGCTCAACCTGTTGGCACCAGACGCCAACAAGGACAACCGACCTTAGGCGCGGCGCCAGCTGGTCTTGCCGGCGCTGTCTTCCAGCACTATGCCCATCTCGGTGAGACGGGCTCTAGCGGCATCCGCCGCGGCCCAGTTCTTGTCGGCGCGGGCCTGATTGCGCTGGGCGATCAGTTGCTCGATCTCGGCCACTTCATCGTCCGCTTCGTTGCCCTTGAGGAAGGCGTCCGGGTCTTGTTGCAGTATGCCGAGCACGGCGCCCAGCTCCCGCAGGCGGGCACCCAGGCCAGCGGCGACAGCGATGTCTTCGGCCTTCTGGCGGTTGATCTCGCGCACCAGGTCGAACAGGGCGGAGTAGGCTTCCGGGGTGTTGAAGTCGTCGTCCATGGCATCGACAAAGCGGGCCACCTGCTCGTCGCCACCGGCGGCGGCAGCCACCGGCAGATCCCGCAGGGCGGTGTACATCCGCTCCAGGGCGGCGCGGGCCTGCTTCAGGTTCTCTTCCGAGTAGTTGAGCTGGCTGCGGTAGTGGCCGGACATCAGGAAGTAGCGCACGGTTTCGGCGTCAAAATGGGCCAGGACGTCGCGGATGGTGAAGAAGTTGCCAAGGGACTTGGACATCTTCTCCTTGTCCACCATTACCATGCCGCTGTGCATCCAGGTGTTGACGTAGTCGCCACCGTGGGCGCAGCAGGACTGGGCTATTTCGTTCTCGTGGTGGGGGAACTGCAGATCCGAGCCGCCGCCGTGGATGTCGAAGTGGTTGCCAAGGTGCTTGGAGTTCATGGCGGAGCACTCTATGTGCCAGCCGGGGCGGCCCGGGCCCCAGGGGCTGTCCCAGGTCGGCTCGCCGGGCTTGGACATCTTCCACAGCACGAAGTCCAGCGGGTTGCGCTTGGCTTCGACCACGTCGACCCGGGCGCCGGCCTGCAGCTGCTCCAGATCCTGACCGGAGAGCTTGCCGTAGTCGGCGAAGGACTCGACGATGAACATGACGTCGCCGTTGTCCGCCACGTAGGCGTGCTCTTTTTCCAGCAGGGTTTCGACCAGGGCGATGATTTCACCAATGTGCTGGGTGGCGCGGGGCTCGATGTCAGGGCGCAGCATGCCGAGGGCGTCGAAGTCCTGGTGCATGTCGCCGATCAGGCGCTCGGTGAGGTCGTCACAGGTGACGCGGGTTTCAGCGGCGCGCTTGATGATCTTGTCATCCACGTCGGTGATGTTGCGCACATAGGTGAGATCGTAACCGGCGTAACGCAGGTAACGGGCCACCACGTCGAAGGAGACGAAGGTGCGGCCGTGGCCGATATGACAGTGATCGTAGATGGTGACGCCACACACATACATGCCCACCTTGCCCGGGTGGATAGGTTTGAATTCTTCTTTTTGACGAGTGAGTGTGTTGTATATCTTCAGCATCTTATGACCACTGCCTGTGAGTAAAATGGCCTGACATTCTAACCGCATCCGGTGGAGAAAACGAGGCAGAAAAAGCGCCGGATCCCCCATGCCATCTATGCCGCAGCCCCTCGATGGGCTAGAATTGCCACCACTTTAGGCCATAGCCCATGCAACAGCCGCGAGCGGCTTCGTGCTCGCGCAACATTTGAAAGGACATATCATGGTTACTCTGCACACCAACCACGGCGACATCACCCTGACCCTGAACGCGGAAAAAGCCCCCGAGACCGTGGCCAACTTCCTGCAATACTGCCGTGACGGTCACTACGACAACACCATCTTCCACCGCGTCATCGACGGTTTCATGATCCAGGGCGGCGGCTATGCTCCTGGCTTTGAAGAGAAAGAGACCCGCGCCTCCATCAAGAACGAGGCGGCCAACGGCCTGTCCAACAAGATTGGCACCATCGCCATGGCCCGCACCAGCGAGCCGCACTCCGCCAGCGCCCAGTTCTTCATCAACGTGAACAACAACGACTTCCTGGACTTCAAGTCCCCCACCACCCAGGGCTTCGGCTACTGCGTGTTCGGTGAAGTCACCGCCGGCATGGACGTGGTCAACAAGATCAAGGGCGTCAAGACCGGCAACTACGGCCGCATGCATCAGGACGTGCCGACCGAAGACGTGGTGATCACCAAGGTGACCCTTGCTGAGTGATTGTCGCCTCCTCGGCACTGACACAACTGCGGCCCCGGCCGCAGTTTTTCCATCTGCGCAGGGCTCCCCGGCCAACTGGCGCCGCCTCGACTACCTGGCCCGGGGCAATCCCCGCCAGCGCTCCGCCCACGCCCTGCTAAGCAGTGGTGTGTGGGTTGCACTTGAGCGCCTGTGCCAGGACCTGGCCCTGGTGAGCACAGTCGCCATCGGGCTCGACCTGCCCGGCAGCGATCTCGATGTGCTCTGCCAACACCCTGAGCCCGCGCGCCTCGCCGCCCTCTTGTGCGAGCAGGGCTGGACGGCCAGCGACAAGGGGAACCAGGTGTGGCTGCTGGAGCAGACCCTGACAGGGCCGGACCAGGCGCGCTGGCCGGTGGAGCTCTATGTCACCCCGGCGCGGCTCGAGACGCTCAACGGCTGGCGTCACCTCAGCCTGATGGCCGCCCTGCTGGGGCACTTTGGCCACGACTTCTATCTGGCCGTGCTGCGCCTTCGTCTCGAGGCAGGACTCAAGGGAGAGGCCGCCATCTGCCGTCTGCTTGGGCTTGGCGGCGATCCTTACGCCGCGCTGCTGACCCTGGAGGGGCGCGACCTTGCCGCGCTCCACTGGCAGGCCCCATCCCAGTGTGACTCGCCCACGCCGGCAGGCTCCCCTGCCCCCCTCTGCCCGGAACCCATCAAGAGCACTCATCCCACATCATGAGCACCCTTTTTATCAGTGACCTTCACCTGTGCGCCCAGCGGCCCGACATGACAGCCGCACTGGTGCGTTTTCTCGAGCGCGACGCCCCCAAGGCCGATGCCCTCTATGTGCTGGGTGATCTGTTCGAATTCTGGATTGGCGACGACGATCCCAACCCGCTCCACCGCCAGGTGGCCGAGGCCTTCCTCGCCCTGAGCCGACAGGACGTGCCCATCTACTTCATCCACGGCAACCGCGACTTCCTGCTGGGCAAGGCCTTTGCCAAACGGGCGGGCATGACGCTGCTCGGCGACCCCTGCGTCATCGATCTCTATGGGGAGCGGGTGCTGCTGAGCCACGGGGACCTGCTCTGCACCCTGGATGAGGGTTATCAGAAGTTTCGCCGCATCACCCAGCTCAAATGGCTGCGCTGGCTCTTCCTGCGCCTGCCCCTCAGCCGCCGCCAGACCATCGCCTGCAAGATGCGGGGCCAGAGCCAGATGGAAAATGCTGGCAAGCCACAGACCATCATGGATGTGACCCCGGCGGCGGTCGATGCCCTGCTGCGCCAACATGGCTGCCGGTTGCTTATTCATGGCCACACCCACAGACCCGCCGTCCATGACTTCGTGCTGGATGGCAAACCGGCGCGGCGCATCGTGCTGGGAGACTGGTTCGAGCAGGGATCCGTGCTGAGCTGCTCCCCGCAGGGCCAGCGCCTCGAGAGTCGCCCTCTCCCCGAGTGACGCTCGCCCTCGGGGAGAGGGATGCCCATATGACAATGTCTGTCCCCCTCCCCTGGCAGGATGCAACGCCGAACCCTGCATATACTCTGTGTCTGTGCACACAAATGAGGACGAAATGATGGGATTTCTAACCTGGGTTGTATTGGGATTGATCGTCGGCATCCTGGCCAAATGGATCATGCCGGGCAAGGATGGGGGCGGTTTCTTCATGACGGTGATCCTGGGGGTCATCGGCGCCATGGTGGGTGGCTATGTGAGCACCCTGCTGGGCATGGGGACGGTCACCGGCTTCAACCTGCCGAGCATCCTTATCGCCACCGTGGGTGCCTTGATAGTGCTGTTTGTCTACAACAAGATCCGCAGCTGAGCGGCTGAGCCCGCTTCTTTCAGCACTCTCTGTGTATGCCCCCGGGCCAGGATCCGAAACCTTGGGTTTCGGATTTTTTTATGGGTGAGCCACGCCTTTCGCCCAGGCGCCCGCTAACAGGGCAAGTCGCCCTGCCAGGCGCCGGGATTCTGGTGCGAGGCGCTGACCAATCGAGGTCGGCAGGAGCGGCACTGCGGCCGATCTCGCGCTGCCGCCTATGGCATCCCGTTATTGCCATACAGACAGAAGCCGGGGCGCTCGCCCAAGCGCGCGTAGTAATCGCTCACCGCCGCGAGTGGCGGGCGATCGAAGGACGTATGGAACCAGCGATTCACCGACAGGCCGACGGGAATGTCCGCCAGCGAGAAGCGGCTCCCGGCCACATAGCCGCCGGTGGCCTCGAGCTGCCTGTCCAGGATCTGCATGTATCTGGACCACTCGGCACAACTCGCCGCAATCGCCTGACTGTCCTGATGGGCGGGGGAGAGCCTCACCAGCGACATGAAGGCGTAGCTCCAGGCGCGGTTCAAATCCGACGCCTGCCAATCCATCCATTGATCGACCCTGGCCCTCGCCCGCACCTCGGCGGGATAGAGCGAGCCGTCACCATAGCGCGTCGCCAGATATCGGATGATGCTGTTGGACTCCCACAGGGTGAAGTCCCCATCCCTCATGACCGGCACCATCCCGTTGGGATTCAACGCCAGAAACTCGGCGCTCCGGGTGGACTGAAAACCGCTCCCCCACTCCTCCCGCTCGAAAGGGAGATCCAGCTCGGCGCAGCTCCACAGCACCTTGCGCACATTGATTGACGACGCCTTGCCCAGGATCCGTACCATATCTTCGTCCTTGTGTGAGAAGGGCCCAGCTTCCATCAGGGGGACGGCGCCGGTCAAGGGGCAGAGCCATGACCACGGCAGCCCCATGGAACTAACCCGTGGAACTAACCAATAGGGCCGCACGGGAACCTGGCCCGAGAGGGGTGAGCCACGGATGAAAAAGAGGCGGTGGACTAAACTCATGCTTGCGTGTCCGGTTTGACCGACGCCTTCAGAGCGGCCGCGGGACAGGCGAAGCAGTAAAGGACAACATCATGAAAATATGGAAAATCTGCCTGATAGCAGCGCAGCTCATGCTGGTTGCGTGCGCCTCCTCCAACGGCGCAGGCCCTCCCCCGACCGGGGACGATGGCAGCAATGCCGGCGGCAGCAGTAGCAGTGGTGGCAGCAGCTACCTGACCTATTAGCCAGGCCATCTCCTGCAAGCCAAGGCTCAGCCAGGCCCCAACGTCGAATACGACAAGACCAGAAAGCGCCGGCAGCCCGCCGGCGCTTTTCGTCTCGCCAATCGGTGATGCCCTGCCTGCCAACCACGGGCACTGTATGTATGCATGGAGATGGTATTCACCTGACAGGTGCCCACAAAAGGGAGTGGTCATACGGCTTCAAACCGGATAACAAAACGGTACCCCTACCGTGTTATCTGGAGTCACCGTAGACCGGCAACGAGAAAGTAACACGTCGCAAACTCAGCCTGCTAGAGCTCGCCAAAGAGCTCAATAACGTCAGCAAAGCCTGCAAGCTCATCGGCTACAGCCGTCAGCAGTTCTACGAAATTCGCCGTAATTACCAGACCTATGGGGCCGAGGGCTTACTCGACAAACTGCCTGGCTGTAAAGGTGCGCATCCCAACCGGGTCACTCCCGAGATTGAGCAGGCCATCCTCGATTACTCCCTCACCAGGCCTACCCATGGCCCGCTGCGGGTCGCTCAAGAACTGGCCCTGCAAAGCATCAACGTCAGTGCGGGTGGTGTGCGTGGTGTGCGTGGTGTGCGTGGTGTGTGGCAAGGTCACGATTTGCTCTTCAAACACGATCGCTTGTTGCGCCTAGAGAAAACCCACCGGGAGCAGACCATTGAACTCAACGACGAGCAAATTCGCCTGTTAGAGCGTTTCAGTCCCGAGTTCCGTGAACACCAGATTGAGGTTCACCACACCGGGGAACTTGTGGCGGTCGACACCTTCTTCGTTGGCGCGCTCAAGGGGGTCGGCAAGGTGTATCTGCAAACCGTATTGGACTGCTACAGCCGCCACGCCTGGGGGCTGCTTTACACCAGTAAACTGCCGGTGACCTCGGTCCATGTGCTCAATGAAGCGGTCCTTCCGTTCTTCGAGGCTCACGAGGAGCGGGTCTATACCATCCTGTCGGATAACGGACGTGAGTTTTGCGGACGCCCTGAGCATCATCTCTACGAGCAGTTCCTGCAACTGGAGGGGATTGAACACCGGACAACCAAGGTGCACAGGCCACAGAGCAACGGCTTTATCGAGCGACTGCACCGCAACCTGCTGGATGAAAACTTCCGTATCAAGGGGAGAACGACCTGGTATGAGTCGGTAGAGCAGATGCAGACAGACCTGGACAGCTATCTGGAGCACTACAACAACCAGCGGCCACATCAGGGCAGGATGATGGAGGGCCAGACCCCCTACAGCATGTTCAAGAAGGGTCTGCAATTGATACCGAAGGAAGTGCGCACTAAAGTAGCGTAAACAAGACACAGGTTTGAGGCCGGTGTCAAATCATATCTAGATCTGTACAGATAACAATGATCTATTTTTCGGCCTCTACCATGAGCTTTTATGACACCGATGTACACGCCAGCACCACCATCCCGAAAGATGCCAAGGAAATCACCAAGACTACTAGGGATAACATGGTAAAAGGCCAGGCTAAAGCCATTTTGGCGGCCGATGACAATGGCTATCCAATATTAAGGGGCCATCCATAATCAAGATCATTAGTTAGCTCTGCCTTCACTAAGGCTAACTATAAAAATCAATATCAATAAGTAAGTAGATTAATGTATAATGGCAAAATTTAAGCAATCGAGATCAAATGATGAATCGAGATATCGGCATAGATGTTCTGAGAGTAATATCTGCATTTATGGTTGTGGGTATACATACGATCCCCCTATATGCTGGAACTGGAACTACATCCGACTACATAAACATGCTGTTACAAGCCATTGTAAGATCTGGCCTCCCAATATTTTTTATTATTTCAGGTGCGTTCCTATTAACACATGAAGTAAAATCAATTTTGAAATGGTATATCACCCGATTCTCTTCTATTTTGATACCTTTTGTTGCCTATGCTTATATTCACTATACCTATACTGGCGACCTAACTATATTCAGCACAGCTACATTGAGAGGTTTTAGCACTGCATTGCTATCCAGCCAAACAAGTATATCAGTGCACTATTGGTTTATTTATGTGATGATTGGCCTTTACCTTTTAACTCCTGCGTTAAGCTCAATGATGCATGGGGTATCGGCATCAGGAGCAAAGAGAGCATTCATACTAATAATAATTCTCCATGCTGTAAGTTCAAACTATCAGATAGTGCAATACGCAACAAACATCCCCAATATATTTATGATACCGGAAGTATATATCTGGATGCTGTATTTTATCTGTGGCGGTCTTTTATTTAAGTGCAGGGAACTGTTCTCATTCAACATGTCACTGTCAATGGTGGCATTTGGTCTGTTGATAACAGCCGTATTGACGTGGTTAACTCCGAATAAATATGGCTTTACATTCCAACAGTACGACGCGAATGTAACCATGCTAATATTCACCTCTGGCCTATTCTTGTTGTTTTCTAAGGAGTCATCTTTCTTTGAAGGGTTAGGGAGACGCACTGTAGATTTTATCTCATTTTTTGGAAAAAAAACATACGGTATTTACCTGATCCATATACTTGTGCTCAGCCTAGTTATAAAACACATGCCAACTGTTAGTGATATGATTGCTAGATATAACATGAATATATTCATGACTATTATTTGCTTTGCAATTTCATGTTTGTTTGCAACATTTGTAGACATCCCACTAGAATATATAGTGAAGAGAATAAAACAAGCCACCAAATAATTAACTAAAGTTATTTGAGATAAAATAACGCAAACACCCCGCCCAGTGCGGGGTGTTTCGTGACTGCCGTCATCCGTCACCTTGTCACCGCTTCGCCAGTGTGTACGGCCCTCACACACTGGCCGCCGCTCGCCTGTCATCCCCTGCCCCTGCATCCTGACCCTGCTCGCATCACATGCATTACCTTCGCAAAGAATGCTCCATCCGGACAACAGGAGAACCTATGGCACTGGACCAATTTCACCACGGCGTGCGCGTCGTGGAAGTCAACGAGGGCACGCGCACCATCCGCACCGTCGCCACGGCGGTGATCGGCATCATCTGCACCGGCAGCGATGCGGATGCCGCTTACTTCCCCCTCAACAAACCCGTGCTGATTGCCAACCTGCCGGCGGCCATCGCCAAGGCGGGCAGCACCGGCAACCTCAAGCGCTCGCTGCAAACCATCTATGACACCGTCAACACCATCGTCATCGCCGTGCGCGTGGCCGATGGCGCCGACGCCGCCGAGCTGACCAGCAACATCATCGGCACCATACTGCCGGATGGCAGCTATACCGGCCTCAAGGCGCTGGAGCGGGCCGCCCCGGTCACGGGCGTCAAGCCGCGCATCCTCTGCGTGCCGGACAACTGCACCCTCCCCATTGCCACCGCCCTGGCGGGTGCGGCCAAGAAGCTGCGCGCCTTCGCCTATGTGCCGACCATCGCCGACACCGTCGAGGCAGCGCTCGCCTACCGCGAGAACTTCTCCAGCCGCGAACTGATGCCTATCCACGGCGACTGGACCGCCTGGGACACCGCCGCCAATGCCAGTATCAAGCTGGATGCCTGCCTCAAGGCCGCCGCCATGCGGGCATTCATCGACAAGGAGATCGGCTGGCACAAGACCCTGTCCAACGTCGGCGTGACCGGGGTCGACGGCATGACCAAGGCCCTGTTCTGGGATCTGCAAGACCCGGATACCGAAGTCGGCCTGCTCAACGCCAACGAGATCACGGCCCTCATCCGGGCGGACGGCTTCCGCTACTGGGGCAACCGCACCTGTTCCGATGATCCCCTGTTCCAGTTCGAGAACTACACCCGCACCGCCCAGATCCTGGCCGACACCATGGCCGAGGCGCACATGTGGGCCAACGACAAGCCGCTCACCCCCACCCTGGTGAAAGACATCATCGAGGGCATCAAGGCCAAGGGCCGGGAACTGGTGGCGGGCGGTTACCTGCTCGGCTTTGACTGCTGGTACAACGAGGAGCTCAACGACAAAGACACCCTCAAGGCCGGCAAGCTGCGCATCGATTACAACTACACGCCGGTACCGCCGCTCGAAGACCTCGGCTTCATCCAGCGCATCACCGACACCTACCTCATCGACTTCGGCGCCCGCGTCGCGGCCGCCGCATAAGGAGCCACCATGGCACTGCCAAAAAAAGTCAAACAGCTCAACGTGTTCACCGACGGCACCAACTGGATCGGCGAAGCGGAAGACTTCACCTTTGCCAAGCTCTCCCGCAAGTTCGAAGCCTATCGTGGCGGCGGCATGGGTGGCGCCGTCAACATCGACATGGGGCTGGATGACAGCGCCCTCGATACCTCCTTCACCATGGGCGGCTACAGCGCCGAGATCCTGGGCAAGATGGGCAATGGAAAGATCGACGGCATCGCCCTTCGTTTTGCCGGTTCCATCCAGCGGGATGATGTCGTTGGTGTGCAGGCCGTAGAAGTGTTCACCCGAGGTCGTTTCAAAGAAATCAACTGGGGCACAGCCAAGGTTGGCGATAACAGCCAGGCCAAGGTCAGCATGGTCAACACCTACTACAACGTGACCATTGACGGGGCCGTCATCCACGAAATCGACCTGCTCAACATGATCGAGATCGGCCCCGATGGCGTCGACCGCATGGCCGAACACCGCAAGGCCATCGGCCTCTAACCCACTCCACAACCCAACGGGCGGCCCTTATCCAAACAGAAAGTGCCGCCCTCACCACATCACCAGGAACAAACACCATGGAAAACAAGACCGTTACCCTCGACCAAGCCATCCAACGCGGCGACACAGCCATCACCGAGGTTCAACTGCGCAAACCCAAGGCGGGCGAAATGCGCGGCCTCAATATGACCGATGTGGTGCAGATGGACGTCAACGCCCTCACCAAACTGCTGCCCCGCATCACAACCCCCATGTTGACCGAGGTCGAGATCGGCAACATGGATCCGGCCGACCTGATGCAACTGGGCAGCGAGGTAAGCGCTTTTTTGGTACCGAAGAGAATGGCCTACCTCATTGCGTAGACGAGGTGATGGCCGACCTGGCCATCATCGCCCACTGGCCGCCGTCCGAGATGGCGGCCATGGAGATCAGCGAGCTGATGGGCTGGCACCAACGCCTCGTTGAGACTCACAACCGCATCAACGGGGCAACAGAGCAATGAACCCTCTCAAACTTCAAATCCTGCTCGGGGCGGTCGACAAGCTCACCGCCCCCCTCAAGGCAGCCAGCGGCCAGAGCCGCATCACCGCCAAAGACCTGGTCGAAACGAAAAAACGCATCAAGGAGCTGGAAACCCAGAGCGGCCAGATTGACGGTTATCGAACCCTCGGCCAGCAGATTGGCGCAACCCGCGCCCAGCTCACAGCAGCCCAGCGCGATGCCCAGCAGATGGCCCAGCAGCTTGCCCGAGTCGAGCAGCCGACCAAGGCCATGACCCGCGCCATGGAGCAGGCCAAACAGAAGGTGCGCGACCTCTCCCAACAAGAGCGGGAAATGGTCGCCCGTCACGGCAGCCTGAAACGGGCCCTGGGCGAGGCAGGTATCAACACCAAGCAGCTCGGCGAACACCAGCGCCAGCTCAAGAGCGACCTTGCCGCAGCCAACACCCAGCTCGACCAGCAGCGGGCCAAGCTGGGCCAACTGGCCGACCAGCAAAAGCGCCTCAACCAGGTCAAGGCCAACTATGACAAGACCATGTCCATGCGTGGCACCATGGCAGGTTATGGCGCCGCAGGCATGGCAACCGGTGCTGCTGCCATCTACAAGGGCACCAACATCGCCAACAAGGCCATGGGCTTTGATGTCGATATGTCCAAGGTGCAGGCGATCACCCGGCTGGACAAAGGCAGCAACGAGCTGGCCGCCTTGCGGGCTCAAGCGCGGGAGCTCGGCGCCAATACCGCCTTCACGGCGGGCGAAGCGGCGCAGGGCCAGGGCTTCCTCGCCATGGCTGGCTTTACACCCAAGGCGATCCGTGACGCCATGCCTGGGATGCTCGATATCGCCAAGGCGGGCGGCGTCGAGATTGCCGCAGCGGCAGATATCGGCTCCAACATCCTGACCGGCTTCAAGCTGCCGGCAAATCAGATGAACCGGCTCGGGGATGTGATGGTCGGCACCTTCACCCGTGCCAACGTCGACCTGCAGATGCTGGGGGAAACCATGAAGTACGTGGGCCCGGTGGCGGCAGGCCTCGGCGTTGACCTTGAAACCGCCTCCGCCATGGCGGGCAAGCTGGGGGATGCTGGCATCCAAGGCAGCATGGGCGGTACCGCCATGCGGGCCATTCTCGGCCGCCTGGCGGCGCCCCCCAAGGCCGCACACGATGCGCTGGCCGCCCTGAACGTGAAGACCGCCGATGCGGCGGGTAACCTGCGCGCCCTGCCAGATATTCTCGACGAGCTCTACAAGAAGACCAGCAAGATGGGGGATGCCACCCGCTCGGGCTATTTCAAGGCCATCGCCGGTGAAGAGGCCTTCGCCGCCCTGGCTGTGCTGACCGAACAGGCGGGCTCCGGCAAGCTGCAGGATCTCATCGCCACCCTGAAACAAACCCAGGGGGAAGCCGGCAAGGTCGCCAAGGTCATGGCAGATAACGCCATTGGTGATCTGGATAACCTCACCTCCGCATGGGATGACGTAGGCATCCAGATGATGGAGACCGAAAACGGCCCGATGCGCGGGCTCATCCAGCGCGTCACCGAGATTATCCAGGTCACCGGTGACTGGATGCGGGCCAACCCTGAGTTAACCTCCACCCTGACCCGTATCGCGGCCGTGACAGCCGTGGCCGCTGCCGCTGGCGGGTCGCTACTGCTGATTGTGGCGGGCCTGCTGGGGCCGCTGGCGGCCATCAAGATGGGGATGTCGATGCTGCTGGTCTATGGGAGCCCCCTGCTGACCTTCATCAAGGCGCTGACGATTGGCATGGTCAGGCTCGGCATTGCCATGCTCACCAACCCCATAGGCTGGTTCATCATGGGCATTGTGGCCATCGCCGCCGGGGCTTACCTGCTCTACAAAAATTGGGATGGGGTCGCCGCATGGTTCGGCGGATTGTGGGCGCAGTGCCAGGCCCCTGCGCTCGCCTTCTGGGAGATCCTGAAAGAGCTCTTCTCATGGACCCCCATCGGCATCCTCATCATGCACTGGGGCGAGATTTGGGCCTTCTTCGATACCCTGCCAGCCGGGGCGGCCAACAAGGGCAAGGCCATCGTCGACGGCCTGATTGGTGGCATCACCGCGAAGTGGGAGAGCCTGAAAGCCAGGATAAAAGCCCTCACCGACCTGCTGCCGGACTGGATGAAAGGGGGTGGATCGGTCACGGCCAACGTCAACCCGTCAGGCTACCTCACCGGCAACTACAACACTCCCGCCATGGCCGGGGGATCCGGCTACGGTCCGCGCATCGTGACGCCGCCGCGCCCAGTTGCCAGAGGCAGCACCACCACCGAGATCAACGCCCCTATCCACATCGTCCAGCAACCGGGGCAATCCGGCGCGGATGTGGCGCAAGAGGTTCGCCGCGAACTGGACCGGTGCGAACGGCAGGCCGCTGCCAATGGCCGCGCCTCCCTGAGCGACCGCAACTAAGGAGCAACAGCCATGATGATGACTCTGGGCTGGTTCGTGTTTATGCGATCAACCCTCGCCCCCCTCTCACAACAAGACGAACGGGCATGGCGCCACCCGGGCAATAACCGGATCGGTGCTCGCCCGGCATACCAGTACGTCGGCCCCGATGATGAAACCACCACCTTGAGCGGGGTGCTGCTGCCCGAGGTGACCGGTGGCCCGGTCTCCCTCGACTTGCTGAACAGCATGGCTGACAGCGGTCAGGCTTTCCCCCTGATCCAGGGCGATGGCGCCATGCGTGGGTCATTCGTGATAGAGGGCATCAGCACCACCCGCAGCGAGTTTTTCAGCGATGGCACCGCCCGTAAAATCGAGTTCACCATCAAGCTCAAGCGGGTCGATGACAACGACAGATCCCTTGTCCAAACCCTGCTGGGCCGCACCGCGGGCAACCTCTTTGGCCGCCTGGGCCTGGGCAAGCTGGTCGGCAGTATCGGCAACAAGCTAGGGGGGCTTCTCTGATGGGGGCATTCGACCAGTTCGGCACGCGATTGACCGAAAATTTGGGGCTGACCAATCCGCTCGACGCCTTGCGCCAAGGCCACCCGGTACCGGCTTACCAGGTGCTGGTCGACGGCAAAGACATCTCGGCAGCCATCAGGCCGCGCCTGATGTCGATGACCATCACCGACAACCGGGGTTTCACCGCCGACACTATCGAGCTGACACTCGATGACAGCGACGGCAAGCTCGATATGCCACGCCGGGGCGCCACTCTGCGTGCCCTCATCGGCTGGCAAGGCCAGGCCCTGGTCGACAAGGGAACCTACAAGGTCGACGAGGTGGAGCACGGCGGGGTACCGGATGTGCTCACCATACGGGGCAAGTCAGCCGACCTGCGCGGCGGCATGAACAAGCTGCGTGAGCAAAGTTGGCACCAGACCACCGTCAGCGGCATCGTCAGCCAGGTCGCCGCCCGCTACCAACTCACGCCCTGCGTGGGTGACTCACTCAAGGGCCAGCTGATCGATCACATCGACCAGGCCAACGAGAGCGATCTCGCCTTCCTCACCCGCCTAGCTGGTCAGTGCGATGGCATCGCCACCGTCAAGAATGGCCGCCTGCTGTTTATCAAGGCGGGCCAGGGCACCACCGCCAGCGGTCAGCCTTTACCAGCCATCACCATCACCCGTAGGGATGGCGATCAGCATCGTTTCTCGGTTGCCGACCGGGATGCCTACACAGGCGTGACCGCCTACTGGCAAGACAACAAGGAGGCGGAAAAGAAGCGAGTCGAGGTGAAGCGCAAGAAGAAGACCAAGCCATCGCCGGAACGGCCCTTGCCCCCGGGGGTCATGGTCAACAAGCAGGAGAACGAACTGCTGGTCGGCAGCAGCGAGAACGTCAAAGAGCTGCGGCATGTCTATGCCAGCCAGGCAAATGCCATGCGGGCCGCCCGGGCTGAATGGGAAAAGCTGCAACGCGGCGTGGCCGACTTCCAGATCACCCTGGCGATGGGTCGCCCTGAACTCTACCCGGAGCAACCCACCACCGTCAGAGGGTTCAAGCCCCAGATTGACGAGGCCGACTGGCTGCTCACCCAGGTGGTGCACGACCTCACCAACCAGGGATTCACCAACCGCCTGCAGCTCGAGGTGAAGTTGGAGGAGCTGCCAGACTAATTTCGAAATGCGAAAAGGGCTCCACAATGTGGAGCCCTTTTCAATCCGCCTGATTACGCACCGAAACATGGCCAGGGAAAAGTGCCGCATGAAGCACGCCATCAAGCAGATGCAGCATCATACAAGAAGGCCGAGTGACTACCCAGCCGGTGCTTGTGTAAGCCCATCAAAAAAACTCTGTCGCCACTCTGTCGCCATTTAGTCAAAACAAAAAAGGCCACTATCACTAGTGGCCTTCGTAAGTCTTTGATTTTAATGGTGCCCGAGGCCGGAATCGAACCGGCACGACGCGAACGTCGAGGGATTTTAAATCCCTTGTGTCTACCGATTTCACCACTCGGGCACCGCAATCGGTATCAAGTCCGCGCCGCGGGCTTGTCAATGTGGAGGCACGTTCCGGAGTCGAACCGGACTAAACGGATTTGCAATCCGCTGCATAACCGCTTTGCTAACGCGCCATGCAAAAGAGAGTTGGCTCTCTATTGTCTGAATTTGGAGCGGGAAACGAGACTCGAACTCGCGACCCCGACCTTGGCAAGGTCGTGCTCTACCAACTGAGCTATTCCCGCATCGGTCTGGCTGACTGCCTGACTACGAGAACGCATTCTAGCGATGTTCCTCGTCCAGTCAACCAAAAACATTTAATACGCTGATCGTTCGGGCATTTTTTGCCCTTCTCCCACACTTTTGCCACTCATGGCCGTTTCTCTGCCCCAACGGCAAGGAAACGGCCATTTGCCCATGGATGGACTAGAAGCGGGAGTGGTAGGTCAGATCGCCCCAGGCGGCCTTCATGTACTGGAACATGGACCAGAAGGTGAGCACTGTGGCCACATAGAGCAGCACGTAGGCGAGCCACACCATCCAGATGTCGTATTGCCAGATGAGGCCGGTGAGCGACACCATCTGGATCATGGTCTTCCACTTGCCGATCCAGCTGACCGCCACCGAGGAGCGCTTGCCGAGCTCCGCCATCCACTCCCGCAGAGCGGAGATGATGATCTCGCGGCCAATCATGGTCATGGCCGGTATGGTGACCCAGATGGTGTTGTAGTGTTCGACGATGACCACCAGGGCGGCCGCCACCATGATCTTGTCGGCAACGGGATCGAGGAAGGCACCGAAGGCGGTGGACTGGTTCAGCTTGCGGGCGAGATAGCCATCAAACCAGTCGGTCGCGGCCGCCAGGATGAAGACAAGCGCAGCCGCCAGGTAGGACCACTGATAGGGAAGGTAGAACAGGATGACGAAGACGGGGATGAGCAAAATCCGAAAAAACGTCAGCAGGTTAGGAATATTTGTCATTATTTTCAGCCACTTCTTGTATGCCGCTACATGGTAGCCCCAAGCCGATCACCGTTGCAACCGGACAGGCGACCGCCTTGGTCCATTAATCCATCAATAACCTCAGGATGCATGCCATTATGGCATTTGCGGGCCCCCTGCGTCACGGCTCTTGTGCTGCCGGGGCCGGTTTGCGGGATCCACATCAAATGCCCCCCACTCAAGGTGGCCCGGGTCGGACCCGCTCCTGACGGATACCAGGCATCCCCTGTCCGGAACAACAACGCCTACCCGGGCGGGAACGAATGCAAGGCCCCTGAATGGTATGAGCCAGCCGGCTCCTGGGTATCGCCTACCCAGAACAGCAACGATTATCCAGGGTCAGAGCGAGTGCAGGGCGTCGTGGATGGATTGGGCCAGCTCCAGGCTGATGCCGGGCACCTTGGCGAGCTCGTCCACCCCCGCCTTCTTCACCTCCTGCAGGCCCCCCAGGTACTTGAGCAGGGCCTGCCGCCGCTTGGGCCCCACCCCCGGGATGTCCTCCAGGGTACTGGTGGTACGGGCCTTGGCACGGCGGGCGCGGTGGCCTGTGATGGCAAAACGGTGGGATTCATCGCGAATGTGCTGAATAAGGTGCAAAGCGGGCATATCTGCCGGCAAGTGCAGCTCTTCGTGGCTCTCCCCCAGGATCAGGGTCTCCAGCCCGGCCTTGCGGGTCACTCCCTTGGCGATGCCCACCAGCAGCGGGTATTTGCCCCCCAGAAACTCCAGCTGACGGGCCAGGATCTCCTCGGCGCGGCGCAACTGGCCGAGGCCGCCATCGATGAAGAGCACGTCCGGCACCTTGTCCGGCTCCTGCTGCTTGCCAAAACGCCGCTCCAGCGCCTGCTCCATGGCGGCGTAGTCATCGCCCCCCGTGATGCCGTCGATGTTGAAGCGCCTGTATTCCGATGAGAGCGGTCCCTCCCGGTTGAACACCACACAGGAGGCGACGGTGCGCTCCCCCATGGTGTGGGAGATGTCGAAGCACTCCATGCGGGCGATGGGGCGCTCGAGCTCCAGCAGCTCCTCCAGCTGGTCGTAGCGGGCGGTAATGGTGCTCTTGTGGGCCAGCCGCGAGCGCAGCGCCGTCTGGGCGTTGATGGAGGCGAGCTTGATAAATCGTGCCCGCTCGGCCCGGGTGCGGCTCTGCACCCGCACCTTGTAGCCGGCGGTCTGGCTCAGGGTCTCGGCGATCACCGCCTCGTCTTCCAGCGCCACGTCCAGCAGCACCTCGCTCGGGATCTGTCGTCCCCCCTGCCCCGACAGGTAGAACTGCAGCAGGAAGGATTGCACCACCTCGTCGAGGGGGGTATCGGCCGGCACCTTCGGGTAATAGCTGCGCGATCCCAGCACCTTGCCCTGGCGGATGAAGAGCACGTGGATGCAGGCCGCCCCCTGATCGAAGGCCACCCCCACCACGTCCAGCTCGTCCAGCACGTTGCCGCTCACCGACTGCTGCTCGGTGACCCGGCGCAGGGCCTGGATCTGATCCCGGTAGCGGGCCGCCTCCTCGAAGCGCAGATCGCCACTGGCGGACTCCATCTTGCCCACCAGCTCGCCGATCACCTGCTGGTTCTTGCCCGCCAGGAACAGCTTGGCCAGCTCCACCTGCTGGGCATACTCGGCCTCGCTCACCAGCCCGGCCACGCAGGGGCCGGCGCAGCGCTTGAGCTGATAGAGCAGGCACGGGCGGGTGCGGTTGGCATAGACGGCGTCCTCGCACTGGCGCACCGGGAAGATCTTCTGCATCAGGTGCAGGCTCTCGCGCACGGCGCCGCCGGAGGGGTAAGGGCCGAAGTACTCCCCCTTCACCTTGCGGGCACCGCGATGCACGCCGATGCGCGGGTGCTGGTGCGCCGTGATGATGATCCAGGGGTAGGACTTGTCATCCCGCAGCAGCACGTTGTAGCGCGGCTGGTACTGCTTGATGAGGTTGTGCTCGAGGATCAGCGCCTCTGTCTCGGTGTGGGTGACAGTGACCTGGATGTCGGCTATCTGGCGCACCAGGGTGCGGGTCTTGATGCTGTCCACATTGGTGCGAAAGTAGGAGGCGAGCCGCTTTTTCAGATCCTTGGCCTTGCCCACGTAGATGACGGTGCCGCCGCCGTCATACATGCGGTAGACGCCGCTCTGGTGGGTGACGGCGCTCAAAAATGCCTTGCTGTCAAAATGGGGCTCGGGAGAGAGGGTCATCGGCAACTCGACTCAACGGATGAATGCAAAAAGACGGGGAGAGCATACTGCGCCGGGCCTGCGAAAAGCAAAAAGGCGGCACTCGCCGCCTTGGGTGGGCACAGGCATCCCTTACAGGGTGTCGGCATCCAGCATGCCATAGCGAATGGCCAGATGGGTCAGCTCCACGTCGCCATTGATCCCCAGCTTGCTGAACAGGCGGTAGCGATAGCTGTTGACCGTCTTCGGGCTCAGGTTGAGCTGCTCCGAGATGTCGGTCACCTTCTGTCCCTTGGTGATCATCATCATGATCTGCAGTTCGCGCTCGGAGAGGGACTTGAAGGGGTTCTCGTCCGCCGAGGCAAACTGGCTCAGGGCCATCTGCTGGGCGATCTCGGGGGAGATGTAACGCTGGCCGGAGTGCACCAGGCGAATGGCATGGATCATCTCGTCCGGCGCGGCCCCCTTGGTGAGGTATCCGGCGGCGCCCGCCTGCATCACCTTGGTGGGGAACGGATTTTCGGAATGAATGGTCAGCACTATGATGCGCACATCGGGGCGCAGCCGCAGGATCTTGCGGGTCGCTTCCAGACCGCCGATACCCGGCATGTTCATGTCCATCAAAATCACGTCGGGGTGATGCTGCCGACAGAAGGCCACGGCGGTTTCCCCGCTCTGCGCCTCGCCCACCACCTTGATCCCGCGGACATCTTCCAAAATGCGTCTTATCCCTGTACGCACCAACTCATGATCATCGACCAGGAATACATTAATCACCCAAACACCCCGTTTTTTATCTCGTTATATGCCAGTTAGGGTTAACACGGCGTCTTGCATCATAACCAAACTCGATGATTTGGCAAACCATGGCCGGGAAAAGTTTGAAAGTGCTCGTAAAAGCCGTTTTAAATCAAATTATTATATAAATAATCAACGAAAAAACGGCGCCTGAAGGCGCCGTATCGGTCAACTTTCGTGCCGCCAGCCTCAGTTGGCCAGCAGGGCACGCACCTTGTCCAGATCGGACTGGGTATCCACCCCGACCGGGGGAGCCTCCAGCGCCTGGGCCACGTGGATCTTCTCCCCGTACCAGAGCACCCGCAACTGCTCCAGCGCCTCGATTTGCTCCAGCGCGCTCGGCGCCCAGTCCACGTAACGCTGAATGAAGCCGGCGCGATAGGCGTAGATGCCGATGTGGCGCTGGTAGTGATCGCCAATCTGCTCGTGACTCTTGGCAAAGCGGTCCCTGTCCCAGGGGATGCTGGCGCGGCTGAAGTAGAGGGCGTAACCATCCTTGTCGGTCACAACCTTGACCGCATTGGGGTTGAATGCCTCTTCGGCGTCCTGGATCGGCACCGACAGGGTCGCCATCGGCGCCGTGGCGGCGGCCAGGTTGTCCGCCACCTGGCGGATGATGGCGGGCGGAATGAGCGGCTCGTCCCCCTGCACGTTGACGATGATGGTATCGGCGGCGAAGCCGTAGTGACGGCACACCTCGGCCAGGCGCTCGGTGCCGGACTGGTGATCCGGTGAGGTCATGCACACCTCGACGCCGGTTGCCTGCAGTGCCTGCTGCACCCGCTCATCGTCGGTGGCGACTATCACCCGATCGGCGCCAGATTGCAGGGCCTTCTCCACCACGTGCTGCACCATGGGCTTACCATGGATGTCCGCCAGCGGCTTGCCCGGCAAGCGGGTCGAGGCGTAACGGGCCGGAATGACGACGACGAAACTCATGGCTTCAGCTCTTCCAGGGGCAGATGACGCGCCCGGTTCTCCAGGAGGACGGGGATCCCCTCCTCCAGCGGATAGGCCAGTCTGTCGAAGCGGCAGATGAGCTCATGGGCGGCCTTGTCCGACTGCGGTTGATAGTGCAGCTTCCCCTTGCAAACCGGGCAGGCGATGATGTCGAGCAATTTGATATCCAGTGCCAAAACGAAACTCCTTCAACGATGTCGAGCAAGCGACGATCTCGGGCGGGCTAGGCTGCCGAGCAGTTTAATGGTCCATCGCCGGAGCCGGCACCCGGCTCCTTGCAACGGCGCCGCACGGGCTATGCCATGCAGGCGATGATCTTGCGCCATTCAGTGTGCATGGTCAGGGCCGGACGCCTGCGGCGGGGTCAACCGCTGCAGCAGGGTATCGAGCAGGGAGGCGGGCAACTCGGCGCTCACCGGCAGATACCACCAGTGCGGCGGTGCGAAGGCCCGGCACTTGACCGCATCCTTCTCCGTCATCAGCAGGGGGCGCTCGCCGAAACGGGCGAGCAGCTCATCCCGATCAAAGGCCTGATGATCCGCATAACCGACACGCTCTGCCAGCTCATAGCCGAGTCCGGCCAGGGTGGCAAAGAAGCGGGGAGGATGGCCGATACCCGCCAGTGCATCCACAGGTCCGGCAAGGGGAGCCTCGAGGGGCGCATCGTCGCACACGCGGCGCGGCGCGGCCGCCACCAGCGCCATGGGGTATTCCCCCTGGGCCGGGGTGCCGCCGTTACAGATGATGGCATCGACCCGCTTGAGGCGGGTCATGGGTTCCCGCAGCGGCCCCATGGGTAGCAGGCAGCCATTGCCGAAGCGCCGGGCCCCATCCACCACCACCAGCTCTATGTCCCGGTCCAGGGCGTAGTGCTGCAGGCCATCGTCGGTGATGACGATGTCCACCTCACCGCTTTGCTCCAGCAGACGCACCGCATCGGCGCGCCTGGGGGCCACCACCACGGGGCAGCCGCAGCGCCTTGCGATGAGCACAGGCTCATCCCCCGCCTGGGCCGTGGTGCTCTGCTTATCGAGTCGGTAAGGGTAATGGGGCGCCTTGCCGCCGTAACCCCGGCTGACCACGCCGGGGCGATAGCCACGGGCCTGGAGTTGCTCTACCAGCCAGACCACCACAGGGGTCTTGCCGTTGCCACCGACCGAGATATTGCCCACCACTATCACCGGCAGGCTGGCGCGATAGGCGCTGAACCAGCCGCGCCGGTAGGCGAAACGGCGCCCGCCGCTGACGAGGGCAAACAGCAGGGCCAAGGGGGCCAGCCACCAGCGCCAGCCACTCTTGCCGTACCAGAGACGCTCCAGCATCAGGCCGAATGACTCACGGCGCCGCCGAACTGGATGGCGCGCAGTTGGGCATAGGTGCCCTGCTGGCTCATCAGCTCGCCATGGTTGCCGCGCTCGACGATATGACCCTCGTCGATCACCAGGATCTCGTCCGCCTTCTCTATGGTGGAGAGACGGTGGGCGATCACCAGGGAGGTGCGCGCCTTGCACAGCTCGTCGATGGCCGCCTGGATGTGGCGCTCTGACTCGGTATCCAGGGCCGAGGTGGCCTCGTCCAGCAGCAGGACCGGGGAGTCCCGCAGCAGGGCGCGGGCGATGGCGATGCGCTGGCGCTGGCCACCGGACAAGGAGGCGCCATTCTCGCCGATGACGGTGTCATAGCCCTCCGGCATCTTGCGCACGAACTCGTCGGCATGGGCGATGCGGGCGGCATGCTGGATCTCTTCCCGGCTGTACTTGTCTTCTGCCGCGTAGGCGATGTTGTTGGCCACGGAGTCGTTGAACAGGTGGACGTGCTGGGAGACCAGGGCGTACTGCTTGCGCAGCTCGCTTAAGCGATATTCGCGGATGTTGACGCCGTCCAGCAGGATCTCCCCCTGCTCTATGTCATAGAAGCGGGTCAAGAGGCTGGCGATGGTGCTCTTGCCGGAGCCGGAGCGACCCACCAGGGCCACGGACTTGCCCGCCTCCACCTTGAAGCTGATGTTGTGCAGCGCCGGGGTCTCCTTGGTCGGGTAGGTGAAGGTGACGTTGCGAAACTCGATCTCCCCACGGGCCCGCTCCAGGGTGCGAGTGCCGGTGTCCTGCTCCGGGGTGGAGTCCAGCAGACCGAACAGGCTCTGGCAGGCGGTGATGCCGCGCTGGAACTGGTTGTTCACGTCGGTCAGGCTTTTCAGCGGCTTGAGCAGCATCATCATGGAGGTGACCATGACGGTGAAGGTGCCCGCGGTCAGGGTTGCCTTGACCGAGTCTATGGTCGCCACATAGAGGAAGACCGCCAGGGCGACCGAGGCCACCATCTGGACTATGGGGCTGCCGATGGCGTCGGCCGCCACCATCTTCATGGTCTGCTGGCGCATCCGGTTGCTGACCTGATAGAAGCGCTTGTCCTCCACCTGCTGGCCGCCGAACATCAGCACCTCTTTATGGCCCTTGAGCATCTGCTCGGTGGAGGTGGTGATGTCACCCACCGCCTGCTGGATGTGGCGGCTGATCTTGCGAAAACGACGGCTGATGAGGCCGATCAGTATGCCCACCACGGGGCCGACCACCAGGAAGATCACCGACAGCTGCCAGGAGTGCCAGAACATAAGCCCGAGCAGGCCGATGACGGTGGCCCCTTCCCGCACCAGAGAGACCAGGGTGGAGCTCGCGGCTGACGACACCTGACCGGCGTCATAAGTCACCTTGGAGAGCAGGTTGCCGGTATTCTGGCGGTCGAAGAAGCTCATGGGCATGGCCATCAGGTGGCTGAACACCTGCTGCTGCAGCCGCATCACCACATGGTTGCCGACCCAGGCCATGCAGTAGTTGGAGAGAAAGGCGGCGCAACCGCGCAGGGCGACGATGCCGAGCACGAAGAAGGGCATCCACTTGAGCACGCTGCTGTCGTTGCCGTTGAGGCCCTGATCGATGAGCGGCTTGATGGAGTAGACGAAGGTGGTATCCACGGCCGCATAACCCAGCATGCCGATGATGCCGCCCACCAGCCCCAGTTTGCGATCCCGGACATAACCGAGCAGGCGCTTGAAGACGGGCCAGCTCTCTTGTGAGGTTTCTTGTTGCATGAATAGCCGTTAATAAGGGAAATGACGGGGTATTCTAGCCAAAGCGCAGGATTACACCAAGCGTTGCCATCGCCTGGCCATCTTCCTCCCCCTTATTAACGGGAAATGACGGATTATTGCCCTGGCCAACGCTTGGGCATCCATCGGGCGTTGCCATGGCACAGGTCCCACCCCAAAGAGAAATAACGGCCGAGGGAGAGTCCTAGCGCCATAGCCTGGGCCGCCACCAGTGGCCATTGCGCCTGTACCAGGGGCCCTGCTCGCGCTCGGCCCGGATCTCGAGCCCGGCCTCCCCCGCCTCGATCAGGATGGCGCCATCCTGCCCCGTCACCCATTGGCGAGCCCCCTCGTATCTCGCCACCACCTCGGGGCGGGGAAACTGCCACTGGTTCCTGTCGCCGGCGCTGTGGATGACGACATCCGGGTTCACCGCCGCCACGAAGCCCGGGGTCGAGGAGGTGCGGCTGCCATGGTGAGGGCTCACCAGCACGGCGCTGGAGAGGGTGCTGAAGCGAGCGCCGGAGAAGGTGCTGGCGAGTTCTTCGCCTTCGCCCTTATCTTCCAGTGCCAGCAGGCGGCGCTCCGCCCCCTGCTCTATGTCGCCACTGAGCAGGATGCGATGCCGGCCGTCGCTTATCTGCACCACGCAACTGTCGTTGTTGCGCCCCGCCCCCGGCCGCTCGGGCCAGAGCAGCCGCACCTCCAGCCCCTGCCAGTGCCAGTTCTGACCGCGGCGACACAGGATCGTGCTGGGTGCGAAGCCGAACGAGGAGAGCTCGCGGCGCACCGGCATCGCCTGCAGCATGGCACGTCGATTGCCCGCATGATCCCTGTCCTTGTGGCTGATGATGAGGGCATCGAGCACCCGCACATCGAGCCGGCTCAGCACGGGTAATATGGCGGCCTCCGCCATGTTGTAACCGCCGGGGTAGCTATCCCCGGTGTCGTAGAGGATGCCGCGATCGCCGCGGGTGACGAGCACTGACAAGCCCTGCCCCACATCCAGCACCCGCACCTGCCAGGACGTGGGGGCAGGCCAGGCTCCCAGCAGCAGGGCGGCCCCCACCGGGAGCAGCAAGCCGCGCCCTCCCGGCAACTGCCAGGCCCCCCACAGCAGCACCAGCAGGGCGCTGACGGGCATCAGCCAGCCGGGAACCGGCCACCAGAGCTGCAGGTGGTCCGCCAGCAGGCCGAGTCCCCACAGCACCCACGTCAGCCCCAGATCGGACAACCAGAACAGACCATGAGCCAGGGCGGTGGAGAGCGGCGCCAGCAGCACACCGATGAGCGCCAGCGGAATGATGCCGAGGCAGAACAGCGGCAACGCCAGCAGATTGAGCAAGAGCGCCAGCGGGGCCATGCCCTCGAACAGCAGCAGTTGCAGGGGCAGCAACCCGAGCAGCAGCAGGCACTGCAGGCGCACCAGCCCGGGACGCACGTGCAGCAGGCTCGCCAGCAGCAGCAGGGCCACCGCCATGAAGGAGAGCCAGAAGCCGGCCGAGTAGAGGGCAAAGGGATCCCAGATCACGAGCACCACGAAGGCCCACAGCCAGATGCGGTGGCTGGGCCAGTCCCGCCTCAGCCAGCGCAGCAGGCTCCACACCAGCACCATGATGAGGGCCCGCTCGGTCGCCACCGCAAATCCCGCCAGCCAGCTGTAGACGGCGGCAAACAACAGGGAGACCAGAATGGCCCCCCGCAATCCCAGCAGCCGCCCCAGCCACCAGCCGAGTACCGCCACCAGGGCGATATGCTGGCCGGAGATGGCGATGATGTGGGTCAGGCCGCTGCCGCGAAACAGATCCCACTGGGCATCCGTGATGCCCCCCTGCTCCCCGAAGCTGAGGGCCGCCAGCAAGGGGGCCTGCTCCAGCCCCTGCCAGGCGGTGCTGGCGGCGGCCAGCCAGCGCTCCCGCATCCCGGGGGCCGCCCCCTGGACCTTGATGAGACTGCGCAGGTTGCCGGTCGCCGTGATCCCCTTGCCAAGCAGCAGGCGCCGCCCATCCATGCCCGCCTCATTGGCCAGCCCGTGGGCGGGCTTGAGGGAAGTCACCAGGGTGATGCGGCTACCGGCGGGCAAGTGCGGCAGTGCCTGGTAGGCATTGATCCTGACGAGGGGAGCCACCCCGAGGGGCCGCTCGTCCAGCGTCTCGACCCGCAGTAGCAGGCGGGCAAATTTATCTCGTGGTTTATCGCCTGAGGACTCCGTACTTTGCACCCGTGCGGTTATGATGTGGCTGGTCTGTGTCTCCAGCTTGTCCAGCCAGGCCAGCCGATACTGCAGGTTCAGCTGCATCCAGAGCACCCCGAGCACCAGAAACAAGAGCCGCCAGTGGCGGCCATGGGCGAGCAGGATCGCCAGGGCCAGCAGTGCGCCGCCCCATGCAGTAGAGGGTAACCAGGGCCAGAGCAGTGAGGAGCTTGCCCCCAGGGCAAACGACAACAGACGCAGATCCATGGAGCAAGTATTTAGCAAGGTTTCAAACATGCCCAAACGACTCATAAAACGCTGGCTGCCCGATCAGGACAAGCTCAAGGAACACAAGCACTTGCGGCTGTTCGGCAAGCTGCTGCTCGATGCCAACCTCTGGCACCTCAACCGCCGCTCCGCCGCCGGAGCCTTCGCGGTCGGCCTCTTCATGGCCTGGATCCCCCTCCCCTGCCAGATGCTGCTGGCGGCCGGTGGCGCCATCCTCTTTCGGGTCAATCTGCCCCTCTCGGTCGCCCTGGTCTGGCTCTCCAACCCCTTCACCATGCCGCCGCTGTTCTATGGCGCCTACCTGGTGGGCTGCCAGCTGCTGGGGCACCCCGCCCAGCACATCGAGATCCAGTTCACCTGGGCATGGCTGGTCTCGGTATTTGAGACCCTGGCCCCGCCGCTGCTGCTGGGCTCCCTGGTGCTCGCACTCTTGAGTTCACTGATGGGTTACACCTTCATCCGCACCTTCTGGCGCATCAATACGGTGCGTCAGTGGCAGAAGCGCAAGGAGGCGCGGGCATGCTGAGCCGCTGGCTGGCCCGTTTCAAGATAGACCCGGACACCCTGCGCCAGCAGAAGTGGTTCGCCCTCTTTGGTGAGCGCCTGCTGACCCCCGCCCTCTGGCAGGGCGGCACCCGGGCACTCAGCGGCGCCGTGGCGGCCGGCATCTTCGCCAGCTGGATCCCCATCCCCATGCACTCCCTCGTCGCCGTCGCGCTGGCGCTGGCATTCAGCCTCAACCTGCCGCTGGCCCTGCTGGCGGTCTGGTTCAACAACCCGCTGACGTTGCCCTTCATGTACCTCTATGCCTACCGCACCGGCTGCCTGGTGCTGCACCAGACGCCGGAGCCCTTCCACCTCACCTGGTCATTGCACTGGCTGGAGCATGAGGCGGCGACCCTGGTGCCCCCCTTCCTGCTCGGCAGCCTGCTGCTGGCGCTGCTGACCGCCGCCACCGGGGCCCTGCTCACCCTCATGCTGCTGCAGCTGGGCAGGCTGACTCGCTCCCGCTGAGCCCCTCTTCGGCCTCGCCATAGGGCGCAATTCGCGCCGCCTTGCCATCGTTTGGCTCTGCCACCACACTCCTTGTAGCCCTCAGCTTGCCGCTACCTGCAAAGACAAGGAGTTCACCATGGCCCAACCCCTGACGCTGGCCTATGCCAATGGCCAACCCATCTCCCTGCTGCCCGCCATGGCCAACCGCCACGGCCTCATCACAGGCGCCACCGGGACCGGCAAGACAGTCACCCTGCAGGTGCTGGCAGAGGGGTTCTCCCGCCTCGGGGTGCCGGTCTTTCTGGCGGATGTGAAGGGGGATCTCAGCGGCCTTGGCGCCGCCGGCACCCCGTCGACCAAGCTGGATGCCCGGCTGGCCCAGCTCGGCATCCCGGCCCCCGCCTTCGCCCCCAGCCCGACCCTGTTCTGGGACCTGTTTGCGGAGCAGGGGCACCCGGTGCGGGCCACCGTCTCCGACATGGGGCCCCTGCT
Organism: Aeromonas sp. 130281; assembly: GCF_056642115.1. Taxonomy (NCBI): domain Bacteria; kingdom Pseudomonadati; phylum Pseudomonadota; class Gammaproteobacteria; order Aeromonadales; family Aeromonadaceae; genus Aeromonas; species Aeromonas sp. 130281. Next base: position 216,969 of record NZ_JBWVQS010000006.1, on the reverse strand, counting down.
GCTGGCCCGTCTGCTCGGCCTCAACGACACCCAGAGCGGGGTGCTGGAGCTGGTGTTCAAGGTGGCGGACGACGAGGGGCTGTTGCTGCTCGATCTGAAAGACTTGCGCGCCATGGTGCAGTTTGCCGGAGACAACGCCAAGACCCTCACCACCCGCTATGGCAATGTGTCCACTGCCTCCATCGGCGCCATACTGCGCAACCTGCTCACCCTGGAGAGCGCGGGAGGGGACCACTTCTTCGGCGAGCCCATGCTGGACATCCAGGATCTGCTGCAGACCGACGGGGCTGGCCACGGCCACATCAATGTGCTGGCGGCCGGCAAGCTCACCCAATCCAACCGCCTCTATGCCTGCTTCCTGCTCTGGCTGCTCTCCGAGCTGTTCGAGCAGTTGCCGGAGGTGGGGGATCCCGATAAACCCGTGCTGGTCTTCTTCTTCGACGAGGCACATCTCTTGTTCAACGATGCCCCCAAGGCGCTGCTGGAGAAGATAGAGCTGGTGGTGCGCCTCATCCGCTCCAAGGGGGTCGGCGTCTACTTCGTGACCCAGAGCCCGGCCGACATTCCCGACAGCGTGCTGGGGCAGCTCGGCAACCGGGTGCAGCACGCCCTGCGCGCCTTTACCCCGAGCGATCAGAAGGCGGTGCGCATCGCCGCCAACACCCTGCGCGCCAACCCGGCCTTCGACGCGGCCGGCGTCATCACCGAGCTCGGGGTGGGCGAAGCCTTGGTCTCTCTGCTCGATGAGAAGGGGCGCCCCTGCGTGGTGGAGCGCGCCTTCATCGCCCCGCCCGCCAGTCGCATCGGTCCCCTGAACGACGCCGAGCGGCAGGCCCTGATCCAGGGGTCAGTGCTTCACGGCAGATACGAGACCCGCGAGGATCGCGAATCCGCCTTCGAGCGGCTCAATGGCGGGGCACCGGCCGCCTCAGATGATGCCCCCCCATCCCCGTCGGAGCAGGGCGGCGGATTGCTCGACGCCCTCAACGGCATCCTGTTCGGGCGCACAGGCCCGCGCGGTGGCCAACATGACGGCGTGGTGCAGACCGCCGCCAAGAGCGTGGCCCGCACCCTGGGCAACGAGGTGGGTCGCCAGCTGGTACGGGGGGTGCTGGGCTCTCTGCTGGGGGGCAGCAAACGGCGCCGCTGATACCGAAAAACAGGCATGAAAAAGCCCGCCAGGGGACGCCTGGCGGGCTTTTTACTGAGCGGATGCCGATGGTTGTGTTTACAGCACCTTGGTGATGGCATCGCACAGGGGATCTATATTGACGCGGGTGACTCCCGCATAGAACCTCTTCGCCTCAGTTACAGCACCTTGGCGATGGCGTCGCACAGGGGATCTATGTTGGCGCGGGTGATCCCGGCCACGCTGATCCGGCCGGAGCCGACGATGTAGATGGCAAACTCGCTCTTGAGGCGCTCCACCTGATCCTTGGAGAGACCGGAGAAGGAGAACATGCCGTTCTGCTCGCGGATGAAGCTGAAGTCCTGGCTCACGCCGAGGGCGCCGAGTTTCTCCACCAGCAGCTCGCGCATCTCGCGAATGCGCACCCGCATGGCCGCCACCTCTTCCACCCACTCTGCATAGAGGGCCGGATCGCTGACGATGGTGGTCACCACGGCGGCGCCGTGTGACGGCGGGTTGGAGTAGTTGGCACGGATGACGGTCTTGACCTGGGTGAAGGCCACATCGGCAATCGCCTTGGTCGCGCTCACCAGGGTGAAGGCGCCGACCCGCTCGTTGTAGAGGCCGAAGTTCTTGGAGAAGGAGCTCGCCACCAGCAGCTCGTCGTGGCACTCGGCGAAGATGCGCAGCCCCTCGGCATCCTCTTCGATACCACGGGCAAAGCCCTGATAGGCGAAGTCAAACAGCGGCAGCCAGCCGGCGGCGGCGCTCTGTTTGGCTAGGGCACGCCACTGATCCGCGGTGGGGTCAATGCCGGTCGGGTTGTGGCAGCAGCCGTGCAGCAGCACCAGATCGCCGGCCTGCGCTTCGGAAAGCGACGCCTGCATGGCGGCAAAGTCGAGACCCTTGGTCGCCGCATCGTAGTACTTGTACCACTTGACGGTGAGGCCGGCGGCCTGGAACACGCTGACGTGGTTGGCCCAGGTGGGATCGGAGATCCAGATGGTCTTGGCCAGACCGTTGCGCACCACGAACTCGGCGGCGATACGCAGGGCCCCTGTACCACCCGGCGCCTGGGCTGTCTTGGCGCGGCCGCTGGCGACCAGGGCAGAGTCCTGCCCGAACAGCAGTTGCTGCACTATGCGGCCATATTCGATATTGCCTTCAATACCGAGGTAGTTCTTGGTCTTCTCGTCGGTGAGCAGCTTCTGCTCGGCTTTCTTGACGCAATGAAGGATAGGAGTGGCACCGGTCTCATCCTTGTAGATCCCGACCCCCAGATTGATCTTGTGGCTGCGAGAGTCGGCACGGAAGGCTTCGGTCAGGCCCAGGATCGGATCCGCTGGGGCGGCAACAACCTTTTCAAACATGGTATTCCCTGTATTCCGTTGAGTTCGTTGGCTGGCAAAGTAGGTTGGCAAACAAAAGCGCCCCTTTGGCGAGCGCTCCGTCAACTCTTTATACCACTGCCTTCCATAGGGGAAAACCGCTTTCTCAAGGGGGATGACGGCCTCGTCAGCCGATGGCATGCCAGCCCGATGCCAGGGCACATACTTCGGCCGACAGGCCACGGTTGGACTCCACCAGATCGCTGCACAAGGCCCGCAATGGACGGGGGATCCGGCTCGGCTCCCAGGGACGAGCATCCTGCAGAGGGGCGGCATAGGCCTCCTTGATGGGGGCCAGCTCCCGGGGCAGCCACCAGCTGGCCGGGCGCCCCAGCCGCTGGGCCAATACCAGGACCCTGTCGACACCGGCCGGGTCCAATGCTGTGAGGTGGCTCCAGAGGGTCTGGGGAGGCAAGGCGGCAATCAGGGGTTGCAGGGCACCGGGATCCTGGGCGGGCAGCCAGACCAGCAAGGCATCATCCGGGAGACTCAGCTCGGCGAAGACGCCAACGGAATCTGTGCTGATCACCCGCTGGATCTCCCCCTCCCCCCACAGGATCTTGCCAAGACCCGCCAGGGTGCGGGCGGGTAGCGCCACCTCTCCCAGGGTGCGCAACCAGGGGGCCGCATCGAGCAGGGTGCCACCGCTGAAGAACAGGCTGAACGGGCGGGCGGCCCGCAGCCGCAGCGGCAGATCGCTGCACAGCCGTATCCCCTTGTCTTCGAAGTTGATCTGCTCAACCGGACTGAAGCTCGCCTCCCCCTTGCGATAGAGCGCCGCCAGCACCCGTTCGTTGACCCGCTCCCCCAGTTGCCAACCCTGAGCATGGAGCCACTCCTCGGGCTCGGGGGGGGCACAGGCCAGCTCGGCCAGCATCAGCTCACGGGTGAGATAGCGCCGTCCAGCCGGGGTCAGCTCATAGCGGTGATTGCCAAGGGGAAGCAGCAACTGATTGTCCCTGAGCATGCCGATGAGGGGCTGCCATTGGCGACCGCGGATAACCTGGGGCGCCTCGTCCAGCAATTGCTGAGCCAGCGCTCGCCACTCGGGGTGACTGAAATCGATCACACGCATCCTTCCCTGTCGGCTGACCATCTTTCAACGAATTGAATAATCTAGCGATTTACGACCAAGGAGCCAAGGGCGGAAAAGAGACAACGTGACCTGGCGCAGGGCCAAACGGCGGGGAACTGAAAGAGGTGAAAGACAGATAAAACAAAACGGCCAAGCAAGCTTGGCCGTTTATCAACTAAATCCGTACTAAGACTGGATTAGAAGTTGTATTGCAGGGCAACAGTGACTTCGTCATCCTTGTCGTTGATACCCTGGATCTTGTACTCGGTGTAAGCCTTGAACTTGGAAGTAAAGTTGTACTGAACACCCAGCAGGGTTTCGTCAACGATGTCTTCGTAGGAAGAACCGGCAGAGTTGGACAGAACCTTGCCTTCGGCAAAGTTGTAGCCAGCCAGGAAGGTCCAGGCGTCTACGTTGTAGGAAGCAGCCAGCTCGTAGCCACGACCCTTGTCCTTGTTGCTACCTTGGGTGGTGTTGTCGTAGCTCAGGTCACCCTGGGTGTACATACCAGCGAAGTAGAAACCGTTGATGGCGTAGTGTGCGCCCAGGGCCCACTCTTTCTTGTCGCCAGAAGCGCTGGAAGCGGTGCTTTCCAGGTCGGAGTAAGCGTAACCAGCGTTCAGGCCCAGACCGAAGTCGAAGTCATAGCCGGCTGCAGCGGCGTAACCGTAGTTACGTTTAGCGTTCGGACCATAAACCTCGGTCTCTTTGATGCCTTGACCGATGTCAGTAACCTTGACGGCTTTGTCATCGTTGGTCTGATAGGACAGTTTGCCCTTGAAGCCACCGTAGGTGTTGGAGTAGATGATCTGGCCTTCTTGACGACCGTCGTAGAAGTTACCTACGTCACCCCATTCGTTGAAGATATCGGTCGGCTCCAGCACGTCGTAGAACGCGGTGTCGGTCTGGCCGAAGATGATCTTGCCGTACTGGGTGCCATCGAAACCAACGTAGATGTGACGGGAGTCAAACTTGTTGGCAGAGTTTTCGGCAGAGACTTGCCACTCGGTCTTGGCGATACCGGACCAGGTGTTGTTCAGCGCAACTTTACCGGACCAGCCCAGACGGGAAGAACCGACCAGCTCAGCGTCGGTGTCGTCGTGCTCACCGTACATGTTGGCCTGAACACGGCCGTAGATATCAAAGGAGGTGCCGTCTTTGTCATAAACGACTGCGGCGTTAGCGGCAGATGCGAACAGAGCCGGGATAGCAATAGCCAGAATTGTCTTTTTCATAGTTGTTTCCAATGCCTACTGTAATTAAACACTAAGTCCTTGTTATTCCCTGTGTTAGCGATGTTCTTTGCATCACTATGCCGCCGAGACTATCACCGGGTTTTACGATCCGCAACGAAAAAACTTGGAACTTTTTGAGAAAACCATAGTCATAGGGAAAAAATTGTGAGCTGAATCCCATATTGTTTGCCCTCCCAGGGAAAACGTTTACAGCGATACTTGCTGCCTGAACAACCTTTTTTTGGTGGTTTATTGCACGCAAAATCAGCCCCATGACATAAGTGCGGATCCCGGCCCGCAACCCCTGCCTCGCCTTGCCTCGACCCCGGCCGCCTGTTGCGGGTATCCTGTGACCATTCATCCCAGACACGGTCACGCCCCATTCATGCTATCCACTCGCCTCAAAGCCACCATTCGCAATACCTATCGACAGATTGCCGATGGTTTACCCGGTTTTGTGCCGCGCAAGGAGCAGAATTTTCTGGTGGCCGAAATCGCCAAGACACTCACCGGAGAGTATGAGAAGAGTCGCCGCATCCTGGTGGCCGAGGCGGGCACCGGCATCGGCAAGTCCCTCTCCTATGCCCAGGGCGCCATCCCGGTGGCGCGGCTCACCCAGAAGAAGCTGGTGATCTCCACCGCCACCGTCGCCCTGCAGGAGCAGCTGATCCACAAGGACCTGCCGTTCTACCATCGCCACAGCGAGCTGCCGTTTCGCTTCATGCTGGTCAAGGGGCGTCAGCGTTACTGCTGCGAACATCTGCTTGAACAAGCGGCAAGTGGCGCCGATATGGCCAATTTCGAACTCGATTTCGGGAGCTTGAGCAAGCACAAGCCGTCAGATTCTGACAAGGAGCGCTATCAGGCGCTGTGGCAGGCCTATACCGAGGGGAAGTGGGACGGGGACAGGGACAACTGGCCCAAGCCCATCCCGGACACTTGCTGGGATCGCATCGCCGCCGATCGCCACAGTTGCAACAAGGCGCTCAGCCATCATCAGCACTGCCCCTTCCACCGTGCCAGGAACGACATGGACGCCGCCGATGTGCTGGTGGTCAACCATGCCCTGCTGCTCTCCGACCTCACCATGGGCGGCGGCATCATACTGCCGCCACCGGACGAGTGTATCTATGTGCTGGATGAGGCCCATCACCTGCCGACCATAGCCCGGGATCACGGCGCAGCCTCTGCCAGCATCAAGGGATCCCGCCGCTGGCTGGAAAAGCTGGTGCAAAGCGCTGGCAAGCTGGCCAGGGCGCTGAACAAGGAGAGCTTGCTCGACCCCCAGCTCAAGCTGCAGGATGCCCTGGCCTCCTTGCAGCCGGATCTCAAGGCGCTGGAGCAGTGGCTCGCTGGCAACGATCACCTATTTGGCTCAGAGCAGCACCACAGATTTGCCGAAGGGGTCCTGCCCGATCCCCTGCCCATGCTGGCGGAGAACCTGAAGGAGGCGAGCAAGAAGGCGCTGCGGGCGCTGGACAGGATGCAGGGCGCCATCGGCGAGGCGCTCAAGGACGGCGAAATCCGTCGCAAGGAGGCCGAGCCTCTGCTGGCGGAGAGCGGTTTTCACCTGCAGCGGCTGGAGAGCTTCTGCGCCCTGTGGGAGATGCTGAGCCGTCACGTGCCCACTGGCAAGACACCGCTGGCCCGCTGGATGGCCAGGAGCGAGGACGGGGACATCTGGCTGCACGCCTCTCCCATAGAGGTGGGTTATCTGCTGGAAGAGTGGCTCTGGTCCCGCTGTCTGGGCGCCGTGCTGGTCTCGGCCACCCTCACCGCCCTCTCCTCCTTCAGCTATTTCCGCCACCAGGTGGGACTCAAGGAGCACGACGGCACTCGCTACCTGCGCCTGCGCTCTCCTTTCGAGTACCACAAGGCCGAGCTCTATCTGCCCAAGATGGCCCATGAACCGAGCGCACCCGGCTTTACCCAGGAGCTGGTCGATACCCTGCCCCGGCTGCTGGCGGGCAAGGAGGCGAGCCTGGTGCTCTTCTCCTCCTACCGCCAGATGAACGAGGTGGCGGTGGGCCTGCGGGCCAAGGGGCTCTCCCTGCTGGTGCAGGGGGAAGCGTCCCGCAACGCCCTGCTGACCTTGCACAAACAGAAATGCGACGGCGGTCAGGCCAGCATCCTGTTTGGCACCGGCAGCTTCTCGGAAGGGCTGGATCTCCCCGGTCACTACCTCACCAACCTGGTGATCACCAAGCTCCCCTTCGCGGTGCCGAACTCCCCGGTGGAGGAGGCGACCGCCGAGTGGGTCGAAAAACGCGGCGGCAACCCCTTCCTGCAGTTGACGGTACCGGAGGCGTCCCGCAAGCTCATCCAGGCCTGTGGCCGCCTGATCCGCAAGGAGGCCGATCGGGGCCGGGTAACCATTCTCGACCGGCGCCTTCTTACCAAGCGCTACGGCAAGGGGTTGCTGGACGCCCTCCCCCCCTTCACCCGACGCATCGAATGAAACACGCCGGGTTGATTTGACAGATGCATCATCAAGCTGCTGCCGGGCGGCGCCATAAACCGCTATTGCTGCTGTGGGGCAAACCTGTAAAAATGAGCCCCTATTTTTCAGTGGGCAATCGCCTGACTGTTCAAGGAGATGAAATGAAACTGACTGTTCTGGTGCCGGCTCTGGCTGGTCTGTTGTGGGCAGGTAGCGCCCTGGCTGATAGCCAACTGGAAATACAGAATCCCTACGTGATGCAGCTGCTCGATGGCGAATCCATCAATCCCAAACTGCTGGACAAGACCAGCAGCTTCCCCATCAGTGCCGGCAAGCACCAGGTAGTGGTGGCCTTCGAAGGCAACTACTCCAGCCGCAGCGAAATCAAACTGGTGACCGCCGAGCCCCTGGTGATCAACTTCACCGCCGGTGACAACCAGACCCTGGTGCTGGATTTCAAGAAGCCCCGTAACGAGTCTGAAGCCCAGCAATTTGTCAAAGAGCAGAAAGTCGTGCTCAAGGACAAGGTCAGCGGTCAGGTTCTGGCCAGCGAGCAGTTCGTCATGCCGAAAGTGGGTGGCTTCCAGCTGACCCGCGACTATCAGCAGGAGCTGATCAAGATGGGCAAGGCCTTCAACCAGCCAGCGACCGTTGCCGTCTCCACCGCTGCCGTGATGGCCGCCGCCAGCGCACCGGTGGAAGTGGCGCCGAGCAAGGCCCAGAGCAATCCGGAAGCCCTGACCCAGCTGCAAAACTGGTACAACAAGGCCGATGCGGAAACCCGCAAAGCCTTCCAGATCTGGGTTATCCAGCAGCAATAAGGGCGCAGCGCGTCGCTTTATGCATAGAGGGGAGCCTGGCTCCCCTTTTTCATATCAGTTCGGGCCTATTGCCATGTCCCTGCGCATCTTCTACTACCCCTATTACTCCTCCCTGACACTGCCCGAGCGGCACCGCTTTCCCCTGGCCAAGTATCAGGCGCTCTACCAGCACCTGGCAGCACTGGGCTATCCGCTGGCAGAGGCCGCGCCCGCCACGCCTGAGCAGATCAAAAGAGTGCACGACGCCGGTTATGTGGAAGCGGCCCTTGCCGGCACCCTGGATGACGGCGCCATCCGCCGGCTCGGCTTTCCCTGGTCACCCATGCTGATGGAGCGCACCCTGCGCTCGGTCGGGGCCACCCTGGCCGCCAGCCGCCACGCCCTCGAGCAGGGCTGCGGCCTGCAGATCTCCGGCGGCTATCATCACGCCCACAGGGACTTTGGCAGCGGCTTCTGCCTGTTCAACGATCTGGTGATCGCAGCCCGGGCCTGCCTCGACGAGGGGCGCTGTGAGCAGGTGCTCATCGTGGATCTCGATGTCCACCAAGGGGATGGCAGCGCCGCCCTGTGCACGGGGAGCCGGGAGATCATCACCCTCTCCCTGCATGGCGAGCACAACTTCCCCCACCACAAGCCCGCCTCCCATCTGGACTTTGCCCTGCCAAGCGGTATGAAGGACGACGCCTACCTCGAGACCCTGGCCCAGGCGCTCTCTCTGGCGCTGCGCCTCTACCGCCCCGACCTCATCCTCTATCAGGCCGGGGTCGACGTGCACCAGGCCGACGAGCTCGGCTATCTCTCCCTGAGCGACGCCGGGGTGCGCCAGCGGGACGCCATGGTGTTTGACTGCGCGATAAGCCACGGCCTGCCCATTGCCGCCGTACCGGGAGGCGGCTATCGGCGCGACTGGCGACAGTTGATCCCCCTCCACCTGTCCCTGTTCGAAGAGGCGAAAAAGCGCCATGGCTAGCGCCCCTTTCTCCCTCCCCAGCCCCTGATAACAACAAGGCGGCCCAGGGGCCGCCTTGTTGTATAGGGCACAGCTGCCTTTTGCTGCCCCTGTCACCATAGACAGCACAGGGCATCATGCCTGGCTCTCGGCGCCTCTTCCCATCAGACACTCGCCATCAGACACAGCCATCAGGCATGGGCCACCGGCGTCGGATGCTCACCCATGGGGCGCAGCAGCATCAGCAGATAGATGAAGGAGACGCTGGCAATCATGATAAACAGCAGCTTATCCGAGTAGTGCTGCATCAAGAGCGCGGTATAGGCCGGGCCGAGCAGGCTGCCTATGGTGTAGCTCAGCAGCAGCGCCTGATTCATCGCCACCAGCTGATGCTGCTCGACCCTCTCGCAGGCCCAGGCCATGGCCACCGGATAGAGGGTAAAACCGGCGGCGCCCAGGATGAAGAGCGCCGGCCCCATCGCCAGGTTGCCGAGCATCGCCAAGGCGCCCAGGATGACCACCAGCACCTGCAGCCGCAGTACCGGCAAACGACCGAACCTGTCTGCCAGACGGCCGGCGGGCCACTGCCCCAGGATGCCAGCGCTCACCATCACCGCCATCCAGTAGCCGATACCGGCATCACTCACCCCCTGGTGGTTCAGGTAGAGCGGCATCAGGCCATAGAGCGACCCCAATACGATGCCGGAGATGACGCAGCCATTGACCCCGAGGCGCGCCTGACGCAGGCGCAGCATGGGCCACACCCGGGTTGCCCCCTGCGGCTCCCCCTGCTCGCTGACAATGCGGGTAAACAGCAGCGGCAAGATAGCGGCCAATACCAGGCCAGTCACCCAGGGCAACACGTCCATCAGCGCGGTCGGCAGCGTGCTGACCAGCAGTTGCCCGAGCACAGTCCCCAGGTAATAGACCATCATGTAGGCGGCGAGCAGGCGCCCCCGGTTGCGCGCGTTGCCGCTGCACATCAGCGCACTCTCCACCACCACCCAGATCATGGCGCAGCCGATGCCGGCGATGAAGCGCCAGGCGAGCCAGCTCCAGAACCCCAGGGTGACTCCTAGGCCCACACAGCCTGCGGCAAAGATCAGAGACGCCAGGTAGTAGCTGCGGTTGAACCCGGCGCGTTTGATCAGCACCCCCGCCAGCAGGGTCCCCAGCAGGTTGCCGCAAAAATAGGCGGAGCCGACCATGCCCACCTGCCAGGTCGGCAGCTGGTCATGGGCGAGCCAGAGCGGCACCAGGGTATTCAACACTGCGATGGCCAGGGTCAACAGCAGCAGGCCACAGAGCAATAACAGCACTGGCCGGGAGTATGTGGTCATGGATAAAACCGTGGGGAGAGTCAAAATGCGAGCGCATCATGCCACCGCCAAAGCCATTGTCAATCGGCGCTGAACGAACCGCAGCCAGGTTTGCTTCGCACAGGCCTTGCGCCCTGGTGCTGCCCCCTGCACCCCCTGCCCGTCAGCAGGATGAACCCACTGACCAAACGGGCCTTGGACTGGAAGGGATAGGGCCGGATGGGGATCTTCATCCCTCTGTTAGCGGCGGCATCAAGGTAAAGCGGGGCTGCTCCCTTGCGCTATGGGCGCGCCATCGTTTCGGCTACTTTTTCCTTGCCTCGTCCCTGACCATAAAAGCCATAACAGAAGAGGCGACCCCGGGGTCGCCTCTTCGTTATTCCTGCCACAATAGCGGTTATTTCTGACGCTTTCTGGCGTACTTGCGACGGGCCCGCGCCTGGCGCTCCTCTTCCCGCTCCGCCTTCTCCTTGGCCTTCTGCTCCGCCTCCTCGGCCGCCAGCACGATCTCGGCGCTCACCATCTCCGGGGTCTCCAGGGAGATGCGCCCCAGCATGCCGGATCGGAACTCGTTGACCAGGATCTCGGAGGCCTTGTGCAGATCCGCCAGGCCGCCCTTGCGCATGAAGGCGCGCTGGCGGGCGATGAGCTCCAGCAACTCGATCTCGGTCTCGGGCAGATCGCTAATCTGGTAGCGCGCCTTGATCCGCTCCGGGTAGGCCTTGATGAAGTAATCGGCGGCGAACATGGCGATGTCGGCGTAGTCGAAGACGGTGTCCTTGATGGCCGCTGTGATGGCCAGCCGGTAGCCGCAGGAGGGCGGGTTGAGCTTGGGCCAGAGGAAACCCGGGGTATCGGTCAGGATGACGTTGTTGTCCAGCTTGATCCGCTGCTGGGACTTGGTCACCCCCGCCTCGTTGCCGGTGCGGGCTATGATGCGCCCCGCCAGGGTGTTGATCAGGGTGGACTTGCCCACGTTGGGGATGCCCATGATCATGGCCCGCACCCCTCGCAGGTCAAAGTTGCGCTCCGGCAGCATCTCGTGGCACAGGGTCAGCAGCGCCTTGATCTTCTCCGGCTCCTGCTGGGTCAGGGGCAACGCCTTGATCCCCTTCTCTTGTTCCATGTGCGCCACCCACAGCTCGGTGATCGCCGGATCGGCGAGATCCGCCTTGTTCAGCACCTTGATGACGGGAGTATCCCCACGCAGCTCGGGCACCAGGGGATTCTCGCTGGAGAAGGGGATGCGGGCATCGAGCATCTCGATGATGACATCGACCTGGGGCATGACCTCGGCAATTTCTTTGCGGGCCTTGTGCATGTGGCCGGGGAACCAGTTGATGGACATATCCGTTACTCTCTCATTGGGGATGCGGGCTCCCGCCGGGGGCTGCGGGCGCCTGGTGATGCGCCAGACCGCTGGCACTCATCGCAAGGGGGCGCATTTTACCTGCTGTGGCCCCGATTTGACAGGCCATTATGGCAACGGGCGTGCACGGCAGCGGCGCCGGTGTCACCACGACCGCCCGGGGCCAAAGGCCAGACAGTAATCAATAACTCATTGATACAACATAACATTTACCTGGCACCTTCACCGTATTGTCATCCAGACTCACTAAAAGTGTCATCTGCCCCCTCTAGGCTGCGCTCAGGTTTTACAAGGAGCGAACCCCAATGAGAAACATGGCAGGACTTGCAGTGATGATAGGCGCCACCCTGGTCGCCGGCTGCAACTCCAACAACGACAGCAGCACCCCGGAGCCCAGCGCCAAAAACGTCATCTTCTTCCTCGGCGACGGCATGGGCCTCAACACCCTGACCGCCGCCCGCATCTACGGCGTGGGGGAAGAGGGCAGCCTCACCATAGACACCCTGCCGGAAACGGCCTTCATCAAGACCTTCTCCCACGACGCCCAGGTCACCGACTCGGCCCCCTCCATGGCGGCCTACATGACGGGGGTCAAGAGCAACAACGGCGTCATCAGCATGGACAGCGACGCTACCTATGAGAGCGACTGCAGCATGAGCGCCGGCAAGCCGGTCACCACCCTGCTGGAGCTGGCCAAGGCCGACGGCCGCGGCACCGGCGTGGTCACCAGCACCCGGGTGACCCACGCCACCCCGGCTGCCACCTATGCCCACATCTGCAACCGGGATCTGGAAGCCGACATCGCCGCCCAGCTGGTACCGGGCGGCGCTGGCTACAACACGGCCCTGAAAGAGGGGCTGGACGTGGTGCTCGGTGGCGGCAGCAGCTTCTTCCTGCCAAAAGCCGACAAGGGCAAGCGAGAAGATGGCCGCAACCTCATCGACGAGATGCAGGCCAAGGGCTACCAGTTTGCCAGCACCCTGGACGAGCTGAACCAGGCCGAGGCGGGCAAGCCGCTGCTGGGGCTGTTTGGCGCCAGCCACATGAAATATGACCTCGACAGGCCCGCCAGCGAGCCGTCGCTGGCCCAGATGACCCTGGCCGCCATCAAGCAGCTCAAGGACAAGGAGAAGGGCTACTTCCTGATGGTGGAGGGGGGCCGCATCGATCACGCCCTGCACGACACCAACGCCAAGCGCGCCCTGCAGGACACCCTGGCCTTCGACGACGCCATCAAGGCCACCCTGGACGAGGTGAAGAAAACCGACCCCGAGCTGAAGAACACCCTGATCGTGGTCACCGCCGACCATGACCATACGCTGGTGCTGAACGGCTACGCCAAGCGCACCGGCAAGACCACGGCCGGCAACCCCGGGGTGCTCGGGCTGGTGAAGAACTATGAGACCGGCGAGCCGAGCAAGGACAGCGACGGCATGCCCTACACCATCATCGGCTTTGGCAACGGCTACAACCGGGTGGATGGCCCGCGCAGCAGCGTGGCGCCGCTCGACGATGCCACCGTCTCCGCCGACGACTATCACCAGGAGGTGGTGGTCAAGGTGGGCGAGATAGGCAACGAGACCCACGGCGGCACCGACGTCTTCCTCGGTGCCATAGGCCAGGGAGCTGACAGCTTCCACGGCTCACTCGATAACACCGCCGTGTTCGGCAAGGTCAAGGCTGCGGCCAAGCTGTGAGGATCATTCCCGTGAGAAAAACCATGAACAAGACCCTGGTGTGCACCGCCCTGTTCGCCGCCCTCGGCGGCCTCTCCCAGGCCCAGGCCGCCGACGCCAAGAACGTCATCCTCTTTATCGGCGACGGCATGGGCCCCACAGTGCTCACCGCCACCCGCCTCTACAAGGTGGGGGAAGAGGGTGATCTCGAGATGATGAAGCTGCCACGCAGCGCCCGCATCAAGACCTTCTCCCACGACGCCCAGACCACGGACTCGGCCCCCTCCATGGCGGCCTACACCACCGGGGTCAAGATGAACAACGAGGTGATCGCCATGAGCAGCGACACCAGGGCCGTGGCGCCGTCCAAGGATGCCAACGGCAACAAGGGCATCAACAACTGCACCGGCGACAACGGCACCCCGGTGCCGACCATACTCGAGCTGGCCAAGGCGGCGGGCAAGTCGGTGGGGGCCGTCACCACCACCGAGCTGACCCATGCCACCCCGGCGGCCACCTACTCCCACATCTGCCACCGGGATGCGGCCTACGCCATCGCCGAGCAGGCGGTACCGGGCGGCGCCGGCTTCAACGCCGCGCTCGGGGACGGGGTGGACGTGCTGATGGGGGGCGGCGCCAATCACTGGACCCCCTACAGCGCCAGCAACAAGGGGGGCCGGGCCGATGGCCGGGATCTCACCGCCGAGCTCGGTGCCCAGGGCTATCAGTACGTCACCACCCAGAGCGATCTCGCCAAGGTAGAGAGCGGCAAGGTGCTGGGTCTGTTCAGTGCCAAGTCCCACCTCGACTACGAGCTGGACCGTGTCGCCAAGGGAGCGGCCAACACCCAGCCGTCCCTCTCCGAGATGACCGCCAAGGCGATCGATCTCTTGAGCCAGAACAGCCAGGGTTACTTCCTGATGGTTGAAGGGGGCCGCATCGACCACGCCCTGCACGCCACCAATGCCAAACGGTCGCTGACCGATGCGGTGGCGCTGGACGAGGCGGTCAAGACGGCGCTGGGCAAGGTGGACCTGACCGATACCCTGATCGTGGTCACCGCCGATCACGACCACACCATGACCATCAACGGTTACTCCGCCAAGGGCAACCCTGTGCTGGATCTGGTGAAAAACGGCGACGGCTCGACCCAGAACGACGTGGATGGCAAGCCCTTCACTACCCTGGTGTTCGGCAACGGCCCGAACCGCGCGGACCAGCGCCCCACCCTCACCAGCAACGAGGTGATGGGGGACGACTACCTGCAGGAGACCGGGGTCAAGCTGGGCTCGGAGACCCACGGCGGCGGTGATGTGATGCTGTTCGCGGGCGGCGCCGGCAGCGGCCGCTTCAAGGGCACCCTCGACAACACCCTGGTGTTTGGCAAGCTCAGGGAGGCGCTCGGCCTGTAAGAAAGCGGGCCCGGTGTCACGCCGGGCCCCTTCTTTCGAGCGATCACCCATGATGCGACTGTTACTTCCGTTATGGCTCCTTGGCAGCAGCCTCTGCTTCCCCCTGCTGGCCGACGAGGCGCCCGATCTGGCCGCCCGCATCCGCTATCAGGACAGGATCACCAGCAGCGACGGCATAGCCCGGGAGAACCACTGGCAGGAGAAATGGATCCGGGTCGGCAACCAGGTGTGGAGCCAGCGGCTCATCCCCCTGCCGCTCGCCCGCGCCTACCACGCCAGCCACGATGCCACCCCGGGCCACAAGCACTTCACCCACCAGATGGCGGCGCGCTGGGTGACCCGCGACGCACAGGGGGAGCTGCAACTGCGCTACGCCGACAGCTGGCACAACCAGCTGGTGGAGGTGCCGCCGGAGGAGTATGGCCAGGTGGCCTTCACCCCCCACTGGGACAAGCTTCGCCACCTGGTGGATCCGGCCTTGCTGCAAGGCATGACCCCCCTCGACGACGCGGCCCCCGAGCAGGCCCGCTGGTACGAAAAACGCGAGGGCAGGCAACGCACCCGCATCCTCTGGTCTAGACAATGGCAGTTGCCCCTGGTGGTGGAGTCCGCGAGCCTGGACGGCTATCGCAGCTACCGGATGGAGGTGACCCTCAAACCCCTGCCAAGGCAGTTGCCCTGGCAGCAGCTGGGCGGCTACCAGACCCTGGATCTGCGGGACTTCTTCGACTGACGGCCCGCTCCCCCCGATGGGTTGGCTGACTTGGGGTAACGGGATGTTACACTCTGTGTACTCATCCCTGACCCGGTCTCCTATGCGCCTTCCCCTACTGCTTCTATTCTGCTGCGCCCTCCTCTTCCCGGGCCCCGGCGCCCACGCCGTGGTGGTCCTGGCCGCAGACATTCCCCCCTATGTCATTCGCTCCCAGCAGGGGGCCCCGAGCGGCATGGCCATCGAGGTGCTGGAGGAGGCGGCCCGCCGCCTCGGGGAGCCCCTGGAGATAGAGCTGATGCCGCTGGCCCGCGCCCTCAGCCAGACCCGCCACCGGGCGGACGTCCTGCTGCTGCCACCGGCCCGAAATCCCCAGCGCGAACCCCTGTTCCTCTGGATTGCCCCCCTGCTGGAGGAGGCCTTCGTGCTGGTCAGCCACCGTCAGCACCACCCGGCCCCCCTCTCGGCCAAGGCACTGACCGGCCTGACCCTGGGGGCGATGCGTGGTTCTCATGGTCAGAGCCTGATCCAACCCCTGAAGGGGGTGACCCGGGAGCTGGTCACCGAGGAGGTCAACAATGCCAGCAAGCTGGCGCTGGGCCGCATCCAGGGTTGGGCCGTGGCCTGGAACACGGCCCGCTACAACCAGCAGCGGGCCGGCTTGCCCCTGGGAGATCTGGTGCGCGGTGACACCCTGCAAGAGAGCGCCCTCTATCTGGCCGCCAGCCCGCGGTTTCCTGCGGCCGAGGCGCTGCGCTGGCGCAAGGCGATCGAGGGGATGCGCGAGGATGGCAGCCTGGCGCACATCCTCAAGCAGTACGATTATCAGGCGCCCTGACACTGGGCCGGACATTTGCCAAAGCCATTCAGAATGGTTATGGTATCCCCATGAAAGCGCTCATGATTTTTTCCAGTCTGCTCACACCCCGTTGAGCCCCCGCCCTCGCCCCTGACAGCGAGTCGCTCGGGGGCATCGCGCTTGCGATCTATTCTCACAATCCGAACCCTTTTTCGACCAGCTTGTCCGTCATCCTGGTCCTTTCAGCCATTGATAAGGAATACCCAATGCAACAGCCTCATCTCGTCATCTCCAACCTGGATCTGGATCGCATCGAGCAACTGCTCGGCAACCACCCGCAACACCTGGCCCTGCAGGAGGAGCTGAACCGCGCCGAGATCCGCGACCCCGCCGATATGCCGCCGGACGTGGTCACCATGAACAGCACGGTGCGCTTCAAGATGCAGAACAGCGGCAACGACTTCTGCCTGACCCTGGTCTACCCGAAGGACGTGCAGGGGGACGAGTCGAAGATCTCCGTGCTGGCACCGGTCGGCAGCGCCCTGCTTGGCTTGAAGGTGGGTGACAGCATCGCCTGGCCGGGCCCGGCCGGGCGCACCATACAGGTGGAGATACTGGAGGTGGTCTATCAGCCGGAGCGCGCGGGCGAGCTGCACCGCTGACCGGGCCGGGCACGCTCTGCCGCCCAGGCGAGCAGGGCGTGCCTCTCCTTATATTGCCGCCCTGAATCCCGCACTCAGGTGAAGCACCCATCGCCGCATCCCCAGCTCCGGGGCTCTCCTCCCCTTGAGCAAGAAGGCGAGCGGGAGTATCTTGTTGGCCGCGCCAGCGCCCTGGCCGCAGATTTCAGGCTGACATCATGATAAAAATTGCCCTCATCGACGATCACCAGATAGTCCGCTCCGGCTTTGCCCAGTTGCTCAATCTCGAGCCCGATCTGCGGGTCATCGCCGAATTTGGCAGCGCCGCCGACGCCCTCGCCGGCTTGCCGGGCAGCGGCGTCCAGCTGTGCGTGTGCGACATCTCCATGCCGGATCAATCCGGGCTGGACCTGCTCAGGCAGCTGCCCGCCGGCCTCGCCGTGGTGATGCTGTCGGTGCACGACAGCCCGGCCCTCATCGAGCAGGCCCTGCAGGCCGGCGCCAAGGGGTTTCTCTCCAAGCGCTGCAGCCCGGAGGAGCTGATCGCTGCGGTGCGCACCGCCGCCCAGGGGGGCTGTTACCTCACCCCGGACATCGCCCACAAGCTCGCCAGCAGCCACAGGGATCCCCTCACCAACCGGGAGCGGGAGGTAGCCCAGCTGCTGGCCGGCGGCATGGAGGTGAAGGCCATCGCCGAGCGTCTCGGCCTCTCCCCCAAGACGGTGCACGTGCACCGCGCCAACCTGATGGACAAGCTCAACGTCAACAACAACGTGGAGCTGGCCCACCGCATGCTGGACAGCTGGTGATCTCTCGGTTTGCCAGCTATGTCGCCATCGCCCTGGCGGCCTGCTTCATCTTCACCGCCGGCTGGTTCTGCCTCTGGAGCATAGGGCTGCACCTTGTGGAGAGCCCGGTGCTGGCGGTGCTGCTGTTCCCCTTCGGGCTGCGTCTGGGCCTGCTGCTGCAGAGCCCCCTCTCCTACTGGCCGCCCCTGCTGCTGTGTGAGGCCCTGCTGCTGCACTGGCTCGATGGGGAGGTGGGCATGCCCCTGTGGCCCCTCATCCTGGCCGGCAGCCTGCTCACCCTGCTGCCGCTGCTCATCGCCCGCCGCCAGCGCATTCGTGACGACTGGCAGCAACTGCTGGTGCTGCTCGCCACCGTCACTGTGGCGGCGGCCCTGCAATCCCTGCTCTGGCATCTGGCGGGGGAAGATGGCCTCACCGCCCTGCTGCTCACCCTGACCGGCGGCCTCACCCTCACCTCCACCTGCATGCTGATCTGGCACTATCTGACCCGCGCCACCTGGGTGCCGCTCGGTCCTGCCCTCATCGATCAGCCGGTGGACTGGCGCTTTCGCCACCTCATCTGGTACCTGCTGCTGTTCGTGCTGAGCCTGGGGCTGCAGCTCGGCCTGCCGGACTCCCTGGTGCGCTTCACCCCCTTCTGCCTCGCCATTCCCATCATGGCCATGGCCTGGCGCTACGGCTGGCAGGGGGCCCTGCTCGCCACCCTGATGAATACGGTGGCCCTGATGGCGGGCCAGGCCTGGCACGAACATCCCCTGGATCTGCTGCTCTCCCTGCTGGCCCAGAGCCTGACCGGCCTGCTGCTGGGGGCCGGCATCCAGCGCCAGCGCGAGCTCAACCAGGCGCTGACCCGCCAGCTCGCCCACAACCGCCAGCTCACCGAGCGGCTGCTGGAGACCGAGGAGAGCATCCGCAAGGAGGTGGCCAGGGAGCTGCACGACGACATAGGCCAGACCATCACCGCCATCCGCACCCAGGCAGGCATAGTGCGCCGCCTCGCGCCGGATAACCCCAATGTCGGCCAGAGCAGCGCCCTTATCGAGACGCTGTCGCTCGGGATCTACGATGCGGTGCGCGGCCTGCTCGGTCGCCTGCGCCCGCGCCAGCTCGACGACATGAGTCTGGAGCAGGCGGTGCGCGGCCTGCTGCGGGAGCTGGAGCTGGAGCGGCGCGGCATCGTCACCCGCCTGGAGTGGGGGCTCGTGGATGAGGCGCTCTCGGACGCCCAGCGGGTCACCCTGTTCCGGGTCTGTCAGGAGGGGCTCAACAACGTGGTCAAGCATGCCAATGCCAGCGCCGTCACCATACTGGCCCGCCAGCAGGCCGACAGGGTGCTGCTGCAACTGGACGACGACGGCTGCGGCCTGCCCGAGCAGACGCCCCAGGGCTATGGCCTGCTCGGCATTCGCGAGCGGGTGCAGGCGCTGGGGGGCACGCTGCGCCTCTCCTGCGCCCAGGGAACCCAGCTGACTGTCAACCTCCCCAGCCGCAAACGGGAGGAGTCCCATGACTGATCCAGGATCCAGAAGGCAGGGCGTCCCATGCTGAGCTTTATGAAGAGCCGCCAGCTGGCGCCGCCGATGCGGGACAAGGGGGAGATAGACGCCTGCTATCGCCATTGGCGCCTCCACATACTGCTGACCATGTACCTGGGCTATGCGGTCTTCTACTTCACCCGCAAGAGCTTCAACTTCGCCATGCCGGACATGCTGGCGAGCGGCATCCTGGACAAGGCCGACATCGGCATGATGTGGACCCTCTTCTACCTCACCTATGGCTGCTCCAAGTTCGTCTCAGGCATCATCAGCGACAGGGCCAACCCCCGTTACTTCATGGGGCTGGGGCTGATGGCGACCGGGGCCATCAACATACTGTTCGGCCTCTCGTCGGCCCTCTGGATGTTCGTGGCACTCTGGATTGCCAACGCCTTCTTCCAGGGCTGGGGCTGGCCCCCCTGCTCCAAGCTGCTCACCAGCTGGTACTCGAGGACCGAGCGCGGCTTCTGGTGGTCTGCCTGGAACACCGCCCACAACGTGGGCGGGGCCCTGATCCCGCTTATCGTCAGCACCATAGCCCTGCAGCACGGCTGGCGCTACGGCATGATAGTGCCCGGTCTCATCGCCATACTGGCCGGGCTGCTGCTGTGCTGGCGGCTGCGGGACACCCCGAGCACCCTGGGGCTGCCCACGGTCGGACAGTGGCGAAATGACGCCCTGGAGATGGCCCAGCAGACCCAGGATGTCGGCCTGGACCCGCGCCAGATCCTGCACAAATACGTGCTCGGCAACCCCTACATCTGGCTGCTCGCCTGCTGCTATGTGCTGGTCTACGTGGTGCGCACCGCCATCAACGACTGGGGCAACCTCTACATGACGGAGCAGCGCGGCTTCAATCTGATGAGCGCCAACTCGGCCATCTCGATGTTCGAGGTGGGGGGCTTTATCGGCGCCCTGGTGGCGGGCTGGGGCTCGGACAAGCTGTTCAACGGCAACCGGGGCCCGATGAACCTCATCTTCGCCATGGGGATACTGCTCTCGGTCGGGTCGCTCTGGCTGATGCCCTTCTTCAGCTACGTGATGCAGGCGGCCTGCTTCTTCACCATCGGCTTCTTCGTGTTCGGCCCCCAGATGCTGATCGGCATGGCGGCCGCCGAGTGCTCCCACAAGGATTGCGCCGGGGCCGCCACCGGCTTCGTCGGCCTGTTTGCCTACATGGGGGCGGCGCTGTCGGGGTATCCGCTGGCCAAGGTGATGGAGATCTGGCACTGGAACGGCTTCTTCGTGGTCATCTCGGTGGCGGCCGGGGTCTCGGCCCTGCTGCTGCTCCCCTTCCTCAAGGCCCAGGCGCCGCGTCCCCTCGCCACCGAAGCGGGCTAAGAGGCCGCCTCCCGACCCTGCTGCTGCACCTCTTCAGGCTCAAAGCCCAGGCGCCGCGTATCCTCACCACCGAAGCGGACTAAGAGGCCGCCTCCCGACCCTGCTGCCGCACCTCTTCAGGCTCAAAGCCCAGGCGCCACGTACCCTCGCAACTGAGCCGGGCTGATCACGACAGCTCAGGCCGGCAGGCAGACCCGGTTCTTGCCGCTGCGCTTGGCCTGATAGAGGGCGCGATCCGCCTGCCCGAACAGGGTGTCGAGATGCCAGCCCCGGGCATAAGGCACCAGCCCCAGGCTGGCGGTGACCTGGATGCCGTCCAGGGGCAGCGTCGCTATGCCCTGGCGGATCTGCTCGCAACGCGCCTGCTGGGCCGGGGCATCCCCCTCGGGCAGCAGCAGCACGAACTCCTCGCCACCGAAGCGGCTGGCCACCAGATCCCCCTGACCGGCCAGATAGGCCCCCACCGCCGCCAGCACCCTGTCCCCCGCCTCGTGACCGTGGCGATCGTTGATCTGCTTGAAGTCATCGAGATCCAGCACCACCAGAGCTCCCTGTTTGGGCGCCTGTGCACAGCGCTCCATGAAGCCACGCCGGTTGAGCAGGCCCGTCAGGGGATCCTGGCTCGCCTGCCGTCGCAGGGCCAGGGCCCGGTACTGGGTACAGAGCAGCAGCACCCCGAAGGTGGAGAGGTAGTTGCCCATCAGCATGGAGAGGAAGGGCAGCACATTAACCACGTGCTGATCCATCAGCACCCTCACCTCGCCGCTGAACAGGGCCCCCATCCGGATCAGGTTGAAGCCGTAGAGCAAAATGTTGACCACGGTAAACACTAGAATGGCGGGCAGATAGGCGGGGTAACCGTGGCGCCACACCTGCCACACGATCACGGCCCCAAGCACCATGTAGCTCAGGCAGGCCAGCAGCACCCGGGGCGCCATCTCGTCGTTGAACAGCACGCTCCAGCAGAGGATCAGCAGGTAGACCAGCATGAAGAGCGCGAAGGCCCGCCAGGCCGGTGGCTCGCCGAAGAAGCGCTGCAGGGCCAGCGGCATCAGTGCTATGCAGAGGGTGATGAGCAGGTTGGCCAACCAGATCCCCGCGATATGGGGGGCGAACGCCTGCATAAAGAACAGCGACTGGGCCGCCAGGGCACAGAGGCTGGACCACCACCAGAGCCCGAGGCCGGGGATCTCCCTGTGGGTCGACCAGATGATGGAGAGGGTGATGAACCCCAGGCTGTAGCCCCCGAGGGCCATCAACATCAGGGTAAACACGTCCAGATTGAGCAGAATTGAGGCGTCCATTCCCGAACCTTACTATGGGGATGGCTGAGTATATGGGAAGCCCATGACAAGACACAGAGGGAGCCCTCTGGCGTGAAGAAATATTTTCCGGACAGCCAACTGGCCCCCTCTCACTCGGCCAGCCGGCCTGATGCCTACGCTCCAGGTTCGTTCGGCCCCAGATTTCCCGCCGACCACACAGCAAAATGCCTGCCAACTATTTTTGCACTTGAACCCGCGCCCTTAGATAGATATGTTGTTTTCATGTGGTTTTATGAGCCGTGCCGCGAGGAAAAAGTGCCACTAACCTATTGAGTCGTCTGACACAATCGGATTTTGGTACATTTTTCACTCACCGGATGGAGAATAGAATCTCATATGGGGCTTTTGCCTCAATCAAGACAATAATCCTGTCTTGCCTGCTGCCGGATGCAGCAGTCTCTTGTGCCATGGAGTCGCACGGAGCAGGTTCAAGGCCGAACACACTTACGACAGAGACGTCACTTATGATCAAAAAACTCATTCTCTCTACCCTGCTGCTGTGCGGGCTCGCCAATGCTGCCACCAGCGCAGCCCCCAGCTCCACCCTGGATGCCGTGCTGGAACGCGGTGTGCTGCGGGTCGGCTTCGACGCCGGCTATCAACCCTTCGAGATGACCAACAAGCAGGGCCAGTACATCGGCTTCGACGTGGATCTGGCCAAGATGGTCGCCAAGGAGATGGGCGTGAAGGTGGAGTTCGTCAACACCGCCTGGGACGGCATCATCCCGGCCCTGCTGACCGACAAGTTCGACGTCATCATGGGCGGCATGACGGTCACCCCCCAGCGCAACCTGCGCGTCAACTTTGCCGATCCCTACATAGTCGTGGGCCAGACCATAGTCCTTCGCAAGGACAAGGCGGGGGAGATCAAGTCCTTCCAGGACCTCAACGATCCCAAATACAAGATCGCGGTCAAGCTCGGCACCACGGGCGAGCAGGCAGTCAAGCGCATGATCCCCAAGGCCACCCTGCTGCAGTTTGAAACCCAGGACGACGCCAAGCTGGAAGTGATCAACGGCAAGGTGGATGCCTTCGTCTACGACCTGCCCTACAACGCCATCTTCGCCTCCCAGAACACCGGCGCCGTGGTGCACCTGGACAAGCCCTTCACCTTCGAGCCGCTGGCCTGGGCCATCCGCAAGGGGGATCAGGACACCCTCAACTGGTTCAACAACTACCTGCGCCAGATCAAGGGCGACGGCAGCTACGACCGTCTCTACAAGAAGTGGTTTGAATCCAACGCCTGGCTCAACCAGCTCAAATAACCTCTCAAGGGGCGGCTCGCCGCCCCTTCACGCAGACCCCACACAATAACGACAAGAGAGGTTGTGACAGTGATCAACCCCAAAATCACAAGACAGATGGAAAAACAGCCCAACCTGCTGCTCTGGCACGGCGTTTTCCTGCTGATGGTGCTGGCCGCCATCTTTGGCATCTACAAGGCCGTGCAGGCGGTGGATTACACCTGGCGCTGGGAACGCATTCCCCAATACATCGCCTACCAGGCCGAACAGAAACAGTACGCAGAATTTGACGGCACAGTGGTGACCGGCACCACTGCCGCAGAGAAGGGGCAGCTCTTCCTGCAAGACGATCTCGACCCCAACCGTCGCCAGGCCATCGCCAGCACAGGCGCCCAGGTTGCCGAAGGGGATACCGTCTTCCTCGGTGACACCCTGGATGTGCAACTGAGCTGGACCGCCGGCCCCATCGCCTGGGGTGTCTGGGTCACGGTCAAGCTCTCCCTGGTGGCTGGCGTCTTCGCCATCCTGCTGGGCACCCTGGCTGGCCTCGCCCGCCTCTCACCCAATCCCGCCCTGCGCAACCTGGCGGTCACCTATGTGGAGCTCATTCGCGGCACCCCGCTGCTGGTGCAGATCTTCATCGTCTACTTCTTCATCGGCACAGTGCTCAACCTCGACAGATTCACCGCCGGGGTGGCGGCGCTGGCCGTCTTCACCGGCGCCTATGTGGCCGAAATCGTGCGCGCTGGCATCAGCTCCATCCACAAGGGGCAGATGGAGGCGGGCCGCAGCCTGGGCCTCACCTCGGCCCAGACCATGCGCTATGTGATCCTGCCCCAGGCGTTCAAGCGGGTCTTGCCGCCGCTGGCGGGCCAGTTCATCAACCTCATCAAGGACTCCTCCCTGGTCTCGGTCATCTCCATCACGGATCTCACCAAGGCGGGACGGGAGGTGGTCAGCTCCACCTTCAGCCCGTTCGAGGTGTGGTTCACCGTGGCCCTGCTCTACCTGGTGCTCACCGGCACTCTCTCCTTCCTGGTACGCCGTCTGGAGGTGAAATATGCGCGCAGCAACTGATCCCATTATCAAGGCTCAACCTGTGTCGAGAAGTGCTGCCATCACCGGCACGCCCCGCGCCTTCCTGGGGCGACGTCTGGAGGTGAAATATGCGAAAAGCAACTGATCCCATTATCAAAGCTCGCGGTGTAGAGAAGTTCTACGGCACCGAGGTGCACGCCCTCAAGAACGTCAGCACCCAGGTGGCCGAAGGGGAAGTGGTGGTGATAGTGGGCCCGAGCGGCTCTGGCAAATCCACCTTCCTGCGCACCCTCAACCAGCTCGAGACCATCAACGACGGCCATATCGAGGTCGATGGCATCAGCCTGACCGAGCCCGGTGACGTCAACAAGCTGCGGGAAGAGGTGGGCATGGTGTTCCAGTCCTTCAACCTCTTCCCCCACTTGAACGTGCTGGACAACATCAGCCTCGCCCCCCAGAAGGTGCGAGGGTTGTCCCGCCAGGACGCGGAGGAGCGGGCCAAGGCCCTGCTGCTGAAAGTGGGGCTGTCGAACAAGGCCCAGAGCTACCCCTCCCAGCTCTCCGGCGGCCAGCAGCAGCGGGTGGCCATCGCCCGGGCGCTCGCCATGCAGCCGCGCATCATGCTGTTTGACGAGCCCACCAGCGCCCTGGACCCCGAGATGGTGGGGGAGGTGCTGGACGTCATGAAGGGCCTGGCCAAAGAGGGCATGACCATGGTGGTGGTGACCCACGAGATGGGCTTTGCCCGTGAGGTCGCAGATCGCGTGCTCTTCATGGAGAGCGGCGAGCTGCTGGTGGATGAAAAGCCCAGCGACTTCTTCGACAATCCCCCCTCCCCGCGCCTGCGCCAGTTCCTGAGTCAGGTGCTGTAAACAGGAGCAGAAGAGGGAGCCCTGGGCTCCCTCTTCACTATTCTCACCTCGCCACCTTCCCCTGATCCTTCACTGAGCAGCAAGCGGTCATCTGGCTGCCCGTCGCGCGGACTTCGACAGGATGTTAATGAAATTTTAAATCCATTCGGTATGCTGGAACCCAACTGGTCCAACCGGATGTCTCACATGGATGTGCAACTGCTGCTGCTCTACCTCTCCCCTCTCTTTCTGGCCTTCGTCGGCTGGGAGATGCTCTATCTGCGCAAACACGGGGCGGCCTTTCCCACCGCCACCTACCAGTGGCGGGACCTGTTCGCCAATGCCGCCCTGGCCCTGATGCACCAGGGGGGCGATGCCCTGGCGGCCATCGCCATCGCCTACCTGTATGACGCGCTGTGGGGCTGGCGGCTGTTTGACATAGAGCTCAATGTCTGGAGTCTCTTGCTGCTCTTCCTGCTGCAGGATCTCTGCTACTGGCTGTTCCACTTCGCGAGCCACCATGTGCGCTGGCTCTGGGCCTCCCACGTGGTGCACCACAGCTCGGAGCGGCTCAACCTCTCCACCGCCTTTCGCCAGAGCCTGATGTACCCTGTCTCCGGCATGTGGCTGTTCTGGATCCCCATGATCCTCATCGGCTTCCCCCCCGAGGCCGTGGTCGCCACCGTGCTGCTCAGCCTGGGTTTTCAGTTCTTCGTCCACACCCAGGTGGTGGGCAAGCTCGGCTGGCTGGAGTGGATTTTCAACACCCCCTCCCACCACAGGGTGCACCACGCCAGCAACCCCAGATATATCGACCGCAACTTCGCCGGGGTGCTGATCATCTGGGACAGGCTGTTTGGCACCTTCGTGGAGGAAGACCCCGCCGAGCCCTGCCGCTTCGGCATCACCAAGCCCATCCACAGCTTCAATCCCCTCACCCTCACCTTCCACGAGTGGCGCGACATGGTGCAGGAGGCCCGAGGCCTGCCCTGGTCAGAGAAGCTCAAGGTGCTGTTTGGCAAACCGGCGGGCCCCGCCAGCCGCTAAGTCCTTGCCGCAGCTAAAAGCAGTCCGCGTCGCAGACAAAAAGAGAGCACCCCTGGGCGCTCTCTTGCATTTGATCATCAGCTTGCTCAGACGTGGGCAAAGGACCAGATGGCGGGCACCAGGCTCACCAGGGTTATCCCGGCCAGCAGCCGCTCGCGCCCGCTGAGCCGCTGATCCGCCCCGAGCTGGCGGCGACTGTAGAGAAACAGCAGCAGACCCGGCCCGTAGAGCAGCAAGGAGAGCAGCAGGTACTCCACCCCGGCGGCGTAGAGCAGCCAGAGACCGTAACCGCTCGACACCAGGGCCACCGCCCGCACCCGACCATTGCCCTCTCCACTCAAGGAGAGCTTGAGCAGGAAGAGGCCGATCAGCAGGTAGGGCACCAGTATCATGGAGGTGGAGATGAGCAGCAGGTTGGTGTACCCCTTGCCGAGCAGCCACACCAGCAGCAGACAGCCCTGCACCGTCAGGCTGGTGAGCCAGAGGGACGCTATGGGGGTGCCGTTGCGGTTCTGGCGCCGGAAGATGGCCGGGAAGGCGCCGTGACGCGCCGCGCTGAACGGCACCTCGGCCGAGAAGAGGGTCCAGCTCACATAGGAGGCGAGCACCGAGACGATGAGACCGGCGCTGATGAGCACCTTGCCCCAGGATCCCGTCATCTGGGCCATCAGTCCCGCCATGGAGGGGTTGGGCAGGGCCGCGAGCTCGGGGCGACTCAGGATCCCCAGCGCCAGCACGGAGATGAGCACATAGAGCAGCAGCGCCAGCACCACGCCAAGCACTGTGGCCGTGCCCACGTCCCGCCTGTTTCTGGCCCGGGCCGAGAGCACCGCCGCCCCCTCGATGCCGGTGAAGACCCAGAGGGTGATCAGCATGGTGTTGCGCACCTGCTCGGAGACCGGCACCGCCAGGGTGCTGCCCTGCTGATCCGCCGCGAAGGTGACAGGATCGAACCAGTAGCAAGCGAACAGGATGAACAGCAACAGCGGCAGGCTCTTGGCCAGGGTCGCCACCAGGTTGAACAGGGCCGCCTGTTGCACGCCGCGGGCCACCAGCAGGTGCACCGCCCAGAGGATGCAGGACTCGCCGATGAAGGCCGCCAGGGTGTTGCCGTCACCAAACCAGATCTGTTCCGGGGTATCGACGAAGCTGCCCAGCGCCGCGAAGGCGATCACCAGATAGCCCACCACGCCGATGGTGGCGCAGAGCCAATAGCCCCAGGCGGAGAAGAAGCCCACCAGATCGCCAAAGCCGGCGCGGGCATAGCTGTAGATGCCGCCGTCGAGATCGGGTCTTAGCCGCGACAGATAGAGGAAGCTCGCGGCGAGCGCCAGAATGCCCACCCCGGTCACCCCCCAGCCGATCAGCACGGCGCGGGCCCCGGCCACCTCGGCCATGTTCTGCGGCAGGCTGAAGATCCCCGCCCCCACCATGGAGCTGAACACCAGGGCGGTGAGGGACCAGAGCCCTATCTTGCTCTCTTTCATGGGCTCTCCTTAGCGCAGCCGGCTGGCCAGCGCCTCAATGTGTTCCGGGCCTATGCCGCAGCAGCCGCCAATGAGGTTTGCCCCGGCTGCGCGCCAGCGCTCGGCCCAGCCGAGGTAATCCAGCGGCCCCAGATCGGCGCGGATCTCGTCCAGGCCGTCGTTGGCGGTGGCCTCCTTGGGCTGGGGCGGGAAGGCGTTGGCGTAGGCGCCGAGGCGAATGTCGCTGCGACCCAGAGTCTGCAAGTCGGCGCAGGCCACCTTGAGCGCCCCCTCAATCACCTCGGGCTGGCAGCAGTTGAACAGGATGGCGTCCACCCCGGCCGACGCCAACGCAGTCACGGCATCGGCCACCCGCTCCCCGGAGCGCAGTCTGGGTTCGCTGCCCGGCGCCTCGTCCTCCAGGGTGAAGGAGACCCAGAACGGCTTGCCGTCCTCAGGCAGCAGGGCCTTGAGGGCCAGCGGCTCGGCAATCAGGCTCATGGTCTCCGCCAGCCAGAGATCCACCCGAGGGGAGAGCGCCCGAACAAGCGGGGTCGCCAGCTCGCTCACCCGGGCAGGTTCGAACAGATCGGCACGGTAGGAGCCAAAGAGCGGTGGCAGGGAACCGGCCACCAGCACGGCGCCCCCCTGGTCGTCGGCCACCTCGCAAGCCAGTTGCCCGGCCAGGGCCGCAAGCCGCTCCCCATCTGCGGCGAAGCGTTCGTCACCGATATGAAACGGCACCAGGGCATAGCTGTTGGTGGTGATGACCCGGGCCCCGCTCGCCACATAGGCCTGATGCACCTCGCGCACCGTCTCTGGCGCCTCCATCAGGGCCAGGGCCGACCACTCCGGCTGGCGAAACGGTGCGCCCCGCCGTGCCAGCTCGCGCCCCATACCGCCATCCAGTACCCACAAATCCTTTGTATCCATCTCTATCTCTCTGCGTCTCCCCGTCATGACGGGTGTTTATTGTGTGGAACAACATTAAGCCATCAAAACATCTAGACGGCCATACGTCCTGTGCATCATGGCGCAAAGCAGAGGGAGAGGCAATCGGGAACGAGGAACAAATCCGGGCAAGCTCGGGATGATAGCGACAAAGGAAGGCCCCCGTCCTCGCCACCCTCGCCGCCCTGGGCCCGGATCCATGGCCCTGAACGACAAGAGGCCACCCCGGGGGTGGCCTCTTGTGAAGCATGGATGGCTGGCGACTCAGCGCCCTGCCAGTACCCGCTTGGTCTGCTTGACCCAGTCGGAGACACGCCCCTGCTGGGGGAAGCCTTGCCAGATCTGCTCCCACTGGGCCGGACTCAGGGGGCGGCCCAGCCTGCGCTGCACCCCGGCATAGAGGTAGTCGTGGGCCGTGGTACGGGCCTGGGCCGAGGTGAGGAACTTGGCCACAGGATCGGTCAGGCGCACGTCCCGCATGCCGAGCAAGGGGTAGTCGCTGTGCACCGCCGCCAGCATGGTTTCACGCATGGCAGATTCTATGTAGCCACGGGCGAACAGGGCGGTCACCGACTCCAGCGACCCCTGATCCGGACCATGGTACTCCTCATCGAACACCGGGCTCGGCTCTGCCACTGCACTCTGCACCACGGCATCGGGGTCCGGCTGCGGCGCTACCACGGCGGCCTTGGGGGCCACGGGCTTGGGAGCGGCGGCGGGTTTGCGGGGCGCACTCTGGCTGCAGGCCCCCAGCGCCAGGGCGAGAGCCACGCAGCTCAACGCACGAGAATAAGACGGCATCTTCATGACTCCTTGGTAACTTCCTTTCACGATTCCAGGGCGGGTTTGTCGATCACATTGGGTTCAATGCGGGTGACCAGCAGCTGATCGATCTTGTAGCTGTCGATGTCGACCACCTCGAACTTGTAGCCCGCGTATTTCACTGACACCAGGCGCGCTTGGGGAGCCTGGTATCCGATCACACAGCTGCGTCCGCAGGTTTGTCGGTCACCATGGGCTCGACCCGGGTGACCAGCAGCTGGTCGATCTTGTAGCTGTCGATGTCCACCACCTCGAACTTGTAGCCCGCGTATTTCACCGAGTCGGTACGCTTGGGGATCTTGCGCAGCATGAACATGATGAAACCGGCGATGGTCTCGTAGTTCTGCGCGTCGGGGAACTCCTCGATGTCGAAGGCCCGCATGACGTCGGAGATGGGGGTGACCCCGTCCACCAGCCAGGAGTTCTCGTCCCGCTGGACGATCTGCTCTTCCACCACGTGGGTGGCCCACTCCCCCATGACGGTGCTCATCAGGTCGTTCATGGTGACAATCCCCACCACCAGGGCGTACTCGTTCATCACCACGGCGAAGTCACCCCTGTGGTTCTTGAAGTACTCCATCGCCTCGTAGAGGTTCAGGGTGTCGGGAATGATGATGACGCTCTGCACCAGGGAGCCGCTGTTGAGATCGATGCTCTGGCCGCTGATGACGCGGATCAGCAGCTCCTTGGCATCCACGAACCCCTTGATGCTGTCGAGGTTGTGGTCACAGACCAGGAACTTGTTGTGGGGGTGCTCGGCTATCTTGGCCTTGATGCTCTCCTCCCCCTCTTGCAGGGTAAAATAGATCAGGCTTTCGCGCGCGGTCATGGCGGAGGTGACGCCGAGGGACTGCAGCTCGAACACGTTCTCGATGAGCTGGTGCTCCTCGCGCTGGATGACGCCGGCCTCGGCCCCCGCATCCATCACCGCGTAGATGTCGTCCGAGGTGATCTCGTCGTTGCGCACCATGGAGACCCGCAGCAGGCGGAACAGGGCGTTGGCCATGCCGTTGAAGAACCACACCAGCGGCATCAGCAGGGTCACGCACAGCAGCATGGGACGCACCACCACCACCGCAACCCGTTCCGGCATCGTCATGGCGAGGCGCTTGGGCATCAAGTCCGCTATCAGGATGAACATGCCGGTGACGAACACGAAGGAGGCGATCGAGCTTATCTGGGAGAGCCAGGGGCCCTGATAGAAGCCGGAGATAAGCTCCTTGATGGCGGGGTTCAGGGCGGATTCGCCCAGGATGCCGCCCAGGATGGCGACGGTGTTGAGGCCTATCTGCACCACGGTAAAGAAGTTACCCGGCTGGGCCTGCAGCGCCAGCACTTTTTCGGCATGGCGATTGCCCTCGTCGGCCATCACCTGCAACTTGATCTTGCGGGAGGCGGCGAGAGAGATCTCGGAGAGCGAGAAGAACACGCTGCCGGCGACCAGCAGCATTAAAAAGAACAAACTATCGGCAAAACTCATGATTAACCTATTGCGACAGCCGCCTTAGCACAAGACGGCAAACTGGGCCCGGGAAACCGGACCGTGACTCCATCCGGGACTCACACAGGGGCCATATTCTAGCAGAAAAGCGCCCCGTGGGGCGCGTTATCTTAAGCCGTCCCCCAATGCAATAAAAAAGGCGCTCAACGCGCCTTTTTATTCATCGTGGATTCAATGCTTGCCGAGCAGGTCGCTCAGTTCATCCGCCTTGGTGTGGCGCACGTCCTTGCCCTTGACGTAGTAGACGATGTATTCGCAGATGTGCTGGCAGCGATCGCCGACCCGCTCTATGGCCCGGGCCGCCCAGAGCACGTTCAGTACCTGGGGTATGGTGCGGGGATCTTCCATCATGTAGGTCATCAGCTCGCGGATGATGGACTCGTACTCCCTGTCCACCTTGTCATCTTCCTTGTAGACGGCGATGGCCGCCTCCAGATCCATGCGGGCGAAGGCGTCGAGCACGTCGTGCAGCATCTTGATGGTGCGACGGCCCATGTTCTCGAGGGACACCAGCGGCGGCTGCGGCTTGTTGGCGTTGTCGGTCAGCATGCGGGCTATCTTGTCCGCCACGTCGCCGATGCGCTCCAGATCCGTGATGGTCTTGATGATGGCCATCACCAGGCGCAGGTCGGACGCGGTGGGCTGACGCTTGGCGATGATGCGGGTGCACTCCTCGTCGATGGCCACTTCCATGGCGTTGACCTTGTGGTCGTTGGCCACTATCTTGCGCGCCGCATCCAGATCCTGGATGTGGATGGCGGAGATGGCGTCGGTCAGCTGCTGCTCCACCAGACCGCCCATCACCAGCACCTGGTTGCGCACGTTCTCGAGCTCGGCATTGAACTGACCGGAGATGTGTTTATTGAGGTTCATATTGTCCATACAAATAATCCTTGTTGCTCCGAGTATGCCTTAGCCGTTGAACCGACCGGTAATCTGTTTATTGATGCTCATCTTGTTCATACCAATGATCCTTGTTGCACCAACCATGCCTTAGCCGTTGAACCGACCGCTAATCTGTTTGTTGATGCTCATCTTGTTCATTTCAATAACCCCTGTTGCACCAACATGCCTTAGCCGTAACGACCGGTGATGTAGTCCTCGGTCTTCTTCTTGGCCGGGGTGGTGAAGATGGTGTTGGTGTTCGAGTACTCGATGAGCTCGCCCATGTACATGAAGGCGGTCTGATCCGACACCCGCGCCGCTTGCTGCATGTTGTGGGTCACGATCACCACGGTGAACTGGCTCTTGAGCTCGTTGATCAGCTCCTCGATGGTGAGGGTGGAGATGGGGTCGAGCGCCGAGGTCGGTTCATCGAGCAACAGCACTTCCGGCTCGATGGCGATGGCACGGGCGATCACCAGACGCTGCTGCTGACCACCTGAGAGGCCGAAGGCGTTGTCGTGCAGGCGATCCTTAACCTCTTCCCACAGGGCCGCGCCGCGCAGGGAGCGCTCGGCGGCCTCGTCCAGGGTACGTCTGTCGTTGATGCCCTGCAGACGCAGGCCATAGACCACGTTCTCGTAGATGGACTTGGGGAAGGGGTTGGGGCGCTGGAACACCATGCCCACCTGACGGCGCAGGGCGGAGACATCCACGCTCTTGTCGTAGATGTTGTGGCCGTGCAGCTGGATCTCCCCCTCGATGCGGCAGATCTCCACCAGGTCGTTCATCCGGTTGATACAGCGCAGCAGGGTCGACTTGCCACAGCCGGACGGGCCGATAAAGGCCGTCACCTGCCCTTTCGGGATCTTCATGTTGACGTTGAACAGCGCCTGCTTGTTGCCGTAGTACAGGTTGAGATCCTTGACCTCAAGGGCGGTCTGCTCCGGGCTCAGGTTGAGCAGGTCCAGTGCGGTATGCTGGGTCGAAGTCGGTGTTACGTTGATCATCTGTTACCTCAAATCAGTTCAAGGTGGCCGGATACACTCCGGCGACCATCATGCTGTTGATGGCGGCCGCCGGGCCGCGCATCTCTTGTCTCAGGGGTGGCTGGATTAATGCTCCAGCGACCGGAATTTCTCGCGCAGGTGGTTACGAATGCCGATGGCCGTCAGGTTGAGGCCCACAATCACCGTCACCAGCAGGAAGGAGGTGGCATAGACCAGGGGGCGCGCCGCCTCGACGTTCGGGCTCTGGAAGCCGACGTCATAGATGTGGAAGCCCAGGTGCATGAACTTGCGCTCCACGTGCAGGTACGGGAAGTTGCCATCCATCGGCAACGTGGGAGCAAGCTTCACCACCCCCACCAGCATCAGGGGTGCCACTTCACCGGCGGCCCGGGCGATCGCCAGGATGAGGCCGGTCATGATGGCCGGGCTCGCCATGGGCAGCACTATGCGCCACAGGGTCTCGGCCTGGGTGGCCCCCAGGGCCAGGGAGCCCTGGCGTATGGTGCTCGGGATCCGCGCCAGCCCCTCTTCGGTGGAGACGATCACCACCGGCAGGGTCAGGATGGCCAGGGTCAGCGCCGACCAGATGACGCCGGGTGAGCCAAAGGTCGGGCTCGGCAGCGCTTCCGGATAGAACAGCTGGTCCAGGGAGCCACCGAGGGTGTAGACGAAGAAGCCCAGACCGAACACGCCGTAGACGATGGAGGGCACACCCGCCAGGTTGATCACCGCGATGCGGATGATCTTGGTCAGGCTGTTCTTGCCCGCGTACTCGTGCAGGTAGACGGCAGCCACCACCCCAAGGGGCGTCACTATGATGGCCATCAGCAACACCATGAAGACGGTGCCGAAGATGGCCGGGAAGACGCCGCCCTCGGTGTTGGCCTCACGGGGATCGTCGGAGACGAACTTGCCAATCTGGTGGAACCAGTGACCCACCTTGGCGGGCAGGCTCATGTCGTTGGGCCAGACCACGTCCAGCACCTTGGACATGGGCATGGTCACCTGCTCGCCACGCATGTCCTTGACCGTGATGGCGTCCCTGTCCGCCTGGGCACGCAGGGAGAAGAGCTCCTTCTCCAGCACCTGATAGCGATCGTTCAGGGCCTGGCGCTGCGCGGCGAGGTCCGCCTTGAGCGCGTCGGTCAGCTCCCCTTCCAGCTCCGCCTTGCGCTCTTTCAGGCGCAGTCGCTCCAGCTGGTAGTTGATGCCGCCGATGTCTCCCTTTTGCAGATCGTTGGCCTGCTCCGACAGGGCGTTGGCACGGGCCAGTACCCGTTGCAGGGCGGGATGCAGATCCTGGGTCAGCTCGTGGCCATCCTCCTTCACCGAGGTGATGTAACCGTAGAAGTTGCCGTTGGTGGCACGCTCGACCATGGCGAGCTCGGCGGGCTGGGTGCGGGACTTGATGTCGGTCTCCAGCACCCAGCGGAAGTCGAGGTCGACGAACTCGCGGTTGCCGGTCTTGACCAGATAACGGGTCAGCAGCTCGCGCTCCTCCCCCTCCAGCGCCTGACCCGCGGCGCGCAGCCGCTCCACAGGTACCAGCTCGCGGTCGTTGATCTCGCCGATCAGCACGCTCTTGTTGCCCTGGGCGTCTTCAAGCTGCCACTCATAGATGGGGTGCGGCCAGAAGTAGACCAGACCACGCCAGCCGATCAGCAACAGCAGACCCAGTACAGCCACCAGACTCAGGCTGACGGCGCCCCCCGTCATCCAGATCCAGGGGGCCCCCGATTTAAACCACTTACCCATTATCGATTCCTTGTTCATATGCAGAGCGCCGCTTTTGATGGAACGGCTCATTACAGAGAGCTGTACTTTTCACGCAACCGCTGACGGATGAACTCGGCCAGGGTGTTGAACATAAAGGTGAATACGAAGAGGACGAAGGCCGCGAGGAAGAGCACACGGTAGTGGGAGCTGCCCACTTCCGACTCCGGCATCTCCACCGCGATGTTCGCCGCCAGGGTACGCAGCCCCTGGAACATGGAGAAGTCCATGATGGGGGTGTTGCCGGTGGCCATCAGCACTATCATGGTCTCGCCCACGGCGCGGCCCAGACCCATCATCACCGCCGAGAAGATGCCCGGACTCGCGGTCAGGATCACCACCCGACTCAGGGTCTGCCAGGGGGTGGCGCCGAGCGCCAGCGAGCCCTGGGTCAGGTGCTTGGGCACCGAGAAGACCGCATCTTCGGCGATGGAGAAGATGGTGGGTATGACGGCGAAGCCCATGGCGATGCCGACCACCAGGGAGTTGCGCTGGTCAAACTTGATGCCCATCTCGTGGGTCAGCCAGATGCGCGAATCCCCGTGCATGAAGGCATTCTCGATGAGCGGGCTCAAGGCGAAGGCGCCCCAGCCAATCAGCAGCAGCACAGGAATGAGCAGGATGGCGTGCCAGCCCTCCGGCAGCCAGGAGCGGCCGCGCTCCGGCAGGTAGTTCCACACCAGGGCGGTGAGCAACATGCCCATCGGCAGCAACAGCAGCAGCAGGATCACCCCTGGCAGCGCCCCCTCGATGATGGGGGCCAGCCACAGACCCGCCAGGAAGCCGAGGATGACGGTCGGCAGCGCCGCCATGATCTCCACCGTCGGCTTGACGTATTTGCGCAGACCCGCCGACATGAAGTAGGCGGTGTAGATGGCACCGGCGACGCCGAGCGGCACCGCAAACAGCATGGCGTAGAAGGAGGCCTTGAGGGTCCCGAACACCAGGGGCACCAGGCTCAGCTTGGCTTCGAAGTCGTTGCTGGCAGAGGTGGACTGCCACACATACTGGGGCTCCGGATACCCTTCGTACCACACCTCTTGCCACAGGGCGGACCAGGTCACCTCGGGGTGATCGTTCTCCACCTCGAATACCTTGAAATCATTCCCCTGCTGGGTCAGCAACAGGTTGTGACGGGGAGAGATGGCCAGGGCCGCCAGGGCGCCCCCTTCTATGGTCTCGCCAAGCAGCTTGGCCTCGCCGGTGGCGTGGAAGAAGTTGATGGTCCCGTCGTTGGCGGCGCTGATGAAGCCCTTGCGGAAATGCTCCGGGGTCAGCAGCGCGACCGGGCCGTCGCCCTTGAAGTCACGGATCTGGGTGAACTGGCGCTTGCCATCCTTCGCCACCTCGAACCACTGGGAGATGACGCCATTGTCATTGCCCACCATCAGGGAGGAGGCGCCGGAGAGCAGGGCAACCTGGGTCACGTCGGCGTTGGGGGCATTGATCTCCATGACGTCGCGCAGGGAGATGTCGCTCAGGTTGTGGATGTCATAGACAGACAGGCGATTGCCTTCACGCACGAACAGGATGCGCAGATTGGGGGTCAGCAGCATCTGATCCACATGACGAGGCAGGGAAGGAATGGCGTAGTTCTGGCGACTCCACTCGATCTCGCCGGAGAGGAAGTTCTCCTCACCGCTCATCACCGTCATCACGCCACGGCCATCCTCGGTCACGGCGGCGGTGGCCATCTTGTCCTTGGTCGCCTCGAACACCATGCGGGTCAGCGCCTTGCCCTGGGGATCTATCACCACAGGCTCTTCGCCGAAGGGATATTGCAGGCTGGGCTCGATGACGCGCACGTCATTCGGGTAGGAGACCTTGAACGAGGGCTGCACCACCATGGCCTTGCCATCGGCAAAGCCATAGGCGATGAGCTTCTGGCCCGGCGCGGGAGGGGCGACGGCGGTGACGTCACCGGCCACACTGGCCTGACCCAGCACCTGACCCACCTTGACGCCGCCATCCGCCTTGACGGCGAAGAAGCTGACCTGACCCTGGTCGTTGAAGCGATACCCTATCTCGTTCTGCTCCTCGACGCCGAGCCAGGCCGTCTTGCCCTGCGTCGGCAGGGTAAAGGAGGAGGTCGCCTCCACGCTGGCGCCATTGAAGATGGGTTTCACCACATAGAGCAGGTAGAAGAAGATAAGCAGCAGGGCCACCAGTACCAGGGCTCCCCCTGTGGTGACGCCGTATTTGGCCAATTTATCCTTGATCCGGCGTTTTCTACTGCCCGCCATGACCAGGTTTAACGATTCCGATGACATGCAAGACCTCAATGTGAGCTAGGCTTGGCGGCATTATATGGCGGTTGCATGACAGTTTTGTTACATCGAGAGCCTCTGTGAAGAGGTTATTTCAGGAGGGATACAGACCGGAGATCGAGGGCAAGCCGAAGTGCCAACCCTCTGTTTTATATGTGGATATGTGAATAAATCCTGGACGGGCAAGACGATGCCCCGTCCGCCTCAGAGGGCCGGGCCACCACTTTGTTTCAGCGCCTCTCTGGCTGCCTTCTTCTCGGCGCGGCGCCGCTTGAAGAAGTCCGACAGCTGGGCCGAGCAGGCCTCTGCCAGCACGCCTCCCGTCAGCACCACCCTGTGGTTGTGGCGCGGGTCCTGCAAAATGTCGAACACCGAGCCCGCCGCCCCCGTCTTGAGATCGCGGGCCCCGTAGACCACCCGCTTCACCCGGCTGTGGATGAGGGCACCGGCACACATGCAGCAGGGCTCCAGCGTCACATAGAGGGTGGTGTCGATCAGCCGGTAGTTCTCCAGCGTGATGCCGGCGGCACGGATCGCCATGATCTCCGCATGGGCGCAGGCGTCATGGACGCTGATGGAGCGGTTCCACCCCTCGCCGACCACCTCGTCCCCCAGCACCAGCACGGCACCGACCGGGATCTCCCCTATCCCTTCCGCCCTGGCCGCCAGGGCCATGGCATGACGCATCCAGCGTTCGTCCTGGGTGATCTGCATCTCGGCTGCGTTCTTCTGTGCTGGCTCCACGGCCGCTCCTCTCATTTATCTGCATTCATCATCAAAGACGGCCCTGTCCGCTCGGCCCGGATCCAGGGCCACCTGCACCGGGCGAGGTGGGCGGCGATTATGCCAAAACTCCTGCCAAGGCCCAAGTTGCATCTTGGTTGAGCAATAAAGAAGCAATCGGCATCTCCCTGATAAAAAAGGAGTTGCACCCTAGAGTTCATCCTATTAGACTCCCTTCCCGTCAGCCGAGCTGACTCCGTCGGTGTGTAGCGCAGCCAGGTAGCGCATCTGCATGGGGTGTAGAGGGTCGGAGGTTCGAATCCTCTCACACCGACCATTTTCCCCGAAAATAGCCCAGTCAAACGACTGGGCTATTTTTTTGCCTTCTTTCTACCCGTCCCTGCACGTCCTCTTCTTGTCTCACCCCGGTGGCTTGCACAGAGGCGGTGATGGCATGAATTTTATACAGAACCACTTGAAGCTTTCATAAAGTCCCGCTAGGATACGCAACTTTTCCGCCGGCCATCAGACAGGGAGGTGGCATCAGGGTGAGGGAATCACCAACCGGCTTGCAATCCATTGAGGCAAGCACCCATGAACCAAGCAGTCGACACTCAGCCCGATCAGCCCCTTCTCTCCTCACCCCATTCCGATCTCGAATCCACCGACACCGGCCTCGGCGGCACAGTGCATCTCGATGTGATCGATCTCGCCGCGCCGGATGATGACTACTGAGGCGATTCTGGCCCAGCCCCTCTCCAAACCCTGCGGATGAAAGGCCGGTTTTGTTGTCCGGCACCCCGTCCCGACCCGGCTAAAAAGCCGCCAACGAAAATAACCATAAAATGCTGATAAACATCCAGGGATTGGTGTTATTCACTACTCCGTTCCCCGTCATCTCCCTCCCCCCTGCCCCCGCCCCTTGATACAAACCTACGTTATTGCTCGTCATTTCTACCACTCGCCCCCCTATGCCCCCACTTCGCAAGATTTGACCATTTCGTTTTAAACAGCAGTTCACCTGTCAGTGACTTCACATACCAGATGCAGACGGTGTTGGTAGCAGGCATTTCATACAACTGTTTTCGCAAAGCCTGGAGTAAGGTCGGGATTTGTTTTTGCATTGGTAATTTTATTACGTAATTAATTACATTTTTGATGTGCCGCACCCGACGCTTTCATCCCCCCTGACAGCCTTGCCAGCCGAGAGCATAACCATCTGCGTAGAGCTTTTATGCTAATCACATAACAACTTTAAAAACATCAACTTAAATACCAACAAAAAACACCTGTTTTAAAAATCAAGTTGACGAACCAAGCATTATTTTGCACCTTATGAGTCGTGTTACCCCGCTGTTACGGGGAGTTTAAGAGAAACGGATATAGACGTTAGTCGTAGTTAGTAAGTTCAAAATGTAACTTTCAAAGGAGTGAAACCTATGTCGGCACCGGCCCAGACCATCAGCAGCACCCGTCTGCGCATCCAAGGCGAGATGCTTCCCGATTACGCGCAGATCCTGACGCCGGATGCGGTGGCCCTGGTATCCGAACTGGTGGAACGCTTCGCTCCTCAGCGCAATGAACTGCTGAAACAACGGGTGGCTCGCCAGGCTCGCATCGATGGCGGCGAGTTGCCGGACTTCCTGCCCGAAACCGCCCACATCCGCGAAGGCAGCTGGACAGTGCGCGGCATTCCCTCCGATCTGCAGGACCGCCGTGTGGAGATCACCGGCCCGGTCGAGCGCAAGATGGTGATCAACGCCCTCAACGCCAACGTCAAGGTGTTCATGGCGGACTTCGAGGATTCACTGGCGCCCGCCTGGAACAAGGTGATCGAGGGGCAGATCAACCTGCGCGATGCGGTCAATGGCACCGTCTCCTACACCAGTCCGGAAGGCAAGGCTTACACCCTCAATCCCGATCCCGCCGTGCTTATCTGCCGGGTCCGTGGCCTGCATCTGCCTGAAAAACACGTCACCTTCGATGGTGAGGCCATCCCCGGCGGCCTGTTCGACTTCGCCCTCTACTTCCTGCACAACCACAAGGCGCTGCTGGCCAAGGGCTCGGGCCCCTACTTCTATGTGCCCAAGCTGCAGAGCCACCTGGAAGGTCGCTGGTGGAGCGAGGTGTTCGCCTGGACCGAGGACAAGTTCAGTCTGCCCCGCGGCACCATCAAGGCCACCGTCCTCATCGAGACCCTGCCGGCGGTGTTCGAGATGGATGAGCTGCTCTATCAGATGAAGGATCACATAGTGGCGCTGAACTGCGGCCGCTGGGACTACATCTTCAGCTACATCAAGACCTTGAAGAACCACCCTGACCGTGTCCTGCCGGACCGCCAGGTGGTGACCATGGACAAGCCGTTCCTCTCCGCCTACTCGCGCCTGCTGATCAAGACCTGTCACAAGCGCGGCGCCCTCGCCATGGGCGGCATGGCCGCCTTTATCCCGGCTAAAGATCCTGCGGTGAATGAACAGGTATTTGCCAAGGTGAAGGCTGACAAGGAGCGTGAAGCCAGCAACGGCCACGACGGCACTTGGGTCGCCCACCCCGGCCTCGCCGATACCGCCATGGCGGTGTTCAACGCCGCCATCCCGGCTGGCGCCAAGAACCAGATAGGCGAACTGCGCGAGCAGGATGCCCCCATCACCGCCGCCGATCTGCTGGCCCCCTGCGAGGGGGAGCGCACCGAGACGGGCATGCGCACCAACATCCGGGTCGCCCTGCAATACCTGGAGGCCTGGATCAACGGCAACGGCTGCGTGCCCATCTACGGCCTGATGGAAGACGCCGCCACCGCCGAGATCTCCCGTACCTCCATCTGGCAGTGGATCCGCCACGGCAAGAGCCTCACCAACGGCAAGGTGGTGACCAAGGCGCTGTTCCGCCAGATGCTGGCCGAGGAGCAGGAGGTGGTCAAAGCCGAGGTGGGCGAGGCCCGCTGGCAGGCAGGTCGCTTTGCCGAGGCGAGCGAGCTGATGGAGCAGATCACCTGCGCCGACACCCTGATCGATTTTCTGACGCTGCCCGGTTACGAGCGGCTCTGAATCCGGGCCCCGGGAGGGGCTCGTCCATAACAAATCAATGGAAACGTGAAATCAATGAAAGAGGGAACTGATATGGCACTGACCCGTGAGCAACAGATCCAGGCTATCGAGAAAGACTGGGCAGAAAACCCCCGCTGGAAAGGGATCAAGCGCGGCTACAGCGCCGAAGACGTGGTGAACCTGCGTGGCAGCCTGCAGCCGGCACACACACTGGCCCAGCGCGGCGCCGACAAGCTGTGGGAGCTGATCCACGGCGGCGCCAAGAAGGGCTACGTCAACTGCCTCGGCGCCCTGACCGGCGGCCAGGCGGTGCAGCAGGCCAAGGCGGGCATAGAGGCCATCTACCTCTCCGGCTGGCAGGTGGCGGCGGACAACAACTTGTCCTCCACCATGTATCCGGATCAGTCCCTTTACCCGGCCAACTCTGTCCCGTCCGTGGTGGAGCGCATCAACAACTCCTTCGCCCGTGCCGACCAGATCCAGTGGGCCAACAAGGTGGGCCCGCAGGATGCCGGTTTCATCGACTACTTCCTGCCGATCGTCGCGGATGCGGAAGCCGGATTCGGCGGCGTGCTGAACGCCTTCGAGCTGATGAAGGGCATGATTGAAGCGGGCGCCGCCGGCGTGCACTTCGAGGATCAGCTCGCCTCCGTCAAGAAGTGCGGTCATATGGGCGGCAAGGTGCTGGTGCCGAGCCAGGAAGCGGTGCAAAAACTGATCGCCGCCCGTCTGGCCGCGGATGTCTGCGGCACCACCACGCTAGTGATCGCCCGTACCGACGCCAACGCCGCCGACCTGCTGACCACGGATGCCGATCCCTACGATGCCGGCTTCCTGACCGGTGAGCGTACCGCCGAGGGCTTCTACAAGGTGCAGGCCGGTATCGAGCAGGCCATCTCCCGCGGCCTGGCCTATGCCCCTTACGCCGACATGGTGTGGTGCGAGACCGCCAAGCCGGATCTGGACGAGGCGCGTAAATTTGCCGAGGCCATCAAGGCCCAGTACCCGGACAAGATCCTGGCCTACAACTGCTCCCCGAGCTTCAACTGGAAGAAGAACCTGGACGATGCCACCATCGCCCGCTTCCAGCAGGAGCTCTCCGACATGGGCTACAAGTACCAGTTCATCACCCTCGCGGGCATCCACAACATGTGGTTCCACATGTACGAGCTGGCCTACCAGTACGCCCGCGGCGAAGGGATGAAGCACTACGTCGAGATGGTGCAGCAGCCGGAGTTTGCGGCCGCCGAGCGGGGTTACACCTTCGTGGCACACCAGCAGGAAGTGGGTACCGGTTACTTCGACAAGGTGACCACCGTCATCCAGGGTGGCCAATCCTCGGTCACCGCGTTAACGGGCTCCACCGAAGAAGATCAGTTCCACTGATAACATTGAGATAGCAAAACCCCGGCCTGGTGCCGGGGTTTCTTTTTGCTCGCCACTCAAGGATGCGGCGTAGACAGGCAATCACCGTTGGCTCAGAGTTCGAGGATCTCTTTGACAAAGGGGATGGTGAGCTTGCGCTTGGCGCGAAAGGAGGCGTTGTCGAGCTGATTGAGGGTGGTGAGCAGGGTGCGCATGTCGCGGGACAAGCGGTTGAGCAGGAAGCGGCCCACGTCTATGGGCAGTTTGAAGCCCCGCAGCTCGGCACGCAGCTGCAGGGCACTGAGCTTGCCTTCGTCATCGAGCTCGTCGAGATGGAAACTCACTCCCCAATCGAGGCGAGAGGCGAGATCCGGCAGTTGCAGCCCCAGCTTGCGCGGGGCGCTGCAGCCGGTGACCACCAGGGTACCCTCGCCTTTCTCTTTCCAGCGATTGTAAAAATCGAACAGGGCCCGCTCCCACAGGGCGTTACCGGCGATGGCCTCCAGGCTGTCGAGACAGACCAGGGGCAGGCTTTCGAGGGCGTCGAGCATGCTGGGATCCAGCTGTTCGAACTGGTCGAGGGAGAGATAGGCGGCGGCGGCGTCGCGGGCATTGACCTCGGCGCAGGTGGCGTGCAGCAGGTGGGAACGTCCGGAGCCCTTGGCTCCCCAGAAATAGAGGAAAGGAGCGCCCTGACCGATGGCCGCATTCTTGAGGGCGGTGATCAGATGGGCGTTGTTGCCGGGATAGAAACTGACGAAGGTTTCATCATCCGGTAATTGTACGGCTAAAGACAGTTGGGCCGGTTGCTTCACTCGTTGGGCTTTGACTGTGATATTTGCGCCCAAGTGTATCATTGCAGCGGCAGATAGAGAACCGCCCGGGTCATGCCGGGCGGTTGGGATCAGCAGAAAACGTCAGGGCTGCGACCATTGATAACGCAGACCGCTCTCGTTGTCTTCGATCTGGTGCAGGCGGCTCTCCAGTTGCAGGCCCCTTACCAGCTCGGCCTTGTCCCCCTGAAGCGACAGGTTGAAGGTGACCTTGTCCCCCTCCAGCTTGCCGATCGCCACCTTGGTGACGCTGGCCATGCCCTGCAGCATCTTCTGTATCTGGATCATGCCGTCGATGCCGGACAACCCCTCCACCACCAGGGTCTGGCTGGAGACGACCCCGGACAGGCGAGTGCCGTACTGTTGCACCAGCCAGCCAGCCAGGGCATCGGCCATGCCCTGCGCCACCTCGGCCTGGGTACCCGAGCCGGCCCCCTTGGTCAGCTCGGTCAGCTCTGCGCCGCCCTGAGCTCCCGGCTTGGCGCCATAGAGCCCCCAGTCGATGCTCCACTTCTCACCTTCCGGCGTCAGCTTGCCCAGCACCACCATCTCGGCGCCATAGCGCTCGCTCGCCTTGAGGATGGGGTCGGCGAAGCGGCCCCAGACATCGGTGGCGCTGACTGCCATGTTGTCGTCCAGATCCATCAGCGGGATGCTGACCGGCAACCCCATGGCCTGAGCCTGGCCGCGCAGGGCGGCGGACCAGCCGTCGCTGGACTGATCCGGCAGTATGCGGCGCTCCCCTTCATCTATTACCAGCCAGAGTGCCATTTGCGGGCGGACGGGCCCGAGCAGGGGGAACTTGCTCTGGCCTACCAGGGCATTGACCTTGGCCACGTTGAAATCGGCCTTGAGAAACTTGACCGGTCCCACATCCTGATAGCCGTAGTGCTGCACATAGTCACCGGGGGCCGCCAGCGCCTTGGCCACCTCGGGCTGGGTGAGGATGTCGCGCCTGCCGGTCACCTTGACGAGTACCTCCCCCAGTGCCTGGGACTGGGCGGCCGTCATGTCGCCGCTGGTCGGCGCCTTGCCCTGATAGAGGTCGGTCACCTGGGCAGCCGACACCATGAGTGGCAGACAGCAGAGGAGAGTCGCTAAGCGTTTCAGCATAAAGAAGATTCTCGAAATGGGGGATGCTGCTTATGGTAGCGGCAAGGCGCGCATGGCAGCAAGCCGGAGGGCGGGATAAACGACGGAGCCGGCAAAGTGCCGGCTCCGTTTGCGCTCAGAGAGAGCGGCTATGGCGTCAGGGGTTACTTGGTGCCGAAGATCTTGTCGCCGGCATCCCCCAGACCCGGGACTATGTAGCCCTTCTCGTTCAGTCCCCGGTCGATGGAGGCACAGAACAGCTCCACGTCGGGGTGAGCGGCTTCCAGCGCCTTGATCCCTTCCGGGGCGGCAACCAGCACCAGCACCTTGATGGACTGGCAGCCTTTCTTCTTCAGCAGATCGATGGTGGCAATCATGGAGCCGCCGGTGGCCAGCATGGGGTCGATGACCAGGGCCAGACGCTCTTCGATGTTGCTGACGATCT
Source organism: Aeromonas sp. 130281 (assembly GCF_056642115.1). Taxonomy (NCBI): domain Bacteria; kingdom Pseudomonadati; phylum Pseudomonadota; class Gammaproteobacteria; order Aeromonadales; family Aeromonadaceae; genus Aeromonas; species Aeromonas sp. 130281. The sequence goes on along the minus strand of NZ_JBWVQS010000006.1, from coordinate 172,637 downwards.
TCTCGAAATAGGGAACCGGCTGCAGGGTCTCTTCATCACGGTAGATGCCGACCACGCTGACACGGGCGCTCGGCATGTGCTCGAGCACGCCATCCATCATGCCAAGACCGGCGCGCAGGATAGGCACGACGGTGACCTTCTTGCCCTTGATCTGGTCAACTTCCACTGGCCCGTTCCAGCCATCGATGGTAACTTTCTCGGTTTCGAAGTCAGAGGTCGCTTCGTAGGTCAACAGACTGCCCACTTCCTTGGCCAGTTCACGGAAACGCTTGGTGCTGATGTCGCCTTCGCGCATCAGGCCGATCTTGTGCTTGACCAGGGGGTGTTTGACTTCAACGACTTTCATTATTATCTCCTCGAACCGGCGCCAAAAAATCGCGGAATCATACAACAAAAGCCGCGGCTTGTAGAGCATTTCTGCGCAAAAACGCGCAAACGATTTTCTTTCTGCTTTTACCCGCCCACTGGTAGAATACGCCCCGAATTTTACCCTCCACTTCTCTATATGACGGGGAATACGCGTGACTGACAAAACCTCACTGAGCTACAAGGATGCTGGCGTAGATATCGATGCCGGCAATGCACTGGTTGAACGTATCAAGGGCGTGTCAAAGCGCACTCGTCGTCCTGAAGTCCTTGGTGGTCTTGGCGGCTTTGGGGCCCTGTGTCAAATCCCTGCTGGCTACAAGGAGCCGGTACTGGTCTCCGGTACCGACGGTGTGGGCACCAAGCTGCGTCTGGCCATCGATCTGAAGAAGCACGATACCGTGGGCATCGATCTGGTGGCCATGTGCGTCAATGACCTCATCGTGCAAGGCGCCGAGCCCCTGTTCTTCCTCGACTACTATGCCACCGGCAAGCTGGATGTGGACACCGCCGCCGCCGTGGTCACCGGCATAGGTGCAGGCTGCGAGCAGTCCGGCTGTGCCCTGGTGGGCGGCGAGACCGCCGAAATGCCTGGCATGTATGAAGGGGAAGACTACGACATCGCCGGTTTCTGCGTCGGTGTGGTGGAGAAGAGCGAGATCATCGACGGCAGCAAGGTCGGCGAAGGGGATGCCCTGATCGCCCTGGCCGCGAGCGGCCCCCACTCCAACGGCTTCTCCCTGGTGCGCAAGATCCTGGAAGTCTCCCAGGCCGACGTGCATCAGCCGCTGGGTGACACCACCCTGGCCAACGCCCTGCTGGAGCCGACCCGCATCTATGTGAAGCCGGTGCTCAAGCTCATCAAGGAGTGCGAGATCCACGCCCTGTCCCACATCACAGGTGGCGGCTTCTGGGAGAACATCCCCCGCGTGCTGCCCGCCAATACCCAGGCGGTGATCGACGAGCAGAGCTGGCAGTGGCCGGCGGTGTTCAGCTGGCTGCAGCAGGCCGGCAACGTCACCCGCCACGAGATGTACCGCACCTTCAACTGCGGTGTCGGCATGATCATCGCCCTGCCGGCGGATCAGCTGGACAAGGCGCTGGCCCTGCTCAAGGCCGAAGGCGAGAACGCCTGGCACATAGGCCACATCGCCAAGGCGGCCGATGGCGAAGAGCAAGTCATCATAAAATGACCTCCCCCATGAAACGGATCCTGGTGCTGATCTCCGGCAACGGCAGCAACCTGCAGACCATTCTCGACCACTGCGCCAGCGGCAAGGTTGCCGGTGAGGTGGTCGGCGTCATCAGCAACAGGGCCGATGCCTATGGTCTGGTTCGCGCCAAAGAAGCCGGAGTGGCCACCGCCATCCTGGCCCAACAGCAGTTTGCCAGCCGGGAGGAGTATGACGTCGCCCTGCTCGCCCTGATGGCGGACTATCAGCCGGATCTGGTGGTGCTGGCCGGCTTTATGCGGATCCTGAGCGCCGATCTGGTGCGTCACTTCGCCGGGCGGATGATCAACATCCACCCCTCGTTGCTGCCGAAATACCAGGGGCTGCACACCCACCAGCGCGCCATCGACGATGGAGAGCGCGAGCACGGTGCCAGCGTCCACTTCGTCACCGAGGAGCTGGACGGCGGCCCTGTGATCCTCCAGGCTCGCGTCCCCATCTTCGAAGGGGACAGTGCCGACGAGGTGGCTGCCCGGGTCCAGGTTCAGGAGCACAGCATCTACCCCCTGGTGGTGCAGTGGTTCTGCGAGGGACGGCTCAAGATGCAGGAGGGCGCAGCCCTGCTGGATGACGTCCTGCTCGGCCCCGCGGGCTATGCCAGCGAGTAAGCAGACGTCTTGTCGAGATGTGAAAAAGGAGGCCGATGGCCTCCTTTTTGTTTCCTGAATTTTCCTACCACAAGCACAGGCTTAAACCTGTTCACGACCTGCAGCGAGAAACCGTCAACACGGTTACAAGCCGCCCAGGAACCGGAGTGTATGTGAATACATGAGCACTCTTTCCTGCACATAAGCGAGCAGCACATGAGCCTTGATCACGGTTTCGTAGCCAGATCGTGGACAGGTTTAGACCGGATTGTCGATATCGATAAAGGTCACCTCCAGCCCGTGCACGGTGGCAAGCCACTCCCCCAGCGCCTTGACGCCGTAACGTTCGGTGGCGTGGTGACCTGCTGCGTAGAAGTGCATCCCCATCTCGCGGGCGGTGTGGATGGTCTGCTCTGAAGCCTCACCGGAGATGAAGGCATCGATCCCCTGCTCCGCCGCCTGGTTGATATAGCTCTGGCCGCCGCCGGTGCACCAGGCCACTGAGCTGATGAGCTCGGGGCCGCTGTCTCCGCAATGGAGCGGCTCACGGCCGAGACGCTCGGCAATCAGTTTGGCAAAGTCGGCTCCGCTCATGGGGGTTTCCAGCTTGCCCACCATGGCCACGCTCTTGCTGTTCCAGGGTTCGAGACCACGGCGCACCTTGATGCCGAGCAGCCTGGCGAGCTGGGCGTTGTTACCCACCTCGGGGTGCACGTCCAGCGGCAGGTGGTAGGCAAACAGGTTGATGTCGTGGGTCAGCAAGGTCTTGAGGCGGCGCTGCTTCATGCCGGTGATCTGGGGTGGTTCCCCGCTCCAGAAGTAGCCGTGATGGACCAGGATGGCATCGGCATCCAGGGCCACAGCCGCATCGATCAGGGCCTGGCTGGCGGTGACGCCGGTGACCACCCGGCGAATGCGCTCGCGCCCCTCCACCTGCAGCCCGTTGGGACAGTAGTCCTTGATGGCGTGAGGCTCGAGCAGGTGGTTGAGCACGGTTTCCAGTTTGCGATGAGAGATCATAGGAGTCCCTTGTAAAGGCGCTGCTCCCCCTTGTCTGCGATCAGGCTCTTGTCTGCAGTCACAACGGGGCCCAGGCTCATGATGCCGAGGGTCCCATGATAATCGAGCCGGGCCGGCAAGGCCATGACACCGGCAATGGTGCTAGGCGGGCAGCTCTATGCCGGCGTCACGCATCTGGGCCAGCTTGTAGCGCAGGGTGCGCGGGCTGATGCCGAGCTTGTCGGCCACCTCCTTGCGGCTGCCGTTGCACTCCTGCAAGGTGTCCAGGATGATCTGGTGCTCCTGCTGCTTGAGCTCGCCGCCGAGCCCCTCCCCCGACAGACGCTCGAGGGGGCGCACCAGCTCCTCGTCCGTCTCCTCCAGGATCAGATGCTCGCAGCCGATGAGCCCCTCGGGGCAGAGGATCAGGGCCCGCTGCACCACGTTGTCCAGCTCGCGCACGTTGCCGGGCCAGGGGTGGGCCAGCAGGCGCTCGCGCGCCGCATCGGCCAGCTGCGGTGTCGGCAGCCCCTGCTGACTGGCATGGAGCGCCAGCAGGTGCTCCGCCAGGGGCAGTATGTCGCCGGGCCGCTCCCAGAGGGAGGTCCAGCGCAGGGGGAAGACGTTGAGACGGTAGTAGAGATCCTCGCGAAACAGGCCGTCCTGCACCGCTTTTTTCAGATCCCGGTTGCTGGTGGCGATGACCCGCACGTCCAGCGGGATCATCTTGCGGCTGCCGAGCCGCTCCACCTCTTTCTCCTGCAGCACCCGCAGCAGCTTGGCCTGCAGGCCGAGATCCATCTCGGTGATCTCGTCGAGCAGCAGGGTTCCTCCCTGGGCCTGCTCGAATTTGCCCGGGCACCCCTGCACGGCGCCGGTGAAGGCCCCCTTCTCGTAGCCGAACAGGGTCGCCTCCAGCATGTTCTCCGGAATGGCGGCGCAGTTGATGGCGACGAAGGCCTGCTCGGCCCGGCTGGAGTTGTCGTGGATGTAGCGGGCCAGCACCTCTTTGCCCGTCCCGCTCGGGCCTGTCACCATGACGGTGGCTTCGCTTCTGGCCACCCTAGTCGCCAGCTGGAACAGCTCGGCAGTCCTGGGATCGCCATAGACCACGGCGCGCTTCTCCACCTTCTGGGCCGGCACGTAACGGCTGACCTGGTTGAGCAGCACCTCGGGGGAGAAGGGCTTGGCCAGATAGTCGATGGCCCCCTCCCGCATGGCGCGCACGGCACCGTCGATGTTGGCGTAGGCGGTCATCAGGAGCACAGGCACCTGGGGATACTGCTGGCGGATGTTGGCCAGCAGGGTGAGGCCGTCCATGCCCCCCATCTGGATGTCGGAGATCACCATGTCGAAGCGCTGGCGAGAGAGCGCCAGCAGGGCCCGCTCGCCGCTGTCCACCTCGCGGCACTCGTAGCCGCCGAGCAGCAGGGTATCCACCAGCGCCTCGCGCAGGCCGTTGTCGTCTTCCACCACCAGAATACGGGCCTGGGTCATGCCACACCTCCAACCACGGGCCCGCAGGCCTGGCACCACAGGGACAAGATGGGATTCATGCTACACCTCCAAGCTGCACCGCTTGCTGATGCAGAGGGAACGACAAGGTAAAACAGGTCCCTTCTCCGGGCACCGAGGCCACGCTGACCTCCCCCTGATGGGCGCGCACCACGGATTGCACCACGGCAAGCCCGAGGCCCGTGCCCTGGGAGCGGGTGGTGAAGAAGGGTTCGAAGATCTGGTTGAGCAGCTGGGCAGGCATCCCCTTGCCATTGTCGAGGACGCGCATCTCCACCCGGTTGCCACTGCGCACCGCGCTCACCAGGAGCGAATCGGCCCCGGCCTGTCTGGCGTTGGCGATCAGGTTGTTGATGGCCCCGGCCAGGGCACTGCTGTTGGCGAGCAGGCAGAGATCCGGCTCCGGCGCCTCCATGTGCAGCGCGCAGCCCTGCTGCTGGCAGAAGGCCTCGGCACCGGCCTGCACCTCCGCCAGCAGCCCCTGTACCGAGACGGGGGCCACCACCTGGTTGTCGCCGTTGCGGGCAAACAGCAGTATGTCGTTTATCTGCTTCTCGAGATCCTGCAGCCGGGCCATCAACTTTTGCTGGAACTGGGTGCGGGATTCCGGTTTCAGGGTGCGGTTCGCGAGGTTGGCCGCATAGAGCATGGCGGCGGAGAGGGGGGTGCGGATCTGGTGTGCCAGAGAGGCCGCCATGTTGCCCAGGGCCGACAACCGCTTCATGTGGTTGACCCTGTCCTGCAACTGGCGGGTCTCGGTGAGATCCGTGATGAACACCAGCTGGCCGGGCTGATCCGGCAGCGGCTGGGTGGAGAGTTGCACCCGGCGACCGTCCCGCAGGGAGATCTCGTGACCATCGTCTTCTCTGGGCTGGAAACAGCGGGCGATGATCTGGCGCCAGGCCTGCCCCTCCAGCGGCTCCCCCAGCAGGGTCAGGGCGGCCGGGTTGGCGCGGGTGATCCGCCCCTCCCCATCGAGCAGCAGCACGCCGGTCGGCAGTGCCGTGAAGATGGCATAAAGCTGACTCACTTCGTGTGACTGGAGCGGATTGTCCTGCTGCGAGATTGTCATAAAGCTGACCTCAAACTGGCGATTGGGTCAGCTTATTCAATTTCCATGCCAGTAAATTATTTGTTATATATCAATGCCTTGGCTTTGGCCGTCAAAGCATTGACCTCAGTTGTCCTTGCTCATGCCGTATTTTTTCATCTTCTCCACCAGGGTGGTGCGGCGCATGCTCAGCAGGTCGGCGGCGCGGGCCACCACCCCGTCCTGGGACTCCAGCGCCTGACGGATCAGCTCCACCTCGAGATCCGCCAGCATCTCCTTGAGATTGAGCCCCTCCTGGGGCAGCTGCATGGGCAGCGGCGCAACAAGGCCCGGATCCAGCGCAGGAGGCGTCTGGAACACGGCGGCCAGGGCATCCCGCTCGTCCATCTCGGTGAGCCGCTCGTCCCTCGGCTCGCTTGGCAGCAGACGGTAGCGACCGGGCAAGTCCTCCACGTCGATGATCTGGTTCGGGTAGAGGATCAGCAGCCGCTCGATGAGGTTCGACAACTCCCGCACGTTGCCAGGCCAGGGGTACTGCATCAGGGACTCCATGGCCCGCTGGGTCAGGCGGATGATCCCCCTGTGCTGCTCCCCGTGGCGGTTGAGCAGCTCCTGCAGCAGCAAGGGGATGTCGTCGCAGCGCTCGCGCAGGGGCGGCGTCTCTATGGGGAAGACGTTGAGGCGATAGTAGAGATCCTCGCGAAAACCCTGGGTGCGGATCATCGCCTCCAGATCCCTGTGGGTCGCCGCTATGATGCGCACATCGGCCTGGATGGGCTTGCCGCCACCGACCCTGTCGAACAGCCGCTCCTGCAGCACCCGCAGCAGCTTGACCTGCATCGGCAGCGGCATGTCGCCGATCTCGTCGAGGAACAGGGTGCCCCCCTGGGCCAGCTCGAAGCGGCCGCGACGGGCGGCGATGGCGCCGGTGAAGGCCCCCTTCTCGTGGCCGAACAGCTCGCTCTCCAGGAGCTCAGCCGGAATGGCGCCGCAGTTGATGGGCACGAAGGGGCCCGAGCTTCGGGCAGAGAGCTCGTGAATGGCGCGGGCCACCACCTCCTTGCCGGTCCCGGACTCCCCCAGGATCAGCACGTTGGCGTCAGTCTGTGCTACCTGGCCTATGAGGCGGCGCACCTCCTGGATCCCCCGCCCCTTGCCCACCAGCAGTCGCAACAGGGTCTGGCCCTTGTCATGCACCTGCTGGCGGGGATGGAGGGAGATGAAGGCCTGACAGAAGTGCAGGTGGCGCGTCAGGGACTCATAGGTATAGGGCTCGTCGCTGCCACCGATGAAGTTGCTGTTGGGGTGATCGGCCTGCATCAGGGAGAGGAAGGGGATGCGGGGGAAGGCGGCCAGCAGCTCGCCGAGGGAGCGCTCCAGCAGCTTGCCCGTCAGTATCCCTTGCAGCGGGCCGGAAGATTCGATAGCCACATCCAGATCGGCTTCCACCACCTCCTGCCAGGGGATCCCCATGAAGGAGAGCACGGTCCCCAGTTGCTGACGCCGCTGTTCATCGGCATCAACGATCAACACCCCCATAGCCATCATATTTATCTTCCTTACACACCTGACGCCAAGTTATTGTTTTTTAAGTGCTTATGATAATGAGCCATGCACTGTGTTGTAGGGTGCACAAAGTGCCAAAATTCTGGCGGTTTGTCAAAACTTGTCGCGCTCGGCGCGGTCCGGGCGGGATGGGGATCACACTCGGACAGCCGCTGTCGGCCAGGCGCCCGGGGTGGAACGCGGTGCAGGAGAGGCAAGGCGCCGACCGCAGCCGGCGCCAGCGCGGGGATCAGTGCCTGGCCTGCTCCTGGGGGGCGGCGTAACGGCACTCGGGGAAACGGCTGCAGGCCAGGAACAGACGGCCGGCATGGGGACCCTTCTTCGCTTCCCGGGCCACCAGGGGCGCCGCGCAGCGGGGGCAATGGGGCACCGAGGCGGACGCTTCCTCCTCCTCTTCGTCCGGGCCGATGAAGGGGTTGTCCATCAGCACCGGCCCCTGCTCGTCAGGCTGAGGCGACTCGGCCTGTGGCGCCCTGGGCATGCGCCCCCCGTGGTGGGATGCACTCAAATCCACACCATCGAGCAGCAAGGGGTTGAAGGTCGGCTCGCGGCGCTCCCCCGGCAACAGATCCTCCACCGGGAGGCTCGTCTTGACCAGCAGGGGCAGCAACAGCTCGCGCAGCTCGTCGACCTGGTAATGGCTGCTGGCCGGGATCTGCAGCAGCGGCAGGCCGGCGCTGTCACAGGCGGACTTCAGGAAGAGATCCCGCACCTTGCGCTTCTGGTGGCGATGGGCGCTGTCATCGAGTTCCACGGCGCACAGGAAGGAGAGATCCGCCGGGTGGCAGAGCAGGTAGTCGAAGCGCTTGGTGCTGATCATGTCGAACGCCTGCTGCCACTTGCCCTTGCCCAGGCGCGCCTGCGGGGTCAGCACATCCGCCACCCTGACCTTGGCAAAGACCCGGGCCTGGTCGCCCACCGCTAAGTCCAGCACCCCGAGGAAGGCGCGCTCGGCGGGGCTGAACAGGGTCTCCTGCAGCTCATAGGGCTCGGCCTTGCCCCTCTTGCTCCTGCGCCAGAGGATCACCAGCAGGAGCAGCACCAACAACACGGATCCCGACACGACAAGGCTATTCATAAACACATACCCCGTTCACAAGACATATCCAGTTCATCAAACACGAAGGGGCAACACTCTACCACGGGGGAACCCCGGCAGGCAGAGCTGAAATCAACGCCGCTCCGGCATTCGCGTTTTTTCACTAAATTTGCGTGAGGCGGGCTTCATATGGCCTGTCGCAGCAGGCACAATGCTAGAGCCTATGGACGTTTCGGCGCACAGAGTCGCGGCCAGACGTCAATGACCCCACGCAGTCCCATTCAAGGAGAGCAGGATGCAAAAGCAATTGGTCGTCACCGTGATCGGCGCAGACAAGCCCGGCATCGTCGAGAGCCTGGCCGACACCATCACCCGGCAGCAGGGCAACTGGCTGGCCAGCTCCATGAGCGAACTGGCGGGGCAGTTTGCCGGCATTTTGCACGTCGCCGTGCCGGACGAACACTACCGCAGCCTGTGCGAGGCACTGGTGATGCTGCCGGGTCTCACCGTGAGCTTCGCCGAAGGCCAGCTCAGCCCCGAGCCCGCCAACCAGCTGATGCTGAGCGTCACCGGCAACGACAGGCCCGGCATAGTCCACGAGGTGGCCAGCATACTGCGCCAGCTCAACATCAACGTCGCCGACCTCACCACGGGGTGCGAGCCGGCCCCCCACTCCGGGGCCCCGCTCTTCTATGCCCATGCCCTGGTGGCCCTGCCGCCCCAGCTCGAACTCGACGATCTGATCACGGCGCTGGAGTCCCTCTCCGACGATCTGGTGGTCGACATCGATCACGATCTGACCGAATAACGCGGGTTGTCATAAATTTGTCATGGTTTGACGCCATAACTTCCGCGCAGACGCAACCTGAGTACAGAGGCACCAGATGAGCACCGACAGGCAGTATGAAGAGAAAGAGCTTAGCTGGCTCTCATTCAATGAACGGGTGTTGCAAGAGGCAATGGACAAGACGGTCCCCCTCATCGAGCGGGTCCGTTTTCTGGGGATCTTCTCCTCCAACCAGGATGAATTTTTCAAGGTACGGGTCTCGGACGTCAAGCGCCGCATCCTCATCAACGAGGTGCACGGTGGCGATGACGAGGCCAAGGTGTTGCTGCGCGCCATCCAGCAGAAGGTGATGGCGCTCGGCGAGGCGTTTGACAACACCTACAAGGAGTTGCTGATCGCCCTGGCCCGCCACAACATCTTCCTGGTCAACGAGAACCAGCTCTCAGAGGCGATCCAGCAGTGGCTGCGGGTCTTCTTCAAGGAGAAGGTGCTGCGTCACATCATCCCCATCCTCCTCAACAAGGAGGTCAACCCGGTCAAGTTCCTCAAAGACGAGCACACCTATCTCGCCATCGAGATGAAGAAGAACGGCCAGGTGATCCAGTACGCCCTGGTGGAGGTGCCGACCGACGATCTGCCCCGCTTCTTCCAGCTGCCGCCGGAGGGGACCCGCCGCAAGAAACAGATCATCATCCTGGACAACGTCATCCGCTTCTGTCTGGACGAGATCTTCAAGGGCTTCTTCGACTACGACGAGATAGCGGCCTATGCGGTCAAGCTGACCCGGGATGCGGAGTACGATCTCTCCGATCAGCTGGATCTGAGCCTGGTGGACAAGATGAGTGACGGCTTGAAGCAGCGCCTCACCGCCATGCCGGTGCGCTTCGTCTACGAGCGGGAGATGCCTGCCGCCATGATAAGCTTCCTGAAGCTCAAGCTGCAGATCAGCTCCTACGACGCCATCATGCCGGGCGGGCGCTATCACAACTTCAAGGATTTCATCGGCTTCCCCAACGTGGGGCGGGACTATCTGGAAAACCCCAAGCTGCCGGCCCTCGATTGCCGCGATTTCGATGGCTTCGTCAACGCCTTCGACGCCATCACCAAGCAGGACATACTGCTCTACTACCCCTATCACAAGTTCCACCACTTCACCGAGCTGGTGCGCCAGGCGGCGTTCGATCCGGCGGTCAGCGCCATTCGCATCAATATCTACCGGGTCGCCAAGAAGTCACGGATCATCCACTCCCTCATCGACGCCGCCAACAACGGCAAGAAGGTGACCGTAGTGGTGGAGCTGCGCGCCCGCTTCGACGAGGCGGCCAACATCGACTGGGCCAACATCCTGACCGATGCCGGGGTCAAGGTGGTGTTCGGGGTGCCCAGCCTCAAGATCCACTCCAAGCTCTGCCTCATCACCCGCCACGAAAATGGCGAGGCGGTGCGCTACGCCCATATCGGCACTGGCAACTTCAACGAGAAGACCGCCAAGATCTACACCGACTTCTCCCTGTTGACCCGCCACCCGGACATCACCGCCGAGGTGGAGGGGGTGTTCGAATACATCGAGTACCCCTATAAACGCTACAAATTCAACCACCTGCTGGTCTCCCCCATCAACAGCCGCCGCCAGCTCTATCGCCTCATCGACAACGAGCTGGCCAACGCCAAGGCGGGCCAGCCAAGCGGCATCACCCTCAAGATCAACAACCTGGTGGACAGAGACCTCATCAACCGCCTCTATGCCGCCGGTCAGGCCGGGGTGCCCATCCAGATGATCATCCGCGGCATGTGCGCCTTGCGTCCCGGGGTGCCGGATCTCAGCGACAACATCCAGGTCATCAGCATCATAGACCGCTTCCTCGAGCACCCACGGGTCATGGTGTTCCACAACAAGGGCAACCCCCAGCTGTTCATCTCCAGCGCCGACTGGATGAGCCGCAACATCGACGGCCGGATCGAGGTGGGCACCCCCATCTACGACGAGCGGCTGAAACAACGCATCCTGGACATCCTCGAGCTGCAGCTGAGCGACACCTGCAAGGCGCGGGTCATCGATGCCGATCAGAAGAACGAATACGTGAAGCGGGGCAACCGCCGCAAGGTTCGCTCCCAAGTTGCGATTTACGACTATCTCAAACGTATCGAGTCAAACAATGGACAATAGTCTGTACGCCGCTGTCGATCTGGGGTCGAACAGCTTCCACATGGTCATCGCCCGCCTCAACGAGGGGCGGATGCAGATCGTCGATCGCATCAAGGAGCGGGTTCGCCTCGCCGAGGGGATGGATGAGCAGCGCCGCATGTCGGCGGAGGCCATGGCCCGGGGGCTCGACTGCCTCGCCCTGTTCGCCGAGCGCCTCACCAACATCAAGCCGGATCAGATCCGCATCGCCGGCACCTACACCCTTCGCCGCGCCAGCAACGCCCGGGATTTCGTGCGCGAGGCGGCCGAGGTGCTCAACCACCCCATCGAGATCATCAGCGGCCAGGAAGAGGCGCGCCTCATCTATCAGGGGGTCGCCCATACCCAGCACATCGAAGGCCAGGTGCTGGTGGTGGACATCGGCGGCGGCAGCACCGAGCTGATTATTGGCGAGGGCTTCGAACACAAGGCCCTCACCAGCCGCAAGATGGGCTGCGTCAGCTTCACCCAGAGCTTCTTTGCCAACGGCAAGCTGAGCGAGAAGGCCTTCAACAGCGCCGTGCTGGAGGCGCAGCACCAGCTCGCCCCCATCATCAACCAGTACCGCAAGCTGGGCTGGCAGAGCTGCCTCGGCAGCTCGGGCTCCATTCGCACCGTGCGCGACGTCTTGCAGGGGGAGGAGTGGACGGATGGCGCCATCACCCTGACGGGTCTGGAGCGGCTGAAAGAAGAGATGCTCAGGCACAAGCGGGTCGACCAGCTCAAACTCGCCGGCCTCACCGAGGAGCGCCAGGGAGTCTTTGCCGCCGCCGTGGCCATACTGCTCGGGCTCTTCACCTCATTGCCCATCGAGCGGATGGAGTACTCCGACGGCGCCCTGCGCGAGGGGCTGCTCTACGAGTTCGAGGAGCGGCTGCAGCACCACGACATTCGCGAGCGCACCGCGCTGGCCCTCAGCTCCCACTACCACATCGACAAGCGCCAGGCCACCCGGGTGGAGCGGAGCGTCCTCGATCTGTTCGATGCCCTGAGCGACCCCTGGGAGATGCCCATCGAGCCCTATCGCGCCATTCTCGGCTGGGCGGCGCGGCTGCACGAAATCGGTCTGGCCATCAACTACAGCGGCATCCATCGCCACTCCGCCTACATCCTGCAGAACACGGATCTGCCCGGTTTCAACCAGGACGATCAGGCCCTGCTGGCGGCCCTGGTGCGCTTCCAGCGCAAGGGGCTCAAGCTCTCCGAGCTGCCCGCCCTGCCCAACCACGACGAGCAGACGGTGCTGCGCTGCATCCGCATCCTGCGCCTCGCGGTGGCGGCCCACCACAGGCGCCAGGACAACCTGTTGCCGGAGTGGCGGGTGCAGGCCGCCGGGGATCAGCTGGTGGTCACCCTGCCCACCGACTGGTGCGAGGAGAACCGCCTGCTGATCCAGAACCTGGAGAAGGAGCACCGCTATTGCCAGGAGCAGGGCTGGCCCCTGCTGTTCCAGCTCGGGTGATCGTTCACCTCAAACGAAAGAAGGCAGCCGATGGCTGCCTTCTTGCTTTCTGTCGTTGTCACTGCAGCTCGGGCAGCAGCCACTTGGCGATTTCGAAATAGATGATGAGGCCGGTACCATCCACCAGGGTGGAGATGAAGGGGGCAGAGACCACGGCCGGATCGATGCGCAGGCGACGCAGCACCATGGGGATGATGGAGGCGACCGCGGCGCTCCAGAGCACGATGGCAATGATGGTCAGGGTGACCACCATGCCGATCTGGGGACCCACCCCCAGGCTCCAGGCCCGTACCCAGGCGGCCAACGCAATGGCGGCCGAGATAAGCAGACCGGTGGAGAGCTCCTTTCTCAGCACCGTGCCGAGGTTCTTCAGGCTCACCTCCCCCACCGCCATGGCCCGCACTATGGTGGTGGTGATCTGGGTGCCGCTGTTGCCGCCAGTGCCGATGAGCAGGGGGATGAAGAAGGCCAGGGCGATGGCCGCCTCCAGCTGCTCCTCGAAGGCCCGCAGCACTGTCCCCGTGTAGGCCTCCGCCACGAACAGGATCAGCAGCCAGCCCACCCGCTTGCGCCACAGCTGCCAGGGAGTGGCCTGCAGATAGGGGGTATCCAGGGGGGATGAGCCCCCCTGCAACTCCGCATCCTCGGTGGATTCGAGCTCCAGGATGTCGGCGGCGTCATCCACGTGGAAGACCCCCACCAGGCGCCCCTGATCCTCCACCGGCAGGGTCGAGATGTCGCGATCGATCAGCAGGCGGGCGGCCAGCTCCTGATCCGCCCGGGCGTTGATCCGCACCGCCTCCCGCTCCATCAGCTCGCTCACCGGTCGCAGGGGATCGGCGATGAGCAGGGACTTGAGGGAGACGCTGCCGAGCAGGCGCCGCTCGCCGTCGACCACATAGAGGTGCTGAAACAGCTGGGCCTTGTCCCAGGCGTCGTGGATCCGCCGCTTGGCGCTCTCCACCGTGGTGCCCTGGTCGACGGCCAGGTATTCGTGGCGCATGTTGGCACCGACCGACTCGCTCGGCCAATCGAGCAGGGCATCGTAGATGGCCTGCGCCTGGGTCGGGAAGCGGGCCAGCAGCCTGGTGCGATCCTGGGCACCCAGCTTGCGCAGGATGGCCACCATATCGCGCCGGGGAATGGCCTCCTGCAGCACGCCCACTATGCTGCCATGCAGGCGCAGCAGCAGCTGGCCCGCGCTCTCCGCCGACAGGGAGGCGAGCAGGGCGGCTCCTCGCGGCGCAGGGAGAGTATCGAAGACGCAGTTGAGCTCTTCCGGGCGCAGGGTCAGCAGTTGATCGGCCCGCTGCACCGGGTCCAGGTTGTGGTCGAGCCAGCCCTGCAGGGCGGCGAGATCGAGCAGTTGATGACGGTTGAGCAGGGTGTGTGTTTTCTTCATCACAGATATCCTCATGTGATTTCAGGCAGGGCCTGAAGGCAACCGGCTCGCACCGGTCGCTGTCGACAAGAAAACAGCAATTTGATTGACGAGTAACAGGCAGGAAATGACGCCGTCCGGCGTGTTTTCATCCCCACGTACCAGCTTTAGCACTGCATAACGTATCCGGCATGCCGGAAGCCACTTGGGTTGACACCTTAATCCGATGAAAACTGTCCTGATCTTGGGCGTCTCTGGACGTCGTGAGATCAGTGGCCTGTGTTTATGCAGGAGCCTCGCCTAACGAGATGCTGCGAAAAATGCGCGCCACCTGGGTGGTGCGGGCGGCATCATCTGTCCGGGGCCTCCCCGAGTCAAGGCCATTGGGCTCCTGGCAACGGGTTGTTACAAATTGGGCGGGAAGCGGGCCGCCCATGAAAAGAACGCTCCCCCGGGCCTGGGCCACGGGGGAGCGGGCGATCAACGGGTAGATATCAGCGGATATAGTCGAACAGGGTCAGCTTGCTTATCTTGCTGAAGGCGAGCTGGGAGGCGCTCATGGCCGCGTCCTCCTTGGAGAGCGCCGCAATCACCTCGTACATGTCCGCCTCGGAGACCTTGGCCCTCGCCTGCTGGTTCAGGGTGCTGAGCCCGTCGTTCGACCCCATCACCTGCTCCAGGCTGTTCATCCGGCCACCCAGCTCGCCGAGCCCCCTGTCTATCTTGGTCCTGGCGTTGTTCATGTGGGTGGTGGCATCCGCCACCGCCAGCTGGAAGCCGTCAGCCGAGAGGCTGGGGTCGCGCAGGGCGGTGAGGAAGTCGGACATGCCGTTGAGCACGCTGTCGTTCTTCGGCTTGTCCAGCACGAAGGTCTGATCCGCCCCCCCTGCCGGCAGGTCCAGGGTCAGCTCCAGCCCGTTGAAGGTGATCTTGTTGCCCGCGCTGTAACCCCCGTTTTGCACGACTGTGCCGCCGCTGTCCGTGATCTCATAAGTATCCGGCGGGCCCACCTGAGTGCTCACGGTGAACGAATTGCTGGCAAGAGACGAGTCGTAGTTGTTGCGATAGAAGCTCTCGAAGTTCCCCTGATCCCCCACCCCCACCTTGATGTTGGCGCTGGTGCCACTGGCGGTGCGCCGGGTCGCCACCATCTCGAACAGATCGAAACCGGAGTCATTGGCCGGGATCTGCACCGTGGAGGAGACCTGGATGCTGCGCTGCCCGGTGTCCCCCTGGAATACATAGTTGCCGCTCGCATCTTTCACGAAGGGCTGGGTCTTGCTCTGGTTGCCGCCGAAGATGAACTCCCCCTGGGAGTTCTTGCTGTTCATCAGATCGAACATCTGCTTCTGCAGCCCCTCCAGTTCGCTCGCGATGGCGTTGCGCTCCTCCGAGCCCATGGCCGAGCTGTTGGCCTTCTGGATCAGGGTCTGGGCGCTCAGCATGGCGTTGTTGAGGGAGGTGAGCACAGTCTCCTCGTGACCCAGGCTGTTCTCCAGCAGGCTGCCGTTGACGCCGTACTGCTTGAAGAGATCGATCTCCTTGGTCAGCGCCAGCTTCTGGCTCATGCCGGAGGGGTCCTCCCCCGCCCGGGAGAACTTGTCCCCCGAGATCAGCTGCTCATAGGCGGTATTCTGGCGCTCGCTCACCTTGCTCATGGAGGACAGGTTGCGGTCATAGATCATGTTGGTGGTGATGCGCATGACTTACCTCACGGAAGACAACAGGGTATCGAAGATGGTCTTGGCGGTATTGACTATCTGGGCCGAGGCGGCATAGGACTGCTGGAAGCGGATGAGGTTGGCCGCTTCCTCCTCCAGATTGACCCCGGAGACGCTCTCGAAGATGGCGGTGCTCTGGGTCAGCTTGGCCTCATTGGCCTGCAGCAGCGTCTTGGCCTGGCTGGCCTTGTTGCCCACCCCGGTCACCAGGGCGCTGTAGGCGTCGTTGAAGGTCATCTTGTCGTTGCTGGTGGCGGCGTTGTTGTTCTTGCGCACCAGCTCCTTGTTCTGCAGCTCCGCCAGCGCCAGCCCGTTGCCGTTGTCGGCAAAGCCGTCCTTGTTGTAGCTCAGGGTGAAGCTGTCGCTGGCCTCCACCTTGCCGGTGATGCTGAAGTCGTAGCCCGGGGTCAGGGCCGGTACTATGGGTGTGCCCAGCGGCAGCTCGAGGGCGGACATCAGGTTCTGCCCCTTGGTGGAGGCGGGGGCCACCCCGAGCAGGTTGTTGTTCTTGTCATAGACCTCGTAGTTGCCGCTGCCGTCGATCTTGATGACCTGGGGAGCGCTCGGGTCCAGGGTATTGGTGCCAAAGCCCGACCCCGTGCCTGTGTTGTAGACGCTGTTGACCTTGATCTCGCCCGAGCCCAGGTTCTGGGAATGCTTGTCCGCCTTGATGGGGGATGCCAGCGCAATGTCTTCCGGCCTGGTGGCGGCCTGCGCCATGCCTGCGGCGGCGTGCTTGGTGGGTTGCAGCACTATCTTGTCGCCCCCGACCGGGGTGCCGGACAGGTCGATCTCGATGCCGTGCCCGGCCACCTCGAACTTGGCGGGGGGCGTGGCGCCGGTCGCCACCGAAGTCCGCTGGCCTGAGCCGTCGATGGAGAAGACCTCATAATCGGTGCCGTTGTTGAACTGCACTTCGTAATCGAAGGTGGTCACTTCCGAGCCCTTGCCGGGCACGAAGTTGACGCTGGCCGCCCCGCTGCCCTGGTTGCCGGCATAGGGGAGCCCCTGGCTCCCCTTGAGGGAGAAGAGATCCCCTCCCAGCTCGTTGTCCAGATCCATGCCGAGGCGGTTCTGCTGGTTCATGGCATCGGCCATGGCGACTGCCAGCTGGCCCAGCTCCCGCTTGGCGGGCTCCAGATCGTTGCGCGCCGTGAAGAGGCCGCCGATGGCGCCCCCCAGATCCTTGTCATTGATGTTGGCCTGGTTGGCCCCCAGGGTGAGCTGCAGCCTCGCATCCCGGGAGTCCGGGCTGCCCGGCACCACCTTGAACTGGGCCACGCCGCCGTCCAGCACCAGGGAGTGCCCCGTGCTCATGTTGACCAGCATGCTGCCGTTGGGCTGGGTCACGGTGCGGATCTCCATCTTCTCGGAGAGCTGGCGGATCGCCTCGTCACGCTGATCGAACAGCATCAGGTTCTCTTCCGGCGAGCCCTGGGTGCGCACTATGGCCTGGTTCAGATCGTTGATGCTGTTGAGCAAGCTGTTCACCCTGTCCGTCTCGTCCCCTATGGTGGCGTTGATGGTGTCGCTCTGCTTGTCGAGCTGGGCGGAGAGGGTGTGGAAGCGATCCACCATGCCGCTGAGCTCGCTCAGGGTGGTCTTGCGCCCCCCCACTTCCGCCGGCGATTCGTTGGCGGTGTGGAAGGCCTTGAAGTAGGAGGTGATGGTGGTGCCCACGCTGTTGCTGGCATCCCCCAGCAGGCTGTCGAGCTGGAACAGCTGATCGTAGCGCGAGCCTGCGGCATGGTAGGCGGAGGTATCCCGGCGCACCTCAGCCTGGGCGTAGGCGTTGATGACCCGCTCGCTCACCATGTCGCCCGTGCCCAATCCGACGGAATTGGTGTATATCAGGGTGCGTTCACGTACATAGCCCTGGCTGTTGACGTTCACTATGTTGTTACTGGTGGTCTGCAGCAGTCGCTGCTGGGCCAATACACCCGAAGTCCCGATTCCAAGCAGATCGCTTGCCATAGCTTACAGCTCCATCTCTGTGTTCCTGGTCGCAGCGTTGCCGGGCATCGAGTAGCCGGCGATGGCATCACTGCGCAACACTTGTTTAAGTTTGCTGGCGTACTGGGGATCGGTGGCATAACCGGCCTGCTGCAGCGCCTCGAAATAGCGATCCGGGCTGTCCACCTTGGCCAGCGCCCCCTTGTAGCGACTCCCCGAGGTCAGGAAGTCCACATAGTCGTTGAAGCTCTCTTCAAACGACTCGTAGGAGCGGAACGCCGCCTTCTGGCGCGACGCCACCCCTTGCTCGTACTCCAGGGTGCTCACCACGGCCTTGGGTCCTTCCCAGCGGGGATCGGCCTTGATGCCGAACAGGTTGTGGCTCATCTGCCCCTCCCCGTCCTTGATCACCCGCTTGCCCCAGCCGCTCTCAAGGGCGGCCTGGGCCACCAGCACCGCCGGGCTCAGTCCCAGCTTGTCCGCCGCCTTCTTGGCCAGCGGCATCAGGCGCTCGACGAACTCCTCCGGACTGTCGAACACCTTGGCGCTCTCATCCAGGGCCGAGGCCCGCGGGCTGCTGCCCATGGGCGGCACGGTGCGATGGGGGCGTCTGGGCAGGTTCAACGGAGACTCGGCCCCATTCAGTCCACCCTTCATCTCGCTCTTCATTTCGTTATCAGCAAAATCTTTGCCAACTTTGGAAGCGGCGATCAGATCGTTGGAGGCGCTGGGGGCTTCATAGGGCTTGTAGACCCGCTCGGTGCGCTGGGGCAGCTTGAGCACCCGCCCGTCGTTATGGGTGAAGGTCTTCTCGGGGGAGAACTGCTTGGCCACCATCTCGGCGATGCCAAGGCCCCCCTTGCTCGACATGTCGGAGACCCGCTGCTCGTCCAGCATCCCCTCGTAGAACTGGGTGTAACTGCTGTTCATAGGGTTATCTTGGGTCAGCACCGAGTTGGCCTGGCGCATGCCCTTGAACAGGGTCTGGGTGAAGATGGACTCGAACTGGCGGGCTGCCGCCATCAGCGCCTCTTGCTTCCCTTCCTTGCTGTGGCTCATCTGGCGCAGCTTGTCCAGATTCTGAACGTCCTGCACCATGCCAAGATTGATACCACTCTGGGTGTCGAACTCTGCCATAACCTTCCTCTTTGCCGCCCGTGGCAACCTCTTGCCGCTCAAGAAATGACTGTTTTACCTGTTGGCTCTCCGGGCTGGCTGCTGCGCCAGCCCGGAGATTCGCCGAGACAGCCCGTTACAAGATGACCAGCTGCCCCTGAATGGCGCCCGCCTGCTGCAGGGCCTCCAGGATCGCCATCAGATCCCCCGGCGCTATCCCCACCTGATTCACCGCCCGCACCAGGTCATCCAGGGTCGCCCCGGTGTCGAGCTTGAACATACGCCCCGGATCCTGCTGCACGTTGATGGTGGAGTTGTTGGTGACCGCGGTCTCGCCCCCCGCCAGCGGATTGGGCTGGGAGACCTGCTGATTCTCGGCGATGGTGACCGTCAGGCCCCCATGGCTGATGGCGGCGGGCCTCAGCTTGACCTCGCTGCCGATGACGATGGTGCCGGTGCGCGAGTTGACGATGATCTTGGCGGACTCGGTGGCCGGATCCACTTCCAGGTTTTCGATGGTCGCAAGGTAGGCGACCCGCTGACTCGGATCCCGCGGCGCGAATACCTTGATGGAGGTGGCGTCCAGGGCCTGGGCCGTGTTGGGGCCCACCAGATCATTGACCACGTCTGCCACCCGGCGGGCCGTGGTGAAGTCGGGCCGGTTCAGGTTGAAGGTGATGGTGTCCCCCTGGGAGAAGGAGTTCGGCACTTCACGCTCCACGGTCGCCCCGTTGGCGATGCGCCCCACTGTGGGGGTATTGACCACCACCTTGGAGCCATCCGCCCCCTCGGCCCCGAGACCACCGACCACCAGGCTGCCCTGGGCCACCGCATAGACGCGGCCATCCAGCCCCTTGAGGAAGGTCTGGAGCAGGGTGCCGCCCCGCAGGCTCTTCGCCTCGCCGATGGCGGAGACGGTGACGTCTATGGTCTGGCCCGGCTTGGAGAAGGGGGGCAGATCGGCGTGGATGGCCACGGGCGCCACGTCCTTGATCTTGGGCTTGATGTTGTCCGGCACCTTGATGCCGAAGTTGTTGAGCATGGTCCTGAAGGTCTGCTCGGTGAAGGCGTTGTTCTTCTCGCCCGTCCCGGGCAGGCCCACCACCAGACCGTAGCCGATCAACTGGTTGCTGCGCACCCCTTCCACCGAGCTGAGATCCTTGATGCGGGAGGCGTGCGCCAGCCCGAGCGGCAAGATACAGCACAGCAGGCCAAGCAAACGGAGTCGGTTCATGACATCTCCTGACTAAACCATTCCGGCCCCGGGTCGTCACTGACGACCCGGGGCCCGAGTATTAAATGGGCCACCAGGGGCCGTTGAAGAAGCTGGTCAGCCACCCCTGTTCCTGGGTGTTGGCCAGATCGCCGGTGCCGCCGTAATGGATGCGCGCATTGGCGACCCGCTGGGACGAGACGCTGTTCTCCGAACTCACGTCCTCCGGGCGCACCAGGCCGGTGATGCGAATGTATTCGTTGCCGTTGTTGAGCATGATCCACTTCTCGCCGCGCACCAGCAGGTTGCCATTCGGCAATACCTTGACCACGCTGACCGAGATGTTGCCCTGCAGGCTGTTGCTCTGATCCGCCTTGGCCTGGCCCTTGAACGCACTGCTCTGGCCGATGGAGGCCGACAAGTCATAGGGGCTCGCCGTCACCGGCACCCCGCCCAGGGTCACGGGCTCCAGCTCCATCTTGTTGTCCTTGCCGCTCTGGGTATTGGCCTTCTTCGACGCCGAGGTCGACTCCGCCAGCTCTATGGTGATGATGTCACCCACTCGATGGGCCTTGATGTCCGAGTAGATGCCGTTGACCTGCTCGGGCTGGAAGATGGCCCCGGTCGGGCGCACCGACACCGGCTCCGACTCGCCATACACGGGGGCAAATTCGGGGTCGTCGGGTCTGGCGGTATTGGGGGTGCTGGTACAGCCTGCCAGTGTCAGCAGGCCCAGCATCCATAGGGCTTTCATCATGGCTCTCCTTTCATCAGGTCCGCTGGGTCAGGAAGGACATCATGGAGTCTACTGCCGAGATGACCTTGGAGTTCATCTCGTAGACCCGCTGGGCCTGGATCAGATTCACCAGCTCCTCGGTCACGTTGACGTTGGAGGTCTCCAGCATGCCCTGCTTGATCACCCCCAGTCCGTCCGCACCTGCCGTCCCCTGGATGGGGGCGCCGCTCGACTGGGTCTCGAGGAACAAGTTCTCCCCCATGGGTTGCAGGCCGGTCGGGTTGACGAAGTCGGTGGTGTTGATCTGGCCCACCACCTGGGACTGGCCATCCCCCTTGAGCTGAACGGAGACCTGACCATCCTCCCCCACGGTCACGCTCTGGGCGTTCTCGGGGATCTGGATCTCCGGCTGCAGCGGGTAGCCGTTGCCCGGGGTGACTATGGTGCCCTCGTCATTGAGGGTGAACTGGCCGTTGCGGGTGTAAGCCGCGCTGCCGTCCGGCAGCTGGATCTCGAAGTAGCCGCGGCCGCTTATCATCAAGTCTAGGGAGTTGTCCGTGGTCTGGACGTTGCCCTGGCTGTGGTTTTTCTGGGTGGCGACCACCTTGGCCCCCGCCCCCAGCATCAGGCCGGAGGGCAGCTCGGTATCCGCCGAGGAGCGGCCACCTGGCTGGTTGATGTTCTGATAGAGCAGATCCTCGAAGATGGCGCGGGCCTTCTTGTAGCCTACGGTGCTGGCGTTCGCCAGGTTGTTCGAGGTGACCGAAATGTTGGTCTGCTGGGCATCGAGGCCGGTCTTGCTGATCCAGAGTGCAGGATTCATTTAATACTCCTTGATTAGCTGATACGCAGCAGCTGGGTTTGGGCCTCGTCATTCTCCTCGGCGGTCTTCATGATCTTGACCTGAGTTTCGAACTGACGCTGCAAACGAATAAGGTTGGTCATCTCGTCGACCACATTGACGTTGCTCCCCTCGAGGGAGCCAGCCAGCAGGCCGACCTCGGCAGAGGCGGCTTCCTGCTGGCCATCCTTGCGGCGAAACAGGCCATCCTGCCCCTTCTCCACCGCATCGCTCGGGGGATTGACCAGCTTGATGCGCTGGAAATCCTCTGGCAGGTTGGCGGCGGCTCCCTCGGGACGGCCGCTGATGGTGCCATCCCGGTTGATCTCTATCTTCTCCATGGGCAGGGGCAGCACTATGGGCTGGCCTGCGTCATCCACCACGTTGAGCCCGGTGGAGGTCTGCAGATTGCCGGTGGCATTGAGCTGCAGGTTGCCCATGCGGGTATAGGCCTCTGCCCCATTGGGATCCTGCACCGCAATCCAGCCCGGGCCGTCGACGGCGACGTCAAGATCCCGCCCCGTGGTCTGCAGCAGACCGTGCTGCAGGTTCTGACCCGGCCGCTCCGTCATGGCAAACACCCGGGACGGCAGCCCTTCGCCAAACGCCTGCATGCTGCGCGCCTGCTCGAAGTCAGACTTGAAGCCGATGGTGTTGGCGTTGGCCAGGTTGTTGCCACGCACAGCCAAGCTGTTCATGTTCTCCTTGGCCCCGGACATGGCGATATAAAGCAGGTGATCCATGGGATCCTCCGTCAAACAGATGACTCTCGCAGGACAACTGCAAATTGAGTGCCAAGAGATATGGGAAGGGTGAAACAGCGGAGGAAAAAGCGACACATCGGAAACGACAAGGGGCGCATGAGCGCCCCTTGTCACCGCGATAATCCTTAGCGGATCTGCAGTATGTTCTGCTGCAGTGAGCTGTTCACTTCCAGGGAGCGGGAGTTCGCCTGGAAGTTGCGCTGGGCGGTGATGAGGTCCACCAGCTCTGTGGTCAAGTCCACGTTGGACTGCTCCAGGGCCGACGACTTGATGGAGCCGAAGGTGCCGGAGTTCGGAGTGCCCGGCAGGGCATCGCCGGAGAGCAGGGACTGGCGCCAGGAGGTGTCCCCCACCTGGGTCAGACCCTGGGAGTTGGCGAACTTGGCCATGGCCACCATGGCCACCTTGACGGTGGTGGCGTTGCTGTAGGTCGCCGAGACTATGCCGTCCGCCCCGATCTCGACCTTGGTCAACCGGCCGACGGTAGAGCCATCCTGGGTCAATTTGTTGACCTCGAACGGCGAGGCGTACTGGGTCACTGTGCCGAGCTTGAGCTCGATCTCCTGGGTGCCATCGGCGCCATTGGTGATGATACCGGCGCCCGGGGTGCCCAGCGGCTCGGTCTTGATGATGGCCGGCGTGGTGGGGGTCTGCATCTTGCCGGAGGCATCGAAGGTGACGCGGGCGCTCAGGGGGGCCTGGCTGACGCCGGTCGCCATGGTGGTGGCAGTGCCGCCCACGACGTCGATGGGCTTGTCCCCTTCATACATGTACATGCGCCAGGCCGTCGGGCTCGCAGGCTGGGTCAGGTTCGCGGGATCCGCCTCCTTGACGAAGTACTGGGTGATGGTGTGCGGCTCCCCCAGGGAGTCGTAGACCACGACGGAAGTAGAGGAGGAGTAGGTGCTCGAATCCTTGGGATCGAACTTGGAGGCATCGGCGGCGCCATTGCCCGCCGCCAGCGGCGAGGCGGTGGACGGCAGGTTGAAGCTGGCCTCTATCTTGGAGGTCTGGACCGGCTCGCCGGCCCTGTCCGGGATCTGGATGGGCTTGGTGGCGTTGATGCTCACCGCCTTGGGGGTGCCGTCGGCGTTGATCTCGTACCCCTGCAGGTAACCGCCGGAGTTGCTGACCATGTAGCTGCTTTCGTTGAGCTTGAAGGCGCCTGAGCGGGTGTAGCTGCGATCCAGGTTGGTCAGGCCATCGGAAGTCACGAAGAAGCCGTTGCCCTGGATGGCGAGATCCAGCGCGTTGTTGGTGAATTGCAGCGCCCCCTGGTGGAACTGCTGCGCCACCGCCCCCGTCGCCACCCCGTTGCCGACCTGGGTCTTGGCGTTGACGAAGATGGAGTTGGCGTAGACGTCGGCGAACTCGGCGCGAGACTCCTTGAAGCCGGTGGTGTTGACGTTGGCAATGTTGTTCGCGGTGACGTTCAGGTCTTTTTGAGCCGCATTGATGCCGCTGAGGGCATTGTTGAATGACATGTCTTTCTCCTTAGATCACTGCGTTAGAGGTCGAGGTCGGCGTCGTGGTCGACTTGCCGTTCGTCCCGCCAATTTCCAATACATCGGTCAGATAGATGCCACCCAGTCCCTTGAGCTTGAGGGTGCTGGGGTTGGTGCTGGTACCCAGCGTGACGCTCTCCACCTTGGCATAGGTGAGGGCCGGCACGCTCTCGGACTTGCCATTGACGGTGGCGTGCGCCTCTATCGAATACTTCCCGCTCTTGGCGGCATTGCCCGACTTGTCCTTGCCATCCCACTCGAAGGCCACGTTCCCCTTCTGATCCCCTTCGATGGAGAACTCCTTGATCACCTGACCGCTTTCGTCCTTCACCGTCACCTTGACGTTGCTGCCACCGTCCCCGGTGGCGATGACGCCGGAGAGGGTGCTCCCCTTCTCCAGATAACCGGTGTTGGAGGGAATGAGCACGTTCTGGCCCACCAGGGCCGAGGCCTGCAGCGCCTGGCTGGAAGTCATCAGGCTGTTGAGGCTCTCCATCTGGGTGGAGAGGCTGCTGATCCCCTGGGACGTCGACATCGAGGTCATCTGGGAGAGCATCTGGGCGTTGTCCACCGGCTTGAACGGATCCTGGTAGGAGAGCTGCATGGTCAGCAGCTTCAGGAAGGACTCCTGATCCAGCTCCTTCTTCTGGGTCGTGGTGTTGGTGGTATTGGTCTGGGCGGACGACGTCCGGTTGACCCCCAGCAGGCTGTCATAGGTATCTGCCACTTAGGATTCCCCCTCTGTCCGGGTTTGCCGGGCGCCGTACGGGTCGAACCCATGGTCGCGGCCATGCAGGCCGTCACTGATCACTGTCATCCGGGTTCACCTCTATCAGGACTTGCCGAGGCCGAGCGTCTGCTGCAGCATCTTCTTCGCCGCATCCGCCACCTGGACGTTGGTCTGGTAACTGCGCGACGCCGCTATCATGTCCGCCATCTCCTCCACCATGTTGACGTTGGGCTTGAAGATGAAGCCATCCTTGTCCGCCATGGGGTGGTTGGGGTTGTACTCCTTGAGCAGCGGCGCATCGCTCTCGACTATGCCCTTCACATCCACCCCCACCGAGGCCTGCTTGTCCGACATGGCCTGATCCAGCTGGGCGGCAAAGACTGGCCGCCTGGCATGGTAAGTTTTTTCCACGCTGGAGCTGACGCTGTCGGCGTTGGCCATGTTGCTGGCCACCGTATTGAGGCGGACGGACTGCGCGCTCATGGCAGAGCCTGCAATGTCAAAGACCTTGAACAAACTCATTACTGATCTCCTTTCAACGCCTTGAGCAGGCCGCTTATCTTGCCATTCATGAATTCGAGGGAGGCCTGGTACTCGAGGCTGTTGCGCAGGAACTCGCTGCGCTCCTGCTGCACATCCACCGTATTGCCGTCACCTGTATCCGGTTGCAGGGGGTTGCGATACTGGGTCGACCCGGGGGCATCCATCTGCAAGGCGAAATGCTTCTCGCTGGTGGTGGACAGCCCGAACCCTTGCTGGCTCTGGGCATCCTGCAACGCCTGGGAGAAGTTGATGTCACGGGCCTTGAAGCCCGGCGTATCCGCGTTGGCGATGTTGCTCGATAGCACCTCCGCACGCTTGGCGCGAACGCTCAGCGTGTACTGGTGAACACCGAATGCCTTGTCGAATGAAATTGCCATAGCGCACCTCCTGCTTCACGAATGTTTAGCAAGAGGTGTGCCAAAGAGGGACGAGGGGAGAGTTATTTGACCTTGTAGACGATGCCGGGGTTGCAGCGGATCATCTCGAACTTGTCGGTGAGGCCCGCCAGGGACTCCGAGGCCCCCAGCATCAGATAGCCGCCAGGATTGAGGCTGCTGGCAAACTGGTTGAGGATCTTGGACTTCACCTCTGGCGCAAAGTAGATGAGCACGTTGCGACAGAAGATGATGTCAAACTTGCCGAGCAGGCTGTAGCTCTCCAGCAGGTTCAGGGGCCGGAAGCTGGTCAATTTTCTGACACGCTCCGATACCCGCATCTTGTTGTCGCCGCAGGGCTCAAAGAACAGCCGCTTGCGCTCGGGTGACAGGCCGCGAGCCAGTGCCAAGCTGTCATAGACCCCCTCCTTGCACTGGTTGAGCATGGTGCTGGAGATGTCGGTCCCCACTATCTGCACCCCGCCCGGCAAGGTGCCGGGGCGTTTGACCTGCTGCTCCAGCGCCGTCATGGCGATGGAGTAAGGCTCCTGCCCGGAGGAGGAGGCAGCAGACCAGATCTTGATGGGACGACCACTCTTGCCGAGCTCCGGGAAGATCTTGTCACTCAGCAGCTGGAACGGGTAGGTATCGCGAAACCACAGGGTTTCATTGGTGGTCATGGCATCGACCACGGCCATCTTGAGCTCCCGCTCGCGCACGTTCATCGCCCGGGTCACCAGTTCAGACAGACTCTCGATACCAAACTGAGTCATCAAGGGCGACAGACGGCTCTTGACCAGATACTGTTTGTTGTCACCCAGCACTATGCCGCTCTGCTGCGCCAGAAAATTGCTGAATTGCCTGTATAAGTCGTCCGAAAGTGTCTTCATGCAGTTGTTCTTCTTTATTAGAGGGCGCCTTGTACGGCCTTGGCCAACTCATCAGGCTGGAATTTGGCTATGAAGTTGTTCGCACCAACTTTCTGCACCATGGCCTGATTGAACACCCCACTGAGGGATGTGTGCAGGATAACATGCAAATCCTTGAGGTTGGGATTGTTGCGGATCTCGGCGGTGAAGGTGTAGCCATCCATCTCCGGCATCTCGATGTCGGAGATGACCAGGGCAATCTGATCGAGGATGGGGCCCTGCTTGGCCATCTCCAGCAACATGTTGAGGGCCTCCCGTCCATCCTTGGCCAGCACGCACTGCACCCCGATGGCCTCCAGCGCCCGCTGTACCTGCTTGCGCGCCACCGAAGAGTCGTCGGCGACCAGCACAGGACGGCCGTGGGGGTTGCGCTCCACGCTGGCTTCCACCAGCTCGGCACTCACCTCGGTGGAGACCGGCGAGATCTCGTTGAGAATGCGCTCCACGTCCAGGATCTCCACCAGCTCGCCATCCACCTCGGTCACCGCCGTCATGTAGTTGATGCGACCGGCGCCCTTGGGGGGTGGCAGGATGGACTCCCAGTTCATGTTGATGATGCGCTCGACCGAATGGACCAGGAACCCCTGAACGGATCTGTTGTACTCGGAGATGATGATGAAGCACTTGGAGATGTCCTGGATGGGGCGCTTGCCCATCGCCATGCTGAGATCGATCACCGAGATGGTCTGGCCGCGAATGTGCGCCACACCGCGAATGCAGGAGTTGAGCTTGGGCATGACGGTCAAGGGAGGGCACTGCAGCACCTCACGTACCTTGAATACGTTGATGCCAAATCTTTGACGTCCGTTGAGACGAAACAGCAGCAGCTCCAACCGGTTTTGTCCCACCAGCTGGGTCCGTTGGTTGACCGAGTCCAGAATACTCGCCATAAACACTCCCTAAAAAACGCTTGGCACTGATCGTGCATGTTGTGTGTGCATGCACATTGGCTTGCATCAGACTATCGATGTCTCGACAACCGAAATCTGCAGCAAGCATAGTTAACTGCGATGGTGTACGTGAACAACTTATCGACCGGTAAGCAAAAATGATTAATAGACTTTTCCTCATCTTACTGCCGTTTTGCAGCCTCTCTCACGCCATGGCATCCGAGGTGACCGACTATCTGCAGGAGCAGGCACAGACATTCGTCCTCGACCAGCTGGATGTCCCCCTCGATGCCCAGGCCGAGGTGACCGCCGGTACCATAGATGAGCGCCTCCCCCTGAATCACTGCGAAGAGGGGCTGACTATCTCCCTCCCGGCCAAGATGGAGATACGCCGCAACACCACCGTCTACCTCAAGTGCGAGGGAGACAAACCCTGGGATCTCTATCTCCCGGTGCGGGTCAGCATCCAGAAACCCTATGTGACCGTCGCGGCTCCCGTGGCCAAGGGGGACATACTGAGCGAGTCCATGCTGACCCTGGCCTACCAGGATCAGACCCTGATCCGCGGTGACTATCTCACCGACCCCGCCGCCCTCATCGGGGTGCGCAGCAAGCGTGAACTCAAGCCGGGCCAGCCAATCAGGCTGACTCAGGTCTGCGTGGTCTGCAAGGGGGACCAGGTCACTCTGAGTGCGGAAAACAGCAGCATGCAGATCAAAACCATGGCCCGAGCCTTGCAAGATGGCAGCTTCGGAGACATGATCAGGCTCGTCAACATTCGTTCGGGCAGAGCGGTGCAGGGCCAGGTGAGTGCCGTCGGCTCTGTGGTGGTCACATTCTGACTGTTTTATTAATGCAGCAATTTTTTTCTAAAGTTCTGACCGCCGTCACCGATAAACAGGTAAGCGAACAGCAAAGCAGACGAAGGTAAACCGTATGGCTATCAACAATATCAACAACTTGGCAAACAGCCGGTTGCAAAACAGTGGGACCAGTCAAGGTGTAGCCACCAAGTCCGCGACCTCTGCCGAGAGCAATCGTGCGGCGACCGTCAAGAC
Source organism: Aeromonas sp. 130281 (assembly GCF_056642115.1). Taxonomy (NCBI): domain Bacteria; kingdom Pseudomonadati; phylum Pseudomonadota; class Gammaproteobacteria; order Aeromonadales; family Aeromonadaceae; genus Aeromonas; species Aeromonas sp. 130281. The sequence continues at coordinate 144,094 of NZ_JBWVQS010000006.1, read as the reverse complement.
CGACTCTGTCTCCTTGACCAGTGAGGCGCAGCAATTGCAACAGATGCAGAAGACCCTCAACACCGCCTCCACCGGTAACGAGAGCCGCGTCGAAAGCCTGAAGAAGGCCGTGGCCAGTGGGGAATACAAGGTCAACAGCGAAGCCGTGGCCAGGAAGATGTTCAGCTTCGAAGCGGATCTGGACAAACGGCTGGGATGATGGAACTGCCTTCGCTGCTGCACGCCCAGGACGACAACCTCTCCCAGATGCAAGGTTTGCTGGCAGAGGAGTTTGACCTGCTCAAGGCACACCGGGCCCTGGCCTTGCCGGCGCTGGCCGAGCGCAAGCAGCAACTGCTTGAGGCCATCGAGACCCTGGACAAGACATTGGCCGAGCTGCCCGATCTGCAGCAACAACTCGGCGCCTTCCCGACCCAGGTACAGGCCCTGCAAGCCAAGCTGGAAGCCTGTCAGGAGCAGAACAACCTCAATGGTCGGCTGCTCGAGCTCAGCATCATCTCCAATCGCCGCCTGGCGAGCTTTCTCAGCAAGCTCAGAGACAGCAACTCCCTGACCTATGACGCCAAGGGCAATACCCGCTCCGGCACCCGCTCCCTGGGTATCAAGGCCTAATCCTCTCTCCTTCCTTCTCTTGATGCCCGGCAGTCAGAGCACCAGTTCCATCAGCCTTGCCCCGTCGCGGCAGGCATGAATGCTCATGACGCCATCCTCATACCGGCCATAGCTGGCCGCCCATTCTCCCCTCGGAAAACAGATGGAGCCCGGGTTCACCAGCACCAGTTCCCCTTCTTGCCGCGCTTCTCGTCGCAATACGGGCAGATGGGTATGGCCGCTGATGAAGAGGCTGCCCGCCGGCAAGGGCACCGCCTCGGGATCATAGAGATGACCATGGCTGACGAACCAGCGCCGCCCGTCCACCAGCAACTGATTGTAGGGGGCCGTGATGGGGAAGTGCAGCAGCATCTGATCCACCTCGGAATCGCAGTTGCCCCGCACCGCCATGATCCGGGGGGCCAGCTGGTTGAGCCGCGCCGCCACGGCGGCAGGCTCATAACCCGCCGGCACCGGATTGCGCGGGCCGTGGTTGAGCAGATCCCCCAGCAACAGATAGTGATCCGGCTGCCAGGGGGCAAGCTGCGCCAGCACCTGCTCCAGGGCAGGCAGGCTGCCGTGCAGATCGGAAATGATGGCTATCTTCATCGCACACTCCTCATGGCTGGCTGAAGTAGAGATCCTTGGTGGCGATGGCCCCCTTCAGGTTGCTGCTCGGCAGACCGCGCAGGGCGGGGTCCACCAGCCTCATCTGGTTGTAGTGATAGACGGGGATGACGGGCATCTCCTCCATCAGCAGTTGCTCGGCCTTGCGGTAGAGCCCGGTTCGGGCGGCGCCATCCAGAGAGTCAGCGGCCTGTTGCAACAGGCCGTCGAAGGCCGGGTTGCAGTAGCCGCTCTCGTTCTGGGGATCCTGACAGCGGAAACTGCCCAGCATGGACGAGGGCTCGACATAGTCACCAAACAAGAAGGAGCGGGCCAGCATGAAGTCACCGCTGTCCTTGGCCACCTGATAGGCATTCCACTCCATGTTGTTGAGGGTGACCTCCACCCCCAGCGGCTTCCACATGGCCGCGACCGCCAGGGCCAGCTTCTTGTGGTTCTCAGAGGTGTTGTAGGTCAGCGTCAGCTTGAGGGGGTGGGCACTGTTGTAGCCCGCCTCCGTCAGCAGGGCGGCGGCCCTGGCCAGACGGGTCGGCATGTCCTCCAGGGCCAGCGCAGAGCCCAGCTCTTCGTAATCCGGCATGCCGGGCAGCAGGGACCAGGCCGGCCGCTCCCCCTGGCCGCTCACCTTCTCGGTCAGCAGGCGGCGATCCATGGCCATGGAGAGCGCCTGACGCACCCGCACATCCTGCAGCTCGGGACGGCGCAGGTTGAAGGTATAGAGGTAGGTCCCCAGCAGCGGCAGGCCCCAGATCCGCTCCGGGGTCTCTTCCATGGTCTTCTGGTAATACTCCAGCGCCACCTTGTTGGTGAGCTGGATCTCCCCCGCCTCGTAGCGCAGCCGCTCCGCGTGCTGGGAAGCCAGGGGCAGATAGGTTACCCGCTGGATCCGGGTGTGGGCATCATCCCAGTACTGGGGGTTGCGCTCGGCTTCGATGCGCTCGTTCGGCACCCAGTTCACCAGCCGGTAGGGGCCGTTGCTGACCAGCTTGCCAGGCTGGGTCCACTGCTTGCCAAACTGGGTGATGGCCCGCTCGTTGACCGGCACGAAGGGGCGCTGGCTGATGAGCTGCAGGAAGTAGGGCACGGGCCGCTCCAGGGTCACCTTGAGGATCTGATCGCTCTCGGCCTCCACCCCCAGGGCATCGAGATCGAGGGCACCGGCATAGATGGACTGGGCATTGTTGATGCCGGTCGCCAGCAAGAGACCGGCGGAGGGCGAGGCCTGCGCCGGGCTCAGCAGACGCCGCCAGGCGTAGACGAAATCCCGCGCGGTGAGTGGCTCGCCGTTGGACCACTTGAGCTGCGGACGCAGGAAGAAGCGCCACACCAGGCCATCCTCGCGCGTTTCCCAGCGCTGGGCCTGGGCCGGCACTATCCTGCCCTGCCCATCCTCGCTGACCAGCCCCTCGAACAAGTCCACCAGTACCACCTCCCCCGGGAAACCGGAGCGGATCTGGGCAGGGTCGAGGGACTCGGGTTCGGCGCCGTTGCCCTTGACCAGGGTCTGTCTGTCAGAGAGCGCAGGCTGCTGCACCACTGTGGTCGCCTGCAACGGCGGCGCCAGCATCAGTCCGAGCAGCATGGGAGAGAGCCAGCGACGGGCTGGCCGGGCGGCGAAACGGTAAAGCATGAGATCAACCTCGTTCAATTCACTTTATTTCAAGAAGGGGGAAGGCCGGCGGCGCGCCTTAAAACGAATGCATGATGCCGCGCTTGTTATCCCCGAAGACGCCCCGTATTGTATCGGGCTTGCCCGGCAGATGGAGTCTTTCGGGCTATTTTTTTCAGGGGATTTTTCCCAACTGTCAGCCATGAGTGCGCAAGACCGCCTGACGGTCCCCTCGACTCGCCTCGCATGAAGGTCAGTCAGGGCGCCATGGCGCTCGATGCAGGCATCAGCCCGGCTGATTTCTACCGTTTCAGGGGTCTTTATGGGGTATGAGTGGCTGGCGCTGGCTGCCGCCAGTTTATGGGCCGTCGCCGCCCTGATTTCCGTCAAACCGGCACGCCATCTGGGGGCCTTTGCCTACAGCCGCTGGCGGATGTTTCTGGTCAGCCTGATGCTGGCCAGCGCCAGCCTGGTCACGGGGGGCTGGCAGAGCCTCACCCAGAGCGCCCTGCCACTGCTGACGTTGTCGGGGCTCATCGGCATCTTCGTCGGTGACACCGCGCTATTTGCCTGCATGAACCGGCTGGGGCCCAGGCGCAGCGGCTTGCTGTTCTCCTGCCACGCGCTCTTCTCCGCCCTGCTCGGGCTCTGGCTGTTTGGCGAACAACTCGGTGGCTGGCGTCTGGTGGGGGCCTTGCTGGTACTGGCGGGGGTCATGCTCGCCATCCTGTTCGGCCGCCGTGGCAACCCGCAGCAGGCGCAACAGCACAACGAGTGGGAACAGGTGCGCGGCCACCTCGGAGTCGGCATCGCGCTCGGCCTGACCGCGGCCCTGTGTCAGAGCCTGGGAGCCATCATCGCCAAGCCGGTGATGATGGCTGGCAACGTGGACGCGGTGAGCGCCTCCGGCATCCGCATGGGGAGCGCCCTGCTGGCGCACTGTGCCCTGCGGGTGCTGAGGGTGCCCCTGGCCATGCCGCACAACCCCATCAATCGCCAGGTGCTTGGCATGATAGGCATCAACGGCTTCCTGGCGATGGCCCTGGGGATGACGCTCATCCTGGTGGCCCTGCGCCAGGGGGACGTGGGCATGGTGGCCATCCTCTCCTCCACCACCCCGGTCATACTGCTGCCCCTGCTGTGGTGGCACTCGGGGGTGCGCCCTGCCCTGCCCGCCTGGGCCGGCGCCCTGCTGGCCACCCTGGGCACGGCCCTGGTACTGGGAGCGGGGTCAGTCGGGGGTTGATGCTGGGCTTCGCTCAGCGCCAACCTGCGCCCAATCCTCAGGATCGTCCGAATACGCTTCGCTATTCGAACCTACCAAATTCAATTGGTTCTGCCGGTTCGATTAGCCGCGTCGCGGCGTAATCGGACGCGGTAACCTCATTGCGAACCTTCGCCGTCGGATGGCGTGATTAAAACTGGGCCACTTCCTCGGCGGTCAGCTCCCGGTATTCCCCCGGTGCCAGCTCGTCGTCCAGGCCGAGCGCCCCGATCCGCTCCCGATGCAGCCCTATCACCTTGTTGCCGATGGCGGCAAACATCCGCTTCACCTGGTGGTACTTGCCCTCGTGAATGGTCAACCTGGCCTCGCACTCCCCCAGGATCTCCAGCTGGGCGGGACGGGTCTTGTCGGTCTCGTTGCGCAGGTAGACACCGTCTTCAAACAGCGAGATGGCATCCTCGCTCACGGGGTCGGCCAGCCAGACATGATAGGTCTTGGCACACTCGTGCCGCGGCGAGGTGATGCGGTGGGACCACTTGCCGTCGTCGGTGATCAGCACCAGGCCTGTGGTGTCGAGATCGAGCCGGCCCACCACGTGCAGCTTGCCCATGGCGGGCTCATCCAGCAGGTGGAAGACGGTAGCGTGATCGGGATCCTCGTTGGAGCAGACGTAGCCTTCCGGCTTGTGCAGCATGAAGTAGCGATTCTGCTGATTCAGGGTCAAAGTCACGCCATCAAACTCGATCAGGCTCTGCTCATTGATGTGGAAGGCGGGCTGCTTGACCAGGATACCGTCCACCATCACCTCCCCCTGACGGATCAGCTTGCCCGCCTGGGAACGGGTCAAATCGGAGCAATCGCAAAGAAATTTATCGAGCCGCATGCACAAAACCTCGGAATCCAACGTTATCAAGGGGCGTCATTATATAGGCCGGCCCCCACAACGCCAGCACTAAGGGAGAAGTTAGGCAGATGGCGCCTGACGCCATGATGTGCCAGTGATAGACTGCCGACAGAGCGCCGACAACACGCATAATAATAATCCCAGGAAGCCACCATGAAGCCGACTCAGCCTCATCCCGTCATCCCCGTCAACCAGTTGCAACCTGGCATGTACGTGATAGCCATCGCCAGCCAGACCGGCGCCATGGAAATCGCCCAGACGGGGCTGGTGACCAACCGTCAGCAGGTGGATGCGCTGATCCGGCGCGGCGTGCTGACGGTGCGGGTGGATCTCGCCCGCAGCAAACTGCCCGGGATCGAGCAGGTCGTCTCCCCGAGCCCAGCCCAAAGCGCCGGCTCGGCGCGTCCCGCAGGCAGTGGCGAAGGGCGCGAGCTCAAGATCCGCCGTCTCTATCAGGAGGCGCGCGAGCTGCAGGGCAAGTTCATTCGCCACCTCAAGGCCGGGGAACCCATCGACATCACCCCGCTGGCGGCGGTCGCCGAGGAGATGGTGGACACCATGTTCACCCATGGCGACGCCATGCTCTGTCTGGCGCGGATCCGGGCCAAGGATGCCTACCTGATGGAACACTCCATGAACGTGGCCATACTGCTCGCCAACTTCGGCCGTTATCTGGGGCTTGAGCGCAGCGTGCTCAAGGAGCTGACCCTGGGTGGCCTGCTCCACGACGTGGGCAAGATCATGACCCCGGACGAGGTGCTCAACAAGCCGGGCAAGCTGACCGACGAGGAGTTTGGCGTGATGCGCCAGCACGTGGTGCACAGCTACGACATCCTCAGCAATACCGCCGGCATCACCCCCACCATGCTGGAGGTGGCCGCCAACCACCACGAGCGCCTCGATGGCACCGGCTATCCGCAGCGGCTCAAGGGGGATCAGCTCTCCCTCTACACCCGCATGAGTGGCATCGTCGATGTCTACGATGCGGTGACGGCAGACAGGGTCTACAAGCAGGGGATGCAGCCGACCCAGGCGTTTCGCATCCTGCTCAAAGGCATCAACCAGCACTTTGATGCCGAGCTGGTCACCAAGTTCATCAAGTGCATGGGGGTCTATCCGGTGGGCACCCTGGTGCAGCTCTCCAACCAGCGGCTGGCGGTCGTGATGCAGCGCAACGAACAGCAGCCGCTCAAGCCGCTGGTCAAGGTGATCTATCACGCCACCCAGCGCCACTACCTCGAGGTACAGTGGCTGGATCTAGCCAGAAACGGGGGGCAGGAGAGCATAGAGAGCACGGTCGATCCCAAGGAGTTTGGCATCAACCTGGCCAACTTCGTCTAGCGAACCTGGGACTCCGGTGCCTGCTCGCGGCAATAACGGAGGAGGAACTCCTCATCCAGCGGGGAGAGATCGAAGCGGACGCAGGCCTCCTCGATGGCCCGGATGTCGTGTTCATGGTGTTCGCTGAGCCAGCGTACGGCGCGGCGCAGATCCTCACCATGGGGCAGCAGGGTATGGTCGCTCATGGGATACCTCCGGTAGACAGCAAGGCGGCCAGCGAAGGTGGCCACCTCTTCCAAGTCTAGTCGGTCAATCCCCATCACCCGCGCCTCTTCACCCTCCCCCATGTATCACTACGGTAAGGCAATCAGCGGCCGAAGGCGCGCTGCCAATCCTGATCAAACTTCACCAGCGCCGCATCCACCGCAGGCACGTTCAGCAGCTGCTCCGCCACATCGAGCGGTAGGGTGATGGATTGACAACCGGCCAGCAGGCAGTCAAGGGCCTGACGGGGAGTGCGGAATGACGCCGCCAGCACCTTGCTGTTCGGTGCATGCAGCTCAAGCAGCTGTTGCAGCTCCTGCACGGTGGCAATGCCATCACCCCCCTGGGCATCCAGCCGGTTCACATAGGGAGCGACATATTCTACGCCCGCCACCGCCGCCAGCCAGCCTTGCAACGGGGTATAGACAGCTGTCCCCAGGGTCGGCACGCCGTTGGCGGTCAGGCTCTTGATGGCTGCCAGCCCCTCTGCGCATACCGGGATCTTGATCACCAGATCCGGGTCCAGCTCACGCAGGGCAAATGCCTCGCGCACCATCTCGGTTTCGGTTTTGGCCATCACCTGGGCAAACAGTCGCGCCTTGGGTCCCAGCACGTCGCGCAGGGCGGGCAGCAGCTCGTAGAGCGGCAATCCCCCGGCGGCAGTAATGGAAGGATTGGTGGTAACACCGGCCAACGGCAGGATCCGTGACCAGCGACGCACTGCCGCCACATCGGCGGTATCGAGATACAGCTCCATCTCTAACTCCTTAATGGGATGTTCAATATGTCGCCATTCTAGCGATAAAACATCTGCAAATTACTTGATCGAAATCAAACCAACATTCGAATGAAAGCAAATAGAATGAAAAACAAAAGGAGGCGGTATGATTTTCGACCTGCAACGATATTCAACTCACGATGGCCCCGGCATTCGCACCCTGGTATTTCTCAAGGGGTGTTCGCTGGCCTGTCTGTGGTGTCAAAACCCGGAGAGCCGCTCTCCCAAGCCGGACATCTTACTCGACCGGCGCCAATGCATTGAGGGATGCCAGCTCTGCAGCCAGACCTGTCCGGCAATCTTGCGTGACAGCGAGGGGATCCAGCTCACCCGTTCAGCCCTCAAGGCCGAAGATATGGAACGGCTGCGCGGTCTCTGCCCGAGCGAAGCGCTGCAGGTGTGCGGCCGGGATGAAACCCTGGATACCCTGATGGACACCATACTGCGGGATCGCCCCTTCTTCGAGCGCAGCGGCGGTGGCGTCACCCTCTCCGGTGGCGAGCCGTTTATGCAGCCCGACTTTGCCGCCGCCCTGCTGGCCCGCTGCAAGGCACAAGGGCTGCACACCGCGGTCGAGAGCTGCCTCCATGTGCCCTGGCACCAGATTGAGTCAAGCCTCCCCTCACTGGATCTGGTACTGGCGGATCTCAAACACGTGGATAAAGAGCGTTTCTTCCACTGGACCCGCGGCAAGGTGGAGCTGCCCATCGCGAACCTCAAACGCCTCGCCGAGCACGGCGTGCCGATGCAGATCCGGGTGCCGCTCATTCCCGGCTTCAATGCCGACCGCGAATCGATCGAAGCCATCACCGACACCGCCGCCAGCCTCGGCACTGTGCAGGAGATCCACTTCCTCCCCTACCACACCTTGGGGATGGGCAAATATGCCCTGCTGGATCTGCCCTATCAGGCGCCGGACACACCGCTCGACGACCCCGATTTACTCCGCTTTGCCCACGCATACGCCCAACGTCAGGGGCTGACCCCTGTGACCAGAGGATAAGATCATGACCCAGCTCGACCTCAATACCCTCAGCCCGCGGATCCGCGCCCATAAAGAGAGCCTGATCCACATCGTTCAGCCACCGGTTTGCACCGAGCGTGCCCGCCACTACACCGAGGCCTATCAGGCTCATCTCGCCCGCCCGCTACCGGTGCGCCGCGCCCTGGCACTGGCTCATCACCTCAAGCAGCGCACCATCTGGATCAAGCACGACGAGCTTATCGTCGGCAATCAGGCCAGTCAGGTGCGGGCGGCACCGCTGTTTCCCGAATACACGGTGAGCTGGATTGAGAAGGAGATCGACGAGCTGGCAGACCGCCCCGGTGCCGGTTTTGCGATCAGCGAAACCGACAAGGAGGTCATCCACGCCCTCACCCCCTTCTGGCGCGGCCAGACGGTGCAGGATCGCTGCTTCGGCCTCTTTACCGATGAGCAGAAAGCACTGCTGGAGAGCGGCATTATCAAGGCAGAGGGCAACATGACCTCGGGGGATGCCCACCTCGCGGTCAACTATGAGGAGCTGCTCACGCTGGGTCTCGATGGCTTCAAGGCCAAGGTGGCCGAGCGGCGCAGTCGGCTGGATCTGGCGGACTGGGCCGATCTGCAGCGCGAGCAGTTCCTGCACGCCGTCGCCATCACCCTGGAGGCGGTCAGCGATCACATCGGGCGCTACGCCACTCTCGCCAGCAATATGGCCCGTGACATGGCCACGCAGGAGTCGCGCCCCGAGCGCCAAAGCGAGCTTGAAACCATCGCACTCAACTGCGCCCACATCGCCCACCAGCCCCCCGAGACCTTCTGGCAGGCGCTGCAACTCTGCTACTTTATCCAGCTCATTCTGCAGATCGAATCCAACGGCCACTCGGTGTCGTTTGGCCGGATGGATCAATATCTCTACCCCTGGTATCGCCGCGAGGTGGAGCTGTCGGAATCTCTGCCTCGGACGCGCGCCATCGAACTGTTGCAAGGGTGCTGGCTCAAGCTGCTGGAGGTGAACAAGATCCGCTCCGGCACCCACTCCAAGGCCTCAGCCGGCAGCCCGCTCTATCAAAACGTCACCATTGGCGGCCAGAACTGGCGGGATGGCAAGGCCCATGACGCGGTCAACGGCCTCTCCTACGCGATTCTGGAGTCCTGCGGCCAGCTGTGCTCTACCCAGCCCAACCTCTCGGTGCGCTACCACGCCGGGATGAGCGAGGATTTCCTCGACGCCTGCATTCAGGTGATCCGCTGCGGCTTTGGCATGCCCGCCTTCAACAACGACGAGGTGGTGATCCCCGAGTTCATCAAGCTCGGGGTGAGCGTGGAGGATGCCCACCACTACGCCGCCATCGGTTGCATCGAGACCGCCGTGCCCGGCAAGTGGGGCTACCGCTGCACCGGCATGAGCTTTATCAACTTCGCCCGCATCCTGCTGGCCTCCCTCGATGGCGGCCGCGATGCCACCACCGGCAAGGTGTTCCTGCCCCAGCCCCAATCGCTGCGAGACGGGAGCTTTGGCAACTTTGACGAGGTGATGGCCCGCTGGGATGAGCAGGTGCGCTACTTCACCCGCAAATCCATCGAAATCGACTGCGTGGTCGACAGCGTGCTGGAGGCGCAGGCCCACGACATCCTCTGCAGCACTCTGGTAGATGACTGCATCGAGCGCGGCAAGACCATCAAGGAGGGGGGCGCCGTCTATGACTGGGTCTCCGGTCTGCAGGTGGGGATCGCCAACCTGGGCAACAGTCTGGCTGCCCTGAAGAAACTGGTGTTCGAACAGGGTGCGGTGGATCAGCACGAGCTGGCCGCCGCCCTGGAGCAAGACTTTGCCGGGCTGGCGGGGGAGCAGCTACGTCAGCGCCTCACCAACGCCGCCCCCAAATATGGCAACGATCTGGACGAGGTAGATATGCTGCTGGTGCAGGCCTACCAGAGCTACATCGACGAGCTCAAGGGGCTGCACAACACCCGCTTCGGGCGCGGCCCCATCGGCGGTACCTACTATGCCGGCACCTCCTCCATCTCAGCCAACGTGCCGTTCGGTGCCGCCACCATGGCCACCCCGGATGGTCGCCGTGCCCGCACGCCGCTGGCGGAAGGGGCCAGCCCCTCCTCGGGGTCGGATCGTCTCGGCCCAACGGCGGTGTTCAACTCCATCGGCAAGCTGCCCACGGCGGCGATCCTCGGCGGGGTGCTGCTCAACCAGAAGCTGAGTCCGGCCAGCCTTGAGAACGAGCGGGACAAAACCAAGCTGATGAGCCTGCTGCGCACCTTCTTCGAGGTGCACAAGGGGTGGCACGTCCAGTACAACATCGTCTCGCGCGAAACCCTGCTGGCGGCCAAGGCCAATCCGGATCAGTACCGGGATCTGGTGGTACGGGTGGCCGGCTATTCGGCCTTCTTCACCGCCTTATCCCCGGATGCGCAAGATGATATCATCGCCCGCACCGAGCACAGTCTCTGACGGGGCGCGCCCCATGGCGCCCGTGACGTCATATGATTGGCAAGCCACCCCACGGGTGGCTTGCCGCTATCCACCACCTTGCATGCGAGCACACCATGAATCCACGCCACCAACTGATCCTCACCCTGGTCCATCAGGCCCGCAAGATGAGCGTGGCCGAGCTGTCACGGCACACAGGGGTGTCAGAGGTGACGGTGCGCAACGACCTCACCGCGCTGGAGAAACAGGGGCTGCTCAGACGGGTGCACGGCTCGGCCATGGCGCTGGAGACCGATGATCCGGATGCCCGGATGAACATCAACTACCTGCTCAAGGAGCGCCTCGCCGAGCGGGCCGCCCAGCTGGTGGAAGATGGCGAGACTGTCTTTATCGAAGGGGGCAGCGCCAACGCCATGCTGGCGCGCCACCTCGCCCTGCACAAGCGGGTCACCATCATCACCATCAGCAGCTATATCGCCCATCTGCTCAAGGACACCCCGGCCCAGGTGGTGCTGCTCGGCGGCCTGTTCCAGCATCAGAGCGAAAGCGTGGTGGGGCCGCTGACGCGCCTCTGTATCGAGCAGGTGCACTTCTCCAAGGCCTTCATCGGGGTCGACGGTTTTCACCCCGAGGTGGGCTTTACCGGCCGCGACATGATGCGGGCCGACGTGGTCAACAGCGTGCTGGCCAAGGGGGTGACCAATGTGGTCATCACCGACAGCAGCAAATTTGGCGCCATCCACCCCAGCCAGCTGGGTGCCCCGGGCCAGATCGGCGTGCTGGTCACCGACGATGCCCTGCCCGCCCCCATGCGGGCAGCTATCGCGGCCAAGGGGATCACCCTGCACTGCGTTGCAGCCTGAACCTGTCATTGCGGCTCGCCGCCTGGACCCGCCCCAGCCTCCCCCCGCTTGCGACTTGACGCCAGCCACCCTGTCGAGGGTATGCTCGTTTCCTTCCGGCGCCATCTCATGGCCCTGCCTCTCACACAAGGACGCTGTATGCAAGCCAAGGACAAGTGTCTGGCCGCCCTGGTCATTCTCTGCTGGGGACTCAACTTCGTGGCGATCAAGTGGGGGCTGGAGGGCATACCGCCGCTGCTGCTGGGGGCGCTGCGCTTCGTCGGCGTTGTCTTCCCCGCCATCTTGCTGGTGCCCAGGCCCGCCATGCCCTGGCGCTGGCTGCTGGCCTATGGCGGCGCCATCAGCCTGGGGCAGTTCGCCTTCCTGTTCTGCGCCATGAAGTTCGGCATGCCGGCGGGCATGGCCTCCCTGGTGCTGCAATCCCAGGTGGTGTTCACCCTGCTGTTCGCCATGATCTGGCTGGGGGAGCGCTGGCAGCCCCACCACTGGGTAGCGCTGCCGCTGGCGGGGGCCGGCCTCTATCTCATCGCCACCCATGGCGAAGGCAACCTGACCCTGCTCGGCTTCGTGCTGACCCTGTGCGCCGCCGCCTGCTGGGGCCTTGGCAACGTCATCAATCGCCAGATTGGGCTGCGTTACCAGACCGCTCTGCCGAGCCTTATCGCCTGGGGCGGCCTGGTGCCCATACTGCCCTTCTTCGCGCTCTCCTGGTTGTTCGAGGGGCCCGATGTCATTGCCACCAGCCTGCTCAACTTCAGCTGGCAGGGGCTCTTGTGCGTGCTCTATCTCTCGCTGGTCGCCACCTGGCTTGGCTATGGCCTCTGGGGACGGCTGCTGATGCGCTATCCGGTGGCCCAGGTGGCGCCACTCTCCCTGCTGGTGCCCTGCGTCGGCATGGTGGCGGCCGCCCTGCTGCTCGATGAGCACCCCACGTCCCTGCAGTGGCTGGGATCCGGCCTGGTGCTGCTCGGCTTCGTGGTCCATCTGCTGGGCGGAAAAATGAGGCTGTTCAAGGCACAAGCCGAGCATTGACCTCGATGGGGAAACTTCCCATGATGAGACAGGCCCTCACGGGCCCCACAGCTTGACCCGGCAGGACGCCAACCATCAGGAGAGCAAGGACATGCTGCACAGTTCACCCTCGGTCATCCCCGCTTTGCCCCGTGTCATGCGAGCCGCGGCCATGATGCTCCCCCTCTGCTGGAGCGCCTTCGGCTGGAGCGCCACCCTGCCGGCAGATCTCAAGTGGGAGAGCAACGACACAGACCCCGTCTATGCCGATCCAGAGGCCAAACGGGGCGGCACCTTCCGTGACTTCATGTCGAGCTTCCCGCTCACCTTGCGCAAGTACGGGCCCGACTCCAACGGCGGCTTCGCCGGTTACGTCCGTGAAACCAATCTGCCCCTGCTCGCCACCCATCCGGTGACCGGCAATCCCATTCCCATGCTGGCCAGCGCATGGGCCTTCGGCGCCGATCACAAGACCCTCTATTTTCGCCTCAACCCCAAGGCGCGCTGGTCGGACGGCCAGCCCGTCACCGCCGATGACTGGCTCTTTACCCTCAAGATGATGCGCAGCAAGGAGATCAATGATCCCTGGTACAACAACTACTACAGCACCCAGATAAGCGAGGTGACCAGGTTCGACGATCACACCCTCGCCATCACCAGCGGCACCGAGAAGAGCCGGGAGGATTTGCTGGAATCCCTGCCGTTCAGCCCGGAGCCGAGCCATGCCATCAAGCTCACGGCCAACTGGGTCAAGGAGTACAACTGGAAGGTGCTGCCGGTCACCGGCGCCTACCAGATTGGCGAGCTGAAGAAGGGCAAGTCGGTCACCTTCAACCGGGTCAAGGATTGGTGGGGTGACGGGGAGCGCTATTTCCAGCACCGCTTCAACCCGGACCGGATAGAGATCAAGGTGCTCAGGGATCAGAACATCGCCTGGCAGCACTTCCTGCGCGGCGATCTCGACACCTTCCCGCTGGTCATGCCCAACTGGTGGCATGACAAGAGCAAGACAGCCGAGTTCGAGAAGGGCTATATCGAGCGGCTCTGGTTCTACAACCAGACCCCGCAGTCCCCCATGGGGCTTTACCTCAACACCGCAGACCCGCTGCTCAAGGATATCAATGTGCGGCTCGGCATCCAGTACGCCCTCGCCCTCGACAAGATGATCGCCACCCTGCTGCGGGGGGACTACCAGCGCCTCAACAGCTACGGCTCGGGCCAGGGGGCCTTTACCAACACCGACATCAAGGCACGCCCCTTCGATCCCAGGCTCGCACGGGACTACTTCGCCAAGGCGGGCTTCACCAAGACGGGGCCGGATGGCATCTTGCAAAACGACAAGGGCCAGCCCCTTTCCCTCAGCATCACCTACACCACGGCCGAGCATGCCCAGCGCCTGACCCTGCTGCGGGAAGAGGCGAAGAAGGCGGGTCTCAATCTGGAGCTGAACCTGATGGATGCCTCAGCCGGCTTCAAATCCATGCTGGAGAAGAAGCACCAGAGCGCCTGGATGGCCTGGAGCAGTGGCCGCTATCCGGCCTACTGGGAGCACTTCCACAAGGTCAACGCCAACAAGCCCCAGACCAACAACATCATGAACCTCGATGACGACGCCATCTCGGCCCTGGTGGAGCAATACGACAAGGCCTTCGACTTCGGCAAGAAGGCCGAGCTCTCACGGCAGATCCAGCAGCGGCTCTATGAGCTGGCCAGCTTCGTCCCCGCCTATCAGGTCCCCTATACCCGGGCAGGTGCCTGGCGCTGGATTAAACTGCCCAAGACGCCGGCAACCCCCCAGAGCGATCTGCTCTACTGGCCCCTGGATGGCGCCAACTCGGGCTACAGCTTCGGCGGCCTGCTCTGGATTGACGAGCAGCTGAAAGCGGAGACGAAAGCCGCCATCAAGCAGGGCAAGACCTTCCCTCCCGTCACCCTGATCGACACCCGCTATCAACAGCCCTGAGCTCTCTCCACGCTCTGGCTCGGCGCAAACAAAAGACCCCGCACTGTGGCGGGGTCTTTTTTGTGGCAGTAGCGCCTGGACGGGACTTAGCCGCGCTTGGCCTGCTTTTGCGCGATGGCGTCGGCCACGTCGGCCGGATCCAGCACTATGCCTTCCTGCTCCGGAGTCGGGAACACGGCCACGCAGAGCTCGTCCTGCTCCATGCCATCGACCCAGCGATCCAGCCACACCTTGAGGGTGATGGACTGCGGCTTGCAGTCTGCCCACTCGCCTTCGGCCCAGGCCTTGGCGTATTCCGGATGCGGCCAGACCGGGATGCAGTCTTCGTCTTCGGTGGTCAGCATCATGACGCCGTGCTCGTCGGTCAGAACAAACAGCTCTTCGTGCTCGACCAGCTTGCTGATGAAGTGATCAAAGCGGTAGTCGGCGTTCAGTTGCAGCGCGGCATTGCGCTCGGTGTCGCTAAGTTCATAGCTCATTGGTCAAGTCTCTCATTCAATAAAGGGCGACATGTTCACATCTTGCTGGCGCCTTGTCCAGCAAGAGTGCTCGGTCGCCCCTGTTTCGGCGATCTCAGCCCAGCGCCGGGGTCACCAGGGTGATCTCCGCCGTCTCGCAGAAACGCTGGCGCAGCCAGTAGGCGGACTCCACCTCGACGAAACAGAGCTGATCCCGCCCGGCCTGCACACCTTGCATGATCTGCTCGAAGCGCGCCTGTTGCTGCTGCTGCCAGGCGGTCGCCAGCCCGGTGCCATGGG
Source organism: Aeromonas sp. 130281 (assembly GCF_056642115.1). Taxonomy (NCBI): domain Bacteria; kingdom Pseudomonadati; phylum Pseudomonadota; class Gammaproteobacteria; order Aeromonadales; family Aeromonadaceae; genus Aeromonas; species Aeromonas sp. 130281. The sequence continues at coordinate 128,789 of NZ_JBWVQS010000006.1, read as the reverse complement.
CTTCATCCACCACCTCGCGACGCAGCTCGAACAGGTTATCGGTGATCGGGCTGTTGATCTTGCCAGGGCTGTGCCAGTACATCAGCAGGTTGTCCAGCATCTCTTCGTCATAACTCGCCAGTGCATCCAGCTCGGGAGTATCCCCCTCGCCGCCGGTCCCGAAGTCGCACCACCCCGCCGCCAGAGGGGCCAGGGTCTGTGCCCCGCCCCCCTTGGCATGCTGGCGCAGGGCGGCAACATCCGCCCCCTTGATGGAAGGCAGCCAGAGATCCCCCTGATGCTCATCGAGCAAGGGGAGCAACAAGGACGGAGCATAAACAGGAAAGCGGGGACCTAGGGTGTGCAGCAGAGATACCAGTGTGACAGTGATCATGAGACGCGCCTTGAGCTGGAAGACCTGGGTTCATACCTGGCCAGGGGGACAAAAGAGGGACCATTCTACCATGTTTAGCGGCACGCGGACTCTGCTCGTCCAGCCAGCCGGGGCGTGATGCCTTCGGCCAAAAAAGCAGCGTTCGGGCACAGCCAGTCCAGACAAAGCCCAATACTTTGAGCCAGCGCCCACTAAAGTCAAACCGGGAATGCTAGTTTGCATACATCTTTAGCGTAAGGAGTGCATCCATGAGTGGGATCGACCAGGTTTCTGACGATTTTGTGAATGAGCTGAAAATACTGGCATGCTTTGATCCGGCGAACATGAGTCTGGGGATCAAGTTACGCAGCGACATGTCTGAAGAGCTGTGCCTCGCGGCGCAGCGCCTGCACAGCCAAGGCTTGATCAGTGCCGTCGATGGCGGCTATCTGACCCCCTTCGGCATGACCATGCTGGAGCATCTTCAACACCTGCTGGTGGCACTCAAGCCGAATTGAGTTCCTGCGGCGCCCAGAGCGAGAAGTTGAGCAATTCCCAGCGCTTTCCCTGCCGCAGCAGACAAGCAAACAACAAAGGACCTTCGGGTCCTTTTACCTTGCCATCGATCAGCCACTCCCCTGCCCGCTTCGGGACAGGCTGCGCCTTGATCTCCACGGGCTGCTCTGCCTTGCCCAAACGCACCTGCACGAATTGCTGGCACACGGTCACGGCCTCGCTGGCCGCGGGATCCGGCACGGGAGTATTGGCAAGCACCACGGTCAACAAGAGTGATGGGAGCATGATGATGGTCATTGGCAAAGGTGGTTTATGAATATGCCATAAAACAAAAAGCCGTGGCACCAGAGGTACCACGGCTTTCTTAAATTCTGTAAGAATTACAGAGCAGTTACGTTCTCAGCCTGCGGGCCTTTCTGACCTTGGGTCACAGAGAACTGTACGCGCTGACCTTCAGCCAGGGTACGGAAACCGTTACCGCTGATAGCGCTGAAGTGAACGAAAACGTCCGGGCCGTTTTCTTGCTGGATGAAGCCAAAACCTTTGGTTTCGTTGAAAAACTTAACGGTACCGGTGATCATGTTAGACATATCTTTAACCTGTATTCAAAATAATTACTTATGCTTTTCAGCGGATAAAGCTCAAAAACGGGATTAACTTATGAACAACAGGAAAAGATGCAAAACATCATATTCATTGACATAACTAACGCCCTTTCAAGCTGGTTTAGATTATACGTGCCTTTGTCGATTACGCAACCAAATTTGCACCCCGCCAAGGGCAGGGTGCAATCACTTACGCATCCGCCGCTTCCAGTGCCTGAACCAGGGCTTTGAGGAAGCGCGCCGCCTCCCCGCCGGTACAGGCTCTGTGGTCAAATGTCATCGACAAGGGCAGTGCCCGCACCGGCCGCGCCTCCCCATGGATGAAGACCACTTTTTCGAACAATTTGCCTGCCCCTATGATGGCCACCTGGGGTGGCGTGACGATAGGGCTGGCATAGCGGCCTGCGATGGCGCCGAAGTTGGTGAGGGTGATGGTCGCCCCCTGCAACATCTCTCGCGGCACGGCGCGCGCCTTCACATCGGCGATCATCCGATCCAGTCCGTGCCTTATGTCCGCCCGCTCCCGCTCGGCCACGTTCTCCATCACCGGCACATAGAGCCCGTGCTTGGAGTCGACGGCGATGGCCACGTTGACCTCCCTGAACAGCCGCCTGGACAGGGTATCCCCGTCAAACCAGGCATTCATGGAGGGCTCGGCACGACACGCCACCCCGATGGCCTTGATGAGGCGCACCGTCACGTCTTCGTCTGCCCGCCAGTGACGCAGGTCCACCTCGTCGGTGATGCTGACCGGCACCACTGTCTGATGGGAGTGCTCCATCGCCTTGGCCATGGCCCGGCGCGAGCCCTTGAGGAACTCGTTGCCGCTGCTCTGCAGCGCTTCGAAGGCGCTCTGCACGTCCTGCTCGGTCACCATGCCGGCGCTGCCAGTGCCCTTGAGCCTGTCGATGTCCAGCCCCAGTTTTTGCGCCAGCAGACGTACCGCCGGCATGGCCTGCACCAGGGCGCCACCGGGTGCCATGGCTCCCACCACGAAGTGATCCTCGATGTGCCGTTGATGGGCGCTGACCTTGCCCACCACAGTACCGTCGTCTTCACCTCCTTCGAACTCCACCAGGGGAGCACCGATGTGGAGTATGTCTCCCTCCTGGCCGCACAGCCTGGCGATCACTCCCGCCACCGGCGAGGGCACATCCACCAGCGCCTTGGCAGTTTCCACCGACAGCAGCACCTGATCGACACTCACGGTATCGCCGGCACTGACCTTCCATTCGACTATCTCGGCCTCGGCCAAACCTTCGCCCAGATCCGGTAATTTGAAAAATTTCATGACCAGTTCTCCATCCGCGGGAACATCACCAAAGATTGACCGACTTCATGGCTCTTCCTTGCTCGGGCGCCTGGGCGCCAACAGTTGAGAGACGTCATAGCCACTTGTTCTCCATCAGTTGGTGAGCCGCATCCGCAATATCCTGCTCGGTGATGAGGTAATACTCCTCGTTGCGATAGTAAGGGACGGCGGCATCCACCCCGGTGAGGCGCTTTGGCGGCGCCTTGAGGGAGGTCAACGCCTCCTCGGTGACCCGCGCCACGATTTCGGCACCGACCCCGAAGCTGCCGCACGCCTCGTGCACCACCAGCAGACGCCCGGTCTTGCGCACCGAGGCCAGGATGCTCTCCATGTCCAGGGGCTTGATGGTGGCGAGATCCAGCACCTCGCACTGGATGTCCTGCTCCGCCAGCAGGGCGGCGGCTCGCATCACCTCCTGGATGCAGGCCCCCCACGCAACCACGGTGAGATCCCGTCCGGGCCTCAGGGTGAAGCAGACATCCAGCGGCAGGCCGACGCCGTCATCCACCACGTCCGACTTCATGGAGCGGTAGATGCGATCCGGCTCGAAGAACATCACGGGATCCGGGTCGCGAATGGCCGACAGCAACAGGCCATATGCCCGTCTCGGGCTGGAGGGGATGACGACCCTCAGACCCGGAATATGGGCAAACAGGGCTTCGACACTCTCGCTGTGGTGTTCGGGCGAATGGATGCCGGCGCCATAGGGGGAGCGGTAGACGATGGGACAGGAGAGCCGGCCACGGGTGCGGTTACGCATCCGCGCCGCCTGGCAGATGATCTGCTCCATGCCGGGGAAGATGAAGCCCTGGAACTGGAATTCGGCCACGGGTTTGAGTCCCTGGGTCGCCATGCCGACCGCCACCCCGGCGATCAACCCCTCCGCCAGCGGTGTGTCTATCACCCGCTTGAAGCCGAATTTGTCGCGCAGCCCCACGGTGGCGCGAAACACCCCGCCGTTGACCCCCACATCCTCACCCAGCACCACCACATCGGGGTCGTGCTCCATCTCATGGTGCAACGCCAGATTGATGGCTTCGAGCAGTGTCATGTCACTCATGGTGTGTCTCCCCGCCGCGCTGCTGCATGCCCTTGGCGATGATGCGCTGACGCTGGGCACGGTACTCCCGCGGCAGCTCGGCAAACTGGTAATCGAGCAGGGTTTCCGGCGCCTGCGGCGCCATGCCTTCATAGGCGGCGACGGCACGCTCGACCTCCCGGCCCGCCTCCGCCAGCAGCGCCTGCTCCTGGTGCTCGTCCCACCAGCCCTGCTCAAACATGAACTGGCGCAGCCGCTTGACCGGCTCCTTGGCCCAGGCGGCTTCCACCTCGGCGGCCTCGCGATAGCGGGTCGCGTCGTCGGCCGTGGTGTGATCCCCGAGCCGGTAGCTGACGGCTTCGATCAGCGTCGGCCCCTTGCCGCTGCGGGCCCGCTCCATGGCGGCGCGGGTCGCCTCATAGACGGCCACCACGTCGTTGCCGTCGACCTGCAGGCTGCGCACCCCGGCCCCTATGCCCTTCTGGGCCAGGGTTGGCGCGCTCGACTGCAGCTTGCGTGGCACCGAGATGGCCCACTGGTTGTTGTTGATGATCATCACCATGGGGAGGTGCCAGACGCCGGCACAGTTGAGCCCCTCGAGAAAATCCCCCTTGGAGGTGCCGCCATCCCCTATGGTCACCACGGCGACCCTGGGCTGGTTGCGCAGCTTGAAGGCGGCCGCTATGCCGGCGGCATGGGTGATCTGGGTGGCGATGGGGACGCAGATGGGCAAGTCTTCCGACAACTCGCCATCGGCCTTGTAGAAGACACTGCCCCTTTCATCTCCGCCCCAATATTGCAGGTTCTGCTCCATGGGCACGCCCCGCACATAGAGGGTGGGCATGTCCCGGTAATAGGGCACATAGACATCCTCCGGCCGCATGGCGAGACCAACCCCGATCCCCACCGCTTCCGCCCCCAGGTGGGAGGGAAAGGTGCCGAGCTTGCCGGTTCGCTGCAGTGCTATCGCTTTCTTGTCGTAACTGCGCACCATCACCATGTTGCGGTAGAAGGTGTGCAGCATCGCCTTGTCCAGCCAGGTCGGCAGTGTCGCGACCGGGCGCCCCTCCTCATCGAGGTAACGAAGGAAGGGGATGTCGACATGGGTCATAACTGGCTCCTTGCCGTTGTCAGCGTCACCACCATGAGGTGACCCTTAGAATGTAAATAAGATGTTAAGCAAAGGGCAACGTGATTCATTCAGGTAAGACCAGTAGAAACTTCTTTAATTTCAGAAAGAAGATGAGATTTTCGGCGAGCAGAAACGAAGAAGGGAGCCCTTTTGGGCTCCCTGTCAGGGCGAGTTCGGGATCACGACCATCCTGGCCACGCCGCCAGGGGCACAGGGTTGGTGTGAAAAGAGGGGCTCAGATCACGACCACAGGCGGGTTGGCACCACCAGCAGCATGGTCCGCTGGCCGATGGCCACGTTGGCATTGGGGAAGACCACCGCCTCCCGCGCTTTCTCTACCCTGTACTGGCGATCCCCGTCTTCCGCCAGCACAAACCCCTGGGGAAATTCGGTGAAATTGTCCACGTCGCTGGCAAACAGGAAACGAAACGCGGCCGTTTGCTTGTTGATCACCCGATCGATGGCAAAAATCGTGAAGTCATCCGCCCGCCAGGGCTCGAGCGCCACCTCATCCTGGGTCACCAGCGCCTGCAGCGCCTGACGCGCCTCGATGAAGCGGGTCATGTCGTTCTCGCCGAAGGGGCGCACCTTGCCAAGCTCCACCGTGAAGGCATGGGCGCCATGCTGGTGCGAGCTGTAATAGCTGAAGGTGGTGGTCGGGCCGCTCGAGAGCAGTATGGTGCGCACTCCGCAGGCCCCGAGGAACTGCACCTGCTCCTTGCAGTGGGGGCGCTCGTGGGGGAAGGGATAGACCGCAAACTTCTCGTGACGGGAGCCGCGAATGGCGGTGTGCAGATCGTAGTGATAGCGGGGCCGAGCGGGATCGGCAAAGAAGCGGCTCACATACTGCTCCAGGCGCATGGCGCGAATGCGTTCCCGGTTGCACAGCCCCTCCCCCTTGCTGTGGGCGCCACTGAAGAGCCGGTTCATGTTCTCCTCCACCTCGCGCGCCCCCTGGTTCATGGCGGCAGGGTTGCCAAAGAGGAACAGCACCCGGTGGCGGGCCTGAAGCTCCCCGCTGAGCAGCCGGGTCAGCAGCTGGTTGCAGATCTCGATGGGGGCAGTCTCGTTACCGTGAATGCCGCAGGAGAGCACTATGTCCTTGCGCCCGCCAGGCGACTCAGGCGCAGGCTCCAGGCAGAGCACGCCGGTGTCCCACACGCTCACCCGGGTGCCGTTGGCCAGGTCGAAGGCAAAGGGCTCGAGCTGCCACTCGTGGCGGCGGGTCAGGGCCAAAAAGTCATGCTGGGGAATCATCCATCTCACCCTCTTGTCTGGAATGCCATGGCCGGATTATACGCAAGGCAGCCGGGCTTAAAATCAGTTTTTAAACAAATTCAAACAGTAAGGATACAAAGTTGGCGAGGGATAATGACAATTCATGCCACTGGGGGCAAACAGAAGGAAAAACAGACAAGGGGGAAAACAGGAAGCGGCAACAGGGGAAAAATCAGGCCCGTCTGGGGGCGAAGAGCATCAGGCAGAGTCGTACAGATCAACAAGAAAACGAGGCATCCATGCCCGGCTGATCAACCACGCCAGAACGGCTTGGTGGTCTCTTGATAGCGGTCAGCTTCGTTCAGACCGATGTCCTTGAGCAGGTAGGCGGGCAGCTCGGAGAGCTGGCGACGGCTGCGGCTGCGTTCCAGCCAGGTCAGGACGGTCATCTTGACGCGAGCAACCAGATTCGATTCGCTGGAATCCTGGTAACCGGCTTCGGTATAAGTCATGTTGGCCATGATATGGCTCCTCTCTCTAGTTCTGCGCAAGGCTCGGATTTGATGCGCAAAGCTTAGTCAGGGCGAGGAGGTGCCTCAATTGACGAATTTTGATACATGGGATTAGTAAAAGTAATGGCTGATCTCGCCATGGGGTTAATCACAAAACATTGATTTATATGTAAAATATTAGCCAGACATTCCCTCCCTCTGCCCAACAGCATTTTCTCCTGCATCATCTGCTTCTAACTATGCAGTTTCCCACGTTAGCTATGCAGAGCCCGAGTGCCAGGCAGGACGCGGCTACCTCGGCCCAGGCGCCAATTGTTAATCATTGGATCACTTAAAGATCGTTATTTAACAGGATGATACAGACAGGCAACCCTCGGAAGGCGACTTGGGCTGCCACCCCCGGACGGCGCTTGAAAGGCGGCACTTGGCGCCTTCCCGTCATACTGGTATGGTTATTTATACAGTGCTTTAATCATGCCCCCTGATCGTCACCTTTAGGGCGACGAATTGGGGAAACAGACAGGATATGCCGATGGATACCTTTACCCCCACCGCCGCCCTGCGTCAACAGATGGACGAACTGGAAGACACCCTTGCCCGTCTCGCCAGACAGCTCGGCCAGCTCGAGTTGCTGGAGGCCCATGTCTATCCCCTGCCCGCCGTGCCGCAAGGGGAAGAGCACGATCCCATCGAGGCCATAGAGGTAGGCTATCTCTCGGGGGAGGAGGCGCTGGCCGCCACCCTGACCGCCTATCAGGATCACAGTGCCCGCCCCGGCTGCTCCACCAAGGCGACTCACCGCCTGCCTGGCTGGTTGCGCTTCCCCGCCGCCAGCGCCCCCCTGTTGCAGCCGCTGCTCGACGAGATCAACGGCCACAAGCTCGCCTTCAAGGCGCTGGTGCAGGCCGCCGGCGGGCGGGACGAGAAGTTTGAACTGGTGCACGGTGCACTGCCCGGGGTTATCACCCTGCAGGTCTATCGCAAGCTGACCCTGCTCACCGGAAAGCTGCATTCCCTCGGCTTCACCTGGGCCGACAAGCAGAGCATCAGCCGCCTCAGTCGCGAGCAGGTGCTGGAGATGCTGGAGCGCAGCCGCCGCTATGTGCCGGCGCTCTCCAGCAACGAGGAGTGGAGCAAGATGGTGGATCAGGAGGTGTACGACATCCGTCGCCTGCCAGCGGATGCGCAGCTGCGCATCCGCCGGCCGGTCAAGACCCATCCCATGATCAACCTGCTCTGGCTGGACAGGGAGCCGCGCAAGCAGCAGCTCAAGGCGAGCCTGCCCCTGCTGCTCTGCTCGGATACCCAACCCGCCGTCACCCACCTCGGCCACTATCCGCCCAAGCTGCGCCAGGCCCGGCGGGATCGCAAGATTGGCGGCGAAGCCATCATAGAGCGGCTGCACCTCTACCGTTATCAGGACTAGCGCCTCCTGGCCAGAGCCGGATCATGAGTCCCTGAAGCAGAGAGGGGGATGGCCACCAGGACCATCCCCCTCTCGCACCCAGGCAGGCAGAGCCGCGCCTAGCCCATCAGCAGCGCCCGCAGGCTCTCCACGTCCAGGCCGCGCACCTCGGACTGGCCGCTCAAGAGGCCATCGGCCAGGGCCCGCTTCTCGTCGTGCAGCGCCACTATCTTCTCCTCCACCGTCTGCTCGCACACCAGTCGATAGACGGTCACCGGCTGGGTCTGGCCCATGCGGTGGGCCCGATCGCTCGCCTGATCCTCCACCGCCGGGTTCCACCAGGGATCCAGGTGCAGCACGGTATCGGCCTGGGTCAGGTTGAGGCCTGTGCCCCCTGCCTTGAGGCTGATGAGAAACAGGGGAACCGGTTCATGACGAAAACGCAGTATGGACTCCTGACGGGACTTGGCGGAGCAGCCGCCGTCCAGGTAGCAGTAGTCCCATTGCCGCTGCTCGATGCGGGCTCGCAGCAGGCTCAGCAGATCGACGAACTGGCTGAACACCAGCACCCGGTGCCCGCCATCGATGGCTTCTTCCAGCAGCGCCATGGCCTCGTCCAGCTTGCTGCTGGTCTGGGACCACTCCGGCATCACCAGCTCGGGGGAGCAGCAGAGCCGCCGCAAGCGGGTCAGGCCACTCAGCACGTGCATCAGGGCGCGACCATCGGCGCTCTGCACCTGCTGCACCACCTCGCGCCTGGTCGCCTCGTAGAGCTGACGCTCCTCGGGGGAGAGGCTGATGTGGTGGATGATTTCGGTCTTGTCCGGCAGCTCGGTCAACACCTGCTGCTTGAGGCGGCGCAGGATGAAGGGGCTGATCACCGCCCGCAGCAGCGCCATGTGCTGGGGATCCTTCACCGCCTTGCCGAAACGGCGCTTGAACTCGCCTAGGCTGCCGAGCAGGCCCGGATTGATGAAGGTGAACAGGCTCCACAGCTCACCCAGGTGGTTCTCGATGGGGGTGCCGGAGAGGGCAAGGCGAAAATCCCCCTCGAGCTGGAACAGCAGCTTGGCACGCTGGGTGCCGGCATTCTTGATCTGCTGCGCCTCGTCCAGCACCATGCTCGCCCAGCGACGGGACTTGAGGGACTGGGCCAGGCTGCCGAGCATGCCGTAGTTGACCAGGATGATCTGGCCCGCTTTGGCCTCCTGGATCAGGGTCTCCCGCTCCGCGGGATTCTCGAACACCACCACCTCCAGCTCGGGGGCGAACCGCGTCACCTCCTCCTGCCAGTTGGTGACCACGGACTTGGGCACCACCACCAGGGCGGGGCCGAGGTGCTGGCGCATGCGCAGCACCATGAGCGCCTGCAGCGTCTTGCCAAGGCCCATGTCATCGGCGAGACAGGCACCGAAGCCATGGTGGGCCAGGGTCGCCATCCAGCGTACCCCCTCCTTCTGATAGTCCCGCAGCGCCGTCAGGAGCTCGGGGGCACACTTCACCTCCTGCTGCCACTCCTGCTGCAGGGAGTGCCAGGCATCATCCCCGGCCGTGGTCACCGCCGACAGCAGGCGGGCCAGGGGGTAGGCCAGCTTGTTGTTGATGCGCTGTTCGGTATCCAGCATGGCCCCCAGCATGGTGAGGCGCTCCACCAGCTTGTCGCTCAGCATCAGACTGGTCTTCTCGTCGAGCTGAACGGTGCGCTGACCCGGGGTCAGCTGGCGCAGGATGAGGCGCAAGTCGAGGATCTGGTGCTCGTCCAGCGCCAGCGCCCCCTCCACCTGGAACCAGTCCTGGCGACGCTCGATGCGCAGGCTCAGGGCCGCCTCGTCGAGGCTCTTGAGACGGGCGCTGTCCTGATGCCAGTGAACGACCACTCCGGCGTCCACCAGCTCGGGCAGCGCATTGACCAGGGTCAGTGCCTGCTCACCGTCCAGCTTCCATTCGTTGCCCGGCAGGCCGATGGGCAGCTGGTTGCGCAGCAACTGGGCCTCGGCCTTCTCGGCGGCCAGATCCCGTTGCCAGTAGTGATAGTCCCTGACGCCCTGGCGCACTATGGCCTCCCCCTTGCCAAGGGGCAACGGCGGCAGCTCCCCCTCCCGGGTCACCAGCTGGACCACCAGCTGACCATCCTGCCAGTCCAGCTGGACCGAGGGCACCCCGGGCCAGGGGGTCAGCTCGGCATTGCCACTAAGCCCCTCGACCTGGCTGTGCCAGGGCAGCTCGGGAATGGCGTCCAGGGTGCGTTGCAGCTCGGCGAGCCCGTCCGCCGGCAGCAGCGGAATGGATTCCAGCGCAGGCAGTCTGTCCAGCAGGGTCTGCGGGGTCAGGATGAGTTGCCACAGATCCTGGGCCAGGGGCACTATGTGCGCCCCGCGCGCCGCGGCGGCCGGGCTCAAGACGGCGCTCATGCCCTGCTCGGTGGCGACCACCTGCAGCAAGGGGGCGCTGATGGCCAGTTGCAGCTTCTGCCCCTTGGCGTTGAACAGGCGCGGATGGCTGGCCAGGGGGGCCCAGGCCTCACGGGGCAGCTTGCTCATGCCCCGTGGCAGGGTGCGCACCAGGGCCCAGTCCGCCTCGTCGAGCAGGGCGGCATACTGGGTGGAGAGCAGGGCAGGATCGACCCGGCGCCCGGCGGTCCACTCCCCCTTGGTGCTCTGCTTCTGGATCTTGCACTCAAGCTCGGGCCCTTCCGCATGGAGCAGCCATACCAGCCGCTCCTGCGCCTTGCGCACGCCGCTGGAGCGCCCCAGCCCCTGCAACCAGTTGAGCCAGCTGGCCGAGGCGGGGGTCTTGTCCTCATCCTCGGCGTCGCTGGCCGCCTCGGGAGCCGCGGTGGCACGCAGTTGCTGCAACGGGGGGCGCTCGGCCCCCTCCCCCAGCAAGAGACGCAACAGATCCTGACAGAAGGCCATGAGGCGATGGCGGGGCTCGGCCTCCAGCACATGGGAGAGATCCCACTTGTGCAGTATGGCCACCTGGGGGCTCTGCTCGCCGTGGCGCGCGAGGGCGCAGAGATCCAGCCAGAGGTAGCCCCAGTGGAGCTCCTCCAGCGGCAGTTGCAGGGTATCGAACAGGCCTATCGCCTGACCGTGGCGATCACCGGCCCACTGTCCCAGCAGATCCGAAAGCAGGGGGAAATGGTTGCCAAGGCTGCGCTGCCACTTCTTGCGCTGCTCGCTGGCGAGCACGGGATCGGCCTGCTGCAGCCAGCCAAGCCAGAGCAGGGCGCTGAACATCCTGGGCCAGGGCTCGTGCGCCGCCGCGGCCTGCCACTGCCCCAGCGCGCCGAGCAACCGCTCCGCCAGGGGCTGCTCATCTCCCTGCTCCGCCAGTTGTTGCAGGGCCGGCCAGTGAGTGGTCACCTCGCCGGCCAGCGGGCCGCAGAGCCAGTCCCACTCGCTGGCCAGCGCCTCGAGGCGGCTTGCCAGCGCAGGGGCGCAGGCCACGGTCACGGACGCCAGCGGCCAGCACGCGTCAGACTCGGCATCGAGCAGGGTCTGCAGGGCGAAATGTTCCAGCAGCAGCTGTTGCCAGGCAGGGCTTGAGCCCGGCAGCAGGCGGTGGGCATCGGGCAGGTCCAGCAGGCTCAAGAGATCCGCGCTCTGGTAGTAGGCGGGGATCTGCCCCGCCTCCCCCAGGCAGAGTTCGCGCACCACTCCTTGTGCCATCTCCTGACCGGTGACCGAGGGGACCCGCGTCCAGTCCGGCATGGGGCAGGCCCCTCCCCGCACCGCCAGGATCAGGGTCAGGGTGCCCTCCGCCGTCAGACTCCACTGCTGCTCGGTGCGCAGCCGTATCAGCCCTTGCTGCTGCAACTGGTTCAGCATCTCCGTCAGCGCCTGCCCGGGCGAGCGCTGCGGGTACAGCGTGTCTTGCAAATAACGGGTACTGGCGGCGCGCTGCAGTTGCAGCTCGCTGAGCAGGGCATGGCAATCCGAAGAGAGGGTGAAGGCTGACATCAGAACTCGCGGGCAGGTGCAAAGGCGGAATTTTAACGGGAAAGCGGCGGCGGCTCGACCCTTAACCGCGAATTAGTACAAAAAAAGCGGTCAGGCTCATAAAAGCGGAGGCTGGGGGCCTAGCGGGTCATCCTCTGCGAGGTGCCCGGCGGGCGGCCAGCAGGGCATGAAAAAAGGCGCCGCAGCGCCTCTTGATGAGATAAGCAAACTCGCCGGATTCAGCCTTCCAGGTGCGCCAGACGGGCTTCCAGAGCCTGCAACTGCGACTTGAGGCGCTCCACTTCCTCTTCCAGCTGGCTCAGGCGATCGGCGGCAGGAGAGGCATAGCTGCTGGCGGGAGCGGCCTCTGCCAGGGCTTCCAGATCGATTTCGCCGCCAAACAGGTGGGCATAGCGGGATTCCCGCTTGCCCGGCTCCCGGGGCATCTTGACCACATAGGGTCCCCGCTCGACCAGCGCGGCCAGCACCGCATCCACCTCGGCCACATCGTCGAAGCTGCACAGCCGGTTGGTGCGCGAACGCAGCTCACCCGGGGTCTGGGGGCCCCGCAGCAGAAGCTCGCAGATAATGCCGAGCTCCTGGGCGCTGAACTTCAGTTCGCCGAACTCGGTGTTGCAGAAACGGTGCTGGTAGCGGGGCACCCGGGCATTGAAGCCGGCGGTGTTGACCACCAGGCGGCGGCGGATCAGCTCGTCGATGACGGCGCGGATATCCAGCTCGGCGAGCTCGAGCACGGGTTCACGATTGCTCTTCTGGTTGCAGGCATTGACCAGTGCATTGAGAGAGAGAGGGTACTGATCCGGCGTGCAGATCTCTTTCTCTATCAGGCAGCCGATCACGCGAGCCTCTAATGGGCCTAGTACTATCTCCATTTCATACTCCCTTGCCAAACAAGACGTTAAGACGGTTATCTTAGCCAAGGCGCTCTCGCCGTCCAGCACGGAACCGCATTTTTGCGAGCCGATGAAACCCTTGATGAAACATCGTACAACCCGGACACGACCAGGGGGCAACACCATACCGCCTGGAAGCCAACACCAGGCAGCGTCTAGACGGACTTGTCGACCCGGGTATCCGTTCCCGTGGTCAGGATGCGCACCTTGTCCCCCTTGTTGAACGTGAGCGCGGGATCCTGAACCTGCACGACGCTGAGCAGTTTGCCTGCCTCGGTCTTGATCAGCAGCTCGACCGTCTGCTTGCCCTGCACGCTCTGCTGGTTGCCCTGACGGCGACGGGAGGCCTCGGCCCCCGCCACTGCCCCTACAGTGGTGGCGACGGTCTGGCCAGAGCCACCGCCAAATTGACTGCCGACGGCTGCCCCCAGGGCGGCGGCCCCTATGGTACGAAGTGGCCGGGTTCCGCCCTGCTGGGACGCCACCTCCTGGGTCAGGATGCGGCTCTCTTGCACTGTGCCGTATTCCACCTGGGCGCTGGTGCCTGCGAGGGCCGGTGTGCCCATCAGGATGAGCAGGCTGGTAATGATGGATGCAATCTTCTTCACTATGTCGACTCCGATGACGACTGAGACCCGATGGCGCTGGCACCGCGCCTGCGCGGCCCCGCCATCCCCATTCGGGAGACTACACCGCCGATCCTGACTGTGAGCTTGCCTGAGGTGGAAATGATCACGGCCGCAAAGCGGCCGTGATGGGATAAGGGGAAGCGGCGCCCGGCCCGCTCATGAGGAGGGCTTGGGCTCCAGGGTCGAAGCGACCGACCTGGCCGCCGAGGCGGTGAGCAAGGGCTCACCCGGATAGAGCATCAGCGCCTGGGTGCGCAGGCGGCTGGCCTCTTCGGTCCGTCCCAGCGCATTGAGGGCGATCACCATGTTGGCGTAGATGTTGGCCCTGGGGGTATGACGCACGAACGCCTGCCCCCAGTCGAGATAGGCCTCCAGCTCCGCCTTGTTGTTGGCCTGTAAACCCACCATCAGGCGCACCGCGTTGACGTCGAACTCCACCCGGGTCAGCCAGGCCATGGGATTGACGATGTCGAGCAAGAGTGCAGGCTGCTTGTAGCCGCCGCGCTCATACTTGGTCACCACCCAGGCGGTATGCAGGGCCGTCAGCATGAAGGGAACGACGATCAGGGGAATGCCAATGGCCAGGAAACGCAGCAAGAGCCAGGGGCGATAGACATGCTCCCGCCAGTTGGCATGGCCAGCGGTCCCCCCCTCCTCCACTTCCGCATCCAGCACATGGATGAGCAGCAGCAGCGCCCACCACAGGGCGATGGCATGGTAGAAGGGATACTCGGTCTGGGTGTGCAGCAGTATGGGGATCACCAGGGCCAGCAAGGCACTCCCTCTGACCCAGCCAGCCCGGCCCAGTCGCCACAGCAGGGCCCCGCCCATCAGCGCCATGCCGAGCATGGGGGCCAGCCCCCCTTCCACCGCCCAGTAGAGAAACTCGTTGTGGGGGTGATCCAGGTTGTACTCGATCTGCACCATGGCGGGATTGAGCGCCTTGTCCGCCATGTAATGCTGGAGGAACACGGACTCGAAACTGCCATAGCCCCAGCCGGTCCAGGGCGCCTCGGCAATCAGCCTGGCGGCATAGGGCCAGTAGATGGATCTCATGCCGCCGGACTGATACATCTCCAGCCCCCGCCTGGCCCCCGCCATCCAGTACTGGGAAGCCAGCCCGAGCGCTATGCCCAGCCCAACCAGTCCCAGCACCCGGCCCAGTTGTCGCTCGCGATACAACTGCGGAAGCAGCAGGATCAGGGCCAAGGCGCCTCCCAGCTGGCCCACCCTGGACTGCAGCACCAACAGCAGCAAGGCGGTCGCCAGGATCACGGCATGACGCAGCACCTTGAGCCAGGGGTTGACGTGCCCTCGCATCTGAAGCCATATCGCCAGGGCAAACCCAGTTGCCATAAAGCTTGCCATCACATTGGGTTGCTGGAAGATGCCATAGGGGCGATTGGCCCTGGTGTCATAACCAATCCAGTTGCCCGGCACCAGCAGGTAGTATTGCACCAGGCCGAGCAGCGCCTCTATGGCTACCGCTCCCAGCAGCAGGTAGAGCAGCCGATCCCGCATCTGACGGTCCAGTCGCCACTGATAGAGGCAAGCGAGAAACAGCAGACCGGCAAACAGCCCCAGCAGGCGGGGGATGGCATAGTCCTTGAGCTCGAAGCCCGGATAAGCCATGGGCAACAGCAGCAGCAAGGCCCCCAGCCACAGGACCGTCAGCAGCGGCGAGACCACCAGTCGCTGGTTGAGGGTGACCTGCCACAGTCCCAGCGCCATCACCAGGCTCGCGAAGATCCAGCCCCAGGCATTGAAGGGCAGGTAGAGCCCGGCCCCGCCCGGGTTGTGCATGAAAAAGTGCATGCCCAGCAGCCAGTAGAGGATGCTGAGCAAGCCAAAGATCCCTGTTGTTGTCCTCATCGTCCCTGATCCCTGCAGCGTCATTCTCATGGTGTCGTCACCAAGCGTCCAATACGTAAAAGGGGGCAACCGCCCCCCTGTTCACTTCCTTGCCATCATGCCGGCTCTGGCCTGCGAAACGCATGACGGACCAGCACTATGCCGACGCCCAGCATGCCGCCGAGCAGGGTAGCCAAGACCACGACCAAGGGACGCTTGGGTTTGTCACGGCTCAGGGGTTCACTCGGCGAAGCCAGATAGGCGAAAGACTGGAAGGGCAGCTCCTCGAGCTTGATGGCCTGCAGGCTGCTCAGTTGCAGACGCAGATCGCCAATCCCTGGGTTCATGAACTCGGGGTTCTTGATCTCCTTGAGGATCTTGAGCTTCTCCGCCAGGGCGCGAGCCCCCAGATCGATGGGCAGGCTACCCTGATCTTGCAGGTTCTGCACCGGCGCCTCCAATCCGGCCACCTGGGCGATGCGAAGACCGTACTCGGTACGCAGAATATCGTCTTGCAGCTGTTTGAGGGTATCGGCCTTGGCACTCTCATACTGGGTCTGCAGCGTCTTGATCCGGTTCTGCCAGATGGTATTGAGCTCCTTGCCCTTGGCCGCCGACTCCTGCATCTGTATGAAAGCGATGTATTGCGCCAGACGCTCCTTGGCCTCGGTCGCCGTGCCTGCGGCGAAGGAGAGGGTGACATCTTCGCGCAGTTTGTCCGGGGCCTTGGCACTGATCCCTTCAGTCATCTTCTTGAGCAAACGCCGCTTGTCTTGCGCATCCGTTGCCCCGGACTGCGCCGCCTCGGCGTCCAGATAACCTTTATCCATCAGGAACTGGCGCTTGTTATTGAAGCTGTTGAAGCTGTTTACAAAATCATCGTAGAGCGCCTTCTTATCGAAGGAGGTAAAAGCTGTCACCGGTATCTGGGCGTTGATCAGCTGGTTGATGTTGAGCTCGAGCGATTCCACCTCCTTGAGGGTCGGCTGTTTGATCTCGGCCTGACTGACCCAGACCTGGGGGGCCAGCAGGGCGTAGGCAATGCCTGCAAAGGCAAATATGATTGCTGTCAGCAGGATCAATATTTTCTGACGCCACAGCATCAGAATCAGCTCGCGTAGATCAATCTCATCGCCAGAGGAGGCTTGCCAACCCTGAGGCAGCTGACTATCTGAGTTATCGAATACTTTTTTGTTCATACTGGGCTCTAAAGATGATGATGTTACTTCCAGAAAGGAGCCTGACGGTCTTTGTCCGGCAAGACTAATGGCACATTGTCCATGAGGGGCCACGCAATTGCCAGCGTCGAGCCAGGCCATCATAAAAATAGATGCCTGCCATCACATACAGGCTCACCGGACAGAAAGGCTTATCGACTATGGCTGCCCCTATTCCTTGTCCATCGAATACCAAAGCACAATACCGCTCAGCATCCCGCACATAGTTGGCAAACAGGCCATCCTGACGCTGGTCCACTGAAGCTGATAAGGCAACTAGCCCTCCATAAAAGATATAGCCGGCAAGGCAGGGACTACCGGCGAGGAAAGGCTCTACAAGCAGCGGGGCTGCTTATTCTGCAGCGGATAGCGAAAGTGCATGCCCCACTGATTGCCATCTCCCAATAACAGCTCGAAGCGAGAAAGATCCAGGGAAGTGCTGATGACCAAGATGTCGAGAAGGTCCGCCTGCATCGGGGGTCGACAGGGGGTAATAGATCATGGGTTTATCGTAGACGGGCAGCAATTGGTTACTGATAGCCAGGGTCGCAGGATAGAACCAAGTGGCCAAACAGCCGGCCAGTATGATGCCTTTACGCTGGATCATGGGACTCCATGGAATTAAGAGGGGCAACTCATGGAAAGGGGCACACATCCTCCGCCCCATGATCGGCATCTTGACTGGCCAGCCAGAGAGTCATCTGCTTCTGCCAGGAAGGCAGCCTGATGCCAAAAACAGTGGAGAACAATCTGCAATCGAGCCTGGAGTTGAGCGGCCGACGGGCTGCCTGGGGCCAGTTCGCCGACGGAATGGGATTAATCGGAACGGAATGTGTCAGCAGCCCCAACCGACAGGCTTCTCGCACCAGCGCAGAGGCAAAGCCATACCAGCTTGTCTCCCCCCCGCAAGCCAGATGATACAAACCTCTCTTACCCGGATCGTTCAACACTTGTGTTAGCGCAAACACCGCTACCCTTGCCAGCCAGTGAACCTGAGTTGGTGCCCCCCATTGATCATCTACCACCTGAAGGGGGATCCCCGCCCTAGCACGGCAAAGTATGGTACGAGCGAAATGCGGGCCTTCCCCGCCATAGAGCCAACTGGTGCGAAAGATCAGGTGGTCAGGACATAGCGCTTGTATTACCTGATCACCGGCATATTTGCTGGCACCATAAACATTAAGGGGACAAGGCTTGTCCGCCTCATTCCAGGGCCTTACCCCGGAGCCATCAAATACATAGTCGGTGGAAAAATGCACCAGCAGGGCGCTCCGGGCCTTTGCTTCCTGGGCCAGGGTCATCACTGCTGCGTGATTGACACTCTCTGCAAGTTCAGGCTCAGCTTGTGCACGATCGACCGCCGTATAAGCGGCGCCATTGATGATGACATCCGGGCGGTGACGGTTCAGGGCATCCGTCAGGGAGCGCGGATCAGCAATGTCACACTCGCCTCTGCTCAGCGCCACCACTTCCCAAGGGAAGGTGTCATGGTTAAGAGCAGAAAAAAGGGCTCGTCCCAACTGGCCACGAGCCCCCAACAGCAAGATCCTCATCAGGGATTACCGTGCGCCAAAACCTGTGAGGATAGTGCGGATGGTCTTGAACACGATGAGCACATCGAGCCAGAGCGAGAAGTGCTTGATGTAGTAAAAATCATGCTCAATCTTGATGCGCGTATCATCGGCATCGGCAGCATAACCGTGCACCACCTGCGCCCAGCCACTGATCCCTGGACGCACTATATGGCGATACATATAAAAGGGGATCTCCCGCTCGAACTGGTCGACAAAGGTACGCTGTTCCGGCCTCGGCCCAATCAGGCTCATGTCCCCCTTGAGGACATTGAAGAACTGCGGCAGCTCATCGATGCGCAGCTTGCGGATCACCTTGCCCACGCGGGTGACACGCATGTCACCGTCCTGGGCGAACTGAGCTCCTGCCTTTTCCGAGTCCTTGCACATGCTGCGGAACTTATAGATACAAAAATCTTTATTCCCCTTGCCGACACGATTTTGCAAGAACATCACGGGACCCGGGCTCTCCAGCTTTATCAGCACAGCCGTTACCAACATCAGTGGTAAGAACAGAGGAATCGCGATCACCGCAGCCAGTATGTCCATGCCCCGCTTAATGAAGGCATAGACGGGTGACGGCAAGAGGGAGCCCAGCTGGTTCTCGTGCAGATGGTCAATCTTCACCCGGCCGGTGAGGGTCTCGCTGATCTGCTTGATGTGGTAGACGGGAATATGGGCCAGAGCACAGCGAGCGAGAAAACGCTCCCACTCACCAGCCAGCTTTTCATCTCGCAGGTCCGCCACCACGGCGTCATAGCGAACGGCACCCAGATCAGGTTTATCCAATAAACGCCACTGTACACAATCATGATGGGTCAGAGGCTGATAGTCACCAAAAGGCAGCAGTGCATACTTTGGAGTCCGATAGCGGCGACCAATGAAGTAAACCAGCCAGCAGCAGAGCAGCGCTACTACATATGACTCAAACAATACCTGACGGCTGTAAGGCAGACGCAGGAAGAAGAGGATTCCGACAAGCGCCCCATAGAGGGTTGTCACCGTGGGGATCATGTAGGCAACCGGGCTGGCCCCCGGATAGCGCAGAAAACGATGGAGTACTATCCCTGTCAGCAGAAACGCCACAAAAGCACCAACTAAGGTGTTGACTCTTACCGCATCGAGTCCCTCCCAAAAGCCCCATCCCCAGCGCTCGATGGCAGGTAAACACACCGCAAGCAAGGCTCCAAAGAAAAATAAGGAAGGGGGGCTTAATAAAGCACGCTCATACCAGCGTGAGTGACGGCGTTGATAACTCAATGTATTACCCCATGCGATTAAAATTTGTACGAATTGATTTTTGGAAGACTATTTTAAATCGAT
Organism: Aeromonas sp. 130281; assembly: GCF_056642115.1. NCBI lineage: Bacteria > Pseudomonadati > Pseudomonadota > Gammaproteobacteria > Aeromonadales > Aeromonadaceae > Aeromonas > Aeromonas sp. 130281. Next base: position 109,252 of record NZ_JBWVQS010000006.1, on the reverse strand, counting down.
TTTTGCAAATAACCAAGGCACTGATTCACGATGGCCTTCGCCCTCTCAACGCTTTCAGACTCAGCATAACATCGGAGTTCAGGTGCATTGCCTGAAGGTCGAAGGTGTAATACATCGCCGCCTAAGAATACAATTCTCAACCCATCGGTTTGATCAACCAATATTATCTCAGCCTTATCGAAGTGAAGCTCCAACATTAACAATGACATGTCGGAAACGCCTAGTTCAATTATTTTCTTACTTTTCTCTCTAGGAAAATCCTTGATTCTATCCGAGTAAGTAAATCTTTGGGGAAGATCACCAACCATTGCTGATATTTTTGATGATTGAGCACTAACAAACAATATCAATGCTGGCAAAACTGCATCCCGGGTTGGCAAAGGAGCCAAGGTCTGACCATTGAACGTCACCTGACTGCCAAGCAGGAATCCACCATTGGCTTCAAAGCCAGCAACAGAACCATATTTGAGGTTCAATGCTGGAAATGCCTCCAATACGTATGGCGAGCCAATCTTTGTATATGTGACATTTTCAAATTTACCACAAGAGCTCACGGCTGAATTACAGCTAATAGGGATAGCAACGGCTTCTATGCCTAATTTGGCGGCACACAGCAGACCCAATATATCGCCTCTCAACCAATTTCCTGATTCGTCAGCAACTAAAGGTCGGTCACCATCACCATCTGTAGAAAAAATGGCATCGAGATTGTACAACTGGGACCATTTCTTGGCCTTGTCTTGATCGGCTTCAGAAACTGCCTCGGTATCGATAGGCACAAAATTCTCTGTGCGTTCCAGAGAGATGACTTCAGCGCCTAATCTTTCAAAGAGTACGGCATAGATATCACGACCGGCACTCGAGTGCTCATAAATACCGAGTCTCATGCCAACAAGAGGCGGATTATCAAAAAGCGAGGTATAACGCTCCATATAGGCAGCAGCGGCATCAGTCCTTGGCTCCAAGCATAGCAGATCACTTGCAACCGAGAATGTTTCCTCTGCCGAAAGAATAGCCAATTCATCACTCTTGGAGATTTCGCCATCTGGGCGATAGAATTTTAGCCCATTTCGATCAAATGGAATATGGCTTCCTGTCACCATGATACAGGGAATACTATCTTTCATCGCTTTATAGGCCAGTGCCGGCGTTGGTATGACACCGTAATAGACAGGCTCCAATCCCATAGCCTTCAATGCCGTCGCACAGGCCATCGCCATGTCATAACTGCTGGGTCTATTATCAATGGCCAGCGCTACTTGATTGAAGCTGTAGGAAAACTTCATGACAGAAATAAAAGCGCAAGTGAATGCAAAACATGCTTCTGGAGTAAAATCCGTGACAAGACCTCTAGCGCCGCTGGTACCAAATTCAATGCCACTTTGATTTATGACATTCTTGCTCACAAGATCGCCTTGCTTAATCATACTTCCCTCCGTCAACCCGACCATATTTATCACTTAAACGAACAATGTCATCCTCATCGAGATATCTACCAGAGCGGATCTCAATCAACTCCAAATCAACCTTCCCCGGGTTTTCAAGCGAATGTATTGCACCAATCGGGATAAAAGTTGACTCATTTTCAGTAATCAGAAACTCTCGCTCAGCATTAGTCACTTTGGCAGTACCTGACACCACAATCCAGTGTTCCGCCCTATGATGATGCATCTGTGTTGATAAACGTTCTCCGGGTCTGATCAATATCTTTTTGACTTGATAACCATTGCCATCATCAATGGAGTCATATTGTCCCCAAGGCCTGTATACCTCACGGTGAGTTCTGTATTCTTTCCGGCCACGACGCTTTAGTTCTTCCACAATCGATTTGACATCTTGTACCTTATCTTTGCTTGAAACAAGAATGGCGTCCTTTGTTTGAATGATGACAAGGTTATCTACACCTATGGTTGAAACTAGAACAGACTCGGCAGAAACGTAGTTATTATGACTTTCAGTCAAAATAACATCACCACGGCAAACATTACCACAAGAGTCTTTTTCTGAGATGTCCCACAAGGATGACCATGAACCCACATCATTCCAACCTGCATCCATTGGAACAACTATCGCATCCGAGGTTTTTTCCATAATGGCATAATCAATTGAATCGCTGGGACATTCACTGAACGCATCATGATTAATCCGAATGAAATCCAGATCACTTCTGACATCATCCATTGATGCCATGCATGCATCGTATATGTCAGGACGTGAGTTCTTCAATTCAACTAGGTAACGACGAGCACTAAACATGAACATGCCGCTGTTCCAGTAATATTCACCGCTCGCCAAATAGGTCTTGGCAATATCCAGATTTGGTTTCTCTACGAACTGATTAACACTATATGCTTTTGAGCATTTCTGGGGAGCATGCAACTCACTGCCACGATGAATATAACCATATCCCGTCTCTGGTGAATTGGGGACAATTCCAAATGTCACCAACTTTCCCGATTCGGCGAATGGGATGGCACTGTTGATAGCATTGGTGAATGCCTGTTGATCTTGAATCAAGTGGTCAGCAGCCAGCACCAACAATATCGGGTCATGAGCATCGCCGGCGTCTTGCAGGCTTTGTATCGCGGCTAGGGCTATTGCCGGTGCTGTATTTCTTCCTACCGGCTCAAGAATAATGTTATTGGCAAGAATATTGAGCTGGCGAAGTTGCTCGGCCACGATAAAACGGTGCTTTTCATTGCACAGGATAAGGGGAGCGGTACATTCGATATTAGCAAGCCGGTTTACAGTCTCTTGCAGCATCGAATTATTGCCATACAAGTTCAGAAACTGTTTTGGGAAATGCTCACGAGACATGGGCCAAAGCCTGGAGCCAGAGCCCCCAGCCATGATTACGGGAATAACAGCCATATTAATTTTCACTTTTTATCAACAAGTTATCAAGCCATGTAGATATGGACAACGCATCTCCACTCAGTGTGGAATCCAACATCTCATCCAGGTAGCAAGCACACTGTGAATCAGACCATCGCTTTCCTGTATTCCTGTCAATGACAACGACATCTTTCATGTCTGCATGACAAAGTACTGCCGCATTCGTCGTCACCAATTGATGTCTATCACCCAAGGTTTCCCAAGTCCGCATGGTGAGCCCGGTTTGATTGGCATTATGTATGTCTATAACATATTCACTATGTTCAGCCACATCAGTAATTGTTGCCCTTGCCAGTGGCTTGAATGTGAGCCACTCCTTAGGGGCAGTGCGCAAGGCTGGATCAAGAAGGTAGTAAAAAGCAAATTGCAATTTACTCTGAAAAAATATTTTCACATATACACTGGCATCATTTTCATGGGATAAAATGCGTTGTAAAACGGCTACACGATCACCATGATAGCTGCCGATGAAACTATATTTATATTTTTTGGCAACAGAATAACCGTAGCATTTTTTATCAGAATAGAACAGAGGTAAATAAGTGTATCCATACTTCATGCAATCAGCAATATCAAATGTATATGCTGCATCAGCTTTGACTGCCAATAAAGGAAACGTCTTTATATTTGAAATGGAATCCCAGCTGTAACAGATCACTCTTGTTTTTGGATTGAGTTTTTTAATTTTCTCGATCAGACAAGGAGATACACAAGTCCCTTTGACAATAATGACTTCAGCGATTTCAGAAAGCTTGTCAGCAATCGAATAGAAAATTTCAGCACTATATTTTTTGGCAGCTATATGGGCATATCCAAAAATATTAAACTTTATCAATGCCTTTTCTACTGAGGTACAGTGCGGCCGGTCAGAAAAAGAGAGTACCGACGCGTAGCGGCGTTCAAGTTCGGCTGTAAGTAAACTTTTATAATCAAAAAAATCCGGGCATATCAACACGGCACCAGCATTACTTCGCATCAACAGCCACCCATTGCCCACGTTGGAAATCAAACTGTTTAATCACTCTTGCCGGATTGCCTACTGCAATGGAGTTAGCTGGTATGTCTCTGGAAACCACTGAGTTCGCTCCAATGATGGAGGCCTTGCCAATGTTGACGCCAGGTAATACGACCACGCCTTCCCCAAGCCAAACATTTGACTCAATGACAACCGGCTTGGTATGCAATGCCCGCTCCCTGCAGATTGAATCAGGATGAGAGTGATCGACCCCGCTATAGCTGCCATGATTGAGGTCCGTGATAAAAACTCGACTTGCAATCAGCACATCATCACCAATAAGAACACTTTCCGCAGCAGCAATATGGACAGAATCATTAATCTGGCAATTATTGCCGATGAGGATGTTCATTCCTTCTGAACCATGTGCTTCTAGCCTGCAATATCTTCCTGTAGTGAACCCCAGACCAACATTGATATGTTTCTTCCCACGACATTCAAATGGGGTTCTTATCACTTTTGCATTGCGAAATCTAAACTTGGTGAAAATAACCTCTATTGCCAATCTGACACACCCAAAAAACCCATAGTGCTCTATATAAAATCGCATACTTTACTCCATCAACTCCTGATATACGCACAAGGTATCTTGATAGCATTTTTCCCAAGAGAATTTTTTTGCCTGAACCAGACCATCTGCTATCATTTTTTTTCTAAGTGTGTCGGACTCAAGTTGGGTAAAGGCATCCCTGAATGCATCAACAGTAGCTTCCTTAACTAGCAGTGCAGCATCGCCAGCGACCTCGGGGATTGATGAAGTATGTACAGCGACAACAGGACATCCCGAACGCATGGCCTCGGCGACCGGAATACCGAACCCTTCGTAGCTTGAGGGATAAAATAGGCAATAAGCCTTGTTGTAGAGCTCATTTAATCCACTATCAGGAACACGTCCCAACCACTCGTACCTGCCAGGAATACACTCTTCCAACAATGCAATTTCTTCAGGTGTCAGAGCCCCCCCTCCAACAATACTGAGCTTCAGATAGGGAAATAGGTGCAGCGTACGAACAGCAATCGTAAAGTTCTTATACCAACCGCGAGCTCCCACAAAAATAACGCTACTGTCTTTCTGTGCTCCTTCTATCGGAAAGTAAGACTCAGAAACTCCGTTGTAAACAACTCGAATTTTATCTCTCTCAATAGGACAAAAACGCATCAGGTCATCAGCTGTGTTTTGAGAAACACAAATCACCAGGTCGCTGTTTCTGATCGCCCTAAATTTCTGCCAAGAGTGCATCCAACGGGCAGGGCCTTTCCGATACAACTCATAAGTAAAATCATGTACGGTGGTGACTGTCCTGACGTTGCGAGTAGGTAGCCTGTAATGGGTAGAGTGGAAGATAATATCATCACCAAACTGAGATGTGTCTACATCACGCCACCTTTCCAAGAGACGTTGGTCTCGTTTCACTAACGTACAATTCGAATCATGCAAAGAAATATTTTCCCCCATGACAGGAAAGAAACGCATATACGCCAGAGAAACCTTGTTCTCTTGCTGTAGAAAAGAAAGAAACTGGTTAAAATATACCGTGCAACCACCGTTATTTTGTAAGCTTTCAATAATTCCATCTATAACCAACTTCATAATATATGATTTTCCTTTTGGAATGTTTTTTCTTTTCTTGTTTTATCTAATAGATAGAAAACACTGACCGCGAGCATAAACAATGATGGACTAAAATAGCCAACCCCTCTAACAAAAAATTCCAGCACACTGGTTATTATTACCGTCGAAGCAAAGAGATCTTTCTTACTTTCGATACTTTTGGTGCGAACTTTCCTGCACAATGAGATCAATGCAACAAGGTAAACAACTAACAATATAAAACCAAATATTCCGAATTCTCCAACAATTTTAGGTGCAGTAGAGCCACCATCAAATTGATTTATATCAAAGCCTAGCAACTGATATAGTTTCTCACTAACATCACCGGTTAAGGTCGTTATACCAAATTGCTGAAAACCACCACCTAACCAGGACCCGGTGAGTGTCTTTATGGCGTTATCCCATCCTTGATATAGCACAAGGACAGAAAGATTATCGCTACTGCCAGAAAGCGACAGGCGGTCACTAAAATAACTAAGTTTATCTGCATCAATAAAAAAGACCAGTGTACTCACTACAAGTAATAATGCGCATAGTGACAAAAATAAATTATTTCTCGTTGAGAGTAAATATGCAATAAGGACGGCCAACATCATTGTCATATTTTGAATATATGCAGCCCATCCCGCAACAAAGAGCAGCATTAATATACCCTTTACTCTCGTTGTCGTTAGGCAATAGTAAGAGACGAACGGCGCTACAACTAGTGCAAAGTGTGATGGCTCTAAATAGATGAAAGAAGGTTTTGCTAAGCCGGTGCCAAAAAAATCAATCTGACTCAAAGATATCAATCCATTACCGAACAGAACGATTGATATCACCATGCAGGATTTGTAAAAATAGTCATCACTCACCATTTTTAGTGATGTAGCAATCGATAATGCACAGCACAGCATCAGGCTGAATGTTATGTAGCTCAACATAAAACGATTCAAGTCAATTTGATTGAAATGAAATCGAAGCATATTTAAAATATAGAAATGCAACATTATAAATAACAAAAAAAACATCAATAAAATAATGTTTTTCACGCTATATTCTAAACGAGAATTATTCCTACGCAGTAGTGAAAGTATGAGCAGTGCAATTAAAAATATGACCGATGAACAGAGAATTCCAATAGAGAAAGATGAGGCAAGTTTAAAAACCATCAGCATTGATGGCAATGCCATTATCATGAACCACCCAGATGGTAATAGCACTGGGAAACTAGAGACCTTCATATTACATTTTCAACCCGTCAAGAATACCTTTACCAATAGCGCTGCGCAGTTCGGGATTTTTTATTGTCAACATTCGAACAACCCTTGTCATCAGCGTATATGAGAGGCTGATAACCTTCTTTATTCCTCTAATGTTCTTCTTGATAAAATAGATACGATTTCGAGTGAGATGATACATACCAAAATGTGAGATATCCCCTCCCGTAGAACTGCCCACTTTGTGGTAGACTAATGCATTAGGAATTAATTCAACTAGAACACCTGATTGTACTATACGATATAGAAAATCAGTATCGTCATAATAAGCAAAATAGCGTTCATCCATAAGCCCGACACGTTCCCATACATCACGAGAGACCATGAGAAAGCAGGTAGGTGCATAAGTGAAACATGCACGTCTGATGGTTTGAGGCTGATATACCTCATCAATCAGAAAGTGTGGGGCAACCGCCCTGAGCTCATCGATTTCCCCACCTGCGTACCAAATGTTGCCCGCTGGATAATTCAGAATAAGTGGACTCAAGACCTTCACATTATCGTCTGTTGCCGCCTGAACCAGCTCTGAAAATACAGTCGTTTGCTCAAACAATAGATCATTATTAATGAAAACGATATAGTCACAACCATCACGCCCTGCGGCAAGTGCCCCCTGATTGTTTCCGGCAGCTACACCGACATTGTTGCCCTGATTGTCGATAAAGGTAGTTTCAATACCATACTGAGCGGCCAGCTCTCGTGCCAGACGAAGTGATTCGGGTTTCGAGCTGTTATCAATTACATAGAGAATAAAGTTTTTATAATTCTGGCATGCAAGGCTTTTAAAAAAGTCGGGTAACACTTCAGGTGTATTATAAAGGACCGTAACAAGACCTATTTTTGACGAATACACTATACTTTCTCCCATACATGCTTATCAAAATTATACTTTTTGATTATTCTTGCAGGATTCCCAGCGACTACGCTGTAGTCATCTACATTTTTAGTGACGACAGATCTTGCTCCTACAATGCAATTACGACCTATTGTTACACCAGGATTTATATGTGAACCGAAGCCAATAAAACTTCCGTCACCTATCAACACCGGCATACATACATCTTCTATTCTGTCACCTATTTTATTGGCTGCGAACACATCATTATATGGATGGACAACATCTACAATAGAACATCCGCCAGTAATAGATACATTATCACCTATTGATATATTGCATCGAGCAACGATATGAACATATTGTTCTATGTTAACGTTATTTCCAATTTTTATTACAATATCATTCTGTGGGTCAACAACTTCTAATCTAACGCCATCTCTAATAAAAACATTATCACCTACAGAAATATTCTTATGGTTGGAAATTAGCATAGGCTTTATTATTCTACTTTTGTGGCCAAAACTATGCATGAGAATCTTGTACTTTAGCTGACTATATATCAAAAACATGCCATTTATTATTTTGTCAAAGTACATATTTAACTCACCCATTTATTAGATTGGGAATCATATTTTTTAATTATTTTAGCCGGATTTCCTGCAATCATTACATAACCAGGAAACGATTTTGTCACAACCGCACCAGCACCAACAATACACCAGTCTCCTAGTGTGACATTAGGCATAATTTTACAACCAAAGCCAACGAATACATTTTCACCTAGAATTATTGGACCCTTATCATAAGACTCTTGTTGCATTATTGGTCCTGACTGTGGATCTAATCCGTGTGAGAGTGTACTTAAATACACATAGTCACTTAAAACAGTCCCCTCCCCGATTATAATTTGAGAGCCAGTATGTATATTTGAAAATCTACCAACATACACATTCTTATTTATTGTTATATTAGAGTCTGAATTACCTGTAACTATAAATGTCGCAGCATTATGGATGAACACATTATGAGGTGATATCTCAACTCTCTTATCTAGGAAAAATCTATATTTAATTTTATATATCAAGTTGATCAATCGTCCAATCATGAATCACACCTCGAGAATTTTTTTAATATTTTTTGCTTTTCTCAACACCAAATATCCACCTATTATTAGAGCTAGAACTGATACGAAATTTAGCATATATATTAAAATATCCATGCTTTCTTTTTTCGCCTCGACTAAACCGATAATAAAAATGAACGTTGACAGTGGATATATTAAGAAAATAAATTTATATCTAATAAAATAACTATGATCATCTAGTATATTTAACAATTTAAATGAATATATAAATAGTATTAGGAAAACTGAAATAGCCAGCCCTATAGGTACCGCATACATTCCATAGGAACTAATTAGCAAAATAGTCAATACAACGCTAATGACACTTTCTATTAGCGGATAGTGCATTATTTTATTCTGCTTAGCTTGAGCTATATATAATAGACCCAGTGGAGCACCAACTAACCTAACAAGATTAACAGCCATCAAAGATATAAATATATTTTCTACATGGATAGATATAGAATCTCCTACCCATAAATTCAAAATGTATGGTCCGATATAAAATGCTATTATTATAGAGATGATAGATAACCACATAACAATAAAAGTAAGGTTGTATAATAATTTGTTTAGATTTTTTGAAGAGTCACTTCTATTAGAGAGCTTCACCAACGGCTGTATTATTGGTGACATCGCGGCATTAATAAATCCTACAGCAGCGGTTACTAAGCTCATTCCCAATGAATAATATGCAAACTCATTAAAAGCATATTTTCCTACTAAGATCCCATTTAAACCGACCAACATAAAGGAAGCTAAATTAAAGACACTTATACCAATGAAATATGAAAAAAAATTTCCAAACCTGTACTCAAAATCATCTTTTGATGGTTGATTAACTAGAGTGTTCCTGAAAAAAGAATATGATATATATATCGTCAAGTAAGATAAAATATTAATGACTAGATATACATATGACATTACTTTAATGCCATATTGTGCCGACATTACAATGCAGACACCTAATATAACTCTTGACAATAGATTTATCATTGCTGGGATATCATTTCTCTCTATCCCAGTAAAAAACCCACTAAATACAGACGATATTAGACCAATAACAAATGATATAGCTACAACAAAAAAAGTTACCTTATCCTCTGATGCTTCAATCCCCTCTACTTCACTAAATAAAGAATAAAAATTATTATAAATTAAAACCAATAATAGACAACTAATTAAAATACCAAGCGAGCTTAAAATAATACCATTTTTTATTATCTGGTGCTCCATTATAGAGTCTTGTTTTTCTCTCGCGATTGTAATGTTTCTCGCAACCGTCAACTGACATCCAAAACCAATGAGAGCAAAGAATGCTCCAACTTGAATACTCAAATTCCATATCGAGAAGCTATCAATTGGTAGACGTTGCAATAAGAAAGGGGATATAACTATCCCCAATATTACATTTGAAAAGCCATTAATTATATTTGCTACTGAGTTCTTCAGCAGTCTATTAAATCCACTCATCAGTGTGCAGCCAAATGAGTTTTAAATTCCGCTATCATCAACTCAATGTCTTCGAGTACATTCCTTGGTTGATAATCAGGGATAAGAGATATGATTTTACTGATAGCTGTCTGAGGGAAGTTTTCATTTGGGAAAGGGATCTTATGCCACATAATCTCACATGCCGTGAACTTATGTAATACATCAGCTATTTGTCGTGCAGTAATATTATATCCTGCGGCGATATTGATGATTTGTCCCACACTCTCAGGATGAGTGGCCAAAGTTATACAGGCGCGGGCAACATCCGTCACCGAAACGTAATCTTTTGCATAATCCTGGTCAATATACATATCGACCTTGCCGTGATTGATGGCATTACGGGTGATCGCCGGCAAGAAAAGCGGACTGTGCAGGGCAACGCCATAGACATTGCTCGGTCTGACGATGGTAATATCGCGGCCACTTTTCAGACAGAGTTCTTCTGATACCAGCTTGGTGAGGTTGAACAGCCGGCGCTGATCATCGGAACATACCTTCAGATCATCTCCTTCTGCCGCCGAGTCCTGGTTCATGTATACACGGGTGGAAGAGACATAGAGGAGACGCTCAAACTTGCCTCGTGCCAGCAGATCGGCCAGCAAACGACAGTTGGCGTCAAACACACCCAGCGGAGCATTCTTGCAGTCGCCCTGCCCCGCACTGTAGATCACTGTCCCCAGATCGGTGTCAAATACACTTTCATCGTCGCGCGGCGGCACCCAGACATCCTGACCGGCAGCTTCCAGCATGCTGACGATCTCGCTGCCGATAAAGCCACGCCCACCAAACACTGTGTAACGTTTCATGCTCACCACCCATTCACCAGGTTGTCACGGATCTGGGCCAGCGTGGGCTGCACACTGTCTTTCGGTGACAACAGCGGCTCCGTCAACGGCCACTCGATCCCCAGCGCGGGATCATTCCACAACAACCCGCTTTCATCAGCAGGGTCATAGTAATCGGTACATTTGTATTGGAAATCGGCCGTTTCACTCAGTACGCAGAAACCATGGGCAAATCCAGGCGGAATGTAGAACTGGATCTTGTTTTCTCCCGTCAGCAAGACAGATTCATGCTGACCAAAAGTAGGAGAGTCTGGTCTCAAATCGACAGCAACATCAAATACACGGCCCTGGGTCACAGTGACCAGTTTTCCTTGTGGCTTGGTTTTCTGGAAATGCAGACCGCGCAGTACATTTTGAGTAGAGCGAGAGCGATTGTCCTGGACGAAATCCACGGTGATTCCAGCGGCCTTGTAACGCGCCTCTTGGTAGGTTTCATAAAAGAAACCTCGCTCATCACCAAATACTTTCGGTTCAATAATCAGCAGATCTGCAATTTTTGTTTTGATTACATTCATGTCGACATCTCTTATTTGATCAGACTCAACAAATACTTGCCATAACCGGTTTTTGCCATGCTGCTACCAATGGTCTTTATTTGATCACGGTTCAACCAGCCATTGTTAAGCGCAATCTCTTCAAGACATGCGATTTTGAATCCCTGACGCTTTTCAACGGTTTGCACGAACTGGGAAGCTTCAATCAGAGAATCATGGGTACCGGTATCAAGCCATGCGAAGCCACGCCCCAGCTGTTCTACCTTCAGTTGACCACGATCCAGATATGCCTGGTTGACACTGGTGATTTCAAGCTCACCGCGCTCAGAAGGCTTGATGCTCTTGGCGATCTCGATGACGGAGTTGTCATAGAAATACAACCCAGTGACAGCCCAGTTCGATTTCGGTTTTACCGGTTTTTCTTCGATGGATTTGGCACGGAACTCTTCATCAAATTCAACCACGCCAAAGCGCTCGGGATCCATCACCTTGTAACCGAATACGGTGGCACCTTCCTGATTGGCAATCGCCTTTTGTAACTGCTTGCCAAATGCCTGACCAAAAAAGATATTATCGCCAAGCACCAGGCAGACACTGTCTTGGCCAATAAACTCCTCACCCAGAATAAAGGCTTGGGCCAGTCCATCCGGTGACGGCTGTACCGTGTATTGCAGATTAATGCCGAACTGTTCACCATTGCCAAGCAGACGCTGGAAACTTTCCAAATCCTCGGGCGTCGTGATGATCAAGATATCCTTGATGCCAGCCAACATGAGTACCGACAGGGGGTAGTAAATCATCGGTTTGTCATATATCGGTAGCAGTTGCTTGGAAATGCCGCGCGTGATCGGGTGAAGGCGAGAGCCTGAGCCACCAGCCAGAATAATGCCTTTCATTACTTCTTCTCCCCGTACTGCTGATCGATCCAGGACTGATAGGATCCACTCTTCACGTTGTTGACCCACTGCTGGTTTTCCAGATACCACTGCACTGTCTTGCGGATACCGGATTCAAAGGTTTCTTGCGGTTGCCAGGCGAGCTCGGCGCTCATCTTGCTGGCGTCAATGGCATAACGACGGTCGTGACCGGGGCGGTCGGCCACGTAGGTGATTTGATCACGATAAGATCCTGCTTTCGGCACCATCTCATCAAGCAGATCGCAGATGGTATGCACTACCTCCAAGTTCTGCTTCTCGTTGTGACCACCGATGTTGTAGGTCTCGCCGATGACACCTGTGGTGACCACTGTATAAAGCGCGCGGGCGTGATCTTCTACATAGAGCCAGTCACGGATCTGGTCACCCTTGCCGTATACCGGCAGCGGTTTGCCATCCAGGGCGTTGAGGATCACCAGCGGGATCAGTTTCTCGGGGAAGTGATAGGGACCGTAGTTGTTGGAGCAGTTGGTGACCACGGTCGGCAAGCCGTAGGTACGACGCCAGGCGCGCACCAGATGGTCGCTGGAGGCCTTGGACGCAGAGTAGGGGCTGCTCGGGGCATAAGGAGTCGTTTCGGTAAAGAGCGGCAATGCCTCACCGGGAGCAACTTCATCGGGATGGGGCAGGTCGCCATATACCTCGTCAGTGGAGATATGGTGGAAGCGGAAGGCCTCCTTGCGCATCTCGTCCAGACCGTTCCAGTAGGCGCGAGCTGCTTCCAGCAGCATGTAGGTGCCGACGATATTGGTTTCGATGAAATCGGCAGGGCCGGTGATGGAGCGATCGACGTGGCTCTCGGCCGCCAGGTGCATCACTGCATCGGGTTGGTGGGCGGCAAAGACGCGATCCAGCTCGGCGCGGTTGCAGATATCTACCTGTTCAAAGGCATAACGTTCACTTTTTGCGACACAGGCCAAGGATTCCAGATTGCCTGCATAGGTGAGTTTGTCGAGGTTGACCACTGAGTCTTGGGTATGTTGGATAATGTGGCGAACAACGGCAGATCCGATGAACCCGGCACCGCCAGTCACAAGGATTTTCATTGAGAGGTTCCTGATTTCAATCTAACTAAATGAAAAGTAAATATTTTTATAAGGAGATATTGCTGTATGCCACCAGCTTATTTCTGGAGCAAAAATATGATTGTAGTGATGGGGTGAACGTTAAATTCCATAATTTGAGAGGCTGTCCACTTGATTAGTTGGGCACATACCTCATACCAAGCACCAGGCGGCAGTAGGTAGAAATATTTCCTGCTCGCAATAAATTACGCTACCGCCCTTGAGTTACAGCTCCCAACATGCTGCTTTTAACCTGATTGTGTGCGCTGTTGGTCATCATATCCTCCAGCTTCTTGTTTTGGCTGATGTTTAACAATGGCGTCACATCACCTTGCTCACCCAGGCGTTCCTGGCGCCCCATTGTTCACATCTTGGGCAGTTAAGAGCCCCAAACCCGATTTTGGGCCAGATTCTATCTTGTTTGACCCAAGGATGAACAGTCAAAACAACAGTCCACCCCCATGCAGGCTAGGATTCAATAAAAACCGTCCATAGGATTTTTCACTCAGTGCTCTTCAAGAGACAAGTTCACATCCAGACAAACGGAGCTACCCGGCATCTGACAAGGACGGTAAAATATAAATAATTCATAATCTTATGACCTAATTCAGTGATGACATAACCATCAGAATGACATTGCTAGACCGACACCCTGCCCCCTGAATAGTGCGCCTAGTATGTGCCAAGCCCCGGTCCGTGCGATAGGAACGGTCGCAACCCCTGGTTCTGAAGTGCTGGGTGAGCCCCAGGTTGTCGATAGCCTTGATTGAGGGACCATGGTTCAGCCTGGTCACGGAGGGAAGTGGGACGCCGATAATAAAGGCAGGCACGATTCAGTCCCGATACAGGGGGGTTATGTAGGATCCTCGTTGACTCTCCCCGTTAGACACCCTCTAATTGACAGCCTGGACCCTTATCATCATGCATCTTATGAAAATCCTACTGGTCGAAGACGACAAGCTGCTCAATCATCACCTTACCACGCTGTTGACCGAGGCCCAGAATCAAGTCCACAGCACCGACAGTGCCCAGGTGGCGCTGCACTATGCGGCCGACTACCCCATCGATGTGGGCATCATCGATCTGGGCCTGCCTGACATGGACGGTCTGCAGCTCATCAGCCGGCTGCGCGAGCAGCAGATCCCCTTCCCCATCATAGTCCTGACGGCCCGGGGCAACTGGCAAGACAAGGTGGAGGGTCTGGAAGCCGGCGCCGACGACTATCTGGTGAAGCCCTTCCAGAAAGACGAGCTGCTCGCCCGCCTCAATGCCCTGGTGCGTCGCAGCGCCGGTTTCATCTCCCCCAGGGTGAAGGCGGGTGACTACGAGCTGGATCTCTCCCGCAAGGAGCTCACCGTCGCCGGCGAGGTCACTGTGCTCACCAGTTTCGAGTATCTGATCCTGGAATACCTGATGCGCAACGCCCGTCAGGTGGTTTCCAAGCAGCAGCTGCTTGATCAGCTCTATGGCGATGGCGAAGGAGATCCGAACACCATAGAGGTGATGGTGAGCCGACTGCGCAAGAAACTGGATCCGGAAGGGGTCATTGCCCCCATCTCCACCATCCGTCGCCAGGGTTACATCTTCAACCTCTCCTGCAGCTGATGTCCCGTCTCATGCTGCATCCAATGCAACTGATCCGCCGTTCGCTGCACCTCAAGCTGATGCTGAGCGCCATGCTGGTCATCGCGCTCATCATGACCTTCTCCGTCTATATCCTCTATCTTGGCCACGCCGAGGAGCAGGCGCAGAAGGCCAGCATCCGCATGCAGGAGAATCTCTCCAAACTCTTCTCCTCCAAGCAGCCCGATCCCCATGCCATCACGGATCTCGGCAACATCACCCCGGATGCCATCGACCCCAATCTCGACACCCTGATCTGCCGATCCGACGGTGAGCTGAGCTGGTCCAGCCTGCACATGCCGGAGGTGATCACCATCAAGGAGACCATCTGCCGGGATCTGATGAAATACCTGGGCGGCCTGGATCAGGACTATTTCTTCAAGCTGCACACCATCAAGAACGGCGAGAGCTACTTCATCTACAGCCTGCGTTTCCTGCGCAACCACGGCGACGGCCCCACCACCTACTACGTGGTCATGGTCGATTCCGCCAAGCGTTACCAGGCCCAGACCAGGGAGTATCTCTACCGCTGCATTCGTCAGGCGCTGCTCTCCTATTGCCTGCTCGGGGCTCTGCTGCTGCTGACCAGTTTCTGGAGTCTCTCCTCCCTGCGCACCATGGCGCGGCAGATTGACGAGATCCGCGCAGGCTCCCGGGAGTCGCTCTCCAACGACTACGAGCGGGAGCTGACACCGCTGACCGAGTCGGTCAACCAGCTGCTGGAAAACGAGCGCCAGCAGACCCAGCGTTACCAGCACGCCCTGAACGATCTGGCCCACAGCCTGAAAACACGGCTGGCGCTCATCCAGATCACCGCCCAGGAGCTCAAGCTCGGCCACGATATCCATGACAACATCAGTGAGCAGATCACCACCATGGATCAGATCATCCAGTACCAGCTGCGCCGTGCCGTCACCGGGCGAAAACGCCTTGCCAGCAAGGGTACCGAGCCGGTGCCCCTCATCGAGAAGCTGCTGGCCAGCCTCACCAAGGTCTACCGCCACAAGAAGCTGCAAACCGGCTTCCAGTTTGATGACGATGTCTTCTTTCACGGTGAACAGGGCGACCTGATGGAGCTGATGGGCAACCTGCTCGACAACGCCTGCAAGTTCGCCATCAGCGAGATCCAGGTTAGGGTCAACCGCCAGGGCAGCGGCCTGCTCATCGTGGTGGAAGACGACGGCCCCGGCATAGATCCCGGCAAGTCGCAGCAGATCTTCCAGCGCGGCGTGCGGGCGGACAGCTCCCCCGGCCAGGGGATAGGGCTCGCGGTGGTGACCGAAATCGTGCACAGCTATGGCGGCAAGATCCGGGTGGACGAGTCACCGCTCGGCGGCGCCAGATTCCATATCACCCTCCCCTGACACCTTAGGCTCCAGGCAAGAAACCGCATACCAGAGGTGATTTCCAGACCCATTTGGTCTCAAAAAATACATATTTATCATCGAACTGCATTAGAAACTTAACCAGGGTTGTGACATAACTTAACACCATCAACTAACGCACGGATGCGATAGCCATGGTCAACAAGCCAGCCAACCCGTTCTTCAGGCCCCAACAACAGATGCTGGCGTTGGAACCGCGCATTCTGTTTGATGGCGCCGCCGCCGTCGCCGCCGAGCATCAGAACCAGGATAACCAGGCGACCCCGGCTGAGGCCCCGGATCATGGGGCGCCCACGCAGACGGCACAGCCTCGCCAACTGCTGGTCATCGATGCTCGCATCGAGCAGGCCAGCCAGCTGACCAAAAACCTCGACAGCCATGTCAGCCTGCTGCTCATCGACAAGCAGACCGACGCCCTGGCCGCCATCGGCACCAAGCTGGCGGAGCTGGGTCAGGTTGATGCCGTCCAGATCCTCTCCCACGGCGCTGCCGGCCAGTTCACCCTCGGCAACCGCACCCTGACGGCCGACAACCTGGCCAGCGTCAGCCAGCAGTTGCAAGGCTGGCAATCCCACCTGAGCGAGCAAGCCGACATCCAGCTGTATGGCTGCCGGGTCGGGGCCGGGGAGTCTGGCCAGGCTCTGGTCAGCGCTCTCGCCAACTGGACAGGTGCCGATGTGGCGGCATCCAGTGATGACACCGGCGCCAGCAGCAAGGGGGGGAACTGGGAGCTCGAGGTGAGCAAGGGCCTCATCAGTCAACCCCTTTCACTCAGCCGGGCGGCGATGCAGAGTTACGATCGGCTGCTCGCCAACGCCGACCCCAGCAGCAGCCTGCCCCTGAGCAACGCCAATGTGCTGCTGGGCGAGCAGTTCGAATTCACGGTCACCGTCAGCAACGAGGCGAGCCAGACCGGCTATGCCCCCTATCTGGATCTCTACCTGCCCGGCACCGGCAAGGACGGAGACGATGGGGTCAGCTTCATCAAGGCCAGCTACCTGGGTCAGGCACTCAAGACCCACAGCGTGGTGTTTGACGCCTCGGGCAATGCCACCCATCCCCTCGCGGTCGATGGCAGCGGCAACCCCCTGATCATCCGGGCGGCTGACGTCGGCCTGCGTGCCGGCGACACCCTGGTGGTGATCGAGATCCCCTTCGGCAGTGTCAATCAGGGCCAACCGGATATTTCTGTCCAGATCACCGCCCAGTTGAGCAATCTGGCCGACACCAGCTACTCGGCGGCGTCGCCGGATCTGACCATCGGCATTCGCAGCGGTTTCCAGTATGGCAATGATGCCCTCGACAACCCCCTCGACGATCCCAGCCTGGTCGAAGGGGATCTGCACAGTTTCGTGGTCAAGCCGACCGTCATCCGCTTCGAACACAGCCTCGACATGCCCGAAGGCGAAACGGCGACCGGGCCCAACTTCAACCATACCCTGGTCCTGACGGCCATCCCGGCCGATGGCCAGACTCTGAACAACGTCGTCATCAGCCAGACCCTGCCCGCCGCGATTCAGGTCACGGCCATCACCCCGGGGCAGAATGGTATCCTCACCTCAGTCACCCTCTCGGATGGCCGCGTCCTCACCAGCCCGGCGCTCATCACGGCGGCCATCAACAGCGACAGCCTGTTCATCCAGGCTTTTACCGTGACCTACAGCAGCCTCGCCGCCGCCACCGATACTCTGGTCAAGTTCTATGTCCCCGAGGCCGATGCCAACGGTCAGCAGGTGATCAACCCCAACAGCGGCGATGCGGTACAGATCACGATCGCGGCACCCACCGCCAGCGGTGAGTGGACCCCGCTCGACAGCCGGGATCTGACGCCCCCGGCCACCAGCATCGACTTCGCCGGCCAGGGTGACCCCATCGGCTTCACCGCCCGCGCCATCGCCCTGCAAAAAGAGGTCAGCCTCGCCATCGACGGCGGCAAGGCCGGGATCTCGCCGGGCGATACCCTGGACTACAGCATCAAGATGACCCTCTCCGACTACTTCGCCTTCGGCAAGAATCTGTTTGGCGAGGGCCAGTTCATCGTCTCCGACACCCTGGGGGACGGCCAGACCCTGACCGGCACGCCCACCCTGACCCTGACGCGCAATGGCGCGAGCGAGACCATAGCCCTGGTCTACACGACCATGGTCAATGCCGACGGCTCCACCGGCATCAGCTTCGACATCGGCCAGTCCCTGGCCAACGCCTTCCCCTTGCTGAGCCGGCTCGCCGGGGATCTGGCCTTCGATGACAACCAGCAAGGGGCCACCCTGGCGCTGCTGAGCTACAGCGCCCTGATAAGCCAGAGCTACACCCCGCCGGCCGGCAACCCCCAGAGCGAGATCAACGAGGGGGATGCCATCGGCAACAGCGCCGGCGTCACCGCCAGCGTCCTTGAAAACGGCACCAACCTGACCGGCGGTACCGCCTCCGACAGCTCCCAGACCACGACGCGCATCCCAACCAGCCAGGTCGACATCGCACTGACCAACGTCAATGGGGTCGGCAGCCCGGGGGGCGCCATCGAGCTGCGCCCGGGGGATCAGGTGACCTTCCGGCTCAGTTACGATCTGGTCACCGGAGACTATGAACAGTTCAGGCTGACGGCTTACCTGCCCTTGCCACTGTTCGATCTGACGGGCATCAACTGGAGCGAAGGAAGCGGCGTCGGCCAATGGCACTTCGGCAGCGGCGACACCAATCTCGGCGCTCTGGTCAGCATCGGCAACGGTCCCGGCAACTCACTCATCTTCGATTTCGGCAGCTATGCCACCAGCGTATCGGGGGGCAGCCGCATCGAGGTGGAGTTCACCCTCAGGGTCGGCGATCAACCCTTCGCCGATCAGCGCACTCTGGACGTGCTGGCGCAATCGAGCCAGGTAACCACCCTCGACAAGAGTCAGCTCAGCAGTTCTGACATCACCGTCATCACCTCCATCGCCGAGCCGGATCTCGCCATCGGCCACGGGGTCGTCTCATCGAGCAACGGCACAGTGACCGGCACCACCGGCAGCTGGCAGGCTCCAGGCAGCGGCGGGCTCCCCTTCACCGGCCCGATCACCGACATAAATGCGGTGAATGGCAGCGTCACCGACATAGATGGCGCTGACAGGCTGCGCCTGGCGACGGCCATCGAGAACCGGGGCGGCGGCGGGGCCTACGATGTGGTCACCAGCATCACCCTGCCCGCCGGCCTCTCTTTCCTGAACGGTTCGCTGGCCGCGGCCAACCTGCAGATCTATCGCGGCGATGGTACCCCGCTGCTGCTGGGGACCGACTACCAGGTGAGCGGCAACACCATCAGCTTCCTGGATGCCGGCAATGTGGCGACCCTGTTGCCGGGTCGGGACGGCTCGACGGCGGCCAATGCGGGCAGCAATCTCATCGTCATCACCTATGAGGTCGAGGTCGCCGCCGACATCCGGGCCAGCAGCACGCTGGAGACCAGCGCCACCCTCAGCAACTACGCCAGCGTCAACAACGGGCAGGACTTCACCCCCGTCGATCTGACCGACAAGGGGGGCGCGCAGATCGCCGCCCCGACCCTCACCATCGACTTCAGCAATGGCGATGCCGCCTCCGCCTCCAGTGCGGGCCATACCGCGGGGGCCAATCTGGTGATTGGCGAGAGCATGGGCTATGACATCCGGGTGACACTGCCGGAGGGGAGCACCCAGCAGCTCAACATCAGCGATCTCATTCCCCCCGGTTTCAGGCTCGACACCGGCTTCAACGGCGGCAAGGGCTATGAGCTCATCACCACCGGCTTTGCCGGCAGCATCAGCGAGCCCACCCTGGGGGGCGCCGGGGTCGGCACCAATGGCGCGGACGCCCTCTTCAGCTTCAGCGCAAGCGGTGCCAACGCCGACAACAATGAGGGCAACAACGGCTTCACCCTGCGGCTGCGCCTGGTCGCCGACAATGTCGCGTCCAACCAGGCCGGCACCAGCCTCGGCAATGGCGCAACCCTGCACTACCAGGATCCCGACGGTGACGTCGCCGGCGGCAGTGCCCTGACGCGAGAGGTCACCACGGCCCCCGCCCCCTCCGCCTTCATCCAGGAGCCGGTGCTCACCATAGCCCAGAACCTCATCACGACCCCGCCCCCCTACGGCTTTGAAGAAGGGGATGCGGTCAGCTTCAACATAGTGATCAGCAACAACGGCCCCCTCGACGCCTTCGACATCCGGCTAAGCGACCTGCTGCCCGGCCAGCTGAGTGGCTACAACCTGGTGTCCGTCATCTATGATGGCGTCGATGTCAGCAGCCAGTTCGAACTGGTGGGCAATCAGTTGCAGACCAGGGCCGATGCCAACCTGGATATCGCCGTGGGCAAGCAGCTGACCCTGGTGCTAAGCGGCGTGGTCAATGCCAGCGCCACCAACCTCGCCCAGCTGACCAACCAGGCCGAGGTACAGTGGACCAGCCTGAACGGCAACCTCGGCACCGCGGCCGATCCCGCCGGTGAACGCACCGGTGCCGACGGCCTGCCCGCCAGCCAGGTGCTCAACGACTACCGCGCCATCAACCAGTCGCTGATCCCCATCGCCAGCGGCATCCTCATCTCCCGGGTCGGCGGCGTGGCTGACACCGGGGGCGGCGCCACCGATGCCAGCCATGAGCAGGTCACTGTCGGCGAGATCATCCGCTACAAGGTGGTGGCCCTGATCCCCGAGGGGGATAACGCCAACTATGAGCTGAGGGTCAGCCTGCCCAGTGGACTCAGCTTCCTCGACAAGGAGCAGGTGCGTCTGGCCCTCATCTCCAACGGGGGGCTGAGCAGCAGCCTGAGCGGTGGCGCCATCACGGGCGCCGATGTGGCGGGCAACGAGACCAGCAGCGCCGCCCTGGCCATCTCGCCGACCCTGACCAATGGCTTGCAGGGCCTGCTCGACGCGGCCCAGATCGAGATAGTGACCGATGCCAATGGCAACCAGACCATCATCTTCCGGCTGGGGGATATCACCAACCTGGATGCGGACGGCGACCTCGAGGGCATTGCCATCGAGTTCAACGTGCGGGTCGACAACAGTGCGGGCAATCAGGCCGGCGCCCAGCTCGGGGTCTTCGCCAAGGATTATGTGGGCGCCGACCCGGACAATCTGATCCAGCGCGGGGCCAGCCAGACCCTCTATCAGGACATCATGGAGCCCAGCCTGAGCGGCCTGGACAAAACGGTGATCGCCTTCGATCCCAGGGCCATCGACAACAACACCGGCCGCGCCCAGGTCCGGATAAGCTTCGCGCAGTCAGGGGGCCTGGCCGCCTTCGAGCCGCGTCTGACCGACGGCTTTCCCGGCGGCAGCAACTATGCGCTCACCAGCCTGACCATCACCCTGGGGGGTACCCTCTATACCTACGACAGCGGCGACAGCGCCAACAACTATGGCCTGCCGCCGGGCGTTACCGTCATCGTCACCCAGGGCAGCAACTTTGCGGTCGACTTCTCCCGACTCGATGGCGGCGCAGAGGTGACCCTGGTCTATGCCGTCGATCTGCCCAATGGCGCCACCATTGCCGGCACCGACGCCACCCTGACCTGGTCCAGCCTGCCGGAAGACTTCAGCGGCTGGGGCGGCTCCACCGTCGGCACGGACGGCAGCGCCAGCGGTGAACGCACCGGCCAGGATGGCCAGGGCAACACCCTCAACAACTATGTGCTCGCCAGCACAGCCGGGCTTGGCCTCGTCAGCGGCACCCTGTGGAACGACACCGCCAGCGCCACCACCAGCACCCAGCCGGATGGGCCCGGGCTCGCGGGCCAGACGGTCACCCTGGTCTGGGGCGGGCTGGATGGGGACCTCGCCACCACAGGGGATAACCAGAGCTTCACCACCACCACGGACGGCAGTGGCCGCTTCTCCTTTGGCATCCTGCCGGCGGGCGTCTATCGACTCGATGGGCCGGCGGGGAGCACCATCACGGATGCAGGCTATGGCACCTTGCAGGTTCGCATCGACAGCGACGCCAGCACCCTGGGGCAGATCGGGCTAGTGCTCACCGAGGCCGGCATCGACGCAGGCCAGTACGAAGCCGGTGCCAACATCGGCTATGTGGAGCTCAACGATGCGCCCACCCTGGGCAACACGACCCCGGCCCAGAGCGTGGATGAAGATAGGGATCTCCAGCTGGTCGGGCTCTCGGTGGCCGACATGGACGCGGGCAGCGGTGCCCTCACCCTCACCCTGACGGTGACCCAGGGCGTGCTCACCCTGGGGAGCGCAACCGGCCTGACGGTGGTCACCAACAACGGAGGTGGCCAGCTGGTCTTGACCGGCAATCTGGCCGCCCTCAATGCCGTCCTGCTGACCCTCAACTACCGTGGCAACCAGGATTACAACGGCAGCGACACCCTCTCGGTGCTCATCAACGACAACGGCCAGTTCGGTGACAAGCCGGGGGGCGATGGCATTCCCGGCAATGCCGAAGATGCGCTGACCGCGGCGACGACCATCGTCATCACGGTCCAGCCGGTCAATGACGCCCCCACAGGGCAGAACGACACTGTCACCGCCACAGAGGCCGGAGGCACAGATAACGGCCTGCCGGGTAACAATCCGCAGGGGAATCTGCTGACCAATGACAGGGATGTCGACATCGCCACCAATGGTGACAGCCTGCATCTGGGGCTGGTCACCAGCGTGGCCACCGGCAACAGCACGACTCCGGGCTCCGCCGACATTCCCGCCACAGTGACGGGCAGATATGGCACCCTCTACCTTCTGACGGGCGGGGGCTACCGCTATGAAGTCGACAACAGCAACCCGGATGTGGAAGCGCTTCGTCTTGCCAGCCAGACCCTGACCGAGCAGTTCAGCTACCAGCTGATAGACAGCCAGGGGGCCAGCAGTCAGGCACAGCTCATCGTGACCATAGAGGGCGCCAACGACGCCCCCGTGGGCAGCAACGATCTGGGCAACGCCACCGAGCAGGGGGTCGGCCAGGCGGGTACGGACGCCATCGGCAATGTGCTCACCAACGACACGGATATCGATGCAGGAGACGACAAGCGGGTCGACAAGGCGGCTCTCGGCCCCGTCACCGATCCCAACCAGATCCTCGACGTCCCGGGCGCCAGTACCAGCGCCAATGGCGCCGTCATTGTCGGGCGCTACGGCACCCTGACCCTGGGGGCCGACGGCAGCTATCGCTATGTGGTGGACAACGGCAATGCCACAGTCCAGGCCCTGAGGCAGGGGGACACCCTCACCGAAACCTTCAGCTACAGAGTCACGGATCTGGGCGACTTCCACGACATCGCCGCCCTGGTGATCACCATCAACGGCAGCAATGATGCCCCTGTTGCGGCGGATGACACGGGCACCGCCGTCGAGGCCGGGGGGCTCGGCAACACCACCCTTGGCAGCAATGCCACCGGCAACGTGCTCGCCAACGACGGCGACCCCGACGCCAGCAACCCCGATGAAACCCGGCGTGTCGCCACTGTCCGCACCGGCACCACAGGAGGCACGGGCACCTCAGGTACCCTGGGCTCCCAGTTGCGGGGCGACTATGGCTGGCTGCTGCTCAATGGGGATGGCAGCTACACCTATGTGGTCGACAACGACCTGGCGGCGGTTCAGGCCCTGCGTCTGGCGACCGATACCCTGGCCGACAGCTTCACCTACTCCCTGGTGGATGCCGCCGGCGCCAGCAGCCTTGCCACCATCACCATCACCATCCAGGGGGCCAATGATGCCCCCACCGCCCTCCCGGATGCGGCCATCGCCATCGAAGGCATCGATCAGGCAAACGGCACCAACCCGAGCGGCAACGTCCTCACCAACGACACGGATCCTGATCGCAACGGGGAGCAGTTCACCGTCATCGGCGTCAGCGTCGGGGCCACCAGCGGCACCGTCGGCAGTGCAATAAGCGGCCTCTATGGCACCCTCACCCTCAACGCCGACGGCAGCTACACCTATGTGCTGGACAATGCCAATGCCACTGTGCAGCAACTGCTGCCCGGCGAGAGCCTGACCGACGCCTTTGACTATCAGATGCGCGACCTCGGCGGCCTCGCCAGCCCCCAGACCCTGACCATTACCATCCAGGGGCGCAACGACACCCCGCTGGCGGTGGCGGACACTGGCACCGCCGTCGAGGCGGGGGGGGCCAACAACAGCACCCTCGGCAGCAATGCCACCGGCAACGTGCTCGGCAATGACACGGATCCCGAGTCGGGCAACCCCGACGAGGGCAAGACGGTCAGTGCAGTGCGCACAGGCACCGGTACCGCAGGCACCCTGGGCAGCCAGCTGAGAGGCAACTACGGCTGGCTCACCCTCAACGGGGATGGCAGCTACACCTATGTGGTGGACAACAGCCTGGCGGCAGTTCAGGCCCTGCGCCTGAGCAGCCATACCCTGACCGACAGCTTCGGCTACACCATGCAGGATGCCAATGGCGCGACCAGCCAGGCCAGCGTCACCATCACCCTCCAGGGAGCAAACGATGCCCCCGTCGCCACGGCCGACACCGCAACCGCCCTTGAGGCCGGCGGCCTGAACAACGACCTCATGGGGACAGACCCCACCGGCAACCTGCTCACCAACGACACGGACCCCGATCGCAACGGGGAGCAGCTCACCGTCACCGGGGTCAGCGCAGGCGCCACCAGTGGCACCATCGGCAGTGCAATAAGCGGCCTCTATGGCACCCTCACCCTCAACGCCGACGGCAGCTACCGCTATGTGCTGGACAATGCCAATACCGCAGTGCAGCGACTGCTGCCGGGGGAAACCCTCACCGAGCAGTTCGATTATCAGATAACGGATCTCGGGGGGCTCGTCAGTGCCCAGACCCTGACCATCACCATACAGGGGCGCAATGACACCCCGGTGGCGGTCGCCGACAACGGCACCGCCGTCGAGGCGGGGGGCGTCAACAACACCACCCTGGGCAGCAATTCCACCGGCAACGTGCTCGGCAACGATACGGATCCCGAATCGGGCAACCCCAACGAGGGCAAGACGGTCAGCACAGTGCGTACCGGCACCGGCACAGCCGGCACTCTCGGCAGTCCGCTGAGAGGCAGCTATGGCTGGCTCACCCTCGGCGGGGATGGCAGCTACACCTATGTGATCGACAACAGTCTGGCCGCGGTCCAGGCCCTGCGGACCAGTGCCGACACACTGACCGACAGCTTCGGTTACGGCATGACAGACGCCAACGGTGCCAGCAGCTCAGCCACCCTGACCATTCGCATCCAGGGGGCCAACGACGCCCCCCTGGCCCAAAACAACACCGGCATTGCCGTGGCCGACAATGGTCTCGGTACTCCCATCAATCCCAGTGGCAACCTGCTCACCAATGACAGCGATGTGGACAGCGGCGACAGCCGGACCCTGACCGCAGGCCGCCCCGGTGAGGAAGGGGCCGGTGGTCCACTCGATACCGTTCCCCCCGGCAACGCCCTGGTGCTGACCGGGCTGTATGGCACTTTGACTCTGGAGGCCGACGGCAGTTACCAATATGCCCTCGACACTGGCAATGCCGCCGTTCAGGGGCTGGGGCCCTTGCAGACCCTGAGAGACTATTTTACCTACCAGGCACAAGATCTGGCTGGCGCCGTCGACCTCGCCCAGCTCACCATCATCATACGGGGGCTCAACGATGCCCCGGTCGCCAACCCGGATCAGGCCCAGGCGATCGAGGCGGGCGGACTCAATAACGGGCAGCCCGGCCTGGATCCCGCTGGCAATGTGCTCGGCAATGACAGCGATCTGGAGGGCGATGCCCTTCGGGTGACGGGCGTTCAGCATGCCGATGGCCAGAGTGCCGCCCTGGGAACTGTGCTGCAGGGCCGCTATGGCGAGCTGGTGATGAATGCCGATGGCAGCTGGCACTACCGCCTGGACAACAGCCTCCCCGAGGTGCAGGCCCTGCGCGGACCTGACCAGACCCTGACCGAACTCTTCAACTACCAGATCGCGGATCTCTGGGGCGCCACCAGCGCCAGCACGCTCACCCTGACCATCCGCGGCAGCAACGACACTCCCATTGCCGTGGATGACAAGGCCGATGCCATCGAAGCCGGTGGCATTCGCAACACGGCGGCGGGGCGGGATCCCGTCGGCAATGTGCTGGACAACGACAGCGACGTGGACAGCCAGGCCAACGGCGAGACCAGGAGAGTGCTCACCGTCAGCGACGCACTCGGCAACAGCGTCAATGCGGGTCAGGTTCTGCAGGGGCGCTATGGTCAGCTCATCCTCAATGCCGATGGCAGCTACCAGTACCTGATTGACAATGACAACCCCGAGGTCGAGGCGCTGCGACTGGCCAGCCAGACCCTCACCGAGGTGTTCGGCTACCGCATGCGCGATCAGGGGGGAGCCCTCTCCGAGGCCCGCCTGACCGTCGTCATCCAGGGGGCCAACGACAACCCGATCGCCCGGGATGACAGCGCGGTGGCCAGCGATCAGGTGCAGGCCCCCCATGTCTCGGGTCAGGTGTTGCCCAACGATGGTGATGTCGATGCCGATGATCCCTTGCGCGTCACCGGGGTGCGCAGCGGCACCGAGGACGGCAGCGGCAATGCGGGCACCCTCGGCCAGCCCCTCGCCGGGCGCTACGGCTGGCTCACCCTCAACCAGGATGGCAGCTATGGCTACACCATGGATCTGACCAACCCGGACGTGCTGGCCGCCGCCGGCCTCGGCCAGGTGCTGCAGGACGTATTTACCTACACCCTGGGGGATGGCAGCGATGCCACCGATCTGGCCCAGCTGGTGATCCACCTGGACATCTCGGCCCCCTATGTGCCCCCTCCCGACACCAGAGGTGCTGGCCCCCATGATCTCGATCAGGGGGCAGTGGGGGATCTGGGTGCGCAGCTCCCAGACCTGACCCCGGCCATCTTCATCACCCCTGTGGTGCAGAACATCAACAGGCTGCTCGGCGCCAGTTCAGAGCGCTCGGACGGCAGCCTGCTGTTCTTCGGCCTGACCCCGGAGATCCACAGCCAGAGCATAGGCCAGGGCCTGGGCCAGCTGGAGGGGACCTTCGTCAGCCAGAGCGTGCAGGAGAGCTGGCTGGCCCAGGAACAGGATCTGGCCAGCTTCCTCGGTCGTCACGGCCGGGTCAGCCTCAGCGCCGACGGCCTGCTCAGCGATGCGTCGGTGTTTGCCATGACGCCACAGGATATGCGGCCCCAGGGCGCCCCTGACCCCGCTGGCAAGGCCAGCAGTTTTACCAGGCAACTGCAAGATGCGGCAGGCCGCGCCATGACAGCCACAGCGCGCACGACCACAGTTGCCACCAAATCCGGCACTTGATTCTAAGGACAGATGATGCCCAGACTCGCTCCCCGCCCCTTGACCCTGACTTCCAGCCTGCTGCTCTGTGCCTGCAGCGCTCTGCCACCCGAGACCTACACGGAGCAGGACAAGACCGACCGGATCCGCTTCGATCGTCAGCTGATGTACGATCAGCAAGAGCCCGTGATCCACCCCCTCACCTTCTATGAAGCGGCGGCCAGGGCCCTCAAATACAACCTGGACTACCGCCTCAAACTGATGGAGGGCGCGCTCGCGGCGGATCTGCGGGATCTCTCCAGTCACGAGATGCTGCCCCAGCTGGTCGCCTCCGCCGGGCTGGCCGGACGCAGCAACGAATCGGGCGGCACCTCGGTCGGGATAGAGGACGGTGAGGAGAGCCTGCGCGCCTCGACCTCCCAGGAGCGCTACCGCGATCTGAGCGGTCTGGGGCTGAGCTGGAGCCTGCTCGATTTCGGCGTCGCCTATTACCGCAATCAGCAGAAGGGGGACCAGGTGCTGATGGCCGAAGAGCGCCGTCGCAAGGTGGCCCAGAACGTATTGCAGGATGTGCGCAGCGCCTACTGGCGTGCCCTGGGGGCCCAGCGCCTGCTGCCCGAGGTCGACAAGCTGCTGGCCAGAACCCGGGTGGCGCTCGATTCCGCCCGCCAGGCCGAGACGCAAGGCTTGTTGCCGCGCCAGCAGGCGCTGGCCTACCAGCGCGCCCTCATCGATTCCGTCTCCCTGCTCAATCAACGCCGCCAGGATCTCGAGTTCGCCCGTGCCGAGCTCGCCGCCCTCATCTCCCTGCCCTCCGGCAGCAAGATGGTGCTGGCCGATGATACCCCCGAACCCCGACTGCCGACCCTGGCCCAGAGCATCGACAACCTGGAGCTGATGGCGCTGGAAAACCGCCCCGAGATCATGGAGGAGTGGTATCGCAAACGCGCCAACCAGCAGGACATCAAGATAGCCAAGGCCGAGCTCTGGCCCAACGTGAGCCTGAACTGGGGCTACAACTACGACTCCAACCAGTACCTTTACAACAACCACTGGTCCGAGACAGGGTTGCAGGTCTCCATCAACCTGCTCAAGTTCCTGCGGCTGCCCGCCATCCAGAACATGGAGGTCTCCCAGAAGGTCACGGATGATGCCAGGCGCGTCGCCCTCTCCATGGCCGTGCTGACCCAGGTCAGGGTCGGGGTGCTGCGCTACAACCTGGCCGCCCAGGAAGTGGCCTTCGCCGACGAGAGCCTGCGGGTCGACGAGAGCCTGCTGCGCTATGCCCAGGCCGCCCGCACCAGCGATCAGGGGTCCGAGCTCGAGGTCATCCGTACCGAAGGGCGCTACCTGCTCTCCCGCTACCAGCGCGAGGCCGCCTACTCCCAGGCCCAGGCCGCCTGGGGCCGGCTCTACAACTCGGTCGGCCTGGACGTGCAGCCTGAAGCCATCGCCCAGCACGACGTCCAGACCCTGGCCAAAGCCATCGAGCAAACCATCAAGAAACAGGAGAACCAGGCCTTGCTGACTTCCAATGGCGGAGTGCCCTATGCCCTTCCCAACTAACGCCAGCCCCTGGTGGCTTCTGCTGCTGCCGCTGACCGCGCAGGCCACTCCTGCCCCGACACCAGCCACAGGCACCTTGCAGGACGATCCCAATGCCATTCGCATCCTGCTGACCGCCAACCTGGAGACGACCCTCTCCAGCCAGATGAGCGGCACCCTGGGCAAACTGCAGGCCAGCCTCGGCCAGCCCGTCAAGCAGGGGGCCCTGCTCGCCCGTTTCGACTGCCGGGAAGGCGAGGCCCAGGCCCGCGTCGCCCAGGCGGAGTTGCAGATGGCCCGTCAGGATCTCGCCGCCAAGCGCAACCTGCGCAAGCTCGATGCGGTGGGCGATCTCGAGGTGGCCATCGCCGCCACCGGGGTACAAAAAGCCGAGGGGGCCCATGCCCTGGCCCAGGCGCGCACCAGCTACTGCGACGTGCGGGCCCCCTTCGCGGGGCGCATCGCCCAGGTACAGGCCAAGCCCTACCAGACCATGACCGCCGGCACCCCGCTGTTCGATCTGGTCAGTGACGGCCCCCTCAAGGTCCGCCTCAACGTCCCTTCCCGGCTGCTCTCCGGACTGCAACAGGGGCAGGCCCTCGAGATCAATGTGCTGGAGACCGGCAAGCCCTACCAGGCCAGGATCAGCCACATCAATGCCCGGGTCGACGCCGTGGCCCAGACCGTCGAGCTGGAGGCCAGACTCGACGCCCCTTATCCCGAACTGGTCGCGGGTATGAGTGGCGTGGCCCGCATTCTGGAGTCCCATGACTGAATCGCTCCCGCCGCCTCAGGTGCTGATGGCCTTGCATGCCCTGCGTGACCGGGCTCTGGCCGCCCGAAGTCTCAATGCCCTCGCCTTCTCCATGGCCAACGATCTCTATCAATTGCTGCCGTTTCATCAAGCCCTGGTGTTTGCCCGCCATGGCCAGGCCCAGGAGCTGCTCTGCGTCTCCGGGCTGGCCAGGCCCAGCGAAGACTCCCCCTATCTCATCTGGCTCGACCGGATGAGCCGCTGGCTCGATGCCCAGCTCTCGGGTCATGATCCCGTCTGGCTGGCGCGCGAGACCCTCTCCCTGCCGGAGGATCTGGCCGAAGGCTGGGCCGAGTGGTGGCCGGAGGGGGTGTTCTGCGTCCCCATCCAGCACGACGAGGGCGAGCGGCTCGGCCTCTTCTGCCTGCTGCGCGAGAACGAGCCCCCCGCCCCTCTGCTGCCCCTGCTGCAAGGTCTCTGGCAGACCTGGGCCTATTGCTGGCACAGCCTGACCCACAAGCCCCCCCTGCTCGCTTGGCGACCCAGCCGGCGCCAGCTCATCCTGCTGGCCCTGGCGGCCGGCGTCATGCTGCTCATCCCCATCCGCCAGAGCGCCCTGGCCCCGGCCGAAGTGGTCTCCCGCACCAGCCTGGTGATCAGCAGCCCCCTCGCCGGGGTCATAGAGCAGATGGCGGTGCGCCCGAATCAGGCGGTGGCCGCGGGCGCCCCCCTGTTTCGCCTGGACGAGACCACGCTGCGCAACCGGGCCGAGGTGCTGACCCAGGAGGTGGCCGTGGCCGATGCCGAACTGCTCGCCGCCAGCCAGCGCGCCTTCGACAATCCCCAGAGCCGGCGCGAGCTGACCCTGCTCACCGGCCGGGCCCAGCAAAAGCGTGCCGAGCTGGCGGGGGTCGAGCTGCAGCTGTCCCGCAGTCAGGTGACGGCCCCCCGGGACGGGGTCGCCGTCTTCAGCGACGCCAACGACTGGCTCGGCAAGCCTGTGGTGACCGGGGAGCGCATCATGCAGCTGGCCGATCCTCACCAGCCCGCCATGCGCATCTTGCTGCCGGTGGCCGATGCCATTGCCCTCGAACCCGGAGCCGACGTCACCCTGTTCCTGAGCGCCTATCCCCTGGATCCCCTGCGCGGCAAGATCCTGGAGACCAGCTATCAGGCCCAGCCGGGGGCCGACGGCGTGGTCGCCTACCGGCTGCTCGCCACCATAGAGTCGCCGCCCCCCCATGCCCGTCTCGGCCTGCATGGCACCGCCAAGCTCTATGGCGAGCGCGTGCTGCTCGGCTACTATCTGCTGCGCCGTCCCCTGGCGGCCCTGCGCGCCTGGAGCGGCCTCTGATGCAGGATCCCGCCGATCTGCCCCTGCCGAGCCTGCGCGATGATCTGCGACTCTGTCCGGCGGACAGAACCGCCAACGGCGAGCCGGCCTGGCTCATTCAGGACATGGTGATCAACCGCTTCTATCGCATCGGCTGGTTCGAGTTCGAGTGTCTGGTGCGCTGGGCCGGGCAGACGCCCCGTCGCCTGCAGCAGGCGCTGCAGCACGAGACGGCCCTGCATCCCGAGGTGGAGCAGATCCTCGCCTTCTGCCAGTTTCTCGAGCGCCATCAGCTGGTGCGTCCCGGCCCCCAGGGGGTGGACAGGCTGCGCCAGGCGAGCGAAGGCCGGGCCTGGCTGAAGGGACAGTGGTGGTTGCACCACTACTTGTTTTTCCGCATTCCCCTGCTGCGCCCCCAGCTCCATCTCCGGCGGCTGGCGGCACGGCTTGACTGGCTGTTCAGCCCCCTCACCGCCTGGCTGGTGGCGGGGGCCAGCCTGCTCGGCATACTGCTGACCCTGCAGCAGTGGGACAGCTTCACCCATGCCGTGGTGGAGTCCTTCTCCCTCGACGGCCTGCTGAGCTTCGCCCTCGCCCTGATCCTGGCCAAGACGCTCCATGAGCTGGGCCATGCCCTGGTCGCCACCCGGCTCGGGGTACGGGTGGCCCACATGGGAGTCGCCTTCGTGGTGCTCTGGCCCATGCTCTACACGGATACCAGCGAGAGCTGGAAGCTGGCCCGCTCCCGCCAGCGGCTCGCCATCGCCAGCGCCGGCATACTGACCGAGCTGGCCCTGGCCGGGCTGGCCACCCTGGGCTGGGCGCTGTGCGCGGACGGGGCGCTGCGCAACGGCCTGCTCTACCTCGCCACCACCAGCTGGATCCTCTCCCTCGCCCTCAATGCCAGCCCCTTCATGCGCTTCGATGGCTACTTCATCCTCTCGGATCTGCTCAACTTCCCGAACCTGCACGAGCGGGCCTCGGCCCTGGCCAGGGTGGCCCTGCGCCGCTCCCTGCTCGGCCTGATGGAGCCCTGGCCCGAGCCCTTTGCGGTGCGCCAGCGCCGGGCGCTCATCGGCTTTGCCATCCTGACCTGGCTCTACCGCCTGGTGCTGTTCCTCGGCATCGCGGTCGCCGTCTACTTTCTGTTCTTCAAACTGCTGGGGATACTCCTGTTCATGGTCGAAATCGGCTGGTTCATCCTGCTTCCCGTCTGGCGGGAGCTGAGCCATTGGTGGCAGGCTCGCGCCAAGGTGACCCGTCCACGCCGGGTCGGACTCGCGCTGGGGCTGCTCGCCCTGCTCATCCTGCTGGCCCTGCCCTGGCACAGCCAGATCAAGGGGGTCGGGGTCGCGCGGGCGGAGCGCCAGCTGCAGGTGTTTACCCCCTTCCCCGCCCGCCTGGAGAGCCTGCGGGCCGCCGGGCCCGTCAAGGCGGGGGAATCCCTGCTGCAACTGGTGGATCCCGATCTCGACTGGAAGGTGCAGGGCAACACCCAGAGCATCCAGACTTACGGAGCGCGCCTGGGCGGCATGCTGGATGACCCCTTCGGGCTCAGTGAACAGATAGCGACCCGGGAGCGGCTCAGGGTGCAATACAGGGAGGCGAATGCGACGCGGGCCGAGATAGACAGACTCAGGCTGGCGGCCCCTTTCAGCGGTCTCTGGCTGGATGTGGATCCCGAGCAGCAGCCCGGCCAGTGGCTCAACAGCCAGCACCCCGTCGGCGTCCTGATCGATCCCGGCCAGTGGCAGGTCGATGCCTATGTGGCGGCGGATGAGATAGCCCGTCTGCGCGTCGGCGATCCGGTACGCTTCTATCCGGACGGCGCCCTGTCGCCCCTCCATGGCACCCTGGTCGATCTGGGCACTACGCGGGTCACCAAGCTCAAGCACCCCATGCTGAGCGCCCGCTTCGGGGGTCCCATCACCACCAGCCCGCAAGGGGAGGAGCTGCAACCTGCCCATCCCCTGTTCCTGGTGCGGATCCGGCTGGACGAGGCGCCGGCCACCCTGCGAGAGACCCGCGGCACCCTGGTGCTGGAGGGGAGCCGACGCAGCCTGCTGGCCGAGGGGAGCACCTGGCTGCTCGCCGTGCTGCTGCGGGAAAGCGGCTTCTAGGCCTCATGGATGAAATGGCGGACATAAAAAAACCGGCCGCAAGGGCCGGTGAAACAGTTCAGGCTTGTCAGGTGACAATTCGCACCCAGCGGATGAAGACAGCTTCCAATTCCCTGTGAAACCCTGTCCTCTTGAGTACGTGATGTCACTCTACGCCAGGGTCACTGAATCGGGACTGAACCATTGCGCATTCTTTATCCGCCTCAGAGGCGGATCCCGAGGGACTGACGCAGATAGGCCCCCGCCCCGAGTAGCCCCGGGCCCTCATGGGTGATGAGGAACACCGGAATCTCTTTGAGATAAGGCTTGAAGCGCCCCTTGTCCTCGAAGGCGACCCGAAAACCTGAGCCGATGAAGAACTCCTGGAAGCGCGGCACTATGCCGCCGGCGATGTAGACGCCGCCGAAGGTGCCCATGTTGAGGGCCAGGTTGCCGGCAAAGCGGCCCATGAGCACGCAGAACAGGCTCAGGGTGCGGCGGCAATCGAGGCAATCCCCCGCCAGCGCCCGCTCTGTGATGTCCTTGGGGGCAAAGGGCTCGGGTTCACGGCCGTCGGATTTGACCAGGCCACGATAGAGATTGACCAGTCCAGGGCCCGAGAGGAAACGCTCCGCCGACACATGGCCCAGTTCGCCACGCATCACCTGCAGCACCGCATCTTCCTCTTCCGTGTTGGCGGCGAAGTCCACGTGGCCGCCCTCCCCCGGCAGACTGAGCCACTGCTCGCCGGCCTGCACCAGGTGCGCCACCCCAAGGCCGGTGCCTGCGCCATAGATGGCGATGGGCTTGCCGGCCACAGGCGCCGCGCCCCCCAGCTGGATGCGGTCACTCTCACCGAGCACGGGCACCGCCATGGAGACGGCGGTGAAATCGTTGATCACCTGCAGGCGATCCAGGCCGAGGTTGGTCTGCATCTCGCGGATGGAGAACTCCCAGCTGTGGTTGGTCATGGCGACCCAGTCACCGTTGATGGGACAGGCGATGGCGATGCAGGCCTCGCCCACCTTGACGCCATGCTCCTCCAGATAGAGGCGCACCACGGCCTCGAGGCTGGGGTGGGCCAGCCCGGAATAGGTCTTTGCCTGGGAAATGGCGCCGGTCGCCAGCTCGCAGAGGGCCAGCCGGGCATTGGTACCGCCTACGTCGCCCACCAGCGCATGGGTATGCTGCATAACAAACTCCTTCGTTACCGACTCGGGGCGGCCCTTACCGTCCCGACATAATTATTTGGTTGCAATACTACCCGAGCCCCTTCCCTTGCGGCGCGTCGGATGAATGCAACTGTGCGCCCGCTCACAGTGTTGTTGCTTTGCAACATTTGTAAGCGTTTTCAAGGGACAGATGGAAGTTTGTAACCAAAAGCACGAAATAATTAGACATGAGTCATACTTTGTAGGGACGAGATTAGTTCCGATAAGCGCTTGTCTTGTATAGTCATCAAGTAGATTGGAAACCTGCTTGAGCTGTGAATTTAGTGCACAGACACTGAAGTTAAATTACAAAAATGCCTGGTGGTAATGATGAATACCCTCGATAAAATTACGAACAATTTGGAAAGTTTCAGTAAATCAGAGCGTAAGGTGGCTGAAGTGATCCTGGCGTCGCCCCAGACCGCCATTCACTCCAGCATTGCCACCCTCGCCAAGCTGGCCGATGTCAGCGAACCGACCGTCAATCGCTTCTGCCGTCGTCTCGATACCAAGGGCTTCCCCGACTTCAAGCTGCACCTGGCCCAGAGCCTGGCCAACGGCACCCCCTATGTGAACCGCCACGTGGAAGCGGAAGACGGGCCCGACACCTATACCGCCAAGATCTTCGAATCCACCATGGCCTGCCTCGATGCCGCCAAGAACAGCCTGGACATCTCCGCCATCAACCGCTGCGTCGACATCCTGACCCAGTCCAAGAAGATCAGCTTCTTTGGCCTCGGCGCCTCTTCCGCCGTGGCCCGCGATGCCCAGAACAAGTTCTTCCGCTTCAACATCCCCGTGGTGAGTTTCGACGACATCGTCATGATGCGCATGAGCTGCATCAACAGCAGCGAAGGGGATGTGGTGGTACTGATCTCCCACACCGGCCGCACCAAGGCGCTGGTGGAAATCGCGGCCCTGGCCCGTGAAAACGATGCCACCGTCATCGGCATGACCGCCAAGGATTCCCCCCTGGCCCGCGAGTGCAACCTGGTGCTCTCCATGGACGTGCCGGAAGACACCGACGTCTACATGCCCATGGCGTCGCGCATCGCCCAGCTCGCCCTGGTGGACGTGCTGGCAACCGGCTTCACCCTGCGCCGTGGCATGAAATTTCGCGAAAACCTGAAGAAAGTCAAAGAAGGTTTGCGCGAATCCCGCTTTGATACCCCGCATAATTCCTGAATCATTCGGGGGTCCGCCCCCGACTGTCTATGCCACCGGGCTTGGTGTAGTATCGTAATTTAATAACACAAGGCCACTCAGATGGCCTGCAAGCAGGCGCCATGCCACATGCTTGACGGGGCAGTATTTCAAGTCATATCAACTTCACATCGGAGTCTTTCATGCCAAGACGTACAAAGATTGTAACCACACTCGGTCCGGCGACCGATCGCGACGGCATCCTCGAGGGGATCATTCGCGCCGGGGCCGACATGGTGCGGATGAACTTCTCTCACGGCACTCCTGAAGATCATATCCTGCGCGCCAACCAGGTGCGTGAAATCGCCGCCAAGCTGGGCCGTCATGTGGCCATCATGGGGGACCTGCAAGGCCCCAAGATCCGCGTTTCCACCTTCAAGGATGGCAAGGTCTATCTCGCCATCGGTGACAAGTTCATCCTCGATGCCGCCCTCGGCAAGGGCGAAGGCTGCCAGGAGCAGGTCGGCATCGACTACAAGAGCCTGCCAAACGACGTGGTGGCCGGCGACATCCTGTTGCTGGACGATGGCCGCGTGCAACTGAAAGTCGAGCAGGTCGAAGGCACCCGCATCCACACCACAGTGACGGTGGCGGGCCCCCTCTCCAACAACAAGGGCATCAACAAGAAAGGGGGCGGTCTCTCCGCACCGGCCCTGACCGAGAAGGACAAGGAAGACATCAAGACCGCCGCCCGCATGAACGTGGACTACCTGGCGGTCTCCTTCCCCCGCAGCGGCGATGATCTGCGCTACGCCCGCGAGCTGGCCCGCGAAGCCGGCTCCAACGCCAAGATAGTGGCCAAGGTCGAGCGCGCCGAGACCGTCGCCAGCGACGAGGCGATGGAAGACATCATCCTCGGCTCCGACGCCGTGATGGTGGCCCGGGGGGATCTCGGCGTCGAGATAGGCGATCCCGAGCTGGTGGGCGTGCAGAAGAAGCTGATTCGCCACTCCCGCCGCCTGAATCGTGTGGTCATCACCGCGACCCAGATGATGGAGTCGATGATCAACGCGCCGCTGCCGACCCGTGCCGAAGTCATGGACGTGGCCAACGCCGTGCTGGACGGTACAGATGCGGTGATGCTCTCCGCCGAGACCGCCGCCGGTCAGTTCCCCATCGAGACGGTCACCTCCATGGCCAGCGTCTGCGTGGGCGCCGAGAAGCACCCGAGCCTGAACGTCTCCAACCACCGCATGAGCTACACCTTCACCTCGGTGGAAGAGGCCGTGGCCATGTCCACCATGTATGCCGCCAACCACCTGGAAGGGGTCAAGGCGATAGTGGCACTGACCGAGTCCGGCACCACACCGCTGCTGATGTCCCGCATCAGCTCCGGCCTGCCGATCTTCGCCATGTCCCCCCACAACAAGACGCTGGCCTGGACCAACCTCTATCGCGGCGTCACCCCTGTGCTGTTCGACGGGGACGAGAGCAAACCTGTCTACGAGGTGTGCCGCGAGGCACTGGACGTGCTCAAGGCCAAGGGCCTGGTCCAGAGCGGCGACATGGTGCTGCTGACCCACGGCGACAAGATGGAAACCGTGGGCAGTACCAACACCTGCAAGGTGATGATGGTCGAGTAATTTCCCTTCACCGGCACCAAAAACGGCTCCCGCGGGAGCCGTTTTTTATGGCGCCAAACCCGGTTCAGCCACGAAACAGCGCCACCTTGTCGCCGTCCTGCAGGCTGCCGGCGCCGCGCACCACCACCCTGTCCCCCTGCTTGAGGGCGCCGCTCACCGCCACCTGCCGGCTGTCGCCGAACAGCACTGTGACCGGCACCCGGTTCACGGTCAGCGCCTCGCCGCGCTGCTCCACCTGATAGACCACGCTCCCCTCGGTGCCGAGCACCAGGGCATCCCGCGGCAGCAGCATGGTCTGCTGCTCTCCCAGGGGCAACGCCACCCGCACCGGCGAGCCTATGATGAAGCGACCCGGCTCTGGCCTGAGCCGCAGCTCGATGAGGCGCGACTTGGGATCGGCGCTCGCCGCCCGCTGGTAATAGACGGCGTGGCCGCTGAGCTGCTCCCCTTCCACCCGCAACCTGGCCTTTGCTTCCAGCTGGCTGGCCCAGACGATGGGTGCCCGCAGCCGGATGTCGGGCTGCGCCGGGTTGACCAGCTCCAGCGCCCGCTCGCCCGCGTCCACGTGCTCCCCCGGCTGGATGAAGTGCTCGTTCACCACACCGTCGAAGGGGGCGAAGATGTGGGTCCTTTGCAACTGCGCCTCGATCTGGCGCACCTGTACCCGGGCCAGCTGCTCGGCCAGCTCCGCCTGCTCCACGTCATAGCGCGCCTTGTCGTACTGGCTCTGGGAGGCACTCTTCTGCTGGTGCAACCTATCCAGGCGCTGGAACTCGGCGCGGGCGTAGCGCAGGTTGCTCCCCTCTCTCACCTGCTCGGCCCGGGACTGCTCCAGGGAGAGGCGCAGGATCGCGCTGTCCAGGCGCAGCAGCTCGTCCCCCGCCTTCACCCGGCTGCCAAACTCGGCAATCCACTCCACCCGGCCGCTCACCTCGGCGCTGAGCGCCGCCTGCTGGCGGCTCGCCACAGTGCCGCTGACCCAGATGCTGGCCCCCGCCTCCCCCTGGGTTACATCCGCCAGGGTCACCATCTTGTCTTGTGCCAGCGCGGGCAGCCCCCCTGCCAGCAGCAGGGCCCCCACCATCATCCTTGTGAACATATGCGTCATCGATAAGCTCCTTGCTCAGGCCCGCTGGCGCAGGGGTTGTGGGATCTCCGCCTGCTCCCCGAGACGGAGGAAGGCGGGTAACAGGATCAGGGTGAACAGGGTGCTGCAACTCATGCCGCCGACGATGACGGTGGCGAGCCCCCGGTAGATTTCGCTCCCCTCGCTCGGGCTCAGCATCAGGGGCAGCATGCCGAAGATGCTGGTGAGGCTGGTCATGGCGATGGGCCTCATCCGGCTTTGCAGGGCATCGGCCACCGCCGACTGGCGGCTCAGGCCGTCCCGCTCGGCCATGCGGGTCTGGTGCACCAGCAGGATGGCGTTGTTGACCACCAGCCCCAGCAGGATGACGAAGCCGATGATGGTGAGCAGATCCATCGGCAGCGGCACCAGGAGGCCGCTCAGGTGCAGCGCCAGCACGCCGCCCACCGAGGCGAGCGGCAGGGTGAGCAGCACCAGCACGGCATCCTTGAGGGAGGCGAAGACCCCCCACAGCAAGATGAGCAGTATCATCACCGCAAACAGGAAGATGCTCCCCAGGTTGTCCAGCGCCTGCTGCAGGCTGTCGGCATTGCCGGCGACCCTCAGCTCGCCACCGGCGGGCAGCAGCGGCCGGATGGCGGAAAAGCTCTTGGTCTGCAGGGTCTCCAGCACCTGCTCCATGCTCATCCCCTCAGGCGGGGTGATCTGCAGGCTGATGCTGCGCCGCCCGTCGGCCCGAAAGATGCTCTCAGGCCCGAGGCCGGGCTCCACCCGCAGCAGCTCGCCGAGGGGGACGATGCGCCCGGACGGCGTCGCGAGCGGCACCGCCTTCAGCTCGTCCGGGTTGGCGGAGGCCTGACCCATCAGCAGGATGTCGAGCCGCTCCTCCCCGTCGAAATACTCGCCGACCCGCAGGCCGTCGCCGAAGGTCTGGATGATGGCGGGCATGGGGCTGCGATCCCAGCCCACCTCGGCCAGACGCCTGTCCTGGGGCACCAGCCGCAATTCGGGGGCGGTGAAGTCGAGCCCGGGCTCAGGCCTTATCTGGGCCCCCGGCAAGTTCCGCTGCACTATGACCATGCTCTGCCGCGCCGCCTGATAGAGCGCCGGCAGCTCGCCCCCCTGGATCAGCAGTGAGATGCCGTTCTCGCTGTCGAAGCCGCCAAACAGGGAGCCCTGACCGCCGAAGGCCCGGGTATCGGGGATCCCCACCAGCAGCTGTTTCATCAGGAGCTGCTCCAGCGCCTTGATCTGACTCTCCTCTTTTGGCCGCACCCCGATCTGGGCACCGCCCGGGTAGCGCAATATGTAGTAGTTCTTGAGGGCCGGCTCCTTCTCCCCCTTCATGTAGGGATCGAGGCGGGCGATCAGGGTGTCGATCACCTCTTCGCGCTGGGCCTTGAGGTTGACCCCCGGGGTGAAGTTCATCCAGACATCCACCGCGTCCCGTTTCACGTCCGGCAGGTAGTTCATCTTGGGCAGCAGCAGCCAGCTGGCCAGCACTGGCCCCGTCATCATCAGGGCGATGATGGCCCAGCGCCGGGGGGCCGTGCCGGTCCAGCGGATCAGGTGGCGGGTGATGCGCTGCCACTGGCTGCCATAGGGATCCACCAGCCGCTCAGACCCCATCCAGCGCGCCGCTACCGCCGGCAGCACTGTCACCGCCACCACCATGGAGACGGTGACGGCGCAGGCGATGGTGAGCGCCAGGTCTGCGAACAGCTGCCCCTCCACGTCGTTGAGCAAGAGTACCGGCAGGAAGATGGCGACCGTGGTCAGGGTGGAGGCCACCAGGGCGGTCCACACCTGCCGGGTGCCCGCCAGCGCCGCCTCGGCCTTGTTCAAATCCCCCCGCTCGTGGCGCCGGTAGATGCTCTCCAGCACCACGATGGCCGCATCGAGCACCATGCCGACGGCGAAGGCGATCCCCGCCAGGGAGATGATGTTGAGGGTGCGCCCCATCACCTTGAGCAGGCAGAAGGTGAGCATGATGCTGATGGGGATGGCGATCGCTATCATCAGGGTCGCCTTGAGCTGGCGCAGGAAGACCCAGAGGATAGCGCAGGAGAGCAGCACGCCGAGCCCCAGGTTCGCGGTCACCATGCCCACCGCCCGGTTGATGTAGAGGGAGGCATCGAACGACTGCTCCATGTGCAGCCCGACCGG
Organism: Aeromonas sp. 130281; assembly: GCF_056642115.1. Taxonomy (NCBI): domain Bacteria; kingdom Pseudomonadati; phylum Pseudomonadota; class Gammaproteobacteria; order Aeromonadales; family Aeromonadaceae; genus Aeromonas; species Aeromonas sp. 130281. Next base: position 68,434 of record NZ_JBWVQS010000006.1, on the reverse strand, counting down.
CTCCAGCACCTCCCGGTTGAGCTCCTCCACCTTGGCCTTGATCCCCTCCAGCGCCGCCAGGGCATTGGCCCCGCTCTCCTTGAAGACCTGCGCCGCGATGGCGGTGTTGCCGTTCTGGATGCGCAGCACAGGGTTCTCCTCCCGGACCAGCCGCACCTCGGCCACATCCCGCAGGTAGATGGGCAGGCCGTCCCGCCAGTCCACCACCTTGTCCCCCAGGGTTGCCACATCGTAGCGACCGGCGAAGCGCAGCTTGTACTCCCAGCGGCCGATGTCGAGGGTACCGGCAGAGACATCCCAGTCGGTGGTTGCCCGGCTGGCGAGCACGGGGATCTCCACCCCCAGCTCGGCGGCGCGATAGGGGTCGAAGCGGATCTGGATCTGGCGCTCGTTGATCCCCTCCACCTCCACGGTCGATACCCCTGGGATGCGCTCAAGTTCCGGCTTGACCCTCGCCTCGATCAGCGCCTGGTGATCGTCTATTTCCCCCTTGGCGCCAGGCAACTGCTGGATGAAGAAGAAGGTCAGGGTGTCGTTGCTGCTGTAGTTGTTGACGTAGGGACCGCCGATGTTGTCCGGCAGGCCGGAGACCCGGTTCAGGCGCGAGATGACGTCGAGCTGGGCCCGCTGCATGTCGGTGCCGAGGGCAAACTCCATGTCGATCTCGGTGAAACCGGGGTAGCTGTTGCTGGTGAGGCTCTTGAGCCCCTGTACCCCCTGCATCTCCTGCTCGATGGGGTCGGTTATCTCCGACTCCATCTCCTGGGGCGAGGCCGAGCGCCAGTCCACCGAGATGTTGAGGTGAGGACGGTCAATGTCGGGAAACAGCTGGACTGGCAGTCCCCGGATGCTGAGCAGGCCCAGCAAAAAAATCAGCACGACCGAGACCGCCACCCAGATGGGGCGTTCGATCGCCGTTTTGGCGAGGTTCATTCACTCTTCCTGAGTTTGTTGTTGTGGGCCATTCCGCTGGCCTTGCTTCCTGCCCCAAGGGTGGGGGCCATTGCATTTAACTGGAATTAATCGAGGTTGTAAATGCCTGGTTAACAAACAAAAAAACCGGCCACATGGGCCGGTTGTCGGTTCACTCTCGGGGTCAGGCGGCGTGCACGACCGGGTTCGGTTGAGACAGGCCTTCCAGCTCGCCCGGGGCGAAGTTGTCCACCTGGATCGCCTCGTAGCGCAGGGCATCGGCGGCCAGCAGCTTGTCGGCCTCCTCCTTGCCGAGGATGGACTGGGACAGGGCCGCGGCCACCAGCTCCGGTAGGGCCATCTTGCGGGGCAGCTTGCCCTCTTTCTGGGCCTGCACCAGCTTCTTCTCGATGGGCTGCACCGCCACCATGGCCTGGAAGGCGCGCTCCATCAGACCGACAGGGTCAGCGTCATCCTTGCCCACGTAGCAGAGCGCGGTCAGGCGGTCGCGGAACTCCCCCGGCGTCATCATGGCCAGACAGATGGCGTGGCAACGCTCGTCTGCCGGCATCTTGTAGCCCACGCCGAACGGGAACACCACCCGTTTGAGCACGGCGCCCACCACCTTGTTCGGGAAGTTCTGGAAGAAGCCCTCGAACGCCTTGCCAATCAGATAGAGGTTGCGCTCTACCGCGTACTGCACGAACGGCAGATCCGAGACCATGCGGCCCTGATCCTCGTAGTGCTTGAGGGTGGCGGAGGCCAGATAGAGGTGGCTCAGCACGTCACCCAGACGGGCGGAGATCATCTCCTTGCGCTTGAGATCGCCACCCAGCATCAGCATGGAGACATCGGCGCACAGGGCCAGCCCCTTGCTCATGCGAGAGAGCTGCTTGTAGTAGCGGGCGGTTTCCCCTCCCACGGGGGCATTGTTGAACTGCCCCAGGGTCAGCCCCTGGAACAGGGCGCCGAAGAAGTTGCCGGTGCCGAACGCGATGTGCTTCATCAACAGGGCGTCAAACTTCTCGAGGCCGCGCTCCACGTCGGTGTCGGCGGCCGCTTCCAGCTCGGCAAACACGTAGGGGTGGCAGCGAGTGGCACCCTGCCCGAAGATCATCAGGTTGCGGGTCAGGATGTTGGCCCCCTCCACCGTGATGGCGACCGGAATGCCCATGTAGGCGTAGCCGGTGTAGTTTTTCGGGCCGAGCTGGATGGCGCGACCGGCGTGGATGTCCATGGAGTCATCCATGATCTGGCGCGCCATTTCGGTCATGTGGTACTTGGAAATCGCGGTGACGATGGCGGGCGCCTGACCCAAGTCCAGGGAACCTGCCGTCATGCGACGTGCCCCTTCCAGCTGATAGGTGAGGCCGCCGATGCGAGCCAGCGCCTCCTGCACCCCTTCGAACTTGCCGATGGACATGCCGAACTGTTTGCGCACATAGGAGTAGGCGCCCACGGTGCGGCTCGCCATATGACCGCAGGCGGTGCCCAGGGCAGGCAACGAGATGCCGCGCCCGGCGGAGAGGCACTCCACCAGCATGCGCCAGCCGCGGCCGGCGTATTCAGGGCCACCGATGATCCAGTCGAGCGGAATGAACACATCCTTGCCGAAGGTCGGACCATTCAGGAACGCCAGCCCCATGGGGTAGTGGCGATCGCCGACCCGCACACCCGGGTGGTTGGTGGGGATCAGGGCACAGGTGATGCCGATCTCTTCCTTGTCACCCAGCAACTTGTCCGGATCGTACATCTTGAACGCCAGACCCAGCACGGTGGCGCGGGGCGCCAGGGTGATGTAGCGCTTGTTCCAGTTCAGGCGAAGCCCGAGGACCTCCTCCCCCTTGTACATGCCCTTGCAGACGATCCCCTTGTCCGGGATGGCGCCCGCATCCGAGCCCGCTTCCGGACCGGTCAGGGCGAAGCAGGGTACTTCCTTGCCGTTGGCCAGCCCCGGCAACCAGAAGTCCTTCTGGGCCTGGGTGCCGTAGTGCATCAGCAGCTCACCCGGGCCCAGGGAGTTGGGCACCATGACGGTGACCGCCACGCTCAGGCTCTTGGTGGCGATGCGAGTGACTATGGTGGAGTTGGCAATGGCCGAGAACTCGCGGCCGCCATAGGATTTCGGGATGATCAGGGCGAAGAAGCCTTCCTTCTTCAGATAGTCCCAGACCGGCTCGGGCAGGTCCTTGGTCTCGTTGACGATCTTGAAGTCGTCCACCATGGCGAGCAGGGTCTCGACCTGATTGTCGATAAAGGCCTGCTCCTCGGCGCTCAGGGTCGCCTTGCCGTAACCATGCAGTTTCTTCCAGTCCGGGTTGCCGCGAAACAGCTCGCCATCCCACCAGACGGAGCCGGCCTCCATGGCCTCCCGCTCGGTGGCCGACAAGGGCGGCAGTATCTTCTTGAAGATGCCGAACACGGGACGGGTTACCACCTTTTTACGGATGGCGGGCACGCCGAGCACCACGGCTATCGCCAGCACCAGCAGGACAAGCAATGTGATCATACCGAAGTTCCTTCTATTTCACTGTTTCCGTTGATTATTGTTAGGTGTTACACGGCCAGGGAGAGCCTGGTCGACTCCACGGGCGCCCCGACACCGGACGCCAGATAAGGAATAACGTTGCGCACCAGCCCTTCCACATCGAGCTGCTGGCCAAAATCGGCCTGGGCGATGTCACGCAGGGCATCGGCGGAAGCCATGGTGAACACGACTGTGCCCAGGGTGAAGTGCAGGCGCCAGAACAGATCCGCCGGCGACAGGGCCGGGTTGGCCTTGGAAATCGCCTGGGTGATCCCGTGCAGGGTCGCCCCATAGTGGGTGGTGATGAAACGGCGCAGGTGGCCCTGACTGTCGATGTAACCGCGCCCCAGCAACTGCATGAAGAGCGCCGGGCCGTTGGCCCGCACCGCCACCAGCTTCATCAGGGGATCGACGAAGCTCTCGAACACCTGCAGCAGGGTCAGCTGCTCCTGCACCATCAGGGTCTGCAGCCGCGCATCCAGCGCCGGCATGAAGATACTCAGGTAACGATCGAGCACCGCCTGGATCAGCTCCTTTTTGGAGCCGAAGTGGTAGTTGACCGAGGCCAGGTTCACATCTGCCTCGCTGGTGATCAGACGCAACGAGGTATCGGCGAATCCCCGCTCGGCAAACAGCACCTCGGCGGCATCGAGAATACGGTTTTTGGTATCGATTTTACTCACTGGACACCTCACTTAAACGAATGTTTAAAAAGTACGTTTCACGCCCAGTCATGTCAAGAGAATGTGAACAGGTGTTGGCGAAATGTTTTCAACCAAAAAAGCGGGAACAAGATGGGAACTTAGCGGCCAGGCCGGACTCTATATCTATGCCACTGCAATTAAACATTAAGTCTCGCCCAACTTGCGCCATGCTAGTTGGGCATTTTTTTATCCGGATGGCGGCGAAGATTGCGGGCGAAAAAAAACCGTCGCAGGGGCGACGGTGGGGAAAAGTGAGTCGAATCATCCAGTTTCGACTCATCGATGAGAGTTCAGGCTTGCATCGATGGGGCTATGCTCGCAGACAAAGGTGGTCAGACTTTGTCAGTCCTGGCGTAATTTGTGACAAAGTATGGCAGGCCGCCACATGGCCCGAGTCCGCCAATTTTGCTATGCTGGCGCCTCATGCCAGAGGGGAGAGAAGATGAAGTATACGGTCGATACCCACACGCACACCGTCGCCAGCACCCATGCCTACAGCACCATTCACGATTACCTGCCCATTGCCAGGGCCAAGGGGATCAAGCTGTTCGCCACCACGGATCACGGCCCCGACATGGCCGATGCCCCTCACTTCTGGCACTTCGTCAACCTGCACGTCCTGCCGCGGGTGGTGGACGGGGTCGGCATACTGCGCGGCATCGAGGCCAACATCAAAAACATAGACGGCGAAATCGACTTCCCCGAACGCTACGAGTCGCGCCTCGACATGATCATGGCCGGCTTCCATGAACCCGTGTTTCCTCCCTGCGATCAGGCAACCCATACCCAGGCCATGATCAACGCCATCAAGAGCGGCCGGGTCGACATGATAAGCCACCCGGGCAACCCGGCTTTTCCCATCGACATCCAGGCCGTGGTCAGGGCCGCCGCCGAATACCGGGTGGCGCTGGAGATCAACAACTCCTCCTTCAGTCACTCCCGTCCGGGCAGTGAAGGCAACTGCCGCGCCATCGTCGAGGCGGCACGCGACCTCGGTGCCTATCTCACCTTCGGCTCAGACTCCCACGTGGCCTTCAGCCTGGGGGATTTCGACCACTGCCACCGGCTGGTGACCGAAGCCGGCTTCCCCGAGGAGCGGATCCTGGCCCGCTCCCCCCGCGCCCTGCTCGCGTTTCTCGAGAGCCGTGGCCGCGCCCACATTCCGGAATTCGTCGATCTCTGAGGTGCGCCCGTAACTCCATGAGCAGGCTCATAAAAACAGTTCTGGCTCATTGACTTGCCTGCACATTTTCGGGAATCTAGGGACAAGCCGGTGTAGCTCAGTTGGTAGAGCAGCGCATTCGTAATGCGAAGGTCGCAGGTTCGACTCCTGTTTCCGGCACCATATAAAACAAGGGCTTGGCGCCATCACAGTGCCAAGCCATCTTGCAATCTAATCCAAAGGGCCACCATACGGGCCACCGGGTCAACAACACTAGGCCATCTAATATACCCACGCGAATAAACACTAATTGTTAGGCATCGCGGACCATGCACATTCTCATAACAGGCGCTTCGGGCAGTGGGACGACAACTCTCGGCGAGGCTCTGGCAAGTTCGCTCGGACTGCCTCACCTTGATGCGGACAACTTCTATTGGCTTCCCACCTCTCCCCCCTTCAAGCAAAAACGCGATCCCAAATACCGATTTAACCTTCTACACCAGGAACTCCACGCAGTTCCGGGCGTCATTTTGTCTGGCTCAATCGTAGACTGGGGTTCTGAAATCGAAAACTCGTTCACGCTAATCGTGTTCTTGTATCTGTCTGCTGAACTCCGCGTAGAGCGTCTCCGCAGGCGGGAACTTGAGTGCTATGGCAAGGTAAACGAAGCTTTTATTAAGTGGGCTTCCGAGTATGACAGTGGTCCCTCTGAAGGCCGCAGCCTTGCAAAACACGAGTCATGGCTCGCTCAGCGGCCGTGTCCGGTACTACGCCTTGAGGGTGATCTATCTATCGAGGAGCGAGTCGCGCGTGTTTTGCGAGTTATTCTCGAACCCGGCTAATCTGCACAGATCAGCATCAGCAGCCCTAAGACACCAGCCCTCCGGCGCACACATGTAGAAGGAGGCCACTCACACACTCAACCAGAGCGGTAACCATGCTCCGTCTGCTCTCGCCTGTAGCCCGCCGAGCCTTATTCGCTTTTATCAGGCGGCTCGCCTTGCCGGATGTTGGAGACGAAAGGCGTCCCCTCAAGTAACCCAGGAAAGATGATTTCAGCAGGGCCCCTATAATGCTGTCAGACAACTTTGAGAGCTGGTGACAAGGCAGTGCCTTAGGCAAGGTCGGGAACGGGATACAAGCTGAAAAGGTTATCATCAGGTTAACATGCTTCATTCGGAGCCTTACAAGCTAATACAGGCCAACGGGCTTTAGTTCGTTCGATGAAAACGTCGATGTTGGACTGGCGCTGGTGGGCCACAACTGAGCGGGTCCAGGCATCAAATTCTGTTGTCATGTTGCTTCCTGGATGAATGACTACAGGCAGAGATCATCCAAATCGCTACAACAAACCGTAGATAATGCTGTTGGAAACGTTACATTTTTTGATGACACATACGACTAGGTGCTGCATATTTCGCAACAAAACCTGACGATTGAGGGCATCAGTACAAATAGCACTATTCAAGGAGCCACTAGCCGACGACTAATTTTCCACCCTAGCTTATGGCCTCGACCGTCTACTCATAAGCCCGGCCACATCCCGCCTACTGCCTTGGTATCCAAGCTCGATTTGTGCCTCACTGACGGCGACAGAGGCTGCAAGCTGGCGGGGTTTAAGTACCCGACCGCGACGGGGTGAACTGGGGGCCTTCGGGTCTTCACCTTCCTTGAGCGGGCGACTGGGTCCATCCTGATACTGCTGCTCCAATTTGCAGTACGCTTTCACAAAGCGAACCTCTGGAGCATCTCCATCCCCCTTGAGGATACCCACCAGCCCGCCGCAGTCAGCCACGGCTTGGACGGCTTGAGCATCATAGCGGGACTTGAGCGAGGTGTGCCCTTGGGCCCGCATATCGGCGACCTTGGCCCGGATAAAGGCGAACCAGGCGTGGGCATAGCCTTCTGCTGACATGTGGCTATCCAGAGCCGCGATCTCCTCGGCCAGCTTCACCAGCTTGGGTGCGTTCAGTTGCCATTCCGCAAACCGGGAGCTGGTGGCCGCCTCGTGATACGTGGTTAGCACCACCTCTATCGGGAAGGGTGCTAGACAACGAGCACAAGCAGCCATGAACCCCTGATCTCCCCTCATGTTCGGGAATGAGTCCATCAGGGCGTTGTGTGCCTGACCGAATTTATGGGCTTCAATCGGGTTATTCATGTTCATATGTTTCTCCTGCTGTGCAGCCACTGTATTCGGTGGTGATCGCGAACGGGTCGGGCTGCTGTGTAAAGCGGGCCATAAACTCTCCCATCATGCTGTCATTCGCTTCGTTGCGGCGTTCTTGGGCCGTCTGGTACTGCTGCCAGTGCTTGCCATTGATGCCCACCTTCTCGGCAGCCCTAGCAATCCAGTTGCGCCAGGTAGCCTGCCAGTTGACCTTGGTCGCATCCTTGCCAGCCTTGGCCATCCAGTAGTTGGCAAAAGCCTCCGCCTCCTTCTGGATAACCGCCTTGTCCAGGCCGTGTTTCTCGAAGGCCTCCAGCTTCCACTCCCTAGGCACTTCCTCCCCCTCTGCCCAACGTTTCCCATTCTTCGCGGGGGTGACTGGCTTGCCAGGCGCCGGACTCTTTTCCGCCGACATTATTGCGGCGGTGGTATCAGGTTTCAGGGATAAAGGATCAGGAATCAGTAAGAGGGAATCAGCAGGAACGCTCTCGTTTTGCTCTGGAGTGTTCACAATTACTCCAGATTTATCGCGATTAATCGTGAGTGCTTGTGAATCAACAGCTTGCGTGACTCCATCCCAGGCGGGGATGCTGCTCCCTTTCTCCTTCTCGTTTTTGTGGGGGTTCTGGTGCTTGACGAAGTTGCAGACGGAAAGGCACTCCAGACCCCCTGCCGTATACCTCTTCACCAGCTCGGCGGCCACCAGCTCACTTACCAGGGCCTCAACCTCGCATTGGTCGTAGGGGAGCAGCTGAGCTTTGATTCGCTTGGGGCGCCACTCCAGATCGCCCTTGAAATCGGCCAGCGTCCACAAGCCGATGAACAGCAGGCGGGCCAAGGGGGAGCACTCCCCCAACTCCTCATTGGCAAAGAAGGCGGGCTTGATGTTGCGGGCTCGGCTCATGCTCCCCCCTTCTCGCTGGTGGCGATCAGGGCGCGAACCTTGGGAGCGTCAAACCCCATGCCTTCAAACACCATTTGGGCAGCCCCGGCTATCGCCTTCTCCTGCTTTGCCAGGTCGCGCTTGGCCTTCTTGCGGGCTGCCAGACGACGCCCGGCGTCACTGCCATCTGCCACGCTGGCCCGCTCCTGCTTGGTGTGTTCATCCATCATTGCCTTGAGGCCGGGCAGGGTGGCGATATGGGTGGCCATCTGGTTAAAGGCGCTGATGTACCGTTCCACCAGCGCGGCGGACGCCTTGGTATTGAAGCGACCGGCCAACATCACCAGTCCGTCTTTCGTTACCAGATACAAAGGGCGCGGCTTGCCTTGTTGGTCGATATATTCTGCCCGTCCAAAATTGGATTGGCGGAAGTCATCCGAACACTTGATACCCTGAATCAAGCGCAAGATATGGCTGTGCTGCTTGCCGAACACCTTGGCGATCTTCTGGCTGGTGGTAGTGGCCTTGCCGTGCGGCCCTGCTGCGATTAGGCCATTTCCAAGAAAAGCGGCGGCTTCCGGGTGGATACGGTATTCATTCATTTGGAGCTCATTTTGTTGTTGAGTGCTTCCCGGTTGGTGGCCCTGGTGGTGGCCCCTTTCACCGATCAGTCGTAGTTTGTGGAGTTGGGCCTAAGCCAAGCCATTGATCTAGTTGGCTGGTGGTTTGTCAGACTCAGACCAATCGTTCGCATTACGGATTCGGTGCGGGGTCTTAGGCGCTCGCAGCGGCGGCGATGTAGGCATCCAGATCAGCGCGGCGGTAGCGAACCAGACGGGGCCCCATCTTCACTGGCTGGGGGAAGTTCGGAACGTCCTTGCGCCAGCGCCAAAGAGTCGGGCGGGAGATGCCAAACAGGGCGGCGGTTTCCTTGTCGGTCAGCAGGGGAGATTGGATTTCAGTGTTCATCTTTACCTCGTCAAATAGCTGTTTGTGTTTCAACGAGGGGGATTGTCGGGCTCTTCCGTTTTTGATGTGCGCTACCTAATCGCTACCTAATCGCCAAGCGTCCGGCCCTAATTTCCTTTGAAATGATCTTTCCTAATTGGGATTGAGCGGGAAGCTTTCTCTCATCAGGGTTGGCGCCTATCAACAGCGAACTCTCATGGTCAAGGATGGTTGCCGCCCACCGCGCCGCAGACTTGCACCCCTCCGGGTACACCCCTTGCGCCTTACGAGCGATGATAACAACCCATTCCCGCTGCTCATTATGGCGGTTGCGCTGCGCCTCGCCTCGCCTGTTCGGATCTGCCAGCGAAGAAGACGATTGCTCAGGTACGGGCTCAGCACTTGGCTTGACCTCACAAGTCGGCAGACATAACCGGCGTAGATCTTCGGGCATCACCCACAATCGAGCGTCATGGATCGCGGGCAAATTCGCCCCTCTAATCGTCACACACCCGCGAGCCTCGTCCTTATGCCATGCAGTCAGGATTGCGCAATCAAGGCTCTCAGATCCATACAGATCAAAGTGCTCGAAAGGCACGGATGACACGCGCCAGAACCCTTCGATCATTACCTTCGCGTTTTGCCAAGATGCGAAATAAACATCCCTGCTCTCCAGTAGACTCAAGTATGCGCCGTGTTCTAGGCTATGAATGACCACATGATTACCCTTGGCGAGAGTCTGTATCACCTTATCAATCGGTATGGTGAGACCTTCTGACATTGCGATGCTGTCTATGTGGCATGAGGTGTGAGGCCCCATGTGGATATAGAGCGGTAGCTCACCTGCACCAGCCATGTGATAAAGGTCTCTGACATTGCACCCCAGCAACTCGGCTGCATCATCAATGGGATAATGCTTTCTCCACACACGGGCCATCACTTACGCCCTCCAAAGCTCACCACGACCACGTTATCCGGCACGCCGGTGGCCTCGGGTGTCTGGGCCACGTTGGCAGCCACCCAATCCCCCCAGTCGAGCCACAGGCGCCGCAGCTTCTCGGCCTGCTCGCCGGCCTGATAGGTGCGCACCAGGCGATCTTGCACTTGGTGGTTGAGTAGCTTCTCGATCAGGCGCTCGGGCGCGTCCAGGTACTCACCGCATCCGGTTGCCACACTACGGCGCAGATCGTGGACATGGAACGGCTCAAGCTCGGCGAGGTGCTTTACTCGGATGCGCTCTAGGGCTTTGGTCACGGCGTCGGCGGTGACAGCCACCATGGGGTTGCTGGTGGACGCGAACACCCAGGCGCCGGCAGACAGTTTGCGCTGACGCTCCAGGATCTCCATGGCAAGGGGGTGTAGGGTCACGACATGGGCTCGCCCGTTCTTTGTTACCGGGATAGTCCAGCGGTCGCCCTCAATCTGGTCGAATCGCATCCCGGCAGCCTCAGCGCGTCGGACGCCGGTTAGCATGATCAAGCGCAGACAGTCGGCCACGGCTAGGGATGTTGCGCTGGCCTCAGCATCCCCCAGGGTGCGCCACAGCATTGCCAGCTCGTCCACCAGCAAATGGCGCTCACGGGGCTGGCCCATGGTGCCACCAACTGCGGCGGGTTTGATGGTACGGGCAGGGTTCAGTTCGATGTGCTCCAAGTCCACAGCGCGATCCAGGATCTGGTTCAGCAGGACAAGCGACTTGCGGGTCGCCTCCTGTGTACCTGTGTTTTCCAAGAACGAGAAGATCACCGACCTGGACAGATCACAGACCCGAACCTTGCCGAGCTTCTTGCCCAAATGGCCGTCGAACACTCGTTGATAGTCGAGCAAGGTACGGGCCGAGATCGGGACGCCGCGCTTGGTCTTGGTCTTTGCCTTCACAGCCAGCCACTCGGCGAACAGCTCGGCCAGAGTGGGCATGGCGATGTTCTTCACCTTGGCGGCGCTCAAGGTGGCTTTGGGGTCGATGCCATTCTTCACCATAGCGACCGCTTCGCCGTGCTTCTTCCTCGCGGCGGCCAAACTGGTGGTCGGGAAGTAACCGAGATCCATATCAGGACGCTTGTCCCCCAACCGGTACCGGTAGCGGAAACGCTTGGCGCCGTCCGGCTTGATTTCCATCCAGAGGCCAGGCCCGTGCTTCGACTTCACCGGGTACTTGTCTATGGTCTTGCCCTCACGGATGAGAGCAGACTCTATCTCTTTGTGGCTGTCGAGCGGAGCGGCCTTCTCTGTCATTTGGCCGCCTTTTTCATGATCGGGTAATAGCCCATCGCTATCTGCTCAAGATCCATTAAGCGCTGGGTGTCCATTTCAATTGGGTAGTTAAGGCTGATGCAGTGGTTACGGGTAACGTCCACCAGCTCCCAGAATCGGGCCCCGCCCTCCTGCTGCGCCATGGCGTCGGCCTTCTCTGTCAGCACCCGCCAAGTGGCGTCATCAGTCCCGGCGATGCGAGGTAGCTGGGCATCAATTAGCCCCTCGACCGTCACAGCCCAGCGAGCGCACATGGAATAGCGCTCACCTTCTGGCATATCAAGGATGCGCTGCCCCCACTTGGCACCGGGCATTTCATTCAGAGCCTTGGCAACAGCGGCGACGTCAGCTTGGGCAGTACCGGCCACCAGCATCATGGAGATCAGGGTCAGGCGCTTCATTTCTTGTCCGCCTTCTTGTTGGACTTGGTGATCAGCCAGCCGGTGCTCTCTGACCATGTCGTATCCATCACCTCACAGTACTGGCGCTCGTCGGCGCTGCTCTCGTTGCCGGAAATAAAGATGCCCACAGCGATCCCGGCTTGAAACGCTTCATATTCCACCCGGTCAGCCTTGGGGATCTCGGCCTGCTCTATCAGGCGATCGGCCACCGGTGCCATAGCCTCGGCACGTGCCTTCCACTTGTCCTCGAACTCAGGTAGGGTCGCGGCGCAAGTCCACGCCAGCTGTTCATAGCGCACGGCCAGATCTTCGGCGGTAGCGCTCCCGGCTTGGGCAGTGCTAGCCACCAGCAGGGCGGCGATCAGGGTCAGTCTCTTCATGGTCTCTATCTCGCTGTTTCAGGGCCACCATAGGGGCCACCGGATGGGATGAGATAGCGACAATAGTTTATGAAACCTAGACGGTAGCTTGATGAAGGTGAATGTCGCGCCAGGACTGGGATGGAGTGGTAGTTATCAGGGCCACCATGAAATGCGGTGAAACGTGGCAGGAGGGAATTCGTAATGCGAAGGTCGCAGGTTCGACTCCTGTTTCCGGCACCAGACATAGCAAGGCTCGCAGCGATGCGAGCCTTTTTCTATCTCGGTCCGGACAAGCCTGGCGTCAGAAAAACGGGACCTGCTCGGCAGCAAGGTACCCTGACAAGGCCGGTCCATGTACACCTAAAAAAAACAGGGCGAACCAGATGGTTCGCCCTGTGGCTGTCACGCTGTCAGCGAGAGAGACTAGCCCTGCCCTTCGGAGGCCGCCGGAGCTTCCTTGGGGGCCTGCCAGCCGCCGCCGACCGCCTTGTAGAGGGCGACCTGGTTGCTGAGCTGGGCCAGGCGGGTGCTGATCAGCCCCTGCCGCGCGCTGAACAGGGAGCGCTGGGCATCCAGCCTCGTCAGATAGCTGTCCACCCCCTGCTCGTAGCGGAACTCCGCCAGCTTGAAGTAGGTCTGGTTGGCGTTCACCAGATCCTGCTGTGCCTGCAGCTGCTGCTGGTAGTCCGCCTGGGCGCCGAGGGTATCTGCGACCTCCTTGAAGGCGGTCTGGATGCTCTTCTCGTAGCTCGCCACCGCCTGCTTGCTGCCGACCTCGGCCACATCCAGATCCGCCACGCGCTTGCCACCGTCGAAGATGGGCAGGTTTATCTGGGGCATGAAGGTCCAGGTGCCGGTGCCGCCGTCAAACAGCCCGCTCAGTTGGTTGCTGGCGGTGCCCGCCGTCGCGGTGAGCGAGATGGTCGGGAAGAAGGCGGCACGGGCCGCGCCTATGTTGGCGTTGGCCGCCTTCAGGCTGTGCTCCGCCGCCAGTATGTCGGGCCGCTGTTGCAGCAGGCTGGAGGGGGCCCCCACCGGGATCGGTGCCAGCTTCACCTCGGCCAGGGTCGCCGGTTGCCCTTCCAGCACCGGCACTTCTGTGCCGAGCAGCAGGGCCAGACCGTTTCTGTCCTGTTTCACCTGACGCTGGTATTGCGCCTGGCTGACCCGGGCGTTCTCGAGCGCCGTGCGTCCCTGCGCCAGCTCCATCTCGGAAGCCGCCCCCAGCCGGTACTTGTGCTGGGTCAGGGCATAGCTCTCCTGCTCGGTTGCCAGCGTCGCCTGGCTCAGGGCCAGCAGCTCCTGATCCGCCAGCAGGGTAAGGTAGGCATTCGCCACCGAGGCGATCAGCGCTATCTGGGTGCTACGCTGGGTCTCGATTTGCGCCAGGTAGTTCTCCAGCGCCTGATCTTTCAGGCTCTGGATCCGGCCAAACAGGTCCAGCTCATAGGCGGTGATGCCGATGTCGGCGCCGTACTGGCTGCTGATGCTGCCCTGCCCCGTGCTGCTGAGATCGTCGGATCCCTGCTGACGGGTGCCGGAGCCGCTGGCGGCCAGGGTCGGCAACTGGGCCGCCCGCTGGATCCGGTATCTGGCCTCATAGGCCTCGACGTTGAGGGCCGCGAGCCGCAGATCCCGGTTGTTCTCGAGGGCAGTGTCGATCAGCTTTTGCAGCGCCGGGTCCAGGAACTGTTGCTGCCAGGGCGCCAGCGCCCCCTGGGTGGCGAGGTTCTCTTGCCAGGAGGCGCCTTGCGGCACCTCGGGGCGTTGGTAATCGGGGGCCATGGAGCAGGCCCCCAGCAGCAGCGTCACACTCAGGGCGACCAGGGTCTTAGTCATGTTGGGTCTCCTTGGTCAGCGCGGCGCGCTCCTCGGCTGAACTCTGCTTGGTGAAGTAATGCATCACCAGCACGAAGAAGAGCGGCACGAAGAAGATGGCCAGCACGGTCGCGGTGATCATCCCCCCCATGACGCCGGTGCCGATGGCGTTGCGGCTGCTGGCGCCGGCACCTGTGCTTATCACCAGCGGCAAGACGCCGAGGATGAAGGCGAGGGAGGTCATCAGGATCGGACGCAGACGCTGACGGGAGGCTTCCACCACCGCATCGCCGAGCTTCATCCCCTTGTCATGGAGCTCCTTGGCGAACTCCACGATCAGGATGGCGTTCTTGGCCGAGAGCCCGATAGTGGTGAGCAGGCCCACCTGGAAGTAGACGTCGTTCTCAAGCCCGCGCAGGGTCGCCGCCAGTATGGCGCCCAGTACCCCGAGCGGCACCACCAGCATGACGGAGAACGGAATGCTCCAGCTCTCGTACAGGGCCGCCAGACAGAGGAAGACCACCAGCAGCGAGATGGCGTAGAGCGCCGGCGCCTGGGAACCCGCCTGACGCTCCTGGAAGGAGAGCCCGGTCCACTCGATGCCGATGCCTTCCGGCAGCTGTTTCACCATCTGCTCTATGGCCGCCATGGCGTCACCCGTACTCTTGCCCGGCGCCGCTTCACCGACTATCTCCATGGCGGAGACGCCGTTGTAACGCTCCAGACGGGGCGAGCCGAAGCTCCACTCGGTGCTGGCGAAGGCGGAGAAGGGCACCATCTGGCCCGCGCTGTTGCGCACGTACCACAGCTTCAGATCCTCCGGGTTCATCCGGAAGGGGGCATCCGCCTGCAGGTAGACCTTCTTGACCCGGCCTCTGTCGACGAAGTCGTTCACATAGGAGGAGCCCCAGGCCGCCGACAGGGTGTTGTTGATGTCGCTGATGGAGAGCCCCTGGGCCAGCGCCTTCTCGTAATCGATCTTGATATCGAGCTGGGGGGTGTCTTCCATCCCGTTCGGGCGTACCCGCACCAGGTTGGGATCCTGCGCCGCCATGCCGAGCAACTGGTTACGAGCCTGCATCAGCTTCTCGTGCCCCAGACCACCGCGGTCCTGCAGGAAGAAGTCGAAGCCGGTGGCCGTGCCGAGTTCAGGGATGGGGGGCAGGTTGAAGGCGAACACCTGGGCCTCCTTGATGCTGAACAGATAGCCCATGGCGCGGCCTATGATGGCGTTGGCACTGCGCTCTTCCCCTTGACGCTCGCTCCAGTCCTTCAACTTGATGAAGGCCATGCCGCTGTTCTGGCCGCTACCGGCGAAGCTGAAGCCCGCCACTGTCAGCACCGAATCGACGTTCTCCTTCTCGTTCTTGAGGAAGTAGTCGCGCATGTCGGCCAGCACCACCTCGGTACGCTCCTTGGTGGCCCCCACCGGCAGTTGCACCATGGACATGATGACCCCCTGATCCTCTTCCGGCAGGAAGGAGGTGGGCAGGCGCATGAAGAGCACCGCCAGCACCGCCAGCATGGCCAGGTAGATAATGCTGTAACGGGTCCCCTGCTTGATCACCTTGCGCACGCCGTTCTGGTAACGGTTGGCATTGGTGTCGAAGAAGCGGTTGAACCAGCCGAAGAAGCCGCGCTGGGCACCGAACTCCCCGTGTTTCATGGGCTTGAGCAGGGTGGCACAGAGCGCCGGGGTCAGGATCAGCGCCACCAGCACAGAGAGCACCATGGCCGAGACTATGGTGAGGGAGAACTGGCGATAGATGGCACCGGTCGAGCCGCCGAAGAAGGCCATGGGCACGAACACGGCCGACAGCACCAGGGCGATGCCCACCAGGGCGCCGGTGATCTGGGTCATGGACTTGCGGGTCGCCTCCAGCGGGGAGAGTCCCTCCTCGCTCATCAGCCGCTCCACGTTCTCCACCACCACGATGGCGTCATCCACCAGCAAGCCGATGGCCAGCACCAGACCGAACATGGTCAGGGTGTTGATGGAGAAGCCGAAGGCCGCCATGACCCCGAAGGTACCGAGCAGTACCACGGGCACCGCTATGGTCGGGATCAGGGTCGCCCGGAAGTTCTGCAGGAACAGATACATGACGCAGAACACCAGGAAGATGGCCTCGATCAGCGTCTGCACCACCTCCTCGATGGAGATCTTCACGAAGGGCGTGGTGTCGTAGGGGTAGACGATCTCCATGTTGGCCGGGAAGTACTCGGAGAGCTCACCCAGCTTGGCCCGGACATGCTCGGCGGTGTCCAGGGCGTTGGCACCGGTCGCCAGCTTGATGGCCACCGCCGCCGTGGCCTGGCCGTTGTAGAGCGCGGTCGCGTCGTAGTTTTCACCGGCGAGCTCGACCCGGGCCACGTCCTTGAGCAGCACCTTGGAGCCGTCCTGGTTCACCCGCAGCAGTATGTTGTTGAACTCCTCCACGGTGGAGAGCCGGGTCTGGCCCATGATGGTGGCGGTAAATTGCTGATCGCTCACCGCAGGGGTGCCACCCAGCTTGCCGAAGGCCACCTGGGCGTTCTGGGCCTGGATGGCGGCCTGTACGTCGGCCGGGGTCATCTGCACCCGGTTGAGCTTGTGGGGATCGAGCCAGACGCGCATGGAGTACTGGCTGCCGAACAAGGTAATGTCACCCACCCCGTCCAGACGGCTCAGGGGCTCCTTGATGTTGGCCACCACATAGTCCGCCAGGTCATCGTTGGTCATGGTGCCGTCAGTGGAGATGAAGGCGGCCACCATCAGGAAGCTGCTGGAGGTCTTCTGGACCCGCACGCCCTGCTGCTGCACCTCTTGGGGCAGGAGCGACATGGCCTGTTGCAGCTTGTTCTGCACCTGCACCTGGGCGATGTCGGGATCGGTACCCGGCTTGAAGGTGAGGGTCACGCTGACGTTGCCGGAAGAATCCGACTGGGCAGACATGTAGAGCAGGTGATCCAGCCCCGTCATGTTCTGCTCGATGATCTGGGTCACCGAGTCTTCCACCGTCTTGGCGGACGCCCCCGGGTAGCTGGCGGAAATGCCGACGGCCGGCGGAGCGATGGTCGGGTACTGGGCGACCGGCAGGCCTATGATGGCCATGGCCCCGGCCAACATGATCACCAGGGCAATCACCCAGGCGAAAATGGGTCTGTCTATGAAAAATCGTGCCATGAGGCGACTACTCCATCCTACTGCTTGGTGACCTGGGTCTGATCGGCTTGTGCTGTCGTGGTGGTGCTGGTGCGCTCAGCGGGCGCCACCAGGGCACCGGGTTTGACCTTCTGCAGACCGGCCACTATCACCTTCTCGCCGGCATCGAGGCCGGACTCCACCACCCAGCTGTCGCCAACCACGCGGCTGAGCTGCACTTCTCTCAGCTCGACCTTGTTGTCCGCGGTCACCACCATGACGGTGGCACCGCCTTTCGGTGTGCGGGTCACGGCGGTCTGGGGCACCAGCAGGCCTTGCGGGCGCTCGCCCTCCTGCAGGGTGGCGCGCATGAACATGCCGGGCAGCAGCAGATCATGGGGGTTCGGGACCAGGACCCGCAGGGTCACCATGCCGGTGGTCTCGTCCACTGTCACGTCGGAGAACTGCAAGGTCCCCTGCTCGCCGTACTGGCTGCCATCTTCCAGCTGGAAGCTGACCTTGGCGCCCTCCTGCTGGCCCTGGGTCAGCTTGCCGGCAGCGACCTGGCGCTTGAGGCGCAGCAGATCGGCGGTGGACTGACGCACGTCCACATACATGGGATCGAGCTGGGAGATGGAGGTGAGGCTGTCCGCCTGCTGGGCGGTGACCAGGGCACCCTCGGTCACCGCAGACTTGCCGATGCGGCCGCTGATGGGGGCGGTGATCCTGGTATAAGCCAGGTTGATGTTGGCGCTCTGCAGGGCGGCCTTGGCGGCCCCGATCTCGGCAACCTGCTGCTTCCAGGCCGCGTCGGCGTCGTCATACTCCTGACGGCTGATGGCTTTCACCTTCACCAGCTCGGCATAACGCTGGGCCTTGAGGCGGGCGCTCTGCTCGTTGGCCTGCGCCTTGGCCAGATTGGCCTTGGCACTGGCGACGGCGGCCTGATAGACGGCGGGATCGATCTGGTACAGCAGCTGGCCGGCCTTGACGTCGCTGCCTTCGGTGAACAGGCGCTTGAGGATGATGCCATTCACCTGGGGACGTACCTCGGCCACCCGCAGGGGGGCGGTACGGCCGGTGAGCTCGGACATGAGTTGCAGCGGTGCGGCATGGAGGGTGACCACGTCCACGGCGGCAGGCGGCATCTCGCCCGCCCCTTGCCCGGCCTCGCCCTTGTCGCCACAACCAGCCAGCAGGCCGCTTGCCAACAAGGCAAGGCCCACCGAACGTGCGAGAATGTGTTTATGCATGGAGTTTCTGAGCCTCTGTTTCAAACAAAAAAAACCACAAAACCACAGGGTTTATAGGGCCCCTGTTGGTAAAACTGCGAAGATGAGGCAATATACATACATTCATAAATGTATGTAAGTAACTTTTTCCCCTTTTAACAGGTACAGATCCGATGGCCAGAAGAACCAAAGAAGAAGCGCAGCAGACCCGCTGCCACATCATGAGCACGGCCCTGAATCTGTTCTGCCAACAGGGATTGGCGAAGACCAACCTGACCGACATCGCCAAGGCGGCAGACCTGACCCGGGGCGCCATCTACTGGCACTTCAAGAACAAGGAGGAGCTATTCGTCACCCTGTGGGAGGAGCTGTGCGCCCCCCTCTCCCACCAGTTAGACGCCTGTGTGGATGAGCAGGAGCCGGATCCCCTCGGCAAGCTGCGCAGCTTCCTCAAGGAGGTGATGCACAAGATCAGCACCGAGCCCGCCCACCAGCAGATGTTCACCATCATGTTCAATCTGGAGTCGCTGGAAGGAGAGGCCATCTCCCTGCGGGATCACATGCGCGTGCAATCATTCAACTTCTTCCGGGATCTGGAGATCACCCTGGCCAACGCCGTGCGCCTCGGCCATCTGCCCCAGACCCTGAATCTGCACCGCGCCGCCACCCTGCTGCACTGCACCCTGGACGGTTACATCATCAACTGGCTGCACTTCCCGGAGCGCATCAACCTGATTCGGGAGGCCGACTTCCTGCTCGACACCCTGTTCGGTCTGCTCGCCAACCCCTCTCCCTCGCTCTTGCGCCGCCCCTGATGGCGCTGATGGCGCGCAGGGCCGGGGAGGATCCTCAGCAGAGCTGAACAGCAGGGGGCAAATTTGCTAGAGTAGCCGCCCACCCAAGAGACGAGCCCTATGCCACTGCCACAGTCACCCGCCCAAGGCACCCAGAGCGCTGCTCCGCTGGCGCCCCGCCCCGCCCTCATCGGCCAGGCCCACTCCCCCTTCCTGGCCCGCCTGCAGCCGGGCGCCCACCTGCTGGAAGCCGGCTGCGGCGCGGGGGAGGATCTGCACCATTTTCGGGAGCTGGGGTTCATGGTCACCGCCTTCGATGCCAGCCTGAGCCAGGCCAGCACCGCCTCGCGCCTGTGCGGCCAGCCGGTGCGGGTCTGCCGCTTCGAGCAGATGCACAACGTGCTGCCCTATGACGGCATCTGGGCCAGCGGCTCGCTGCCCTGCCTCACCGAGGATGAGCTGGCCCCCACCCTGATGCACCTCGCCGGCCTGCTCAAACCCCAGGGCCCCCTCTACTGCTCCTTCCCCTATGGCGAGAATGACCCCGGCAGCCCCTTGCCCCCCTCACAGGACGAATACCCGCTGCTGACCCGGCTCGATGAGGCCCGCTTGCGGCAGCTGATCGCCCCCCTGCCATTTGAGCTGCATCAGAGCTGGTGCAGCGACGATGCGGTGCACGGCCGCTGGCTCCATGCCCTGCTGATCCGCGACCCCAATCCCGCCACCATCAATCAATATCGCGGCCGTCGTTCCAGACAGGGTGCCCGACGTGATTCAGCATCCAGATAACAATATTTAACTCTGAGTTAACCAGGTGATGGCAGACAAGATGCGGCATTTGTGTTAAAAAGCGGCATTAAAATCAAGATTAAATAACAAAACAGACACCAACACCTGGATTCCCCCATGAAACTCGTCCTCAATCTGATTGCCGGCATCCTCGCCGGTCTCCTGCTCGGCCTCTACGCCCCGGAATGGGTCGCACGGGTGCTGTTCACGGCCAAGACGGTGATAGGTCAGCTGATCACCTTCACCATTCCGCTCATCATCCTGTTCTTCATCATGAGCGGCATCGCCAGCCTGCCGAAGAACTCCGGCAAGCTGCTCGGCAAGACGGTGGCCCTCTCCTACTGCTCCACCATACTGGCGGGCCTGTTCGCCTTCACGGTGGCGAGCCAGCTGATCCCGCAGCTGACCACGGCCGCCGAGCCCACGGCGCAAGCCGCCATCAAGCTCAGCTCCTACATCAATCTCGAGATCCCGCCGCTGTTCGGGGTGATGTCGGCCCTGGCCGCCGCCTTCGTGTTCGGCATCGGCATCAGCGCCACCCAGGCCACCGACCTGCGCCGGGTCGCCGATCAGGGCCGTGACATCATCGACCGCCTGCTGGCCCGCGTGATCATTCCCCTGCTGCCCTTCTACATCGCCGGCGTCTTCGTCGAGATGACGGTGGAAGGCACCGTCTTCGCCACCCTCAAGACCTTTGGCGTGGTGCTGGTGATGGCCATCGTCATGCACTGGCTCTGGCTCAGCCTGCTCTTCATCGGCACCGGGCTGGCGCTGGGTCGCTCCCCCGCCATGCTGATCAAGAACATGCTGCCCGCCTACTTCACCGCCCTTGGCACCATGTCCAGCGCCGCCACCATCCCGGTGGCCCTGCAGGCGAGCAAGAACAACGGCGTGAGCGACGGCATCGCCAACTTCACCGTGCCCCTGTGCGCCACCATTCACCTCTGTGGCTCCACCATCACGCTGGTGACCTGCGCCACCGCGGTGATGTTCCTCTCCGAGCACCTGGCCATTCCGGGCTATGGCACCATGCTGCCCTTCATCATGATGCTCGGTGTCATCATGATTGCGGCACCGGGCGCCCCCGGCGGCGGCGTCATGTCGGCGCTCGGCCTGCTCACCTCCATGCTTGGCTTCGGTGAGGCCTCCATCGCCCTGATGATCGCCCTCTACCTGGCCCAGGACAGCTTCGGCACCGCCTGCAACGTCACCGGTGACGGCGTCATCGCCCTCTGGGCCGACCGCTTCGCCCAGGGCGAAGCGCCCCTGGCCGCACCGGAGCAGGACGCCGCCTGAGGGCCTGCGCCACAATAAAAAAACGGGAGCCACTGGCTCCCGTTTTTTATGAGGCGTTTTCTGCCGGTGGCAGCGGCTCGGTAAAGACCAGTCGATTCCCGAAGGGATCCCGCACCTGCAACTCCCGGCAACCCCAGGGCATGGTCTCGATGGCGGGTCTCACATTGGGATACCCCTTGGCCCGCCACTCCGCAAACAAGGTGTCGAGCTTGTCAGTGGAGAGGCGCAGAGCTGCCCCCGGACAGGCATCCCCGTGGTGCTCGGAGAGGTGGATAACCCAGTCCCCCCGTGAGATCTGCAGGTAGAGCGGCATGTCCGGGCCGAACCTGTGCTCCCAGTCGATGACGAATCCCAGATAATCGAGGTAGAAGGCGCGCAACTTGCCTTCATCGAAGCTGCGCAGGATGGGCACTATCATGGATGCGCCACCCCGTCTCGGTGCCGGCTCATGCGCCAGTGCCCCGGCGGCGGATCACCCCTTCCTGCATGGTGCTCGCCACCAGCACGCCGTCGCGGGTGAAGAACTGGCCGCGTACCAGGCCACGGCCGCCGCTGGCGCTCGGGCTGTCCACCACGTAGAGCAACCAGTCATCCAGCCGGAACTCCCGGTGGAACCACATGGAGTGATCTATGGTGGCCACCTGCATGTCCGGCTCCCAGTACGACACCCCGTGGGGCTGCAGGGCGGCGAACAGGAAGTGGAAATCGGAGGCATAGGCCAGCAGGTAGTTGTGGACCCGCTGATCGTCCGGCACAGTGCCGTTGGCCTTGAACCAGGTGTAGCGCAGGGGCTCGTGCACATCCGGACGAATGGGGTCGACCAGGGTCACGGGGCGGATCTCCAGGGGCTTCTCGCACAGGATCTTGTCCCGCAAAGCCGCCGGGATCATCTGCTCGTAGGGGCGCACCAGCTCCAGCTCGCTCTTGAGCTGCTCGGGGGGCGTGATGCCTTCGGGCATCTGGGCCTGATGCTCGAAGCCCTCGGCCTCTACCTGGAAGGAGGCATTGAGGTAGAAGATGGGCTTGCCGCCCTGAATGGCCTTGACCCTGCGGGTGGAGACGGTCTGACCGTCGCGGATGTTCTCCACGTCGTAGACGATGGGCTTGTTGGCATCCCCCGGACGCAGGAAGTAGGAGTGGAAGCTGTGGACCTGGCGATCCCCGGCCACCGTCTGCTTGGCGGCTGACAAGGCCTGCCCCATTACCTGCCCGCCAAACACGGATCGCAACCCGAGATCCTGGCTCTGGCCCCGAAACAGGCCCTCCTCGATCTTCTCAAGCGCCAGCAGTGCCAGCAGCTCATCCAGTACCTTGCTCATTGGTTTCTCCTGTATCTGTGCGCGAAAGGCTAACAAGCCAGTCCCGGCAGGGCAACCATCCTGATGCACATCTCACAGCCCCCCTCCCGGCCTCCCCCTCTCTGAGGGGGAGGAGCATGGCGATCTCCAACCCACACAGAGACAACTCTGGCTGCATCCCCCTTCACCAAGGGGAGGAGAATCGCCGGCAACAAAAAAGCCCGCACCATGGGGTGCGGGCTTTTGACTTGTCCGGAGCGAGAGGCCCGTGGCGGCGGCTTACTTGCTGCCGGTGCCTGAGTTGCGGGTCGAGGCTTGCGGCTTGCGGCGGGCCGTGGTGGCACGAGCACGCGGCTCCTTGCCCTGCATCTCCTTGTGGCGCTTGACGGCGCGACGGATCTGGGCGGCCTGCTTGTGGCGGGTGCTCTTGCCATCCTGCTGCAGGTCGACCTTGGACTCGGTCTCGTTGGGCAGGTTGACCAGGCCGCGCAGGTAGTTCACCTCGGGCAGTTTGAGCTCCTGCCAGCCACCGCGGGGGATGCCACGATCCAGGGTGACGTCACCGTAGCGAATGCGCATCAGGCGGCTCACCTGCACTTCCTGGGATTCCCACAGGCGGCGCACTTCACGGTTGCGCCCCTCGGTCAGGGTGACGTTGAACCACTGGTTCAGCCCTTCACCGCCGGCCGGCTTGATCTTGTTGAACTTGGCCATGCCGTCTTCCAGCTGCACGCCCTTGCGCAGGCGCTGCAGCATGGCTTCGGTGATCTCGCCAAAGACGCGCACCGCGTATTCCCGCTCCACTTCGTGGCTCGGGTGCATCAGCCGGTTGGCAAGCTCGCCGTCGGTGGTGAACAGCAGCAGGCCGGAGGTGTTGACGTCGAGGCGACCCACCGCAATCCAGCGGGCCCCGTCCATCTTGGGCAGACGATCAAACACGGTGGGACGACCTTCCGGATCGTGGCGGGTACACATCTCCCCTTCGGGCTTGTGGTACGCCAGCACGCGGCAGATCTGCTCCTCGGCCGCACGGGTCTTGACCTGGTGACCATCCACCCGGATCACGGCGTTCACTTCGACGCGATCCCCCAGCATGGCGACCTTGCCATCCACGCTGACCCGACCTGCGGTGATCAGGGCCTCCATCTCACGACGGGAGCCTTGACCCGCGCGGGCCAATACTTTTTGCAGTTTTTCACTCATCGGGTTTACCTGATTGTTGATCGCTGCCCGCTGACATAGCGGACAACATTGACTCCTGTGACGCACCCTCGGGCATCGTCACCACGTTCATTCTCAAGACGGCCTGCCGCTTATTGACCGTCGCTCCCCTCGCCCAGCATGACCGGCAAGGGGGAGTGCAGTTCGGGATCCAGCTCGGGGAGCTGCTCCAGACTCTGCAGATTGAAATAGTCCAGAAACTCTCGGGTGGTGGCGAGCAGCTCGGGGCGACCCACCACCTCCTTGTGACCTATGCTGCGCACCCAGCCGCGCTCTTTCAGGGTATTGATGATCTGGCTCGATACCGCCACCCCGCGGATGGCTTCTATCTCGGCCCGGGTGATGGGCTGACGATAGGCAATCAGCGTCAGGGTTTCCAACACGGCGCGCGAATATCGGGGCGCCCGTTCGCTCCACAGGCGCGACAGCTCCTCGGCGTACTCCTGGCGGGCCTGGAAGCGCCAGCCGGAGGCGACCTCCTTGAGCTCCACCCCCCGCTCGCTGTAGTCCTGCCTGAGCTCCGCCAGCAGCAGCTGCACATAGCGGCTGGTGACAGGGTAATCCGCCAGCACGCTGCTTTTCAGCTCGCTGACATTGAGCGGACGACCGGCCACAAACAGCGCCGCCTCGATCAGGGTCTTCAGCCGTTCAGCCGGCAGCGCCATGACGCATCCCTCCCTGAGTCAGGGTATTGAGTCGTTCAGTGGGCAGCGCCACGGTTGCCCTCCTCGCCCTGCTCGGCCAATGCAAAATGGATGGGACCCAGCGGCTCGGCCTGCAGGATCCAGATCAGTTGCTCCTTGCACAGCTCCAGCAGGGCCAGGAAGGTCACCAATACCCCCATGCGTCCCTCCTCGGCCCGCAGCACCTGCTCCAGCCGCAGGGTCTGCCCCAGGGACAACATGGCGAGGATCTCCGCCATGCGCACCCGGGTCGGGATCTGCTCACGGCGGATCTGGTGATGTTCAAAATGAGTCGCGCGTTTTACCACACTTTGCATGTAAAGGGCGAGCTCAACCAGTGAAACATCGGGGGCCAGCGGCTTCAAGGCGCCAAAATCCGGTGGCAGGGCCGAGGCGATAAAGATCTCCCGCTCCAGCCTCGGCAAGGCGTTGACCCGCTCCGCGCCCAGCTTGTAGCGCTCGTACTCCTGCAGCCGGCGGATCAGGGTGACGCGGGGGTCTTCCCCCTCCTCCTCGTCTTCCAGCTCCGGCGCCTTGGGCAGCAGCAGGCGGGATTTTATCTCCGCGAGCCAGGCCGCCATCAGCAGGTATTCCGCCGCCAGCTCCAGATTGAGCCCCTGCATCAGCTCCACGTACTCCATGTACTGGGCGGTGATCTGCAGGATCGGCAGGTTCAGGATGTCGAGCTGCTGACGGCGGATGAGGTAGAGCAGCAGATCCAGCGGCCCCTCGAAGGTGTCGAGAAACACCTCGAGCGCATCGGGCGGAATAAACAAATCCTGGGGCAGCTCATGGTAGGGCTGCCCCAGTACTTTCGCGATGGGCGGGGGAAGCAGGGCCTCCCCCGTCGCACCCGGTGCCATCACCGCCTCGGGTACGGGCTCGGCAGTATCACTCAAACGGCGTCGGATCCCCGGCACCGCGACGGCGCAGCACGGGCTCGTCGTCGGAGAAGTCCACCACAGTGGTAGGCTGCTCGCCCAGATAGCCGCCGTTGACCACCAGATCCAGCTGCTTGCCGAGCTTGTCGGCGATCTCTTCGGGGTCGAACTCCGCCATCTCGGAGCCCGGCAGGATCAGGGTGGTGGAGAGCAGCGGCTCACCGAGGGCCTCGAGCAATGCGAGCGCGATATTGTTGGCGGGCACCCGGATGCCGATGGTCTTCTTCTTCTCGTTCATGAGGCGGCGCGGCACCTCCTTGGTGGCCTTGAAGATGAAGGTGTAGGGCCCTGGGGTGTTGTTCTTCACCAGCCGGAAGGCGGTGTTGTCCACCTTGGCGTAGGTGGAGATCTCCGAGAGATCCCGGCACACCAGGGTGAAGTCGTGGTTCGGCTCGATGCGGCGGATACGGCAGATGCGCTCCAGCGCATCCTTGTTGCCCATCTGGCAGCCCAGGGCATAACCGGAGTCGGTGGGATAGACGATGACGCCGCCGTTTTGCAGGATCTGCACCGCCTGGCTGATGAGGCGAACCTGGGGGTTGTCCGGGTGTACGTAAAAATGCTGACTCATATGCTCTTCTCGCGATAGGGGCACGCCGGGTGCCCGCTTCATGGTCAAGGGCCCCTTGGCCCATGACACTACCTTAACCTGTTTGGCACAGACTCGCCCGTACCAAAGATCCGTGTCCGCCCATTGTACTCAGCGGCTGGCCAGCAGGCTGGCATGCTGCTCCTGACTGAGCCCGAAGTGATCGGGGTGCCCGAGCCAGAGCGGCATGCCCTCCTTGGGCAGCCACAGATGGCGGCCCAGCTCGGTCCAGTTGGAGGGGAAGTGAAAATCGGACCCCACCGAGATATAGAGATCGTGATCCTTGGCCCACTGGCCGAGGTTGGCCCGCTCCTGGGGGCTCTGCTGGGGCAGGGAGACCTCCATGGCATCGCCACCGGCCGCCTTGAAGACCACCAATAGCCGCTTGATCCACTTGGCGGTGAGGCTGTAGCGGCTCGGGTGGGCCAGCACCGCCAGCCCGCCCGCGGCATGAATGGCCGCGATGGCCTCCCCCATCTCGGGCCACTCGGCGGGCACATAACCCTTGTTGCCCCGGCTCAGGTACTTCTTGAATACCTTTTGCATGTTGTCGGCCACCCCGCGCGCCACCAGCACCCGGGCAAAATGGGCCCGGGTCACGGCGGCGTCACCCGCGAGCTGCTTGGCCTCTTCATAGGTGCCCGGGATGAGGCACTTCTCCAGACGGCGCCCTATTTCCTGGGCGCGCGCCTCGCGGCGGGCCCGCTGACCGGCCAGGAAGGTGACCAGCTGCGGATTTTTTTCATCCACCCCGAGCGCCACTATGTGGATCTCGTGGTGCTCCCACCCGGTGGAGATCTCGACCCCGCTCACCAGTCGCAGCGGCAACTGTTCGTTCTGGATCGTCTGACGGACTTCATCAAGCCCGTCAAGGGTATCGTGGTCAGTGACCGCTAACACCTCCACCCCTTTCTCGGCGGCGCGGCGCACCAGTTCGGCGGGGCTCAGCACGCCATCCGAGGCCGTGGTATGACAGTGAAGATCGAATCTCATCGGCTTGTTTCGCTCTCATCAGGGGGCCTGCTTGGGAAAAAGAAGGCAAAAAAGCGACTTGACTTGGCCGCGGCTTTATCGTTTTCTGTAGGCACTTCATTGCAAACATCTTTTTACAGGACGCTATCATGCAAACGACTTCCATCCTGACCATCTGGTGGTGGCACACTCCCTGACATGCGGGCGTGTGGTCGTTGCTGTACCTGTAATCTGACAGCAAATTAAGAACCCAAAGAAAAAGCCCGCTGACCCCAGCGGGCTTTTTTATTATCCGGCAAATGGACCTGTGATGAAACCGACAATTCAGACAAGTGCACTGACATGGCGATGGCGAACTCGCTGACGTGACGAAAACCCAATCCCAACTCGAGAGAAACGCCATGACCATCGGTTACACACAACACATGCAAGGGAAGGCATTATGACAGGCAACAAGACCCGGTTACCCCTGGGCGAATTCGACACCATCCGGCTCAATGCCCCTTATGTGACAGATCCCCTGGCGCTCTACACCCAGCTCTGCCAGCACAAGCCCAACAACCTGCTGCTGGAATCGGTGGAGATCGACTCCAAGGCTGGCACCCAGAGCCTGCTGCTGGTGGATGCCTGCCTGCGCATCGAGTGCCGTGGCCGCACGGTGCGGGTCCGCGCCCTCACCAGCAACGGCGCCGCGCTGCAGCGCCTGCTCGAGCAGCGCCTCCCCGCCGTCATCACCCAGACCCGGGTGGCGGACGAGCTGCAGCTCGACTTCCCGGCCTCCGACCGCACCCTTGACGAAGACAGCCGCCTCAAGGGCAGCAGCGTGCTGGACGTGCTGCGCACCCTGCAACGGGAGCTGCAATGCCAGCAGGGCAAAGAGGCCCTCTTCATGGGGGGCAGCTTCGCCTACGACCTCATCGCCTCCTTTGAAGACTTGCCCGAGGTGCCGGAAGGGAGCAACGACTGCCCCGACTACTGCTTCTATGTGGCCGAGACCCTGATCACCATAGATCACATCAAGCAGAGCACGGCCCTGCTGGCCTGCCTCTTTGGCGGCGAGCAGAACGAGCGCCAGCTCGATGAGCGTTACGCCCAGCTGACCGCGCGCCTCGAGGCCTTCAAGCAGGCCTGCCAGCAGCCGCAACCGGGGGCACAGGGCGCCAAGCCGCTCACCGGCAACCTCCAGATCGACAAGAGCGACAAGCAGTTCTGCGCCGAGGTGGAGAAGCTCAAGGGCTTCATCCGCCGTGGGGACATCTTCCAGGTGGTGCCGTCCCGCAGCTTCTCCCTCCCCTGCCCCGACCCGCTGGCCGCCTATCGCCGCCTCAAGCAGACCAACCCCAGCCCCTACATGTTCTATGTACAGGACGAGGGTTTCACCCTGTTTGGTGCCTCCCCGGAGAGCGCGGTCAAGTTCTGCGCCGCCAGCCGCCAGGTGGAGATGTACCCCATCGCCGGCACCCGCCGCCGCGGCCTCAACCCCGATGGCAGCATCAATCTGGATCTCGACGGTCGCATCGAGCTGGAACTTCGCCAGGACGAGAAAGAGGTGGCCGAGCACCTGATGCTGGTGGATCTGGGTCGCAACGACATCGCCCGCATCTCCGAGCCCGGCACCCGCTACGTGAAGGATCTGCTCAAAGTGGATCGCTACAGCCACGTGATGCACCTGGTCTCCCGGGTGGTGGGCACTCTTCGCTCGGATCTCGATGCCCTGCATGCCTATCAGGCCTGCATGAACATGGGCACCCTGACCGGCGCCCCCAAGCTGCGAGCCAGCGAGCTTATCCGCATGGTGGAAGGCAAGCGCCGCGGCAGCTACGGCGGCGCCGTGGGCTACCTCAACGGCGCGGGAGAGATGGACACCTGCATCGTCATCCGCTCCGCCTTCGTGAAAGCGGGTCTGGCCCATGTCCAGGCCGGTGCCGGCGTGGTCTATGACTCCAAGCCCCAGATGGAGGCGGACGAGACCCGCGCCAAGGCGGCCGCCGTGCTGGCCGCCATCGCCGCCAGCCATGGCACCTCCCTGCAAGCCCTGAGCGCCCAGCAGGAGCAACATAAGGACGTGAGCCATGACTAACATCTTCCTGCTCGATAACTTCGATTCGTTTACCTACAACGCCTTGGCCGATCAGTTCCGCACTTCGAAGGAGCAGTCCCATGACTAACATCTTCCTGCTCGATAACTTCGACTCCTTTACCTACAACCTCGTGGATCAGTTCCGCACCCTGGGTTACCCGGTGCGCATCTACCGCAACAGCCTGCCGGCGAGCCGCATCATGCAGGAGATAGAAGCCTGTGACGGTGACGCCGTGCTGGTGCTCTCCCCGGGGCCGGGCGCCCCCCACGAGGCGGGCTGCCTGATTGACCTCATCAAGCTGGCCCGCGGCCGGGTGCCCATCCTCGGCATCTGCCTCGGTCATCAGGCCCTGTGCGAAGCCTACGGCGGCACAGTCGGGGCGGCCGGGGAAATAGTCCACGGCAAGCGCTCCCTGATTGAGCACAACGGTCACGGCGCCTTCGCGGGGCTGCCGAACCCGCTGCCGGTGGCCCGCTACCACTCCCTGGTGGCGACCTATGTGCCGGAGGAGTTGCAGGTGATTGCCCACTATCAGGGCATGCCCATGGCCATAGAGCAACGGGATGAGCGGGTGCTGGGCTTCCAGTTCCACCCGGAATCCATCATGACCTCGGAAGGGGCCCGCCTGCTGACCCAGGCCCTCGCCCACATCACCCGTCCAGAAAGCCACGTGCGGTAAGGAGACCCCATGCATCAACATCTCAACACCCTCTATCAGGGGCAGTCTCTCACCCGTGACGCCGCCCGCGATGCCTTCGGCCAGGTGGTCCGTGGCGAAGTGGATCCCATCGTGCTGGCGAGCCTGCTCACCGCCCTCAAGCTCAAGGGGGAGACCCCGGAGGAGATCGCCGGCGCCGCCGAGGCACTGCTGGCGGAGGCCCGTCCCTTCCCGCGCCCGGACTATGCGTTCTGCGACATCGTCGGCACAGGTGGCGATGGCCTCAACACCATCAACGTCTCCACCACCTCGGCCCTGGTGGCCGCTGCCTGCGGCCTGAAAGTCGCCAAGCACGGCAACCGCTCGGTCTCGAGCAAATCCGGTTCGAGCGATCTGCTGGACAAGATGGGGATCAAGCTCGACATGAGCCCGGCCCAGGCGCGCCGCTGTCTGGACGAGCTAGGCATCTGCTTCCTGTTCGCCCCCCAGTACCACGCCGGGGTGCGCCACGCCATGCCGGTGCGCCAGGCCTTGAAGACCAGGACGCTATTTAACGTCCTGGGGCCGCTTATCAACCCCGCCCGCCCCAGCTACCAGCTGATGGGGGTCTATGCTCCCGAGCTGGTGCGTCCCATCGCCGAAACCCTGCTGGCACTGGGGCTGAAAACCGGTATGGTGGTACACGGCGCCGGGCTGGACGAAGTGGCCATTCACGGTCCGACCCAGGTGGCCGAGATCCGTGACGGCGAAATTCGCGAATACCTGCTCACCCCGGCAGACTTTGGCCTCGAGACCTACCCGGTCAGCGCCATTCAAGGGGGGGAGCCGGAAGAGAACCGCGCCATCACGGACGCCATACTGGCGGGGGAAGGCACTGCGGCCCACAACGCCGCCATCGCCGCCAACGTGGCGCCGCTGCTGGTGATGGCGGGCAAGGCCCCGGACTTCAAGCAGGCGGCCGCGCAGGTGCTGGCCAAGCTTTCAAGCGGTGAAACCCGCCTGCTTGCCCAGGCCCTCGCCACCCTGAGCCATCAGGAGGCATGATGTCAGTCAGTACTCACGGCAGCCAACAAGGCAGTACCACTCTTAGCAAGGATATCGAGATGCTCGACCCCCTCTCCTCCCCCGATGCCTTCCTGAATCGGGCGTCCATCAACCAGACCATTCTCGGCAAAATCGTGGCCGCCAAGCAGGAGTGGGTCGCGGCCCGCAAGCTGGCCCAGCCCCTGGAGAGCTTCCAGGGCACCCTGGTGCCAAGCGATCGGGACTTCGAGGGCGACCTGCGTGCAGGCTCCACCCGCTTCATTCTCGAATGCAAGAAGGCCTCCCCCTCCAAGGGCTTGATCCGTGACGACTTCAGCCCGGAGGCCATCGCCGACATCTATGGCAACTATGCCACCGCCATCTCTGTGCTGACGGACGA
The DNA here is from genome assembly GCF_056642115.1 of Aeromonas sp. 130281. Taxonomy (NCBI): domain Bacteria; kingdom Pseudomonadati; phylum Pseudomonadota; class Gammaproteobacteria; order Aeromonadales; family Aeromonadaceae; genus Aeromonas; species Aeromonas sp. 130281. Next base: position 37,196 of record NZ_JBWVQS010000006.1, on the reverse strand, counting down.
GCAGTTCTTCCAGGGGGATTTTGCCTTCCTGCCCAGGGTGCGTGGCCGGGTCAAGCAGCCGGTGCTCTGCAAGGACTTCATGATTGACCCCTATCAGGTCTATCTGGCCCGCTACTATCAGGCGGACGCCATCCTCTTGATGCTCTCCGTGCTCACCGACGAGGGCTATCGCGCCCTGTTCAAGGTGGCCAAAGAGTTAGGTCTAGGGGTGCTCACCGAGGTGAGCAATGCAGAGGAGCGGGATCGCGCCGTCACCCTCGGCGCCCCCGTGATCGGCATCAACAACCGGGATCTGCGGGATTTGAGCGTGGATCTCGCCCGCACCCAACAGCTGGCGGCCGAGATCCCCGCCGATCGGGTGGTCATCAGCGAGTCCGGCATCAACCACCGCGCCCAGGTGGCGGAGCTGCGCGCCCATGCCAAGGGCTTCCTGGTGGGCTCCTCCCTGATGAGCGAGCCGGATCTGGAGGCGGCGGTGCGCAAGCTGGTGCTCGGCCAGAACAAGGTGTGCGGCCTCACCCGCCCCGAGGATGCCGCCGCCGCCCATCAGGCGGGGGCCGTGTTCGGTGGCCTGATCTTCGTCGCCAAGAGCCCGCGTTACGTTGACATTCCCGCCGCCCGCGCCGTCATGGCGGGCGCGCCGCTCTCCTATGTGGGGGTGTTTCGCAATGCCCAACCCCAGACCATCGCCAAGACGGTGGAGGCCCTGAACCTCGCCGCCGTGCAACTGCACGGGGACGAGGACGCCGCCTATATCGAGACCCTGCGCCCCCTGCTGCCGGCAGGCTGCCAGATCTGGAAAGCGGTAGGCGTCTCTCTTGGCAAGGAAAGCGGCGAGCCCCTGCCCTCCCTCGACTACCCGGCGGATCGCCTGCTGCTCGATACCAAAGTGGGCAGCCAGAGCGGCGGCACCGGCCAGGCATTCGACTGGGCCCTGCTGGGAAGTCTCGATAAAGCCAGGCTGATGCTGGCAGGCGGCCTCAATCCCGACAACGCCCTGCAGGCGGCCCGGGTGGGTTGCCTCGGCCTTGATTTCAACTCCGGGGTGGAGAGTGCCCCGGGCCAGAAGGATGCGCACAAGCTGGCGGCGGCCTTTGGCGCCCTGCGCCAACTGTAAGAGTGCCCTGCGCACCCTCTGAACATGCACCAAATTAATGAACTGCATTTGCCTATAAGCACAAGGAATAATCTATGACCCTGCTCAATCCGTTTTTCGGTGAATTTGGTGGCATGTATGTGCCCCAGATCCTCATCCCCGCCCTGCTCCAGCTGGAGAAGGCCTTCGTCGATGCCAAGGATGACCCGGCCTTCGTCGCCGAGTTCCAGTCCCTGCTGACCGAGTATGCCGGTCGCCCGACCCCGCTCACCCTGACCCGCAATCTGACCAAGGGGACCAAGACCCGGCTCTACCTCAAGCGTGAAGATCTGCTGCACGGCGGCGCCCACAAGACCAACCAGGTGCTGGGCCAGGCCCTGCTCGCCAAGCGCATGGGCAAGAGCGAGATCATCGCCGAGACCGGCGCCGGCCAGCACGGGGTCGCCACTGCACTGGCCTGCGCCCTGCTCGGCCTCAAGTGCCGGGTCTACATGGGTGCCAAGGATTGCGAGCGCCAGAAGCCCAACGTGTTTCGCATGAAGTTGATGGGGGCCACCGTCATTCCGGTGCACTCCGGCTCCAGCACCCTCAAGGATGCCTGCAACGAGGCGCTGCGCGACTGGGCTGCCAATTACGAGAGCGCCCACTACCTGCTCGGCACCGCCGCCGGCCCCCACCCCTTCCCCACAATCGTGCGGGAGTTCCAGAAGATGATCGGGGAAGAGGCCAAGGCCCAGTGCTTCGAGAAGGAGGAGCGCCTGCCCGATGCGGTGATCGCCTGCGTCGGCGGCGGCTCGAATGCCATCGGCATGTTTGCCGACTTTATCGACAACCCTGAAGTACGTCTGATCGGCGTCGAGCCCGGTGGTCACGGCATCGAGAGCGGCGAGCACGGTGCACCGCTCGGTCACGGCAGCAAGGGGGTCTTCTTTGGCATGCACTCCTACCTGATGCAGGACAACCAGGGCCAAATTCAGGAGTCCTACTCCGTCTCGGCGGGTCTGGACTTCCCCTCCGTCGGCCCCCAGCACGCCCACCTGGCGGCCATCGGCCGCGCCGAGTACCCCTCGGTGACCGACAAGGAGGCGCTGGACGCCTTCCAGGAGCTGGCCAAATCCGAAGGCATCATACCGGCGCTGGAATCCTCCCACGCCCTGGCCCACGCCCTCAAGATGGCCCGCAGTGAACCGGAGAAAGAGCAGGTGCTCATCGTCAACCTCTCCGGCCGTGGCGACAAAGACATCTTCACCGTTGCCGATATTTTCGAGAAAGAAGGAACCTTGTCATGAATCGCTACGCACAACTCTTCTCCCGTCTGGACAAGGCCAATCAGGGCGCCTTCGTGCCCTTCGTGATGCTGGGTGACCCCACCCCCGAATTGTCCCTGGCCATCGTCGATGCCCTGGTCGAAGGGGGCGCCGACGCCCTGGAGCTCGGCATTCCCTTCTCCGATCCGGTGGCGGACGGCCCCACCATTCAGGGTGCCGCCCTGCGGGCCTTTGCCAGCCACACCACCCCGGACGACTGCTTCACCCTGCTCGCCCGCATCCGCGCCAAGTACCCGGAGCTGCCCATTGGCCTGCTGGTCTACGCGAACCTGGTCTATGTGCGCCACATCGACGGCTTCTACGAGAAGTGCCAGCAGGCGGGGGTGGACTCCGTGCTGGTGGCCGACGTGCCGGTGCAGATGTGCGAGCCCTACAAGGCGGCCGCCGACAAGTTCGGCATCGACAGCATCTTTATCGCCCCGCCCAACGGTGACACCGAGACGCTCAAGGCTGTGGCCGAGCTGGGCTCTGGTTACACCTACCTGGTGAGCCGCGCAGGCGTGACCGGCGCCGAGACCAAGGCCGGCATGCCGGTGGATGGCCTCATCAACACCTTGCGCGAGTTCAATGCGCCCCCCGCCCTGCTCGGCTTTGGCATCAGCGAACCGGCCCAGGTGCGCGAGGCCATCAAGGCCGGCGCCGCCGGTGCCATCTCCGGCTCCGCCGTGGTGAAGATCATCGAGACCCACCACAAGAACCCGGAGCATATGCTCACTCGTCTGAAAGAGTTTGTGGAAGGGATGAAGGCCGCAACCAATCGATAAGGGGTGGCATGGGTCAGTACCATTGGCCATGTCTGCAAAAAGGGAGCCTGATAGGCTCCCTTTTGTTATCCGGCGTCAGCGGTTGGCTTCTCTGTAGGTCTGATTAGCGAAGCGTAATCAGACGTTCGCGGATTGGTTGAGATGGCGTGGCTTTGCCACGTAGTGGCACACCGTAGGGTGCAATAAGCGCAGCGCATTGCACCGCAGGAAAAAGTCCGTTCCACGACGGCAAACTCTCGCCGGATTCCAGAGCCGACGGTTAGCCCCTTGATGCGGCGGCGCCGCATGGGACGCGAGGGCGCTGCCCTCGACGGGGTTTCGCCCGCCCCCTGGCAGAATTTGACCGAATTCCTGAGCCTGCGGTTAACCCCCTGATGCGGCTTCGCCGCATGGGACACGAGGGCTCTGCCCTCGATGGGGTTTCGCCCGCCCTTCGGGCTAGGGCGAGTGACTTTGGAAAGACCCAAAGTCACCAAAAGTCTTCTCCCCCGCCAAGCCGCCCGCCTTTGCCGAAAAGCGGGAGCCGAGCGTTGCTCGTCTTCTACCCGCTTTTCCCTCATCTCGCTCTCTGGGTCGGGCGGAACGCCGCAGATGAGCCTTTGGCCTTCGCCATCCATGGCTTCGCCCAAAGTCCGCTTCGAACCTCCATGTTCTCGCGCCAAATCGGGCCGAGCCTTGCTCACCCATAACCGATTTGGCCCCTGTACCAACTGCGGCTGCGCCGTCATCCCTGACGGCGCTCCTGACCCATTGAGCTCGACTCGGCGGCTTGGAGGGGGATCAAAACCGTGCCAACCCAGAGCCCCCTCTAACCGCAAACAAGCTCCCTCTCCCCTTGGGAGAGGGTTGGGGTGAGGGGAATGTCCGCACTCTCTACAAACCCAACAGCCCACTTAAAACGGCAGTTGCTCACTAATTGGTTGAACCAGCTCGAATTTTTCTTAATCTTATCTTCCTATGCCCCAATCAGAGCCCTTAAGATAGCCAAGGACAATCCATCTCTCGGGAGGACACCATGGGAGTGATTGCTGATATCTCGCAGGTGAAAGCAGCGGGCTGGGGGCTGGAACTCAGGGGCGGTAGCGTGGTTTTTTGTAGGTTGGCGCAGAGCGAAACCCAGCAGGTGAGTATTATTGCGCCAACCGGATTAGGATAAACAAAGATGTGGCAGATCCGTAAAACAGATTTACAGATCTATTTCGTGGTACACGTTGGGCTTCACTTCATTCAGCTCCAACCTACGATTTTTAGCCCAACATACGTAATAAAATCTGGGACACCCACCTTTTTGAGTTTTAAGCCAGCTCATGGAGTATCAAAGCGGAAGTTATAAGGGAAGATAAAAAGTCTGTAAAGAAAAAACAACGAGGTGATTAATGGATGATGGAAAGGGAAAGCCGAGCAACATACCCAAAAAAACCAAACTGATATTTGGAGTTGTAGCCTTGACTGTAATAGGTGGTGGGTATTGGTGGCTTAAAGAGCCCAATATTGAGCCGGAGATTAACCCTAATCCAACAGAGTTTTTTACTATTCATGGTGAGTTTCCGTTTGGTAGCGGATATCAATTGGCTATCGATAGCACATTCATGGCATCTAATAAAACTTACTCTGCATGCAGCAAAACATTTTATGCGTTTGGCATTATACCTGCAAACACAACTCTTAGGGGATGGAAAATAGAAAACCCCATAAAGAAACATCAATTAAACAAGTTCAGTGTGAAGGTATCTAAAGACCATTTATTGCCCGGCCTCTGTAATTTTGGGTTAGATTCAGTTGGTTATTTTATTGTGAAGACTGGCTCCAAACTGGAATCTAACTTAAAAGCTAACCCTCTTGATCAGCATAATCGTGAAGGGTACTTTTTATCTTCAGCATACAGCGATTGGAGTGAGTTAAAGCATGGAAATATAAATATTTCATGCCGACCAAATGTTGGTCGAGAAGAATTAAGTGGTGGTGTTGCCTGTGAGCGACTGGATCAAAATGAAGTAAACAAGTATAGACGTGAATATAAATCACATAATAAGCCAATGCCAACGATAGTTAATCTTAGATTCGTTATGGAGGACGAAAATGTCAAGAACTAAACAAAATGCTGTTTTTAGCCATAGTGCATATGGCGACCCACAGAATAATAATTTCCCTATGCCGTTGGTTCGCCAGTCCCAGAAACTGATTGGATTGTTTTTGATAATTATAAAAATGATAAAAGTTCAGATTTTCAAGGTGTAATGTATCAAAATACAAAAACTGGTGAATATGTCTATGCAATAAAGGGGACTCAGGAAACCCCCGACAGCAGCAGGCGCGGCGGGATAATCCGGCTGCCAAGCCCCAGTCCCAGGCAGAGAGGTACGGTGGTGTGAGTGACGATGGTGGGCATAGGATAAAGCTACAACTGAAAACGTGGGGCTACCTTATCCCCGCTTGGGTAAATCAGGGCACCCACCTTTCTGAGCAAGACGCTGTATAGTCAGCATACAAAAAGGTGGGTGTCCTAAATAGCTCCCATCGCCGCTGGCGCCGCCGGTGCCATCTCCGGCTCCGCCGTGGTGAAGATCATCGAGACCCACCACCAGAATCCGGAGCATATGCTCACTCGTCTGAAAGAGTTTGTGGAAGGGATGAAGGCCGCAACCAATCGATAAGGGGTGGCATTAGCCAAATGCCATTGGCCATGTTTGCAAAAAGGGAGCCTGATAGGCTCCCTTTTGTTATCCAGCGTCAGCGGTTGGCTTCTCTGTAGGTCTGATTAGCGAAGCGTAATCAGACGTTCGCGACGTTGATGTGGTGGCGCGGCTTTACCACGCAGTGGCACACCGTAGGGCGCAATAAGCGCAGCGCATTGCACCGCAGCAAATTTCCTTTCCACGGCAACGGACTCTCGCCGGATTCCCGAGCCAGCGGTTAGCCCCTTGATGCGGCTTCGCCGCATGGGACGCGAGGGCGCTGCCCTCGACGGGGTTTCGCCCGCCCTTCGGGCTGGGACGAGTGACTTTGGAAAGACCCAAAGTCACCAAAGGTCTTCTCCCCCGCCAAGCCGCCCGCCTACGGCGGATTCCCTCATCTCGCTCTCTGGGTCGGGCGGAACGCCGCAGATGGTACATCCATGTACCAACTCCGGCTGCGCCGTCATCCCTGACGGCGCTCCTGACCCATTGAACTCGACTCGGCGGCTTGGAGGGGGAATCAAAACCGTGCCAGCCCACAGCCCCCGTCTAACCGCAGATATGCTCCCTCTCCCCTTGGGAGAGGGTTGGGGTGAGGGGAGTTTTCGCACTTCTGCTCACCCAGCAGCCCACTTAAAACAGCTGCTAATCACTAATTGGTTGAACCAGCTCAGATTTCTATCAACCACCCCTTCCCATGCCTCGTTCAGAGCCCTTAAGATAGCCAAACGACAATCCATCTCTCGGGAGAGCGCCATGACAGCGATTGTTGCTTTTTCGCAGGTTACAGACAGCAGACTGGGGGCTGGAACTCAGGGGCGGTAGCTTTGCCGACGCTTGCCATCACCGACTCCTTCACTGTTTCTTTACACAGTGGTAATGGAAGCGTTAAACGAGGAAGTCAAGGGATCACCTTCAGCTCCAGAGATAGGCTGGCAACGTAATAATTATTTAAAATGCGTTTTTCACTGCGGTGAATGAGAATGTGGCGGAGTTAAATTTAAGGTGAGTTATGACTTACAAAGTATATTCTGGGGAGTTTTTGGCAGGCCACGGTTACCCCGTGCTGATAGTGACGTCTCCAATAGCTTCAGCTGACAAATATATTTCTGAGTGTCATTCATTTTTTTCTTGGAATCCAGAAACCTATTCACTGTCAGAGTGCGAATACGATGCTGAGGATAAGGACCAAATAGATGATGAATCGCTCATGACAGCTTTCAAGCAACATGGCGAGAATCAAGTATATGACCATCTTTCCAAAGTGAGTTCGCTTCAGTATCAAGCCATGCTTGCAGGATTTGGTTACAAAATTACAGAGTCAGAAAAAAATTGGTTGCTCCAATTACACTTGCGCAACTTTCTTTCCCACGAGATAGAGACCAAAATAGTACACAATTCAAAAGATAATAATCTAAAGGATTTTCTTCGGTCGATAGCAAATTTGGGGAGAATAACAACGAGGAGGAAAATATAACAAGTCAATCAACTACACGCCTTCGGCGCCGGACAAGCTAAAGCGCGCCGGTTATTAACGCATTATGTGTTTCGCTGGGTATACGATGGAAAATTTTGATAATCTGCTTGAAATCGCAAGACGCAAGTCAGCGTTCGACCAAAACAATACTTGGTATTCAGGTTCGGAAACCTACCTGTCCGGGTTGAGAGCAGAAATAGACGAGGTAGTTGAAGAGATACCGAAAAATCGTACTTGCTACTTAGAAGATGAGCTAGGAGATTTGCTTTGGAACTACCTCAATACAGTCCTCGCACTGGAAAGGGAAACAAGTATAACGGTCGAGTCTGTTTTGAAAAGGGCATATCATAAGTACCAAGCTCGTGTGTCTGGTATTGAATCTGGTGTTTCTTGGCACGAAGTAAAGCTCAAACAAAAACAAGATTTGGCACAAGAATATGCATCAAAGACTCACACATAAGAATGCGCTAAAATCGCTCACTCCACTCGCTGGGACGGACTAAAACCAGTCCCTTAGCTTAATCGTTAAGTTTCTTTATCGAGATCGAGCATGGATGAAAAAATAAAATCGTCATGGGAACGGGCACTTCACCCTGAGACGCTTAAAAAAAATATTATTACCGCTTCTATATTTTCGATGGCCTTCGAAATGCTCAAGAGCAGCATTATTGACAAGATTGAAGCTTTTTACACAAATGGATTTTATGAAAATAGGATGGTTGTTAGCCCTGAATATAAAGAAAAGGTGCTTAGCCTAAACAGAAGTCATCTCTATGCATCATTGATATGGCTGCAAGATATGCATGCTATTGATGATAAAGATTTAGAGATATTCGAACATATTAAAAGGTGCCGAAACACCTTAGCTCATGAAATGCTCACTTTTGCCTCATCAGGTGTAGACTTTAATGTCGCTGAAGCGTTTGAAGAAATGATCAGTTTACTGAGAAAAATAGAAATTTGGTGGTTTGAAAACGTAGAAATGGCGATAGATCCAGAAGCTTACCCCGAAAACCTAGACTTAGAGCAGGTGATTCCCGGTCCAGTATGGAGTCTTCAAATGCTCATTGACGTTGCGCTAGGGCCTGAGGAAGAAGCGCGAAAATATTATGATCACTTTGTCGCAAATGCAGACAAAATTTAACCAGCGCATGTTGTCGGACAGGTTTTCCGCTGCGTTCCAAACCTGCCGCAAATGCGGGCGTTGGGCGGCACAATGATAACACATCAGGACAACCACCTTTCTGAGCTCGTCGCTGCCGAGACAAGCCACAAAAAGGTAAGTGTCCCAGTATTGTTCTCCATCGGCCCCTGAAGGAATGACAGATATCAACCGAAAAACAAAACAACTTGCCACCCTCTGCCTTTCCCTCTTTCTGATCCGACTCGGATTTCGCGCCTTTGGCTATGACCAGCTTTATCACAATCCAAATGACCCCTACGGCATATCGGATTTGATTGAAGTGGCGTTAGCCCTCATTTATCTGGTGAGTCTGGGTCTCTGCATACTGCATGCCATGTGGATATTGCTCCGGCACTGGGATCAAGGTGCCTTGGGAGCCTCAGCCCTACTTGCCCTCTGCGCCATCCAGTGGCACAGCTATGACTATCTTCATCACCTGGCCGCCAATCTCAGCATCCCCTAGGCCCCCTTCCCCACACCCGCCATCCCATCAATATCAGCATCAATACAACCCCCGGCAGCCAAACCCAGTAGAGCTCGGAGAGGATCACCGCCTCACCTCGGGCGGTGAGATAAGCCTCCAGCTTGAAGGGGGCGACCCGGATCAGCTGCCAGGGGGCGAAGAAACGCTCGTCACGCCACGGCCAGAACCAGCCAACCCCCTTGCCGCCAGTGGTGAGGGAATCGAGCAGGCTGTGGGAGAGCAGAGAGACCAGCAGAAACGACCAGACGCTGGCGGCGCTGGCCCGAAATTGGCGATGAAACAGCATGGCCAGTGTGGGCAGGGCAAAGGCGAACAGCAGGGAGTGGGTAAAGCCGCGGTGGCCAAAGACATGGCCGTAGGCGACCCCCAGTTTAAAGGCGAGCACATCGGCATCGGGCAGCATGGCGATGGCAACCCCCGCCAGCAGCAGGCGCGGCGGGATGATCCGGCTGCCAAGCCCGAGCCCAAGGCAGAGGGGTACGGCGGCGTGGGTGACTATGGTGGGCATAGGGTGAAGCTCCAACTGAAAACGTTGGCCTACCTTATTCCCGCTCGGTGAAGTGAAGGTGAAGTTGCGGGTCGCCAGCCTTGAGCCCATGGCGGGCATTGCCTACAATGACCCACTTTTTATCAAACTCAGGTCTATAAAATGAGCGACAACAAACCTGCACTGCCCGACCGTCTGGCGGCCAACCCGCGCAGCCCGCACCATGTGGCAGAGTGCTTCCAGCACGAGATCGGCATTCGCGTGAACGGCAAGGAGCGCACCAATGTCGAGGAGTACTGCATCAGCGAAGGTTGGGTGAAGATCCCCTCCCCCAAGGCCAAGGATCGCTACGGCAATGCCATGCTGATCACCGTCAAGGGCACCGTCGAGGCCTTCTACGCCTAAGCTGCCCTGACCGCGCGCCCCGCTGGGCCCGCCGCCATGCTGTTCAGAACACCGGCCTCGCGCCGGTGTTCTGCTTTTGGGGGCTGACCCAGGATTACAGGCAGCCTCTCTTTCTTTGTTCTCTTTTGCCTTCCTGTTTCTTCCTTTCCCTCCCTTTCTTTCGCCTTTTCCCTTTCGCCAGGGCCCTGATCCGGCTGGCGGGCAGCCTTTGAAATCGAGGCAAGGGCGGCGCTCTTGTCATCCCTGCCGGTTTACCCAGGCCATCACAGCACCACTCACCCTCGGGAGCGCGGCTTGCCGCCCTGCCAGCGTTGCAGCGCGGCGCCCGCCAGCACCAGCAGGATGCCGAGCAGATCGCTCGCTGCCAGCCGTCCGGCCAGGGCATCGAGCAGTGCGCCCCCCGACAGCTGGCCCGTGACGATGAGCAGGGCGCAGGCCAGGGCGCCGACCCGGCCTATGGCCCAACTGCTGATGGCGACGAACAGCGCCCCCAGCACCCCGCCGAGCAGCAGCCAGGGATCGAGCCCGGCGAGCCGCTCCCAGGGGGCCCCCTTGAGGATAAGCAGGGCGCCGAGCAACCCGAAGCCGAGCAGGTGGTTGGCGAGCGACGCAGTCATGGCGCCCCGGGCGCTGGCGAGGCGGCCATTGAGGGTGCGCGACAGGCTCACCGCCACGCCGTTCAGCAGTCCCAGCAGGATCAATAGGGTCATGGTGTATCTCCTAACGCAGCACGATAAGCAGGGCGCCGGCCATCACCAGCAAGGCGGCGAGCAGTCCCAGCAGGATCAATAGGGTCATGGTGTTTCTCCTAACCGAGCACGATAAGCAGGGCGCCGGCCATCACCAGCAAGGCGGCGAGCGCGTCCTTTCCCGAGGGGCGGCGGCGGGCCAGCCCGAGCCAGCCGAGGCCATCGCACAGGGCACCAAACAGCAGCTGACCGAGCAGCAGCAGGGCCAGGGTGCCCGCCATGCCGAGGGGGGAGTTGAGGCACAGGGCCGCCAGCACCACGGTGAGCGCCCCCGGCAGACCGCCGAGCCAGGCCCAGGGCGGGGCCGCCTCCGGCGTCGGGGGCCTTGGGGAGAGCCACCACAAGAGCGCGGCCACCAGGCCGCCAACCCCGTGGGCCAGCCAGCTCCCGAGCCAGGGGTCGGTGGCGCGGGCCAGGGCGCCGTTCTGGGCGATCATCAGCGCCAGCAGCAGGCCGGCAACGAAGGCGGCCAGGACGCCCAGGGTCGGGCCAAGTGTCTGGCCGAGGGTGGGGCGGCCGGGGCCGCGGTCAACAAGAGGGGGGATCATGGGGTTGCTCCTTGGTTGAACTGACGAGCAGGGTAAATTGTTTTTGATTTGGGGATAATCTACGCTGCTGGAACAACATTGTTTCCATATTGAGAACAGCATGAACCAGGATGCCTTCGCCCTACTCCCGGCCTTCGTCGCCGTGGTGGAGTCGGGCACCTTCTCCGGCGCCGCCCGCCAGCTCGGTCTCAGCAAGTCGGTGCTGAGCAAGAAGGTGAGCCAGCTCGAGCAGGCCCTCGGCTGCCAGCTCCTCTATCGCACCACCCGCTCCCTCACCCTCACCGAGGCGGGGGAGCGCTACTTCGAGACGGTGCGCCATGCGGTGCGCCTGGCCAGCGACGGGGAAGATGCCATCGGCGCCCTGCAATCGGCCCCCCGCGGCCTGCTGCGGGTGACTGTGCCCATGGTCTATGGCCGGCGCCACATCGCCCCCCTTGTCCCCGAGTTTCTCGCCCTCCACCCCGAGGTGCAGTTGCAGCTCGAGATGAGCGATGCCCAGCAGGATCTGGTGGCCGAGGGGTTCGACGTGGCGGTGCGCATCGGCGAGCTGGAGGATTCGAGCTTGGTCGCCCGCCGCCTCGCCCCCTGCCTCAGCACATTGTGCGCCGCCCCCGCCTACCTGGCGCAGGCCGGCACGCCCCGCACCCCGGTCGATCTCGAGCGCCACAACTGCCTCTTCTACTCCCTGTTTCGCGGCGGCACCCAGTGGCGGCTGCACGGGCCCGAGGGGGAAGTGGCCATCACCCCCAGAGGCAATTTCGAGGTCAACAACAGCGACGCCATCCACACCGCGCTGTTGGCGGGGCTCGGCATCGGCAACATGCCGGACTTCATCGTGGCGCGGGATCTCGCCGCCGGCCGGCTGGTGCCCGTGCTGCCGGACCATGCCCTGCCCGAGCACGGCATCTGGTGCCTCTATCCCAGGCGCCGCCACCTGCCCGCCAAGGTGGAGGCCTGGCTGGCCTTCCTGCAGGAGCGGCTGGGGCTGCGCTGAGGGGCGCCATCGGGATAACTGGAAGGGTTCACGTTTTTTTCATCGGGAAAGGAGTAGAGTAGGCAGCAAACCAAGCATCTGTTTTTATTGGAAAAGCATTCAGGGGACGAGCCACGGCATCGCGCCCCTCACCCCAGGGGGAGCCCCATGATGAAGAAAACCGCGATTGCCCTGACCCTCACCAGCCTGCTGGCGCTGCCGCTCTTTGTCTCGTCCGATGCCTGGGCCGCCCCGGTGCGCTCCCTGCAAAAGGAGCAGAATTACGATCAGTACATCAGCAAGCGCCAGGTGGTGGACCAGCTGCTGGCGGACGCCGCCCGCATCTTCCACTCCCCCGCCCGGGTCTCCGATGCGGGCTTCACCGCCAAGATGCCGAGCAACATGGAGCAGGTGACCACCCTGCTGCTGGAGGCTCACCAGCTCGAGCCCTATCGCACCGATCTGCTCATCTCGGCGGCCAACGCCCAGATCTACAACGGCAACGTGGAGAGGGCCATCGCCCTGTTCGAGCAGGCCCTCACCGCCGCGCCGGACGATCTGGACATCAACACCTATCTCGCCACCTGGCTGCGCTTCAAGGGCGATCAGGCCAAGTCCGATGGCTACCTCAAGCGGGTCGGCGAGCTCAACGCCGGTCGCGCCGCCGACTTGCAGCGGCTGTTCGCCACCGTGGATCGGGTGATCGCCACCCCCCTCAAGGAGCGTCAGGGACGGGGCGAGAAGAAGGGGCGCCGCGCCATCGTCACCCTGGGCTATGCCCTCAATCCCGATGGCTCCATGAACGACATTCTGCTGGGACGCCTCGAGACCACCCGCGCCCTGGCCCAGGCCGATCCGGCGGCCCTCGTCATCCTCACCGGCGGCGTGCCCCAGAACCGCCAGACCGAGGGCAAGCTGATGGCGGACTGGCTGGCGAAAAAGGGCATCGACCGCTCCCGCATCATCGAGGAGAACTACGCCACCAGCACGGTGGAGAACGCCCTCTACAGCGGCTATGCCCTCGCCCGCCACGAGATTGAATACGCCACCCTGGTGAGCTCGGCGAGCCACGTGCGCCGGGGCCAGACCCTGCTGGAAATCGCCTGCTGGCAGAGCGGCCCGGCCAATGTCCGCATCGACAGTGTCGCCTACCCGGACAAGCCCCTCTCGGCGCTGGCCAAGGCAAGCCCGGAGGAGCTGCTCGGCATCTACCGCGACGCCCTGCGCACCTATGGCCTCTGGAGCTACCGCTCGGCGCCGCTGGTGGAGCGCTGATCCCATGGCATGACGCCCAGCAAAAAGCCCGCCAAATGGCGGGCTTTTTGTACCGGCGGCGGGCCTTCAGCCCTTGAGCTCCAGCACAGTGGTAAAGCCCCCGAAGATCATGCGGGCGCCATCGAAGGGCATGGTCTGGTGCATGGGGCTGGTTGGATCCATCCTGGGGTCCTTCATCATCTTGGTCATGGCCTCGTCCCGTACCGCCTTGCTCGGCCACTCCACCCAGGAGAAGACCACGGCTTCGTCCTCCTTGGCCGCCACCGCGCGGTAGAAGTCGGTCTGCTTGCCGTGGGGCACGTCATCCCCCCAGCACTCCAGCACCCGGGTGGCCCCATATTCGAGAAAGATGGGGTCAAACAGCCCCGCATGATCGATCAGGGCCTGCTTGTTGACCGTGGGCACGGCGATCACGAATCCGTCTACATATGACATGAGAGGTTCCTCCTGTGGTTGAGGATCTCAGCATAGCAGCCGTGCCCCTGGCCGCCCTCAGAGGGACACCAGCCGCTCCAGATCGCTGCGGGTCAGGCGCTTGCTGTCCACCTTCACGTAGAGGGAGTGCTCCTCGCGCACCAGCAGCACGTCGCTCACCCCGTCGCAGGCGCGGATCCGCTGCTCCAGCGCCGGGGTGGCCTCGACCCCCTCCGGCAGCACGATGCGCAGGCTGCTGACGTAGGGAGGCTCCGCCATGGTGAGGCTCACCCCGAGCCAGAGCAGGGCCAGCACAGCGCAGCCGCCAAACACCAGGGGGCCGCCACCCAGGCTGTAGAGCAGGCCGCCGAGGCTGCCGCCGATGGCGACCCCGAGGAACTGGCTGGTGGAGTAGACCCCCATGGCGGTCCCCTTGTAACCCGGGGGGGACTCCTTGCTGATAAGGGACGGCAGCAGCGCCTCCATCACGTTGAAGCCGACGAAGAAGAGCTGCAGCCCGGCGAGCAGGCCCCAGAGCTGCAGGCCGCTCTGCCAGAGCACCAGCTCGGCGGCCAGCATCACCCCCACGCACCCGATGAAGACCCGCTTCATCTGGCGGTGCTTCTCGGCATAGATGATGAAGGGCACCACGCTCACGAAGGCGACCAGCATGGTGACCAGGTAGGCCTGCCACTGGTGCTCCCGAGCCAGGCCCGCTTGTTCGAGCAGGGGCGGCAGCGCCACGAAGCTCGACATCAGCAGGGTGTGAACGCAGAGGATGCCGAGGTTGAGCTTGAGCAGGCGCGGGTTGGTGAGCACGGTGCGAAAACCGCCGCGCACCATGGCGGACTCTCGATTCTGCAGGTGGGCCGCCGGGGTCGGCACTACCCAGATCACCATGGCGATGGCCGCCAGCGCCAGCAGGGCGATGAGCCAGAACAGCCCGGAGAGTCCCACCGCCTGGGTGATCAGGGGGCCTGTCACCATGGCGATGGCGAAGGTGATGCCAAAGCTCACTCCGATGAAGGCCATGGCCTTGGTGCGATTCTGCTCCCGGGTGAGATCCGACAGGAGCGCCATGACGGCGGCGGAGATGGCGCCGCTCCCCTGCAGGGCGCGCCCGACGATGATCCCCCAGATGGAGTCGCTCAGGGCGGCGATGACGCTGCCCAGTGCAAACATCAGCAGGCCTCCGACGATGAGGGGCTTGCGGCCGATGCGATCGGAGAGCAGGCCGAAGGGGATCTGGAACAGGGCCTGGGTCATGCCGTAGATGCCAATGGCCAGGCCGATCAGCGCCTCCGAGGCGCCCGCCAGGGACATGCCGTAGGTAGTCAGCACCGGCAGGACCATGAACATGCCGAGCATGCGCAACGAGAAGACGGAGCCGAGCGCCCAGGTCGCGCGGCGCTCGCCCCTCGTCATGGTGAAATCATTCATGATGGCCTCGATAGGTCAGGGAGAGGAGACAGAAAGGGGCGGATGACAAGGCACGCCACACCCGAAAAAGCCGACAAGGTGCCCCGTGGGGCGGGCCTCATAATAACAGAGCCGGGAAGGTTCCCGGCTCTGGATTCTATTGATTTTCCCGCGTTGCATCACAACACCGAGTCTGGCTGGCACCTGCCTCAGGGCAGCATGCTCACCAATACAGGCGCGGCATCCGGCTGGAAGTCCACCGACATCATCACGCTCAAACACGTGATGGTGACGATGGAGAACATGAACAGCTTGCGGGCCCAGAGGGAGTCATCCACCGCCGCCTTGTAGCCAGACAGCGCCATCCCCAACCACCAGACGCTCACCGCGGTGGCCACTACCAGATACTTGTAACCGGCGTAGCCGCCGAGGAACAGCATCAGGGTCGGCACCATGAACGCCAGTATGTAGAGGGTGATGTGGAGCTTGGCCACCGGGATCCCCTTCACCACCGGCAACACCGGGATGTTGGCGGCCTGATAATCCTTGAAGCGGAAGATGGCAATCGCATAGGAGTGCGGCATCTGCCACAGGCTGAAGATAGCCAGCAGGATAAGCGCCCCCGAGTCGAACTGGCCGCTCACCGCGCAGTAGCCGATGACGGGCGGCGCGGCGCCGGAGAGGCTGCCGACCAGGGTGCCATAGACCGAATGACGCTTCATGTAGAGGCTGTAGACCCCCACATAGACCAGGAAGCCCAGCACCGCCAGCAAGGCGGCCAACGGATTGGCCGCGAAGTAGAGCAGTGCAATGCCCGCAACGCCCAGGGCCGTCGCATACCAGAGCGACACACCGGGGGCGATGAGCCCCCTCACCAGGGCGCGGTTCTTGGTGCGCTCCATGATGCAGTCGATGTCCCGGTCGATGTAGTTGTTGAACACGCAACCGGAGGCCACCACCAGTGACACCCCCACCATGGTCAGGATGAACAGGGGCACATCCAGGCTCCCCTTCGAGGCCAGCAGGAAGCCGCCGATAACCGAGATGAGGTTACCGAAGATGATGCCCGGCTTGGTCACTTGCAGGTATTGCTTCATCATCACATCAACCCGCTCAGTGAACCATCATGTTGATGTTGAGGTTGTACATGATCCACAGGGAACCCACGACCACGATGGCGATGATGAGCACGGTAAAGACCAGTGCCACCAGGTTCCAGCGCTCCTCGGAGGAGGTGTTCATGTGCAGGAAGTAGACCAGGTGCACGAAGATCTGCACCACCGCCATGGCCACTACGGTGCCGAGCACCATGGCATGGGAGGCGGAGCCGTCCATCACCATCCAGAACGGGATCGCGGTCAGGATGAGTGACAGCACGAAGCCGGTCATGTAGGACTTGACGCTGCCGTGGCTGGCGCCGTGATTGTCAACGGAATGAGTGCTCATTTACATGACCCCCTTCAGATAGGTTCTGACACTGTCGTGGCTGGCACAGTCAATATTGTCAACAAAATGACTCATTTACATGACCCCCATCAGATAGACCACGGTGAAGACGCAGATCCACACCACGTCCAGGAAGTGCCAGAACAGGCTCAGGCACATCAGGCGCGTGCGGTTGCGCTCGGTCAGCCCCTTCTTGCTGATCAGGACCATCATCACGATGATCCAGATAAGGCCGCTGGTCACGTGGATACCGTGGGTACCGACCAAGGTGAAGAAGGCGGAGAGGAAGCCGCTGCGATCCGGGCCCGCATCATTGACGATCAGATGATGGAACTCGTAGATCTCCATGGCGATGAAGCCGGCGCCGAGCAGGAAGGTGACCAGCAGCCAGGTGTTGACCGCGGAGACCTTGTTCTTGTTCATGGCCAGCATGCCGAACCCGAAGGTGATGGAGCTCAGCAGCAGCAGCATGGTTTCGGCGAACACGAACGGCAGTTCGAAGATGTCCTTGCCGGTGGGGCCGCCGGCGGTGCCGTTGACCAGGACCGCATAGGTCGCGAACAGGGTCGCGAACAGGATGCAGTCACTCATCAGGTAGATCCAGAAGCCGAATACCTTGGTGGCACCGGCATCATGGTGCCCATCCTCATGGGCACCGTGAGAGTGATGTAGAACGTCAGTCGCCATGGAGTTAAGCCACCTTGTTGATATTGTCGAAATGCTGACCTTCGATGCGCTCGATCTCGTCAACCTGTACGTAGTAGTCCACATCGTCGTTGAAGCTGTGGATGATCCAGGTGGCGATCATGCCGACGAAGCCGGCGATGGCCATCCACCAGATGTGCCAGATCATGGCAAAGCCAAACACCACGCTGAAGGCGGCGATGATGACACCGGCACCTGAGTTCTTCGGCATGTGGATGGGAGCGTACTTGGCCGGCTGGCGATAGGCGCTGCCGTCCTCTTTCGCTTCCCAGAAGGCGTCCAGTCCCTTGATCTTCGGCTCGATGGCGAAGTTGTAGAAGGGCGGCGGAGAGGAAGTGGCCCACTCCAGGGTACGGCCACCCCAGGGATCGCCGGTCCAGTCACGGTTCTTCTCGCGGTCACGGATACTGACCACGACCTGGATGAGCTGGCACAAGACGCCGATGGCAATCAGGCCGGCGCCGCAGGCGGCAACCACCAGCCAGCCGTGGAACTCAGGGTCTATGTTCTGGCTGACACGACGGGTCATGCCCATGAAGCCCAGCACGTAGAGCGGCATGAAGGCCACGAAGAAGCCGGTGATCCAGAACCAGAACGCACGCTTGCCCCAGACGTCATCGAGCTTGAAGCCGAACGCTTTCGGGAACCAGTAGGTGATACCGGCGAAGCAACCGAACACCACGCCGCCGATGATGACGTTGTGGAAGTGGGCGATCAGGAACAGGCTGTTGTGCAGCACGAAGTTGGCGGCCGGCACCGAGAGCAGTACCCCTGTCATGCCACCCACGGTGAAGGTGATGATGAAGCCGACGGTCCACAGCATGGGCGAGGTGAACTCGATGCGACCGCGGTACATGGTGAACAACCAGTTGAAGATCTTCACCCCGGTCGGGATGGAGATGATCATGGTGGTGATGCCGAAGAAGGCATTCACGTTGGCGCCAGACCCCATGGTGAAGAAGTGGTGCAGCCAGACCACGAAGGAGAGCACGGTAATGGCCACGGTCGCCCACACCAGGGAGGTGTAGCCGAACAGCTTCTTCTTGCAGAAGGTCGCCACCACTTCGGAGAAGATCCCGAACACCGGCAGCACCAGGATATACACCTCGGGGTGGCCCCAGGCCCAGATCAGGTTGATGTACATCATCATGTTGCCACCCATGTCATTGGTAAAGAAATGGGTACCCAGGTAGCGGTCTGCGGTGAGCAGGGCGATGGTGACGGTCAGGATCGGGAAGGAGGCGATGATCAGGATGTTGGCGCACAGGGCGGTCCAGGTGAACACCGGCAGACGCATCATGGTCATGCCAGGGGCACGCATCCGGATGATGGTGGCAAAGAAGTTGACACCGGTCAGCAGGGTACCCAACCCGGAAATCTGCAGACTCCAGATCCAGTAATCGACCCCGACCCCGGGACTGAACTCCAGCCCCGACAAGGGCGGATAGGCCAGCCAGCCGGTCTGGGCGAATTCACCGACCCCGAGGGAGACGTTGATCAGCACCACGGCCGCGGCGGTAAACCAGAAGCTCAGGTTGTTCAGGAAGGGGAAGGCGACGTCACGGGCACCGATCTGCAGCGGCACGACGATGTTCATCAGGCCGATCACCAGCGGCATGGCCACGAAGAAGATCATGATGACGCCGTGGGCGGTGAAGATCTGATCGTAGTGGTGCGCGTTCAGGTAGCCTTCGCTACCGGCGGAGGCCATGACCTGCTGACCACGCATCATGACCGCATCGGCGAAGCCGCGCAGCAGCATGACCATGCCCAAGATGAGATACATGATACCGAGGCGTTTGTGGTCTACCGAGGTGAACCACTCTTTCCACAGATATTGCCACTTGCCGTAATAAGTGATGAGACCGGCAAGCGCCAGCCCACCCAAGATGATACCGGCTATCGTAACCATGATGATGGGTTCATGGTACGGAACAGCCTCGAGTGTCAATTTTCCAAACATCGATTATTCCTCGGATCCTGCTTTCACACTCTTGTCAGCCATGGACGTGGCCATGTGTCCGGCATGCTCGTCGTGACTCATGGCCGCGTGGTCCATGGGTTCTGCTTTTGCAGCGTCATGGTTCATGGCCTTGTGGTCCATGGGTTCTGCTTTCGCGGCGTCATGCTTCATGGCCTCGTGGTCCATGGCGCCATCTTTTGCAGCGTCATGGCCGCCATGGGACATGCCGCCCATGAACTTGTTGATCACATTGACGAACAGCTTGGGATCGGCGCTGGCGAAGTACTCAACCGGGTGGTTTTCGCTCTTCTTGGCCAGGGCATCGAACTCACCCATGGTGCTCAGCATCTTGGGAGACTGTTTCACCTTGGCGACCCAGGCATCGAAACCGGCCTGGTCCTGGGTGGCAATCGCCTTGAACTTCATGCCAGAGAAACCGGCACCGCTGTAACTGCCGGAGATCCCCTTGTACTGACCCGCCTCGTTGGCAATCAGGTGCAGCTTGGTCTGCATCCCGGCCATGGCGTAGATCTGGCCGCCCAGCTGGGGGATGAAGAAGGAGTTCATCACGGTGTCAGAGGTCACCCGGAAGTTGATTGGGGTGTTGACCGGGAAGGCCAGCTCGTTGACCGAGGCGATCCCCAGCTCCGGATAGACGAACAGCCATTTCCAGTCCAGCGAAATCACATCGACCTGGATCGGTTTGACGTCAGATTCCAGCGGCTTGTAGGGGTCGAGGGAGTGGGAGGTTTTCCAGGTAATCACCGCCAGGATGGCGACAATAATGACGGGCACGGTCCAGACGACCGCTTCAATCTTGTTGGAGTGGGACCAATCCGGGGTGTATTTGGCAGTGGTATTGGATGCTCTGTATTTACGAGCAAATGCCACCGTCATAATAATCACAGGAATCACCACGATTAACATCAACCCGAGTGCGGTCAATATCAGTGACTTCTGCTCCAGACCAACCTGCCCCTTGGGGCTCATCAGAGCCATGTCGCAGCCACTCAGCAAGCCAGCGGTTGCCATCAACAGCAAAGCGCCCAAGCCCCTCTTTACTTCAAAAGGTCTCATGCAATGTCCTCATCGTTTCAAGGCTTATTGGTATAATAAAAATGCCGCATTTTATTGCATCAGACCGGCATGTGAACAACATGAAAAATTAATCCCAAAAATGTTCCAAGGGTGGTGAAAACAGGTATCAGATGTTAATCGCTTGACAGCGACCAATTTATTAAATTCACAGACTCTCAATTCATCTCCCGTTAATTTATCTCCCCGCCAAAATCGCTCACCAATTAATCAAAACGGTCCATTACCCTTATTTTCAGAGGGAGAAACAGGGTAAAAAAGAGTCATTCAACCCCCTCTTGATGCACAGGCGCCCTCGCCATTCCTTGATCTGGATGCGTATATTCCGAGGGGAAATAAAAAAATAATTAATCAAACGAATGTATGATTAACTTCCCGGGACCGAGAGAAGCGCAGAAGGGGTTGCCCTGTCTGGGGCTCGCCATGAAAAACAGGCCTCATGTAAGGCCCGTTTAAGACGACATCCCACCACGGGGTCTCCCTCAGGGGTGCTTATGCTCCATTTGGGTCGCCACAGCGATGCGGTTCCAGGCATTGATGGTGACCACCTGCATCAGGCACTGGGCCAGCAGGGTTTCCCCCAGCAGGGCCAGGGCCTGTTGGTAGGTCTCCTCGGTGAGCCCTCGCTCGCCGATCAGGGTCACCTCGTCGGTCAGGGCCAGCACGGCCCGCTCCCGCTCATCGAACAGCGGGGATTCGCGCCAGGCGGACAGCGCCAGCAAGCGCTGGGGGCTGTCGCCGTGATTCATCGCCACCTCGGCGTGCATCTCGATGCAGTAGGCGCAGCCATTGAGCATGGAGGCCCGCAGCTTGATGAGCTCCTTGAGCGACAGGGGAATGTCGGTGCCGCCGAGATAGGTTTCCAGCCCCCGCATGGCCTGGATGGCGGCGGGGATCTGGCTGGCGAGCTGGATACGACGGGACATGGCAAGACTCCTTGGATGAGCGCCCCCATGGGCGATGAGCACATTGTTCATGCTTTCATCCATGGATAGAATACCGCCACAACCTGCAACAGTTTTGCATTTACCGCAAAGGTATACCCATGCTGGATCGCGTCCGTATCCTGGCTCAGGTGGTGGAGTCGGGGAGTTTCTCCCGGGCCGCCCGCGCCCTCAACCTGGCCCCCTCCTCGGTGACCCGCACCATAGATGCGCTGGAGCAACAGCTGGGGATCCCCCTGTTCAAGCGCAGCACCCGCCAGCTGGTGCTGACCGAGCAGGGGGAGTACTTCCTGGCCCGCTCGGTGCGCCTGCTGGAGGAGGCGGATCAGCTGGTGCAATCCCTGCAACCCCTGCCGGTGGCGCCAGAGGGCCCGCTTCGGGTCTCGGTGTTCGAGAGCTTCGGCACCACCTGGCTGGCGCCGCGCCTGCCGGCCTTCCTGGCCCGCTACCCCGGGGTGCGGCTCGAGATCGAGCTCGACAACCGGCTGGTGGATCTCGACGCCGAAAACGTGGACCTGGCGGTGCGCATCGGGCGCCCCGTGGACAGCGGCCTCCATAGCCGCCATCTGCTCACCAACCGGACCCTGCTGGTCGCCTCCCCCGCCTATCTGGCCCGCCACGGCGAGCCCGCCCATCCCGATGAGCTGGCGCACCACAACTGCCTCATCCGCGGCCATGGCCGTCAGCGCCAGCACTGGTATTTCCGGCAAGGGGCGCAGCGGCACAGGGTCGCGGTGCGGGGCAACCTCGCCTCGGTCGGCGGCACGCCGCTGCTGTGCGCGGCCGAGGCGGGCGCCGGCATACTGCTGCTGTCGAGCTGGATGGTGCAGCAGGGGCTGGACAGCGGCACCCTGCTGCCACTGCTGCCCGGATGGCAGGCCTCTCCGTACGAGGATCGTCATGACGAGATCCATGCGGTGTTTAGGGGCGGCCGCTTCCTGAAGCCCCAGACCCGCGCCTTCATCGACTTTCTGATCGAGGTGATGGCGCCCTTGCAAGGGCCACGCTGATAGCGGCGCGCTCTGACCTGAGGGAAAAGCAGACGCCGGGCAGAGTGCCCGGCGCTGGAAGTGAACGACAGCGTCAACAGAACGCGGTCAGCGAGAGTTGCGCCCATCCGGGGTCTGGGCCGCGCCCCTGTAGTCCCCGTAAGGGAATACGTTGCGCAGGCGCTGGGCCACGGGCTCCGGGATGGAGCGGGAGAAGACCAGCCTGACACCGTTGCCATCGCGCTGACCCAAGATGCGCCCCCGGACCGGCTCCTGCTGCAGGATCTGCTTGGCCTGGGCCAGGAAGCGCGGCGGCACCGAGCCTCGCTTCACCTGCACCTTGCCAGGGGCAAGCCTGATCTCGAACAGGGCGCCCCGCCCCAGCGTCATCAACCACCCTATCAGGGCGATCGCCACCAACAACGACAACCAGGCCATCTATCTCTCCCTTTGCCAGCCTTGATGTGCGTCAGTATATGTGGCGGCGGTCGGCGAGGAGTGGGCGGACATCACGTTTTGCCCATCCCCGTCTCAGCAATCCTTGCCCCAGGCCACCAGGGTGTCGCGATAGAGCGCCAGCAGGGCCTGATCCCGTACCGCCACCCCGACCCGCTGGGCCGGGCAGCCCGCCCACTCATCGTGGGGGTGGGACTTGCCGTCGAACTTCTGCAGGGTGTGGCCGATGGCGGGGCCATGGTCGATGACCCGCACCGGTCCCTCCCGCAGGGTGAACAGCTCGGGATCGATCACGTAGGCGATGGCGGAGGGATCGTGCACGTGGCAACCATTGAGGCCGATGCGCTCGGAATAGAAGCGCAGGTAGAAGCGGCTCACCGCCCACAGGAAGCGCCCGGGCTCACCGGCGTCGTCCCGCAGGGCATCCAGGTAGGCACTGCTGAAGAAGCTCTGCTGGGTCACGTCCAGCCCGATGATCACCACGGGCCAGGGGGCGGTGAACACCCGATCGGCCGCCTCGGGATCGTCGTGAATGTTGGCCTCGGCATAGGGGGTCACGTTGCCGCGATGGCCGTTGACGCCAAAGGCGCCCCCCATCACCACCACCTGCTTCACCAGCGAGGTGATCTCGGGGGCGGCCTCGAGCGCCAGCGCCAGGTTGGTCAGCGGCCCGATGGTCACCAGGGTGATCTCGCCGGGGTTGGCCTTCACCGTCTCGACTATGTATTGCCAGGCCGGGCGGGGATCCGGGGTCAGGGTCACCTCCCCCGCCTCCACGTCCCCCAGCCCGCTCGGGCCGTGCACCACTGTCGTCGGCCCCACGGGCTCGCGCAGCAGCGGCGCGGCGGCGCCCTGGGCCACCTCTGCCTTCATGCCGTATTTCTGCTTGAGCCAGAGGGCGTTGCGGGTCCCGTTCTCTATGGTGGCATTGCCAAACACAGTAGTGATGGCGAGCAAGTCGATGGCGGGGTGGGCCTCGGCAAAGAGTATTGCCATGGCGTCGTCGATACCGGGATCGGTATCCAGAATGATCTTGTGGGTCATGGGGCCTCCATACGGCAGAAGTGCCAGTGTAGCGACCCCGGGCCCGATTAACAGCGTCAGGATCACAGCCTCGGGGTTTCATCTGCCTCAAGCATGCTGGCGTCATGACAAAAACCGGGCTGCGCCATGGCGGGCACGAGCCCCTCCCTTGCCTTCCGGATCAGGCTGACATCACTGCCGGGACGGCTCTATCTCGGCCTCCTGTCCCCTGGCCGTGCGTTTCAGCTGCCCCATGAACTGCTTGAAATGGGGGAGAAACCCCTTGAACAGCTCCTCTTTGCGATGCTGCATCATCACTTCGCCGAACAGCTTCAACCCGACGATAAACGCCTGATGTTCCTGCTCCGACATGGGCAGCTTCCCCTTGCTGAGCGCCAGGATGGCAAATATGTCGTCGTGATTCTGGCAATCGAACTGCAACGGGGGCACCTCGCGGTCCAGCGCCTGGACCTGTACACGATACGGGTGTGGCATCTTTCATCTCCTCTCGGGCTGGGCTTTTGCCCACATGGTTGATAAAATCAATTAAACCAATTTAAGTTGACTTTATCAACCATGAACCTGTCAAACCGTCTCTTCCGGATCCTCGATCACTACAGAATCGCCCTGACGCAGCATTTTCGGGCACAGCAGATCGCCCTTAGCCCCCTCCATTACAAGGTGCTGCAACTGATCCACGCACAGGATCCGGCCACACCACAGCTCATCGCACAGCTGACGGGCCGCGACAAGGCACAGGTGACACGCCTGCTGCAGGAGATGGAGAGACAGGGGATGATAGAGAAACGGCCCCATCCGACGGATAAACGCAGCATCTGTCTGGCCTTGACCCCGCTGGCCTGCGAGCGCGTCAGCCAGGGGGAGCAGCTGGCCGCATTGCTCGACGAGCGGTTGTGCTCCCTGCTGGAACCGGCAGAGGTAGAGCAGTTGCAGCAACTGCTGGGCAAGATAGAAAAAGGGCTGGGATCAACCGATTAGATCCAACACCTGCATCAAGGGCTCCATTGCCTGATTTGTGGCCAACCAGCACGGCCCCCGCTGACGCCGCCTTGTGAGCCACTCCCGGAGATGGTATCACTGGCCCCTCTCTCCCCACTCCTCGCCGAGGCGCCAACGTGATCACCCTGATTAAAGAGTCTGACCAGCTGAAGATGCCCTGGAAAAACAGGCAGGGCACCACGGCCCAGATCCTTGTCTCCCCCCCGGGCTCGAGCCTGGAGAAGCTCGACTTTGACTACCGGCTTAGCTCTGCCCCCATCAAGGCGGCGGGCCCCTTCTCCAAATTTCCCGGTTATCAGCGCATCCTGCTGCCCGTCAGCGGCGCCGGTTTCGTGCTCAACGGCCACCCCTATGCCACCTTCGAGGCGGCCCATTTCAGCGGGGATGACGAGACCCACTGCGAGCTGCTGAAAAAAGAGGTGACGGATCTGGGGCTCATCTACGACCCGGCGCGCATCGGCGCCAACGTGCGGGTGCTCAATGTGCCCTTCCCCCTGACCCTCACCCTGGAGGCGGACAAGACCTACCTCTGCCACCTGCTGAGCGGCCAGCTGACGGTGGCAGGCCAGGCAGTGGCCATCAACGAGACCCTGGTGGTGCAGGGGGAGGAGAGCATCCACTTCGAGTGCGGCAAGAAGACCACCCTCGCTTTCTTTACCCTGCAGCCCATCGGCTGATCAGGCATACCGTCAGCGTTTGGGGGCTCGTCCCCCGCTGTCGAGACAGGCCTGCATGGAGTCGTAGGGGGTGTAGTGCTTGGTGCGACTGTAGTAGGTGCCGCCCTGGGGATGGCAGATGCCGCTTCTGCTCTTCTTGACCGGGGGCTCCGCTGCCAGCGCGATGGCGCATACCAGCAGCAGGCAACCGCTGATCACCCATTTCATGGCTTTCATGACGACCTTGGTTCCTCTTGGGCAGGCCTATCAGGCCCGAAAGGAGCCTATCTTACCCTCTTCCGTCCCCACTCCCCCCGCGCCGGATCATAAAACGGCGCGCAATACCGCCCTCATGGGCATCCAACGGATGCCGCAATCACGGCAAGCGGGCACAAAAAAGCCGGGATATCCCGGCTTTTTCCTGTCAGGCCAGCGCGGCTCAACCGACCTTGAAGGCCCCCTTCATCATGGCGAAGTGGCCGGGGAAGGAGCAGAAGAAGGTGAGATCCTTGCCCGCCAGCCCGTCGGTCTTGAAGGTGACGCTGGTGCTCTCGCCGCCCCCCACCAGCTTGGTGTGCGCCAGGATACGGGCGTCGTCCTTGGGCAGGTAGTCGTGATCTGCGCCTGCGCTCATGCCCGCGGTGGCGACGGCCTGATAGTCGGCGGTGTTGGCCAGCACCCAGTTGTGACCCATGTTGGCCACCGGCAGCTTGCCCGTGTGATTGAGGGTGACAGTCACCTCCTTGCAGGTGGCCGGCACGCTCATCTCTTTGAGGTTGTACTGCATGGCGTCATTGCCTTCGATGACCAGGGCGCACTCATCGGCCAGCGCCGGGGCAGCCAGGGAACTCAGAAGCAGCAGGGTTAACACCTTTTTCATCATCTTCTCCTTTGATTGGCGAGGAATGGCAACACCCTTGTCTGGCGAATCGCACGTCGACACGCAAAGATGCTGTCATGATCGATCTTCATTGTACCCAAATGTCACCGAAGGGCTGCCGCTTTTGCTCAAAGCTGCGGACCAGGTCACTCCCCGAGTCCATTGAACTGTGGAACAAATCGGCCGGCTTCACCCCCAGCGCGGCTTAATTATTTTCACCCGGACCCGGCCCCCGGGGCTCGTCAATGGCGGCGCCCTTGGCTAAGCTGCTCCCCCGTCGATGACTCCCGCGAGAATGCAAGATGAAGACCCTCTCCCTGGCCCCCCGCGGCCTGCTGCTCTCCCTGATGCTGCTGTTGACCGCCTGTCAGCCGGCGCCGACCCAGACCCGCATTCAGGGCAACACCATGGGCACCTACTATGCGGTGACCCTGAGCGACCCCTTCCCCGGCGGCCAGGCCGCGCTGCAGAGCGAGGTCGATGCCCTGCTGGCGCGCATCAACCAGGAGATCTCCACCTATGATCCTGGCTCCCTCATCTCCCGCTTCAACCAGGATGCGGGCAAGGCCCCCATGCCCATACCGGCCAGCATGGCCAGGATAGTGCAGCAGGGCATGGATGCGGGGCGCCTCACCCAGGGCAAGCTGGACGTCACCGTGGGCCCCCTGGTCAACTTGTGGG
Organism: Aeromonas sp. 130281; assembly: GCF_056642115.1. NCBI lineage: Bacteria > Pseudomonadati > Pseudomonadota > Gammaproteobacteria > Aeromonadales > Aeromonadaceae > Aeromonas > Aeromonas sp. 130281. The sequence continues at coordinate 10,061 of NZ_JBWVQS010000006.1, read as the reverse complement.
GCTTCGGGCCGGACAAGCGCCCGGTCAAGCGGCCCACAGCAGAGCAGATCGCCAAGGCGCGGGAGCGGGTCGGCATCGACAAGCTCAGCCTGACGCCGCAAGGGGACCATTTCCTGCTTGGCAAGGTCATCCCCGACCTCTATCTGGATCTCTCTACCCTGGGGGAAGGGGCGGCGTCCGATGACATCGCCGCGCTGCTGGAGCGCAAGGGGGTGCACAACTACCTCGTCGAGGTAGCGGGCGCCGTGCGCAGCAAGGGGCACAACGACAAGGGCAACCCCTGGCGGGTGGCCATCGTCGAGCCCTCGGACAGGCCGGGCGCCATCGAGGACGTGGTCACCCCGAACGGCATGGCCCTGAGCACCGCTGGCAGCTACCGCAACTATTACGAGCTCGATGGCCGGCGCTATTCCCACATCATAGATCCCGCCACCGGCGAGCCCGTCACCCACAAGCTGGTCTCCGCCAGCGTCATCACCCCCACCGCGCTCGAGGCCGACGCCCTCGACACCGCCCTCATGGTGATGGGGCCCGAGCAGGCGATGGCCTTTGCCACCGAGCACAAGCTGGCGGTCTATCTCATCGAGAAGACGCCCACGGGCTTTGCGGCGCGCCACACCCCTGAGTTTGCTCCCTACCTGGTGCGCAGCCAGCCATGAACGACGAGGCCCCGCAATGCGGGGCCTTTTCATGACGGCGCGCTATTCGATGGGGACGCGATGGGGCGCCGGGGTGACCGCCTGCTTGGGCAGTTGCAACGTGAGGATGCCGTTCTCGAAGCGGGCGCTGACCTTATCTGGCGCCACCTCCACCGGCAGCTCGACGGTGCGCGACACGCTGCCATAGTAGCGTTCGCTGCGCAGGGATCTCTCCTCCTTGCTCTGACTGTCGTGCTGGCGGATCTCTGCCTTCAGGGTCACCAGCTTGCCGTGCACGTCCACGTGGATGTCCTCCTTGGCCACCCCGGGCAGCTCGGCCTGCAGCAGGTAACCGCCGTCGCTCTCCCTCAGATCCAGCGTGATCCGGCTGGGCAGGGGATCCCCGTGCAGGGGCCGGATGTAGAAGCCGGAGGCCATGTCGTGGAACAGGTCATCAAACAGGCTGGTGCGGCTCGGTAGCAAACTCATTTGATTCCTCCTTGTGGTGCGGGTGATGTCTGCAGATCGCCGGGATCTGCCTCCCTTCAAGTCTAAAAACCGGGTCGAACCGCGCCACTGCCATCTCGCGTCCGGTTGACGAAGATCAAGGGCGCACCATGATTTTTTTGCGGACTGCCTCTTGCCCTGGCGGGAAAAACGGGGCCCCTTCCCATGTTCAATTGCCTGTCTGCGGACTTTGGTGGCACACTTCTTCCACCAGCCCGCAGCGCCTCGATGCAAGACAGATGCAGACACCGGATCCCGCACCAGAGAAGAAAGCCCAGCCCAAACCCAGGCGCATCCTGCTGGTCAACGAGCAGCGATCTTTTCAGATGATGATGAAGGCGATGCTGATCAACATCGGCATCAACCGCATCACCTACATCAATTCCGCCGACGAGGCGCGCCGCCGCTGCCAGAAGGAGAGCTTCGACATCTATCTGCTGGACTACGAGCTGGGAGCGGGCGAGAACGGTCGCCAGTTGCTGGAGAGCCTGCGGGACCAGCAGCTGATCCCGCCCCAGAGCGTGGTGATCATGGTCAGCAGCGACAGCTCCCGCGCCATGGTGCTGAGCGCGCTCGAGGCCGAGCCCGACGAATACCTGATGAAGCCCTTCTCCCAGGAGCAGTTCTCGTTTCGCTTGAAGCGCGCCCTCGCCCGTCGCCAGTCCCTGGAGAGCGTCTTCATCGCCCTCACCCAGAACGATATGCCGGCGCTGATCGAGGCTTGCGCCAGACAGGCCGATGCGGTGCCGCGCTTTGCCAACTTCTGCCGCTGCCTGCAGGCCGACACCCAGCTCAAGCTCGGCCAGGCCAAGGAGGCGCGCAGCCTGATGCGCCAGCTGCTGGCCGCCCAGGAGAACAGCTGGGCCAGATTGACCCTGGGCAAGGCCTGCTACCGGCTGGCACTCTTTGACGAGGCGGTGAGCCACCTGCAGGCGACGCTCAAGAACACCCCCCTGATGGTGGAGGCCCACCTCTGGCTGGCGGAATCCCTGCTCTCCCTTGGCAAGGAGGAGCTGGCCCAGCAGGAGCTGCGCCGGGCGGTGGACATATCCCCCCAGTCGGTGCAGCTCTCCCGCCGGCTGGCAGAGGTGTGCCTGCAGCGCCACGACTACGGCCAGGCCAAGGATGTGCTGCTCGCCCTCATCGACCTGTCGCGCAACTCCATCCACCGCACGCCGCATTATCTCGGGGCCTATATCCAGACCCTCACCTTGTACGCCCTCAACAGCAACGACGGCTATCACATCGCCAACCTGCAAAAGCAGGTGAACTCGGCCCTGTCGCGCATTCGGGATTCCCTGATGATGTCGGAGTTCAACTACCCGGTGTTCGAGCAGATCTGTCAGGCCAGGGTGCGCATCGCCCTGGGGGAGCTGCTCAAGGGCAAGAAGATGCTCTATCGCGCCAACCAGAACTGGCTCGACAAGCCCGAGACCATGCCCCCCGCCCTGCTCGGCGAGACCATACTCGCCCTCTACCAGCTCGGGGAGTTCGAGTACGCCGAGAGCCTGCAATCCCTGCTGGCGGAGGATGAAGACAGGCTGCTCACCACCTGCATCCAGGTGACCCGCGACGACAAGACGGTGCAGGAGCGCCGTCAGCGCTACCAGCAGCTCAACGATCTCGGCATCAAGGCCTACCAGAGCGGGGAGCTGGAGCAGGCCCTAGGCCATTTCCGCGAAGCCCTGCGCCGGGCTCCCGCCAATACCGGCGCCGCCCTCAACAAGATCCAGGTGCTGCTGCAGCTGATGCAGAAGAACCGCAAGAGCCCGGAATTCGGCGCCGAGTGCAAGGAGACCCTGGAGGTGCTGGAGGGTATCCCCCTCAATCCCGCCCAGCAGGATCGCTTTCGCAAGCTGCGCCAGGAATTTAACCAGCTAGCCTAGCCAGCGGCGCCGCTCCCTCACCTATGCTGATACAGACTCAGACAAGGAGGGGCGACAGCATGGGGATGTGCCGATACCTGGTGGCAGATGGCCGCCACTGCAGCGAAGAGGCGGGGGATCACGACCTGTGCCACTGGCACGACCCCCACGCCTCCCACTCGTCACCGGACACGGCCGCGGCGCTGGAGCGCTATGTGCGCCAGGGGGGCCTGTGCCACGGGTTGCAACTGGCCCGCGCCGATCTCGCCGGTCTCAACCTGGTGAACAGAGAGGTGCCCCAGGGATTCCTGCTGGAGCAGTGCAACCTCTATCGCGCTAACCTGAGAGGCGCCCACCTCTTTGGCATTCGCATCAAGGGCGGCAGCCTGATGAAGGCCGACCTCAGCGAGGCCAACCTGCACTGCGCCGAGCTGCATGACGTCAACCTGCTCGGCATCCGCTGGAAGAACACCCGGCTCGACAACCTGGATACCGGCAGGCGCCTGATGCAGGACAGGAAGGGACGACGCGAGCGGGACCCGGTGCAGGCCCGCGTCTGGTTCAAGGAGGCGGAGGAGACCTATCGGGATCTGCGCAAGGCCTCGGAGGCCCAGGGGATCTTCACCATGTCAGGCCGCTACATCCAGCAGGAGCTCACCATGCGCCGCCTGCAGATGCCGTTCTGGTCCTATCACCGCTTCGCCTCCTGGATAGTGGATCTCTTCTGCGGCTACGGCGAGGCCCCCATGCGGGTGGTGCTCTTCTCCCTGCTGCTCATCTTCATCTGCAGCATCTTCTACTTCTTCTGCGGTCTCAACTTCGCGGGCAACCACCTCATCTACCGCCCGGAGGCGACCCTCGAAGAGAACGCCATCTTCCTGCTCGAATGCCTCTACTACAGCGTGGTGACCTTCACCACCCTGGGCTATGGCGACTTCACTCCGGTCGGCCTGTCGCGGATCTTCGCCGCCTTCGAGGCCTTCACCGGCAGCTTCACGCTGGCGCTGTTCGTGGTGGTGTTCGTCAAGAAGATGACCCGCTAAAACCTCTCCACGATCTTGCTGTGAGGCCGCTTCCAGGGCGCATGTGCTGCTCGCTGATGTGTCACCAGGCGCTCTCATGCATACATATACACTCAGGTTCCTGCGCTTCACCTTGCCGGCGACCCCTCGCGACAGATAGTGAACAGGTTCCGATGCAAGTTCAGGAGCGGCACAGGGCGTCCCCCGGAACTTGCATCCAGACCGGATTCCTAGTCCAATAGCGACTAATAAAAACGACATGAGCACCCCGAACATGAAGATCATCTCTTTCAATATCAATGGCCTGCGCGCCCGTCTTCATCAGTTGCAAGCCATCATCGACAAGCACCAGCCGGATGTGATCGGCCTGCAGGAGATCAAGGTGCACGACGAGGCCTTCCCGGTGGCGGACGTGGAGGCCATGGGCTATCACGTGGTGTTCCACGGCCAGAAGGGTCACTACGGGGTCGCCATCATGAGCAAGCAGGCCCCCATCGAGGTGCAGAAGGGGTTCCCCACCGATCCCGAGGATGCCCAGCGCCGCATGATCATGGCCAGCTTCAAACGGGAAGACGGCTCCGTCATCAAGGTGATGAACGGCTACTTCCCGCAAGGGGAGAGCCAGGATCACGAGACCAAGTTCCCGGCCAAGCAGAAGTTCTACGAGGACCTGCAACACTACCTCGAGACCCACCACAGCCCGGACGACCAGATAGCGCTGATCGGGGATATGAACATCTCCCCCACGGATCTCGACATCGGCATCGGCGAGGCGAACCGCAAGCGCTGGCTGCGGGATGGCAAGTGCTCCTTCCTGCCCATAGAGCGGGAGTGGATGGAGCGTCTCAAGGGGTTCGGCCTGACCGACACCTTCCGCGCCGCCAACCCCACCGAGTGCGAGCGCTTCTCCTGGTTCGACTACCGCTCCAGGGGCTTTGACGAGAACCGGGGCCTGCGCATCGACCTCATCATGGCCTCCGACGCCCTCAAGGACAAGGTGACCGAGACCGGCATCGACTACGAGCTGCGCGGCATCGAGAAACCCTCCGATCACGCCCCCATCTGGACCTGCTTCGCCTGATGATCGCCCGCCAGTGGGGGCATCGGGCCCCCACTGGCACTTGCTTGCTCCTTGCTGCCTACCCTTTCACCGTCCCTGTCACAGGCTGTCGCGCCCCTCCTCTCCTCCCGCCGTAAGGACCCGGGCCAACAGCTCAGGTTCAACTTTGTCACTCTATTATTAAAAAACCCTTGTATTGCAAAACGTTAAATGTGCAAACATGTCATTAACAGCCCCCATTGATATCCAAGTTGCACACAACCATAGTGGCTCAACCGGCAGGAGTGTGAAGATGAAGGTTTCAGGCGCCAGGAAAGAAGCATTCAAACGCGGTTTTATGGCCCTGGCACTCGCCAGTGCGCTCACGGGTTGTGGCAACGACAAAAGCACCCAGGCCCAGACACTGCCCCCGGTCCCCGTGGTGGTGGCCACCGTCACCCCTGCCGATGTGCCCCTCACCACCGAAGTGGTCGGCGAGACCGCCGGCTTTCGCGAGATCGATGTGCGCTCCCGGGTCGGCGGCATCCTGCTCAAGCGCACCTATGTGGAGGGCCAGCCGGTCACCGAGGGACAAGAGCTGTTCCTGATCGATCCCGCCCCCTATCAGGCGGCGCTGGAGCAGGCGCAAGGCAGCCTGGCCCAGGAGCAGGCCCGCCTCAACAAGGCCAGGGCAGACAAGGATCGCACCATTCCCCTCTATCGTCGCCAGGTGGTGAGTCGCAAGGACTATGACGACACCATAGCGAACTACGAGGCAACGCTGGCCTCCCTGCAAGCCGCCCAGGCCAAGGTGAAGGAGGCGGCGCTCAACCTCGGTTACACCAGAGTCACGGCCCCCATAGACGGCATGGCGAGCAAGAGTTCACAGTCCGAGGGCAGCCTCATCACCACCAGCGGCGACAGTGGCCTGCTCACTACCATCACCCAGTTCGATCCCCTCTATGTGAACTTCTCCTACTCGGAGCAGGATCGCCTTACCTTCGAGAACTCCCTCAAGAGCGGCAAGCTGCAAGCCCAGGACAGCACTAACTGGCGCACCCATATCCGCCTCGCAGATGGCTCCGTCTATCCCGACGCGGGCAAGATCAACTTCTCGGATAACAGGGTCGATCCCCAGACCGGCACCATTCGTGCCCGCGCCATCTTCGACAACAAGCAAGGCAAGTTGCTGCCCGGCCAGTTCGTGCGCATGACCATAGAACTCGGGGTGCGCAAGAATGCCATCCTGATCCCCGAGCGCGCCATACAGCAAGCCCAGGCCGATCGCATGGTGATGGTGGTCGGTGCCGACAACAAGGTTGAACCTCGTCTGGTCAAGCTCGGCCAGAGTGTCGAGGGCGGCGTCCTGGTCGAAAGCGGCCTCAAGGCGGGAGAACGCTATGTGACCGAAGGCCTGATGAAGGCGCGTCCCGGCGCCACCGTCAAGCCCGTCAGTCCGGAACAGATGAAGGCGATCAGCGCCGAGGTCATCAGTCGCAGCGGCGCTCAGTAAGGAGTTTCTATGTTTTCCAAGTTCTTCATCGAGCGCCCCATCTTCGCCAGCGTGATCTCCATCATCATAGTGCTGGCCGGGCTGGCGGCGATGCGCTCCCTCTCCATCGAGCAGTATCCCCAGATCACCCCACCCGTGGTCTCGGTCACCACCTACTACCCAGGGGCGACCCCGGAAGTGATCGCCAAAACGGTCGCCGCGCCTCTGGAGCAGCAGATCAACGGGGTGGAGGACATGATCTACATGCAGTCCTCCTCCGCCTCCAATGGCCAGATGAACCTCAACGTCTACTTCAAGATAGGGACGGACCCGGATCAGGCCACCATCAACGTCAACAACCGGGTCTCCGCCGCCATGGCGCAGATGCCCGATGACGTCAAACAACAGGGGCTCACGGTACGCAAGAAGTCGACCTCCATCCTCCAGGTCGTCACCCTGGCCTCGCCCAAGGGAACCTTCGATACCACCTACCTCTCCAACTACGCCCTGCTCAACATCATCGATGAGCTCAAGCGCATCCCAGGGGTCGGCGACATCACCTTGTTCGGTGGCACCGACTATGCCATGCGTATCTGGCTGCGGCCGGACCGGCTGGCTCAGCTCGAGCTCACCCCGAGCGACGTGATTGGCGCCATCCGCGAGCAGAACACCCAGTTCGCGGCCGGCAAGATAGGTGCCCAGCCCACCACGGCGCCCATCGACTTCACCTACACGGTGCAGACCAAGGGCCGGCTCGAGGACGTGACCGAGTTCCAGAACATCATCGTCCGCTCCATGCCGGATGGCTCCAAGATCCGTCTGCGGGATGTGGCCAGGGTCGAACTCGGCGGCAAGGACTACGATGTGACCGCCAGCCTCAATGGCAAGCCGGCGGTGGGGATCTTCACCTACCTGCAGCCGGGGGCCAATGCCGTCGCAGTGGCCAACCAGGTCCATGAGACCATGGAGCGCCTCAAGACCCGCTTCCCCCAGGATGTGGATTACCGCATCCCTTACGACACCACAGAGTTCGTGAAGATCTCCATCGAGGAGGTGGTGCACACCCTGTTCGAGGCGATCGTGCTGGTGTTTATCGTGGTCTATCTGTTCCTGCAGAACCTGCGTGCCACCCTGATCCCCTGTATTGCTGTGCCGGTGTCGCTCATCGGCACCTTCGCCGGCATGCTGGTACTGGGCTTCTCCATCAACCTGCTGACCCTGTTCGGCATGGTGCTCGCCATCGGGATAGTGGTGGATGACGCCATAGTGGTGCTGGAGAACGTCGAGCGGATCATGCGCGAGAAGAAGTGCTCCCCCAAGGAGGCGGCCATTCTCGCCATGCAGGAGGTCTCAGGCCCTGTGGTGGCCATAGTGCTGGTGCTCTGCGCCGTCTTCCTGCCGGTCGCTTTCATGGGCGGCATGACGGGGGTGATGTACAAGCAGTTCGCCATCACCATCGCCGTCTCGGTCGCCATCTCGGGTCTGATAGCCCTGACCCTGTCGCCGGCCCTGTGCGCCATCTTGCTCAAAGAGGGCCATCATGAACCCGCCCGCTTCTTCGTCTGGTTCAACCGGATGTTCGACAGCCTCACCGCCCGCTACGTACGCGGGGTGGCCTTCCTCAACCGCCGGGTCGGGGTGGCGTTCACCATCATCGCGGTGATCCTGGTCTCCATCTACGGCCTGCTGATGAAGGTGCCGGGGGAGCTGGTGCCCAACGAAGATCAGGGTTACCTGCTCTCCGCCGTCATGCTGCCGGATGCCGCCTCCCTGACCCGCACCCAGGCGGTGGCCAATCAGTACGACCAGATCGCCATGGCCAACCCTCATGTGCAGGACGTGGTGACCTTCTCCGGCTTTGACATTTTGTCGAGCTCCATCGTCAGCAACCGGGGGGTGAGCTTCCTCCCCCTGAAGTCCTGGGGCGAGCGCGAGGGTGAGGGTCAGGACTCCTTCTCCCTGGCCAAGACACTGCAGGGGCTCAGCGCCATGGGGCAGTCCGATGGTTTCGTCGCCTCCTTCAACCCGCCCCCGATCCAGGGCATGTCCACCACTGGCGGACTGGAGGCCTATCTGCAGAACCGCGGCAGCGGCGATGCGAAATCCTTCGCCGCCGAGGTCGACAGCCTGCTGGAGGCGGCCAAGCAACGCCCCGAACTGGCCAGCGTCACCAGCACCTATCGCGCCAATGTGCCCCAGGTCTTCCTGGATCTCGACCGCGAGAAGGCCAAGGCGCTGGGGCTGCCCATCAACGCCGTGTTCGACACCATGCAGGCCACCTTCGGCCAAGTCTATGTCAACGACTTCAACCAGTTCGGCCGCACCTACCGGGTGCAGTTGCAGTCCGAGGCGGACTACCGCGCCAGGAAGAGCGACATTCGCAACGTCTATGTGCGCTCCAACAAGGGGGATATGATCCCCCTCAGCAGCCTGGTGACGGTGCGTGACACCACGGGTCCCGAGCTGGTGGAGCGTTTCAATATCTTCCAGGCGGCCAAGATCATGGCCCAACCCGCACCGGGCTACAGCTCGGGCCAGGCCATAACCGCACTGGAGGAGGTTGCCAACGACACCCTGGGCAATGAGGCCACCCTGGCCTGGACCGGCTCCGCCTATCAGGAGAAAGAGGCCGCTGGCAGCGCCGGCACCGCGTTCGGTTTCGGCATCCTGATGGTGTTCCTCATCCTGGCGGCCCAGTATGAGCGCTGGACACTGCCGTTTGCGGTGATCACCGCCGTGCCCTTCGCCCTGTTCGGCGCCCTGCTCGCCACCTGGACTGTGGGGCTGACCAACAACGTCTACTTCCAGATAGGGCTGGTGACCCTCGTCGGCCTTGCCGCCAAGAACGCCATCCTCATAGTGGAGTTCGCCGTGATGAAGCACGAGGAGGGAATGAGTCTCCTCGAGTCGGCATTGGAGGCGGCGCGGCTGCGTTTTCGTCCCATCGCCATGACGTCGCTCGCCTTCATCCTCGGCTGTGTGCCGCTGGTGACCTCGAGCGGCGCCGGTGCCGCCAGCCGCCATGCCCTCGGCTGGCCTGTGATAGGCGGCATGCTGGCGGCGACCTTTATCGCCATCTTCTTCATCCCGCTCTTCTTCCGCCTCATCATGAAGCGATCGGAGTCGCGAGCCCAGCCCCCCAAACCCTGACCCTGAGCCCCCGCCCATGCGGGGGCTTTCTTGTTCGCAATCCCGCCATTTCTTAATCCATATCAACTCTTTGGCAGAGGGGGTTTGCCACGCCTTGACCTTCACCTTTCGGCAAGGTTTAGATTCGGCCCATACGTCACAGGAAAGATGCACCATGTTGTCATCGAGATTGCCCACAGAACTCATCGCCCGGCTGTTGCTGGCGTTGTTGCTCGTCTGCAATCTCACCCTCTGCATCAGCTGGCATGGCGCGGCGGCGGGGGGGGGGGGGGGGCGCACCCCACCACCCCCCCCCCCCGCCCCGCCCCCCCCCCCCCCCCCCCCCCCCCCCGGCACGACCCCCCCCCC